>NZ_JAULRU010000569.1 GCF_030518155.1 Gilvimarinus gilvus | reverse complement strand
ATCGACTACCAGCTGGGCCGATTCCAGTCTAAACTCGGGGCTAAAAGTTGGTCTTGTTCGTTTACTCATTGGTCACCTATGTGTCTAAGAAGTGATCATATCACCTCTAATTAGGTGGCCAAATTAACTATGCCACTACATAATGGCCTCTGCTTTGGCAGAGGCCTATTTTTTGGGCTTTTGGGGCTCAGCGGCCTTCGGCCATTAACGCTCATGCTTCGCTCGTCTTGCCTCCTCTTATCGACAAGGCTGAGCCCCAAAAGTACCATTGTTCTCGTTGGTCTCAATGGTGGCGTATGAGGCGGCAAAGCCGCTCTTAGTTTAAAAAATCCTATATTTAGGTACTTAAAGTACCAAAAAATTGGAAAATATAAACTTATTGATTGATCTGGTTTAAAAAATTGGTTAGTTTGGTACTATGAGTACCGAAAAAGAGTCAAAATTAAACCATTTGCTTAGCACTCAGCCTTTGGGCGCCGTGCTATCTTCGGCGTGGCTTGATGGTCAGGGTTATAGCCTTGATTTGCAGAAGCGCTATAAGCGCAGCCGGTGGTTTGACTCTATCGGTACCGGGGCGCTTATACGCCACGGTGACCAAGTGGACTATTTGGGCGGCATCTATGCCTTACAGGCCCAGCTAGGTCTCTCCATACATCCAGCCGCCAAAACGGCGCTCTCCATACAGGGCAAGGCACATTATTTAGAGCTGGCTACCAAGTCTGTACAGCTATTCGGTGGTACCGAAGACCGTTTGCCGCTGTGGTTTAAAAAGCGGGATTGGGGCGTCAGCGTGGATTGTAAGCTGACGTCGTTTCTACCGCCTGATATTGGCTTAGTCGAAATAGGGCACAAGAGTTTCAAGGTAAAGGTATCAAACCCCGCTCGAGCCATAATGGAGTGCTTATACCTGGCTCCTAAGTCCCAACCGCTTTTGGAAGTGTTTGAGTTGATGGAAGGGTTAAACAATCTACGACCAGCCAGCGTTCAGGCACTGCTGCAAAGCTGTACTTCCGTAAAGGTAAAACGCTTGTTTTTGTACTTGGCGGATAAGGCGGGCCACGAATGGCTAAGCCATATCAACCTGGATACGGTCGACTTGGGTTCCGGTAAACGCGCTATCGTGAATGACGGTGTTTATGTTTCGAAGTATCAGATAACCGTACCCAAAGAGCTGGTGAGCATAAATGAATGAAGCCTATAAAAGGCAAGTGGGGCTCTTGCTGGATGTGTTGCCAGAAGTTGCCAAAGAGGCGTGTTTTGCCATGCATGGTGGTACGGCAATCAACCTTTTTGTACGAAATATGCCGAGGCTGTCAGTCGATATCGACTTAACCTATGTCGAGATTGCCGAGCGTAATGAAACGCTGGAAGGCATTAATTCGGCCTTGCTAAGGATTAAAGAACGTATCGAGGCACTGCGTCCATCAATATGGGTGCAGCATAAAGAAAATGTTTGTAAGCTACAGCTTGATGAGCGCGGTGTGCTCATTAAGATTGAGGTGAACATGGTAGGGCGGGGCTTGCTAGGCGAGCCAAATAAAGTGCCCCTTTGCGAGGCTGCACAAGAGCAGTTCGATGCGTTTTGTACCATGCCGCTGGTGCCCTTAGCACAGCTATATGGCGGCAAATTGTGCGCTGCCCTTGATAGGCAGCACCCAAGAGATTTATTTGATGTGAAGCTCTTTTTTGAAAATGAAGGGCTAGACAATAAAGCCTTTACTGACGAGATTAAGCAAGGGTTTATTCTGGGATTAGTGAGTAGTAATCGCCCGACCCACGAAATGCTTGTTCCAAACCTGCAGGATCAGCGTGCGGCTTTTGAAAGTCAATTCCAAGGCATGAGCGAGATCGAGTTTAGCTACGACGACTACGAGGCCACGAGACTCCAGCTCATCGACGCGGGCAGGGGTAGTTTGAACGAAGAGGATAAAACCTTTTTGTTGAGCCTTAATCGCCTCAAGCCGGATTGGTCAATCTACGATTATCAAAAATTCCCCTCAGTGAAATGGAAGCTCCTTAACCTGGAAAAATTCAAGAAAAGTAATCCAGAAGCTTATGCGCAGCAGTTGAATGAGCTGGAAAAAATACTGAAATCGTAATATTTAGCTTGCTGCTTTTTGAGTGATTGGTGGGCGAGATCCTAAACCGTCCAATTCACTATCTAAAAATTGTAGCTGAGGCTTCACTCCATCGGGCCAAGCCCGCTTACTTTTCGCGCATACTGCGATTCGCTGACCTCAGAATCATCCGATCCTTACTTGGCAAATCGGCAAAATGAAGAATGTGAAATGGCATGAAATACACTGAAATTTCGAAGAAAAAGGGGACAGATTTATTTTCCCCAATACGTGATCGGTAGTGGTGAGGTTTGAACTAGGGCTCAAGGAGGAGTTGATATGCCAAGGCGGGCGAGGGTAATTGTGCCGGATTTGCCGCATCATATTGTGCAGCGCGGCCATAACCGTAACGTGGTGTTTGTTGAGGGTCGGGATTACGAATACTATCTCGATAATTTGGCTGAGTGGAAAGCGTTCTTTGGTTTGCGGGTGTATAGCTATTGCCTGATGACCAATCATGTACATTTAGTTGTCGGGGCCAACGATTGCCCCTGCGATATTGGCCGGTTGATGAAGCGGTTGGCTGGCAGGAAAACTCGATTTGTCAATAAATGAAAATTTCATCTAGTCTTATTGTCGTTGAATGTAATTTGGTTGATTTGGGTGACTAATTTTCGTGGTGTTGGTAAAAATTATGAGTGTTTCAGTATTTCTTCCGTAATAATAGATTATTTTGTTATTTCAAAATCGTAGTTGTTTGTTTGAAATTGGTGAGCTAGCCTTTGGGTGTGACAGGGAAAGTCCAACGACACATGGAGGTGTTTATGAAATCAATATTATCCCTTTCTGTTTTAATCATCCTAGAAGTATTCTGTACGGCTTACGTTTACGCTGATGATAAACCTTTAGAAGAGGTTTATGTGCGAGGGGTTTATCTCCCTAGTGGATACTACCACTACTTAACCAACCATATGAGGACACCTGATGCTGAGATGTCCTTTATTCTCAGTTCTATTAGGCGTTACGGGCAAGCAAATAGGACTAGAGCTATGTTATACGGACAGTGGCGAAATAAGTGTGGGTCACTGGTAAGTAGTATTAAAGAGAAATTCAGTTCATGTAAAGACGATGCTATTGAAGATCGCTCATCCTTTTATAAAAATATTTGTGCCCCCATAAATAATTGGACTTTTCGGGGTGGGGGATCGGCTGGATATGACGAATATCTGCGCTTTGAGGGAGAATTTGAGGTTGAGTTCGTTTCATATGACAAGTGTATACATGAAAACGAATTTAATTATGATTCTAATATTTCTGACTGTAAGATTCAGGCTCAAAATTCTCGAAATGAAAATATGTCAATGTGCTTGGGCAGTGATATTAACTTTTGGGAATATAATTATGAAGGGGATTACGAATGAGAGGCTTATGGATATTTGCTTTGTTAGTCTCTGTTATCGCCGGTATTGTTTTTACTAGTGGACTCAAAGACAAAAAAGATAACAGTGATCTCAATTTAGATCGAGAAGTCGTTGACGTAATACCAAAAGTAGATACGGTCGAGTCGACGTCAAATGCCGACTATGTACACAATAGCGATGATTATATTCCGGAGTATAGTTGGTCGAAGGTAAGAGATTATGCTCACTACGACGATTCTGCCCTGGAAGACCTTGCTGAAAGTGGCGATTTAATCGCAATTGGCGAGATCGTTACACGGGCGAGAGAGGTTGTATCAAAAATAGAAAAACCGTTTAGTGATGAGGATTATCATGCACTAAGCGAAAACTTCAATCGAATGCGCCAGTATGCGGACCTATCTGTGACCTTGGGGAGTAATGAATATATAAGCACCGCTTTTAGTCAGTACGAAGGGGTTAATTTTGAAGGTGCTGATATATCCAGAGAGAACCTTTTAAATCAACTTTCCTACCTGGAGTTTGCTTCGCTGCGCGGTGTGCCTGGTCTCAAATACATGCATGCTGACATTGAAATGAATATGTACGAACATGTATATGGGGATTTTACTTTAACTGACTCTGATAGGCAGTATATCTATAGTCAAGCTAAGGTTATTTTTGATGATTACAACAAGAAGCGCGCGAAGCTTGGGTATCCGCCATTAGAAATTGTTGAAGATGTAGAAATTGACGAGGTGGGGTTTACATTGTTTGCCGAGTCTGCGGGAGAGAACATTTATTAGTGTTTTAGGAGGGCGCAGGGTTTAAGGTTAACCGGGTTAGGGGGTCAATCGCCCTCCCTAACCCAAACCTGACTGCGCCCAAACAGCGAAAACCCGACAAACCCGCGTACGGTAAGTTCTTGTTTGTCTTCACTGAGTGATGCGCGGGCTTTGTAGACTTTGCCGGTTTTGGGGTCGAGAATTTTGCCGTCGCGCCACTCGCCTTCGCTGGCCTTTTCCAGGCTCCACATAAACGTTAGCCCTTCGACGGGTTTATCTTTGAAGTCGCCTGGGCATTTTTCGCACGTTAAACCCTGATTTTTTTCTTGCAGTAGTTTTGTGATGGTACCGCGCAGCTCACCTTCCTCGGTAACCACCAGTTCCACCAGGCTTTTGCGGCTGCGGTCTTTGTCATCGATGGTGACCCAGGTGCCCTCAATGGGCGCGGCGCTCAGCGGGGCGGCTAAACCGGCTGATACGAACCCCATGGTGGCTAATGCGAGTAGCTTGGTGTTGAATCGCTGCATTGTTGTTGTCCTTGCGGCTATGTGACGGTGAACTTCTCTCACTATAGTCGTAGGTCACAGGATCGGCCATGTTTCAGGTGGCGGAATTCGGGGTGGAATAGGGCTGGCGTTTGCCGGTGTAAGTTCAGTATATTGGGTGTTTCCAAAGGCTGGAGCAGGCGCTCCGGTACTCAAAAGCAGGCTCTTATCCGTAGGTACTTATGGCGCCGCCCACTTATCAATCGACATTGCACCATTTATCGGCCGAGCTTGGTAGTGACCTGCTGGAGCGTGGCTGGACGGTGGCCACCGCTGAGTCTTGCACCGGTGGCGGCATTGCGGCGGCTATTACCGAGGTGGCCGGCAGTTCGGCCTGGTTTGGCACCGGAATCGTCAGCTACGCCAATGCGGCCAAACAGCAGCTGTTAGGCGTTGAGACTGAGGTGCTTGAGCGCTGCGGCGCGGTTAGTCGCGAGGTGGTAGAGCAAATGGCGCAGGGCGCGCTGCGTGTGGGCGGGGCGGATATCGCCGTGTCGGTCAGTGGTATCGCCGGGCCCGATGGCGGTACGCCAGATAAGCCCGTGGGCACGGTTTGGCTGGCATGGGCCGGGCCGGGTGACGCCCTATTGAGTGAGTGCTACGTATACGAAGGTAGCCGGGCCCAGGTGCGCGAGCAGGCCTCAGTGACCGCGTTGCGGGGCTTGCTGGCGATTATTCGCCAGAATCCGGTAAAAAACACTGTATAAATGCCTAGTGCTGTTTGCATGTACAGGTTTTTACTGTATGCTTTAGGTGTCCGGTTTAAGAAGCGCACTCGCTTTCAGGGTGTGGCTCCTTACAGGTAAGCCTGCAGGCTCTTTGGATGTGTTGCGAATCTTGCGAGGGCTGCGGCCATACGCTGCCAATCGCGCCTTGCCAAAGCACCTGGATGACTTACTGAAATACGGTGTACTCCTTAAGCCGGACACCAAATAAACTGGCCGAAACCTAAGTGCCAGCGCTAAAAATTGTACGAATTGAATTTAAGTTGAGGTGATAAATGGACACGAATAAACAGAAGGCTTTGGATGCAGCACTGGGCCAAATCGAGCGCCAGTTCGGTAAAGGCACCGTTATGCGTATGGGCGACCGCGAATTGGTTGCCGTACCCTCTATTTCCACCGGTTCGCTGGGGCTGGATGTCGCCCTGGGAATTGGCGGCCTGCCTAAAGGCCGTATTGTTGAAATTTATGGCCCTGAATCTTCCGGTAAAACCACCCTAACGTTACAGGTGATTGCCGAGGCGCAGCGCGCCGGTGGCACCTGTGCGTTTATTGATGCCGAGCACGCCCTTGACCCCATTTACGCCGAAAAGCTCGGTGTTAATGTCGATGACTTAATTATTTCGCAGCCCGATACCGGTGAGCAGGCGCTCGAGGTATCTGACATGCTGGTGCGCTCCGGTGCCGTTGATGTACTGGTAGTTGACTCTGTTGCCGCCCTTACGCCTAAAGCCGAAATTGAAGGCGAAATGGGTGACCACCACGTTGGCTTGCAGGCGCGGTTAATGTCGCAGGCGCTGCGTAAAATTACCGGTAATATTAAAAACGCTAATTGCCTGGTGATTTTTATTAACCAAATCCGTATGAAAATCGGTGTGATGTTCGGTAACCCCGAAACCACCACCGGTGGTAACGCCCTTAAGTTCTATTCATCGGTGCGTTTGGATATTCGCCGCATTGGCGCGGTGAAAGACGGCGACGAAGTCACCGGCTCGGAAACGCGCGTTAAGGTGGTGAAAAACAAGGTCGCCCCGCCGTTTAAACAAGCCGAATTCCAAATTATGTATGGCCAGGGCATTAACCGCTTAGCGGAAGTGGTCGACTGTGGCGTTAAGCTGGGAATGGTCGACAAGGCCGGTGCCTGGTACAGCTACAACGGCGACAAAATTGGCCAGGGTAAAAACAATGTTGTGAAGTTCTTGCAAGAAAACCCCGCCGTGGCCGAAGAACTGGAAGCGCGCGTTCGTGGTGAGCTGCTTGGCACCGTAGTCAAGGCGCCAGAAGAAACCGCGGAAGAAGAGGCCTAAGTTTGAGGCCAAGTCTCCCTTGTTATGTTGCAAGATGATACGCAAGCGAGTCGTGAGCAGGTGCGCAATAGCGCACTTGCCTCGCTAACCCGTCGCGAGCACGGCGTTGCCGAGCTGAAAACAAAGCTAACCGCAAAATTTGGTGATGTCGCTTTAGCTGAAGATGCCGTTGAATGGCTGCAAGAGCTGGGTTATCTCGACGACAAGCGCTTTACCGAAGCTTTTGTTCGCTCCAGTGTTGCGCGCGGCCGAGGCCCTATTCGCATTACCCAAGAGTTAAGACAGAAAGGCGTGGATGCCACTTTAGTGGAGCAGGCGATTGCCGAGCTGGATGTGGATTGGCGCGAGCAGGCCCGCGATGTATTGGAGCGAAAGTTCCGCCAGCCAGTTGCCGATGTTAGCGCCGACAAAAAAGCCGACATGAAAGAAAAGGCAAGGCGGGTACGCTACCTGCAGTATCGTGGGTTTTTCCCGGAAGATATATTTGCCCTGGTGAACGGTGAACGGTGAACGGTGAACGGTGAACGGTGAACGGTGAACGGCCAATGTTCTCGCTTAGCTCGATTTATCCGCAAGTTTTATTCGGTTATTTTTCTTACCCCCAAGCATTACTCCCGCATAGCGAATGGCAACAGCCGCAGCCCCCCAAGCTGCGCCGTACAGGTGAGCGTCGGTAATGACCGCGCCATTTATGAGCTCCGCTGTATGCTGGCTGGAGGCCGGGTAGAGCTGCTCGGTGATAATTTTGCCGCCAATGACCAGTAGCGCCAACCAGGCGGAAAGAGATTTTTGCAAGCACAGGGGCGCCAGCCCATAGATAAGCAAACCGTGCAGTGTGCCGGAAAGGCCTACGTAGTAGCCCAGTTCTGGGTTCCAGTACCATAGACTGATGCTGATACAAACAGAAATAAAGGTCCCTGCCAGCCACCACTCCCAAGCGTGGTATTGCTCCCCAAGCCAAAGCAGTATCAGCCACAGTGCGGCAAGATTAAGCGCCGCGTGGGTCAGGTTTAAATGGGCGATGTGAGCCGTTAGCAACCGCCAGAGTTCGCCACCTGTGGTCCCGTTTGGCTGGTATTGTAGCCACGGATTAACCTGCTCGCTGGCAGCGCCTAAGGCAAGCAGGGCAAGTGTTGCCAGCACCGCCAGTACCATGGATGGGGGGTACATTTTCATTTTTCTACTATACCGCATCCCAGAGCTTATCTGGCGGTACATTGAGCGCTGCTAATAATCCCGCCAAGGCGTAGACCAGTCGCTGCCTAACTGGCATAATCAGCGCCCAATTTTCATACACCCCGGAGGCGAACTCCCGGGTGTTCGCTCCGTCATTCTGGACCAATTCAGAGGAACGTCATGCAACCATCGGTGAAACCGCAAAACCCTAACTTTTCGTCTGGCCCCTGTAGCAAGCGCCCAGGATACGACGTAAGCAAACTGGACATCTCTACGCTGGGACGTTCGCACCGCTCGTCCATCGGTAAGGCCGCTCTCGGTCGTGCCTGTGAGCAAACCAAACAAATGTTGGGTTTGCCGGACGGTTATCGAGTTGGCATCGTCGCAGGCTCCGACACCGGTGCGGTAGAAATGGCCATGTGGTCCATGCTGGGCCAGCGTCCGGTCGATGTTATGCAGTGGGAGTCTTTTGGTAAGGGCTGGCTGACTGACGTTACCAAGCAACTTAAGCTGGACAATGTTACCGCCCTGGAGGCCGACTACGGCGAACTGCCGGAGCTGGATAAGGTGAACTTTGACCACGACGTGATCTTTACCTGGAATGGCACTACTTCCGGCGTAAAAGTCCCTAACGGTGACTGGATTGCCGATGACCGCGAAGGCTTGACCATTTGCGACGCCACCTCGGCTGTATTCGCCATGGACATGCCGTGGGAAAAACTCGATGTTGTGACTTTCAGTTGGCAGAAAGTGCTCGGCGGTGAAGGCGCTCACGGTGTACTTATTTTAGGGCCCCGCGCGGTTGAACGCTTAGAAACCTATGAGCCACCTTGGCCCATGCCTAAGTTGTTCCGCATGACCAAAGGCGGCAAGCTGATTGAAGGCATTTTCGAAGGTGCCACTATCAACACGCCTTCCATGCTGTGTGTGGCCGACTACCTCGACGCGCTCGACTGGGTCGAGTCTATCGGTGGTGTGCCTGCCGCTATCAAGCGCAGTGAAGCCAATCTTAAAGTGCTGGAAGACTTTGTCGCTGCTAACGAGTGGATTGAATTTTTGGCGCAAGACAAAGCCACGCGCTCTAACACCAGTGTTTGCTTTAAGCTCGACGCTACCCCTGAGCAAGTTAAAGCCATGGTAAAACTGCTCGATAGCGAAGGCGTGGCCTACGATATTGGCGCTTACCGCGATGCGCCTCCGGGCTTGCGTATTTGGTGTGGTGCAACGGTTGAAGCGGCGGACCTGGAAGCGCTGACGCCTTGGTTGAGCTGGGCCTACGCCCAAGTAACAGCTTAATTACCATAGCTTGAATTGCACAGCCTGGACAACGGCTGAAAAGGTCTTGGCGCAATGGGATGCTCCTTGTAGATAAGTGACTGAGTGATTGCGCTAAGACACGAACACAGAATAACTGGAAAGATCATGTATAAAATTAAAACCTACAACAAGATTTCGGTAAAAGGCCTGAACCGTTTTGACCGGGCCAAGTACGAAGTGGCAAGTGATATCAACAGCCCCGATGGCTACATTCTGCGCAGCCACAAGTTGCACGATGAAGCCTTGCCTGAGTCGGTAAAAGCCGTCGCCCGTGCCGGTGCCGGTACCAACAATGTGCCCGTCGCCGATTACACCAAAAAAGGTGTGGTGGTTTTTAATGCGCCCGGTGCGAACGCTAATGCGGTAAAAGAGTTGGTGCTTACCGGTATGCTGCTGTCATCACGCGGCATTATTCGCGGCATGAATTGGTCTAACTCGCTCACCGACATGACCGACGCCGGCGAAATGAGCAAGCTGATGGAAAAGCAAAAGTCGCAGTTTGCCGGCAGTGAACTGATGGGCAAAACCCTGGGTGTTGTCGGGCTGGGTGCCATTGGCTCGATGGTGGCGGAAACGGCTTTAGCGCTGGGCATGAATGTAATAGGTTACGACCCGGCGCTGTCGGTTGAAGCGGCCTGGCGCCTGCCGAGTCAGGTAGCGCGCGCTGAAAACTTACAAGCGCTGCTGTCTCGCTCTGACTTTATGACGCTGCATGTGCCAGCCATTGACGCGACCCATCACCTGATTAACGAAGAAACACTGAAATCAGTTAAGCCCGGTGCGGTTCTACTGAACTTCGCTCGCGAAGCGATTGTGGATGCCGATGCAGTGGTTAAGAGTTTGGACGCTAAGCATTTGGGTATGTACATCTGCGACTTCCCAGAGCCTGTTCTGCTCAATCGTGAAGATGTTTACGCCACACCTCACATCGGTGCCAGCACCGCAGAGGCAGAGGAAAACTGTGCGATTATGGTCGCTGACCAGCTGATGGATTACCTGGAAAACGGCAACATCAAAAACTCGGTTAATTTCCCGGCAGTGCACATGGAGCGAGCGGCCAATGGCAGTGCCCGCGTCACCTTCTGTAACGACAATGTATCCGGTGTACTCGGGCACGTATTGTCGGTGTTGGCCGAGAAAAACGTGAATGTTATCGACATGGTTAACAAAAGCCGCGGCGATATTGCCTACAATATTATTGATATTGAACAAACCCCAGCCGACGATGTGATAGAGGCCATTGGCGCCGTCGAGCATGTGATAGCGGTGCGGGTTATCTAATTGGCAGACGGTGGATGGGGTACGGTGAACGTACCCCGTTAACCGTTAACCGGAGGCGCCCTTGTACAAACTCGTTTTTTTTGTACCCGGCAGTCATCTCGAGTCGGTTAAGGCGGCGGTGTTTGCGGCCGGCGCGGGCCGAATCGGCGACTACGATCAATGCTGTTGGCAGATTGAGGGGCAGGGCCAGTTCCGTCCTTTAGCCGGCGCTCAGCCGTTTACGGGTGAGAAAGAACAGCTTAGCCGTGAGCCCGAGTGGCGCGTCGAAACTGTTTGCCTGGATGATTGTATTGGCGCTGTGCGCGATGCCCTGATTGCGGCCCACCCGTTTGAGGAGCCCGCTTACGACATTTGGCGATTGGCGGATGTCTAACCCGCGCTGGCTGTCGCTTACCAGTCAGTTACTGCCGGCGGCTCGTCACCAGCCGCAGGGGCCCTTTGTGGGCCAGGCAGCCGTTTTACTGGCCCTTTCTGGCGACCCGCAAGACCCCACTATTGTATTGACCCGGCGCGCCGCACATTTGGCGCATCACCCCTCTGAAATCGCCTTTCCCGGCGGCAAATGGGAGAGCCATGACACCAATCTGGTGGCAACGGCATTGCGTGAAAGTTTTGAAGAAATCGGCCTGGCGTCAGATAAGGTTGAGGTTTTGGGGCGCTACCCCGATTACCAGACGCGTCGCGGCGTCGTTGTAACTCCGGTTATTGGAGTGATACCTGAAAAAGTGACACTGGTGCCTGATCCGGCCGAGCTCGACCGAATATTCACAATGCCACTGCGCTTATTGCAAGCCGATGAAGCTGTCGCCTGGCGTAGCTATGAGCACGAGGGCAAACATTACCGAATTCCTCAGTTCAAGTATAAGGAGTACACCATTTGGGGGTTAACCGCTGCCATTGCCACGCGTTTGGCCGCGGATGCTCTGCGCCAACCATAATTCTCACACTGAGCTATAATCGCAGTAACACAGCCAAGTAGGCCGTTGAAAAGAATCCTTAGGTATAGGCTTTGCGGCCGGTTCGTCATTTGGGTGCAGCCCGGGCGGGCCCCATACCGGCTCGCTGCTGGTCGGGCTGTCCAAGCTAGCGGAGTTCACTGACGGCTAGTGCTGGAACTGAGGGCCACTACAATGGCACAATCGTGGTGTGTTGGTCGTGAAACAGATCAATCGCTGGTGGTTCACGCTGGCACCAGGGAAACGTCGATAATAGAAAAAATAGACGAAGGAGTTTGGTAATGAGTCTGGACAGCAATCGAATGATCGTTGATGTATTTGCTGAGGCCTGTCGCGATTACGCCGATAGCCCAGCGTTTACGTGCATAAACCATACGATATCGTTCCGCGAGTTGGACGAGCTGTCGGCTCGGTTTGCCTCCTACTTGCAAAATCACACCAACCTTAAACCGGGTGACCGTATAGCCATTCAGCTGCCGAATGTACTCCAGTACCCGGTGGCGGTGTTTGGTGCGCTGCGTGCGGGGCTTGTGGTGGTCAATACCAACCCACTGTACACGGCGACCGAGTTAAAACATCAGCTGACCGACTCCGGAGCCAAAGCTCTGGTGGTTTTGGCTAATGTTGCCGGACACGCCTCAGAGGTCGTTGCTGAAACTGACGTAGAGCAGGTGATACTGACCGAGCTTGCCGACTTACACCCGCCTCTAAAACGCACCCTCATTAACTTCGTGGTTAAACATATCAAGAAAATGGTGCCTGCCTTTTCGTTTAACAACAGTATTCCGTTTAATAAGGCCCTGGCCTCTGGGGCTACACGCCCATGGCAACCTGTGAGCGGAATCCCGGACGATGTCGCTGTGTTGCAATATACCGGAGGCACAACCGGCGTTGCCAAAGGCGCTATGCTAACCCACCGCAATTTAGTCGCGAATATGTTGCAGGTGAATTTGCACATGAATGATGTGTTTAAGAAGAATCAGGATTTATTTGTCGCGCCTTTGCCCCTTTATCACATTTATGCATACACGATTCACTGCATGTGCGCGCTTTCGTTGGGGAACCATAACTTACTGATCCCTAACCCGCGCGATATACCTGGGTTTGTGAAGGCCCTGAAAGGCGTGCCTTTTACGTGTTTTGTGGGACTGAACACACTGTTTAACGCGCTGATCCGCAATACAGATTTTCGCGCGCTCGATTTTTCCAATTTACGGTGTACCTCATCGGGTGGTATGGCCCTGACCCACGACGCGGCTAAACGTTGGGAAGAGCTTACCGGGGTACCGGTCAGCGAGGGCTACGGCTTGACCGAAACCTCTCCGGTGGTTTGTATCAATCCGCGCTTTAGTATTAAGTTAGGCACGGTCGGTGTGGCACTACCTGAAACTGAAGTAAAAGTGATATCAGAGGATGGTGAGTCACTACCTGTGGGTGAGGCGGGTGAGCTCTGCGTACGCGGCCCCCAGGTTATGAAAGGCTATTGGCAGCGGCCAGAGGCGACACGTGAAATTTTAGACGATGAAGGTTGGCTTAAAACCGGCGATATCGCCACGATTGATGAAGATGGTTATGTCAAAATTGTCGATCGTAAAAAAGACATGATCAACGTTTCCGGGTTTAAGGTCTTCCCCAATGAAGTGGAAGACGTGTTATGCGAGCACCCGGATATCGTTGAAGCAGCGGTTGTTGGCGTAGAAGACGAAGAGAGTGGCGAGGTCGTCAAGGCCTTTGTGGTCTGCTCCAACTCTGAGCTTACCGAAAAAGAAATACGTAGCTTTGCCAGAGAATCACTGACCGGTTATAAGGTCCCTCATTACGTGGAGTTTCGCGATGAGCTGCCGAAAACCAATGTAGGTAAAGTACTGCGCCGCAAATTAAAAGAATAATTACGGGCCAGTGGCTTAAGGGCAAAATCGTTGAGCAGTAAAACAGCACTCATATTATCCGGTGGCGGCGCCAGAGCCGCTTACCAGGTCGGCGTATTACAAGCGGTAGCCGATATACTTCCGGAAGGCATCGACAATCCCTTTCCTGTTATCTGTGGTACCTCCGCCGGTGCTATTAATGCCGTTGCTTTGGCCTCGCACCCGGGCACTTTCCGCGAAGCGGTGACGGACTTGGGCGCGATATGGCAAGAGCTGAGTATTGGCCAGGTTTATCGCCACAGCTGGGGCGATATGTTTAGGGGTTTAAGTCGCATTGGATTCTCGCTTTTTAATGAAGGGGTGGGGCGGCACCGCCCGTTGTCGTTACTCGACAACACACCGCTGTGGGAGTTACTGGCGAGCAAAATTCAGTTTTCCAATATTGCCCGTAACATCGAGCAAAATAAACTGCATGCACTCAGTGTTACTGCAATGGGTTATACGTCCGGGCAATCGGTCAGTTTCTTCCAGGGCCAGCCTGAACTTGAGTCTTGGCGACGTTTTCGCCGCGCGGGCGTGGCCACCGATATTCGTCTCGAACATTTACTGGCATCGTCGGCCATTCCTACTATTTTCCCTACCGTGCGAATCAACCGCGAATATTTTGGTGATGGCGCTCTGCGTCAGCTGGCGCCGATGAGCCCGGCACTACACTTGGGGGCGGATGCGCTGTTTGTGATTGGTGTGAGTGGCAACCGCAATCCTAAGCATTGGGGTAAACGTGTGCCGGTACGGCATTCTCCTTCCATGGCGCAAATCGTGGGGCACTTGCTCAATAGTGCGTTTATTGATGCGCTGGAAAACGATATTGAGCATATGGAGAGGCTCAATACGTTGCTTGAGGTTATTCCCGCAGACGTGCGCGAGGCAAACGGTATTGATTTGCGCCCGGTACGCAACTTAGTGGTATCACCTACTAAAGCGGTTGACGTTATAGCCGGGCGTAAAGTGCGTTACTTACCGCGCAGTGTGCGTTTCTTTTTGCGTGCTATTGGCGCCACGGCAAAAGGTGGCGGTGCTACGGCTGCCAGTTATCTGCTGTTTGCCAATCCCTTTATTTCCGAACTTATTGAGCTCGGTTACCAGGATACCATGTGGGAAGCTGCCCGGATTCGGGAGTTCTTCTTGCCCCCTGAAGTTGATTTAGATCAATAATCCCCTACCATTGAAGCGGTAATCTAGTGCTTAACGATTGTCGAAGCCCATATCTTCAATCAATTATAGCCGCACGATTTATTGGCTCGCCGTTTGCCAATGCTTGAGTTATTGCGGTCGCGCTGTTATCAGCCACCTTATAACCAGAGCTTAAGCCATGACGCAAAATGCAATTGCCACTGAACTAATTGATCGATACGACATCGCGGGCCCTCGCTATACCTCATACCCCACAGCGCCAAATTTTAGCGATGATTTTCCTCAGGTAGATCTGCTCAATGCCATGGCGCGTAGTGCGCGCTTACAGCGGCCTCTGTCACTTTATTTTCATCTGCCCTTTTGTGAAAGCCTTTGTTACTACTGCGGTTGCAATAAAGTTGTGACACATAACCGGAGTCGAGTCATTGCCTACTTGAATCGTTTAGAGCAAGAGATGGCCGACTACAGGGCGCTAAGTTCAGGGCGGCGCAAAGTTAAGCAACTGCACTGGGGCGGGGGCACGCCGACTTATCTGAATGTTGATGAAATGCGTTTGCTGATGCAAATGACCCGGCGACATTTTCATCTGACCGATGACGACTCCGGCGATTACGCTATTGAGATTCATCCCGGACAAACCAATGTCACGGTTATTCCGGTATTGCGCGAGTTGGGTTTCAATCGCATTAGCATGGGTGTACAAGATTTTGATGCCAAGGTACAAGAGGCGGTCAACCGTCGCAATAGTATTGAAGAGGTTACCGCATTGTGTGACGCGGTGCGTGAAAATAATTTTCGCTCTTTGAATATGGATCTTATTTACGGCTTGCCGTTACAAACAGCGGAAAGTTTTGCGCGCACGCTACAGGTGCTCATGACTCTGCGCCCGGACCGTATTAGTCTTTTTAACTACGCGCATATGCCGGATAAGTTTAAAGGTCAGAGGTTAATTAAAGTCGCTGAGCTTCCTGCTCCCCAGCAAAAAATGGATATTTTTTCGCAAGCTATTGCCACTTTGACACAGGCAGGCTATGTGCATATCGGTATGGATCATTTCGCCTTGCCAAACGATGACTTGGCGGTAGCGCAGCGCGAAGGTCACTTGCACCGAAATTTTCAAGGTTACTCTACCTATAGTGATTGCGACTTGCTGGGGTTTGGGGTGTCGTCTATCAGTGCGGTCGGTAATGTGTACTGGCAAAATTCCCGGTGTATAAATGACTATCAGAATAAGCTTGACGAGGGCAGACTGCCGGTGGAAAAGGGGTATCGCCTAAGTGCCGATGATGAGATACGTCGCTGGGTGATCAATCAATTGATTTGCCACTATCAGCTGCGCTTCGCGGACATTGAAGACCGCTTCAGCGTTGATCCCTTGACGTATTTCGCTGATCAGCTGGAGGAGCTCGAAGAGCTCAGTGGCGATGGGCTGGTCGTCGTTAATCACCGTGGCATACACATAACCGAAGTAGGCAAACTACTCGTGCGCCGAATTTGCATGGTGTTTGATGCCTACCTGCCACGCCAGAGCGTACAGTATTCGAAGGTGATTTGATTTTTTAAACGTCAGAAGTCTGATGTCAGACGCCGAATGCTGAACATCAGACATCAGACATCAGACAATGTTAAATTTCCCACTTCTCCAGCGACAGTGCATCCGGTGTGGCTTTAAAGCACCAGGCAAAATCGTGCCAGTCGCCTAACACCACGCGCTCCGCCGGTTCGCCGTTAACCGTTAATTTGTGACGATCTGGACGATGCGTGTGGCCGTGTACCAGGCGAACCACTTTGTGATCACGCATGCACTCTTCAACGGCTTCTTGAGTAACGTCCATTATGTCTTCGGGCTTGGAACTGTTCATGGTTTTGCTTTTGGCACGAAGGCCATCGGCAAGCGCCCGGCGCGCGGACAAAGGCTGAGTGAGAACTTGGCCTTGCCAAGCTGCGGATCGCAGCTGTTGGCGCATGGCCATGTACTCGGTGTCGCGGGTGCAGAGGCTGTCGCCGTGCATAAGCAGAGTGCGAGTACCGTAGAGCTCGATAACGGTCGGATCTTCCAGCAGTTTTGCGCCTGCACTTCGCGCAAATTTTTGTCCTAGCAAAAAGTCACGGTTACCGTGCATTAGGTACACTTCAGTGCCGCTGTCGCCTACTTCCTTAAGCTTAGCGGTTACTTCGGTACCGAGTGGGGCGTCGTCATCGTCGCCAATCCAGGTATCGAAAAAGTCGCCCAAAATATACAGCGCGTCGATGCCTGTGGCTTGCTCGGCGAGAAACTGGAAAAACGCCTGCGTCGCCTCGGGGCGTGAGGCGTGCAGATGCAAATCGGATATAAAAAGCGTGGTCATAGTCGTTTAGTCGGCTACAGTGACTTTTTCAATAATAACGGCGTCTACCGGTACGTCCTGGTGGTAGCCTTTGGAGCCCGTGGCGACGCCTTCAATGGCATCTACGACATCGGTGCCAGCGGTGACTTTGCCGAATACGCAGTATCCCCAGCCTTGCGCGTTTTTGCCGGTATGGTTTAAAAACCCGTTGTCTTTAACGTTGATGAAAAATTGAGCAGTGGCACTGTGAGGGTCGCCAGTACGCGCCATAGCAACAGTGTATTGGTCATTTTTTAGACCGTTGTCGGCCTCGTTTTCAATTTCGTCGCGGGTCGGCTTTTGTTGCATGTCTTCGGTCATGCCGCCGCCTTGAACCATAAAGCCTTTAATAACACGGTGGAAAATCGTACCGGCGTAAAAACCGTCTTCGGCGTATTGCTTGAAGTTGGCGGCAGTTTTGGGTGCGTTTTCGAAGTCCAGTTCCAGGGTGATGTCGCCCTTGTTGGTGTGCAGCGTGATCATGCGTGTAGCCTCATGGTGCTCAATGATAGAAAAGGGCGTAATGATACGTTTAGGCGGCTCGCGAGTAAATCGCGTTGGCGCACAAACCTGTATTAAACGTAGCGGATTGGAAATTTAGGGGGTTATCTGGGCGGCGGCGGCTTTGATGCCTTCAATTTCTATGGTCATCAGGTGTTCAAAAACACGCTGCTGCGATTCAGGCTCTTGGGCTGAAAACTGGGTGGACCAGTGGCCGCAGTACACGGCGCCCTCAATGCTGCCGGTTTTTACCAGCATGGTTAGGCCGTGCACCAAAGACCATGAGCTGAGAGAGCCCACCGACGCAATGTAATCGCTGGCAGGAAGTCCATTTTCGGTCAACATGCCAATAATGGCTTGTCGCAGTACGTCGACGCTGTCGACTCCTGCCTCAATGCATTCTGGCTTGAGGCGCTCAAGGTCAGGCGACCAAGAGAACAGGACATCGAATAAATTCGGTTTTAGCACGGCGAAGCTCATGTAGCTCATACCCAATAACCGAACCCGGCGCTCACCGCTGGCATCGGGCTCGCAGCTCAACGCCGTTGACAAATGTTCTGACAACTGTCGAAAACCCAGTGTACGGATATCAACGAGCAATTCGACTTTATCTGCAAAATGGCTGTAGACCGCAGTCGGGCTGACGCCCACCCGCTTTGCCAGCGAGCGCAGACTGAGCGCTTCGAGGCTGTCGGTTTCCAGCAACGCCAGCGCTGCAGCGAGCAGAGATTCACGCAAGTTGCCGTGGTGATAGGTACTTTTACGCGTTGTGGGAGATGGAGTGTCTGCGTTCATAGGGTGTCGCTTACGTTTACAATACCGCTATGGTAGCAGATGCCGTCGCAAGCGGCGAAGTGGGCGCAGCCAAATCTGAGGCTTATTAAAGGCCCCAGCGCAAATTCAGTAAAAGCGTGTCGTTGTGACGGTAGGGGTAGAGTAAGTCCTCTGGGTGGTCGCCATTGTATTCAATGGCCGTAACTGCTGCGCTAAATCGATCGGAGAACTGCCATTCGACCATCAGCCGCATCACTGAGCCTTCACCACCGGTGACCGCTTGTGCGTAGGCTTCTAAGGTCAGCTGCTCGTTTAGAAGGGTATAACTGGCTCGCCCGGAGGCCGCCGGTTGGTAGCGTTCGCCCGCAAGGCCCGAGTGCCAATTATCAACATACAGCCAGCTGTATTCGGCGGTCAGCACCAAATCATTGATGCCGTTATAGTCAGCCCCCAGCATGCCGCGCCACTGACGAGTGTCTTGCCAGGGCGCGACAGGGTCGGCGCTGGCGACCTTGGTATTGAAGTGCAGGGCTTGTTCCGTCCGGACCAACCAGCTTCCACTGACCCATTGGGCGCTGGCCCCTGCTACCTGTTGGCGCCACGGCGCTACGTAAGCCACCGGGCCTTTTTCACCAGCGCTGACCGTTTCCAGTTCGGTTTCATAACTGGCGACATCAGCCAGTATCCACTGTGTGTCTAACCCTTGCCACTGTTGACGGTAACGCAGGGCAACGCCGGGGCGATTGTCACTGTGCTCGACAATGGCGATATTCGGCTGCTGCTGGCCCAGGTCTGCATACGGGTCAAATTCATCGCCCGCTGCGGGCATGCGATCGGGCAGGGGGTTAATGATAGTAACCAGATCCAATTGTTTGCCCCACGTAATTTGCACTGCGGGTACCGGCAGGCGTAGTTTTTCTAAATCCTCTTGCCCCGGCCAGCGTTGATCTCGCCTTGCTAAAACATCCGTTACCTTAAGTGACTCGGACTCGCCCCATGCCAGAGTCTGGTAGCCGGCCTTAATCCACCAGTCATCGTTCTGCCAGGAAACGAAGGTGTCCGCCATTTCCAGGTGCCAGCGTCGCTGCTGGTGCTGTTCAGTGGTGAAAGTGTAGCGGGAATACACGCCCGCATCTTCGAGGTCAGGCAGCCAACCCTGCACAATGGAGCCGGAGGCTTGCAAACGCCAGGCATTCTTGCGCCAGGCAATTTCGCCAAACAAATGCGTTTCGGTTCTCGTCAGCGCGGCTTTATCTCGACTGGCGGGCAAGCTTGGTGCGTGCCAGCCATAGCCGGTTTTTTGCTGAACCCAGGCACGATGCGTCCAGGGGCTATCAAGGTCGAGCTCTTCCGTTGTTGTTTCGGTGGGGATAGCTTCAAAGAAACTCTGTGCCCCAATACCCTTGCTGAAGAGGGCAGCGGCTGCCACTGCCAACGTCGGTATTATTTGGTTCATTGAATACCGCGCTGCATACTTTGGGTGGTGAATAACGCGTCGTCAGTGTGTTCGTTATAGACAAAGTTGCTGAACTGAAAAACACTGGCGTGTTCTTTTTCGTTGTTACGTACGGTGATCATTTGTAAGCGCAGTGGGGTCCAAATACCATCGATTAATTCCAATTGCTGGGCACTGTAATATTTCATTCGGCCTTTGCGTTGGGTCCAAATTTGACCTTGTACCTGCACGAAGTTGTCTTTGCGAATCCACATGTGTGATTTTAAGTAGCCGGTCTCACTTTCGACCTTATCTTTAAACTCGGGCTTTGGGGTGGATTCAATTTTCCAGGCAGCGGCACCGTCGACTTCGGCGTTTTCATCGAGCATGGTGTAGTTGTACCAGTCGGTATTGACACCATTAATGTCGGAATAGGTGAAGTCGCTGCCCATAAAAGAGCCAGACTTGTCACCCGCGGCCACTCTTCGCACCTGTTTTAAGGCCGGCAAATACAGCCAGGAATCGTCATCTTTTTCATCGTCATAGTCGTAATTCATATAAGTGGTGCCGGCCACGTCGTTTGGCGATACAAAAAATGAGATGGATTTCTCGACCTCGGGCTGGTCGAGTGAATACAGGCGTATGTCGCGCACTCGCTCCCGGCCTTTGCGGTCAATTAGAATAAGTTGGGCGTCGGCGCGCGAAGAGTCCCCGGTATAGCGGGTGTCGGATTTAACGGCAATTTCGCGTGCGCTCAACTCTTGCGCAACGGCCGTGGCTGACATGCCTGTTATTAAACTTAAGGTTAATAGGGCGTGAAGGTAACGGCGTATCATTTCGATAACTCCTCTTGCAAATTGGTTTTGGCGGCGAGTTTAGCGTCACTTTTTCGGTCGATAACGAACAACAATGCGGGTAAAAACAACAAGTCACCGAGTAGCGCCAGAGCCATAATCGTTGCCGCGAAAAGACCTGTGTAGATATACGGAATAAACGAGCCCAGTAACATTACGCTGAAGCCACACACCAGTACGATGGAGGTGAAAATTACCGCGCGCCCAGCTTGGTTCATGGTTTTTTTGAGAGCTTCGCGGGTGTTTAAGCCACTCCTTCTCGCCGTTAGGTAGCGGTTCATGACATGAATAGCATCGTCTACGGCTATACCCATCGTCATGGCGCCGACGATCATGGTGCCCAGGTTAAGCGGAATGCCAAGCACCACCAAAAGGGCTCCGGTAATTAAGATGGGCACCACACTGGGAATCAGGGCAATAAGGCCATATTTGACCGAACGGAATAACACAATAAAGCTAAGACCAATGATGACCAATGCCACCGAGAAAGATTTGGTCATACCCTCGTTGATGTATATGTCCTGCGCGTTGTACATGACTAATGAGCCGGTAAGCTGAACGTTCAAGCCCGGGTGTTGTTCGGCGAGGTGATTTTCAATACCGCCGAGAAGAGCGCGGGTGTCGCTGGCGTCCAGATTTTTAATTGGGACAGACAGGCGTAAATAACGCTCGTAAAAATCTTTGGCATCCGTTAGGTCTTCTTCAGCTCCGGTGTTGTCATACAGTAATAAAAATTGAGCCGCCATTTGCCTGTCGGTGGGCAACTGGTACCACTCGGGATCGTCGAAGTGCAGGGCTTGGTTAATTTCGCGATGGAAATCCACGAGCGAGTTTACGGCCCCGGTTTCGGGTAGAGACTCCAGCCAGGTTTGCAAAGCGTCGACTTCCCGTAAAAAGGCTGGTTCGTGAATGCCGCCTTCACTTCCGCTATCAATGATCACATCAATGTTCTGAATGCCATTGTAGGTTTGATCAAAATATTCCAGATCCTGCCGGGTAGTGTTGTCTTGCTTAAAGTAGGTGATAAAGTTGGAGTCAATGTTTAGTTGTGGCACTAGCGCTATGCTGCCCAGTAACAAAATTAGCCCGAAACCCAACAGTGGTTTACGGTAGTGCTGAGTGAACTCTGGCAGTTTTTGTGTAAGGCGCGCGACAAAACCGGAACTGACCGCCCGGTCCGTTTTGATCGAAAAAGGCTTTACAAAACTCAGCACCGCAGGCAGTAAAGTAAAGGATACGAAGAACAACATCATTGCGCCAATGGCGCCCAGCCAGGCAAATTGTTTGACGGGCAAAAGTTCGGTAACACTCAAGGCTAAAAAGCCCGCTGCAGTGGTCAGCGCTGTATAAAATGCAGGCACCCACAAAGTGCGGATGGTTTGTTCCGACGCTTCGCGAGGGGCTAGCCCGTCACTGCGGCCGTGGTAGAACTCCACCAATACGTGCACGGAAATACCAATGCCAATGATAATTAGCGCTGGTACTAACGCCGATTCCACGACCGAATGGGGCCAAACCATAAGCCCTTGTATGCCGGTAACATAGACAATGCTGGTGCCGATGACGACCCAGGGCAAGAGCATGGCCAACCATGAACGAAAACTGATAAACAAAATAATGATCATCACCACTGCCATGGTGGGGTTAATCCAGCTCTGATCGCGTTTGGTTAACACCTCAAATTGTTCATTAAATACCGGCTGCCCGCTTAGCCGCAGGTTAATGCCATTTTCAATGTAGCGCTGATCGGCTAAAAATTGGCGGAGGTTCGTCATCAATGTGATTTTATTATCGCTGCTGCCGACCTGATAACGCACGCGAGCAACAACTCTGGTGTGTTTGAGGTCTTCGGTGATCAAGCTGCCCAGAGCCATCGGCTGCTCGCCGATGAGCTTGCGCCCCTGATCGCGGTAATACTCGTCGCTAATATCTTCCAGTAACTCGTCGGTAGCCATCATGGCACCATCGGAGTGGGTGTATTCGTATTTGGTGAGTGAGCGCACCTGAGTGACTTGCGGTTGGTCTTCTAAAAACTCGGTGATGTCCTGGATGACCGCTAAATTGGTAGCGCTAAACACATCGTCTGTGCCGCTCGCCTCTAGCCCGACCGACAGGTACTCAATGTCGCCAAACAAATCCAGCAATTGGTTGAAAGCGACGAGATTTGGGTCACCTTCCACAAAGAAGCGTTCGTTGGCGTTGTCGTAATAGAGTTTGCCCATTGGTAAAAAGGCCAAGCCAAAGCCGATTACAGCCAGTGCGATAACCCACCAGCGGCCTCGCACCACCAGTTTGGCCCAAAGCGAGATAAACCTCTGCACGTTAAATCCTCCTGATTAAAGGCGTGGCTGGCACTCAGGGGCCAGCGCGACAATGCGCATAGTTAACACCGTAAAGTTTACATTGTAAAGATGGTTTGATGACAATTTTTTATCTGGCTCAGAATTGTCGCTTAACAAGGCTCAGCGAGTGGCCAAAGTCTTAACTGGCTCGTGCTGGGCCAAGACTGTGTGTAAACTTCGTACCCACGCGGTTTGTCGATGGCATTAAATATAGTGCTTAAAAGATTAAGTGTGCGGCTTGACCTTGGGGTAAGGTCAAGGGTACGGAAATGAATTGGGGAGTAATGCGTGACACGCAAGGGTCGATTTATCACTGTCGAAGGCACCGAGGGGGTCGGTAAGAGTACGAATTTGGCATTTGTGAGCGAGCTTGTGCGCAGCTGGGGGCAAACCATAGTACAAACCCGCGAGCCCGGTGGGACCCCTTTAGCTGAGCAAATTCGCGAGCTACTGCTGGAGAATCGCAGTGAAATCGTCAGTCACAAAGCCGAATTATTAATGGTTTTTGCGGCGCGGGCGCAGCACTTAGAGCAGATGATTGTCCCCAGTCTGGAGCGCGGCGATTGGGTATTGAGCGACCGTTTTACCGATGCGACCTATGCTTATCAAGGCGGCGGGCGCGGCCTTGATTGCAAGCTAATTGAACAGTTAGAAAATTGCGTGCAAGACGAGCTGCGCCCCGATTTAACGATTATTCTCGATATCGAGCCCGAAGTTGGTTTGGCCCGAGCCGCCGCTCGCGCTGAACTCGATCGTTTCGAGCACGAAGATATTGCCTTTTTTAACCGGGTGCGCAGCGCCTACCGGGCCCGGGTCGAGGCCGCGCCCGAGCGTTATTTACTGGTGAATGCAGGGCAGCCGCTGCAGCAAGTGCAGGCGGATATCGCCCGCGGACTCGAGTCCGTTAAAACTCGCTGGGACACTCAAGGCTAACGGTGTCGCCTGTCACCGGGTGTGCAAAGCTTATCCACTCGGCGTGCAGCAGCAAGCGCTCTGAGGCATCACGCAAGGTCTGTGTCGCGTAAAAATTGTCGCCCAGTATCGGGTGGCCAAGGGCCTGCATATGAACGCGCAGCTGGTGCGAACGGCCGGTTACCGGCGTCAAGGCGACCCGGGTGCGCCGCTTTTCATTGTCGCGCGCAATGACCCGGTAGCGGGTTAGGGCGTGTTTGCCGTTGGCAAAGTCAACCATTTGTCTGGGGCGGTTTGGCCAGTCGCAAATAAGCGGCAACTCAATGTCGCCCTGATCTTGCTCTAGCAATCCCCCCACGACCGCGAGGTACCGTTTGCTGATCTGCCGCTGCTCAAACTGTTTACCTAAGGTTTTATGAGCGTGATGATTTTGCGGAACCAGCACTAACCCTGATGTTGGCTGATCCAGCCGGTGGACTATGCGGCTGTTGGGATAATCTACCAGCAGGCGGTTAATGAGACAGTCTTGTTTGTCCGGGCCGCGCCCGGGCACCGTTAGCAATCCGGATGGTTTGTTGACAACCAGAAGGTCTGCATCCTGCCAAATAATAGAAACAGAAGGGGTCAGTGGGTCAGTGGAACAGGGCATAATGCAGCTCGTTGCAAAATTTAAGAGCGCAATTATCGCAAATCGGCGGGGGGCTTGATAAGCTTCAGGTCAAAGAAGTCTGTAAATAGATACTCATGAGCGATTTTCCGGCGTTACCTTACCCTTGGCAGCACGATATTTGGCAGAGCTTTTACCAGCAAGTTCTCAGCGAACGCCTGCCTCACGCTATTATGTTGGCGGGCCCGCAGGGCTTGGGTAAGCGTCATTTTGCCCGGGTTATGGCGCAGTATTTGTTGTGCCAGTCCCCGCGCTCAGAGTCGGCCTGTGGCCGGTGTAAATCCTGCGAGTTAAATAAGGCGGGAACCCACCCGGACTATAAGACGGTGGCGCCGGAGGAGCCGGGTAAGGCAATTCGCGTAGATGATATTCGTGCACTGGCAGAAACTCAGGGTAAAACCGCGCAGCAGTCGGGTTACAAGGTTGTAGTGTTGGAGCCGGCCGAGGCCATGAACACCAATGCTGCCAATGCCCTGTTAAAAACACTGGAAGAGCCCGCCGAGAAAACCCTGTTGGTGTTGGTGAGTGATGCGCCCAGCTCTGTGTTGCCAACCATTCGCAGTCGCTGTCAGATTCGCAGTTTGGCCATACCGCCGGCCGAGCAAAGTCTGCACTGGCTCACGCCTTTAGTCTCTGGCACTGATTACAATGCCAAGGAGTTACTGGCAATGGCTCGAGGTGCTCCTTTGCGGGCACGCGACCTGGTGCAGGGTGATGCCCTGGAGCGACAACAAGGCTGGCTCAACGACATGGGGCGCCTGACGCTCGGGCAGGCCGACCCTGTGGTTGTTGCCGGTGACTGGCAAAAAGGCGATGTGGTAGAGCAGGTAAACTGGCTGATCAGTTGGCTACACGATTTGTCGTGCTGGCAAGTGGGAGCCCCGATACCGCATATTGAACAACTGGATGAAGCCATAAGGCAATCGTTACGTATGATGCAGCCGGTACTTGTGCATCGCTTTCAGGAGAAATTGCTTGGCTGCAAAAAACGTCTGGCCAGTGGTGCCAACCCGAATAAACAATTATTACTTGAAGAGCTGTTAATGGATTGGGGGGTGCTGTTAAAAACCCGCCAGTCGAAGCCGTGATCAGTTGGATGTAAACTTATGACCTTAAAAATGCCGAACGGTGTGTGCCGCCCGCGCCACCTGCTGTCTGTTCGCTTAAAAGCCGTTGTTACGGCCCTGCTGTTACTGCTGGCTGGGGCCACTTGGGCGCAAGCCGAGGAAGACAACAGTGATTTTTATCAGTGGTTGGATGCCCTTCGGGCCGAAGCCGCGCAAAAAGGCATCAGTGAATCGACGCTTGAGCAGGCTTTTGCCGGCATTACCCCGCCGGTAAAGCGCATCATTAAGAATGACCGCTCGCAGGCTGAGGTGGTGGAAACATATGATGGCTATTTAAGTCGGCGCCTCAGTGACTGGAAGAAAACGACGGGTCGCAAGCTAGCCGATGAACACGAACAAGTGCTCAAGCAGGTGTCCGAGCACTATGGTGTGCAGCCTCGTTTTCTGTTGGCGATTTGGGGCATGGAAACCAACTACGGTACCTTCCCCCTGAAGGAGTCGGCATTTAACGTACTGGCGACGCTGGCCTATGACAAACGGCGCGGCGCTTACTTTCGTAAAGAGTTTCTTGCCGCTCTGGAAATGGTCGATAGCGGTTTCCCCACCATGGCGGAGATGAAAAGCTCGTGGGCCGGAGCCCTGGGACAGTCCCAGTTTATGCCTACCAGCTATCAATCTTATGCGCAGGACTTTGACGGCGACGGCAAAAAAGATATTTGGGGCTCCGAGGCCGATGTATTTGCCTCAATCGCCTACTATTTTAATAGCCGGGGCTGGCGCGATGATCAAACCTGGGGCAGGGCAATCCGCTTTCCACCCGGCGGTGAGGCGGCATTAATGGCGGATCAGGACCGTGGCGTTACACCGGATGCCGATTGCAAGCGCTTTAAGTCACTGGGCGCCTGGCGTGACCTGAGAAAGTGGCAGGAGTTGGGGGTGCGTCGAGCTGACGGCTCTGATCTTCCCGATGTATCGATTCCGGCCGCTTTGATCGTGGCCGACAAGGGGGATAATCGCGGTTATGTCGTATATCGCAATTTTTGCACCCTGATGAGCTTTAACCCGGCTTTTAAGTACGCGCTGTCCATTGGCTTGTTGTCGGACGAGCTGCAAGACTGAGCCGGCCCAATAAATCAGGCGTTTGGGCGATGCTCTTAGGGCACTTTCGAGCTGGACAGTCAATGGGTTATGGATTAGTGTTAACAAACTGAATGAATTTGGAAGACTGATCAATGCAAGCACTAGGCGGCGCCCGCAACGGCATACTTTCGCTGACAATCAAGGACAAGGCGGTACTCTATGCCGCCTATATGCCTTTTGTGCAAAATGGCGGCCTGTTCATTCCCACCGGCAAACCCTACAAGCTGGGGGATGAGGTGTTTATGCTGCTTAACCTGATGGACGAGCCGGAGAAAATTCCGGTAGCCGGGAAGGTGGTGTGGCTCACACCTAAAGGGGCGCAGGGCAACCGCGCTGCCGGCATTGGGGTGCAGTTCACCGACGAGGATAATACCGCGGTGACCAAAATCGAAAACTATCTCGCGGGTTCTCTGGAGTCGGACCGCCCGACTCACACCATGTAATATCCGCATTACTGACTTCAAACCGACTTAACGATTGGCAACATTATGCTAGTGGATTCCCATTGCCACTTGGATCGCCTCAAACTCGAACCCTACGATGGCAAATTAACCGGTGCACTCAGTGCAGCCCACGAGCGCGGTATCGGCCAGATGCTGTGCATCAGCATCAGTCTCGATAATGTCGAAACTGTGATTGATATTGCTCACCAACACCCGAGCGTGCTGGCCTCGGTGGGAGTGCACCCGTGCGATGTCAGTGCCGGTACTGCCACCCGTGAGCAGCTCACCACATGGGCGGGCCGCGACAAGGTCGTCGCCATTGGTGAAACCGGCCTCGATTACTACCATGAAACGGATTCCATTGCCGAGCAAAAAGCAAGTTTTGCACTGCATTTAGAGGTGGCGGGTGAGGTTGGCCTGCCCGTTGTCGTGCACACACGTGATGCGCGTTCCGATACGCTTGAATTAATTAAAGCGCACGGCAATCCGGAGCACGCCGGTGTGCTGCATTGTTTTACCGAAAGTTGGGAGATGGCTGAGGCTGCCATGGAGATGAACTACTTCATTTCCCTCTCCGGCATTGTGACCTTTAAAAACGCTAAAGAGCTGCAAGAGGTCGCGCGTAAAATGCCACTGGACCGTTTGTTGGTCGAAACGGATTCACCCTATCTGGCACCGGTACCGTACCGCGGTAAACCCAATGAGCCGAAAAATGTCTATGAGGTTGCGCAGTTTGTCGCCGATATTAAAGGCATAAGTTTCGAGCAGTTGGCCGACATTACCACCGAAAATTTTTATCGTCTGTTTAATCGGGCTCAAGCCTATCGTCCGGAATAATAAAAGTACACGAGGAACCCCTGTGTCATTGGAAACTGTAAAACAACAAACTCTGACCATGCTGCAGTTGCAGGATGATATGAACAGTAAGGTGCACCCCGAGTGGCGAGTGCAGGGCAATGCCTGGTATCGGGCAATTTGGATTGAGTGTGGCGAGCTGATGGATCACTACGGCTGGAAGTGGTGGAAGCACCAAACGCCCGACACCGAGCAGGTGGCCTTGGAGCTGGTGGATATTTGGCACTTCGGGCTGAGTATATTATTGGAAGGCGGCGCCAGCCCGGATGCAATTGCCGATCAGGTTGCCCGAGAGCTGGTAATCAATACCGATCAGACTGATTTACGTCTCGATGTTGAAGCGTTCACTGCGGCCACACTGGCAGACCAACAGTTTCACTTAGACTTGTTCGGTCGTCTTTTGGCCGGCGTCAATATGGACTACGCCGAGCTTTACCGTCGCTATGTGGGCAAGAATGTTCTGAATTTTTTCCGTCAGGATAACGGTTACAAAGACGGAACTTACCGCAAACTGTGGTTTGATGGTCGCGAGGACAACGAGCATTTGGTAGAAGTGGTTGAAGCGTTGGATGCCTCTGCACAGAGCTTTTCGAAGGATGTTTATACAGCGCTTGGGGATAGATATTCCAGGCCGTAGTTGCCGCTGTTGCCGGGAGGGTGTTCCGGCAACAGCTCTCGTTTTGCGCTCAAGCTGGTGCTTTTGTTCGTTAGTGTTCGCAATATAGCCTACCCAAGGGCTCAGAAAATAGATCTTTAATGCCCTCCCTTATGTGCTCCTGGCACTCAGCTGTTCTATAGCATTAATTTCTGGTCGGTTGTATGCACATGGACTTTTCCTGCATATCGACTAAGTAACGTTTGTTCTGGTTTAAATATGAGCACTGTCGCAAAGATGTCGTAATAGTAACGTAGTGAATTCGTCACTGGGAGGCGCAGTCTCGGGCACAATTTCCGGATTGTAACCGAGGGCGTAGAAATGGACGTGAATATAAATACTCAAAAACTAATAACATTAAGAAATCAGAGGGCGTGGAGTCAACAGCACCTGGCGGATACGGCAGGCATTAGTTTGCGTACGGTGCAGCGTATTGAGAATAAGGGCGTGGCCTCTAAAGAGTCCGCGCTAGCGTTGGCGGCTGCCTTTGATCTGACTGCAGCTGAGTTAATGCCACCGGTTTCTCGACCTTGGCGCAAGAGCAGGCCTTTGGTGTTCTCAATGATTGCCGCAGTCGTTCTTGTCGTTGGAATTGCTTTTACAACGTTTGAGTCTGCAGAGAATATTACTTTGGCCGTGAAAGCGGGTTACAACGGACATACGTTTGCCAATGTGACCTTCACCGGACAGCTAGGTGTTGTCAGTGAATATGAGTTAGAGAACAAGCTGCGGTTGAGCGTTTTGCCGAGTATAACTTCCGAGGGGTATGTGTATCTTGAATCTAGGGTCTATGAGCTCGAGCCTGATGGTCAATTTGTACTGGTATCCAGCCCCAATGTGCTGGCTGAGTTTGATCAGCCTGTTGGCATACAGGCAAGTGTCAAAAGTGGTGCTGTCTACGACATTGTTATTGCGCCGCACAGATGAATACTCGAACTAGCGCTCTAGCACGGGTTATGCTCAGCACTTCTTGAGAAAGTCTAACATACTATGTTGACCGTCCGTTTTCTAGGTGGAATGAAAGTGTCTCATTGGTTGGCGCCCCACAGCCATTGGATACTCTATCCGCTATTGATATGGAGCGAGCAGAATGGCTGATTTGGGAGAGGGGTACAAGTTAAGGCGAGGCGAGTGGCAATACTGTAATATTTGATCCGACGCAGAATAAGTAGGTTGTAGAAAATCTCTGAATCATTCGCCGGTATCACCGGAGACAAGGAGTTTGAGTGTATGTGGATAGCTTTGGTTGTGGCGCTTATTGTCGGTGCCGTTATGCTTGAGTTTGACGGAGACTTCGTTAAATTTGTTTTTGGCGCCGCCGCCGGTGGCTTATCTATTTTAGTTTTTAATCTGCACTCAAAACTGACACGCCAATCTATCTGGATTGCGAATCTTGAAAAGCGGTTAGAGGAGCTCTCGGTTAAGGGCACTGTAGACAGCGAAGCGGTTCGAGCGTCCGCAGCTGAATCTCAGTTCGAGCAACCGGCAATCCCCATCGAAGCAAGTCTCTCACAAGGCAAGTCCGAGCAAGACAACATGCCACCTCAGACTACTTCTGAGCAAGATACTCGCCACGAGGCTACAGATACTCCAGACGAAGATTTCTTTACGGTCGAAGATGTTCCTGAAGCTGCCGATTGGGTTGAGGCACCTGCACAAACCCCGGGCTCCAAATCAAAGCCTGAACCGGACCCCTTTGAGGTTGTCGCGGTACGCTGGGTAAAGCGCTGGCTCACTACTGGCAACGTGCCTGTCAAGGTAGGGGTATTGATTTCATTTTTTGGCGTTTCGTTCTTGTTTAAATACGCCGCAGAGCAGAATTATTTACACCTGTCTATTCCTGTACGGTTGGGTGCGGTGGCACTGGCGGCGATGGGGGCTTTGGTGTTCGGGTGGTTGCAGCGAGAGAAGAAAAGAGCGTTTGCCTTAAGTTTGCAGGGTGGGGCAATCGGCGTATTGTTTTTAACGGTGTTTGCCGCCTTTAGGTTGTACGATTTAATGCCACCGTTACCTGCATTTGTGCTTCTGATAGTCTTCACGGCAATTACAGGTGTGCTTGCCATTATACAAAATGCCATGGCACTCGCGGTACTCGGTGTTGTGGGTGGCTTCTTAGCGCCCGTTTTGATTTCCACCGGCTCTGGTAGTCATGTCGCTCTATTTAGTTACTATGCGGTGCTTAATGGTGTAATTTTTGGTGTTTCCTGGTTGCGTACCTGGCGCGTGCTGAACGTTATCGGCTTTGTATTTACCTTCATCATCGCGACAGCGTGGGGGTATCGGTTCTATCAGCCCGAATTCTTCGCTACTGTACAGCCATTCCTTGCGCTTTATTTCATTATGTATCTGGGTATTAGTATGGCCTATGCCCTGGGGCGTTCAGTGCGGCTGAAGTCGTATATTGATTCAACCTTAGTGTTTGGCCTGCCCCTGATAGTTTATCCACTGCAAACTCAACTAGTTCATGATTTTGAGTACGGTACCGCCATAAGCGCTGCAGCCTTAGCCGCGATCTATTTAATGGCGGCCGTCGTGTTGCTCTGTTCGCGCTTGCGCGAACGGGTTCGTATGCTGGGGGAGGCCTATATTGCTCTGGCGGTAGGTTTTGCCACTTTGGCTGTACCCCTGGCGCTTAGCGCTCACTGGACGGCATTTACCTGGGTTTTGGAAGGTGCCGCAATGGTTTGGATCGGCACCCGACAGGAGCGCAAGTTATCGACCATCGCCGGCATTGCGATGCAGCTTCTCGCCGGGGCATCACTGGTTTATTCGCTTAACGACGGCTTGTTGCAGGGGCAGTGGTTGTTTGCTAATACAACGGTGTTGTGCGGATTGTTATTGGCCCTGGCGGGGGTTGCATCGGCGCGCTGGCTCGAGCCTTTGGGCTCCTGGTTTAACGGCGCCGCAGCGAGTTGGACGTGGGCATTGTTTGGCTGGGGGCTTGTATGTTGGTTTGCCATTGTTTGGCATGATATCGCCCGCTTTGTTGATGCGACCTTACATCCGGCGAGCTGGGTAGCACTACTTTCGGTGACGGCAACGCTGCTGTGCCTCGGGCAGGTTAAGTGGCCGTGGCAAAAAGTGCGGGCGGCATTAAGTGGTTATCTGCCGGTTTTGTTTTTGACTGCGCTGGGCGGGCTTAGTAAGAACACCTCTGAACATTATTTTGCGCATTTTGGTTGGCTGGCTTGGCCGCTGGCGGTACTGACATTGCTCTTTGTGTTTTGCAGTAAAAACAGTCTTTTACAATCAGTGCGCCCCTGGCAACGATCAGTGTGTGTTTGGTTGTCTGCGTTGATTTTAGCGCGCGAATTTTATTGGCTTACGTCGTTGCTTCTGCCGGGTGGAGTTTGGGCGAACGTATCGATTATTGTTGTGGCTATCGCGATTCACCTTGTTGTTTGGCAGTTGTGGCAGAGGTCGTTGTTCGGGATTGCACGGCACAGTGATAACTGGTCTAAAAATGGTGTGGGTCCTTTGTTAGGTGTGGCGGCGTTAGTCGCATTAGCAATGCTGTTAACCAACAGTGGCGATCCTTCGCCAATAATCTATGTACCCTTACTCAACCCGCTCGATATTGCTGCCTGCGCTGTTGCTTTGGCGGTAGTCCATTGGTTAAGAGTCAATGCCTTACTTGCTGGGTTTTGGGGGCAAGTACCCGCTAAGCGATTTGTCGGTTTTACCTTATGCGGTGTTGGGTTAATTCTGCTCTCAGGGAACGTCACCCGAGCTGTTCATAACTGGACAGGTGTTGCCTTTACCGCCGACGCTTTGTTTGCGTCGGTGAAGGTTCAGGCTGGTATCTCCGTGGTATGGGCGCTGTCGGCGTTAACGGCGATGGTGGTCGGACATCGCCGCGCCGGAAGGAATGTGTATTTGTGTGGGGCGGCATTAATGGTTGTCGTCGTAGCTAAATTGTTTTTAGTCGATTTATCGCAAAGCGGCACGTTGGAAAGAATTGTTTCATTTATCGGGGTCGGCTTGCTGCTGTTGGTTGTAGGGTTTCTCGCGCCGGTACCACCGAAATTAAAGCCGAATACGGTGTAACAGATAGTGCGTGGGCTTACTTAGGAGCGCGCGATGCGCTCCTATTTTGATTGCCGCCTTTGCCGTTACTTAGTTTTGGTCAGTGTCATTTCCATAATTTGATGCCATTGTTTGCCGTCACGGCTGAATTCGCCTTTCTCTGACCATGTGTTTTCTTCGCTTAGGTCCAGGGTATAGCGCAGCTGGCCGCTGTTGTGGGGTAGGCTTAGAAACCAGCGATAGGTGCTGTTTGCGATTTTTTCCACCGGGGAGTCGGTGGCGCCACGGCCTTGGGCGTACGCGCGCATCATAATTTGTTGTGCGCTTGCGTCGTAGTGAATGACTCCCAGCGCCTGGTGAGCAGTTTGTGGTTTGCCTTGCTCATTGGTCGTTTGGCCCTTGCCTTCGACGATGATCAGTTCGCAATCCCACTGGCAGCGGACGTTTTCGGTAACCATTGAGTCCGATCGGCCTTCGCGGGTCATGTACCAACTGGGCCCGTGCCACTGTCCTTGCAACTGCTCCAGCTCCTTGAGCGGTGAGTCAGATTGTGCGTTCGCACTTATAACTATAAGACCGCTAAGGATTCCTGCTATTAGAATTTTCATGGTGGGTTCCTTGTTAACACTCGTTTCAGTTGGTTTTAAGCGTAGCGCTTTGGGCTCGGGTGGGATTGGATAAAACCGTCATTTTCGAAAGTTTAGGTTTTTGTGCTCGATTCTGCGGACGTAGCGTTTAAAGTCGGGCAGGGGGATGGCGGATACCCGGCTAAAGTCGCGAATAAAATGCGCTTGGTCGAAGTAGCCCTTGTTGTTTACGACGTCCTGGTAGGACTGCTGCTGATATTCTAAGTTGATAATACCGTCGCGTAGGCGCATGGTCATGGCAAACTCTTTCATGGTGAGCCCTACCTCTTCGCGGAAGCGTTTTTGCAGTTGTCTTTCACTTAAAGGTAGCGCGTCGGTTAACTCTCTGATGGATAGAGTGCCGGCGCTTTGCATAATGCGTTGTGCCGCGAGTGTAATGACAGATTTTGCCTTTGTTGCTTTTTCGCCCCACTCGAGCTGGGTAAGCTTTGTGTTGAGCCACTCGGTCCAGGCTGTGTCATCGTTTAGCAGTGGGGACAGTGCGGTCAGGTCGAGCTCGCCGCTTACCGGTGCCGGGGCAATTGTTTGGTCGCGCAAATCGCCGCCATGTTTATAGCCCAGACTGTGGATTATGCCGGGTCGCAGCCGTATACCCATTGTCTTCGAGTTATAAAATACGTCCTTTTCGGTTACCCGCTTAGTCGGGCCCTGCAGCGCGGTTGCTGTTACCTTGTGGGCAGGAAGGCTGAAAACAACCAGTGAAGGTGCTCCATCTGGCATTATAAAGTGGGTAAACGAAGGGGTTGGATCGGGTGACGGCCCAACCTCAAACTTCCAGTAACACAGTACTGCTGAGCTTAACCCGGGGCAGCATTCAAACTCTTGGTAAAGCATGGCAGGGATTCCGTTGTTCTTATTCAATAGGGTGTTCCCGCTTGGGTTTTATTTGGTAGAGCTTAAACTGGATGCTTATTCTACGCTTTGCTGAGCGAGAGGCGAAGATTTCACCTTTTTCGAAGCGGCGGGTCAGGGCGCTGTTTAAAGTGTTGATAAAAACTCAGTTAATAGAAGGAGCATGCGAGTGCCTATTGCAAATTGTATTTTCGCGCCACACTGCCCAGAGGGGCAAGGCGATATTATTGAGTTGTGGTCGGTTTACGCCGGCAAGTCCAGTGACGAAATGACGGTAAATATGATTGCCAGCAATAAGCAGGCTGGCAAACAGTACTCGGTTGTAGCCAGCCTGTATTTACCATCGATTTGGTCCGAGGAGGATATTAATGCTCTACAGACTGGTTTGGCTCGGGCGCTGGCCGAGTATTGGCGGGTCGACTCCGCTGCTGTTTTGGTAATGGTGCATATTCTCGCGTCAGGAAGGGTTGTAGAGTCCGGAGAAACCTTGGTTTGGTAGGGCGATTTGTCGGCGGGAGGCGGTTAAAGAGGTAATAGATGCCACGAATTTGCTTGAACGGTAAATTTTTACATGGACAGATAGCGACATAAATGCGTTTTGTGGTAGAAAGACAAAGTGAGCTTTGGTCAAGGTTAATAACATCAGGTAGGACCATCGAGGCGATTGCGAAAATAAAGCTTGACTTGGGGGCGCATAGCCTATAATTTGGTCGTAGCTAGAAAGTAAGCCTCTTTGTATAGTCTTCATTACGTTGCATTCTTGTAGTACATCGTCCTGTAGTTATTAAAGTTTCGCCTGTTTTCACGCTACACATGCCCTGACAAGGCATCTTTAATATATTTTTTACAGGATATCTATTATGTCTACTACTACTGGTACCGTTAAGTGGTTCAACGAATCTAAAGGCTTTGGCTTCATCGAACAAGAGTCTGGCCCAGACGTTTTCGCACACTTCAGTGCAATCTCTGGTTCTGGCTTTAAAACTTTGGCCGAAGGCCAAAAAGTTGAGTTCACTGTAACTCAAGGCCAAAAAGGTCCTCAGGCTGAGAACATCGTTGCTATCTAAGTAGCACGCTGTTTTACCTGAAAAAGGCAAGCCAATGGCTTGCCTTTTTTGTATCTGCCTTAAGCTTCCCATACCCCATACCCCATACCCCATACCCCATACCCCATACCCCGCGCAGAATTCGTCATATTTGCAAGGCTGTGCAAAGTCGACGTTGATTGGCCATTAGTACCGCTATAATCCCCTACACTGATTAAACTCGCTGTTTTGCCTACCCGGACCTTCATGCCGACTCGATCTTTTTCATTCTCATTAGTCGTTGCACTGGCCGCAGCCATGATGCTCGGTCCGTTCTCGCTGGATACTTACTTACCCGCATTCCCTGCTATTGCTTTAGATTTGGGTGTATCGTCGCAAGCGGTAGCGGTGAGTGTGTCAGTCTATATTTTTGCGCTGGCGCTCGGCCAGCTCATCGGCGGCCCCTTGTCGGATCGCTTCGGGCGCAAGCCAGTACTGCTGGCGGGCCTGGTTCTGTTTACCATTGCGAGTACTTTGCTGGCAATGCTACACACTCTGCCACACTTTCTGGCGGGTAGGGCGCTGCAGGCAATTGGTGCCGGTTGGGTGCTGGTATCGGTTCCTGCCATGGTGCGAGATCGGGTCAGCGGGCAAGAAGCCGCCAAGCTATTTTCTTTGCTAGGGCTCATTCTGGTCGTGGCGCCAGCGATCGCGCCCAGTATCGGCAGTTTACTGCTGAAAATTGGCCCCTGGATGGGCATATTTGTATTTATGGCGATTTATTCGGCTCTGCTGATTCCGGTTTTACTTAGGGCGTTGGCTGAAAAAGAGCCTGTGGTTGAGTTAAGTGAGGCTGAAAAGAACCGCTCCGGCTCAGTTTCCGTGCCGCTCAAAGGGTTTATTCGCCCCTACGTGGCCGTATTCAGAACTCGACCGGCACTGATTTATCTGGCCTGGCAAGTGGGTGCGTTTTCGGTAATGATGGTATTTATTACTCACGGATCGTTTATCTACCAAGAGCACTTCGGCCAGTCAACCGACGCTTTTGCCTTAATGTTTGGCGCTAATATTGTCGCTATGTTTTGCTGCAACTTAATCAATAGGGCATTGTTGGCTCACTGCTTTGGTTCGTTATCAATATTGCAGCTTGCCACCGGGTTGCAGGGATTTGGGTTGTTACTGCTGTTGCTCGCGACACTTATGGATTGGTCTGTTTGGGTGTTCTTACCGGCGATGATGATAACGGTTGGCGCCCATGGGGCGCTTTCGCCCAATTTGCAGGCCTGCTACATGGAGCATTTTCCTCACAACGGTGGTTCAGCTGCAGCCTTGCTAGGGGCGTTTCAATTCGGTGGGGCGGGTGTGCTGAGTGCCCTGTCCGGCCTGCTGCCTCATACCTTACCGGCGGTTATTCTTGCCATGCTCGCTTGTGGAGGTTTGGCCCAGTTGTGTATGTGGTGGTCGCTGGTTTCTCGCTGAATTACCCTTTATTTACGTAATTGTGAAATAATCCTGCCCGCTCATCAATACGGCAGGTGTTGAGTGAGATTGGATAAAGACAAATTGAGAAGGGACAAGATGAAGCATATAGCAGCACAAATTCTAATAATATTAACAGCACTATTCCTAACCGCATGTGGAGGCTCAGGCGGAGGGTCGGGAGGCGGCACTACTACTCCAGAGAGGGAAATCGTAGACTCTGATGGAGATGGGGTTGCAGATGCACAGGACGCTTTCCCTCAAGATGCAAGCGAAACCAAAGATACCGACCTAGATGGTGTTGGAGACAACACTGATGCGTTTCCCGATGATCCAACGGAGTCAGCAGATACAGATGCTGACGGTGTGGGTGATAATACCGATATATTTCCTGCAGATGCCGCTGAAAGCGCAGACACCGATCTTGACGGAATTGGCGATAATGCAGATGCATTTCCACAAAACCCAGCCGAGTCTGTCGACAGTGACGCAGATGGCGTTGGTGATAACGCAGATCAATTTCCGATGGATGCAGGAGAGACCGTCGACTCTGATCTGGATGGTGTCGGTGATAATAAAGATGCTTTTCCTGCCGATGCAGCCGAGTGGGACGATTCTGATGGTGACGGGTTTGGGGATAACTATGATGAGTTACCTCTGGATGCCGCTGATATTGCGGATATGGACCTTGATGGTTTGGCCGATCGATTTGATTTGGACTCTGATGCTGATGGGCAGGCTGATACGCTTCAGAATTTAGTTTGGTTGAGCAATGGAGATACATTTGAACCTGCCGAGTTCGTTCAGCTAGACGCGTTGGGCAAGGCTTCTAATGGTGTAAAACTAGAAGGGACGCACGATGCTGGATGGCATATTCAATATCATGTATACGAAGACAATGAACTCGACCACAGGCTAGAGTCATATATTGAGCAAGGCTACTTTAATGCTCAGTTTTCAGAGGATAAACAACGTTGGTCGATAGCGTTCCCTGCTCCGAACCTTGAAGGAGACTATAGGCTCGAAATGACTCTATATTGCTCTTTTGGAGGCTCATTGTGTGACAACGGGACTGATGTTCAATACAGGAAAACGTTTTATTTTACCGTAGCGTGCAACAATGAAAATTGCTCCGAAATTATCGAGGAATTGCCAGGACATCAAGTTTCCAATTCCAAGCTAGAGGATTGGGTAACCGATATAGCGGTAAAACCTGATGGCGAGATCGGAGTATTATTTGAGAGAGTGTCGAATGCCGGTAATGCGTTGCTGCTCTCCACCTCCAAAGATGACGGTGTTACCTGGTCGTCCCCCAAGTTGAGCACTTTTAACAGCTACGGTGCCAATGATCTAACCTACAATGAAGACGGAAACTTTGCCGTGTTGTACCGCTGCGACAGTTACTGTATAGGAGTCCTTGATGGTAGTAGTTGGAATACGGTAGACCTGATGGATGATTCAAACTTTCATGAGTGCGATAAAGTAGCTTGTGATATCAATGGGTTTAATACCGCCCGCTTGGTTGAAAAAGATGGGACTTATACCTTGGCGTATTCTTACTTTGGTGAATTGTATTTGTCGAAAAGTACATCACTCAGAAGCTGGAGCAAGCCTGTCAAAATATCAGACACCGAAAATGGTATCTGGTACGTGAGCTTGTTGGTTTCATCTGATGGAACCTATTGGCTGGCGTATCCAGACGGGTATAGCGGCTCTTATAAGATACTTATTTCAAACGACGGCGATACTTGGGAAGAGTACTCGGAATTGTCAGTATTTTCAGATTTTGGTCAGGGTTTGAAGCTGTTGGAAGGTCAAGGCATGGTAAAGATCTCTGATAGTGGTACTAATAATATTCGTATTTACACCTTGACCGGAGAGGGTGTTGGCGAAAGCCACTATATCGAACATGGCCTTGATGTTGACTTCGAGTTAACCTTGCTCGGTGACGGTTCATTGGCGGGCGCTGCGGCAAAGTACGTCAATGGTCAAAAAGACGTGTTTTTCAAAACGTTTTCGGTGGAATAAATCTATAAAAAGCGGGGAGGGGTTTTCTCTCCCTGTATCTTCTCTGGCAGTTATTCGTATCCCTTCGTGACAGTAAAATCATTGGTTTCGGCAATTCTGCTGATAGGTGAGATGCCTCGTTGTGCATTTGATTTTCAGCTGAGTTAGTGGGGCGAGCCTGGAAAAGCTGGCATGTTAGCGTCATATTGTATTATTATATTCTTTATGTTTGTTGATACGGTCTTTAATTCGGCCGGAATAAGAATAGTAAACAGGAGAATCCGATGCCCATTCCATTTAAACGCGCCATCGGCGCGGCCGCTCTTGGCTTGGCGTGTGTAACCGCACAAGCCGATAACCCCATTATTAAAGACCGCTTTAGCGCTGATCCCGCTGCCATTGTGCATGACGGCAAGGTCTACCTATACGTAGGCCATGATGAAGCGACCGTAGACGGTAACTTTTTCGTATTGCGGGAATGGAATATCTACTCCTCGACAGATCTTGAGAGTTGGACGCTTGAAGGTGCTGTGCCACGGACCATTTTTGACTGGGCGGAGCACGATTCGGCTTGGGCATCCCAGGCTGTAGAGCACGACGGTAAATTCTACTGGTACACCACGGTTCGCATGCCGGTACCCGAAAATGGAGAAGGCAAAGGCGGTTACACCACAGCGGTTGCGGTATCTGACAATCCCGTAACGGGGTGGACCGATCCACTGGGCAAGCCCTTGGTTGACCCTAACGAGACAGAGGCTGCTCCGCATATGTTGGAGCACGACCATACTTGGGATGATATTGACCCTAGTGTGTTTATTGATGATGACGGGCAGGCCTACCTGTATTGGGGCAACTCGCATCTTTACTACGCGAAATTGGCCGGCGATATGATTTCCTTTGCGGGTGATATCCACAAAGTGGATATTGAAGGCATCCCCGGGCCATTTACCGAGGCGCCCTGGGTGCATGAGAAAAATGGCAAGTACTACCTAACCTTCGCCATGAATTACCCGGAAGAGTTAGCCTACGCCATGAGCGACAGCCCCACCGGCCCCTGGGTTTATAAAGGGCTACTGATGGATGTGCTGGAGGACAGCGGCACCAGTCACCAGGCAATTTTAGAGTTTGAAGGCGAAGACTACTTTATTTACCACACCTCAGCTTTGCCGACCGGTGGGAATTATCGCCGTTCGGTGTCGATGGAGCACTTGCGTTACAACGCCGATGGTACCATCAAAAAACTAACGCCCACCGCATCGGGTATTACCCACTCGGCTCAGGCGCTGCAAGGCCACGTAGATACCGATGAGTACCTGCGTTACGGCGAGGGCAGTGAGGTCGGCGCAGCTGAGCTAAATGCGCAAGATCACTGGCAGTTTAAGTGGCACGTAAAGCCACTGATTCAAGTCCCCGGTAAAACAACCGTGTCGCTGCAACCGGAAACCCGCATGGGGTACTACGTAAGCGTGAATGACGGTGCCGCGAGCATTGTTGAGCATGACGGACGAGAGACTTTTGCCAATAGCGCAACCTTTGAGCAGGTTGCCGGTCTGGCAGACGCTGATTCGGTATCTTTACGCACTCTCGACGGTTCAGCCTACCTCATACTTGCAGACGGAACACTGAGTGTAGCTAGCCCTGCAACGGCTGCTGAACGCAAAGCGGCCACCTTTAGCGTGCTGGTGGCAGAGTAAAACAGCTAGATGTCGGATGTCGGATGCGATTGACTTTTGCGTCAGACCTCAGACCTCAGACATCCGTCGTCAGGCGCTAGCCTACATTAGAGGTAAGGGAGCGAAGGAGCAGGTTTCTTTGTTAATGACCGTGATTCTTCGCTCTCCATGCTCCTTTCTCCCCTCCAATAGATGAAATTTTCTCTCAATAGCCTATAATACCGGCCCGTTGCCGTGCTGTGGATTTATCCCGCGGGCTGAGCCAACGCCAATACCCGCGCCGACCGTGCGTGGGGAAGTGGGGCGGAGGCGGGCCTGACAATCGACGCATCGGCCTAATCTAATAACAGGCAGGCAGCGGCCATCCCGCGGCCACCTGCAAACTACGGAGATCTATCGTGAAAGCACCTGTACGTGTTGCCGTTACCGGCGCAGCTGGTCAAATCAGCTACTCCCTGTTGTTCCGCATCGCCGCTGGCGAAATGCTGGGCAAAGATCAGCCTGTGATTCTGCAAATGCTTGAAATCACCCCAGCCCTGGAAGCCCTCAAGGGTGTTGCCATGGAGCTGGACGACTGCGCCTTCCCTCTGCTGGCCGGTATGGTTTGCAGCGACGATCCAAACGTAGCTTTTAAAGACGCCGATTACGCACTGCTGGTAGGTGCGCGCCCGCGTGGCCCTGGTATGGAGCGTAAAGATCTGCTCGAAGCCAACGCTGCCATCTTCTCGGTTCAGGGTAAGGCACTGAACGATCACGCCTCACGTGATGTTAAAGTGTTGGTGGTGGGTAACCCAGCCAACACCAACGCGCTGATCGCTCAGCGCAATGCGCCGGATCTGGACCCGCGCAACTTCACTGCCATGATGCGTTTGGATCACAACCGCGCTATGAGCCAGCTGGCTGAGAAAACCGGTAAAAGCATTAATGACGTTAAGCAGGTTATTATCTGGGGCAATCACTCAGCGACTCAATACCCTGACGTGCACAACACCTCGGTAGCCGGCACCAACGCCATGGAGCTGATTGAGCAAGACTGGTATGAGAACGACTTTATCCCAACCGTACAGCAGCGCGGCGCCGCTATTATTAAAGCCCGCGGAGCTTCTTCGGCTGCCTCTGCCGCCAACGCCGCTATTTTCCATATGCGCGATTGGGCACTGGGTTCTGCTGACGGTGACTATGTCACTATGGGTGTTTACTCAGACGGTTCTTACGGCATTGAGGAAGGTCTGATCTACGGCTTCCCATGCGTGTGTAAAAACGGCGACTGGAGCATTGTTCCGGGTATCGAGTTGAACGACTTTTCGAAAGCGAAAATGGCCGCGACCGAAACCGAATTGAAAGAAGAGCGCGACGGCGTTAAGCACTTGCTGCCATAAGCTGCATCTCAATTCGCATCAAAAAGCCGCTGTGGAAACGCAGCGGCTTTTTTGTTGGTTTAGTGCCAACAGTGATGGGGGCTATTGGCCCTCTAGCGCACGCACTGGCGCTAGAGGACTCTTGGAATTATTGTCGCGCCGATACGATACGGCAACGGCAGGCTTTGATCGCGTCGACAGTAGACAAATTTGGCGGTAACCTAAGCGAATCATAAAAAAAGCGGCACATTAAAGTACCGCTCGATATAGCTATTGGTTGACCGGGCGGTCGGAATATCGCACGTTACCGTTTTTATCTACGTAACGATAGACGGTGCCTTCGGTGCGATCGGCATCAGAGTTCGCGTCCATATCTTTGATTCTGACCGTGTCGTGTCCGTCAATGGCGCCCACTGAGCCGGCACCTTCTACAAATATAATACCGGCCAGGTCATTAAGCTGCGGGCTGGTTAGCAGGGCCATTTTATTGTCGGATTTAAGTTTGCGCTGAAATTCAGGGTCATTAACGATTTTCTGGACTCGTGGATCATTTTTCATCGATTCAATACGTTGCCAGCCCTGAGCAATTTTTTGTGCGGTTTGGCGGGCGGAATCCTGATCATTGACATCCATACCGGAGGCGGCCATGAGCTCGCGCATATCCTGATCGTTCATTAGGCGCCTAAACTCGGGCACTTTCATCAGCTCGTCAATATCCCCCTGTTTAAGCAATCGTTGAGAGCGGCGGTCTTTTAACAGGGCCTGTAAGTCCGGGCTATTGGTAACGCGGGTAATGCGGTCAACGCTGTCTACTGGGTCGGCCACAAATGCTTCGGTCAGTTTTATGTTGTTTGCGTTGGCCCCGTTAGCCGACATAATAGCGCCGACGGATTTACTAATGGCCGCTTTAGCCATGCTATCTACAGGGTCGGCTTTTTTTGCCGCTGCGGCATAGTCTGGCGTTTGGGCGGTTTTCGTTGAGGTGTAAATGCCGACCAAATACACCAATATTAAACCGGTAAAAACCCCGACAGCGCCGCCAATGAGCAGTCCGCCAATCCGGGACGCCTGGCTGGGTTTGCGATCTGCCCCGGGAGTCATTTTGGCGAGCACCCAGAAAACCAAGCGTATGGCCACCATGGTGACAACAAAAATAGCCACACCGCCGACAATGTAGGCCATGATGCCATCTATGGCCGTATTTGCCTTCACCTGTAATGCGGCGTGTTTGGAGAAATAAAATGCCGTACCATAGGCGCCAATAAAGGCAACAGTGCGCGCAAGTGAGGCCCAGGTGCCGTTAAAGTAGCCCCTAATTGCAAAAAAAGCGGTAATTACCAGCAAAATTATCGCGGAAATGCCCATAGTGTCATCCTGTTACGAATTATTGTCATTGCCTTGTTGCTTATGTGGCAAGGTCTTAGCGCCAATCATATAACAGCCGTTGTGCCGGTTCCATGTTGTGCGCGTATTAGAGCGCACAATCCAAAGACAAAAAGAGAGGCTTGAGTGGAAGATTTTTGGGTTCAGTACCGCTGCCCGGTATGCAAGGCGTCACTGCAGCGGCATGAAAACCGCTATGTGTGCGAATCGGGGCATAACTTTGATATGGCTCGCAAAGGGTATGTTCACTTGCTGCTTTCCCATCAAATGAACTCAAAGAGCCCCGGCGACAACAAAATGATGATTGCCGCTCGTACAGACTATTTAAGCGCCGGATTCTACGAGCCAATCGTGCACGAGTTGGAGAAAACATGTGCACAGCTGGAGGTGGAGACGTTGCTCGATGCAGGCTGTGGCGAGGGCTATTACGCAGCCATGCTTGCCGGGCAAGGGATTAAGGTCGCAGGTGTCGATATCTCCAAAGAGGGAATAATGGCTTGCTGTCGACGCAGTAAAACCATCCCCTGGTGCATTGCCAGTGTCGCAGACTTGCCCTATATGAATGCCAGCTTCGACGCTGTGCTATCTGTATTTTGTAGAGTTGAACCGCAAGAGTTTAGCCGGGTCGCAAAGCCCGGGGGCTATATTATCTACGTCGGGCCCGGCGAAACGCATTTGGCCGAGTTGCGCGATCGTTTGTATGATGAAGTGCGGGCCTACGAGAGCGATAAGCCAGACTTGTATTTTGCGGAGTTTGAATCGGTACTGCAGAGGTCGCTGCGCATACCGTTGCGACTAGATGATAAAACGGACATTGAAAACCTGCTTAAAATGACCCCCCACTACTGGAGTACGAACTCTATGCAGCAGCAACGCTTGTTGGATTCCGGCCCGCTTGTCGACAGTGCGGATATACAAATACTGGTTTATCAAGTACCCGCTCAGGCTTAGAGATTTTTCAAGTAGTGTAAAGGCCTCTTGCGGGCGAAGGATTGGCGGCGTTAAATCAGAGCGAACACTGACAAGGATACTCCCCGAATGCATTCAATTATTCCGCAACCAGGCCTTGGTACCTTTCGTTTAAAAGACGAGATTGTCATCGCGTCGGTTCGCTCAGCGCTTGAGTTGGGTTACCGGCACATCGATACTGCTAAATTGTATGATAATGAGAGTGCTGTTGGTCGGGCTGTTGTCAGCAGTGGCATCGATCGCAGCGAGCTCTTTGTAACCACCAAAGTGTGGTTCGATTCGTTGGATGCTGACGGCGTCATTGAAAGCCTTCAGCAAAGCTTAAGCAGGCTGCAAATGAGCTATGTTGATCTGGCGTTAATCCACTGGCCATCGCCAAATAATGCAGTGCCAATGGCGCATTACATTGGCAAGCTCAATCAGGCTCGCGAGATGGGTCTAACACGCCATATTGGCATATCCAATTTCACGATCGCTCAGGTAGATCAGGCGTTGGCCTGCGCAGGCGGGGAACATATTGTGACCAATCAGATAGAGGTGCATCCGTTTCTGCGCAATCAACAACTGGTAGAGCACTGTCAAGCCCGGGGGCTTACAGTGACAGGTTACATGCCACTTGCCGTTGGCAAGGTAATGGATGACCCTGTTCTTCAGGCGATCGCTTCTAATCACGGTGCAACGCCTGCGCAAATTGCCTTGGCCTGGGTTGTTAGTAAAAACATAGTGGTCATTCCCTCGTCGACTAAGTCGGCCCATCAGCAATCCAATCTGAATGCGTTGAAAATTCAATTGAGTGATGCGGAAATTGCCCGTATTGATGCTCTCGACAGCGGGGACCGGATTGCCAACCCGGATTTTGCTCCCAACTGGGATTGAATGCTCCGCAAACCCACAAGCCGCGCATGCTTCATGCGCGGTGCCCCTGTATCCGTTGCCACTGCTATAGTACATTGAGATTCTCGACTGTTCTGCATCCAAAAGTACATCGGCACCGTACCTGACTAAGACGACAAAAATAATTGGGGAATATATGGAAGTGCAACACATGAAATTGCTCTGTGCCACAGCAGAGGGCGACAGGCGCGCGTTTAATGAGCTGTATAGGCTTACCTCAGGCAAAATGTACGCAGTATGCCTACAGCTGTTACAGCGCAAAGACCTCGCTGAGGAGGCGCTGCAAGAAGCCTATGTGCGTGTATGGCACAACGCTTGTGACTATCACAGCGACAAGGGTAGCGTTGTCGTTTGGATGGTCAGTATTGCCCGCTATAGGGCTTTGGATATATTGCGCTCGGCGGCCTATCGCCGTGAAGGTCGGGAATCCGATTTAGAGCAAAGCGATGAGCATACGCCGGAGGACGCGCTGTTTGATCAGCGTGATCGGGTGCGCATTGACGAGTGCATGGACACCCTTGAAGACGGCCAAAGGCAGATGATTCAACTGGCCTATTTTCGGGGCTTAACACACGCCGAGCTGACCGAACATACCGGCTCTCCGTTAGGAACCATTAAAAGCTGGATTAGACGCGGCCTGCAAAAACTCAAGAGGTGCCTGGAACCATGAACTATCTTACCGAAGAGCGAAAAAACAGCCTTTCATCGGAGTATGTGCTGGGTACACTGCAGGGACGGGCCAGATTGCGTTATCAGAGCTTATTGATTGAACATCGCCCCATGCGACAGGCGTTGTGGCGTTGGGAGAAGCACCTTAACGCACTCGGCGCGGCTTTACCTGAGCAGACCCCGGACGCCAGTGTGTGGGTGCGTATTCAAGCGCGATTAGGTTTTATTGAGACCCCACCGGACAACGTGGTCGCTTTTGAGGCTAAGTCTCAACCGGAGAATCGCTGGCGCTGGTTGGCCGCGGCGGCGAGTGTTGCGGCGATTGCCTTGGCGCTGGTGCTAATACGCCAGCCTGCGGTAGTGACGCCCGAGCCGTCGCAGATTGCGGTGGTGCAAGGCGCTAAGGCCGAAGCCCTGTGGTTAATTGAGTTGACGGAATCTCAAATCAACATTCAGGCCACTGATCAGTTCTCGCCTGCATCGAACAAAGACTACGAACTGTGGCTGGTTTCCGCGGATGGTCGCGCCCCGATTTCACTTGGCCTTCTTCCAGAGCAGGGAAGGGCCAGCTTGGCGCGCAGCGAATTGTTTGATCAAGTCACTGTGGCTGCGTTGGCGGTAAGCTTGGAGCCACCAGGCGGCTCACCGACGGGCTCGCCCACAGAGGTGCTTTATACTGCGCAGCTAGTCGCCATGTAGTAGCAATGCAGTCGCCAGCAGTAGCGTCCTTTGACGCTGTGTAGAGTTGAATGCCGAATGGTTCTCATTCGGCATTTTTTTTATTTTTTATTTTTTATTTTTTATTTTTTGAATCCAGTCTGTCTCCTGTCTCGTTAGGTGAGTGAAGTCAACGTAAATAAGGAGAAAGATATGCGATTTCATCGACTCACTCTGGCAATTGCGGCGCTGTGTACTAGCGTTTGCGTACCCACACAAGCTTCCAGTCACCGCGAGGCCCCGAATCTTACAAGGATGCCTACGGTAGATTCGGCGGATTTCTACGCGTTTAACAGTTATGAACCTGATCGTGGTGATTACATTACCTTAATCGCCAATTATATTCCGCTACAGGACGCCTATGGCGGGCCCAACTACTTTGCAATGGACCCGGCTGCGATGTACAGCATACACATCGATAATGACGGTGATGCGGTCGAAGATCTCACCTATCAATTCCGCTTTGAGCAATCTCTACCCGCGGATGGACAGGGGGTCGCGCTTAGTATTGGTCCCGAAGGTAATAGTAAAAATATCGCTGTACCGTTAAAAAATGTCGGTGGTATATCGGCAGATGATATGTCCGCCGCAAACTTTATGGAAAGCTACACACTAACCTTGGTTAGTGGTGATCGCCGCACAGGAACGGCGATGGACGTTATCGCTGCGGATGGCTCGGGTAACGAGTTCGCCAAGCCGCTTGATTACATTGGCAACAAAACGTTTGCCTCAATGGATGGATACGCCAATTACGCGCACAGTTTCGTCCACGAAGTATCCATACCCGAGTGCAACATGAATGGTCGGGTATTTGTAGGACAACGCAAAGACCCCTTCACCGTGAACCTGGGCAAGACGTTTGATTTGGTGAACTACGTGCCCGTTGAAGGCGACAGTTCGCCGGGAGCGGGCGACGCAGGTGGCTTCCCTGGAGGCATCACACAGTCGAACGAAAACGACGACCTGCGTTGGAAGAATGTCACCGCACTTGCCATAGAGGTTCCCAAGTCGTGTGTGACTGGAAACGGCAACGGTGTTATCGGTGCATGGACAACGGCCAGCTTGCCACAGGCTCGCATTCTTAACCCTCAGGCGAGTTTTGACAAACCTGAAGTCAATGGCGGTGCTCTGACTCAAGTGTCACGTCTGGGTAACCCATTGGTCAATGAACTGGTCATAGGTTTAAAAGACAAAGACAAATTCTCGGCAAGCGAACCCAAGGACGATGGTCAATTTGCCGACTATGTCACTCATCCAAGTTTGCCAGAGTTACTAAACATTTTATTCAAAGACGCTGTTAACCAAACTCTGGGTACGGACATTGAGACCCTGGCACCGACCAACTTCCCCCGCACAGATTTAGTGACAGCATTTCTAACGGGCTTTGCCGGTGTGAATCAGTTGGCTTCTGTTACGCCATCGGAAATGTTAAGGCTCAACACGGCTATCGCTGCGACCCCCGCTGATCAGCAGTCAGCGTTTGGTGTGGCAGGTGATGACTTGGCGGGTTTTCCCAACGGTCGCCGTCCCGGGGACGATGTGGTGGACATTGCGCTGCGCGTTGTCATGGGGCGATTGTGCCATCCAATACCGGTAGCCGGTAGTGATACAGATTTGGGCTTGTGCGCTCCCGAGGATGCCGCTGTCGGCACCGTACCTTTTACCGATGGTGCTCCACTCAATGCGCAGATGATGGGTTCACAGTTCCCTTACCTTGCCACGCCCATTGCCGGGTCGGAATAAGGAGGTTGTTATGAATCGCTCACAAATAACATGTATAGCGGCAGTAAGTCTGGGATTGTTTGTCGTCGGTTGTGGCAGTGACGATGACTACAGCCACAAAGAGCCTGCCCCCGAGCCAGAAAACTCAGCGCCAGTAGCGCAAAGTGCTGAATTTATGACGCAGGCTGACATTGCGCTCATGGATCAACTCAGTGCGACTGATGCCGATGGCGATAATCTAATGTATTCGGTTGACATGCCGCCGGAGTCAGGTGAGTTGGCATTGGATGCAGACGGCAGTTTTATGTATACGCCAAAAGCGTTGGAAACCGGAACGGTTAGCTTTACGTTTGTCGTCTCAGACGGTGACGCTGTATCTATGCCCGCGACGGTGAATATTGTAGTGGATCCGCAAATGCTCTCTTACAGTCTTTACAGCCTGGATGTATTCAATCAGGCGCAAACGGCTGAACCGCTCCCTGTTAATGGTCGGGAGTTTGAGCAGGATGTTGAGTCCCCCAACGCATACGATGAAATAATTCAAAGTTCGAATCAATAGGAGGCAGAGCCCACTCTTGCACAGAGTGGGCTCGATACATATATGCGGACAATTAAACGTTTTGTGGTGGGAATGACTGTCTTAATGAGCACAGGTGTTTTAGCGTCACCTTTTTCACCTGAGTCGTTGGAGCAAGTTATTGCTGACTGGGGCGAGCCCATCAGTCTCGACGTCGCTACACTACAATCAATTGACCAGCAGTTGCAGTGGGTCGAGCAGCAGCTAGAGCAGGCTAAACGACCGGGGCAAAGTTTTCGGTACGAACTGGCAACGCAGGTACTGCAGACACTGTCCGTTGCAAAAATAGAAAAACGTACAGATAGAATTAGGTTTTGGTTGGCGCGCGCTTACGTTGCACAACATCAGCACGAATTTGAGCAAGCGCGGATCAATTTACGTTATGTTCTGCGCGAGAGTCCGCAAGATGTTCAAGCACGATTAATGGCGGCGCGCATCGAACTCGTGGCGGGCAATTTAGAACAAGCCAATACACACTGCTCCGATTTGCTGGGAAGTAGCGATCTGCTTAGCGCCAGCGCCTGCCTGTTAGAGGTGCGATCTTATCAGCAAGATGTAGAAGCTGTGTATCCCGCTTTAGAAAAAATTATTCAACGGGCGGGTCTACCCTCAGACAATCGTCGTGCTTGGCTTGAGCAGATGATGGCAGACATGGCTGTGCGAATGGAAAAGTACGAGCTGGCCCAATCCTGGCTAAAGTTGGACAATACCCAGCACAGCGTTAGCTACTTAAGCCAGTGGGCGGAAGTACAATTACTGCTGGGTCATCCTAACCGCGTTCTTCAGACTCTTGGCTCGCTGAATGTGGCGGAGGATAATTTAGACGATGTGCTTGTGCTGAAGCTTGCATTAGCCGAAAGGTTAGTGGGTGAGCAGAGTCATTGGCGGGAGCAAATGGCAGAACGCGTCGCGCTGCGCGAGGCACGAAATGATTGGCAGCATGCGGCGCACTTGGCTCGTTACTATCTAGATGTTGCAAGCGATAATGCCAAAGCCCTGCATTGGGCGCAAATAAATATCACCAAATCTAAAGAACTGTACGATCAAGAATTGCTTGCTCGCGCCCTGGCTCTGATCACAGAGTGTTATGAGAAGTTGTGCCGTTCATCAGAAAATCTCGTTGCGGAGGATCAATCATGAGCGGAGCATCAATCATAAAATGGCTCGCCGTCCTGTTCCTTAGCCTACCCCTCGCAGTCAATGCACACCAGATGAGTACAGCCTATCTGTCCATTGCCGAGAAAGGTGCAGGGCAGTGGGATGGCAACTTACAGTGGCGGCTATACGATCTGGAACGCTTGCTCGGTTTGGATAGTAACCGCAACGGACGGCTTACCTGGGGAGAGCTGAAAGCTAGCGAAGCGAATATCTCCCAGCTACTCCATGCGGGGCTTGGCGTCAATCAAGGGGCGGAGAAATGCGATCTGTCGGTGGGCGCAATGACCGAAATAGATACGCATTTTAATGAGCCCTACATCATACTGCCTCTGCGATTTTCCTGCTCCGGTTCAGGTGACGTAGCGCTTTCTTACAGTGCGATGTTTGAGACAATTGCCAGTCACAAACTGCTGCTAAATGTTGACCCAGGGCAAAGTGGTGCGGCCTATACCCGCGTTTTGAGCTCCAGCCAACGCGGCCTGGTATTGACGGAAGTTGAACAGGCGTGGGGTGGTTTCGCTGACTATGTGTATCAGGGAGTCGTTCATATTCTAATAGGCTGGGATCACATAGTGTTCTTGCTTTGCATATTGTTGGTGAGTGTTCTGCACAGGCCTGGAAGTCAGTGGCAGCCAGTTCTGAAGAAACGAACAATCATGCTACATACCTTGTCGATTGTTACAGCGTTCACCTTAGCTCATTCCCTCACCTTGACATCGACAGCGCTCGGGATCATTGCACTACCCAGTCAATGGGTTGAGGTGGGCATTGCGGCAACAGTAGTCATCGCTGCCTTGAATAACGTGTTTAGTTGGGTGGCACGGATTGGCTGGCTGACCTTCGGCTTTGGTTTGCTGCACGGCATGGGATTCGCGGGTGTGCTGGGTGAGTTGGGGCTACCGAAAGAAAACACAGTTCTGGCCGTTTTAGGCTTCAATATTGGGGTGGAGCTCGGGCAGCTCGCGATTATAATGCTGGTGTTACCAGTACTCATGCTGAGTCGCTATGGGCTCTGGTATCGCCGGTGGGCAATGCCTGCGGGCTCCCTGGTAATTGCGCTGTTTGGTGTTCAGTGGCTGATTGCACGATTGTAAAGCTTGTTCTATGGGGTTTCCAGAGGGGCTTTGGTTTGCTAGGCTAGCTCGTAATCGAGTATGAGTTAAGTTATGCAGCGTTTTGTCGGTCTATTATTGATATTTGTTATTTTCGCTCAGGGCAGCCTGGCCGCGGCCGACGCGCACGTATTGCATGACGCGGCAGGGGAAACCCTGCATCACCATACGCAAGCAGGCAACCAAAGTGTCAATCTGAATCATCTCACGAACGAAAAAAACGATATTGATCATGCCGGTATCGAGCAAGATGCCGGTGATCACGATTGTCACCATTGTTGTCATGGTCACTCGCTTAAATGTTTATCGGCAACTACGATTCAGCTCGAAATTCAGTTAAGATCTCAGCAATTTCTGTATTGCAATACGTATCTCTCCTATTACACCGGCCCAGACTCACCCCCTCCCATCGTATAACTGTCGAAAGTACTCGCTACCCGTAAATATTTTATTACCGCTGATTGCTTTAGCTGTCAGTTGGTATTAATTCGTATTTGGATGTTAACGATGATTTCAAATTTGTTTCCTCGCTTAAGCGTGGCAGCACTTTTTTGCTGCGCAGTTTTATTGATTGATTTTTCACAGGCTGAAGAAAATCATGAAGGCCATGATCATGACCACTCTCAGGCTTCCTCGAACTCGGCCACTAATAATGTACACGTTGAATCAAGACTTGGGGCACCGCGCGATGAGCATGACGAGGCTTATATAAAGCTAACGCGAGCGCAGTTGAGTGAGTTTGATGTTGAATTTGATGTGGTGTCTGCTGGCGTCATACGACAACAAACAGTTTTGCCAGGTCAGATTAGAATGAACACTGAAAATATTGCCCATATTTCACCGCGCTTTCCTGCCAAAATCCTCGATGTAAGTGCTCGAATTGGCGATACGGTCAAATCTGGACAGGTTTTGGCAAAAGCAGAAAGCTCAGAAACTCTGGCGCGCTTTGAAATAAAGTCCCTGATCGACGGGCAGGTTATAGAACGTCATATAACGCTGGGAGAGCACCTTATGCCAAGCGACAATGCATTCGTGGTCGCGAATATGAGTTCTGTTTGGTTAGATATAGCGCTTTACCCTGCGTATTGGGGTAGCGTTCGTAAGAATCAAATTGTGAGTGTTGGTTTCCCAAATGGTGAAGAAGTGGTTGAGGGTAATATTGATTATGTGGCGCCAACAATCAATGAGCTCACTCATACTGGTATAGCCCGCGTGTTTTTGAACAACCAAAGTGGTCGATGGAAGCCGGGGATGTTTGTAGAGGCAACTGTGACGTTGAAAACTGAACCAGCCGACGTTGTCGTACCGCTGAGTGCAGTCTTTGAATTGGAGGGCGGGAATGTGGTGTTTACACAGAGCGGCGAGTTTTGGCAAGCCCAGCTTGTCGAGTTGGGACGTAGGGATGACAGCCGTGTCGAAATTATCCATGGCCTTGAAGTGGGTGAAGCTTACGTCAGAAAAGGTGGTTTCATTCTAAAAGCACACTTGCAAAAATCAGAGTTCGAATCTGGGCATAACCACTGAAGGGGGCGGTATGCAGCGCATTATAGAGTTAGCTTTGTCCAGCCGTCCGTTCGTTTTTTTATTTTTTGTGGCGGTTCTTTTGGCAGGGTATTTTTCATACCAAAACCTTTCTGTGGAGGCGTACCCGGATATATCACCGGCTCTGGTTCAGGTATTTGTGGAAACAGAAGGTCTGGCGCCGGAGGAGGTGGAAAAATACGTTACCTACCCCATTGAAAACGCAATGAGCGGATTGCCTCAGCTCGATTACGTACGCTCGATCTCAAATTTCGGCTTGTCAGTCGTCAACATTTACTTCTATGAGAATACGGACATTTATTTTGCTCGCCAATTGGTAGGAGAGCGCCTACAGCTTGCTCGGGAGGATATTCCCGAGCAGTTCGGGGCTCCCCGCATGGGGCCAATCAGCACGGGCCTTGGTCAGGTGTTGTTCTATGTATTGGAAGATAAGAATAACCAATACTCGAATTCCCAGTTGCGAGAGGTCCAAGACTGGTTGGTTAAACTTAATTTGCAGACCGTGAAGGGTGTTGCCGAGGTATTGTCGGTTGGTGGTGCTGTTAAACAGTTTCAGGTGGTAATTGATCCGCTCGCATTGCGGCGATTTAACCTAAGTTTGCCTGAAGTTAAACGCCGCATCGAAATGAATAACGCAAATGCTGGAGCCCAATTTATCGTTAAAAACGATGAAGAGTACATTGTACGTTCAGTTGGCTTGGTGAGCGATCTTGATGACATTGGCCGTATTGTTGTCAAGACATTGGATGGCACACCTGTGTATTTACGCCAACTAGGTGAGCTGAAAATTGGCGGAGAAACGAGGCGCGGTGTCGCCACCAAGAACGGTATGGGTGAGGTTGTCGTCGGAATGGTCCTTAAGCTGGCAGGGAGCAATACCGACAAAGTAATTTCGGCCGTGAAGCAGGAGTTAGAAGTCATTAATGAGCAGCTGCCAGATGGGCTCGAAGTGGCCCCTTACTATGATCAAGCCACTTTGGTGAATGCAGCGCTTAACACTGTCGTTAACGCACTGGCTCTAGGCGTAGCAATCGTTACCTTGGTGCTTTTTATCTTCTTGGGCAGTGTTCGCCCGAGTGTTGTTGTGGCGTTGTCGATTCCATTCTCCTTGGCGTTTGCTTTTGTTGTGATGTACAGCACTGGATTGTCGGCCAACCTGATGTCCTTGGGGGGCATTGCCATTGCGATTGGTATGATGGTCGATGGTGCGCTGGTTGTGGTGGAAAATATTGAGCGTGCTTTGCGAGAAAATCATAAAAATACGTCGATGGTGACAATAGTGGCAAATGCCAGTGGCTCGGTTGTCCGTCCTATAGTGTTCGCTATCAGTATTATTGTTATTGTTTTTCTACCACTGTTTACATTGCAAGGAGTGGAGGGTGCAACATTCCGGCCTTTAGCCTATACAGTGGTCGCTGCCATGCTAGGCTCCTTATTTTTTGCGGTTTTCGTGGCGCCGGTACTGTCTTCATTGTTACTGACACCTTACGTGGAAAAGCGAACCCGACGAGGTAAATCGCAGACAAATATTTACTTGCCAGTCGTTGCATCAATGATTAAGTATAGGGGGTTGGCCGTCGTATTGGCTATGACATTGCTTTTGATTGGAGCCTTTGTTGCGCCGCGTTTGGGGTCAGAGTTTGTGCCAAGGTTGAATGAAGGTGATCTGCTGATTCGAGTGACTATGGCACCGTCAATTTCTTTAGTTCAAGCCGAGAAAATTATATCTGTTTTTGAAAATCAGTTGCTTGAGCGTTTTCCCGAAGTGTCGCAAGTTGTGTCTCGCGTTGGCCGCGGAGAAGTGGGTGCCCATGCCGACCCAGTTAACAATGCCGAAGTGTTTGTCGAGTTAAAACCTAAAAGTGAGTGGCGAACTGCACATTCACTTGATGGATTGTATGCGGCAATGAGCGAATCGTTTGTTGATTTTCCGGGAGCTCAATTTAGTTTCACACAGCCAATTGCGGCGAGTGTCGATGAGTTATTGACAGGTACTAAAGCGGAGTTGGCTATCAAGCTGGTGGGGGACAATTTAGATGTTCTTGCCGCAAAAAGCGGTGAAGTAGAGACCGTTATTCGTAGCATTACCGGCGCACATGATGTTCAGCGAGACCAGATTGGCGGAACGCCACAGCTACGTATCGAGTTGGATCGCGAGGCTATAGCCAGGTATGGCTTAAATGTTAGCGATGTTCAGGAGGTGGTCAGTATTGCTATTGGCGGAGCTCGGGCCGGCGAAGTCCTGGAGGGGGTCAAGCGCTTCTCAATATTATTGCGTCTTGAGCCTAAGGCCCGCGATAGTGTGGAAAGTATCCGGCGACTTGTCATCGAAAATGGATTAGGTCAAAACATCCCCTTGAGTACGCTGGCCAGTGTTGAAGAGGTTGTTGGTCCCAGACAAATTACACGGGAAAATAATCAGCGATTTATCACCGTACAGACTAATGTGCGAGGACGAGATATTGGTTCTTTTGTGCATGAGGCAGACCAGGCAATTAAGGAACGAGTCGACTTACCAGCGGGATATTTTCTGCGCTGGGGTGGGCAGTTTGAGCTTCAACGCAAGGCAAATGAGAGGCTCATGCTCGTTGTACCCATTACTTTGGTGTTGGTCTTATTTATGCTGTACCTCAACTTTAATGCCCTGACTCCCGCATTGTTGATCATATTGAATATTCCGCTGGCGCTGGTGGGGGGGCTTGTCGCTCTTTGGTTGAGTGGGCAAAGTTTATCGGTACCTGCCTCAGTGGGATTTATTGCATTATTTGGGATCGCACTGGAAAATAGCCTGGTAATGATCGCGAGGATTAACGAGCTTATTCGGCAGGGCAAGGGGGCTGTGGCTGCTTGTATCGAAGGCGCCGGCAATAGACTGCGATCGGTATTAATGACCGCTATCACCACGGCGGCGGGTCTAAGTCCATTGTTGTTCGCCTCGGATACCGGTAGTGAAGTTCAGAAGCCGCTAGCGACGGTCGTTGTGGGCGGTCTGGTTTCAGCGACCTTGCTTACTTTGCTGGTACTGCCTGCGGTGTACAGCTGGTTTGCGAGTCGTGCTGTGAGGCTGGCCTAGCCAGCTTCGTGCCGAAATTCATGACAAAGCTTTAAGTTGTCGAAAAAAATCACGTGACATTCAGGAAACTGGGGTATGCACGACCATAATCATGCGCATCAGCAGTCGGGGTCGGCCCGCATTGGCCTTGCTTTCGCCCTTAATTTTGGTTTTACCATCATCGAATTTGTTGGTGGAATCATGACCAACAGTACCGCCATTATGGCTGATGCTGTGCATGACTTGGGTGACAGCTTAGCGCTGGGAGGCGCCTGGTTTCTAGAGCGTATGGGCCGTCGAGAGGCTTCCGCGCAATTTACGTATGGGTTGCGGCGCCTGTCACTGTTATCGGCTGTGTTTAGTGCCGTCGTTTTGATCATTGGTTCAGTCTGGGTATTACAGGCTGCTATACCGCGCTTAGTTGATCCGGTCATGCCGCATACCGAGGGCATGATAGGGCTCGCTATTTTGGGTGTCGTAGTCAATGGCTTGGCCGCCTACCGCTTGAGTGCCGGTCGCACAATGAATGAAAGAGTACTTAACTGGCATTTGTTGGAGGACGTGCTTGGCTGGCTGGGTGTTCTGGTGGTCGCACTGGTACTGCAAGTCAAGCCATGGCCTATACTCGATCCGCTGTTATCTATCGCGTTCACCCTTTATATAGGCTACAGCGTGGTTAAGAATTTAATGGCAACTGTAAGGCTGTTTTTGCAGGGCGTTCCCGGGGAACTCAGTCAGTTTGCTGTGCGTGACGCTTTGCTTGAGATTGAAGATGTTGCCGAAGTACACCATTTACATATATGGTCACTTGATGGCGAGCATCACGTGCTTACAGCGCATGTCGTTGTCTATGCAGCAATTAGCGCTGAGCGGAATCGGGTGATTAAGCAAAATATTGCCGATGTATTGGTCCGCAATGGAATGTCGCATACCACCGTTGAAATTGAGTGGAATAACGAACCTTGTAGAGACCAGAGTACAACCAGGATTAATTGATACCTTCGTTGTTTGCTGTCAGTCGGCGGTATCTATGAGTTTATACGGGTGCTGTTGTATGTATTAATATTAAAGAGAGTGCTCTCCTGACCGATACGGTCTTTAGCTCGCCTATAATATTGGTTGATTACCAAAACGCGGAGTGATCCATGAAGACTAATTCGATTTCTCAGGGCATATTGCTGTTTTGGCTAACGCCAAAGCAAAGATTTGCGTTAGGTACCCTGAAAATCAAAGAAATCGTACCGTTTACCCAGTTAACTCAGTTGCCTGAACAGCATCCAGCGGTACTGGGCACGGCGCATATTCGCGGTGTCACGATGCCCGTAGTGGATATGGCCTATGCAATTGGCAGTACGCCTGTGGCCGCGGATGAGCACTCGAGCTGTTACATCATTATCACCGACTGTCAGCGTAAAACCATCGGTTTTATGGTGCGATCACTGGATCGTATCGTTGATTGTAATTGGCGAGATATCGAGCCACCGCCAAAGAGCTTGGGGCGTAGCGCTTGTGTTACCGGGGTAACCAAGGTAGATGACCAGCTAGTGCAATTGGTGGATGTTGAGCACATTTTCGCCAAGTTGTTTGGTATTGAAAGCAGTGTGTCGACGAATCAGTTGCCTTATGAGCAAGCCGATGTTCTTCAGCGCCTCAATATTCTTGTGGTAGACGATTCGTCGGTTGCCCGTAAGCAGCTATCGGATGCCTTAAATGGTATTGGTGTCAGCTATCAAATTACCGCGAACGGTCAGGAAGCCCTGGATATTATGCGCACTGAGGCCGATGCGGGACACCCCATAGACTTGTTGGTTAGCGATATCGAAATGCCTGGGCTGGATGGTTACGAGTTAGCGTTTGCCATTCGCGATAATCCATCGCTGGCTAAAGCTTATATTATATTGCACACCTCTATCTCAAGCGAAATTAGCGTCAGTCAGGCCCATCAGGTTGGTGCTAATGAAGCATTGACTAAGTTCGATGTGGATGAGCTTATTCAGGCAATGCTGCGTGGCGCTGCTCACGACTGAAACCGATTGAGTATGCGGTATTGGGAAGCGCGATGGCGACAGGAAACGCCTCGCTGTCTATGAGTCATTCAAGCGCCCGGGCTTTATTGCTGTGCGATTTTTAATTACGGGTAACGCTCCTATTGAGTGCTTGTCGGATGATGAGCGCTTTGCCTTCAGTATTATCTCTGATTGATATGCTGCTTCGCGTGTATGGCTTTTACCGGTTGACTACTATACGAGAAATTGAACGCTATTTCGCAGACTCAATTGGTCGCAACCCTCATTCCATCCCCTCAATATGTTTAACCCTTGAGTTGTAAATGAAAACTGCCGCGATTTTAGCTGAGCGGTGTGCACGCAAGTTGTATCGGAAATTGTGTTGACCTGCACCTAAACGCTGTAAACGACACAATGATTGAAGGTCAGTAAAAGATACCGGACCTAAAAAAATGCCCGGCTCAAGAGGCCGGGCACTTTTATGAGGGCATTTTTTCTTTACGCTGTTCTTTACTTATATCTATGCGATAAACTAAATTTTGACTCTTATAGGGCAGTGTACTTCAGTGTCACAAAGTGACCTTCTTTCAGGTCGTCTACACCGGCACCCGAGTGCAAACCAGAAATAGAAACAGACTCTGGTAATTCAATGACACGTGGGCTGCTACCGTCAGCAGGGCGAATAAGAGCCAAGCCTTGAGTACGGTTTATTTCCAAAATTTCACCTTTCACCAAACGGAAGTCAGTTTTTGCTTCTACCGGCTCGACTTTTTTCAAGCGAAGGGCAACATCCTGGCCGGCTTCAATGAGTGACATATCACGCTTTTTGTTGCCATTGATGTCAATTTGTGGCTTACCTGTGAACGCGTAGGTGTAGAGCTTGCCGGTGCCGTCTTCAATTACGGTGATACTTTTTGTCGCGTAGTCGACGGATTGAACTTTGCCGTCAATGTAGCGATCGGCGGCCGAGGCCGATACGGATGCCGCGAGTGCAGCGCCAGCTATTAGGGTGGCGATTTTGCTTTGCTTTGAAATAGTAAACATGAACAGGTCCTCATAAATGCCGTAAAAGATAATTGCCAAAAAGAGTAACGCCGGAAGTGTTCCGACTTGCTACCTATTCTACGGATATATGTTACCGTCGTGTTACCTGAGGTTACGCATTTTAAGATTTTTTAATTATTAATAGCTATATTTCTAAACAAATATTCCATATGGGAATTTAAATGACCCTAAGGTGTGCGAAAAAGAAATAAAGGCGTATAAACAGTGCATTCGCTGTGGTGAATGGTAACGAATTTTGGTGCGGCAGTGTTTCAGTTGTGCGCAATAGCGGGGCGGGCGTTGGGGGAGGCCAATGACCATATCGCCTGTCTCAGCCAGGTCGGTGAGGACTATTACAATGGCATTCCTGCCATACGTGCCAAGGTGGCGTTAACTCACAGTGGCGCCTGCGGTGTCATGATGTGGGAGTTAAGTCAGGATACTGGTGACGATACCTCTTTGCTCAAAGCGTTGCGGGAAGTGGTGACGGATCAGCCGGCTCGCTATCAGTGCCAATAATCACAAGCGTTTGTCGGCCGTCTAAATTAAGGGGGCTTCTTCCGGCCTTAAGGTTAAGACCTCAACCCCTTTATCGGTGACCAAAACGGTGTGCTCCCATTGGGCAGACAGCATTTGATCCTCGGTGACGACAGTCCACTGATCTGCCAGTGTGCGAGTTGTCGCACTGCCTTGATTTATCATCGGCTCAATGGTGAAGGTCATACCGGGTCGTAACTTGATTCCCTTGCCGGGTGAGCCGAAATGCAAGACATCGGGCGCCTCGTGCATTTGTTGGCCTATACCATGGCCACAATAATCGCGCACAACGCTATAGCCATTGAGCTTGGCGAACGCTGCAATAGCGTGGCCGATATCACCCAGCGTGTTGCCGGGTTTTACCGCATGAATGCCCCGCCACATAGCTTGGTAGGTTACATCGACCAGCCTTTGGCTGGCTTCTGAAGCCTGACCGATACAGTAGGTTTTACTGGAGTCGGCAATGTAGCCGTGCTTTTCTAACGTAATATCAATATTGACTATGTCACCGTCTTGCAAAGGCGAGTCTGTGGGGAAACCGTGGCAAACCACATGATTAGGCGATGCATTTAGGCTGAAAGGGTAGTCGTATTGACCCAAACTCGCCGGCCTGGCGCCCAGCTCGTTGCGAATATAGTGCTCTACCCAGTGGTTGATGGCGGCGGTGGTAACACCCGGCCGCATGCGTTGGTCTAGTTCGGAAAAAACCCGGGCCAGCAATTGACCCGCGTGACGCATCTTGTTGATGGCATCGGGGCTCTTCAATACCACCTTACTCATGACGCTGCTGCTCAATAAACGCTTGTTGAATAATCTCGCTGAAGGTTTTAGTGGGGTGGAGCTCGGCCTGTTGGCCAATTTTAAGCCAAAATTCGGCCTGTGCGTTGATAGAGCGCTCCATTACCTGGCTCGCTGTACGCACTTGATCATGCATATGTTCGGAGATTTTAACGATACCCATACGATAAACAACAGTCTATAGTGAATATACGGTATATATATGAAACGTATATTATCGGTTGGGGCTCGGTCATGCAACAATTTGATTGCATCGAGACAAAGCGGGCTTCACAATAGGGATTGAAAAGGCCTGTTGTTGGTCGATAAATAGTCAATAAATCATTCATGTTTTTTACCCCCGAACGTCTGAACTTCTTTAAGCCGCTTACCAGCAAGTATCGCGAATCCATCGCCCAGTGTTTGTGCCTGTTGTACGAGCGTTTGTACAGCTCCAATGCTGACTATGGTCACTCTTTGTCACGCGATCAGTTACTGGAGATACTGGAAGAGGCGTTGGCCCGCGCGCCCAAAATGGACGTGGGCGAGTTTGACGACAAAGACGACAGTCCGCAGCGTTTTAAATCGCTGCGAGAGCAAGCCACTTGGGTGATGAAGCAATTGCTTGAAAGCGGATGGCTGGAAAAACAGGTCGATACCGCCACCTTGCAGTCCACTTATCCTTTTAGTCGACTGGGGCGTTTATTTACTCAACCGCTGGTAGAGTCTGATACGACACGTATCCGAACCCGCCATCGCAATACCCGCAATACCTTGAATGCACTGGAGGCGTTTTGCAACCGCGCCGAGGTGCACGACCTGCTCGATGCCTACGAGTATTCCGAGCGAATTGTGACCGATTTCACCGACGTTATTTCAGAGCTCGAAGAGCGTAAACGCGAGCTAGTGCGAGAGGTGGAATCGCAGCAATTGGTACAACAGGCCACCGACCAGTTTTTTGAATTTATGGAAAAGCGCTTTCAGCCGGATTTGGCCGTAAGGTTGTCTGCCGATAGTGTCGAAAAGCATCGGGATCAAATCAGTAAAGTCATCGCCAAGGTCCGTCGCAAGCCAAAAGAGCACAAAGCGGATGTAGAGCGGCAGTTGCGCCGACTTATTCCCGAGCTCGCACACCCTGGCCAATCGGTACTTTGGACAATTCTCGATACGATTGAAAGGCGCATGGGTAATGCGGCTGAAATTATGCTGCCCGCACTGCGTCGGGCGCTTCACAGCTTCACCAAGCGAGCGGATATTATTATCCGCCAACTGACTTACCTAAACAGCCAAAGTCGAAATGATCTGGTCGAAGTTTGTCAGTCGTTGGTCGCTCAAGATGAGAAAAGCCAAAGTGCGAGCTTATCCCGTGCGGCCGACGCCATGGCGGGAATCAGAGTGCAATTGGTCGACCCCGGCGCATTGCGATTGCAGGAGCGCCGACCCAACGCCGTGGTAAAAACCGCCGTCACTGAACAGCCACCACTGGATACAGAAGCGGAGCGCGAACTGCTGATTCAGCAAATGCTTGATCAGGCCTTCGCGATGGATAACTCAAGCTTACGTGGCTACGTTGAGAAGGCCCTGCGTGATGGTCGCCAAGTATCCACACGCCACCTGCCGATAGACAGTGCCCGTGATTTACTGGCAATGGCCCATATTATCGAGGTTGCCTCACACAATAATTTGTCCAGCGGTCAAAAATTTAACGTCGAGCCTACGGGTGAGCAGCTAAGAACCGATTACTTTACCGCTGCCGATGAATTTTTAATTTCACTTTGTGAAACAAGTGCAAACGAGTAACTATGCTAGACAACTATATAAATGAAGCCCTGGCCAGCGTTCAGGTAACGCGTCAGGAATTTTCCGAGTTAATGATACGCTTGCTGGATTACGGCGTGTTATGTCGCGACGAAAGCCAAACCGAGGCCATGCTTTACGATCGCTACGTACAATGCGCGGCACTTGTGGAGGAGTACCTGGCGGTACTTAACGTGCGAGTGCAGCACGATCGTCAATTTTTCTTTGTGCGTATTTTTCCGCCCGGAGCGAATGTGCCGGGAGTTCCGGATGATGACAGTAGCCCGTTTAATCACGGGTTTAGGGTTCGTCCTAGCCAGCATGAAGTCGCGGTTATTTTGGTGCTGCGCGCAGAATACCAGAAAAGTTTGCGCGAGGGGCAGGTGGACGAGAAAGGTCGAGCCATGCTCTCGCTCGAGGGTTTGGCGATCGCTATGAATAATTTGTTGAAGCGGCAATTGCCTGAGGGGTTAGTGGAGCGCAAGCAAATATTTCGTCGTTTAAAACAATTGCGTCTTATACAGTATCAACTGGAAGACGACCTGGACAGCGACGAAAGCTGGATAAGTATTCAGCCATCCATTACCAGCTTTGTGGGTGAAGAGGTATTGCAGGCGTTGGTTGAGGGCGGGGCATCAGGCGAACAGACGCAGCGCATAACAAGTGTAGGCGACGATAGCACCGAAAACGAAGGTGCGGCAGACATTAATGAGGAGCTCAGTTAATGTTTTTAAAGCGCGGTATTTTTGTTAACTGGGGTAACATTCCTCAGTTGGAGTTCGAATTTGGCCCCATAAATTTGTTTTCCGGCGGGAACGGATCGGGTAAAACCACGGCGGCCGACGCTATTCAGACATTAATGACCGCGGCCCATGAAAATCTGTTTAATTATAATCCCGGCCAGGATGAAACCACTCAGCGTGGCCGTGGTGGCAAACAAGTGCGCACTCTGGCGTCCTACGTTTTAGGCTGTGATGATGGCAGTTACGCCCGGCCCTGGACAGTTGATGGGTATGTGGCTGGCATTTTTCACCCCACTCAGGGTGAAGGCGGGGAACCCTTTACTGCGGTTATGTGTGTCCGGGCGCATCTTGACAGTGCGGGCAGTCAAAAGCAGGCGCGTCTCGATACATTAGAGTTTTTGATTGTACCGGGCGAGCAGTTAAGTCTTTCTCACTTTGTGAAGAGCTACCCCGATGGCAAGCATGTTGTTCCTATTACCGACATTGTGACCTTACTTAAAAAAGAGTTTGGCGCGAGTGGCATTGAGCAATACGACAAAAAAGGCGCTTACTTGCGCCGTCTGTACGGGGCATTGCGCGGACGCAAGGACGCGGTCTCAGATCGCGAAGCCAAGCACGCGGCGCGTACGTTTGCCAATTTTATGGCCTACAAACCGGTGAAGAGTATTACTGAGTTTGTCGCCCGAGAAATTCTGGAGCCGCGCGATCTGGGCGATGCTATTCGCAATGTAGCGGACTTAATGAAAACCATTCACCAGATGGAATCCGATACCCGGGCGATTCGCGATGCCATTGTTACCTTAGAAAGTGCACGTGATTGCTCGACTCGTTATGTCGATGCATGGGTTGAACGCCAGTTGGCAGAGTACAGCGAAGCGACCCGCCTCACTAAGGTTAATCAACGCGGGTATCTCAGCGCCAAAGCAGAACAGAAAAATATTCTGGAGCAAATTACCGCCAATGAAGTGGCGCAGCGTGACAGCGAAGATCGGCGCCGTGCGGCTCACGAATCGCAGGTTGCCTTAGAGGCGCAGCGTCAGGGAATTAGCGCGTTGAAAAGCAAGGATGATCTGGAACAAACCATTGCGGATCGTACCCGCGAGTTGGCGGGCAGGGCTCGCCCTGTGCACGAACAGAGCCAACAAATGCAGCGCAATGTGCAAGCGACTGAGCAATTACTGCAGTTGTTGTCGCAAAGCTCTTTAGGCGTTGATGTTCCGACCATTGATGGCAAAGCATTCAGGCAGCTGGGGCAAAAGGTTGTTGCCACCGCCGATCAAGTGGCAGTAGATCTGGCGCAGCTCGTCAACAAAGACTGGGTAGGCATTGAGCAGCTTGAGAGTGACGTGGCGAAAATCAAAGCCGCTGAGAGTGCGCACAGTCAATGGGCCGATACTTTGCACAGTGCGGCACTTTCTGCCAATGGTGAAAGCGTGCGCAGTCAAATAGCGCATTTATTGATGCAGGCGGAACGCAAGCGGCAGGACCTCAATGGTAAGCTGAAGCAAAGGCAACGAGACGTGGCCTTACTGCAAACGCAGAAAGTGAATTACCCCCCGTATGTCGAAGCGGCATTACAGGCAATCCACCAGGCAATACCGGAAGCTGAGCCGTGTGTATTGTGTGACTATGTCAATGTACTCGATGCGAACTGGCAAATGGCCATCGAAGGCTATTTAGGGGGTGCCAGATTCTCGATTCTTGTTGAGCCCGCGTATGAAGCCGAGGCCATGCGATTGGTTCGCTCCATGCCCGGCGCGCGTCGCAATAAGGCAAGGGTGATTCAGGGTGAGAAAGCCCGACGCGATGCCGAACGTTGGACTGCGCCGAGCGGATCGATCATCGATGTTATGGCGTTTGATCACAAAGTAGCAGAGTATTATCTGCGCGCATCCTACGGTAATGTTTTACGAGTGGATGATGCGCAGACCCTGCGCGGCACCGCAAGGGGTATTACCCCCGAAGGTTTGGGTAGCGGTAATTACAGCATGTGGCGCTGCGACTTAGACGATAGCGAGCTAGTGTTTGGTCAACATGCGCGCGAAAGGGCCTTAAAAGCCAAACTGCGCGAATGTGAGCAACTGCTTGCCGATGCTAATCACAGCGAGCAGGCCTACCAACAGTTGGCGCGTGTAATAGAGTTGATGGACGCGATTGCTCAAGTACAGGCTGGCGAAGCCATTGCCGGTATGATGGATTGTCATCGGGCCATCCAAAGCGCGGAAAAAGCATTGGCGCAATTGGATTTGAGCGACTTTAACGAGCTGGAAGCTGAGTTGACTCAGCTTAAGGCACAGTATCAGGAAGAAGAAAACCGTCACCGGGCGCTGGTAGAAGACGCAGGCAAGCTTAAGGAGCGCGAGCGCACCATGGCGCGCCAGGTAGGCCAATTAGCGGATGCACAAGATGCGTTGGCCGAGGCGCAAGACGACGCCGAACAGGCCGTGTATCTAATGGCGGATCACTACCCGGAACTTGATGTCGATAATGCGATCGGGGAGGCCTGTCATCGCGCCGAACAAGCGGCAGAAAATTTCACGTTCGCCGACGACATTGCCGCACTTAAACAACAGCTGGAGTCACACGAGCGCGCGCTGCACAGCGCCATTATGCAACACAATCAGCGTTGCCATATGCAGGACTCCATTGTTTACGACACCGGTATGGGCGAGCCTCACGGTATCGAATGTTTCCGGCGCGTATTGGCCATGGGCAACGAAGTGGTCAGTTTATTTAACCGTTTTAAAAACAATGTATTGGTTGATAAACACGAACAGTTAGCTGAGTTACGCGATAGTTTCAATACCGCGTTTGTCACCAATCTGTGCCATTCCATTTACCAGGCTGTGAAAGACGGTGAGCGAACGTTGACCGACTTGAACAAAGAGCTTGAATACCATCGCTTTGGGGCCGATCGGGAGCGTTTTTACTTCGGCTACGATTGGGTGCCAGAGTTTAAAGACTACTGGCGATTTTTTACCGAAGTGATAGCCGTGCCGAATTTGGGTGATGGCACCAGCTTGTTTGACGCCGAGTTGTCGGTAAAAGCCTGTCAGGTGCGGGACCGAATGCTTGACATGCTGCTCGATAAAGACGAGCAGGTAGCCCTGCGTGAATTATCGCGTATCAGCGATTATCGTAACTATCGCTACTATGAAATTTATAAAGAGCCAGAGGGCAAAGCCGCTATTGCGCTTAGTCAGTATGGTACGGGTTCTGGCGGTCAGTTGGAAACGCCCGCTTATATTATTCGTTCCGCCGCAGTGACGAGTGCCTTTCGATTTAACGAAGGTGACAGCCACTTGCGTATGGTACTGGTGGATGAAGCCTTCTCAAAAATGGATGAGAATCGCTCACGCGAAGTGATTCACTATTTGACGCAAACTTTGGGGCTGCAACTTTTGTTTATTATGCCAAGCAGCAAGTCGGGCCCTTTTATGGACTTAATCAGCAACCAATTTGTATTCAGTAAATGCCCAACAGCGCAGCCGATGGGGGAATTGAAATCCAGAGTTTTGGTGGATCGTAAGGCTTGCGATCAGGAAAAAATTCGCAAGCTTTGGCAAAATCATCGTAAAACCGTAAGGCATCAGGCAATGCTGGATTTTATGGACACGTTCGAGGCGTAAAATGAGAGCGACACCAACACCACCGGTTTGGTTAGAGGAACCTCTTATACAAAGGTTATTGAACGTCTTTGTCGATAAACTGGAGCGCGGTGTTAAACTTATTATCAAAGTCGGAGCCAAAACAACGCCTGAGCTGTATGAGTTTGATGAAGACGTACAGTATCTTTGGGCATTGGTTGAGAGTTTAGACAAAGACTGTAAGCTGATTACCATTAAAAAAGCCAAGGTTAAGCCCTTTCAGGAAGTCTATGAGGGGGCGCAGTTGCGGTTCATTCCAGAGCGTGAGGAAGTGTTGCGTGAGTGGTTAAATCGGCCCGCACTCGATCCATACGCGGTAGTTTGGAACAGTGAACTGGAAAAAGTAGCCGATTCAAACCCTGCCAAAGCCGTTCTGGCGCACAACCTTATTCGGCTTCCCGAGTGGGGCGCCGAACAAACGTTGCGCGGTTTGTTGGCCATTGGTCAAACGTTGCAACAGCCAATGACCTTGCGTCAGCTTTCCGCTCGCTGCTTTGCGGGTCATTCTAAAGTGTTGGACCGGCACGAAGATTGGGTGCGGCTGTTGTATCCTGATCTGGCCCATCGCATTTTGCCGCGGCCACTGCTGGTAACGCTGCACTTACCCGAGCATTTCTCTGAAGTTCTGTTTATCGAAAATCAGGATACGTTTCTGGAACTGGCAGCCCAGCCGCAGTCACATTTCGCGCTGGTGTATAGCGCAGGCTTTGCGCTGAGTGCTGAACGCACCCGAACAAAGGGGCAGGTGGTTTTTACCTACACGCAAGTTTCCGATGAAGCGCGTGCCGGTTTTGAAAGGTTTTGGTTCGACGCTCACGCCTCTGTGCCAGTTTGGTTTTGGGGGGATCTCGACTTTGCGGGAATGGCTATTCTCAGATCCTTGCGTGCAAGTTTTGCTCAGACTCAGGCCTGGCAGCCTGGCTATCAGCCATTGCTGGAACTTCTGCAAAATGGGGAGGCGCACAGTGCGACGATGGCGGGCAAGACCGCTCAGGTAGACCCGGGCACCACAGGGTGTCACTATGCCGATGAGCAATTGCTTGTCGCTATTCGCCGCCATAATGGTTTTGTCGATCAAGAGGCAGTTCGTCCTTTGTTAGGAGACTGTTACTAGCCACCTCTAGGTCACCCTTTCAAGTCCAGGTGGGCAATGCAGCATCAGGGCTTGCCCTGAGAGCGCCGGATGGCAATCAACATGGGTGGCAACACCGCCTTGGTGGTCGTTGAGGGAGCTTGATATCCCTTAACCTGAAGCGCCCACTGCTTGATTGAGGTCAATTGCGTATACCGTAAAGCAGTCTTTATACTGATGCATATTCTATAAACATAAGCGCCGAGTGATCATGACTGAGTACCCCATACCTAAGCAGGCCACGCGTGTACGCGAGGTCACAGGTACCACCCCCTATACGTTTAATAAAGATATTAGGGGCGCCAGTGAGCCCATTATTATGCGAGGCTTAGTCGGCGACTGGCCAATGGTGCGCAAGGCCCTGCAAAGTGATGATGCCTTGTGCGAGTACCTGGCGGGCTTCGATCGCGGTATGCCGTTAACGGCCATGCAGGGCCCGGCCAGTAACGATGGGCGAATATTCTACAATCAAGATTTAACCGGCCTCAATTGCCGCCCCTCACAAACTCAATTACCCACGGCGCTTGAGTTTATTCGCAAGCATGCCGGTGATGCACAAAGCCCAACTTTTGCCATTCAATCGATTGTGGTTCCTCATCATTTGCCGGGCCTTGAGCGAGAGCTGCCGATGCCGTTGTTGGCGGAGCAAGTTGAGCCGCGCATATGGATTGGCGGCAAAGCGACGGTGGCGGCGCATTACGACGCCTCAGAAAATATCGCCTGTTGCGTTGCGGGGAAAAGAAGGTTTACTTTATTCCCTCCTGAGCAAGTCACAAACTTGTACCCTGGGCCCTTTGAGATGACACCGGCCGGCGCGGTGATCAGTATGGTTGATTTCGATAATCCGGATCTCCAAGCGCATCCGCGATTTGAGCAAGCGTTGGCGCACGCCCAGGTTGCCGATTTAGAGCCTGGCGACGGGCTGTATATTCCTTATCTGTGGTGGCACCACGTGCGCGCCTTGCAAGGCCTGAATGTACTGGTGAACTACTGGTGGGGTGAACCTAATCCCAGCTATGGCGATCCGCGCAATGCGCTTTTTTTCGCAATGATGGCGCTCAACACACTCCCCGCGGGGCAGCGCGAAGCCTGGCGGCACCATTTTAATCACTATGTTTTTGACAATGCGGGTGATCTTGGCAGCCACCTGCCGGATGGGCGTCGCGGTATTATGGAGACATTTAGCACCGATGCTTTGAAACGACTCAAGCAGCGTTTAATTCAGGTGCTTAGCCGGAAGTAATAAACCCGTTAAAGGGGGACGGTAAAGCGTTGTTGGGGCAGTATGGCGACTACCAGGCGGGAAAATATGGAGTGAGGGGAACTTTCGCAGATGTCGCTGTCTATATCTGTAGTAGTGGCAGTAATACATAGTGACTCTCCTCTCTCACCCGGCTTTCGCCGGGTGTTTTTTTATCTGCGAAGTCGAATTTCTAGTTTGCGGCGAGCTACCTAGCTTCGATTAACCACTGCTGGCGATAGCCGCCGTGCTCTTTGCCCAATACGGTCGCGAGGTGCGGAAGGGTTTGCTCAAGCTGCGTATCGACTTGCCACGGTAAGTTGATCACGGCCATACCGCTGCCGTGCATACCATAGTCCTCACTTTGCGCTTTTATCCAGAGTTCCGCTACAAACAGGTTGGCGGGTTTGAGCGAGGTGAGGCGCGCTAGCAGCCCATCGGCCTGATTACGCGCCCGCCCCAGCAGCGGGTACCAGATGGCCAGGGTTCCGGTGGCCCATCGCCTGTGCAGATTTTTTACGCATTGTATGACTCGGTCGTATTCGTTTTGCTGCTCGTACGGCGGATCAATCAGTAGCATTCCCCGTCTTGGAGTGGGCGGGCAGAGCGCTTGCACCCCTTCGAACCCATCGCGATGATGGCAGCTGACCCGAGCGTCGCGACGAAACTGTTGATGCAGGTTGGCAAACTCTGTGTTGTGTAATTCAATCAGTTGCAACTTATCTTTGTCCCGTAACATGTGTGCGGCAATTGCTGGCGAGCCCGGGTAACGGCCGCTCCGGTAGAGCGTGTCCACCAAAGATAGGTAGCTCTGACCCACAGGAAGGCTGGATGACGCGTTTAGCAGTCGCTTGATACCCTCGGCGTACTCTTGGGTTTTCTGCGCCATATCGCCATCGAGATTGTACAGGCCGGCGGCCGCGTGGCTATCCATATAGGTCAGTGGCTTGTCTTTCTCAAGCAGCTTTTCCAGAATGAGCGTCAGGCACAGGTGTTTGAACACATCGGCGTGGTTGCCGGCATGGTAGGCGTGGCGGTAGCTGAGCATAGGCGAGAGTCTGGGATTGGCGACAGTGAATTCTATAGTGATTTGGCACAATTCCAAACAAAAACCTAACCTTTTCGATGTGCAGCTGAGGTGTGACCAAATCGTTTACTTGGTAACCGGTTTCATATAGTCTTTTGGACTGACAATAATAAATTAACAGTGGGTGGTTTCATGCGTTCAATACCGGTGTTGTGGGCTCTGGCCGTTGTGGTTGGGCTTAGTGCATGCGGAGGTGGCGGCGGTGGTTCTTCCAGCCCCAGCCCTAATTCTTCCAGTGTAAGCTCTTCTAGCGAAAGCTCCTCCAGTGAATCATCGAGCAGCGACAGTTCCAGCAGCGAGTCCAGCTCTTCTTCCAGTTCTTCATCCAGTTCTGTGGCTGCGCTAGCCTGCGGTGTAAATGCGCCCGAAGTCATGCCCACCGATGCCTCACAATTGCCGGCGATAAAGTGCATTGCCGTGGATCAGTTCGGTTATCTGCCGGCCGCGACCAAAATCGCCATTTTACGCAACCCGATCGAAGGCTTTGACGCCGAGCTTAGCTTTACACCGGGCGCTGAGTACCAGGTGGTTAATCTGGATACCGCAGAGGTGGCCCTGACGGTAAGCCCGGCGGCATGGAAAGATGGCACCACCAATACCACTTCGGGGGATCGGGTGTGGTGGCTGGATATTTCAGCGCTGAGCGCTGCGGGGCGTTATGTGTTGGTGGATGCCGAGCGCCATGTGCGGTCGGTAGAGTTCCAGGTGGCGGACAACCCGTACCGGCCCCTGTTAATTGAAGCGGTGCGAACCTTCTTTTACCAGCGCGCGGGTTTTGCCAAGCAAGCCCCTTACGCCGATGCCGGTTGGGTGGATGGCGCCAGCCATTTAGGAGCGGGGCAGGATACCCAGGCCCGGCTCTATAACCAAACCGGCGATGCCAGCACCGAGCGCGACTTAAGCGGCGGTTGGTACGATGCCGGTGATTACAACAAATACACCAACTGGCATGCGTCTTACTTGGTTAGCATGATGCATATTTACAATGATCGCCCCGGTGTGTTTACCGATGACTTCAATATCCCGGAGTCCGGCAATGGCTTGCCCGATTGGGTGGATGAAATTAAGTGGGGAATGGATTGGCTGGTAAAAATGCAGGAAGCCGATGGTTCCCTCCTGTCAGTGATGGGGCTAGGGCACGCCAGCCCACCCTCGGCGGCAACCGGCCCCAGCGTTTACGGCCCGTCTACCACATCGGCCTCTTATTCCGGGGCCGCGGCTTTCGCATTGGGGGCGGAGTTTTTCAGCCAGTTTAATAACGACGCCCTTAATCTATACGCGCAAGACCTGGCCACGCGCGCCGAGCAGGCCTGGAGCTGGGCGGAGGCCAACCCCGAGGTCACCTTCCGCAACTCCGACAATGGTGTCGCCGCCGGCGAGCAAGAGGTGGATGCCAATGGCCGCGCCGAGAAAAAGCTGATGGCGGCTATTTATCTGTTTGCATTAACCGGTGATACCGCGTACCGGGATTATGTCGATGCCAACACACCCAATATCGGCTGGGTCGCGCCCTGGAATGAAGAGTTGCTGCACACTTTGCTGCACTACGCGAGCCTTGCCAATGCCACGGGCAATATCGCTAGCGCCATTGAGGCCGGTTATGTGCAATCTATGCAAAGCGTGGAAAACTGGGGCGCGGTTAACGACCAAACCGGCGCTTACCGGGCCTATCTGGGGGATGGCAATTACACCTGGGGCAGCAGCCGCACCATGGGGGTTAAGGGTTCCACCTTCTACCACCTGAAAAAGTTTGGCTTGGGCGACAACAGCGCTGCGGATATTGAGAGCGTCGCTCTGGGCTACATCAATTACCTGCATGGCACTAATGCCATGGGTAAGGTGTACTTGTCGAATATGGCGCAGTTTGGTGCGGAAGACTCGGTGGATAGCTTCTACCACTCCTGGTTTACCGACGGCAGTGCCGATTGGGATTCGGTGTCGCAGTCCAATTATGGCCCGGCGCCAGGTTTTGTGATTGGCGGTGCCAACCCGCAATACAATTGGGATTCCTGTTGCCCGGATAGCTGTGGCAATACCGATAACAATGCCCGCTGCGGTATGGCGCCGCCGGCACCGCCCTTTAATCAGCCGCCGATGAAGTCGTATGCGGATTTTAATGATGGCTGGCCGATTAATTCCTGGCAGGTGACGGAGAATTCTAATGGGTATCAGTTGGGGTATATTCGGTTGTTGTCGAAGTTTGTGGATTGATTTCTTTTGCCTGATTAGGCGTTTGGGGTAGGGGGGGGCTTTTTCGTCCGTCCTCTGACGTCTGACTTCAGACAATCTTTCCCCCTTTTGCCCTGTTTCGCCGGGCGGGCGAGCTACTTCTTTGGTGAGCAAAGAAGTAGCCAAGAAACTCACCCCTGTATCTCAGCCCTGCGGGTTCCTTCTCTCCGGCAGATTTGGGCGGTCGGAAAAAATCGCGCTCCCACGCGTTTTTCCTTAATCGCGCGTCCATGCGCGATTAACCACCCAAATCTACCTGCGTTCAGCTGGTTACAATGGGGAGGGTCACTTCGTAGCTCTATTTGTTTCAATATTATCCGACATCCGACATCCGACATCCGACATCCGACATCCGACATCCTCTCCCCCAATGCACGCTTTGCTGTTTTCAATACATTGAAATTACTTTAGTATCAATTACTTAACCAGCTCGGAAGGTTAGATAGTGAGACCACTGCATGCATGATAACGCGCATGCACGCTTTGCCTCTCCTTTCCGGAACGAAAATAAACAAGTAAGCTATTAAAAATCAATGCTTTGCGCTATTGTCTTCTTGTTGTTTCGGGGGTGGATAGCGCGCGAGCCCTATATACAAATGTTAAGTGTCAGGATCAAATATGAAGTTTAGCGGCGAAATCGAAGAAATAAGAAAGCGCTGGCACTATCAAGAATTGGTGGGTGGGTGGCGGTCTCTGCCATCAAAAAGAAGAGATGAAGTCGCATCTGATATCGAGGAGTCTGCCCGAGAATTACAAGGCACTATGCCAGAACTCTCTTCTGATTTAATGGTGGCCGTTGACGCATTGGAGTCACTTGCCGTAGCTGGTGATGTGGAGAGCCATAGCCAAGCAATCAAAGACATTAAAACGCTTCTAAAAGCCTTAGCGGAGAAATAGAGCCTGTGCGTAATTCACACTTAACAAGTTTGGCAAGTGGGACAGCTAAAAGCGTGGCTTCGCCACAACGCTTCCCCTTCCAAAGGCGTTAGGCGTCACTGGAGGCATCAATGGAAATTGAGTTCCAAATTGGAAATACTCCCGTCAAGTTTCAGCGAAACTGGTTATTCGGTGGCATACGCTTTGTCACTCCGCACGAGACAACTCTGCTACAACATCCGGCTAATCCGCTTACTCACTTTTCCACGCGGCTGAAGCAGTCATGGAAAGGTCGAATCGAGGGGCAGAGCGTTGTGGTGGAGAAAGTCCGCCCGCTCTTACTAGCGGGTCTTCGGCCTCAAAGTTACAAGGTGTTCGTGAACGATCAGTTGGTGGCAGAGGCACACGGCTACTAGCGTATAGAAAGACTGAGGATCAATAGGGTCAGAGTTGTTGAAATGCAAAGCTCCTCGTGATGTGGGCATTAGATTTTTACAATTAAAAAGGAAGTTTCATGCGTTTATTTGCAGTATGTTTTTTAATCATTGCTCTATTGGGCTGCCAAGCATCTCAACCCACCAAAAGTCAGTCGTCCTCAGGCCTTGTGATTTTGGGGTTAATATTTGGAATCACTCAAGATGAATCCCTGAGTGTATCTGAAGTCAGGCTCGCAAGAGTTGAGGATGTAGGCTCGAAGTCAACCATCGAATACGAACTAGAGCCTCATCTTATGGAACAGGCTGTTTTTGAACTGACAGAAATGTGGTCCGGTAAGAAATCAGATTACGAGCCTGGTAACGAGTTCTTTGTAATTTGCATTTACACTAACATCGAGCCAGACGATGTGGGTTGTAGATCAGATCAATCGGGTCAGAGTCGTTAAAGCTTCTGTGATAAAAAGTTGAGAGATAACTACTTATTAGGATTAATAATGAAAAACTTTGAAGAAGTGTTTGAGCGCCATTTATTTGCTAGCCGCTGGCTTTTGGTGCCGTTTTTTGTTGGGTTGGTGGCGGCGGTTGCTGTTTTGTTGTTGAAGTTTGTCAAAGAGATTATTCATATTGTTCTGAATATCAATGATCTCAGCGGGTCGGAGGTTATTCTTCATATTTTGACGCTGATCGATATTTCTCTGATTGCCAGTTTGATTTTCATTATCGTGTTTAGCGGTTATGAGAGTTTTGTTTCGAAGATTGAAGTCGAAGATGATGGGGATCGCCCGGGTTGGATGGGTAAGGTTGGTTTTGCGGGCCTTAAGATTAAGGTGATTGGCTCTATTGTTGCCATTTCGTCTATCGAGTTGTTAAAGGTGTTTTTGACTATGACCGAAGACAGTGACCAGAGCCTTGTTATGTGGCGGGTTATTATTCATATGACGTTTGTGGTTTCTGGTACTTTGATGGCCTTGCAGGAGAAGCTTACGTCCAGTCATTGATCTTGATTTAGCTCTCTCTGGTTTTATTGGTTTATATACAGTGGGAAGATTGTATGAAGTGTCCAAAATGCAAAGGATTTTCCCATTTTCTATGCGAATGGCTTAGGTGATGATGCAGGGCGCTATTTCCCAATATATGAGGCTGTGCTGGCGCTGGCGCAGGGCCTAGACGCGGCGTAGGCGACGGAGTTACACTGCCGGAAGGGCTGAAAAAAGTTTTCCGTAAAGCTTTTTTTAAGTAATCCAATTTTGATCTTATTCGTATTCTATTATGTGAGTTTGGGCTTGCTAAGCCTATATTTGATTGGTAATCCGTTATAGGAGTGTTATATGAAGTTTTTGCTGAAAACAGCGTTGGCAGGCGTTTTTACTTTTGCTGCGGGTGGTGCTCTGGCGGCGGATTGTGAGGTTAATGTCGATAGTACGGATCAGATGCGGTTCGATACTGACGCTATTAGTATTCCGGCTTCTTGCGAGAGTTTTACAGTGAATCTGACCCACTCAGGCTCCATAGCCGCTAACATTATGGGGCACAACTGGGTGCTGACTAAAACAGCTGAGTTGCAGGCTTTGGCGCAAGAGGGAATGAGCGCGGGCATTGAAAACAACTACCTTCCCCCGGACGATGCGCGTGTTATTGCCGCCACTAAGATTATTGGCGGTGGCGAGAGTACATCCGTGACGTTTGATGTCGCTGCGCTAAACCCCGAGGAAGATTACAGCTTTTTCTGCTCCTTTCCCGGCCATTATGCGCTGATGAAAGGTACGGTTACCATCGATTGATAGAATCGTAGGTAAGAAAAAGCCGACCTTCGGCTCGGCTTTTTAATGCTGGTGTGCGGTCCCGTAACCCCCCAATAATCCACAACGGTTATTAGTAGAAAATTCCTTGAAAATAGGATCAAGGATTTGTGAACGAGCTATCGGCGAGTTCGTTTTGCGATAAGCTCAGGTGTGCAGAATTTTAATAAGGTGGTATTTCGTTAATTCTTTATCTCTTGGCTAATTCGTAAAAGAAATTTGTTGTTTTCTGATTTACAGGGAAATAGGTCTCAATCACTAACTCTTGCAGATTAACATCTTGCGCTGTACCAAAGGTGCTTAGCGTGGAAAAAAGCTCCAGGCTCTCTCCCTGGGCCTTAATTTTAGCGGTTAGCATTGGCCCTTCACTGAAACCCGCTGGCGTGTCGCGCCAATTCTCGGGCGGGTTCATGTTCAGTACTTTTTGGTAAAGTTCCTGCAATGCGGGGGATGGTTGGCTGTGCACTTGTAGGTGTAACCTGCGAAGTAGAACGCTGGCCACCTCAGCCCAGTTCTCTATGGCAGGTTTTAAGCTATTTGGGTCGAAGGTTGCCTCAAGCATATTAAACTCCCCCGTTGGCTGTTCTCGCAACAAGGTTTCTAGCATGCATTGTAACGGCGCGTTGGCCATAGCGAGATTCCATTGGCCATCTAAGACTGCGGCTGGGAAAGGGGCGTGGTTATCCAGCATCAACTTAAGCGCGTCGCGTACAGGCGTTAGATTGGTATCTGTGAGCGCCATGCTCGTGTATTGAGCGGCGTAGCCGTAGGCATTAAGCAATGCATTGGTGTTGCGGTGGCAAAGCTCTAACGTATAGGCAAGCTTGAGTAACAATTCTCTGCTCGGCGTGGAGCGCCCGGTTTCGATAAAACTGATATGGCGCGTAGAGACGTCCGCTTCCAGTGCAAGGAATTGCTGCGACCAGCCTTTACTTTTTCTAAATTCAACAAGTATGTTTTTTGTGCCTGTCATGTTGCTTCCGTAATGCCAAGAATGTTTTTTTTGCCTTTGATCGCTTCACTCTGAGAGCCATTACCTCTTAGGTAATGGCCTCATATATCGAACTCCGGAATACTACGGGGTATTGCGGAGGAGCAGAATATGATGAATAAGCCAGCAATTACAACGGTATTAAAGTTAAATGCAACTACATCAATGGCAGCGGGAATACTTCTGGTACTAGGGGGGCAATGGTTGGCCCCGTGGTTTGGCGAACTATCGGCGTTGGTTTATCAAATCGTGGGGGCCGGTTTATGCGTGTTTGCGGCCTTGGTATGGTTTGTTCAACGACACCTGCCGGGTTCTCGCGCTTGGATTGGTATGATATTTATCCTGGATTTGGCATGGCTAATCGCAACACCCATCGTCATGGCCTTATTCTATGACAGTATTTCCCTACTACTCCATGCACTGCTTGCAATAACGTTTGTCATTGTAGGGCTGTATGCCTACTGTGAATACAAAGCGATTCACTCTCTAGGCGCTTAAGCTCCAACCGAATGACGCGAGGGCTAGTCGCCGACTTCCAGCAACAGTGGATTGCAAATCAGCCCTTGAAACCGGGGTAGGCATGCGCCTTCATGACCTGCGCTATAGTGCGGTAAAGTTCCACCCAGGCTTGGCGCGCTTCGGGGGTAAAGGCATCACCGAGCCCTTGTTTCAATGTTTGCAGTAGTGCGTTACCGACCGTGGTGTAGTCACTTGGTCGAACGCCATACTGTACATGCCGCTCCGCTAAGGTTTTAAGTACGGGCACGACTTTGCCGATATCGTCTAAACCTGCGACAGCAACCTTTAAGGTCGTCATTAGCTTTTTACCTTGTGCCTTCATGTCACCTTTGAACATCAGCCTCAATTCCGGGTTAAGCTCAAATAACCGTTTGTAAAATATATCGGCCGCTGTATCCGCAATAGGCTCCACTTGGGCAAAGCTGTCCTGAATCAATGTCACTTGACGGGTTGATAGCGCCATAGTCTCATCCTTTAGGTGTGCAACAGAGAATTTGAGTATAGACGTTATTTATAGCGGCATTTAAATGCCCTAGATTCGTTTGAGGTGTGCGTGTCTGGCTGGGTGATCCAGCGAACATTGTTTGTCGGGCGATTACGCAGCGCCATACACGGTCAGGTTCGCGCTATGCAATCGCTATGCACTAGTGGTGAGCGTTACGCAAAATGGCAACCGAAATATCAGGTTGAACACAATGGCCAGGCGTATGTTGGTTAGGTGACAGTGCGTGTATCATTGTCCGGCGCCACTGCATGGGTTAAAGGGAGTTGCCGACGGCGCGTAACGATTCAGGTTATTTAGCATCCACTGTGGATGAGCGCCTGCAACGATTGTATCCAGCTATCGGCCGGGCTTGCACCCCAGCGTCGACTTGGGGCATCCTAAATACAGCGAGCAGCGGTACAACACTAATACGGTTTTATGCTATGAGTCGAGACATGCGATACATTACAGACGCGGGGGACTATTACCTCGTCCGCGTTCCCAAGCTGGGCGGTGGCTTTTTAAAGCAGCGCACTTTCTCTAAGAATAAGTACGGCAAGAGCGCACCGAACAAGGCCAAAGCCTATCGCGACGAATGCCTGAAAGCTCCAGATTTTTGGGTGACCAATCGCGGCCCCACCAATGCTTGCGGCGAAGAGTTGAGCAAACCCCACCGCAAAATCCTTAAGGACATTGAGAAGCTAAACGCCCGAACCCCCTTGCTGACCTTCAGCACCGTGGCGAGCTTAAGCATACTGGAGCACATAGGCGATGAGTTTAGCCTCAGTGACCTGCGCGATAATTTAAAATCCCAATCACTGCGCCCCTTGCCGTTGGCGGCCCTGAAAACCCGCAAGTGGATACGCCCTGTCGGAAAAGTCCATACTGGCGGTTCTGGCCCGCCCCACACGCTCTACACCATCACCAAGTCGGGGCATGCCATGCTGGCGAAGCATCGCGCACAGCTTCACACCATAACCGAGGGCAAGGTGCCAAGGGCCACACTGCGCAAAACGATCAATGCCCACAAATACATTCGCGAAAATTGCAGCTCCTCTGGCCTTCGTCTGCTGACCATTTTGGCGGGCACCTTGTATGGCCTATATGGCCCGTGTGAGACCTCTCGATTTCTGGGGCTTTCGCAGCCCAGCGCACACAACTCTTATGATACGGCCCTTGAACTCGGCTTTATTGAACGCAAAGCGGGTTCCTATAAAGTGACGAAAGAAGGCCGTAATTTTCTGAAGTTGCTGGCTTGTCTCTAACCCGATAACCAATCCACATCACGATTTTATTAGCTGCGATACTCGTCAATTGTCGGGCAGGAGCACACCAGGTTTCTGTCCCCGTAGACGTTATCAATGCGGTTAACCGAAGGCCAAACCTTGTGGGCTCTGAGCCAGGCGGCGGGTCTTGATGCTTGCTCGCGTGAATAGGCGCGTTGCCAGTTATCTTCTAAAACATCGTCCTGGGTATGGGGGGCGTTGTGCAGAGCGCTGGTGCTGTATTCCACTTCGCCGCTTTCGATCTGGGCAATTTCTTTGCGGATGATAAGCATGGCCTCGCAAAAGCGATCCAGCTCTTCCTGACTTTCCGATTCGGTTGGCTCAATCATGAGTGTGCCGGGCACCGGAAATGACATGGTGGGCGCGTGAAAACCAAAGTCCATTAAGCGCTTGGCGATGTCCTCTTCGGTCACGCCACTGGCTTCTTTCAGTGGGCGTAAGTCCAGCAGGCATTCGTGGGCGACAAAGCCCTCTGCGCCTTTGTACAAAATGGGGTAGTGATCGCCGAGTTTTTTCGCGACATAGTTGGCATTAAGGATAGCCATTTTTGTGGCGTGTGCCATGCCTTCGCGGCCCATCATTTTAATGTACATCCAGCTGATGGGCAGAATGCTGGCGGAGCCCCAGGGCGCGGCTGAAATCGTGCCGTTGGCGATGTCGGTACCGGGCACTGCTTGAATTGGGTGAGCGGGCAAAAAGGGTTTTAAATGCTCGGCGACACCAATCGGGCCCATGCCGGGGCCGCCGCCGCCGTGAGGAATACAAAAGGTCTTGTGCAGGTTTAGGTGGGATACGTCACCGCCGAACTTGCCCGGAGCGGCAACACCTACCAAGGCGTTCATGTTGGCGCCATCGATATACACCTGACCACCGACGTTGTGCACGGCCGCGCACAGCTCGGTAATCCCTTCTTCAAATACGCCGTGGGTAGACGGGTAGGTCACCATAATGCACGCGATACGGCTGCCGTGCTCGGTGATTTTGCTATTGAGGTCGGTGAGGTCGACATTGCCTTTACTGTCGCAGTTTACCACCACCACTTTCATGCCAACCATTTGTGCCGAGGCCGGATTAGTGCCGTGGGCCGAAGCCGGTATCAAACAAATATCGCGCTCGAACTCGCCTTTGCTTGCAAAGTATTTTTTGATGGCGACCAGGCCCGCGTACTCGCCTTGGCTGCCGGCATTGGGTTGCAGGCTTACCGCGTCATAGCCGGTACAGGTTTCGAGCATTTGTTGCAGTTGCTCGAACATTTGCTGGTAGCCTTGCGCCTGATCGATCGGGGTAAAAGGGTGTAATTTGCCGAACTCGGGCCAGGTCACCGGTATCATTTCGGCGGTGGCGTTGAGTTTCATGGTGCAGGAGCCGAGCGGAATCATCGAGTGATTGAGTGCAATGTCTTTGCTCTCTAGCTGCTTTAAGTAGCGCAGCATTTCGGTTTCACTGTGGTAGGTGTTAAACACCGGGTGGGTCAAAATGGCATCGTTTCTGCGCAGCGGTTCGGGCAGGCCGGCGCTGGCCTGATCGCTGCTCAACTGCGCATCGAGCGCGGCTAAGTCCATGCCGTGATCACCGGCGCTGAACACATTTAACAGCTGGCTGATTTGGTGCAGGGTGGTGGTTTCGTCGACACTGATACCGATACAATCTTCACCGACCAGTCGCAGGTTAATTTTGTTGGCCAACGCGGTTTGATACAGCGCCTGCTGGGATTCACCAACTTTGATGCACAGTGTGTCAAAGTAATCCGCATGAAGGGTGTCGAAACCGCGCTCGCGTAAGCCTACGGCGAGCATGTCGGTTAAGCGCGCAACGCGCTCGGCAATACGCTTAAGCCCCTCCGGGCCGTGATAGATGGCGTAAAACACACTCATAACGGCCAGTAATACCTGTGAGGTACAAATATTGGAATTGGCTTTTTCGCGGCGAATGTGTTGCTCGCGGGTCTGCATGGCCATACGCAGGGCGGTTTTGCCGCGGGTATCTACCGATACTCCAATTATGCGGCCCGGCGCACTGCGCTTAAAGGCATCGCGAAAGCCAAAGAAGGCGGCGTGCGGACCACCAAAGCCCATAGGGACACCAAAGCGTTGATTGGTGCCAATCACCACATCTGCGCCCATCTCGCCCGGTGATTTGAGTAGGGTCAGTGCCAGCAAGTCCGAGGCGACGGTTACCAGTGTTTTTTGTTCGTGAGCTGCGCTGATCAAATCTGTTAGGTCGCGCACCTGACCCGTGGTACCCGGGTACTGCAGCAAGGCGCCGAAACACTCTGTGCCCGTAAGTTGCTCTGCCGGGGCTACCAACACGTCAAAGCCAAAATGCTCGGCTCGGGTTTTTACAACAGCAATGGTCTGTGGGTGGGTGTCGTCGGCGACAAAGAACACGTCGGAGCGGTTTTTTTTGTTCTGGCGTTTACACATTGCCATGGCTTCAGCCGCGGCTGTACCTTCATCCAGCATGGAGGCATTGGCTAAATCCATACCGGTGAGGTCGATGATCATCTGCTGAAAATTGAGCAAGCCTTCGAGCCGGCCCTGGGCGATTTCAGGCTGGTAGGGGGTGTAGGCGGTGTACCAGCCGGGGTTTTCCAATACATTGCGCAAAATGACGTTGGGCACGTGGGTGTCGTAATAGCCCATGCCGATAAAGCTTGTGAACAGCTTATTTTTACAGGCAATGGTTTTCAATTCGGCTAGGGCTTCAACTTCTGATTTGGCCGGCTCAAGCGCCAGCGCGTCTTGGCTGCGGATTTTTTCAGGTACTGTTTTCTCAATCAGGGTCGCAATGCTATCCAGCCCCAGTGTGTTCAGCATAGTGGCGGCCTGAGTTTGATCCGGGCCGATGTGGCGCTGAATGAACGCATCGTGGTGAGCTAGCTCGGCCAGTGGGGCGCGGCGAAAATCCTGAGTCATAGAGAGTCTCTTGTATTGAGGCAAAATGTTCTGGGGTCAAACAGTTCTGTGGCCTCCTGCTTGGCGGGAGGCTTGGGATAAATCCGGGGTAGTGAAAGGGCGCAATAGTAGCAATTGGCGGCGTTTTGAGCAATTAGGGTTTACCTAATCCTGCGAAAAGAGGGCTGCCCTACTGTAAAGCGAGATCCAGTTTGAGCCGGTGGCGGATGGACACCATTACCCCCTGTTTCAACCGCCTGCTAGGCTATAGTATGAACCGTCTGGCTTTTCTATCCGACCCATCTATTGCTATTACTGGTAACGGGCTATATTGTTCGGGGATAATATAAGCAGTGGCTATAAGTAGCCATAAGGCTGCGGCGCTAGCATATAAATGCCGCAATGGCTGCAGTGGTAGGTGAAACCGCCGTCCAGGCCGCCTACGAGAGCGTTTCTATTTGGTTTTTTATGGCGCAGTAAATGGAAATACCCGGTTACAAAATCATTGACACCCTAGGTGAGGGCGGTATGGCGACCGTCTACCTGGCCATTCAGGAAAGCTTTGAGCGCGAAGTGGCGCTTAAGGTTATGTCACCGCAATTGTCAAAAGACCCGAGCTTTGGCGAGCGTTTTATTCGCGAAGCGCGCATAGTGTCGCGTTTGATGCACCCAAACATTGTCACCGTTTACGACGTTGGCGTGCACGAGGGTAACCACTACCTGTCGATGGAATACGTGCCGGGGCATGATTTAAAAGTTAACCGCTACAATCTGGATCTGGATGTTGCTCTGGCCATTGTCAAGGATGTTGCGAAGGCGCTCGACTATGCCGGGCGCAAGGGGTATGTGCATCGCGATGTAAAGCCTGAAAATATTATGATCCACGGCGAGGATGGGCGCGCCGTACTCATGGATTTTGGTATTGCACGCGCCTCTGATGTCGCCTCGGGAATGACCCAAACGGGCACTACCATGGGTACGCCGCACTATATGAGCCCGGAGCAGGCAAAAGGGGCCAAGGTCGATCCGCGCAGTGATTTATATAGCCTTGGGGTTGTTCTGTTCCAGTTAGTTTGTGGCTATGTTCCTTTTGATGCCGACTCAGCGGTTGCGGTCGGCATCATGCATGTCTCCGATGCTATTCCAGATTTACCCGAGCATCTTGCTGTATTTCAGCCAATTATTAATAGAGCACTGGCGAAAAAACCTGACCAGCGTTATCAAAATGGCGCTGAATTTATCGCTGATCTCGATGCGCTGCCCCGAGCTGAGATTGAAAAAGTCAAACACCAGCTGGCACTAAAGCCACAAATTGATGAGATCGAAGAGTCGGCGGCGACCGTTGTTTCTGCCCCCATTGCGAATACCCGTGTCGATACGGAAGAAGTAGCGCGCGCCACACGCGACGACGATATGGCGCTGTCGGGCGACGAAAGCTTCAGCGTTCAGGGAGATGACGGTATTGGTGACAGACCGAAAGCGCCTACTCAGACGAGCCGCCGGTCCTGGTGGAGTGCGGTAATAACCGCCGGGGTGATCGGCGGTGGTGGCTGGTTCGGTTGGCAATATTTGGGCGCAAGCTCGCCGCAAAACAACGCGTCGGACGCCTTAAAGCCCCAGCCCGTTGCGGCGATTTCGGCGTCTGGCGAGTCCGTTTCAGAACCTACGGATGTCAAGGCCCTTATTCGTGGTGAGCCGGTTGATGAGAAGGCTGGCTCTGAGGCTGGTACGGCGAATATAGCGCCTGCCGGTGCGCTTGCAGCCAATAGCGACAGCGCAGGTTCTGACGATAGCGCCGATATTGCTGGGGCGAGTACGCAATCGAGTGCGGCGCCGCGCCCCGCAGCCGGCGCTGAGGCTCTTTTCGCGGAGTTTGAGCAGGACGCATCGGTAGCACCGGAACTCGCCGCCTTGTACAACCAAATGTTGCTAAGCGCAGATGCCGCGTCAGTGGCGGCCGCAGAGCAGGGGCTGGCGGCTATGCAAGCGTCCATCGCGGCACGCTTTGACAGTGCTGTTGCGGATGCTAATCTGGCTGAAGCTAGGCAATTGGCTGAGCTAAGTGCCGATCTGTTTCCCGATACTGAGCGCGATGCCGGCCTGAGCGAAGCGGTAGAAAGGTTGGCCGGTGCGAATGAAATTGCCAGTACACTTGCCGAAGCCGAAGCCTATTTGCAGCGCGATGCCCTAAGCTCGCCCCCGGGCGCCAATGCGTTGGCCAGCTACCGATCGGTATTGGAGCGAGATCCCGACAATACAGAAGCCTTAGCGGGGCTCGATAAAATCGCCGCGCGCTATTACGAGCTCGGTGGCGAAAAAGTTGCCGTACAAGAATTTGAAGCGGCTTTGGCAATGGTCGAACGTGGCCTTAAGGTGCAACCAGAAAATGAGGCTTTGCGCACTTTGCAATCTGAGATTGCCGACGCGCAGCTTGCACTCAAAGAGCGACAAAGCACCATCGCGTCTCTTGATGCCAAAGCGCAGGAGCAGATGTCGCATAATCAGTTGATCACCCCGTCCGGCAACAGCGCTTTTGACACATACCAACAATTGCTGGAGCAAGTTCCAGAGGCCGAAGACGTTGCTGAAGAAGGGTTGTTTAGAGTGGAACAGGGCTTAATCAATCGCATTGATCAGCTTATCCAAGATAAAAACGTGGATGAAGCTCTGCTGCAGCTAGATAATGCGCGCGACCATTTTCCGCAAAGCGAAGGGTTGCTGGCACTGCGATTGCAGCTTGACCGCTTACTGGAGGAGCTTCAGCCCAAAATAGCGACATTGCGTTTGGCGACGCAAGCGATGACAGACATAAGTGCGCCGCAGGCTGAAACATTGAGCCCCGGGCGCATTATTCATGTCGGTTTTGAGTACGCTAATTTTAGCGGCGAAACGACTGTTATACAGGCTGTATTGATGGACGGTTCGCGCAGTGTTCAAATTGCGCAAAAGCCGGTTATTGTGAGTGGTACCGAGGGTATTAAGTTTTTTGCCATTGAGCGCCCGGTGGCGGGGTTTGGCAAAGGGGCGTATCACGTTGATTTGTCGTTAGCTGACGATCGCCTGGCAACAATATCCTTTAAAGTGGCCGAATAGCGCTATACTTAGTGGCAGTAAAACTCGAATATTCAGCGGGCACAGTGCCTGCTGTGGTCAGAATTGATTAATGAGGCTTGAGATGACTAAAACATTGGTAGCTAGCCTATTGGTGGTTACGGCGTTGGCCACGGGGTGTCAGACCCAACCCAATATACAAAAAATGCAGGATGAGAACGAGCAATTGCAAACTGAGCTTGATCAGGCGCGCGCCAAAATCGTTTCCCTCAAAAATCAGGAGCAAGCTCTGCAGTCACAAATTGATGAGCTCACCCGGGTTATGTCGGTGCTGGACACAGAAAAAACTGTGCGGGTGCAAGAATCATCTGAGCTGCGCGGCCAGGTGCGTCGATTTGTACAAAAAGAAATCGATGAGCTGAAAGATTTTATGGTGCAAAGTGATTTGCTCGATTACGTTGGCGGTGAATTAGTACAGCGCAGCCAGGTGGATCGCGAGCCATTGCTAATGGTCGATATGGACAACCCAATGCCTGCCGACGGCACGATTACCGGTATCAGCGCACACTTTGTAAAGCCAGGTACGTTCACCGTTCAGGTGATGCGCCCGGTTGAGGACCAGGTGGTTGTTATCTGGCAAAGTCAGGTACTACAGGCGACGGAAGCCGGTGTTTCGCGGGTTAACCTCCCTGTCAGTGTGGGCGTAGAGCAGGGCGATTATATTGGTTACTTCTTTCAGGAAGCCGGCACTGTAAGTTTTGATGAGGGGACCGGTAATGCCCGCTATTATGACGACCCTGTTACGCTAGGACAATCACTGAAAATTCGCAGTTTAAAGGGCGCCAAGGAAAAACGAGCGTACTCGGTAGGGGTTTATGGCTTGTTGAATTGATTAAACAGTCGGATGTCGGACGTCCGAAGTCGGACGAAAAAAGAGTAGTTAGACTAAAAAGGCTGGGTTGTTTAACCCAGCCTTTTTAATGCCTCAGACCTCAGACCTCAGACCTCAGACCTCAGCAAATCACTCATCCCCATCCATTTTCGATTGCAGGTAGTTTTGCAGGCCTATATTTTCAATCAGTGACAGTTGTGTTTCGAGCCAGTCCACGTGTTCTTCTTCCGACTCCAGTATATCGTTGAGCAAGTCGCGGCTCACGTAGTCACGAACTTCCTCACAATACGCAATGCCGTCGCGCAAATCAGGAATCGCCTTCATTTCGACTTTTAGGTCGGACTCCAGCATCTCTTTGGTATTTTCACCAATCAATAACTTGCCGAGATCTTGTAAGTTGGGCAAGCCCTCCAGGAACAGGATTCGCTCTACCAGCATATCGGCGTGTTTCATCTCATCGATGGACTCGTGATATTCGTGGTCAGCTAGCTCTTTAAGGCCCCAGTCTTTGTACATGCGGGCGTGCAAAAAGTACTGGTTAATAGCCACAAGCTCGTTGCCAAGTACCTTGTTGAGAAATTCAATAACTTTAGGATCGCCTTTCATGAGTAACTCCTTACCACTGACGGCGTAGGGTGAATGTTTTCGGCGTAAGTGTGGGCCCAAAACTTGAACCTGTCAAGCTAAGTGTTTGATGTGAAAGGGTTTTTAAATGATTAGGAGAGTGGTTCTTATTGTCTTTTGCGGTTGAGCAAGTTTATCATGCAACGGCATAAAATTGCGGTAGGCCGCCAATTTCGGGAATCTCCTGCAGGGTTTCGTCTAATATATCCCGGGTAAGGCTCGCACATTTGCCGCACTGGCTAGCAACGCCAAGTGACTTGCGCAGTTTGCCCAAGCTGTGAGCGCCATCATGCACAGCGGCCTGAATTTGGCGATCGGTTATCCCTTTGCATAAACAGACGTACATAGAGCCGTAATCACTCCCGAGTAAAGACTATAAATGGATAATATTGCTAATGAGAATCCTTGTCAATAGGTTTTGAGAATGGTTGTTGTTTAGCTTGTCCGGCAAGACACTGACACATAAATCATCAATTTGTCGGGTTTATGCACAGGTTCGGTAAAAACAATCAGACCTATATAGAAAATTAATAAGACAGTAGCCGTGGAGGGTGTAACATAGTGTCTCTCTATCACAGGCTAAGTGCCTGATTGTAAAAGCTTTGTCACACTCCCCGAGAGGTCCTTGCAATTTGCGTTGCAGCCCCCATCTCTCTGGGGAGATATTTTGTCAGTCCGTAAACTTAGGAGATTAAGACATGGGCGTATTAGTAGGTAAGCAAGTACCAGATTTTACAGCAGCAGCGGTATTAGGCAGCGGCGAAATCGTTGACGAATTTAAATTGTCCGAAGCCATCAAAGGAAAGAAAGCTGTTATCTTTTTCTACCCTCTGGATTTCACCTTTGTTTGCCCATCTGAGCTGATTGCTTTTGATAATCGTTTTGAAGCTTTCCAAAAGCGCGGCGTTGAAGTGATTGCCGTGTCTATTGACTCGCAGTTCACCCACAGTGCATGGCGCAACACCCCGGTCAATGAAGGTGGTATCGGCCAAGTGAAATACACCATGGTAGCTGACACCAAGCACGAAATTTGTCAGGCCTTTGACGTAGAAGCCGACGCCGGTGTTGCATACCGCGGTTCTTTCTTGATTGACGAAGACGGTTTGGTTCAGCATCAAGTGGTTAACAATCTGCCGTTGGGCCGCAATGTTGATGAAATGCTGCGTATGGTTGACGCGCTTGCATTCCACCAAGAGCACGGTGAAGTATGTCCTGCAGGTTGGCAGGAAGGTGACAAGGGTATGGACGCTTCAGCCGATGGCGTTGCTTCTTACCTGTCTGAGAATTCTGGCAAGCTGTAAGTTAAGGCTTTATGGATTCGAAAACCCGGCTTTTGCCGGGTTTTTTTATCTCTGAAAATCGGTATCGCATAGCATGGTTGGCTCTATGATACATTGGGACCAACTTCAGAACAGGAATCGGAACCTTGGCAAATTCTGTCGATTTAGAGCCCGGTTGGCTGCGCGAGCTGGAGGGTGAGTTTAGCCAGCCGCATATGCTTTCGCTTAAGGCTTTTTTGTTAGCACAAAAGCAGGCTAAAAAAGTGGTTTTTCCGCCGTCCCAGCTTATGTTTAACGCCTTTAACAGTACGCCTTTTGATAAGGTCAAAGTGGTGATTCTGGGGCAGGACCCTTACCACGGGCCGGGTCAGGCTCATGGTTTGTGTTTCTCGGTTCCCGAAGGTGTAAAGCCACCCCCCTCGCTGGTTAATATTTTCAAGGAAATTGAGCGTGACCTGGGTATCGAAAGGCCAGATCACGGCTGTTTACAGCGCTGGGCGGAGCAGGGCGTGTTACTGCTTAATGCGACCTTGAGCGTTGAGCAAGGGCGAGCCGGTTCGCATCAAAAACAGGGCTGGGAGTCGTTTACAGATGCTGCAATCGACGCCCTAAACCGCGATCGCGAAGGCGTAGTGTTTCTGCTGTGGGGCAGCTATGCCCAGAAGAAAGGCCGGTTAATTGATACGCGCAAGCACCTGGTGCTGAAGTCGCCACACCCATCGCCTTTGTCTGCTCACCGCGGATTTATTGGCAATGGACACTTTAGTCAAGCTAATGAGTATTTGCGAAGTCGAGGCGTAGAGCCGATAGATTGGCGGTTGTGAAAGGGCGGACGGAAGAGGCGGTCTACGGGAAACGGGAAAATCAAAAAGCAGCCGGAAGGCTGCTTTCGTCGGGTGCCAGAGGTCTGAAGTCGGACGCTTCAGACATCCGACCTCAGTCGTCAGACTTTGTTTACTGCAACAACGTCATTGCCGCTTCCATTTCATCGGATAGATCTTCGCCTTCGGCCATTTGCATGTCTGGGTCCATGCCCAGGCGGGTAAAGGCTTTGACCTGATGATAGTCGACCTGCCCCAGCGATGAGTCGGTGCCGAGGTAGCTCTGCAACATAGCCACGGTCACAATGTCGGCGTAATCGGCTTGTGCTACCTCACGGTCAAATTTCATGTGTTGAGAGGGTATGTGTGCAAGCTCAGGCGGGAAGTCCCAGGCTTTCAGAATCAAATCCCCAATCGCACCTTGCAGTTGATTAATGACTGTGTCCAGCGTGAAGCTGTCTTTGAGTAAAGAGGGGTGCTCTTCGGCGTAGGTTAGAATGGGTAAAACGCCAATTTTATGGATAAGCCCGGCGAGGGTCGCCTGATCGGGGCGCAGTTTAGTGTAATGGCGGCACAAAACGTGGCTAATGCCGGCGATTTCGCTGGCGCGGTTCCAGGTGTCGCGCAGGCGTTTGTCGACCAAGTCCGAGGTGGCCTGAAACATCTGCTGCATCGCGAGACCGGTCGCAATGTTACAGGTGTACTGAATACCCAGACGCATCACCGCGGTTTTCAAATCCTCAATGGCCTTGTTGGCACGCAACAATGGGCTATTGGCAACTCGTACAATTCGCGCAGATAAGGCGGCATCACTGCCAATAACGGCGCTTAACTGGTCCATATCGGCGTCGGGGTCTTCCGCTACCTCGCGGACTTTCAGCGCCGCTTCGGGCAAGGTTGGCAGTACCAGCTTGTCGGATTTAATTGCGGCTATTATGTCCTGCCGGACGGTATCTACTACTTGACTCATCAGCAGTCCTGTTTCTGTCTTATGGAGTTAGTCTACAGTGCATTAGCTGTTTATATCATAGGGCAATTTTAAGCGCAGTGCCCGTTGTGGCTGTTTGCCGATATAGAGCGGCACGCTCTCATCGTCAGGCAATACAGCTAAGCCTCGGTAGAGTGTATCTTGCACGGGTGCCGCTTGCACTAAATGACCGCGGCTTTTGCCGCTTTCATCCGCCAGCTCACAACCAGGCGCCGGGCTGGTGTCGGCGGCAAACTCTATGGGGTAGAGGTGTTTTTTTAATTTGCCTTTGTAGTGAAGGCGAGCCACTACCTCTTGTCCAGTGTAACAACCCTTCTTAAAGCTCACAGCTCCCAACTCGGGGTAGTTCAAATCCTGCGGGGTGAAAAGCTCAGAGGTGGCTGCACTTATCTCCGCACACCCGGCATCAATTTGTCCCCTGAGCCAGCAGTGGGTCGGCGCGCGTGAACAGCAACTTGTCAGTTGCTGCCAAAGGGGCTGGGCTTGATTGTCGTGAACCCAAACTTCTATCAATTCGGCATTGTGCTGCAGAGCCAGCGCTTGTTCGTTTATTGCGAGCCCCCCCGCTTCACTTGTGCGCAGGCCTGTGGTTTCAGCCAATACCTCCGCGGAATTAATTCCGCATACGCCAATAACGTGCCAGTCGGGGGCGGGACGGATCGTAACTTTGGAGAAAACGGCGTATTTTTCCAGACCTTTGACAAACGGCTCGACAAGGTCCGTGGCGCAGCGCAGCAACAGCGTGTCTTGATCGAGTTGTGCGACGGCAAAGCTGGTAGTAACGCGACCTTTTAAATTGCACTGGGCCCCTCTGAGCCAGCGCATGGGCGTAAGCTCGCGCAAGTCACAGGTTACTTGACCTTGCAAAAATTTTATAGCATCGGGGCCCGTCACGGTAACCAGTGTTGACGTACCTAAATGGCACAGCGCATTTGGTGATGTGTCATCAGGTGGAAAATCGGCAGCGCCATCGGGGTAAATGTGCGCTCCCTGATCTTCGAGAAATGCTTGCCAATGGCTCATAAAGCTCCACTTGTTGAGTCGAAATTTAATGCCATCAAAGCACAACACAGGGCTCGATGAAAAGCCCTGCGTTGGTCTACTGAGTGAGGAGGAATTCGATCAGCGCTTTTTGCGCGTGCAATCGATTTTCCGCCTCCTGCCAGACTGCGGAATCGGGCGCATCCAAAAGCTCGGCGCTGACCTCTTTGCCTCTGTACGCCGGTAAGCAGTGCATAAACAAAGCGTCGGCGGCAGCATGACTCATAAGTTCACTGTTCACCTGATAGTCGGCAAAAGCGCGCTCTCGCGCACCTTTTTCTTCTTCCTGGCCCATCGAGGCCCAGGTGTCGGTGACGACAAGGTCGGCATTGCGCACCGCTTCGGTCGGTGTGGCGCACAACTTGATTCGATGTTTCTGGGAGGCAACCAAGTCGGCATCCGGGGCAAAACCTTCGGGCGCGGCAATACGCAATTCAAAGTCACAAAGGCCCGCGGCGTTGATATAGGAATTGCACATATTGTTGCCATCCCCAATCCAGGCTACGCTCTTGCCCTGCATTGAGCCGCGTAATTCGACAAAGGTCTGTATGTCGGCAAGTAGCTGACAGGGGTGAAACTGATCGGTTAGCGCATTAATAACCGGTACTTTCGAGTAGGCCGCAAAACGCTCGATGATGTCGTGACCAAAGGTGCGAATCATAACGATATCGACCATGCGAGACAGTACGCGCGCGGAATCCTCGATCGGTTCGCCGCGGCCAAGTTGGGTGTCGCGAGGAGACAAAAACATGGCGTGGCCGCCAAGCTGGGCCATGCCAGTTTCAAAGGAGACGCGGGTGCGGGTGGAGGATTTTTCAAAAATCATCCCCATTACCTTGCGCTCTAACAATGGTTTGTCGCGACCTTCGTAGACTTCGGTTTTCAGCTCAATGGCGCGAGCGATAATATCTTGCAGTTCCGTTTTACTGATGTCATTCAGTGTCAGAAAGTGACGAACTGTTTTGTGTGTCTGGGGGGCGCGAGAGTTCATAATAATGACGCCTTACTCGGTCGGTTGAAAATTTTGGATGAGTTCAACAACACCGTTTACCAAGGTGTCAGTTTCATCGTCTGTCATGATGAACGTCGGCAATAACCGGATGGTGTTGCCAGCCGTAACGTTGATCAGTAATCCGGCTTTTCTGGCTTCAGCCACCAGCTCCATGCAGGGGTGTTCGAGTTCGATGCCGATCATCAAACCTTTGCCACGAATATCGACAACCAATTCGTTGCCGGCGAGCTTGTCGCGAAATGCTTGCAGCATTTGCGCGCCGCGTTGGGCCACAGTGGAGATCAATTGGCTTTCGGTCAAGGTGTCGATGACCGCCTCGGCCGCGCGACAGGCCAGCGGGTTGCCACCAAACGTCGAGCCGTGATTGCCAGGGGCGAACACATCGGCGGCAATACCGTGTGCCAGGCATGCGCCAATCGGCACACCGTTGCCAAGGCCTTTGGCGGTAGTGACGACGTCGGGCATAAAATCGTAATGCTGATACGCAAAGTAGGTGCCCGTGCGGCCATTTCCGGTTTGAATTTCGTCGAGCATCAGTAGCCATTCGTGGCGGTTACACAGATCGCGAAGTTCGGGTAAGTAGGTGTCATCGGGCACGCGCACTCCGCCTTCTCCCTGAACGGGCTCGACTAAAACAGCGACAATATTTTTGTGTTCGGCGGCCAGTACTTCGATGGCAGCAATGTCATTGAAGGGTGCGCGAACGAAGCCAGGTAGCAAAGGTTCAAAGCCTTTTTGTGCGTTGGTGTTACCTGTGGCGGTTAGTGTCGCCATGGTGCGACCGTGAAAAGCGCTGTTCATAACCACGATCGTGGGTGTGTTTATGCCTTTATCATTGCCGTATTTACGTGCAATCTTTATGGCCGCTTCATTGGCTTCAGCGCCTGAATTGGAAAAGAATACCTTGTCCATTTTCGACACCGCGCAGAGTTTATCGGCCAGCACTTTTTGCGGGGGAATGTTGTACAGGTTAGAGACGTGCAAAAGTGTATTGGCTTGTTCGCTAAGCGCACGAGTGACGGCGGCGTGGGAGTGCCCCAGTCCGCACACCGCGATACCGCTAATACCGTCAATGTAGCTATTGCCGGCATCATCCCACACGCGGCTGCCAGCACCCTTGGTTAGGGTGAGGGTCCGTTCGCCATAGGTATTCATCAATGTCGACATCTGAATTACTCCAACTCCCAAAGTCAAAAACAAAAAACGCTTCGCCGGAACCAGGATAAGTTGGTTCTGATCGAGGACGTATTCAAGGAAATACTTTCGAAATAGTGGGCGGCCAATTGTGACCACCAGCCGCAAGCGACCTGCTTTTAGTCTTATGTGTTCGGCGAACGGGCGCCGCACAAACACCGCCAAACAGCCGATATTATAGGGATTGGGCACGCTTGGCAAATACCGTAAAATGCCGCCAGCGAGGAGATATTATGAACGCCATAGAATTGAGTGTATTTGCCAGCCGATTGTCTGCCATCTGCGATGAGATGGGCGCGTTGCTTAAGTCCGCAGCGTTTTCTCCCAATATCAAGGACAGGCTCGATTTTTCATGTGCTTTATTTGATCACCGGGGGCAGCTCGTCGCGCAGGCTGCTCATATCCCCGTGCACCTGGGCAGTATGGCTTATGCGATGGCCGATATTGTCGATGCGCAGCGGTGGCGGCCCGGCGATATGCTGGTGGTGAACGACCCCTATCTGGGCGGGACACACCTGCCTGATGTCACGGTGATTGCCCCGATTTACGTCGAACAGCAGCTCATCGGATTTTCCGCCAATCGCGCGCATCACGCCAATATTGGTGCGAGCGAGCCAGGCTCCATGCCGGTGTCGCAAAGTTTGGCGCAAGAGGGGGTAATCATTGCCCCGACCCTGCTGGTTGAGGACGGTGCGGTGGTGGAGCCTGTGCTGACGCGGTTGTGTGGCACGGATACCGGAGCGACTCACACGATACAAGCCCGCGGTGATTTCGCGGCGCAAATCAGTGCCAGCGGTTTAGGGGCTGAGCGGTTGGCGGAGCAGGTTCAGGCTGTGGGGCTTGACCGCTTTGCACAGGCCGTGGCGTTGCTGAACGATTATGCCGAACGTCTGGCCCGAAATGCACTCAGTATTATTCCCAATGGACGTTACCAATTTCGTGATTACATGGATGACGATGGCTTAGGCCAGCAAGATGTTGTTATCGCCGCGACCGTTGATGTACATGAAGATGGAGTGGCCGTGGATTTTAGCGGCACTGCCGATCAGGTCAAAGGCAATATTAATTGTCCGCTATCGGTCGCGGCCGCAGCGGCCTTTTATGTTTTGCGTTGTTTGATGCCGGCGCAAACGCCGGCGTGTGCCGGCACTTTTCGGGCAATTCATATAACGGCGCCAGAGGGATGTCTGGTGAACGCCCGCCGACCGGCTGCGGTAGCCGCCGGCAATGTTGAAACGTCAACCCGCATGGTGGATGTGCTGCTGGGTGCCTTGGCGCAGGCGCTACCTGAACGCATACCAGCCGCCAGTACAGGTTCTATGAATAACGTGGCCATGGGCGCAATGGCCACGCCAGATCAGCCGCGTTGGGATTACTACGAAACAAACGGCGGCGGCATGGGAGCAGGCGTGTCCGGTGGCGGTTTAAGTGGTGTGCAAACCCATATGACCAATACCCTAAATACGCCGATTGAAAGTCTTGAACGGCACTATCCGATACGGGTAACTCGCTATCAGTTACGCCGCGATTCGGGCGGCGACGGCCAGGTGCGAGGGGGCGACGGGCTGATTCGGGAATATACGTTTCTGGCGCCGGCCCGATTAACCCTGTTGACCGAAAGACGGCGCTATGCCCCGTGGGGGTTAAACGGCGGTAAGCCGGGCGCGGTGGGGGAAAACAAAATTAATGGTGCGAAGGTTCCGGCCAAAATTGCATTGGACGTTAAGGCCGGTGATGTTCTGACACTTGCGACTGCCGGAGGCGGCGGTTGGGGAGAGCCTGCTAAGGCACTATGACTGAACGCCTTAACGAATTACCTTTGCAGGCGCTAGAAAGTGATTTTCTGGTAGCTCTGACGCACGGCAGTATTTTATTGGAGGCAGAGCCTGGTGCGGGCAAGTCAACGCTGGCGCCGCTTTGGGTGCTCAATAAGCTCGGTGGCCAAGGTCAAATTTGGTTAATACAGCCGCGCATTCTCGCCGTGTGTGCTTTGGCTAACCGTTTAGCCGCATTGGTTCATGACAAGGTTGGCGGTGTCGTTGGTTATCACGTTCCTTTTGAATCGCGCAGCGGCGATACAACCCAGTTACTGGTGATGACCCCCGGGATTTTGTTGCAGCGTCTATTGGCTGATTCAGAGTTAACCGGTGTGGCTGCGGTTATGCTCGATGAAGTTCATGAGCGCTCTGTGCAGCAAGATATCGCCTGGGCGTTGCTGCAAGAGGCGCAGGTGCTAAGAGAAGATTTGCAGCTGGTGCTTATGTCGGCGACACCTGACCGCCTGTTGCGCAAACAGGTCGCACAAGCTTTGTACAGCCCGGGACGTTGCTTTCCAGTTGATGTCAGTTACTGCCCGCCGAAGATACTGACTAACGCCCAAGAGCGCATAGAGGATCACCTGCTGCGGGCGCTCTCTCAGTCGCCCGGTTGGCAGCGGGAAACCGTGTTAGTCTTTTTGCCCGGGTGGCGGGATATTGAGCGGTGTCAGCGCGCACTGTCGGTCAATCATCCGAATTTATCTGTATTCACCCTACACAGCCGGGTAGGCAGCGGGGAACAATTGGCTGCGCTTGATCCGGCTTCGGGCCCCCGCGTCATATTGGCCACCAATATAGCGGAAACCTCTTTAACCATCGCCGATGTTACGCTGGTGGTGGATGCTGGTTTGGTGCGCGAGCCTGATTACCAGCAACGTACCGGAGTGAGTCGGCTGCAGACGCGCCGAATTTCTGCTGCCAGCGCCGAGCAAAGGCGCGGCCGTGCGGGACGTGTGCAAGCCGGGCACTGTATTCGTTTGTGGGCAGAGTCTGAACATTTGCCACCCCAAACACTTCCGGAGATTCGCCGCTGCGACTATCTGCCGATGGTACTGCAGCTGGCGCACTGGGGAACGGCTGCATTGGAGCTGCCGTGGTTGGAGGCTCCCGGAGAGATGGCGATACAGCAGGCCCAGCGTAGTTTGCGTCAATGGCAGCTGCTTGACGAGTGCGGTGCGATCACCAAATTGGGACAAAAAGTGTCGTCCTTGGGGACCCACCCACGTATTGCTGCGCTCTTGTTGCACACCGTGGATTTTGCAGAGAAATCCCCTTGGTTGCTGTTACTGGCGCTCGCCATGCACTTTGACCTGCCCGGCGACGGAGATATAGAAGACTGGCTGCGTCAGGCCGAGCGAGAGTATAGGCTTGATCGCCGCTGGGCAGCATTGCTGCGACGTTGGTGTCGGGTTCTTGAGGTAGACGTTAAACCGAGCGCACGTTGGGAGCCGCTTGCACCCCGGGCCGCTCAGTGTCTGGCGATGATTTTGGCGGATCGGATCGGCCACAGTGATGGTGATGGTCGCTACCGAATTAATTCTGGTGTTACCGTAGAGCTGGCTAACCGTGCCCCGTGGGTTTTGGTGTTGCAAGTGTCGACACGGGGCAAATCACTGGTGGGTGTTGCGACCGATTTACAGCTGGCCGACGAGCAGGTGCGACAGCTGGCAACCGCAGAGTCGGCGGTGGAACAGCAGGGGGCGGGCAGAAAAAAAACCTGGTACCAAATTTACCGCTATCGTTTGGGCGGTAAGCTGGTTGCTACCGATCGGGCGCCTGTGCTGGCCGCCGATATTCCCGCTGCAATTGTCGAGGCGATTCAATCTCGGGGCTTGGCCTCACTGCACTGGAGTCAGGAAGCGTTAAGTTTATTGTTGCGGGCCCGTTTGGCTCTGCGCCATGACATGCTTGACCTACCGGCACTAGACGCAGACGCGCTGTTGGCCAATTTGGGGGATTGGCTGTCAGGGTTTCTCAACGCGCAGTCGGACATTGAGCATTTACCATTCAAGGAGGCACTTGTGTTTTATCTCGGCCATGAGTCCGTCCAGGCTCTGGCTAAGTTGTTGCCGCCAGCGCTGACCTTACCGAGCGGACGCAAGCTTAGTGTGGACTACAGTGCAGGAGGAGACATTCAAAGTCAGATTCAAAATGGGCCCATGTCGGAACCGCGCATAGCCGCTAAGTTGCAAGAATTTTTCGGGGCAGAACATTTTACTTTGCCTGCCAGTCAAGTTCCGCTGGCGATTGAGTTGCTGTCGCCGGCGGGGCGTCCACTGGCGATCACGCGTGATTTGGCATTCTTTTGGCGCGATGTATACCCTGACGTGCGTCGGGAGATGCGCGGTCGCTATGCCAAGCATCCCTGGCCGGAAGATCCACTTGATCACAGTGCGACGCATTTAACCAAACGCAAGCTTGAGTCTTAACCGCGGGAGCGAAAAATTAATACATGATGTTGACACGTTGGGGCCAGGCGCGAGCGCTTGGACTGTTGGCCTTAATTCTTTGCCCGGGAGTACTCGGTGCAGAGGTTGCCCAAGAGCCGGACATAGAGACCGTGGTAGTAACCACGGCTTTTCATTCTGGCCGTTGGAAAGAGGCCGTGGGAGCTGTCAGTGTGCTGGATGCTGAGCGTCAGATGCCCGGTTTGCGTCAAGATAGCGCCGAATTGTTGGCCGGGTTTGCCGGAGTGCAAGCCGACAGTCGGTCAAACTTCGCGCAAGATACCCGTATTTCTCTCAGGGGGTTCGGCGCGCGCTCAGCGTTTGGGGTGCGAGGTATCAATCTGCGTGTGGACGGTGTGCCGCTTACCATGCCTGATGGTCAGAGCCAGACGTCAAGTTTGTTGCTGGACAGTGTGGCAAGTGTTGAGGTATTGCGTGGCCCCGTCGCTTCTTTATACGGTAACGCAGCCGGGGGCACAATTGCATTTAATTCGGTGGCGCCAGAGTTCACTGCAACCTCGTTCGGGATTGCTGCCGGTTCGGCCAGACAGCGCCGCTATCAATTGCAATCGGACTGGGCCGGCGCACAGCACTCTGCGCGTGTGATCGCCAGACAATTTTCCACCGAGGGTTTTCGCGAGCACTCAAGTGCTAAGCGCCAACAATTGGCCGCTCAGTGGTACTTTCAGGGCGACTCGGGGCTCGATGTGCGCGCCCGTTTTGATGCCAGTCGCGACCCCCTCACAGAAGACCCTCAGGGTATTACCTACGAGCAATGGATAGAGGACCCGCAGCAGGTCCACCCGGTGGCAAAGATCTTTGATCCGCGCAAGTCTATTGAGCATCAACAAATGTCGCTCAGTGCCAGCAAGGCGCAGACGTGGGGACAGTGGCAGGCGTCTGGTTGGCTGGGCACACGAGATGTTGCTCAGTTTTTAAGTTTTCCCGGCGACGATCTCAACAGCGGTGGTGCGGTGATCGATCTGGACCGGCAGTTCGCTGGCGTCACCGCAAGTGCGCAGCGCAGTGTTGGCTCGCTCGATTGGTTATTGGGTGGGGAATTTGGCTTCATGCGCGATGATCGTAAAGGCTTCGTTAATAACCGCGGTGGGCGCGGAGAGCTAAAGCGAGATGAGGTCGATGAAGTTGCCAACAGCGATGTCTTTACCGGTCTGACGTGGCGCATAGCGCCGCCCTGGACCGTACGCACTGGTGCGAGGTTCAGTCGGGTCAGCTTTGATGTGATGGATAACTTCGTAACCGAGGTGAATCCTGACGATAGCAGCCAGCTTAGTTTTTCCGAACCGTCCTATTTTGCGGGGGTCAATTATGAAGTCGGGCAGTCCAGTCTATTTGGGAATATCGGTTCAGGATTTGAAACGCCAACATTAACGGAGTTGGCGTATCGCAATGAGGGGACGGGCTTTAACGACGCGCTGGTGCCTGCCCGTAACCGTCAGCTGGAGCTGGGGTGGCGATTGGCTTCAGACAACTGGCAAAACAGCGTTGTTATGTTTGTTATCCGGACTCTTGATGAGTTGGTTGTCGACCAATCGGAAGGGGGGCGGACCACCTATCGCAACGGTGCCGAGACCGAACGGCAGGGGATTGAGTGGATGCTGGATGGCGCGATTTCAGCACAGCTGGATTGGCGACTCAGTGCCACCTGGTTAGAGGCTGAATACAGCAAGGGGCCCTATGCCGGCAATCAAATCCCCGGGGTGGCTCGCGAAAATCTATACAGCCAGTGGGATTGGAAGCCCTGGGGTGACGACGTTAAAGTGTCGATCAGCGGCTATTATCGGTCGGGGGTGATGACATCGGATGATAATTCGGAGCGTGTGCCGAGCGCGCTGACCTGGGATGTGGCGGTATCTTCCGGTTGGCAACTCGGGCGCTGGGGCGTTGAACTGTGGGCAAAGTGCGCCAATCTGACCGATAAAAGTGTTGTGGGCTCGGTCATCGTCAATCAGAGCCGGGGGCGCACCATTGAACCCGCGCCTGGCAGGCAATTTAATTTGGGGGTGGCGGTTACACAGCAATGGTAGCGTTGTCATTGCCCCGGTGAACGAGCGCGAGGTTTGACGTTAGGTAAAAAAGCGCAAATATTGACCAAAAGTAGCAATTTATTCACGATTAAGAGTCCCATTTGCCAAGTAATTGGGGTATCATTGCCAGACTGGGTAACGGGGCCGGTGCGAGAGATTCGATGGGCCCTGTTGTCCAAGTCAGGTTGCCCAATTGGGTGGCCGCAGGGAATGCTGGCGACGCAAATTTGGATCAGGTGCTGCAGTGCGGTAGAATAGAATACCTGAGTAAGCCGCTAGGTTATTCTGGTTTCTTATTCGTCGACCCACCAGCATTCGGGCTTTTAAGCCCCGATCCGAAGTTTAGAGGTAAGTATTTGTCTATGAGCGTCGTAGATACGATTAAACAGCAGCTTTCTGAAAACCCGGTTATTTTGTATATGAAGGGCTCGCCAAATGCCCCTCAGTGTGGTTTTTCACAGCGTACATCACAGGCCGTGATGGCGTGCGGTCAGCGATTTGCGTACGTGGACGTACTGTCAAACCCTGAAATCCGCGAAGGTTTAAAGCAGTACGCCAATTGGCCGACTTACCCGCAATTGTGGGTGAACGGTGAACTGGTAGGCGGTTGCGATATTGTGACCGAGATGTATGAAAGTGGTGAGCTTAAGACTCTTATCGAGTCTTCGGTTCCTGCCGATTCTTCTGATTGATTCATGCTCCTGTTGGGGCAGCTCCCGTTTCGGGCGCTGCCCATTTCTTTTTTAAGCCCCTCATTAATTTCTCTGTATCTAACCCGCTGTGTTAGCTGGCGGCTGGTAATTTGCTGCCATTTAGGCCCGTTAAAGGCTATTTACAAAAGAATTAGCTGTTAATCTGCCAGGCGTAAGTGGCAAGCCCCATCAGTGCAATAACACTAATGATCATCAGTGTTGCCCCTAATTTACGATAAGGGTGCTCGATAACTTCGATCTCGCCTTCAGTGCGCAGCCAGTGCGCCATCCAAGCCGCTTTTTTTGATTTTAATAGGCGAATTTCCTGGTCGCGCAAAGCGCGTATTTGTTCTTCGACGTTGTCCCGTTCTGCGCCTGTACTGGCTTCGCGTTGCGTGTATAGCTGGTCTAGCCTGGCCTTCAGAGCGTCATGGCTATCGTCAATGCGCTGGCTCAGCGCTGTTAATTTCTGGTCTTCGGTGTGCTGCACTCGGGTGTCTCCGTCGCATATGCCAACGCCAACACTACCAGAGTTTCGCTCACTAACTCCAATCGGTTTTGCATTGACTGAGGTTTAATACCTTTTGGCCGTGACAGGTGGATCACAAGCTTGCTGAGCCCTGCTATAATCCCGGCCAGCTTCTCGGTTGTCGCCGTAAGTCTCGCGCAACCAAATATATACGATTTTCATGCAGGAACGCTGTCTTTATGGCCGTTACCCCTCCCAAACGCCCTCTCAGCGGCTATACCCATCCAAAATACTGGGGAACCTGGTTGGTACTGGGTGTATTGGTGCTTATTGCTTACTTGCCACTGTCGATAACCCGGCCTTTAGGGCGAGGATTGGGGGCGCTGTTTTATCGCTTTGCGGCGAGTCGTTGCGAGATCACCCGGGTTAATGTGGCCTTGTGTTTTCCGGAGTTGTCCGCTGAACAAAAAGAGCAGCGAGTGCGGGATATCATGCGTGATGTTGGCTTAAGCTTTATCGAAACAGCCATTGCGCTCTGGGCGCCCGATCGTAAGTTTAACAATTTATACACCATAGAGGGGCTGGATATCCTTGAGCGTTTGCAGGCACAGGGCAAGGGGGTGCTATTGCTCGGCGGCCATTACACCACACTTGATATGGCCGGCCGGATTATGGGGCTGAATATAGAGTGCGACATGATTTACCGCGTGGATCGCAATCCGCTGCTGGCGGACGCTATGGCACGGGCTCGTGAAAGCTATTCTGGCAGTGCCATTGAGCGCAATGATGTCCGCCAGCTGGTTAAAAATTTACGTAAAAAACACCGTATCTGGTACGCACCCGATCAGGATTACGGGGTGCAAAATACGGTATTCGCTCCTTTTTTTGGTATTCAGGCCGCCACAGTGACAGCGACGGCGCGCATGGCGCAAATGGGTCGTGCAGTTGTCTGTCCCTTTGAACACTGGCGGGACGAGCAAGGCATTTACCATGTGCGTATTAAAGAGCCCCTTGCCAATTTTCCCAGTGGCGACGATGAGCGTGATGCGTCCAGCGCGAATGCTGTCGTAGAATCCGTTGTGCGACGGTTTCCCAGTCAGTATCTGTGGGTGCATCGGCGGTTTAAAACGCGACCGGAGGGGGAGGCTTCACCGTATCCACCCAGACGACGCAAGCGCGACAAGAGCAATACGGAGAAAAAAGACTAGAAGCTGAGTAGACTTAATACGGTAAGATAAGAATCACCACTATAGGCCGGGAGTGCAGAGCATGCTGAGAATGTTTGATATTCAGAGCGCCAAATTGCGAGATCAAAATGTCGAGCCAGACAATGTGCGATCCGCAATGCGCGAGGCAGTCTGGATTGATGCGCATGAGCCAACGGAAGAGGAGCGCGAGCAACTCAATACTTTTTTGCGCGCGGAATTGCCCGAGACCGAAGATGTCGAAGAGATCGAATTCTCTGCACGCTACTTTCAGGATTCGGCGGGTTTACACGTTCACTCCTTGTTTTTGGCGCCAACCGAGGGGCGCCATATTACCAGCACGGTTGCTTTTATTTTACAGGAGAAGCGCCTCATTACGCTGCGCGATGGTGAGTTGGCGGATTTCCGCCTGTTGCGAATGCGTGCTCGCCGCGGCCAGGTTCAGGCCCACTCGCCGCAGGATTTGTTGATTACCATGTTCGAGCAAAAGGTGGAGAATCTCGCCGATGTGCTCGAAGACATACATCGTAAACTTGAGGATGTTAGTCACACCGTGCTGGAAGATGACGATGCGGATCTCGAGGACGCCATTGATCGGTTAGCGAAGCTCGAGGATAGTAACGGCAAAATCCGTCTGTGCCTGATGGACACACAGCGCTCTATCTCATTTTTGCAGCGTCATTTACGCGAGCACTTTGAATTGCAGGAAACCGCGCGCGAAATTAAGCGTGATGTGGATACCTTGATGTCTCACACGGCATTTTTGTTTGATAAAATTAACTTTCTGATGGACTCCACGCAGGGGTTTATCAATATCGAGCAAAACCAAATTATTAAAACGTTTTCGATTGCGGCGGTGATTTTTCTGCCACCGACAGTGGTTGCCAGCTTCTACGGAATGAACTTCGAATTTATTCCAGGCTTGCACTGGGAGTGGGGCTACATAACCGGAATTTTAATTATGTTGGCGTCAGCCATTGCACCACTTTGGTATTTCAAACGTAAAGACTGGTTGTAACGTTTGAAAATCAGGTGGGTATATGCGCGATGTATTAATCGCCGGAGCGAGCAGTGCTCTGGCACAGGCGTTGGCTGCGCGTTTATGCGCTCAGGGCGATCGGGTGATTGGACTGTGTCGCGATTCACGGCTCAGGCCCAATTTTGAGGACATAGTTCAGTGCGCGTATACAGAGGCCGGCCTTAGTCGGGCGGTGGCGCACATTCAAAAACGCGGTTACAAGCCATCACTGTTTGTCTGTTGTGTTGGAGTCTTGCACGACTCTCTGGTTGTTCCTGAGAAGCGTTTGGCTGATATTCAATTCTACGCTCTCGAGCATTACTTTGCGGTCAATACGATTGTGCCGGCTCTCCTCTTAAAACATATAGTGTCTGTGCTTGATGCCAACAGCGAGCCCCGGATGGCGTTCTTAAGTGCTAAGGTCGGCAGCATCGAGGACAATAGGCTGGGAGGCTGGTACGGCTACCGGGCCAGCAAAGCGGCACTCAATATGTTGATTAAAACGTCGGCAATAGAGTTGGCGAGGCGCTACAGTGGCATTTGTGTGGTGGCGGTGCACCCTGGTACAACACACTCTGCGCTTTCAGAGCCGTTTGTCGATCGCATTCCCAAAGGCAAAATTTATTCGCCCCAGCAGTCGGCGGAGCGCTTGTGCAATGTTATTGACGGTTTAAGCGCTGAGGATAACGGGCAATTTTTCCACTGGGATGGCTCCCGTTTGCCCTGGTAGAGCCGTTTCACCGGGCGGCAAATATGCTATTATCGCCCGCTTTTCGACCTACACTGATAGGAATATCCTATGAATCTTGCTGACAGGGTTCTCGCTGTTAACAACGATCTCCCCATTCGCACTGAATTGCCGGTTCACAGCGGTAAAGTACGCTCTGTTTACTGGCTTACCGAAGCCGATAGTCGGCGGCTGATTGCCGAGAAGGGCTACGACGTAACGGCGGATGCGCCATTGGCCATTATGGTCATCAGTGACCGTATTTCTGCTTTTGACTGTATATGGCATGGTGAGGGTGGGATGCAAGGCGTGCCCGGCAAGGGAGCCGCGCTCAACGCCATTTCTAATCATTGGTTTCGCTTGTTTCGCGAGAGAGGCTTGGCCGATAGCCATGTTTTGGATATTCCGCACCCGCTGGTCTGGATCGTCCAAAAGGCGCGCCCCGTGCTGATTGAGGCAATTTGCCGACACTACATTACAGGCTCTATGTGGCGCTCTTACGCTAAAGGCGAACGCGAGTTTTGTGGCATTGAGCTGGCGGATGGTCTGCAGAAAGACCAGAAGCTATCTGAGCTGCTCATAACGCCGTCAACAAAGGGTATTCTTGAAGGTATCCCCGGGGTACCTGCGGTGGATGATGTCAATATTACCCGCAGCGACATTGAGGCAAATTATGCAGCCTTCAACTTGCAGAGTAAGGCAGATGTTGATGTGTATGAAAAGCTGCTGCAAGAAGGTTTTAACGTAATCACGGAAGAGCTGGCCAAGCTCGACCAAATATTTGTCGATACCAAGTTTGAATTTGGCTACGTTACCGATGCCTCTGGTAACGATAAGCTTATTTATATGGACGAGGTGGGTACGCCGGATTCGTCGCGTATTTGGGATGGGCCGCAATACCGTGATGGCAAAATTGTCGAAAAGTCGAAAGAAGCCTTCCGTCAGCTGCTGCTGAATCACTTTGAAGACCCGGATATTTTGCTTAATAAAGACCGCATGGAAGAGCGCAAGGCGCTGGCCAAAGACAATGCATTGCCTTCGGCGGCACTCATGCAGGTGTCAAAAACTTATTGCGACATTGCTGAAAAAATTACTGGCGAAGCAATTGTCTTGTCGGATAACCCGAAACAGGAAATTATTGACGTTCTGCGCGTGCAGTACGGTTTGATAGACGATTAGTTTAGTGGGTGGCCGGCATTGTCGGCTAATCTACCCATTCCCAGCGCAATGGCTCGCCAAATTCATCGTAGATGATTTTTTTGCGTGACTTTGAGGCGCCATGGCGAGGCCGCTTGGGTGGTGCTTTGGGTTTCTTGCGCTCCTCTATGGCAGCGATCACTTCGTTGACCGGTGTTCTGGTATCCGGATCGGCCTTTTTATCGAACACGTGAGGCAGAGGGGTGTTGGTATCCTCTCTGCCAGAGATGCCACGCGGTACTTCATATACCGTACCACCGCGGTCTTGATAGTCGCGGATTTGCGCCTCAAGTTCCTGGCGTTGTTCCTTTTTGGATTTGACCGGTTTCATGAATTTAGTACGAAGTGGCAAAATAGCCGATTAGAATAGCATTTGCAGCGGTTGCCTGAAAGCTGGCCGCCTGATTTGAGCGAAGATTTAATGAGTGAACCAAGCGTAAAAATTACAGAGATTTTCTACTCGCTGCAGGGGGAGTCTAATACCGTGGGGTTACCCACCGTATTTGTGCGACTGACGGGCTGCCCGCTGCGCTGTGGATATTGTGACAGTGAGTACGCATTTTACGGTGGCGAGCGTATGTCTTTGCAGCAGGTGTTGGCGAAGGTTGCTTCTTACAGGGCGCGCTACATCTGTGTGACGGGAGGTGAGCCGATGGCACAGCCCGGCACGCCTGAATTGCTGTCCAGGCTATGTGATGAGGGGTATCAAGTGTCACTGGAGACCAGCGGTGCAATAGCGCTAGATAATGTTGATACGCGCGTGGTAAAAGTTATGGATTTGAAAACACCCGGGTCCGGCGAAAGCCATCGCAACCTTTGGCAGAACCTGGAGCATTTAAGCGGTCGGGACCAGATTAAGTTTGTGATCTGTTCACGGGAAGATTACGACTGGGCGCGCCTGAAGATGGATGAGCACAAACTGGCTGAGCGAGTCGCCGATGTGCTGGTTTCGCCCAGCTTTGGTGAAATTGAGCCGCGCGATCTTGCCGATTGGGTTGTCGACGATAATCTGCCGGTGCGCTTTCAGTTACAGTTACATAAACTTTTGTGGGATGACACCCCGGGTCATTAAGATTTGATGGAGTCGTTATGAGCGAGAAAAAAGCCGTTGTGCTTGTATCCGGTGGTTTGGACTCAACCACGGCCCTGGCCATTGCCCGCAGCGAGGGTTTTGCCTGTTACACGATTAGTTTTGACTATGGGCAACGTATGCGCGCCGAGTTGCTAGCGGCAGAGCGAGCCGCAAAAGCGCTAGGCAGTGTTGAGCACAAAGTTATCGATTTAGATTTACGCAGCATTGGCGGCTCGGCGTTAACCGATGACAAAATCGACGTTCCGGAGCATGCAACACAGGGGGTTCCGGTGACTTACGTACCGGCCCGAAATACCGTGTTTTTATCTATTGCATTGGGTTGGGCTGAGGTCCTCGGCGCAGATGATATTTTCATTGGCGTGAACGCGGTCGACTACTCAGGCTACCCGGATTGCCGGCCCGATTATATTGCGGCTTACGAAAAGATGGCTAATTTGGCGACACGCGCGGGTACCGAGGGGCACACCTTAAGTATACGAACGCCACTGATTGACCTGACCAAGGCTGAGATTGTGCAGCGAGGCCTGTCGTTGGGGGTAGACTACGGTCTTACCGTGTCTTGCTATCAGGCTGATGACGACGGCCGTGCCTGTGGTTTATGCGACAGCTGTCGGCTGCGTAAAGTGGGATTCGAGCAGGCGGGTGTGATAGATCCAACCCGTTATCGCTAGGCTGTGCAACTTAGTGCAGAGAAGGCCTGTAGCGCCCGGCATGATGGAAATGCGCTGAAAAACTGCCCGCATCGGTAAGTTATTGATCAGTTGTGGTTTATTACGGGTGAATTGCAAAAAATTGCTTGTTTTTTCTGACTAAATCATTATTATGTGCGCCTCTGATTTGGACGCCACAAGCAAGGCTTTGCAAGGTCAGACGGGTCGTTAGCTCAGTTGGTAGAGCAGTTGGCTTTTAACCAATTGGTCGCGCGTTCGAGTCGCGCACGACCCACCATTTTCATCGTCAACGGTTACTGAGCGCCGCGGGCCGGTCGACAACGAATGCGTCGAAGTTACAAACAGTTTTTATGGGTCGTTAGCTCAGTTGGTAGAGCAGTTGGCTTTTAACCAATTGGTCGCGCGTTCGAGTCGCGCACGACCCACCATTCAAAAACGCTGAGCCCTGTGGGTTCGGCGTTTTTTTTGCTTAATTCTCAGCCAGTTAGCGGGCAAGCGGCACGAATACAGCGAGCCTTATGTTAGAATGCCGTGTTTACAGATCAACCCGTCCTGCACAGGATGTGGGGCAATTGGGGTCGTTACATTATGTCCAGTAAAGTTATTGAAGCCGATGTTGATGAGTCGTTTGCTGCCGATCGTCAGGTTGTGATTGAGCATCTGGCTGGCATTAACCCTCATGCTCAACTTAGCGAACAGGAAAAGAGTGACTATAAAGCGCGCATTAAGGCGTTGTTGCAACAGCACAATGCGGTCTTAGTGGCGCATTATTATACCGACCCAATCATTCAGGAGTTGGCCGAAGAGACCGGCGGCTGTGTGGCAGATTCGCTTGAGATGGCTCGCTTTGGCAAAGAGCATCCCGCCGATACGTTGATCGTAGCGGGCGTGAAGTTTATGGGCGAGACGGCCAAAATTCTCACGCCGCATAAGCGTGTGTTAATGCCAACCTTAGAGGCGACATGCTCACTGGATATCGGGTGTCCGGCCGACGAGTTCTCAGAGTTTTGTGATCAGCACCCCGATAGAACAGTGGTTGTCTACGCCAATACGTCGGCGGCGGTTAAGGCCCGTGCTGACTGGGTGGTTACCTCAAGCATCGCGCTGGATGTGGTAGAGCATCTTGATAAATGCGGAGAAAAAATTCTCTGGGCTCCGGATAAGCATCTGGGGGCCTATGTGCAGAAACAGACCGGTGCCGATGTTCTGCTGTGGGACGGTGCCTGCATTGTTCACGAGGAGTTCAAGGCCCGGGGCATTGAAGACCTTAAAGCGCTTTACCCGGGTGCTGCTGTGCTGGTGCATCCAGAATCGCCACAGGCGGTGGTGGAGTTGGCAGATGTGGTTGGCTCAACTTCACAGTTAATTCAGGCGGCGGAAACTTTGCCAAACCGGGAATTTATTGTGGCGACAGACCAAGGCATTTTTTTCAAGATGCAGCAACGTTGTCCGGATAAGGTGTTTCATGTGGCCCCAACCGCCGGTAGTGGTGCGAGTTGTCGCAGCTGTGCCAATTGCCCGTGGATGGCCATGAACGCTCTGGATAATTTGGCGGATGTGTTCGAGCGCACGGACAATGAGATTTTTGTGGACGAAGCCTTAGCGGAGCAAGCCATGCGGCCACTGCGACGTATGCTGGAGTTTAAAAAGAGTTAGGCGGCGCTTGTCTCGACCTTCGGTGGTGCGTAACATGACGCCCATTGTTTAACCTGCGGTCGTTGTACCTTGCATCTGGCCGCAATAGCGCCCTAGTCGGCGCACCTTCCGAGTTTGGAGTAACTATGATTCAAGGCAGTATGGTTGCCCTGGTAACCCCCATGCACGATGACAACAGTCTGGACTGGGACAGCTTGTCCCGCTTGCTGGATTGGCATTTGGAAAAGGGGACGCACGCCATAGTGGCTATGGGCACAACTGGTGAGTCAGCAACTCTTGATGTCGATGAGCATTTGGCTGTAATCAAATTTGTGGTTGACCGGGTGGCTGGGCGTATTCCGGTTATCGCGGGTACTGGCGCGAACTCAACTTCTGAGGCCATCGAGCTGACTGAAGGCGCTAAGTCTGTGGGCGCCGATGCGTGTCTTTTGGTCGCCCCGTATTATAACAAACCCACCCAGCAGGGCATGTATCTGCATCACAAGGCCATTGCCGAAGCCGTTGATATTCCGCAAATTTTGTATAACGTGCCTGGCAGAACCGCCGTTGATTTGCTGCCAGAAACGGTGCTGGAGCTGGCGAAAATCCCCAATATCATCGGCATTAAAGAGGCCACAGGCGATATGGATCGCGCCAAAGCGATCATTGATGCGGCCCCCGAGGGGTTCAAGGTGATCTCTGGCGACGACGAGACGGCGGTTGAATTGATGATTCTTGGCGGTCATGGGGATATTTCTGTCACCGCGAATGTCATACCGGATAAGCTAGCGCAAATGTGCGAGTTGGCCATTGCCGGAAAAGCAGATGAAGCCCGGGCGCTTAACGACGACTTAATGCCCTTGCATCAGTCACTTTTTTTAGAGGCCAACCCGATCCCGGTTAAGTGGGCGCTGGCGCAAATGGGGGTTTGTGAGCGGGGAATTCGACTGCCATTGACGCCTTTGTCGGAGCAATATCACGAGCAAGTGCGGGCAGCCTTACGCCATGCCAATTTGATTTAAGCGGATTTGAAATAGTCACTATGATAAAAAAAATAGCCCTTCGGGTTACGGTGTTAGGTTTGACCTTCTTGGTAGGCGGTTGTGGCGTCTTCTTTGGAGATAACGCTTATTTTCGTAATCGCGATGGTGATTACCAAAAGGCCGATAAGATTGAGCCCATGAAAGTGCCCGAGGGAATGAACGACCAGGCGCTGGGTAAGCTGTATCCTATACCGCCGATCACGGAAAGCGAGTTCGACGAAGAGTCCGAATACCGGGCAGGGGTGCCGCGGCCGCAGCCACTGGCGACAAACCTTATGCAGGAAAACATCAAGATCCAGCGATTAGCCGAAGAACGTTGGATTTTGATGAACGTATCGCCCGGAGAAGTATGGCCGAGGGTGCGTAGTTTCCTCAACGAAAACAATGTCGATGTGGCAAGCGCCGATATCAGTCGGGGTCTAATTGACAGTCATTGGCTGCAATTCAAGTCGGATTTAAGCACAACAGATCGCTATCGCGTTCAAATTGATCAGGGCGTTCAGCCCGAAACCAGTGAAATACATATCCTGCACCAATCCGTTGTAGGCAGCGAGCCGCCTGAGTCGGCCGAATGGCCAGCGCAGTCTTCATCTAAGGAGCGGGAGTCTTGGTTGTTGGATGAAATGGCCGCGGCACTGGCCGCCGATACCACGATTGGCGGTACGTCGCTGTTGGCGCAAGCCATTGGTGGTGATGCTAAGTCGGGTTTGGTGGTTGAGGCCAACGAACCGGTGATGAAAATACGCTTAAACGAAGCGCGTGCAAAAGCGACGTTATTCCACGCTATGAAGCAAGATGGCTTTGCTATTTACGACAGCGCGGTAGAGCAGGGCATCTATTACCTGCACTATGAAAAAGTTGAAGAGGATGATGAGGGTTGGTTTAGTGGGCTATTTGCCAGCGATGGCAAGGTTATACATGAGAGCCCCTACACATTAGCGCAATTAATGACCGTTGTTCCGACCGGAGATAACTTTAAGACAGCGCCCTTGTCTAAGCCCAATAAAGAAACACAATTTCCGAAAGCACCAGGCTACCTTGTCTTCCTCAAAGGTGAAAGTGGCGACTATACCGTGCATCTGCGCGATGCTTACGGCAAACGCCTCGATCCCCATTTGGCGAGAGAGTTGCTTACTGTGCTGCGTACCAATCTTATTTAAGTCGCCGCTGGGCGTGGGGGCTTTATGAGGTTCGCCTCTCTCGGTAGCGGCAGTCAGGGCAACGGTACACTCATTGAGTGGAGTGACGGAGCTCTGTTGCTCGATTGCGGCTTCAGTATGAAAGAAGCTGAGCTGCGTCTGGCCCGTCTAGAGCGCAGCCCCCGCGACCTCAGTGCCTTACTTGTCACCCACGAGCACGGCGACCACATAAAGGGCATAGCGGCTATGGCTCGCCGATATCAGCTGCCGGTTTACATGACACCTGGCACCTATCACAGCCGTGATTTAGGTGTTATTCCTCAGTTGCGCTTGATTGAAGGTTATCGGGCTTTTCGTATCGGTAGCCTTGAGGTCGAACCTGTACCTGTGCCTCATGATGCCCGTGAACCATCGCAATTTATATTTTGCAGTGACGGTATAAAATTCGGTGTCTTGACGGATCTGGGGAGCATATCGCCCCACGTGGAGGAGCGTTACTGCGACTGTGATGCGCTGCTGTTGGAGGCCAACCACGATCCGGTGATGCTCGCCAGTGGCCCGTACCCGCCATCGCTTAAGCAGCGTGTGGGGGGCGCGTGGGGGCACCTAAGCAATCAGCAGACGGCTGGTTTCCTGGCGCGTGTAGATACTGACAAGCTGCAAGCGTTGGTGATTGCCCATATTAGCCAGAAGAATAACTCGCTTGCCGCTGCTCGCGCTGTACTCGACCCCGTCACACAGTCGGTGGCGAGAGTGCAATACGCGTGTCAGGATGAGGGGTTTGGCTGGATTCAGTTGCGCGCGCCATTAACCAGCGCGGCGCTTGCCTGAAATCTGCTATATTCAAAAATGAACAACATTCTATGCCACAATAGAGGAGAAAATGCTGCCATGGAGCGTCGCCAGCATGAGCGGACTAGCCGTAGCATTCGGGTTGAGATGACCCACCCGGGCATCGGTACGATTATCGGTTTCACCACAGACATTTCCGATGGTGGTGCTCAGGTAACGGTCGAGAATCAACCCAGCCCACCTGTGGGTACGATTGTCCATGTGATGTTTCGCAAGGTTGTTGGCCCAATCAACTCGGAGCCCGTTGCTATGCGCGTGGTCCGCCAGTTTCGCAACTCCGTGGGTTTAACCTTTGCGGTTTAGTGCTGACAATGCAATGGATACTCGATGGTCCCGTTGTTTTGTTTGATTTGTGTTTCCACCTTATTCAGCTCTTCGCACGCTAGCTGCTCGTTTTCCCCAAGCGTAAGCTCGGTGAGTTTAAGCAGGCGCAGCAGAGGTGCTGCCTCTCGAATGTTGTTGCCATCGAGCAGAAGCATTGTTAGTTTGCCGAGTCGCTCTAGCACCTCAATGTCAGTGATTTCGTTGTCAGACAAGTCCAGCTCAGTTAAAGCGTAGAAACGCTCCAGTCCCGCCAGCGATACGATCCCCGCGTGCGTGCAGCGTAGCCTTGTCAATTGCGCCACATTAGTAATCTTTTCATCCTTGATCGTTTGTACAATACAAAGCTCTAGGTTGCGGTCGGCGACCTCAACGTCTTTGAGTAACTCTTTGGGCGTGTAAAGAACATTGTCGTTAAAGGAGACTTCATAGCCTGAGCAGGCCGCGAGAATGACAGTGGCAAGTAGCCAGAGAGCCTGGGTAAGTTTAGACATAGGTTATGATGCTCGTAGTGTTCAGTTTCGGTTAAGCCGTACTTTGCCATTGTGGCACAAGCGTTTGGCAACACTAACAACATTTACGGTCGGCTGTTGTGTTAACAAGTGCTCGGATACTGGCTATGGATTTATTGTACCATCAGCGCTATTAACAACATTGGCAGTATGTAGGAGTCAATATGAAGAAAATAATTGTATGTGCCACGCTTTTTGCGGTAACCGCTTGCACCACCACTGATCCATACAGCGGCGAGGAAAAAACGTCGAATGCGACTACTGGCGCTATCGTGGGGGCGGTCGCCGGTGCTGCCATTGGGGTCGCCTCGTCCAGTAAAAAAGACCGCGAGAAAGGCGCGTTGACGGGGGCTCTGGCCGGTGGTGCTATAGGTGGCGGAATCGGTCATTATCAAGACCGACAGGAAGCTGCGTTGCGCCAAAAATTGCAAGGCAGTGGGGTTCAGGTGCGTCGTGAGGGAGATACCATCTCGCTGATTATGCCGGGGAACGTCACCTTTGACACCGATCAGTATACGATTCGCAGCGAGTTTCACGAAGTTTTACAATCCGTGGCCGCAGTGCTGCGTGAGTACAAGAAAACCAATGTGAAAATCAGTGGCCATACAGACTCTACTGGCTCTGCACAGTACAACCAGCTGTTGAGTGAAAGGCGGGCTCAGAGCGTAAAAGAGTATCTTGCCCGGGGGAATGTCGCCTACAACAGATTGCAGTCGGTAGGCTATGGCCCGCGTTACCCCATTGCCAGTAACGGATCAGCACAAGGGCGAGCGCAAAATCGCCGTGTCGAAATCGACTTAATACCACAGTCGTAAATAGGTGGTCCTGTTTGATAATATAGAGGGCTAAGGAGCTCTCTATGTCTCACGTTGTCGTCATCTGCAATGATATCCACCGCCGCCCAGAGGCCGCTCGGCTTGCCCAATCCTGCAAAGTGGAGTTGCTTCTCGATGTATCCCCCAGTGAAATAGAGCGCGCCGATTTTGCATTGGTGTTTGCCCCAACGGGCGTCGAGCTTGCTCACACAGGTGGCAAGGCGCCGGGGCCGGTCAAATGTGACTTTGCCAGTGGTGCGGTAAACCACAGGCGCCAATTCGGTGGCGGTAAAGGACAAATGATTGCTAAGGCCTGCGGTATTGGGGCGCGCGTAAAGCCCCATATTCTCGATGCGACCGCAGGGTTGGGAAGAGATGCTTTTGTGTTGGCGACGCTGGGCTGTTCGGTTCATTTGTTGGAGCGCAATCCTATGGTGCATGCACTCTTACACGATGGCCTCGCTCGAGCACAGCTCACAGGTGACACGACACTAGCTGGCATTGTTGCACGGATGAAATTGGAAGCCGGAGATGCTCGCGCGTTCATGTCAGGCCCCGAGAGGTTTGACGTTGTCTATCTCGACCCTATGTTTCCACAAAGACAGAAGTCGGCACAAGTAAAGAAAGAGATGCGGGCATTTCACACGCTGGTGGGCGACGACCCCGATGCAGGTGAACTAATACAGCTTGCGCTGAATCTGGCACGTTTGCGGGTTGTGGTTAAACGGCCTCGCAAGGCTCCGTGTCTGGCTGATATGAAACCTAACTACTCGTTGGAAGGCAAGTCCAGTCGGTTTGACGTGTACGCGCTCCAGAAAATGCCGGACGTGCTCAATGGCGACGATCGTGCCAAAAGTGATACAAACGACTGAACAGTATGCGCGCTTGCGCCAGCATGGCAATTGCGAAGCCTATACCTACCACGACCACGCCCAGTAAAGTGATGAGCTCTTGCTGAAGTGAGGGCTCCATACTTTGCGAGGCAATATAGATTGTCACCATACCGCAGAAAAAGATCATGGCTCCTAAGCGAAACTGCTTGTAGCAGATTGCAAATGGCGCTTGCATGAACTTGTTAAACCGATCTTTTGCTGTCATGGCGCAATTATAAAGCAAGCAGAATCAACGTCTATACGCAAGATGCGATCGATTGGGGCTAAATAGCGCAGTATTTTCTGTTATTGAACCAATTCAAGGCACCTGCGCCACAGTGTTAGCGGTAAATTGCCAGAAATACCGGGTTTGTTTTGCCATGCACTGTGGTCTGACTTATGCTACCTGTAGTGTAAAAAAACGCAGATGTGAATGATCGTGTTAGAGTGATCCGTGCATTCAGTTCGCAATCCATATTCGTGGCATGAGGGAGATTCAATGCAGATCGATTGGCGAGAGTATGAAAGTGGCGAGTTTTACGATGAATTAATCAGTTCTCCCGGCCATCCGCGTAAGGTAAGCCGCAACCTGGCTAAGTATCTGGCCAGTCTTTCCAGTGAAGATATTGCCGCACGTAAACACTCGGCAGAGCTGGCCATAAAGACCATGGGAATCTCCTTTACGGTCTACTCTGAAGCGGGCAACATTGATCGAGCCTGGCCGTTTGATATTATCCCCCGCGTCATTTCGCAGAAAGAGTGGAAAAAAACAGAGCGTGGCCTGACTCAGAGGTTGGCCGCTTTAAACTGTTTTATTGACGACATATACAACGAGCAGAAAATCATCAAGGACAAAGTCCTGCCAGCTGAGCTGTTGGCCGACTCTGTTAACTTTCGTCCAGAGTGTGTTGGTATGAAGCCCGCTTTTGGGGTATGGGCGCACATTTGTGGTAGCGATTTGATTCGCGATAACGACGGTAGTTTTTACGTGTTAGAAGACAATTTACGGGTTCCATCAGGGGTGTCATACATGATGGAAAACCGTAAGGTTACCAAGCGTGTTTTTCCTGAGTTGTTTGAGAATCACAACATTCTGCCGGTGACTGAGTATCCCAACCAACTGTTTGACACACTGGCCGCTATATCTCCGCGACCGCTGGAATTCCCGGAAGTGGTTGTGCTGACCCCCGGAATTTACAATTCTGCCTACTTTGAGCATTCCTATCTGGCTCAGCAAATGGGCGTGGAGTTGGTTGAGGGCAGCGATCTGGTGGTCGAAGACGACCATGTGTTTATGCGCACGATCAATGGTTTGTCCAGAGTTGATGTCATTTACCGGCGTATTGATGATCTTTTTCTTGATCCGGAAGCGTTTAATCCTGATTCAGCGCTGGGGGTTCCCGGCTTGATGCGTGCCTGGCTTAAAGGCAATGTGGCCATTGCCAATGCGCCGGGGGCGGGGGTGGCCGATGACAAAGTTATATACACTTTTGTGCCCGCCATGATTAAGTATTATTTGGGCGAAGAACCGATTCTTCCGAACGTGCCCAGTTACCTATGCATCGACAAAAAACAGCGCGATCACGTGCTCGAAAACCTTGATAAGTTAGTGGTAAAGCCTGCCAATGAGTCCGGTGGCTACGGCATGTTGATCGGGCCGCAATCCACAAAAAAAGAGCGCGAAGAATTTGCTGCGAGAATAAAAGCGTCCCCTCGAAACTATATGGCGCAGCCCTTAATTGCGTTATCCACTAATCCGATTATTGATAGCAAAAACGCTGAGCCCAGGCATGTGGATCTTCGCCCTTTTGTGTTACAGGGGCGCACCAGTAGTGTAACCGCTGGGGGTTTAACCCGCGTTGCCATGCGCAAAGGGTCATACGTGGTAAATTCCAGTCAGGGCGGTGGTAGTCAAGACACCTGGATCGTTGCCGAGGAGGATAAGTAATGCTGTCACGAGTCGCCGAGCGAGTGTATTGGATGGGACGTTATATGGAGCGCTGTGAAAACGTTGCGCGACTGGTTGACGTTAACACCAAGTTGTTGCTGGATTTGCCCCGTGGTGTCAGTGTCGGCTGGGGCACGTTAGTAGATATTAGTGGTGGCAGTGATTTTTATCGGCGAGATTTGGACAGCGCCGATGAGCGTGCCGTCATGCGGTTTTTATTGGCCGATATGAATAACCCGAGCTCGTTGATGAGCTCCATCACCTACGCTCGGGAGAATGCGCGAATTACCCGCGAAATTCTGCCCTCGGAGGTGTATACGCTAGTCAATGACTTGTACCTTTATCTCAAAGATCGGTTCCCTAAAGGGGCCGCCCGAGGTGAACGGCAGGCGTTACTGGAAGAGGTTATTGAAAAGGTCCAGCAATTTACCGGTATGCTGGCCGGTTGTATGAGCCATAACGATGCCTATAGTTTTCTTCGGCTCGGCCGAAATTTAGAGCGGGCCGATATGACCTCGCGTATTGTTGATGTGGGCACTAGCCGCATACTGACCAAAGCGCTAGAGGAAACTGAAGCCAATGAGCCATTCGAAAACATTTTGTGGATGAGCGTGTTGCGGTCGTTAAGTGGCTATCAAATGTACCGCCAACATGTATTGGACCGCGTTAATGCCGAAGATGTAGTGATGTTTTTGGTGCAAGATTCTCTATTTCCCCGGTCTGTTGCACACTGCCTGAGTGAGCTTAGCGAGGCATTTGATCGGTTGCCCAACAGCGACAATGCCCAACGTGTATTGGCGAGTGTTCGCAGACAGTTAAAGACAGCGGATATCCTTCAGCTGATCGAATCAGGCTTACACGAGTACATCGACTCGATTCAATCGAGTATAGGTGAAGTTCATTCAGAAATTGCGGATACTTGGTTTTTGCCGCAGGTTCAGGTGACTCAGTGAAAGACTTTCAATGCGAGTGTGGCAATCGCATATTCTTTTTTAACAATCGGTGTTTAAGTTGTGAGCGCCGACTTGGCTTCGATCCCAATCTGTTGATTATGCGAGCTTTCCCGAAAACGGATGGTTGGTTACGCAGCGACAGCGGCGAAGACTTTAATTATTGTCAAAACTATTACGACTTTAACGCGTGTAACTGGTTGGTTAAAAAGGGCTCAAAAAATCGCTACTGTTTATCATGTCGACTCAACAAAACCGTTCCCGACCTGGTGTCGGCGGAAAATATCAATCGCTGGAGCAAGTTGGAGGCGGCCAAAAGGCACTTAATCTACTCATTGCTTAGTTTGGGTTTGCCGATTCAAAGCGACAAGCACGCTCCGGTGCGTTTGGCGTTTGCGTTTTTAGAGGATGCCCGCACTAATCCTAATTATGCAGAGAGTTTCGTTGCTACCGGACACAGCAGCGGATTGATTACCATCAATCTAGCGGAAGCTGACGACGCCTACCGGGAGCGAGTGAAAGAGGAGCTAGGGGAGCATTACCGTACAATTTTGGGCCATTTTCGTCACGAGATAGGTCATTACTACTATGAAATGTTGGTGGCCAGAACATCTTGGCGTGCTCCGTTCGAAGCGTTGTTTGGTAACCCTCAACTGGATTATCAGCAAGCGCTGAAGGCGCACTATCAGCAACCCCAGATGGAAAATTGGCAGTCGGCGTATATCAGTTCATACGCACAATCGCACCCGCTTGAGGATTGGGCAGAAACTTGGGCGCACTATCTACACATTCTTGATACGCTGGACACCGCCATTCACTTCAAGCTGGTAGAACCGCTGCAAAAGAATGGCCGGGTCGATGCTGGCGAAGCGATCGAGCAGTGGCTGGCTTTGTCGGTAAAGCTCAATGCGCTGAATAGAAGTATGGGGTTACCCGACGCCTACCCGTTTGTTATCACGCCAAAGATTACCGAGAAGCTCAAGCTGATTCATCGGGTGATTGAGCATCAGACCACTGCAATGGTGGCAACCGGTCAAAGGCTTCAATAAGATACTGATCCCACGCTTTTTTCAGTTCGCGCAAATATTCATCGTCATCGTCAAAGCGGAATCGGGTCAAATTAAAGCTGTCGGTAGCGTATACCGCCAGCTCTATCGGTGGGCCGACTGTTAAGTTACTGCGCATGGTGGAGTCCATCGAAACCAGGGCGCAACGTGACGCGTCCTCCAGTGAGGTGGTACGGCTCAGAATGCGATCAAGAATCGGTTTGCCGTATTTGCTTTCGCCAATTTGCAGATATGGGGTGTCTTTTGATGTGGTGATATGGTTGCCTTGGGGGTAGACCATGGCCAATCGGGGCTTGTCTCCCTCGACCTGGCCGCCCAGAATAAAACTTGCTTCGAAGCTCGCGCCGGCATTGGGACCGCCACCACCGGAATGTTTTTCTTGCTCTTGTCGGCTAATCTCGCCGAGATAGCTCGCGGCTTCGCTAATATCAGGCAAGTTTTTGAGGCTGGTAGAGGCATCATCGCGGATGTCTCGTTTAATTTGCGACACGACAGCCTGAGTGGTGGCCAGGTTGCCCGCTGATAACACGACGAATTCACGCTCACCGGATACCTTGTAATGGAACATTTTGCTGTATGTGCTGACTTGATCAACTCCAGCGTTGGTGCGGGAGTCAGAACAGAATATCAGGCCAGCGTCCATGGTAATAGCAACGCAATATGTCATAAATTGGTCAGCCGAAACAGTAAAAAGGCCGGTTAGGTTAAGTTTGAAACCGGGCGCCGTCAAGCACCGTTTTGGAAGATTTTCATGCCAAAGCCAATCCCGGCAAGGTGCTACAATGCCCGCACATGCAACTACCACGGGGCCATATGCTAGATCGAGAACTTGCCCAGTTGGCGAAAAGCCTGCCCATACAAAATCGCTTTGCCGACACCCTACCGGGCGATCACAGCGGTGATCACAGCTCCCGCGAGGTGCTGGGGGCCTGTTATAGCGATGCAATACCACGACCGGCTAAGGCTCCCAAGCTTGTGGTTTACGCTGCCGAGGTTGCCCAACTGCTGGGCCTGCCTGCACAACAGTGCGAATCAGAGGCGTTCAGTCATGTATTTTCTGGCCGAACGCTACTGCCGGATATGCAACCCTACGCCATGTGCTATGGCGGTCACCAGTTCGGTCACTGGGCGGGACAGCTGGGGGATGGGCGCGCAATTAATCTAGGCGAAGTGAGCGCCGCGGATACGCTCTGGTCGTTACAGCTTAAAGGCGCGGGACGAACCCCGTATTCGCGCCATGCGGACGGATTGGCGGTGCTGCGCTCCTCGGTGCGCGAGTTTTTATGCAGCGAAGCCATGCATCATTTGGGCGTGTCCACCACAAGGGCCCTCAGTTTGGTGCTCACCGGCGAGTCGGTGACTCGTGATATGTTCTATGACGGGCACCCACAGCGGGAACCCGGGGCCGTCGTGTGCCGTGTGGCGAAGTCGTTTGTACGTTTTGGGTCGTTTGAAATCTTTGCCCATCGCGGCGAGCAGGCTCTGCTTAAGCAATTGGCGGATTACACCATTACCGAGCACTATCCACAGCTAATGGACGGTGAAATAGGTTGTGATACGTATGTTCGGTGGTTTACTGAGATTGTTGAGCGTACCGCACGCTTGATGGCCGACTGGATGCGGGTAGGCTTTGTTCACGGTGTCATGAATACCGATAACCTATCCATCATTGGGGATACCATTGATTACGGGCCTTACGGCTGGCTCGAAGGGTACGATCCAAACTGGACCCCAAACACCACAGATGCCGAGGGCCGCCGCTATTGCTATGGCGCGCAGCCAAACATAGGCCTGTGGAATCTAGTCAGGCTGGCAAATGCAATCTACCCCTTGGTAGGCGAAGCAAAGCCGCTGGAGGATGCCCTCGAACGTTATAGCGAGGTATTTGCCGATACCCGTAGCGCAGATATGGCCGCCAAGCTGGGTTTGGCCCAATACCGCGATGAAGATGGCCATTTAATCGAAGACTTATTGACCTTACTCCAGCAAACTGAAACGGACATGACCCTCTTTTTTCGCAGATTGTCTCAAATTGACGTGCCGTTGCTCGCAACCGGTGTCGACTGGGCCAGCCTATCCCCGCTGCATGATGCCTATTACGTTGATGTTCCCAGCGCGGTGCGCCAGCAAACTTGTGAGTGGATTACCCGCTATTTGCGGCGTACTCAGGAGTCATTGAGCTTGGCCGGGGAATCCGAAAGGGATCGCAAGGCGCGTATGGACTCGGTAAACCCAAAATACGTGCTGCGCAATTATCTGGCGCAAGTGGCGATTGAGCAGGCGGAGCAGGGTGACTATAGCGAAGTGAATCGTTTACTGAATTGTCTGAGAAACCCCTATGACGATCAGCCTGAGTTTGACTGTTATGCGGCAAAAAGGCCTGAATGGGCCAGAGTAAAACCCGGATGCTCCATGTTGTCGTGTAGTTCTTGATAGCTGTGTGATTAACGCACTTGGTAAAAACCATCTGGTAGGTGAGAACAACACTCACAGCACAGTTCACTTGGGTGATGTCACACTTTGAAAACGAGAGCCATAAAAATAACGGGAGTGATACTTACTATGGAAAAAAGAGTCAGTTGTGGCGAGTGCTTGGCAATACTCAGCCTATGGGTCGCGATCATTGCTGCGCCTACTCATTCCCGGGCTGCTGCATCACTGCCTGATGTGGACTGGCCCGTATATTTAGGCGATAAGTCCAGCAGCCAATATTCCGCACTCGATCAAATCAATACGAATAATGTGAATCGGTTGGAGGTGGCCTGGATATATCGTACAGGTGGTCTGTGGAGCGAAACCCAAGCGCAGATTCAAACCAATCCGTTGGTGATTGACGGTGTACTCTACGGCCTGACGCCGCGCATTAATGTTTTCGCGCTCGATGCCACATCGGGCCGTAAACTCTGGCAGTTCGATCCGGCCCAACACGGCACCTTGGTGGATGATGAAAGTGCCGCAAGATCGCTGGGGAATGCGCGCGGTTTAGCTTATTGGCGCGATGGTGATGACCAGCGTTTATTTGTGGTTATTGGCTCCAAGTTGCATGCGATAAACGCCACCGATGGTGGCTTAGTTAAGAGCTTCGGCGAACAGGGTAGTGTCGACTTGCGCAAAGGTCTCGGTCGCGATGCCAGCTCAGTGTTTGTCGGCGCGACCACCCCCGGAGTTGTCTACAAAGACCTTCTTATACAAGGTACCCGTGTGGGTGAAGGCGCGGGCGCAGCCCCAGGCCACATACGAGCGTACAACGTTCGTACCGGGGAACTAGCCTGGATTTTCCACACCATTCCCCAGCCTGGCGAGTTCGGCTATGACACCTGGCCTAAGCAGGCTTATCAGTATGCCGGCGGCGCCAACAGTTGGGCGGGTATGAGCTTAGATGAAGAGCGAGGTATGGTTTTTATTCCCACAGGCTCCGCGGCGTTCGATTTCTGGGGCGGTGATCGAGTCGGTAAAAACCTATTTGCTAATTCTCTGCTAGCGCTTAATGCTGCAACCGGTGAGCGGTTGTGGCACTTTCAAACGGTACATCACGATATTTGGGACAAGGATCTACCGGCACCGCCAAATTTACTGCAAGTGGAGCATCACGGCAAAACCATTGATGCCGTCGCTCAGGTGACAAAATCTGGTTGGTTATTTGTATTTGATCGGTTGACCGGGGAGTCCCTGTTTCCCATCGAAGAAAGGCTTGTTCCAAAGTCGGACCTGGCCGGTGAAAAAGCCTGGCTCACTCAACCTGTACCGCTAAAACCCGCCCCCTTTACCCGGCAGACACTGAGCATGAAAGATATTCGGGACGTGCGTGATTCCGACGGCAACTCTATTCGTGAACAGGTATCAAAATTGACTATGGGCAAACCATTTATTCCTTTCGATGAAAAGGGTGTTGTTATGTTTCCGGGATTCGATGGTGGCGCAGAGTGGGGTGGGGCTGCCACAAGCCCGGACGGAGTTATCTACGTAAACGCCAATGAAATGCCCTGGGTGGCGTCTCTCTCTATGCTGGATACCGAGGTGCAAGGCGGTCAGGATGTCTATCGCGCTCACTGTTCGGCTTGTCATGGTAAGGATAGGCAAGGTGATGAGCGCTCCCCTGCGCTGGGTGGATTGCACGAACGCTATGCTGCGCAAGATGTGGCTAGTTTGGTACGCGCGGGGCGCGGGTTTATGCCCGCGAATACCATGCTAAATGACCAACAGCTGCAGCAGTTGCTGACCTATTTGTGGCAAAATGAGCCCATGAATTGGCAGCCCAATAGTGTCGAACAGAAGGAATCGACGGCATCTCACGGCAAGCAGGTACCCTACAAATTTAATGGCTATCACCGGCTGGTGGATGCCCGGGGCAATCCTGCGACCACACCCCCCTGGGGAACCTTGAGTGCGATTGACTTAAACTCGGGTGAGTACCTTTGGCAAGTGCCGCTGGGACAAATGCCCGATGCACCGTTGGGCTCAGGTGCGGAAAACTATGGCGGTCCGTTAGTAACAGCAGGCGATTTAGTCTTTATTGCTGCAACCCGGGATGAAATGTTGCGCGCCTTCAATCGCCACACAGGGCAACTATTATGGCAAACTAAACTGCCGGCGGGCGGTTATGCCACCCCTGCTACTTATCGCATTGGCGGTGAGCAATATGTCGTTCTGGCCACTGGTGGTGGCAAAATGGGTACCCCTTCTTTCGATGCTTATATCGCTTTTAGATTGACAGCGCCGTAAGCAGTTCCGCTCGCAAAGCGGGTAGTTTGTAATTTAATGAGAGTGTAAGCCTAGTATGAGTTTATTCATCAGCGCCAAAGAAGATGCCCATTATTTTTCAATGGATGATGTCGCGAACGGATGGAGCCGTGTGTCCGAGCATGGTTTTGAGCTCGATGGCGAATACTGGCCCACCGTTGAGCATTATTATCAGGCGATGAAGTTCGACAATGCGTCCGATAAAGACGCTGTGAAAGCTGCAAAGACTGCACGACAGGCTCGTAAAGTAGGTGGGGGCTGGTTTAAGAAAAAACGACCAGATTGGAAGCAAGTCGAATTGACCGTGATGACGCGAGCGGTTTATATAAAAATGCGAACCCACCCGGAAATTGCCAGCTTACTATTAGCCACGCAAGAACAGATGCTCGTTGAGGACAGTCAATTTGATTACTTCTGGGGCTGCGGCCGCGATAAGCGTGGTACTAACCACTATGGCCAAATACTGATGAATGTGCGCGACAAGCTCCGCCTGTTGAAATCCGAGAGTTAACCCGTTGCACTTACTAAGGGCCATCGGACATGTTCGTCCTCCAAATGGCTCCTGGTCAACTTTACGCCAATGCCCTGCGGAACAAATCTACCGATAAGCGATAGCAGTTTAGTGCGAGCTCTGGATCGTAGCGCACTCCCTCGTCGCGCATAAAAGCATGCTGGCCATTCACTTCGTGCCAACTAAATAGACAGCCTGAATCTCGCAGAGCCTGGTTGATGTCGGCCCGATTGGCGTCGGGAACATGCGGATCTTGTCGTCCCCAAACCATTAATAATTCTCCGTTGATATCGCCAGCTCTGGCCAGGCTTTGGTCGGCATCATCGGCCGGCAGCGTATTGGAGTGTAAGTCTGTGGCGTATAAGCAGGCGGCCGCCCCAATGCGTTGATTGAGCGCCGCTCTAAATGCCAGATGACCGCCAATACATACCCCCATACTGCCAATCTTACCGTTGCAGAAACTGGCTTGGTCGGCGAAGTCAATCATCGCTTCGGTATCACTGTCGTGACTGGCCAGGGGCTTGGTAAATTTATCGTGGTTACCTTTGTCTTTCCCCTTTTCGTCATACGCTAATACGGTGCCGACAGGGTTCAGTTCGTGGAAGACTTCAGGCACTAGCACAACAAAACCATGCCCGGCGATAATAGCCGCAGAGCGGGCTATCGGGGCTGTTTGTTGAAATATTTCTGAGTAAAAAATAACCGTGGCGTATTGCCCATCTTCCACCGGGCGGTAGACGTAAGTTCGCATGGTACCTGTGGCGGTGGGTAAATCAACGATTTCGTTTTTAATGATCATGGTGACCTCTTTATCGGGTACTGGGCCAGAGTCGGATGATTAGGTAGAGTGATGACGCCCAGATAATCAACCAAAGTCCGAGTAACAACGTGGCGATAAAACCAAATAGATCCGGCGCTTTCATCAAGGTCGTCATTAGAGAATCCTGATAATAAAAAAACCAAGGGTGCTCGGGCGGAAAGACCCAAGTATGTAGGTAGTAAAATACTTTCTTGGGGCCAACCACTAACACGAGTGCCAGCGTAGCAAAAATAGCACCGAGGACACTGCCAATCACCCGGCGCGGTCGTGGCAATGGCGCGTTGAGCTGCCAGAGCACAGTTGCACTGATTGCGAAAGCAATGATGGCAAGCCAGCCGAGCCAATAGACTTTATCGATCAGGAGGGCGACATCGGTTAAGTGCAGAGCCTCGGGCTCGGTTAACAATGTCTGACTTGCTCCCTGCGACGGGTAATATTTAATATTACCTAGCGTCTCAGGCCGTTGATGAACCGCAATGTTTATTTGGTGAAACAGTTCCAGGTGCTGGTCTTTATCGGTGAGAGCGAAATTGTCCCGGTAGCGGTTTTGTGGGCCGTAGGTGGCAATGTGCTCGTCAATGTCGAGAACTTGATAGGCACTTGCGTAGCCAAAGTCAGCGCTGGCCAATAGGTTCCAGCTGGCAAACCCGCTGGCAAGCCAATGACCCAGTAGAAAAACAATCCACAATGGAGATGTGAAACGCACAGGTTAATCCCTATAGGTTACGTTAGGTTCAGTTTAAGCTGATTCCGATGGTTGACGCTAGCCCGGTAACGTTTGCCGCGGGTAAGAAAAAATGACGACAACGCTGGCAAGCACGGCACATAGAGCCGATGTGCCGAATAGGCTCTGCAAGCTGGCCCCTCGATCAATCAAGGCGCCAAACAATATCGGTGAAACCGCGGTAGAAAGAACCATAAATGCGGTCATCAAGGAACGGATAGAGCCAAGTTTTTCTGTGCCATACACCTCTGCCCATAGCGCGCCTGTCAGCGGGCCTGCGATGCCAATGGTGGTGCCGAGCAAGCACATAAAGAGTGGCGCAACCCAGTTGCCGTCGAGATAAACCAAGGACAGCAGGGCGAGTACGAGTGGGGTAAGCATAAAAGGTAACAACTTGCGGGCGCTAAACAGGTCGATCAATACCCCTGCCAGGAGCGCAGCCAGCCAATGGGCGATGCCATAGACAATAAAACAGCTGGCCAGCCAAAGTGGGTCCCAACCTTTTTGATTCAAAATAAAGCCTTGTTGAATGAATACTCCCGTGACTAAAAAGGGCGGAGTTAGCACGGCGGGAAGGGCAAGCCAAAACCGATAATCACCAAGCATTTCGCGCCGGCCCTGGGCTTTTTCGGTACCGGCACGACTGGCAGGGGTGTTGGGTTGTTGAATTTGAGGTGAACGGCGCAACAGCCAGAGGCTAAGCGGTAGGTATAGCAGCGGCACACTGGCGGCAAACACGAGCCAGCTGCCACGCCAGCCAATTCCCGCAATCAAAGCGACGGCCACTAGCGGTAGCACAACCTCGCCCACTGGCACTCCGCTGGATGACAGGCTTAATGCCTTGCCTCTATCAGCGTCGAAATAACGAGCCATTGTGGTTTGTGCGGTATGAGGCAATAACCCCTGACCGCAAAGACGCAGCAAATAGAAAGCGATTAGTAACGTCAATGCATGGGCGCTCACCATCATCAATACACAGGCGAGCATTAGGCCGCAGGCAACAATGGCCGTGAAGCGCTGTAGTGGCCATTTATCGATTAAGCCGCCTATCGCGATTATGGTAAGGGCGCTGCCGAGTGTGCCGCCCGAGTAAAGGCTGCCGTATGCGGCGGCGCTTAAGCCCAGCGACTCCTGTATGCTGGCTCCGTACCAACTGACAAAAAATGATTGGCCAAAATTTCCCCAGAAAATGCTGGTGAAACCGAAAGCCAGAAGCGGCCAGTTGTTGCGTAAAAATAAAATATATTGTTTCAAGGGAGAGTCAAGTTAGCGTAGGAGAGTGGGCAGCCGTATATGCTATAGGCTAGTATTATACGATAAAAGCCCATAAAAGTAGACGTTGGGCAAGCCGATCGATAACAATGTGGGGCTGCTACCCCTTTGCATAAACGTTAGGTGCGTAAATAATGCGATTATATCGGGCACAGGCAAAATTGCCTGCCTTAGTGGTTTGGCTGCTCGGGCTGTTGCTGGCTCTAACGGCCAGTAATCTTAGCGCTGGTACTTCGCAGAGACTTGTTGTGCCCATGTATGGGGCTGAAGACCCGCATCATGATTCCTACTTTTTCTCCCGATTGTTAAAGCTTGCGCTTGACAAAACGGTAAGCGAATACGGTCCTTATACACTTGAAATCCCTGAGGTGATGCTCACAGATGACCGTCTCAAGGCGCAGGTTGTAAAGGGCACGGTGGATGTTATGTGGCACTCTTCAATCGGTTCGGAGGATATGGGCCTGCGAATGATACCCGTCTCTTTGTTGGGTGAATTAAGTGAGTACCGGGCGTTCTTGGTTCGACATGGCGATCAAGCGCGTTTCAATAATATTCATTCGCTTGACGACTTAAGGCAAATGGTGGCCGGAATAGGGGCGCAGTGGCCCGGGGTGCCCGTATTGAAGAAAAATGACCTGCCTTATGTATCGTCTTCCCGCTATGAGTTATTGTTTAGAATGTTGGCGGCAGATAGGTTCGATTATTTTCCCCGCGGGCTGTACCAAATACACTCCGAGCCCAACCTCTATCCAGAGTTTAATTTAGTGGTTGAGTCAGAGATACTGCTGCATTACCCCAATGATGTTTACTTTTTTGTTAGAGAGGATAACTCCGAATTAGCTGAGCGGTTAAGGCTGGGCTTAGAGCGGGCACAAGAGGATGGCAGCAAGCAGCGGCTGATGGAAACTATTCCGCGCTTTCACTGGGCTCAGCAAGAATTAGCTCGCGGGCAGCGTCGTGTAATCAAGCTGCAAATGCCCTAGCAGGAGCCGTCATTACGCTAATAAGTTGCGCAATGTTTGGCAATAGACACGAGTGAGTTTGTTTAAATCTTCTGCCCGTACTCGCTCATCCACCTTGTGGATGGTTGCATTGACCGGGCCGAGCTCTACCACCTGTGCTCCGGTTGGAGCAATAAAGCGTCCATCGGAAGTCCCGCCGCTTGTCGATAGCTGTGATTGCGTGCCGGTGGCGCTTGCTACGGCGCTCACGACCGCCTCCACTAACGTGCCTCTTTCGGTGAGAAACGGTTGGCCGCTGAGCTTCCACTGTATATCGTATTCTAGCCCGTGTTTTTGCAGAACGTTTTCTGTGCGTTGGCGCAAGTCGGCTTCGGTTACTTCGGTAGAAAATCTAAAGTTAAAGACAATATGCGCTTCGCCTGGAATGACGTTGGTGGCGCCGGTGCCTGAGTTAAAATTCGATATCTGAAAGGTGGTTGCAGGAAAGTAATCGTTGCCTTGATCCCATTCGGTGCACGCTAGTTCTGCCAGAGCAGGTGCCACCTGATGGATTGGGTTTGCCGCCAAATGAGGGTAGGCGACATGGCCTTGAATCCCCTTAACCGTCAGTTCAGCGCCGAGTGATCCGCGGCGGCCGTTCTTTATAATGTCCCCCAGAACTGCCGTGCTAGATGGTTCCCCGACAATACACCAGTCGATTTTTTCCCCCTGTTGCTCCAGCCACTCTACGACCTTCACAGTACCGTTGGCCGCTGGCCCCTCTTCATCGCTGGTGATAAGAAAGGCAATGCGACCATTGTGATTCGGAACCTCGGCAACAAACTCCTCGCAAGCAACCACCATAGAGGCCAGCGACCCTTTCATATCGGCGGCCCCGCGCCCGCAGAGGTAGCCGTCGTCGATAACAGGTTCAAAAGGTGGGTGTTGCCAATGAGTTTCGGGCCCCGTGGGTACCACGTCTGTGTGTCCGGCAAATGCCAATAGCGGACCCTGGCTGCCCCGTACGGCCCAAAAATTATCGACATCACCAAACCGTAGCGGGTAAATCTCAAACCCAATCGCCTTTAGTCGCTCGATCATCAGCGCTTGGCAGCCCGCGTCCTCGGGGGTGACTGACTGGCGGCTAATCAGTTCTTGAGCCAGCGTAAGTGTGGCTGAGGCGGCATTATGCATGGGCATGGGTTCCTGATTTTGGGGCTATGGGGCGGGCGATTCTAGCAAAACTTGCCTGGTGGTGCGATCGCTGTCGGGATTACGATTAAGTTCATAGCACCCAAAGAGTAAATAAGCTACACTTGCGGCTTTTAAATTTGGGGCGATTAGGCCCACCAGTCGGCCATTAAATCGCGCCGGAACCCCTATCTTTTGTGCGCTTGAGGCAAGCGCACATATGAGTTGAGATCGAATGTCAGACAGTATTAACCCCAAAGAAATCAAGCATATACGAAACTTCTCTATTATCGCTCATATCGATCATGGTAAGTCCACGATCGCCGACCGGTTTATCCATTTGTGTGGCGGTTTAACCGACCGGGAAATGGCTCAACAAGTTTTGGACTCCATGGACATTGAGCGTGAGCGTGGAATTACCATTAAGGCCCAGAGTGTTACTTTGAGCTATAAGGCGCGCGATGGTGAAACCTACCAGCTCAATTTTATCGACACGCCCGGGCATGTTGATTTTTCCTATGAAGTGTCGCGTTCTCTGGCTGCCTGTGAAGGTGCGTTGTTGGTGGTGGATGCCGGACAGGGCGTCGAGGCCCAATCCGTAGCCAACTGCTATACCGCAATTGAGCAAGGGCTGGAAGTAATTCCGGTACTCAATAAAATGGATTTGCCGCAAGCTGACCCTGAGCGCGTCGCCCAGGAAATTGAAGACATCATCGGTATTGACGCTACGGAGGCCGTTCGTTGCAGTGCCAAATCTGGCTTGGGTATTGAAGATGTTTTGGAAGAGCTTGTTAAATTAGTACCGCCGCCCGTGGGAGATGTCGACGCTCCATTGCAAGCGCTCATTATTGATTCTTGGTTTGATAACTATTTGGGCGTTGTGTCGTTAGTGCGGGTGAAGCAGGGCACATTGAAAGTTAAAGATAAGATTGTTACTAAATCTATCGGCAAATCACATGTCGTGGACAGCGTCGGTGTGTTTAACCCGAAGCTGCACAAGCTTAAAGAACTAAAGGCGGGTGAAGTAGGCTTTATTGTTGCCGGTATTAAAGATATTCAAGGAGCCCCGGTGGGGGATACCTTGATTGCCGCTGGCGATATGACCGTAGAGGCACTGCCGGGTTTCCAAAAAGTGAAACCGCAAGTGTATGCCGGCATGTTTCCGGTAAGTTCTGATGATTTTGAAAACTTCAGGGAGGCGCTGCAAAAGCTGACTTTGAACGATGCCTCATTATTCTTTGAGCCAGAGAGTTCAGACGCACTTGGGTTTGGTTTTCGTTGTGGCTTTCTCGGCATGCTGCACATGGAGATTATTCAGGAGCGGCTCGAGCGAGAATATGACCTGGATTTGATAACCACTGCGCCGACGGTGGTTTACGAGGTGCTTACCACGAAAGGTGAAACCATTTATGTGGATAACCCATCCTCGTTACCCGACACCGGCATTATTGAAGAAATGCGCGAGCCTATTGTTGAGGCGAGCATTTTGGTTCCGCAAGAACACTTGGGCGCGGTAATTACTCTGTGTGTGGAAAAGCGCGGTGTACAGCGGGATATGCATTACATGGGAAACCAGGTATCAGTTCGCTATGACATGCCAATGAACGAGGTGGTGTTGGACTTTTTTGATCGTTTAAAGTCGGTTAGTCGTGGTTTTGCATCTTTAGATTATAGTTTTTCCCGCTTTGAAGCCGCCAATCTGGTGCGTCTGGATGTATTAATCAACGGTGACCGTGTTGATGCCCTGGCGCTCATTGTGCACCGCGATCACTCGCAGAGTATTGGGCGTAATTTAACGGAAAAAATGAAAGAATTAATTCCGCGGCAAATGTTTGACGTGGCGATTCAAGCGGCCATTGGTGGCAGTGTTATTGCTCGCACTACGGTTAAAGCTTTGCGTAAAAACGTGACGGCAAAATGCTACGGTGGTGATGCCAGCCGTAAAAAGAAACTGCTGCAAAAGCAAAAAGAAGGTAAGAAACGCATGAAGCAGGTGGGAAATGTTGAAATTCCGCAGTCTGCGTTTTTGGCCGTTCTGCAAGTGGATAGCTAACCTGTAACCGGATTGCAAGGCATAGTACATGGAAAATATTAATTTACCCCTTATTCTAACGATAGGGGTGTTTTTTACCGGACTGGTGTGGTTGTTTGATTTGTTGGTGTTGGCGGGGCCCCGACAGCGCAAGATTGACGCAGTAGAGTCCCAGTTTAAGGAGCGTGACGTATCGTCTGCGCATAGCAAAGATCGAGACCTGTATAACCTGGCAATGGATCAGGCCGAACGTGAGCCGGTCATTGTCGAGTACAGCAAGTCGTTCTTTCCTGTTCTCTTGATTGTATTCGTACTGCGCTCTTTTATCGCAGAACCTTTTCAGATCCCGTCAGGTTCAATGGAGCCAACTCTCGATATTGGCGACTTTATATTGGTGAACAAGTATACCTATGGTATTCGGCTGCCGGTTATCAATAAAAAAATAATAGATATAAACGATCCGGAGCGAGGTGATGTAATGGTGTTTTTCCCTCCACATCTCCCCGATACCTACTATATCAAGCGCGTGGTGGGCCTACCGGGTGACTTGATTCGCTATGAAAGCCACCAATTGTTTATTAATGGTGAGCCTGTGCCTGAGCAGCTGCAAGCGGCCCTGCCGGCCGGGGCGCCTCAGTATCGTTTAGTGCGAGAAACATTGGGTGAACACGAGTTTACCTCCCGCAAATACATTCGTCCCGGCCAGTTTAGCCGCCGAGGTGCCTGGCGCGTACCGCAAGGGCATTACTTTATGATAGGGGATAATCGCGACAACAGCTTTGACAGCCGTGGCTGGGATGATCCGTTTGTACCGGAAGACCATATAGTCGGTAAAGCTGTTGCCGTATGGATGCACTGGGATTCGTTGTTTAGCCTGCCAAGCTTCGACCGGGCCGGCACCATAGAGTGATCTATTGTTAATAACGTTAGGCTACTTATATACTGGCACACACAGCTTCTCATTTAATATTGGGGTGGGATTATGAGCACTTTTAAAGCACAACGTGGACTTTCCGCTATTTCGTGGCTGGTGTTGTTGACGGTAGTTGGATTCTTTGGTTTATGCGTTGCCAAAATGGCGCCCGTATACGCAGAAAACTATTACATAACCACAGGTCTGAAGTCTGTCGCTCAGCAGAATGCGGGTAATCTGAAGAATATGCGCAAATCTGAAATCTCCCGTAGTTTGAATAGCTATTATTCGATTAACAATGTTCGCTCACCGGGAGCGAAAGAGCTTGAGTTTCAATCCACAAGTAGAGGGATGCTAGTCATTAACCGGTATGAAGTTCGCGTGCCCTTATTGGCGAATATTGATGTCGTTATGAGTTTTTTTAATGTACTCGATACAAGCGCCCCTGATTTGTGTTGCGATCCTCCTGAGGAATTATTAGAGAGTGAATGATATTGCACTATCTAGGTTGCAATCCAAGCTCAATTACGAGTTTAAAGATTCAACCCTGTTTACCTTGGCATTGAGCCACCGCAGTGTCGGTGCAACTAATAATGAACGCCTGGAATTTTTAGGCGACTCGATTTTAAATTTTATAATCGCCCGGGCACTGTTTGATCAGTTCGAGGCGGCGCGTGAGGGGCAGCTCAGCCGCTTGCGAGCGCAGATGGTTAAGGGTGAGACATTGGCCGAGTTGGCCAAGGAATTTGATCTTGGTCCATGTTTAAAGCTGGGCGAAGGGGAAATGAAGAGCGGCGGCCAGCGTCGAGACTCCATACTCGCCGATGCGGTCGAGGCGATAATCGGTGCCATCTATATCGACAGTGACTTTAACACGTGTCGTCAGTGTGTACTTCAGTGGTATAAAACACGTCTCGCCAAGCTTAGCTTAAAAAGCCCTGCCAAGGACGCGAAAACCTCCCTGCAAGAATTCTTACAAAGTCGCAAAGAACCGCTGCCGGATTATAGGGTAGTTGATATTGAGGGTGATGCTCATGCTCAAACCTTTACCGTGGAGTGCCATGTGAGCTTGTTACACGAGCCTGAAACAGCAACCGCCAGTAGCCGACGTGTGGCAGAAAAAAAATCTGCGGCACAGGCTTTACAGAAATTAGGGGTGGAGAGCTAGTATGGTTGACACATCTCAAGTTGATACACGCTGTGGGTTTGTCGCAATTGTGGGCAGGCCGAATGTAGGAAAATCTACACTGCTCAATCACATGCTGGGTCAAAAAGTGAGTATCACCTCACGCAAACCTCAGACTACGCGCAATAATGTTACTGGTATTAAGACTGAGGGTCGCGACCAAATAGTATTTGTCGACACCCCAGGGCTGCATAAAAATCAGCCCAAGGCTATTAATCGGTATATGAACAGAGCCGCTGGGTCTGCGATGAAAGACGTTGATCTCATCGTGTTTGTGGTAGACCGGCTGAACTGGACAGAAGAGGATGAAATGGTTGCTCGCCAGCTCGAGTCCAGCTCTTCACCTGTGGTGCTGGCAGTTAATAAAGTTGATCAAATCGACGATAAGAATACGCTATTACCTCATTTACAGGCACTCTCGGAACGGATAAATGCCGATGAAATTGTCCCTCTTTCTGCTCTGCGCGGTACAAATTTAGACAGGCTGCATAGTTTAATCTTAAATTATTTGCCTGTAAGTCAGCATTTTTATGAAGAAGATCAGTTTACCGACCGTTCCGCCCGTTTTATGGTGGCTGAGATTATTCGCGAGAAAATAACGCGACAGCTAGGCGATGAACTCCCTCATCAAATGGCGGTTGAGATTGAGGAGTATCGCCATGATGGTAAAACACTGCATATTGGCGCCCTGATTTTAGTGGAGCGAGACGGTCAAAAACGAATTTTAATTGGTAATAAAGGTGACCGAATCAAGCAAATAGGTCAGCAGGCTCGAGAAGATATTGAAGTTTTGATCGACAATAAGGTTATGTTGCGACTGTGGGTGAAAGTAAAGTCTGGCTGGTCTGACGACGAGCGGGCATTGCGAAGCCTTGGTTATGACGATGTATAACTTGATCGGTAAGTAAGCCTAACGGGTTTAAGCCTCTATGCAGCGCATTGAATTTGAGCCGGCGTTCGTTATTCATTCAAGACCTTATCGTGACACAAGCCTTATTGCGACTTTTTTTACAGAGAATCATGGCATAGTGTCAGGCGTTGTCAGAGGCCAGCGCCAAACTTCCAGGAAAAAAAGCAAGACCCCCCTAATTCCATTTACCCCGTTATTGATTACGCTGCAAGGTAAGGCCTCACTTAAGTTGGTGAGTCATTTCGAGTGGCAACAAAATACCATAGTCCTTCAGGGGCGAACGCTTTATTCTGGAATGTACGTCAACGAACTCATTGTGCGATTGCTGCCTGAGTGGGATTCTCACCCCGCCGTTTTCAGCGATTATCAATGGTCGCTCAACGCACTTGACCAAGGCGCGGACGTTGAAGTTATATTGCGTCAATTTGAATCCAGGCTGCTCACAGATTTAGGCGTTAACATTAGTTGGCAGCAGCAAGCGAACAGCGATAAACCGATTTGTGAAAATGAAATGTACCGGCTAGATGTTGAGTCGGGCTTTGTTCGCGTTGCGACAGGCACTGCGAGCGAAGCATTCGAAGGCAAGTTGATTCTGCAAGTGGCGGCAGGCGAGTGGCATAGTGACAGTGTCAAACGACTCGCGAAAACAGTTCATCGGCAACTGTTGCATCCATTGCTGGGTAGTAAACCACTGCAGTCGAGACAGCTTTTTACCTAGCAGGCTGGCCCGTACTCGTCGTTGCCACTTTTTGATGGGGGGGGCACACACCTTCAAATTAGTGCCTAGATTACGAATCAGCGTGAAAGCCTGAGCACATACATAAGAGGTTTTGCAATTGCCTGCTAGCCTTGAAATACCCTTTCGCCGGATAATTCGATATTGGCTCAGCTCAAACTATTGCGCTATGCACTTGTCTCAGCTTCGATGATGCTGTCGAATGTCTGGGCAATATCCTGATTCTGACTCCACTCGAGAATGTGATCGATGGCTTTATTGAGTGTGACGAGCTCGGCATCTAAGTTATCGGTCTGACCCGCTTGCAGTAACTTGTCGAGTAGTCCCGATAAGCTGCGAAGATGCGGTACGCCTGTATAGCAGCAGCTGCCGTAGAGTTTGTGAATTAACTCTTGAAGTTGTTCCCAGTTTTTATGTTGATAAGCTTGATTGATAGCCAGTTTTTCTTCCTCCAGTGACCCAATGAGCATGCTTAGCATATCTCGCGCCAAATCAGCTTTATGATTTGCCAGTGATAAGCATTGCGGCAAGTTGACGGGGCTGCTTGGGTCATTCGACAGGGTATCGCTGGAACCCGGTGCGCAAGTACTGAAAAGTAGCTGACTCGGCATTCCCGTCCACCGGCTTAACATATGCTCCAGTTGATCCTCTGTAACCGGTTTGCGAATACAATCATCCATTCCAGCGATGAGTAAAGCGGTTTTTTGTTCGGTAACGGTATGGGCCGTCAAGGCAACAATGGGCGTGCGCTTGCGCCCGTTTTGGTCTTGTTCTTTATTCCGAATACGGCGAGTGGTTTCCATACCATCCATACCTGGCATTTGTATGTCCATAAAAATAATATCGAAATCGCTACGATCAAGCAGCTCAAGTGCCTGGGCGCCACTAACGGCTTGGCTGACGCTCACTCCAAGATCGTTTAAAAATTCTGTGGTGAGTTGCAGATTTGCTTCATTGTCATCGACCAGCAGTACATTAATGCTAGAGCGGTCGGTGGTATCAGTGGTCGGTTTGTGGCTTAAGTGAAGGCCCAAACTTTGACTGATAGTCTCAAGTAGCTGTTCTGCATGAACTGGCTTTAAAACGAAAGGGATCGAGTGATTCTCGGCATGTTGATTGAATACATTGCGTTGCGACGCAATGCAGCACACCACAACTTTGCTGTTAAATTCTAGTGAGAGTTGTTCCGCTAAGTTGGCCAATAGCGCCGGCGGTAATCTTCTCTCGCCGGGGGAAATATCGAGAATGAGTAGTTGATAAGTATTTCCCTGTGTTCGTTCACTGCGTAAAGTCGGGAAAATATCGTGTATAGAGGCCACTCTCTTGCACTGGCCCTGCCAGCTTTCCAGCAACGACTGTAATTGTCGGTAAGCAGCGTCGTTCTCACTACACACCAGCGCTGTCGTGTTCAGCAGACGGGCGTGATCTAAGGGCAGATAGTGCGGGTCTACTCCTAAGGTTAGCGTGAACCAGAAGCTAGCGCCCTGATCAGCTTCACTCTCAACGCCTATTTCGCCCTGCATTCTATTGACCAGCCCTTTGCAAATAGCGAGGCCGAGGCCGGTGCCACCATATTCGCGCGAAATAGAGGTGTCGGCTTGAGCGAATGCAGAAAACAGTTGAGTTTTTTGCTCTTGCGTTAATCCGATACCCTCGTCACTGACTATGCCTTTTAGCGTTACTTGATTTTCTTCAAAGTGTACAAGGTTAAACTCAAGACTGATCGTTCCGCGCTCGCTAAACTTCACGGCATTACCGAGAAGATTTGACAAGATTTGGCTGAAACGAAGTGGGTCTCCCATCAGCTGTGGTGGAATGTTATTGTCAATGACGGTGACTATTTGCAGGCCCTTTTCTGAAGCATCAAGTGCTAGCGTTTCCACCGCGGCTTCAACGACCTGGCGCAGCGGTAGCGGGGCGTAGTCGAGTACCAATTTACCGGATTCAATTTTAGAGAAATCTAAAATGTCATTTATGACGGTAAGTAGGTTGTGAGCTGAATCATGTATAGTTTGTATATAGCCGCGCTGCTTTTCATCGAGCGACGTCTTTAGAGCGAGATTGGTAAAGCCTATAATACCATTGAGCGGAGTTCGAATTTCGTGACTGGTGTTAGCCAAGAATTCTGATTTTATTTGACTCGCGGCCAATGCTTCTTTTCGAGCCATGTCCAGCTCGATATTTTGCACTTCAATAGTTTCCAGGGTTTCGCGCAAATCCTCCATTGATTGCTCAATGTGATTTTGCATATCTCCCTGAGCTTCTTCCTGTGCGCTTGCCATTTGGTTGACCGCCGCACCCAGGCATTCAAATTCATAAGCGAAGCTGCCATTGACGCGAGCATTCAGTTGGCCCGCACTTAATTTTTCGACTGTTGAGCGTATTAGGTTGAGCGGATGGGTAATGTTGGCGTTCAGTTTAACCGCTAGATATCCCGCCAACAGCAGGCATGCCATGGCTGCTAATACAACAATCAATAGCATTTGATAAACGGTAATCCAATAAGAAGAAAGCAGTAGTTCTATTTCCAGCCAGCCCATCTCCAGCTGGCCATTGCGGTTGACAATAGGGTGGTGATAGCGGGTTGAATCTGTTGTCTGTACTTCGTGGCCTGGGCCATTGGGTACTGTGCTGCCGGGCTTAGCCGCTAAGAAGCGTGGCCCAACATGGTAATTTTGTTTGTTGGCTCCGTCATAGACATGGATTGCCCGTACCAGTGGCTCCTCTAGGGTTGCTTTAACCAGTGCATCGAGCAGTACAGGGTCGTTTGCAGACAGTGCGATATGCGCGAGATGCGACGTTTTTTCTGCCAGTAAACGGCCGCGCTGGTCAATAAAACTGTCTAACTTACTGACAAACAAAAAGGTCAAAGTCCCCGAGAGCAAAAGAATGATACTTATTGCGGGTAGGAGAATTAACCTCCAGACTTCTGTTTTAACACTAGTGGTCTTCATTTATTGCGCTTTCGTCAGATTATCACGGAGTAATTGCTACTTCTCGTGTGGCTCCTTAGAATAGTCGCCTTTTGCGCTGGGCTGCAAGTCACTAGAGGTTTACATGGATTTCCCTACCATTGATGCTTATGTAGGCAATACACCGCTTGTCCGGGCGCAGCGCCTGCTACCGGCCTCTAGCACCAATACTCTGCTGTTAAAGCTAGAGGGTAATAACCCCGCAGGCTCGGTCAAAGATCGCCCCGCACTGTCGATGATTGAGCGGGCGGAGGCGCGTGCAGATATCAGCCCTGGCGACCGCCTGATTGAGGCCACCAGCGGGAACACAGGTATAGCGCTGGCTATGGTCGCTGCCATCAAAGGCTATCCGATTACGCTGATTATGCCCGATAACAGTACGGACGAACGCAAAGCCTCTATGGCCGCCTATGGCGCTGAGCTCATCTTGGTGAGTAAAGAAGAGGGGATGGAAGGGGCTCGTGATCTGGCGCTCAGGATGCAAGCTGAGGGCAAAGGTAAGGTGCTGGATCAATTCGCCAATAGCGACAATCCCGAAGCTCATTACCGCGGTACAGGGCCTGAAATTTGGCAGCAGACCAATGGTGGCATTACACATTTCGTGAGCTCTATGGGCACCACCGGTACGATTATGGGTTGCTCGCGCTTTTTTAAGGAGCAGAACCCAGCGGTGCAAATTGTCGGGCTGCAACCAGAAGAGGGCTCAGCAATCCCAGGCATACGTCGTTGGCCGAAAGCGTATCAACCTTCAATTTATGATGATCAGAGAGTCGATAAAATTGTCAGTATGTCGCAGGCGCGTGCCGAGCAAACTATGCGTGAGTTAGCGCGCCAAGAAGGCATTTTTTGTGGTGTTTCCTCGGGCGGCGCGGTTGCAGCGGCACTGGAGTTGGCCGAATCGGTCGAAAACGCGGTTATTGTCGCCATCATTTGTGATCGGGGCGATCGCTATTTGTCCTCCGGTCTGTTCAGCCCGTCGTCATGAAGTCCCGTCGCTCACGCCGTGGCCCTCAGCGCAGCCCGGTGGCCAATTCCAGCGAAATCGTCAGCCTCGATGTCAAAGGCTATATTCATGATGGTCGCGGTTTAGCAAAGCATAAGGGGCAGGCAGTATTTGTTAGCGGTGCTCTGGATGGCGAGCAGGTAGAGGCAAAATGGACCCATCGTCAGTCTCGCTATAGTGAAGCGCGTACCATAAACGTCATAACCCCTTCACCGCAACGGGTTGCGCCATATTGCAAACACTTCGGTCAATGTGGAGGGTGCCAGTTACAACACGCAGACTCCGGGACTCAGCTGCTGATAAAGCACAATGCGGTACTTGAGCAGTTGACGCGAGCAGGTGTTCGCGCCCCGTCTCAGCAGCTCAAGCCAATTGTTATGGCGCCCTGGCACTATCGCGCTCGTGCCCGGCTGGCGGTCAAGTTTGATAAGGCCGGGAAGTTGAGTTTCGGGTTTCGACGCCAAGCCGACAGTCAATTGGTTAATATTAGTGAGTGCCCGGTATTGCCGAAAACGATGCAGCGTTTGTTGCAGCCGCTGCGAAGCTTACTGCAAAAATATGACCTGAAAGCCGTGAGTCATATTGAGCTCATTCAAGCTGAGGGTGAAACCGGTGTGGTAATGCGTCACACCCGGCCGATCAAAGCGCATGCCCAAGAAGCGCTGCAAGCGTTCGAGCGAGAGTTTCAATGCAAGCTCTGGCTTAGCCCTGACAATCAGTGCTTAACGACAATCACTGGAGCGTCAACCGACCCGAGGCTCACGTTAGAGCTCGAATGCGGCGCGTTAAAGCTTGCGTTCCACCCTCTGGACTTTACCCAAGTCAACTGCGAGGTAAATCAGGCGATGGTGGATCAGGCGATGCGTCTGTTGGCACCAAGCGCGGCAGAGACAGTTGTCGATTTGTTTTGCGGGATTGGTAACTTTACTCTGCCGTTGGCAAAGCGTGCAGGACGTGTTGTAGGGGTTGAAGCCATTGCGAGCATGGTTGCGCGTGGCCGCGAGAATGCTGTCGCTAATAAATTGGATAACGTCGAATTTATGGCATGTGACCTGGAGCAGCACTCGCTTAAATCTCTGCAAAAGCGCATAGGAAATTTCGCTGCAGTGTTGCTGGATCCGCCACGAGCCGGTGCTCTGGAGGCATGCAAGCAGTTGCCTCACACGGCGGCCAAGCGAATTCTTTATGTATCTTGTAATCCCTCAACGCTGGCCCGGGATGCCCGCAGCTTGACAGACGCAGGCTTTAGCCTGCAAAGCCTCGGAATTATGGAGATGTTTCCGCACACTTCCCACGTGGAAACGATGGCCCTGTTTACTCGCGGTTAAAAGTAGGTATGATCGTGCCATCGTGTTGGGATGGTCAGATGCCATGTATCACCAGTATTTTGGATTAAAAGAGCCCGCTTTTTCAATTGCGGTAAACCCGCGCTACCTGTACATGAGCGAGCAGCATAAAGAAGCGCTTGCGCATCTGTTGTATGGCGTGACAGGCGGCGGATTTGTGCTGCTTACCGGTGAAGTAGGAACCGGTAAAACCACCATTATTCGCTCTTTGTTGGAGCAGTTACCGGAACATACTGACCTTGCCATGGTGTTTAATCCTATGGCAGAAGTACCTGAGATGCTGCAGATGATCTGCGATGAACTGGGTGCTGAGTACGACCGCGCTGCGCCCAGTGTCAAGAAGTTGACTGACACGCTGCACCGCTACCTGCTGGAAAACCACAGCCGCAATCGTCATACGGTACTTCTCATTGACGAAGCACAACTGCTGTCGCCAGAAGCGTTGGAGCAGATACGACTGTTGACGAACCTCGAAACTAACACCGAAAAGCTTCTACAAATCATTCTGGTCGGACAGCCCGAACTTAACCGTCTGCTGGCTCAACCGCGCCTGCGACAGTTATCTCAGCGCATTACCGCCCGATTTCATTTAAATCCATTGTCGCTTGCCGAAACCCGCGCCTATATTGGGCATCGCTTGCAGGTCGCAGGTTTAAGTGGAGCAAACAACCCTTTCCCCGACGCAATTGTTAGAAAAATTCATAGCTACAGTGGCGGTATACCCAGACGTATCAACATTTTGTGTGAGCGTGCTCTGGTTGGATTGTACGGACACAACAAGGAGCGTGTGGATGGCAAAATTTTATCTCTAGCTCGCCGTGAAGTGAGTGGTAGCTCTGAAGGTGCGCGCCACGATTTCTCTGGGCTCTGGCGCTGGCTCAGCTTAGCTCTGGCGCTGGTAGCGGTTCTGTCAGTTGCGCTTTTACTGTGGCAACAAACAGTCGATAACGACCTGGAGACCACTCCCCCCAGTGCCGAACAACGTATTCCCGAAAAACAAAGCCCCGACCGTCAAAGTCCCGGCCAGCAACTCGCTGGGGTGGGGAGCCCCCCCCAGCAGGCAATTGTAGGTGGTACACAGAAGGCGCCTGGTTATTTAATACGCCGCTTGTCTGATGCCCAAGCTCAGCTGGCCGGTTACAGTGGCTTTGATAATCCTTTGACTTGCTTCACAAGTGGCAGCGATGCGGCAATCTGTGAAGTAGAGCATTACGATACTTGGCAGCAGCTGGCAGAGCTGAACAGGCCCGCGTTACTGTCTGTGATCACGCCCGATAAGTTTCATGCTTATGTTCTGGTGGTTGGCTTGACGTCATCGCAGGCGCTCGTCATAGATCGCGACGGTACGCAGCACAGCGTAGCTCTGGCTGAGCTGGGCGCGCTGTGGCGCGGGCAAACTATTTATCTGTGGCGCCGCCCGCCAGGTTATCAAAAGGGGGCGTCAGTAGGGCTGGGTGACAGCGGACCACTTGTGCACTGGTTGAGCAACGCTTTTGCTCGCATTGATGAGCAGCAGCGACCGCTCACGGACGATCGGTTTAACAGTGCGTTAGCCGCCCGGTTAAAAATATTTCAGCGCAATAGTGGCCTTACTGTAGACGGTATTCTCGGTCAGCAAACGATACTCAGACTCAACGAACGGTTGGGTATAGATACGACCTTAATGGTTGAGGGGGACTGGTAATGTCTTTGCTATTAGAAGCATTACGTAAGGCCGATCGTGATCGAGAGCAATCGCATAAACCGGCGGGGATCGATTCAACCGCCACTATTCAGGTTGCGTCTACAGGTCTGGGCAAATTTTTCGTCGTACTGTTGGCCGTATTGGTTGTGATTTTGGCCGGTGCTCTAGCGTGGTTATTGTCAACCGAGGATACGCCTGCGCCTGAGTTGCCACCAGTGGTAACTGAGCGGTTAGCGAGTCCCTCTAAAGATACCCCGAACCCGCAGCCGGAACCTGACGACGCGTCAAAGACTGAAGCGCCGATAGAGGACATAAAGCCTGCAAAAAGCAATGAGACGCCGGCGCCTGAGGTTATGGTGACCTCCGTAGGCACTTTAGCCATGGTCGGAGAGGCTTACAGTGAAATATCGCCACCAGTGTCTGCGCCCGAGCCGGCCGTTGTGAGCAAGGACGAGGCGTTGTCCGATACGTCTGTTAATGATGAGGTAATGGCGCTTTACCAGCAAACGCAAGAAGAGGCGCCTACGCCGGCCGAAGCACCTGAGGTTCCAGCGTCTATGACAGGAACCATTGCGGCCGCTGAAAAGCCGTTTGAACAGATCGGCGGAGTGCGTAGCCTGCCGCTTGCCGTGCAAAACTCAGTGCCCACACTTATGTACGCCGCGCATAACTACAATCCTGCCGGCGATAGTTCAGTGGTGATAAACGGGCGCATTTGGCGTGAAGGGGAGTCTGTGAGCCAGGGTATTACGTTAGAGGCTGTGCAAGCCGATGGTATTATACTGCGCTCAGGCCAGCATCGTTTTACACTCAAAGCCCTGTCTAGTTGGGTGAATATGTAATCATCTTAGAGTTCTCGTTTGCCAATAGGTCGCGCCGGATTACCCGCGACAATGGTGTAGGCGGGGACATTGCAGGTGACAACGCTGTTCATGCCGGCTACCGAGCCCTCTGCCATTGTTACGCCATCTGTGACACCCGTGTGGCTGCCAAGCCAAACATCGCGCTCCAGCGCTATCCCACGCGACTTTACGGGTTGCTCACTGATCAACCTACCGGCCTTAAGGCCGTGGTTGAAAGCGTACAGATGGCTGTAGGCCGCAATACGACAATGGTCGGCAATATCAATACCTGCGCTGCCACCATCGAGCGTGGAGTGATGGTTTATGGAAACGTTTTGACCAATACGCACAGGGCCATGCAGGGTTACATCCGCGGCAATATAGCTATTATCGCCAATTTCTATTGCACGGCCAGGCTCTGCGAATATATTGGCCTCAGGAGCAATAAATACATTTTTGCCTATAGAGATGGTTTCCATTGCCATCAGAGTTTGTTGAATATCGTTTTGCCATGGATGGGCCCACTCCAGATGCATGGTTTTTAAGCGGAAATATAACCAGGGCATATAGCTCAGGCGTTTTTTGTGCTGTTCGGTATAATCCATGGGCTTGTGCTGTTGGCGGAGAACGAGTAGCGGTATTTTACGCCAGTCGAGCGACCATTAAAGCGGTAAAGAGAAAAATAACCAACTTTATGGAATGGCAGGGGTGATTGTCGGGGTTGGTAGAGCGTTGCGAGCATGGGTATGTTTACACAAATGATAAGGTGCCCGCCGCCAAGCGCATAAAGTTGAGCAGAATCACCATGCCACGCGGAACTAGGGCGTGTAAGATTTTCGGTGGAGCATCGAGCGGACGCTCTCAGGTTGCTTTTAAGCTTCGTTGGCGCTGTCCTTGTGCTCGATTCAAAGCCTGTGCGTTTCCCGTTTCTATGTTCCGGTATTGCGTTCTCTGCGATGATGCCTACAAGCATCCCCTGGCCGGGATTATGCAGTGCACCGAGGGCGCGCTTTGGCGTACGGACACCCATGTAAAGTGTAACACCTGAATTCTGACTGGCCAGCCTCTGCTTAGTTTTTCTGGCACTTAGACGATATTTTGATACCGACAAGAGTAATAAGATGTTTGACGTCATTTGGCAAAATGAGAGTGTTCTGGTCGTGCATAAGCACGCCGGGATCGACTTTCACACTGATAACGCAGTGCCGGGACTGTTCCAAAGTGTCAAGGCAAACCTCGGTCTTGATGAGCTTTACCCGGTACACCGGTTGGACAAGGTTACGTCCGGCCTGCTGGTTATGGCCAAAACCCAGATGGCTAACCGAGAGCTGTGCCGGCAGTTCGCACAAGGCGAAGTAGAGAAGGTGTATCTAGCCTTAAGTCGTAAGAAGCCACTTAAAAAACAAGGTCGTATTGTGGGTGATATGGCGCCGGCTCGTCGCGGTGCATGGAAGTTGCTGCGCAGTACGGATAATGCCGCTCGCACAGCTTATCTGTCGCGTTCTTTGGCTCCTGGCATTCGGCTTCAATGCGTGAAGCCAAAAACCGGTAAAACCCATCAAATACGAGTCGCAATGAAAAGTATTGGCGCCCCTATTATCGGCGATACGCTCTATGGCGCTGAACCTGCCGATCGGGTGTATTTGCACGCTTATCAACTGGCGTTTGAACTCGCCGGCGAGTCGCACTTTTTTCGGTGTTTACCGCAATCGGGTCAGCTTTTCCTGGGTGAGGCATGTCTGCGAGTACTCGAAGAAATCGGCGAGGCTGGGAACTTACTATGGCCGTCTTGCTAATGCTTGCGAAGCGGCGGGCGGGTTTTGTTGCGGTTCTATTAACCTTGGTTTTGGTGACGGTGGGCTGTGCAGATAAGAAGGCAGACGGCTCTAGTGGAAGCATAGCCGAGGATTACCAAATACTTCAACACGATTGCGATCCTGCTATGTCGAAGCAAGTGCAGTGCGCTACTCTCGTGCTGCCTAATAATGTAGATCGATTGCCGGTGCGAGTGGTTCAGTACCTTGGTAATGATAAAAGTCGAGAGCCTTTGGTTTATTTGCAGGGTGGGCCGGGTTACCGTTTGGATTTTAGTGTTTCTGGTATGCAGCACTGGCTGGGGTTTGCGGAGCAGGCTGGACTAAAGCGCGATTTAATTTTATTGAATCGTCGCGGAAGTGGCGACATTTGCTTAGGGTACCAACGCGCACGGCGCAAGCTTTTAGCGGCGACGCCTTATCGTCAGCACCGTATTGATAATCCCGATCAAGCTTTACTGCGTTGTATTAATCAGTCCGATACCTTAAACATAAACGCTTACGGAACACGACAAAATGCGGCTGATATACGCGCGCTTGTGCAAACCATGGGGGTAGAGCACTGGCATGTGTTGGGTGTGTCATATGGATCAAGGCTGGCAATTGAGCTGGTGGGCAGTCAGGGACTTGAATCTATGGTGTTGGACTCTGCTTACCCGCCAGGATTTGGCGGTGTTTTGTCGGCGCCGGAGCTTTTAGGGGGCAGTATTCAACAGCTCGCGCAAGCCTGTCGTACAGAGGCGGGTTGCCTTGATGTCTGGCGCAATCACTTTAATGGCTTGCCGTTGAATGATAAAAATTTTGTCGAATTACTGCGGGCGAGTTTGCGCCAGCTGCAACACCGCCCCCTCGATCTTGTAGTGACTCTTGATGGTTGGCCCGAAACAGTGTGGTTAACGCCTGAGCGGTTTCTAAACTCCGCGTTTGCCGCCGCGTACAATCGGCACCGCTGGCCTCTATTGATTGATGCGATCGCGGCAGTCCCCAACCGGCATCGCAAACCGCTGGAGCGTTTTACGCAGCTGTCACTGGCGCAGTCGGGGCATATTTCCGGCAGTGCATACGCCGCTGTCGATTGTCGCGATAACCCCTTGGGTAAGGACGAAGATTACCAGCGCGGGTTTGAGTCCTACCCGTGGCTGCAACCTTTTATGGCGACGGGGTGGCGCGGTCAAATTTGTCAGCACTGGCGCGACTCGATAGAGCCGTTAGATTGGCCCGAACAGGTGCCAAAGAGGGTCGCTGTTGTCGGTGGCCAGTTTGATGCAATCACACCGCTGCGCTGGGCTAAGGCAGTTCAGCGACAGTGGCCTGAGGTGGCTTTATCTGTCTTTACAGGAACCGGCCACTCAGTATTGAGCAACCGTCCCTGCGCTTTGGCACAACTGGAAGGCTTTATCAGTCGATCAAAAAACGCCATTGTGCCCTGTGATAATTAACAAGGCTTTAAAAAAACTGCTTACTCATACAGGCACATATAAGCTGTATCTGCCGCTACTTTAACGCCAAATTTTTGATTGGCTTCGACTTCAAAGCTCTCGCCTGCGGCATAGGTAACCCACTGTTCGCTGCCTGGCAGTTTTACCGTTAAGGCACCGCTGATCACTGACATATATTCTTTTTGACTGGTGCCAAACTCATAGTCGCCGGGAGCCATAACACCGACTGTAGCGGGCAGCTTTTCACCTTGGAACGCAATAGACGCGACTTTACCGTCGAAGTAATTGTTAACATTAAACATGTAAAAACCCTCTTAAATTAGGCCGCGAAGGCTACCGTAAATTGACTTGGTTGGCTAGCAGCAACTGTGTTCAGATCGGGGGAGCCATATAAGCCCATCATAATCTAGAACACAGTTGCTGCTAGACGCATCGGTGGCCCCGATAGTCCATAAACACCTCAAAACTGCGCCGAATCTCCATTGCGCTCTATCGTTATTGGGTTGAGGCGCTATTGCCCAATGACTAACAGGTTAAGAGTCGTTGATCATTGTGTCGCGCAACGAAAAAGGGGCTACCCATCTCTGAGTAACCCCTTCATCTTCAATTTGGCGCAGCCGCTGGCTCGAACTAGGCTGAATCGCTGATTTAGCCAATGATTAACAGTTAACGAGTTGTTGATCATTGTGTCGCGCAACAACGAAAAAGGGGCTACCCATCTCTGGATAACCCCTTCATCTTATATTTGGCTCCGCCGCTGGGCTCGAACTAGGCTGAATCGCTGATTCAGCCAGTGATTAACAGATTAAGAGTCGTTGATCATTGTGTCGCGCAACGAAAAAGGGGCTACCCATCTTTGGATAACCCCTTCATCTTATATTTGGCGCAGCCGCTGGGTTCGAACTAGGCGGAATCGTTGATTCAGCCAATGATTAACAGTTAACGAGTTGTTGATCATTGTGCCGCGCAACAACGAAAAAGGGGCTTCCCATCTCTGGATAACCCCCTCATCTTCAATTTGGCGCAGCCGCTGGCTCGAACTAGGCTGAATCGTTGATTCAGCCAATGATTAACAGATTAAGAGTCGTTGATCATTGTGTCGCGCAACGAAAAAGGGGCTACCCATCTCTGGATAACCCCTTCATCTTATATTTTGCGCAGCCGCTGGGTTAGAAAAAGGCGGAAACGTTGATTCAGCCCAATATTAAAAGTTAAAGAGTTGTTTATCATTGTGTCGCGATACAACGAAAAAGGGGCTTCCCATCTCTGGATAACCCCTTCATCTTATATTTGGCTCCGCCTGCTGGGCTCGAACCAGCGACCCAATGATTAACAGTCATTTGCTCTACCAACTGAGCTAAGGCGGATCAGTAACTTCCTCTCGGGAAGTGGTGCGCATCTTATAGAGCCATCGGGATTTGGTCAACCCCCAACCACGAAAAAAAGTAAGATTTTAATGGCTTTGTCTGAAATCCCTGCAATTTGTATTAAGTCTAATCAATTCAAGGGGATAGAGAGTCTAAAATAAGGGAATTAGCGCCTGCCGATGGTGCCGATGTATACTTTGGCTATGGCTAATTCTGAGACGTTGAAAGGCGCAGATAGACCCAATCCACTGCTTGAAATGGTTCGACAACTCCTGTTCGAAGACGGTCAGCAGTTCAGTGAGCACGCACTGTTGAAGATTGCGGTGGCTCGCGGTTTGATTCCTGAAGAATTCGGAAGCTGTTCTAAGCGCTTGTTTCAGGCCCATTTCGTCCTGTTTAATGCCCTTTATCATCTTCAGCAGGAGCTAGCAGCACAGGCGCTGTATCTGGATATCGGGCTGGTGCAGGTGAGCGTGCGAAGATTTCAGCCAGCGTCCGGCGCCAGAGAGCTCGGCAGTAGCCGCGATGAGAAATTGCGCCGTTACTATTTCGACTGGTCTCATTTCGATCAGGCGACGGTTGCCAGTGTCAATGAAATGCTCGATGACTTTTGGTTGAGAATGGGGCGACAGCCTGTAGTCGAAGCCGATCGCACTCGCGCTTTGGATGTTATGGGGTTGGCGGATCCAGTCAGCTGGAGCGCCGTTAAGCAGCGTTACCGGCGTTTGGCGATGCAGCATCACCCGGATCGCGGCGGAGATGTGGATCAACTAAAACAGGTGAATTGGGCTATGACAATACTCGAGAAGTCGATTCAGTGCTGATTTTTCGGGCTTGTGATGAGCTTGGTCAAAATTGCGAGGTACGCAGTGCGGGAAACAGCCTGCGACTTTATACCGACGGTACCTTTCACAGCCAATTTAATCCGACCAAGTTGATAGAAGATAACCTGTGGGACCTGCTGTGGTTGCCAGCGCTGCTACAGGCACAAGCGCCGTTACGCGTGCTGGTCCTCGGTGTCGGTGGCGGCGCCGTTATGGCTAAGTTGCAGCGAATATTCCCCACCGCTTTACTGGTTGGTGTGGATATAAGTGCACTGCACCTGCATATTGCTAAGACGATTTTCGGGGTGAAAAGTAAGCATGTACTGTTGCTTGAAGCTGATGCATTGGCCTTTGTAAAGCAATATCGAGGCCCGGCTTTTGGTCTCATTGTCGATGATTTGTTTACAACGAATAACGGTGAACCTGAGCGAGTCACGCCGCTGAATCAAGCATGGCTGACGTCGTTAGCGAGGCGTTTGAGCGATCGAGGACAGATTATTACAAATTTTGGCTCAAGTAAGGAATATCGACAAGCAGCGCGGGTTGTGGCCGCTCGCGGAGATTTTACCTCGCTCTGTTACTTTAGTCATAAACACTATGAAAATGCGGTGGGCAGTTTTAGCCGCGAAAGGGTTTCTGCACAATCTCTATCGATGCGTACTGCCATCGAGAAACGGCTGCAAAATTTTGGCGGCGGGCGTGTGCCTCGACAGATTCACATCAAAAGTGCTTAAGTTCTACAACTTTGAATTGATTGTTGTTAGCGATTAAATTGACGTATTCAAAGTGTTTGTGCGCTTTGCTTTCCAGGGGAATAAAGGCATTTACCACAAAATAAGCATGCCCACCTTGTTTGAGCAATCGTTTGGTGCTTGTCAGAAACCGATCGGTAAGGTCGCCGCTTAGCTGAAAGCCTTGATGAAACGGCGGATTGCATACGATTAGGTCGAACTGTCCCCTTACTTCATCGCCGACGTCGGCGGCTATCACGTCGCACTGCGCTAAATATTCGGTATTTTTCTGTGCGCAAACGAGAGCGGCGGCATTGTTATCCGTCAAAACAATGGTTGCGGGGCGGTGAGTTAGTACTCGATTGAGAGACTCGAGTGCCAGAAAGCCATACCCACACCCTAAATCCAGTAGACTGCCAGCTTGCTGAATAGCTGTCTGCGACTCCAGGGTGGAGATTAAAAATTCGCTGCCCGCATCCACTTTTTGCCAGCCGAATTGTCCGGGTTTGGTAAAGTATTGTGGGAGAATAGGGTGCGTGCGAAGTTCGCTGTAGTTGCTGCTGGTGGAAATTTTCTCGGCCTGTGAACTCAGAATGGCGCAGTAGGCTAAGCCCTCTTTGCGTGTCCCTTTAGCCGCGCCCAACGTCTTTGCGGCGTGTTCCAGTATACTCTTGGCGCCTTCGCTCTTAAGTCCGGCAATCAATAACAGGCCAGAAGGTTTGAGTTTTTTTGCCGCTTGCTCAATGACATGATGTACCACCGGCTTTTCTTTGGATATTCGGTATACGATCGCATCCCGAGAATAATCTGCAATGTGGCGAACGTCGAAATCATTGAAATGGCACGGTAAGTCGGCCCCTTTAAGTTGCCTGGCGATGTCAAATCGGTTGGTGATGTACTCGTTGTGGTCGTTGGGCAGGCGGGCTGATTGATTGTAGAAGTGTTCATCGCACAGCCACAGAGTGTTGCCACCGGTCGGTGCGTTCGCGAGTAACCATTCAATAGCCGGATCGTTCGTCATAGGGCTCAAGTCGCCGTTAAGTCGTCTTTCAAATCGAATTTATTTCTATATCGTTCAGCGGGCGATACTGCCCCTCGGTAAGTGTGGGATCTAAGGCTATGTCTCCAATACTGTTTCGGTGTAATGCGACCACATGATTTCCCGCTGCTGCAAACATACGTTTTACCTGGTGGTACTTACCTTCGTTTATTGTTAGTTGTGCGCACCGCTGATCGAGAATTTTAACTTGTGCTGGCCGACAAGGTTTAGTCTCCCCCTTGAGGTGAACACCCGCTTCAAGTGCTTCTATGAGCGCTTGAGTTATGGCTTCGCGGGTAGTGACTTGGTACGTTTTATTCTTGCCTACTTTGGGGGAGGTGGCGCGGTGATTCCACTGGCCGTCATCGGTAATGAGGACTAAGCCGGTGGTATCCACATCGAGTCGTCCTGCGATTTGTAGCGTGTCGCTATTTGTCTCTTTGAGTAAGTCCAGTACCGTGGGGTAGCTGGCGTCTTGATTCGCGCAGACGACGCCTTTTGGTTTGTGGAGCATAAAGTAACGCGGGCCCGATAGTGCTAATACTTGTCCATCCAAGGTAATTGTATTTACACTGTTAACGATGATACCGCCGTTTCTAACTGTCTGCTCGTCTACGCAAACCTGATCGTGGTGCAGTGCAATTTTCACTTGTTTACGCGATAGGCCAGCGCTATGAGCAATAAACTTATCAAGACGCATAATTGGGTAACCATTCTGTCGGCACGGCTTCGTTCCAGTCAAAGCGTTGGATTAATTCGGCGAAGCAACCTTCAAGTGGCGCATTGATGCAAAGCGTTTGTCGCGTGATAGGGTGCTTAAGCTTCAGCTGTGTGGCTGCCAGCAGAAGTCGGGGGGTGTGTAATTGGTTGGCAAAATAGCGGTTGTGCTTACCTTTGCCGTGTTTGGCGTCGCCTATAATAGGGTGGCTAATGCGCTTTAAGTGGCGGCGTATTTGATGTTTGCGTCCGGTATAAGGTTGGCACTTGACCAGTGAGTAGCGGCTCGAAGGGTAGCGGTCAATGGTGACGTTGAGTTCAATACTGGCAAGTCGTGATACTTGCGTTTTTGCTTGCTGTACCGTTGTATGCGTTAAATTGGCGTCACCGTAACTGTCGGCTTCGTATCGCAAAGCGTGGTCAATCATTTGGTGTTCGGGAGCATAGCCGCGAACAACCGCCAAATACGTTTTCTCGGTCGTGCTCCAGTGTTCGTTGACCTGTTTTGCGGTGGCTGAATCCAGTGCAAACAAGAGTACCCCCGATGTCGGTTTATCAAGTCGGTGCACTGGGTAGACACGCTGGCCTATTTGATCGCGCAATTGTTGGATCGCGAAGCGGGTTTCATATTTGTCGATAGGGCTGCGGTGCACTAACAACCCGCTGGGTTTTTGAATGGCAATCAGGTATTCGTCTCGATAAAGTATATCGAGCCGTGCGGGCTTCTCTTGAGTGTCCCCATCAATAATATCCCGGGGCGCCATTAGTATTCGCCAATTTGTGGCAAATCTTCGGGCAAATTCTCACTCTCACATTGAAATCCGAGTGTTTTGTGCTCGCTTACAAGGCTGGCCGCTTTGTTTTCGCAAAAGCCGCCCTGATTGTTGGCGCGCCACAATACGGTGCCGTCCCCGTCATTTTTTTGATAGCGAACTTCGCACGGTACATCTTGCTCTGAAACCAAATAAGCCACCTCAATTTGGCGGGTTGCTCCTTCTAGCTCACAAATAAAAAGGTAGTTCTCGTGAGCACTCGTTACGCAGGATAGTGCCATTGACGTTGCAAGGAAAAAGGTGCGCAAGCAACGGCGGTACCCGCCAGGCAACTTTAGGGCGTAAGGTTTTGCTGAGTGTGCCATAGAAGTTCTCGTATCGGCGGGAGCAGGGCCTTAACAGCCCCTGCAATATTTTGGTTAGTGGCCCGCGATCGCTTTTTCACCTGAATCTACAGTTTGGTAAATCAGGGTGTTGATGGTCATGGGCCCGACGCCGCCAGGTACGGGCGTATAAGCTGCCACACGGTCGACCAGTGGGGCCAGCTCAATGTCGCCTACGCCACCAGGGTGGTAGCCTGCGTCAACCACTACAGCGCCGTCTTTGATCCACTCGGCTTTAATAAATTCGGGACGGCCTACAGCGCCAACAACAATGTCCGCTTGCTGAATGTGTGCGGCTAAATCCTTGGTGCGGGAGTGGCAGATAGTAACCGTAGCGTTAGCGCCCAATAGCATCATCGCCATTGGCTTGCCGAGAATAGGACTGCGACCTACTACCACGGCGTGTTTGCCGGCCATTTCAATCTCGTAGGCTTCGAGTAAGCGCATAATCCCTTTTGGTGTGGCGCAGCCATAGGCATCCTCTCCCATGCTCATACGGCCAAACCCGAGGCACGTTACACCATCAACGTCTTTTTCCAGTGCAATCGCATCGAAGCATGCGCGCTCGTCAATCTGTTCTGGCACCGGGTGTTGTAGCAAAATGCCATGCACATTCGGGTTGTTATTGAGTTCGTCGATTTTCGCCAGCAGTTGTTCTGTGGTGGTTGCGCTTGGCATCTCTACCTTGACCGATTCCATGCCGATGCGTGCACAGGCGTTGCCCTTCATCTTCACATAGGTGGCAGAGGCCGGGTCGTCGCCCACTAATATGGTTGCGAGGATGGGCGTTTGACCGCTACTGCCGGCCTTTAGCGCATCAACGCGGGCGGAAAGTTCCTGTTCGGTTTTAGCGGCAAGAGCCTTGCCATCAAGTACAAGTGCAGACATGTAGAGCGTATACCTTTTAGTCAGTACAAATTCGGAGAGAATTAATTAAGTCGGCATTTTCCCACAGCTTCGGTCAAGTAGCCAAGCAACAAACCTATACAACTTAATCGAGGGACTTCTCATTCTATACTAAAGGCGTCCAATAGGCTGTAGCTTGCCACTTTGGGGGCGCACGTGGCTGTTTTTAGCTCCCATACAGCGACGCCTGTTAACCGTATAGAGCGCTGGTTCTGTTTGGCAGCGCGATGACAATTTTTAATTTTCGATCAGGCTGGCGGTATTCGCATCGATAGTGCTGGTGCCGCTGTGCTTCTATCAATAAATAGACCTGCGCTGAAGGTAGGGGGATGAGAAGTAAATGAGAGATGCCGCGCAATAAAATGGATGGAAACTCAGATTGAGGGCATAGTGGGTTCTAAGAGGTTATGGCTTTGCTTTTGCGTGGGGTGTCTGGGTAATTCAGAAGAAAAGTGGGGTGGCTGACGGGGATCGAACCCGCGACCACTGGAATCACAATCCAGGGCTCTACCAACTGAGCTACAGCCACCATTGAGAGGTCTTGTCCCGCCTCGGGGACTTTGGCGAACTTTAAAGCATTCGCCTGATATCCTGGCGACGCGCCGCTACACCTGGAAGGGCTAAAATGGCGCGCCCGGCAGGACTCGAACCTGCGACCATCCGCTTAGAAGGCGGATGCTCTATCCAGCTGAGCTACGGGCGCATGGCTGGAAACTAAAAATGGTCGGAGTGGAGGGATTCGAACCCCCGACATTCTGCTCCCAAAGCAGACGCGCTACCAGGCTGCGCTACACTCCGACGCGTCTTGAAGCGCGGTGACCACGTTTCAAGAGGTGCGCATGATACCCATGACCATCTTCTTCGTCAACGAAAAATGAGTACGGATTTAAATAATTTGCAGCCTTTGCTTGCGCGGCCGTCAAATTGTGTTGGCAGTGTTCAAATTGGCCACTTGATGCGCTGTTTTGCTATGTCACGCTTGTGTCTGCACGGGGGGATGGTCAGAATAGCGCCTTATTCAATTGGAGGCACTATGCACAACACAGATCTTGGCTTAGCCATGAAACAGGGGATGCGTCGTCTGGCGTCTGGGGTGAGCGTACTATCCACTCGCGTCGACAGTGATGAGCGCTTTGCGATGACTGTATCCTCCGTCACCTCTGTTTCCGATGATCCGCCATCGTTGCTGGTATGCATTAATAAGCAGGTTTCCTTACAGGGGCATCTCGAAAGTTTAGGTTGTACGTTTGCGGTAAATGTCTTGTTTCGGGATCAACACCAGGTATCCAATGTTTGTGCAGGGTTTGAGCCCGTGCAGGATCGCTTTAGTGTGGGGAGCTGGCTGGAGGGGCCTGACGGAATTCCCTATTTGACAGACTCTGAGGCTGTTTTCTTTTGTAAATCAGACAAGGTAGTCAGTTATGGCACGCATCATATTGTTATTGCACAAATTGACGACGTCCTGGTTAGCGAGCGCCACACGGATCCTTTGATATATCACAATGGCGGTTACGCCCATATCGCAAAAGCGTAACCCCAATCGCGTAAACGTCGACTGTTTTGCAGTAAAGGTAGGGGCAGTAATCCAATACGCAACGTTTTTTTAGAAGTGAAATAGTGATTCAAGCCTTATTCCAAACATGACGTTTCTGTGTCAGTTTTATGCTTGAAGTGTGAAAGTTTTGTGTCTACGGCGAGTATAGGGTTAAGGGTCACTAACTTTTTATGCACATCAGCGTAAAGTGATTGCGGTTGAACTCTATATTGTTGGATAAATCGCCTTAAAACACTGGGAAAGAGCTGTAAGTTACTGAATTAAAAGGAAATAAAGATTAAGGTTAAATATTGTTCAATTTGACCTTTAGCTAGGTTTTACGCGGCTCAGACTACTTTTCCCAAAAATAATCCACTAAGTTATCCACAGAAAGTGTGGAAAAACATACGTAATATTAGGTTGTGCAAAAAAGTTACAAATTGATTAACCGAGTAACACTAGCGTTGAAAGTTTAATCAACTGTGAATTCGGAAATAAAAGCTTAGTATTTAAATGTCATTCTTTTATAAATGGTAGAAAAGTGCGACACCGTGCTTCGACAATGGGAAGGTAAAGGTTTAATGACGAATAAGTTAAAAGTGGCCGTATTGGGTGGTGGCAGTTTTGGGACGGCAATCGCCAATATTGTGGCGTTAAACGGCCACCACACATATTTGTGGATGCGAGATACTGAAAACGCCGAGAAGTGCCAGCGCGAGCATGAGAACACCCGATATTTACCCGGGTTTAAATTGGCGCCAAGTTTACAGATTACATCCGACCTAGAGCAGGCAATAAATGCCACGGATTTGGTTCTGGTGTCCATCCCAAGTCACTCGTTTCGGGAGGTGTGTCGACAGATCAAGCCCTACTTGAAGGCCGATGCCATTGTTGTCAGTACCGCCAAAGGTATTGAGCCGGGAACGTTCAATCTTATGAGTGACATACTTGAGGAGGAGTTAGCGGGGCAGGCAATCGGCGTTATCTCCGGGCCCAATTTTGCCAAGGAGATTGTTGCCGGCCAACATACTGCAACGGTGGTTGCCAGTGAAGATGAGTATGTCGTGAGCACCGTTCAGAGTACACTGAGCTCCGCAACCTTTCGTGTATACGCTAATCAAGACCGGGGCGGAGTCGAATTAGCCGGCGCACTGAAGAATATATACGCCATTATCTGCGGTATGGCTGCCGCCATTGGCGCAGGTAAAAATACTCAGGCTATGCTGCTGACGCGCTCTTTGGCGGAAATGGGGCGGTTTGCCGGGGTCATGGGTGGCAACCCAATGACCTTTTTAGGGTTGGCCGGCGTGGGAGATTTAATATTAACTTGCACATCGGACTTGAGCCGGAACTATAGGGTCGGGTACTCTTTGGGTAAGGGACAGCCCCTGGATGAGGTAGTGTCAGGGCTTGGCCAAGTGGCCGAAGGTGTGAACACGCTGCAACAAGTGAAAGAGAAAGCGGATGCCATGGGCGTTTATATGCCCTTGGTTTCGGGGTTGTACAGCGTGTTATTTGAGCGTCGGGCCATTGCAGATGTAGTGCGTGAACTGATGTTGGGTGAGCAAAGTAATGATGTGGAATATATAGGGAATAGTCATGGACAATGAAAAACTGAAATCCAACCTTCTGTCAGCTAATCACTGGATGCGTCTAGTATTTATGATCTTGTTTTCGGTCATTCTGTACGTGGCCGGTATCGTTATGTCGATTTTGGTGGTGGTGCAGTTTGTATTTGCATTGATCACCGGCAAAGACAATCCAAACCTCCGCCAGTTGGGGGATTCCTTGTCGCAGTTTATTTACGCGGCACTGCGTTTTCTGACATACAACACCGATGAAAAACCGTTTCCATTTGCCGATTGGCCACAGCCATCGCCCATTGAAGAAACGCCAGAGGAAGATAAACCAGAGGAAGAAAAGCCTGCGGCTGTCGTTGAGGACGTAAACTCGTCAGAAGCGGATTCCGATAAAGAAGCTGCTGACAAGTAGTAACGATGCATTTGTTTATTCTTCGCCACGGTAGGGCTGAGCCTTATCGTGGCGACGATGCCAGTCGTGAACTGGTTGCGTCTGGGCGCAAAGATGTACACTCGATTGTCCAGCGGCAAAAATCGTATCTTAACGATGTGGCTATATGGTCTAGCCCTTATGTGAGAGCTTTGCAAACGGCGGAAATAGCCGCGCATTGCCTGGGATTGCCCACTTCTCCCGATTGTATTACAGCCAACCTTACGCCTGATGCGAGCGTGCAAAAGTTGCTGCGAGAAATATATCAATCTGAATTGACGTCATTGCTTATTGTGAGTCATCAACCTTTAGTGGGCGACTTGCTGCAAGCTTTGTGCACACAAGCCCAGCCCTCGCCCATGAAAACGGCCTCAATGGCCGGTTTAACCTTGGAAATTGCTGCCGCAGACTTCGGCCAGCTTGACTGGCTGGTTCATCCGTAACACCTTGATAGTTACCTGTCGTTGCACGATGGGTAGAGCATCGTGGCGTCGCGCGCTACACTTTACGACAGTTTGAAATTACGGGAGTCGATATGACAGAAGTCAAGTCTCTGACATTGGAGGTGGATGGGCTTACATTCGCCGCACAGTGCTGGGGTGATCCAGAAGGTCTTCCGGTCTTGGCGCTGCATGGCTGGCTCGATAATAGCGCCAGCTTTGCGCTCTTGGCACCCATGCTGACCGGGCTCAATATTGTCGCGATCGACATGGCCGGCCACGGTCAAAGTTGTCACCGTCCTGGCAGCGCCCCTTACAATATATGGGAAGACGTTGCTGAAGTTATGGCTATCGTTGAACTGCTTGGTTGGAATCGCTTTTCCCTTTTGGGGCACTCGAGAGGTGCGATAATATCGGCCTTAGTCGCCGGGGCGTTCCCCGAGCGCATTCATCGTATGGCCTTGATTGATGGTATTTTTCCCGAACCCGTGGCGTCTGTCGACGCACCTCGACAATTGGCAAACTCTATAATCGAGAGCCGAAAATTAGCGAGCAAGCCTTTGCGCACCTTCCCGGATTTAGATTCTGCCGTAAGTGCCCGCAGCAAAGGAATGTTTCCTCTGAGTGACTGGGCAGCTAGAGCCTTAACTGAGCGTGGAGTGCGCGCCGTTGCGAACGGGTACCAGTGGAGTACTGATCAGCGTTTGCTGGCGCCTTCATCATTCAAGTTCACGCGCGGCCAAATCGACGCATTTGTCCGAGCCATTGAGGCGCCAGCGCTGGTGTTGCTGGCCAACGACGGTATGCCAAAATTATATCCAGGTTTTGCACAGGCCGTGGAGTCCTATCCCCACTTGTCGCTAGAATGTTTGCCCGGTGGCCATCACCTTCATATGGAAGGTCAAGTAGACGATGTTGCGAGATTAATAAATGACTTTTTTGCGTAAAGTTTGGGTGGTGTTTTTGTTGGTTGTGAGTGGCCCTGTCTGGGGGGTGACTAACATGCCTATTGCGCTGGCGGATTTTCCCGAGGCGAGATTGGTATTTTCCTCACAGGAGCCCGCTACCGATTATGTGTTGGCGCTGGGAAACTATAAAAAAGTAAGAGGGCTTTGGCGCGTGGACGAGCAGCGTCTAAGTGGCGAGTTATTTAAAAAAACGTATCAACTGCCTGACAACCATAGTGCACTCGATGGTTACCGGTTTGTCACGGAGCAACTGCGCAGTCATCCCGTGCGCGAATTGTATTCGTGCAGTGCGCGCGAGTGTGGTGACTCAAATAGCTGGGCAATAAATCACTTCGGAATTTTGCAACTGTATGGGTTAGACCAGTATCAGTACTACGGGGCGTTTGAGCTTACCTCGGCGCAACACGCGGGAATCTACGTCACTGTTTACAGTGTATTGCGTGGCAATAAGCGAGTGTACTTGCATGTCGAAATGCTGGTGAGTGACCAGTCCAATCGCTATCAGGCTGCGACGAATCCGACCACTATGGTGCGCCAGTTAAGACAGCAGGGCTATACGGTCTTCGCCGGTTTGCGTAAAGACGGCAGTGGCGAGGAGAAGACTTACGGGCTGGCGGTGAACCATGTGCAGGCGCTAGCGGCCGCACTGCGCAGCGAGCCGCACTTGAAGGTGGCGTTAGTTGGGCACAATTATCAGCGGATACCGCTTGATCAGCAAAAAGTAAAATCGTTGGCTTACGCTGTGCAACTGCAGGACGCTTTGGTGGAGTTGGGCATTCCTCGGGAGCGGATCATCGTTGAGGGTGTTGGGGGGCTGGCGCCGGCAGGGCGCGGCGATGATCAGGCGCGGCTCGATGTCGTGTTGCTGCCAGCACAAAGCGCGCCTTAGGGCTATGGGGCAATTATCGCAGCAGGGATAAAAACTCGTTGCGAGTCGCCTGATTACTTCGAAAGCTCCCCAGCATCGCGGACGTTTTCATGGATGAGTTTTGTTTTTCCACGCCCCTCATCATCATGCACATATGTTTTGCTTCAATAATGACGCCGACTCCGGAAGCCCCGGTGATTTGCTGTATTGACTCTGCAATTTGCAGAGTCAATTGCTCCTGAATCTGTAGGCGGCGTGCGAACATATCGACAATTCGGGCGACCTTGGAGAGCCCAACCACTTGACCGGTGGGAATGTAGGCAACGTGCGCTTTGCCAATGAATGGCAGCATGTGGTGCTCACACATGGAATAAAGCTCGATATCCTGAACCATGATCATTTCGCTCGACTCAGAGGGGAACAGCGCGCCGTTAACCACATCGTCCAGCGACTGTTCATAGCCCTTGGTCAGGAACTGAAAGGCCTTTGCTGCCCGCTTGGGCGTGTCGACCAGGCCGGGGCGGTTTAAATCTTCACCGATACCCTCGATGATTTTGGCAAAATACTCTTGCATGAACATGGATCCTGCTTGGGGCTTTGTCTTACCGGACGATTTGTCGCGCCCGGTAGTTTGATTCAGTATAGAAGTGCCGCAACCTTTTTGTAACGGGGCGGCAACATTACGCCAACTCCGCCAAGAGGTAAAGTAATTCGGCGAATTTGTCTGCTTTTATCACCAGATAAGCGTTACAATGCGCGCGTTACTTACGGGGATTTATATGGCTACTTACGCAAAAGCTGACCTTTTGGTTGACTTGATTAGTGTTCGCGATTTTATACGTTACGGTGCTAGCCAATTTAATGCAGCCAAGCTTTACTTCGGTCACGGTACCGACAATGCCTGGGATGAAGCGGTGCAAATCGTCTGCTGGGCGGTGCATCTGGCGGGGTTTAACAATCCCAATATTTTGGATGCCCGGCTAACAACAGCTGAGAAACAACAGGTGTTGGAGGCTATAGACTTACGCATTCGCGAGCGCATACCCGCGGCTTACATTACCGGTACGGCTATATTTTGTGGGCTGGAGTTCTTTGTGGACTCAAGAGTCTTGGTGCCGCGCTCCCCGATTGCTGAATTGATTGAGCAGCATTTTGCTCCCTGGTTGCCGGTAGAGCCCGAGTATATTCTTGATTTGTGCACGGGTAGCGGATGCATTGGAATTGCCTCGGCTTTGGCTTTCCCCAATTCGCAGGTTGTATTGAGTGATATTAGCAAAGATGCGCTTGCCGTGGCCGAGCGCAATATAGACAAATTTGATCTCCGTGAGCAGGTGTCTCTGTGTCAATCTGATCTATTTGCTAATCTTGAGGGGCAATGTTTTGATCTGATTGTCTCTAATCCGCCTTACGTTGATCTGGATGACTTGTCCGAAATGCCCGCCGAATATCAAGCAGAGCCGGAAATTGGTTTGGGTTCCGGCTCCGATGGTCTCGATTTTACCCGACGTCTACTGCTAGAAGCCGCTCAGTATTTAAACGATGGCGGCGTGTTAGTGGTCGAGGTTGGCAACAGTGCCGGTGCCCTGGTGAGTGCCTTTCCCGAGGTGCCTTTTACCTGGATAGAGTTTGAACGCGGTGGTCACGGTGTGTTTGTTTTGACCCGGGAGCAGTTGCCGGGGTGAGGATTTGGTCAATAGTGCGTATAATCGCAGCCCTTTAAAGAATCAGGATTAAGGCGCAACCTATGTCTGGCAACAGTTTTGGCAAGCTCTTCACGGTAACTTCCTTTGGCGAGAGCCACGGTTTGGCCCTCGGCTGTATTGTCGATGGTTGTCCTCCGGGACTCGAGCTGTCAGAAGCTGATTTACAGGAAGACTTAGACCGCCGCCGCCCGGGCCAATCGCGTTACACGACACAGCGCCGCGAAGCCGATCAGGTTAAAATTCTCTCCGGTGTATTTGAGGGTAAAACCACAGGTACGCCCATCGGACTGGTCATTGAAAATACCGATCAACGCTCGAAAGATTACTCCAACATTAAAGACCAGTTTCGTCCAGCCCACGCCGATTACACCTATATGCAAAAGTATGGTGTCCGTGACTACCGCGGGGGGGGGCGCTCGTCTGCTCGTGAAACCGCTATGCGCGTCGCGGCGGGCGCAATTGCGAAAAAATACCTCAAAGATTTTTATGGGGTGAACGTTCGGGGATATTTGTCTCAATTGGGGCCGATTAAAGCCGAATCAGTGGACTGGAACCAGATTTCTGAAAACCCCTTTTTCTGTCCCGATGCCAGTAAAGTGGCTGAGATGGAAGAGTATATGCATGCGCTCAGTAAAGAAGGCAACTCGGTAGGGGCTAAAATCACGGTAGTGGCGCAAAATGTTGCCCCAGGTCTGGGGGAACCCATATTCGACCGTCTGGATGCTGAAATTGCCCACGCGCTTATGAGTATTAATGCGGTTAAAGGTGTCGAAATCGGCGCGGGCTTCGACTGTGTCGCGCAAAAAGGCACTGAACATCGCGATGAGATTTTGCCCGAAGGCTTTGCGTCCAATCAGGCCGGTGGCATATTAGGCGGCATTTCTACCGGTCAGGATATAGTGGCACATATTGCCCTCAAGCCTACCTCCAGTTTACGTATACCGGGGCGCAGTGTTGACGTGGAGGGTAATCAGGTTGAGGTCGTGACTAAGGGCCGACACGATCCCTGCGTTGGTATCCGCGCTACGCCAATAGCAGAGGCTATGTTAGCGATAGTGCTGCTAGATCATACCCTGCGCCAGCGCGGCCAAAATGGTGGCGTCAAGCATTCCATTGCCGTCATACCGAAAGGGCAAGGGTAAACGCCTGGGCGGTTATGCAAGATCTTAGGGTCGCCCTGTTGCAAAACACCCTTGTCGGTAACCAACCCGAAGCTAATTTGGCGTCCTTTACGGAGCTGTTGCCGGGCGCGGGTGAGGTGGATCTAGTTGTTTTACCCGAGGTTTTCACCACAGGTTTTCATCCCCAGGCGCGTCTAAAGGCCGATGTGAGTGGCGCTCTCGCGCGAGATTGGTGCATACAAAAAGCGCAGGAACTAGATTGCGTCGTGACCGGTTCGGTGGTGATGCAAACCGCCGAACCAGCCCATGTTAACCGTATGCTCTGGGCCCGCCCCGACGGTAGCTTAGGCCACTATGATAAACGCCATCTTTTCCGCATGGCCGGGGAGCATAAGCGCTATCAAAGTGGTCGGCTCCGGGTTGTAGAGTCTGTTGGCGATTGGCGGGTTCTTCTGCAAGTCTGTTACGACTTGCGTTTCCCCGTTTTTAGTCGCTGTCGCAACGATTACCACGCTATAGTCTATGTCGCCAACTGGCCATCGGCGCGTCATGAACATTGGCGAACCCTACTTAAAGCGCGTGCCATTGAAAATCTCTGCTACGTCATAGGGGTGAACCGTGTCGGTGTCGATGCCTATAGCCAGCCATACGCTGGCGGCAGTGTTGTGTTTGGGCCGGACGGGGCGTGTCTGCTGGACGCCGAGGATAAGATCGGGCGATACGTTTGTACTTTATCAGCCAATAAGTTGTCGGCTTACCGAGAAAGCTTTCCCGCTTTTCTCGATGCCGACGAATTTTCCCTAATGACGGAGTAGAGGTAGGAAGATGGTTAGAGCGGCTCTTTTAGCGGCATTGGCATTTGGGACACTCGCTGCCAGCGCTTCGGAAACACCCCTGCAAGTGTTTATGGCGGGCGACTCTACTATGTCGATTAAACTGGAAAAAGATTATCCGGAGACCGGCTGGGGTGTGCCATTTAGTATTTTTTTTGACGAGCAGGTGAGTGTCCATAATTTTGCCAAGAATGGACGCAGTACCCGTACCTTTAGGGAAGAGGGGCTGTGGCAGCAAATAATGGATGGGGTAAAGTCCGATGACTTTGTGTTTATCCAGTTTGGTCACAATGATCAGTCTGAGCATAAAAAAGACCGTTATACGCCACCCGAAGCATATAAGTACAACCTCCGGCGATTTATCTCCGAGGCGCGGTCAAGAGGCGCCCGCCCCATACTCATGACACCCGTTACCCGCCGCTATTTCACCACAAAAGGCGTTATTGAGCCGACGCACCGCGGCTATGATGACCTTGTGAGAGAAGTCGCGCAGGCTGAACAGGTGCCTTTTATCGATATGGAGAAAGTCACCCGACACTATTTTACGGCGATGGGCGATGAAGCCTCTAAATTGCGGTTTATGCATATCGCACCCGATTTGCACCCCAATTATCCGATTGGCGTAACCGATGATACCCACTTTAATCATCTTGGCGCCCGTGAAGTCGCGCAATTGGTTCTGCGTGAGCTGAAAGCGATGCAGCATCCTTTGGCCCAGCGTTTGCGCACCCCTGACCCAAAGCATTTGCAGCGATAAATAATAGCGGTAACAAAGTCTTACAAATGAAAGCGGTTAAAAAGTGGATTTTGGGGGCGGGTACTTTTTATAGTAACGCTATCTGTTTCTACAAGGTTCACTCATAGTGCGCAAAGTTTTCTTTTATATCTTCCTCCTTATTGTTGCGGGCCCGGTAGCCGCCGGGTCGGACGACGCATGTAGACCGGAAGTGGAAGATTGCGTGCCCGTCGGCCAGTGGCAATTCTCTGTTGGCGTGGGTCTTGGGGGGCGCACCAACCCGTTGCTCGAAGGCGATGATATTCCGATCGTGCTGTTGCCAGAGATCAGTTACTACGGGGAGCGCTTTTTTTTCGACACCACCTCTCTTGGATATACCTTATACGAGGATAAGCGTCACCTACTGAATGCCGTTGCCACTGTCGGCTTGGACAGCATGTACTTTAGTGACATCAGTTTGGGCAATTTTGTTATTGAGGGTACCGGAGGAGGCTTTAATGTCGGTGGGCTGGTTGCGGCGGATTCGATGGACGGCAATACGGGTGAAAACATTGAGTTGACCCCGCCAAAAGACGAGACCAAGACCCCTAATACCGATGATATAGATGGCCCCAATGAGTTTTTTCACAAAGTAGAGTCGTCCGCTGAAGAGGGCTCCGGTGGCGCCGTTACGATCAACCTGGAGCAAATCGCTGACCGGAAAATGGCGGGACTTGCAGGTTTGGAGTACAGCTTCCTCTACGGTGCCACTCAGATTAGTGTGCAAGCATTGCAAGATTTTACCGGTGTGCATAAGGGCCAGGAAATTCGTTTTGGCTTAGATCGTTACTGGCTGCACGGTCGCAACCAATATTCTTTAGCGGGGGGCTTTGTCTGGCAGTCGGCGAGAGTCGTGGATTATTACTATGGGTTAGGGGAGCGCGACCTGAAGGAGGTAGAAGGTGCTGACGCTCTTTATTACAGCGCCGATGACGCGGTTACCCCTTATCTGCGAGCCGACTGGGTTCGACCGCTTACGCCAAACTGGACGTTCCAATTGACTGTCCACCAGAAGTGGTTGGGGCGCGCGATTAAGGACAGCCCTCTGGTTGATGAAGGCACTTCGACCACCGTTTTTGTTGGAGGGGTCTATCATTTTTAAGCAAGGTGTCAGGATGGCGCTAATGCTCGCGATAAGCGGCATCTGTTGGGGACAGGAAGGTGATGAGGCTCAGGTCGAGCTAACTGTGCAGCCTAGTCTTTGTATTCTGGAGCGCGGTGAAACCCTTTGCCGAGACAAGGTAGAAGTGCGCTGGCAAACCGTGCGCCTATACTCTGTGTGCTTGTTCGAGGCGGGGCAACCAGAGCCTTTGAGTTGCTGGGATGAAAGTCGTAGTGGAGAATATTTGTCGCAGCTACACACTGAAGATGATATACACTTTCAATTGATTGAAATGGCGGAACGGCAAGTACTGGCGAGCCGAGCCTTTGAGGTGGTGGCTGACGCTCAGAGATATCGCCGCCGTCGCCGTAACCCATGGAGTTTTTTCTAATGAGTGTGGTATTGCTGGCTGAAGACGACGAACGTCTGGCCTTACTGGTTAAGGACTACCTCGAGGCCAATCAACTGACAGTGGTGGTAGAGTCATTTGGCTTAAACGTGCCCAGGCAAGTGCAAAGCCTCCAGCCCGACATTCTCATTCTCGATCTAAACTTGCCCGGCAAAGATGGTATTAGCATTTGTCGCGAAGCGCGTGCTGCGGGTTACGCCGGGCCAATACTGATGCTGACCGCGAGAGACGCCGACGCCGATCAGATTTTGGGCTTTGACGTGGGCGCAGACGATTACGTCATTAAGCCTGCAGAGCCGCGTTTGTTGTTGGCGCGAATACATGCACTCTTGCGACGCAGCAGTAGCGAGTCAGCAGAGCAGGGGGACATTGCGATTGGCTCATTGCAAATACTGACCCAGGCACGGGAAGTGCGACTTGATGATAGGCCCATAGCCCTGTCGAGCCATGAATACGATCTTTTGCTGACCCTGGCTCGGCAAGCGGGCAAAGTGATGAGTCGGGAATATTTGTTTACGACTATTTGCAATCGAGCTTACGACGGCCTGGATAGAACGGTTGATGTAAGAGTATCGCATTTGCGCAAAAAGCTCGGCGATAGCAGCGACAATCCCGCGCGCATTAAGACCGTTTGGGGGCGGGGATATATGTTGGTGGCCGATGCCTGGTAAGAGGAAGCGGTCTTGTTGAAGCGAGCATTTTTCACCCTCTATTTGCTCGTTGTTGTTGCCATTTTGTTGGCCGGCTGGGGGCTCGATCGCCTGCAGCAATCCATTTCCACAGAGGCGCCAATCAGTGCCACCGAAGCGGCCTTTCTCCGGTTAATCACTGAGCAAACCGCGCGTCAGCCTGATGACGGTCGACTGGCTTTCGTGCAGGCCCATTTGCAACGTCTCGGTTTGAATGCGCGCGCATATCGGTTATCGGATTTGGCCGACTCGGGTTTGGGCGACGCGCTGGCCTCTGGCGAGCCACTTGTTTTGGACTCCGATGATGGTCGCGAGTTGTATGTGAAGCTCGGCGAATTGTCACTTATCGTTCGTATCGAGTTGCCAGACGAAGCCCCGGCTAGCCATCGCGTGTTACTGATTGGGTTTTATATATTTTTGGCTATTGTTATCTATCTGTGGGTGTGGCCATTGGTTCGCGACCTGAAATCTCTTGAGGCTCAGGCGAAGCAATTTGGCCGCGGCGAGCATCAAGGTGTTCAGCTCAATCAAAGCTCACCCGTATACTCCCTCGCCGGTGAATTTAATCGAATGCAGGAGCGTATTGATGAGCTTCTGACAAGTTACCGTGAAATGACATACGCGGTTTCCCATGAATTGCGTACCCCGTTAGCGCGAATGAAGTTTGCTTTGGAGCTGGCGGAATCTGTCGAGCAGATGCCGCACCCGGTGCAGCGTCAATTATTGAGTTTGCGGCAAGACGTGGCAGACATGGATGATTTAATCAACCAACTGTTTAGCTACGCAGGTTTTGAGTCGCAATCGCAGAGCTTGGTGCAGCGACCGGGCGCCGCTGATGCTTTGGCGGCGCTGGCCGAACAACAAATAAAGCGTATTCAAGAGCAGTATCCACATATTGATATCGAAGTGGAAGATAGGCTAGGTTTAAGCGAATTGTGGTGTGAGTGGCATTTGTTTGAGCGCATTTTACAAAACTTGCTGGGCAATGCGAGGCGTTACGCGGAAAAGCAGATTCGGGTGGAGCTTTACAGCGAAGATCTGAACTACGTAGTCGCGGTCGAGGATGACGGCCCTGGTGTGCCAGCCCATGACCGATTGCGTATTTTTGATTCGTTCATACGGTTAAAGCAGCAGCCGGGAAAGGACAGTAAAGGTTTTGGCTTGGGATTGGCCATTGTGCGTCGTATTATGGGGTGGCACCAAGGAACCGTTCGCGTGGTGGATGGCTCGACGCTCGGTGGAGCGCGCTTTGAGTGTCGCTGGCCGATGTCAGGCGCAAGCGATTAACGCTTGCGCAGTGCTAAGTGACCTTCTAAAAATGCAGAGCCAAGCCGGCAAATGGTCCTGTCAGTTTTAGATCTATTCCAAAACCTTTGCTTAAGTCGACCTCCAATTGACGATATCCAACTTCAAAACCGACATTGATCAGAGAGTCAAATAAATAGCGGGCCTTAACGGTATTGTCACTGATGGTGTAATCGTCAAATTCGGTATAGTTTACTTCGATACCGGCAGACCAGCCGGTAAAAGGCAGTTCGGCTTCCACCAATAGATAGCCCATCGGCAATACATCGTCCAGATTTAGGTTGGCGTCAGTCGCGCCGGCATCAACGTTAACTTTGCCGTCAAACTTACGCAGTGAAATGCCTGCATCGATATTTACCCAGTTGTCCAGTAGTTCATAATAGGCCGTCGCATCGACGTGGCTTAAATCTATTCTCGCTTGTGCTAAATCAATGCCGGCGGTTGAGAACGTTGTGCTACTGTTGATGTCGGCGTAACTCAACCGGGCATTGGGGATAAGCGGAATTGGGTGTTCGACGTAAAGGTGGAAATACTGGTTGTCTTCCTCGCTAAACCCTAAGTCACTGACATCGAATTGGCTGATATCACCACTGTAGTCTGAGCGCCAGATGCCGGCGTCGCCTTTTACGCCTATTGCATCCGCTTGCGTGGCATGGGTAAACATGAGCGCTGATGTGATCAGACCGGTGACAATAGCTTTCATAACATATCCTTTCTGGTTGCTCGTCGAACAATAATCGTCGGTTGCTTTAGTTGACACGTGTACAGATTTGATTGATTTCCTGACTGGGCCGAATCATAGCATTGACGATCGTTCGTCAACACTGCCACTTTGCAAGCTTGCAATAAATTTTTGTGCCGGATTGCTTTGGCTGCGACCGCCGTGATAAACGACGCCTAGTGTCCTCGATAATGAAGGCGCTGCTAGATTGAGCGAGCATAAACTGCTGTCAATCATGGAGGTTGGCAAGACTCCCCAGCCTAAGCCAATCGCCACCATCATTTTTATGGTGTCCAGGTGGTTGGTAACCATATCCACGTTAAGGGTGAGGTGTTGCGCTTGAAACATGGATTCAACCAGCGCCGTGGTGTAGGTGTTGTTGTCGGGCAATATCGCTTTGTATTCGGCCAGATTGTTAAGATCGATGGGTTGACCGGCCAGAGGGTGGTTGGGGCTCGCCACAAACTGTAAGTCGTCGCGCCATATGGGAATATGGCAAATGCCTGGCGCTGGGTTGTCGGGTAAGGTGATAACGCCAAGGTCAAATAAGCCTTGCTCTACCGCGGTTAGCGCTTTTTCTGAATCGAGAAAGTGCAAGTCTAGATTAACCTCGGGGTACGCTCGGGAAAAGGACTGGAGAGCGGGAGGTAATCGATGCAGGCCAATGTGGTGGCTGGTGGCAATGCTAAGCTTTCCCGCGATCCGATTATTTAAATTTTCGATGGCCCGCTCTGCTTCACCGACCAAAATAAGTATCTGTTTGGCGCGGGGTATGAGCACCTCGCCCGCGTGGGTGAGGCTCACCTTCTTGCCAATGCGATCGAACAGCTTAGCTCCGACACTCTGCTCCAGCAGGGCGATACGCTTACTGATTGCCGGCTGGGTCAGGTACAGGCGCTCGGCGGCTCGTGAAAAGGAGCCCGATTCGGCGACGGCAATAAATGTGGCAAGTTGTTGGGTGTCCATAGCCCATAGTTTACCTATTCCATTTGGGAATGCAAAATATAAAAAATATAAATTTGTTTTATTGTTGTTGCGGTAATAACATAACCATTAAAAGACACATTCAATACTCAGGCGTGTGCAAGACACCGCTAAACCGTGATAGTGGGAGATTAGTAATGGCTGCAAGAACGCTTTACGACAAACTTTGGGATGCCCATTTGGTGCAGCAGCGCGCCGATGGTTCAGCGTTGATTTACATTGATCGTCACATTGTGCACGAGGTGACCTCGCCGCAAGCCTTTGAGGGGCTTCGTCTGGCTGGCCGTAAACCTTGGCGAGTGGATTCTGTGCTGGCCACCCCGGACCACAACGTGCCGACCACCGTCAAAGAGCGAGCCTCTGGTGTGAGCGGTATTGAAGACCCGGTATCGCAAATTCAGGTTAAGACCCTCGATGATAACTGTGATGAGTTCGGAATCGTTGAGTACAAGATTAACGATCGCAGGCAGGGAATTGTGCATGTTGTAGGGCCCGAGTCGGGTGCTTGTCTGCCGGGAATGACCATTGTCTGTGGCGATTCACACACCGCCACCAACGGCGCATTGGGCGCGTTAGCGCACGGTATCGGTACCAGCGAGGTTGAACATGTATTGGCGACTCAGTGTCTCGTCGCCAAAAAAATGAAAAATATGTTGGTCGAGGTTAACGGCGAACTCGGAGTTGGCATCACCCCTAAAGATGTAGTGCTGGCCATTATCGGCAAAATTGGCACCGCCGGTGGCACCGGTTACGCCATTGAGTTTGCGGGGGATGTGTTTCGCGCCATGAGTATGGAGGGCCGTATGACGGTCTGCAATATGGCCATCGAGGCGGGTGCCCGTGCCGGTATGGTGGCTGTTGACGATATTACACTCGATTACGTCAAGGGCCGTATTTACGCCCCCACCGAGGCGCAGTGGGCGCAGGCCGAGGCCGCGTGGCGGGATTTAACCTCTGATGCCGGGGCGCATTTTGATGAGGTGGTGACATTGAACGGCGCTGAAATCATGCCGCAGGTGAGCTGGGGAACGTCACCGGAAATGGTGGTAGGTGTTGCGGATGTTGTGCCAACGCCTGAGGCTGAAGTGGACGCCGTTAAACGCGAAGGTATGGAGCGGGCCCTGGAGTATATGGGGCTTAGTGCCGGGCAAGCTATCCAGGACATAAAGCTCGATCGGGTTTTTATCGGCTCCTGTACTAATTCACGCATAGAGGATATGCGTGCGGCGGCGCAAGTCGTCAAAGGTCGCAAGAAAGCCGATAGCGTCAAGCAGGCGATGGTGGTCCCTGGTTCAGGTTTGGTGAAGGCGCAGGCCGAGGCCGAGGGTCTGGACAAAATATTCGTCGAGGCCGGTTTTGAATGGCGCGAACCAGGTTGCTCTATGTGCCTGGCCATGAACGCTGACAAATTAGGTGCGGGTGAGCACTGCGCTTCCACCTCGAACCGCAACTTTGAAGGTCGCCAAGGCTATGGCGGCAGGACTCATTTAGTGAGCCCGGCGATGGCAGCTGCGGCAGGTATTGCCGGGCATTTCGTTGACGTTCGCGAATTTGTCGGTCAGGAATAAGGGGAAGATAAATGAAAAGTTTTAGCAAAATTACCGGCATTGCAGCGCCTATGGATCGCGCTAATGTCGATACCGATATGATCATTCCCAAGCAGTTTTTAAAATCCATCAAGCGCACCGGATTCGGTAAGAATTTGTTTGATGAATTGCGATATCTCGATGAAGGCAAGCCCGATCAAGAGTGTACGGGGCGCCCACTCAATGCGGAATTTCCACTCAATCACGCGCGCTATCAGAACGCGAGTGTGCTGTTGGCGCGTAAAAATTTCGGCTGCGGGTCTTCCCGAGAGCACGCCCCCTGGGCGTTGGATGACTATGGTTTTCGCTGCGTCATTGCGCCTAGTTTCGCCGATATTTTTTACAACAATTGTTTTAAAAATGGCTTGTTGCCACTGGTGCTAACCGACGACGAGGTGGAGGTCCTGTTTCAACAGATGTACGCCGCGCCGGGCTATGAGTTGACGGTGGATTTGCCAAGCCAGCAGGTGGTGACACCGGGCGGAGATGTTTTTCACTTTGAAGTCGATGAGTTTCGTAAGCACTGCTTGATAAACGGTTTGGATGATATTGGCTTAACGCTTGAGCAAGCCGATGCTATTAAAGCCTATGAGGCAGAGCGTCGCCAGTCGGCACCGTGGTTATTTGACGCGGTAAAAAACTAATCAGTCCCTTCAGATTTGAGGAAGTATTGTGTCTAAAAAAGTAATGATTTTACCGGGTGACGGTATTGGCCCTGAAATTGTCGAGCAGGCGTGTCGCGTGCTTGCAGCGGTTAATGAAAAGTTTAATCTGGGGTTGGAATTTGTTGAAGAGTTGATTGGTGGCTCGTCCATCGATGTGCACGGAGAGCCATTGACGGATGCCGCGGTAGAGCGAGCCAGATCCTGCGATGCGATATTGCTGGGCGCCGTCGGCGGCCCTAAATGGGACACTATTGATCGCTCCATTCGCCCCGAACGAGGTCTTTTGAAAATTCGTTCGCAGCTCGGTCTATACGCCAACCTTCGCCCCGCGCTGCTTTACCCGCAATTGGTTGAGGCGTCTAGTCTTAAGCCCGAAGTGGTTTCTGGTTTGGATATCTTGATTGTGCGGGAGCTTACCGGAGGCATATATTTTGGTGAGCCCCGCGGAATTCGGACATTAGAAAACGGTGAGCGTGAAGGTTATAACACCTACAAATACTCAGAGAGTGAAATTGAACGCATCGGTCGCACCGCGTTTGAAATGGCACGCAAGCGCCATAAAAAAGTCTGTTCAGTAGATAAGGCAAACGTTCTGGAGGCCACCATATTATGGCGTGAAGTGATGGATCGTCTGGCTCCTGAATACCCTGATGTCGAGCTTTCGCATATGTATGTCGACAATGCCGCCATGCAGCTAGTGCGAGCGCCTAAACAGTTCGATGTTTTGGTCACCGGCAATATGTTCGGCGATATACTTTCCGACGCTGCCGCTATGCTCACCGGATCCATCGGTATGTTGCCATCGGCGTCACTTAACGAGCAGGGCCAAGGGATGTACGAGCCTTGTCACGGCAGTGCACCTGATATCGCCGGTCAGGGCATTGCCAATCCGCTGGCGACCATTTTGTCGGCATCGATGATGCTGCGTTACTCGCTGGGTATGACCGATGCGGCCGATGTAATTGAGGCCGCTGTCGGTAAAGTGTTAGACCAAGGCTTGCGGACCGCTGATATCCATACGGCAGGCAATGAGAAAGTGGGTACGCAGCAGATGGGCGATGCGGTACTCCAGGCCCTGTAATTGGCTATTGGTCAGGCCAATTATTTGCAGTAAGGCGCTAAATGCGGCAAAATCAAAGGCTGGCATCGCTTGCTCAAAAGGCGCTGAGGCCAGCTTTAATTCATTCAAACCAGAGAGTTAAACATGAAAGTAGGTTTTGTAGGTTGGCGCGGAATGGTCGGCTCCGTACTGATGGAGCGCATGGTTGCGGAAAACGATTTCGAGGGCTTAGAGCCTGTATTTTTTACCACATCTAATGTGGGTGGCGCGGCGCCACAGGTTGCCGACGATCTACCTGCGCTCAAGGATGCCTACGCGATTGACGAATTGAAGCAAATGGACGCTATTATCTCCTGTCAGGGTGGCGACTACACCAAAGCGGTTTTCTCTGATTTGCGCAACGGTGGCTGGCAGGGCTACTGGATTGATGCGGCATCTAGCTTACGCATGGCGGATGACGCCATCATTGTGCTGGATCCGGTTAATCTTAACGTCATTAAAGATGGCTTGACCCGCGGTGTAAAAAATTACATCGGTGGCAATTGTACCGTGAGCTTGATGTTGATGGGGCTTGGTGGTCTTTTTGCCAATGATTTGGTGGAGTGGGGCACATCCATGACTTACCAGGCGGCCTCAGGCGCAGGCGCCCGCAATATGCGAGAGCTGATTGAACAAATGGGCACCATTCGGGATGCGGTGGCACCTGAGTTAGCTGATCCAGCCTCGGCCATATTGGAAATCGATCGTAAGGTGGCCGAAAATATGCGCTCGGGCAACTTCCCGACAGAGAATTTTGGCGCCCCGTTGGCGGGTAGTGTACTGCCGTTTATCGACAGTCAGCTCGAAAGCGGTCAGAGCCGTGAAGAGTGGAAAGCGCAGGCGGAGACCAACAAGATCCTGGGCAATACCGGCAATCCAATTCCTTTGGATGGTACCTGTGTGCGTATCGGTGCCATGCGCTGTCACGCTCAGGCATTGACGTTGAAGTTGAAAAAAGACGTACCTGTGGCTGACATTGAACAAATGCTTGCCGAGCACAATGAGTGGGCGAAAGTGGTTCCCAGCGATAAAGAATCCACTTTACGTGATCTAACCCCAACCGCCGTAACTGGTACTTTGACCGTTCCGGTAGGGCGTTTACGCAAATTGAGTATGGGCGGTGAATACTTAAACGCCTTCACTGTCGGTGATCAGTTATTGTGGGGCGCGGCGGAACCTCTGCGTCGCATGTTGAAAGTACTGCGCGAAGCCTGATTTTACGGCTCGTTGAAGACCTCAGTTTGCTTGGCAAACTGAGGTTTTTTTATTTCTGGAGTGTGATCCGCGGCGCAATTTCTCACATTTTTAGTGGCGGGAGCTCTATATCACCCAAAAACCACCCCAAATGGATGGACCTTGGCAGGCTAAGTATTGATAAAAAGCTATTTATAATGAATACTTAGAGCCAATATTGAAGAAATATTCGAGGTTTTGGGGCCTCTTAAGAATCACAATTGGCTGGCCGCGTATCAATTCAGTGGCTGACAGGATGTCGAAGGGCCGGGTCGTCGGAAGGCCGGGGGATACTATAAAAGGAAAGTGCTATGCAACTTCGTAAGCTGTTTTTACTGCTTGGAGTCTTGTCGCTCATAGTGTCACGCTCCGTGATGGCTTTGGGTCTGGGCGAAATAAAGCTGAACTCGAACTTGAACGAACCGCTCGATGCGCATATCAATCTTATTGATATTGGCGAACTTGGGGCAGACCAGATTATCGTCAGGCTGGCCGACGAAGGCGATTTTCGCCGTCTGGGAATTGACCGCTCTTTCTTTTACACCCAGCTGCGCTTTAATGTCATCGCGGACCAGCCCGGTGAGCCGTTTATCGCGGTGACCAGCAAAGATGCGGTGCGAGAGCCTTTCCTGAGCTTTGTCGTGGAGGTGCGCTGGACCAGTGGTCGACTGTTGCGTGAATACACAGTGCTACTCGATCTGCCGGTTTTTTCCGACGAATCTGCTCGCCCTATTGAGGCAACCGCCACTCCGGTAAGTGGTACGAGCACAGCGGTAAAGAATGAGCCGGTACGGACTGCGAGAGAGCCCGGCGCCGTACCGGCAGAACGCTCTACAGGCAGTGACGTGTACGGGCCCGTCAAAGCAAACGACACCTTGTGGGATATCGCCCGAGCGGTAAGACCGGGGCGCGCATCTATTCAGCAGACCATGCTGGCCATCCAGCGCGCGAACCCGCAAGCCTTCATAAAAGGTAATATTAATCTGCTGCGTAAAGGTCAGGTGTTGCGTATTCCTTCGGCCCAGGAGATTGGCAGCCTAACCGCGCGTCAGGCGATTAGTCAGGTGGCTCAGCAAAATCGCGAGTGGTCTGGCAATGCTATGGGCGCGCAGTTGGATGCGTCTGGTCGCAGCGGCTCTGCAAATCGCTCCGACGCTGGTGTGCAAGGTCAGGTTAAGTTGGCGGCTCCCGGCACAACCGGGCAAGGTGGTACTGCGCAAGGCGGTGGCTATGGCAGTGGCTCGGCCGGGGCTTTGGCCGATGAATTGGCAGCCGCGGAAGAAGAATTACAGCGTAGCGTGAGTGAAAACAATGATTTACGCTCACGAGTGACGGATCTGGAAGACCAAATTGAAACCATGGAGCGTCTGCTGGCAGTCAGCAATGAACAGCTTGCCGCTTTGCAGTCTTCCGGTGAGCAAGAGTCTTCCATGTCTACAGCTGAAGATACGGCGACGGCAGAACAGCAGAGTTCAGTGTCAACTGAGGTAGCTGTTGAGCCTGAAGTCGCTGAAGAGCCAGCACCTGAAGTCGAAGAGTCTAAGCCAAGTGCCACTCAAGTCGTCCGTCGCCCCCCGGAGCCATCTCTGATGGACAAGGTGATGGCGAATATTCACTGGATTGGATTGGCAATTGTCGGTCTGATCGTTGCGCTGTTCGTTATTTTGCGCAAGCGCAGCGGTGCGAGCGACACTGAGCATGAATTTACCTCCGAGTTTGATGATTCTGTGTTTGAAACAGAAGAAGACACAGAACAAGATGCCGTTGCCGATGAGTTTGATGAAGATCTGGGTGATGCGTTCGAAGAGGAGACGGTCCAGCCAGTAGAAGCTGAAACAGGTGACGTTGTCAGCGAAGCTGATATCTACATCGCCTACGCCAAGTACGATCAGGCTGAAGAAATGCTGCTTAAAGGGCTGGAAAAAGAAGTTGGGTCCTTGCCAATTCAACTGAAATTGCTGGAAGTTTATGCGGAAAGTGGCAATCGCTCAGCGTTTGACGAACGTTATAATCTTGTAGCACCTGCGGCTGATCAGGCCGCGCTCGCTAGGGCGAACGAACTGCGCGCTCAATTTGGTGATGCCGAGCCAGCTGCGGATACAACTGAAGAGCCCGCGCTGGATGAACTCGAGGATTTCGGTTTAGATCTTGATGATGACATTACTGGCACCGAGGAAAGTGACAGTGAGCTAACGCTAGATGGCGACGATGAATCTGAGTCAGAGCCTGCACTGGACCTGGATGAAAGCTTTGATCTCGATGATTTTGCTGCAGACTCGGCGAGCAATGACAGTGCAACCGAAGACTTGCTCGATTTAGATGGCGAAGATTTGTCTCTGGATGACTTCGAGTTAGATCTGGATGAGGATTCTGACGGCGAGACTGCTGCAGATCCAGCAACCAATGAGCTCGAACTGGAAGGCTCCGAGACCCGTTACGATCTATCGTTTGAAACGGATAAAGATGATCAGAGCGACGAGCATGAGCTTTTAGATTTTGACCTCGAGTTGGATGATGAGTCTGCTACCGGTGCTGCTGATACGGAAACTGTCGAAGAGCCTCTGCTGGATCTCGAGGCTGACGAGCCATTATCAACACAGGGCTCAGCAGATGAAGAATTCTCGCTGGAGTTAGACGATACAAACGAGGCACAAGGCGACGAGCTCAGCTCCGATACTGATGACATTTTGTCGTTAGATATGGAGGACTCTGTTAGCGAAGACAGTGGCTTGGAGCCTTCGGTGTCGAGCGAGCCCGCAGAGCTGGATGACTTTGAGCTGGAATTGGACGACGATATTGAGTCGGCCCCCCTGCTTGACGAGGGGCTCGAGCTCGATGGTAATGATTCGCTGGAAAGTGCCGAGCCTGAATCGGCCAGCAGCGACACAGAGGAGTTGCCGGACTCCTCTGACGATCTGACGCTGGACTCTGCAATCGACCAGCCCTCTGAGTCGGCATTAACTCTGGAGTCAGAGGATCTGGAGGACGATTCAGATCTAACTCTTGACTCAGAAGTGTCTGGCGCGAGTCTGGATTTGGCCGATGAAGACGCCGACGACTTTGACCTGGACCAGGCCATGGGAGATCTTGATCTCGAGGCACTGGATCGTGAAATGGCGGATCTTGATGCGCCAGAGTCGGATGCTTCTGTGCACGAGGCGGCCCCTGCGGAGCCTCAGCCGACGGCGAACTCTGAGCACGACGTCAGCGAGGATATGGATTTATCCGTAGACGAAGATGACGCTTTCGATGAAGCATTGAGTGGGCTCGACGAAGGAATGGACGTTGATGATTTACCAACGCCAGAGTCTGTCGCTGAAGTCGCTGACGATGACGACGAAGACCTCGACTTTTTGGCTGATGCCGATGAAGTGGCGACTAAATTAGATTTAGCGCGTGCTTACATCGACATGGGTGACATGGAAGGGGCGAAAGATATTTTGTCTGAAGTTACTGAAGAAGGTAATGATGAGCAGAAACAAGAGGCGCAAAGCCTGCTTGAAAAAGTAGACAGTTAAGCGCTTTGGTTATTCGAAAGGCCTTGTACGTTTCGACGTACAAGGCCTTTTTTGTCACATGAGAGTTAACATGGGTAAGTATGTCCGTAACGGTGAAATTCTTGCCGACACCAATTGGCCTGAAGGTATGAACCGAATTGCCATGGCGGTGGAATACAAGGGCAGCAGTTTTCACGGGTTTCAGGTGCAACCCGGTGGTTTAGCGACGGTACAGGGTGCACTGCACAAGGGCTTGTCGAAGATTGCGGCTGAACCCATTAGTTTGGTTTGCGCCGGGCGGACGGACGCGGGGGTGCATGCAACCAATCAAATTGTCCATTTTGATACGTTGGTACAGCGACCGGAAAAAGCCTGGACGCGGGGATTGAAGGCCTATTTACCGGATGATATCTCTGTTCACTGGGCGCACGACGTTGGTCCAGAGTTTCACGCCCGCTTTAACGCTCAGTCTCGTACCTATCGATATTTGATTGCCGAAGGCTGCGCCAAGCCTGCGCTTCTGCACGATCAGATTACCTGGAGCCGCAAGGCGTTGCATTTGCAAAAAATGGTCGATGCAGCGAGAGATCTCGTTGGGGAGCATGATTTTACTTCCTATCGCGCGGTTCAGTGTCAGGCCCATTCGCCCGTTCGTACCATCGAGCATTTAACGTTAGTGCGCAAGGGCGAACTCATCGTACTGGAAATCCGTGCCAACGCTTTTTTACATCACATGGTGCGCAATATAGTCGGTGTTCTGATGGCCATTGGCGCAGGCGAAAAACCGGTTGGTTGGGCAAAGCAGGTGCTTATGGCCAGGGACCGGCGCCTGGGCGGGGTCACGGCGCCGCCTTTCGGGCTCTACTTGGTTCAGGTGGATTATGACGCCAGCTTTGGTTTGCCCGCCAGGCTTCCCGGGCCGCTGTATTTCGATGAGCCGGTAGGGCATTGGTATTCTGACGAATGAGCAAAATTCTGCTAAGATTCGCGCTCTGAGTTTTAGAGTCATCGATTTCATGAGTGCGCGCGTAAAAATCTGTGGGATTACCACTGTTGAGCAGGGCCAATTTGCGGTCGCGGCAGGTGCCGATGCAATTGGCTTAGTGTTTTATGCCAAGAGCCCCCGCTGTGTGGACCTTGAGCAGGCTCGTGCTATCGCTTTGGCTTGCGGACCGTTTGTTACGGTGACAGGCTTGTTTGTAAACGCAGCCGCCAGTGCAATAGAGTCGATTCTTGCGAAAGTCCCTCTGCATTTGCTGCAATTTCATGGCGATGAGACCTTATCCGACTGCGAGCGCTTTCACAGGCCCTATATTAAGGCGCTGAGAATGCGCCCAGAGCTGGACCTAGAGGCGAGTATTGCGGCCTATCCGAGCGCTGTGGGAATCTTGCTGGATGCCTATCGGCCCGGCACTCCCGGCGGTACCGGTGAAACTTTCGACTGGCAGCGCGTGCCTACTCAGCCGCTGAAACCCATTGTACTAGCGGGAGGGCTCACACCAGACAATGTTTCTCAAGCCATTGCCACGACCCGCTGTAACGCGGTCGATGTCAGCGGCGGTGTCGAGCTTGGGCCGGGAATGAAAGACCCGGAACGAGTAAAGAACTTTATCGTAAATGCCAAACGCGGCAATCTATAGGTGAGTAAAATCGTGAATGATTTAACCAAGTCCCCAGTGGATTACAGTGCGTTTCCTGACGAGCGCGGCCATTTTGGCCAATTTGGCGGCCGTTTTGTATCGGAAACACTGATCTACGCATTGGACGAACTGCAAGAGATTTACAGCCAGCTGAAAGATAACGACGAATTTCAGGCTGAGTTCGATAAGGACTTGGCGCACTATGTTGGCCGTCCATCACCGCTTTATCATGCCGAGCGTTGGAGTCGCGAACTCGGTGGGGCGCAAATTTATCTGAAACGCGAAGATCTGAATCACACTGGCGCGCACAAAGTTAACAACACCATTGGTCAGGCTCTGCTGGCCAAAATGACAGGCAAAAGTCGTGTTATTGCCGAAACCGGTGCGGGCCAGCACGGCGTGGCTACAGCCACAGTCGCTGCGCGGTTAGGGCTGACATGCCAGGTTTATATGGGGGCGGAAGATGTTCGTCGCCAGGCGCTCAACGTCTATCGCATGAAACTTTTAGGGGCCGAAGTGATTCCGGTAACGTCCGGTTCAAAAACTCTGAAAGACGCTATGAATGAAGCTTTGCGCGACTGGTCTACTAACGTCGATGACACCTTCTATATTATTGGCACGGTAGCTGGCCCACACCCATATCCTCAGTTAGTGCGTGATTTTCAGTCCGTTATCGGCCGTGAAGCACGTGCTCAGTGTTTAGAAATGACCGGTAAATTACCCGACGCACTGGTTGCTTGTGTCGGCGGTGGGTCGAATGCGATAGGGTTGTTTCACCCGTTCTTGAGCGATGAAAGTGTCGCAATGTACGGTGTCGAGGCAGGTGGTGACGGGGTTGAGACCGGTCGTCATGCGGCTCCGCTGAACGATGGCGTCCCTGGTGTCTTGCACGGTAACCGAACCTATTTGATGGAAGACGAAAACGGCCAAATTATTGAAACGCACTCGGTGTCTGCGGGACTTGATTATCCGGGGGTGGGGCCTGAGCACGCTTGGTTGAAAGACCTTGGCCGGGTCAATTATGTGCCAATCAATGATCACGAGGCGCTGGCTGCGTTTCGTAAAACCACGCGAACAGAGGGCATTATGCCTGCTCTGGAAAGTAGCCATGCATTGGCTTATGTGGAGAAGTTGGCACCGACTATGTCGCCGGATCAAATCATCATCGTGAATCTCTCTGGTCGCGGTGATAAAGATATTCTGACGGTCGCTGATATAGATGGCATCACCGTTTAAAACAGAGCTGGAGCTATAGAATGAGTCGTATAAGTAAAACCTTCAGTGATCTGAAAAACGCTGGTCGTAAGGCATTAGTTGCCTACATTGTGAACGGTGACCCCAATCGTGAAGCGACGTTGCCCACTATGCATAAAATGGTGGCTGCAGGCGCGGACATTATTGAGTTAGGCGTGCCTTTCTCTGACCCTATGGCTGAAGGCCCTGTCATTCAGAAAGGCCACGAGCGTGCGCTTGAGCATCATGTCAGTCTTACCGACACTATGGCCGTAGTGGCCGAGTTTCGTAAAGAGAATAAAACGACACCCGTGCTGCTGATGGGATACGCGAACCCGGTTGAGCGTATGGGCTACAGCGTATTTGCGCAAAAGGCGTCGGCGGCAGGTGTCGATGGATTGTTGACCGTAGATTTACCTCTTGAGGAGCTGGAAGGGCTCAAGCAAGAGCTTGCCAGCCGTGATATCGATAATATCTTTTTGCTAGCACCGACGACGAGTGTAGAGCGCGCTCGCCAGGTTGCGGCCCAGGCCAGTGGTTTTTTGTACTATGTTTCTTTAAAGGGGGTTACCGGAGCGGGTCATCTCGATGTGAAAGCAGTGCAACGAAAACTGCAAGAGTTCGGCGCGCTCACCGATTTGCCAATGTGTGTAGGTTTTGGCATTAAAGATGCCGCCAGTGCAAAGGCCGTGGCGGAATTGGCCGACGGTGTGGTTATCGGCAGTGTTCTGGTTGATGCTATGGGCAAAGCGCAAGGGCAGAGCCCAGAGCAGATTGCCGGTGCTGTTGGTGGTATCATTAGTGACATCCGTCAGGCGTTGGACAGCCTGTAACACCCACATCCGAGAAGAACTGATCGAGAGAGAATACGAGCAATGAGTTGGCTAGAGAAACTGGTTCCAAGTGTGGTTCGCGCCGAAGGCCGTAAGGGTACGAGCAGTAAAGTACCCGAGGGGCTTTGGAAAAAGTGTGTTAAATGCTCCGCGGTACTGTATCGCCCAGAGCTCGAACGCAATCTGGATGTGTGTCCTAAGTGTGACCACCACATGCGCATCGGCGCTCGCCGCCGCCTGGACATCTTTTTGGACGAGGGTTCTCGCCAAGAGATTGGTGCGGAAATCGAGCCTGTCGATCGCCTCAAATTTAAGGATGTAAAAAAGTATAAGGATCGCTTGGTCAGCGCCCAGAAAGCGACCGGTGAGAAAGACGCTATCGTCGCGATGAAGGGCGAACTGAAAGGTATGCCTGTTGTGGGTGTCGCCTTCGAGTTTGCATTCCATGGCGGCTCTATGGGCTATGTCGTCGGTGAAAAATTCACTCGCGCGGCAAAAGTTGCCTTGGAGGAGAATATCCCATTGGTGTGTTTCCCGGCAACGGGTGGTGCACGTATGCAAGAGGCGTTGATCTCTTTGATGCAAATGGCTAAGACGTCTGCGGTGGTGGAGAAATTGAAGCAACAGGGGACACCTTATTTTTCAATAATGACCGATCCCGTTTATGGCGGCGTATCGGCATCACTGGCATTGCTGGGTGATATCAACGCCGCTGAGCCCGGAGCCCGCGCGGGTTTTGCCGGCCCCGCTATTATTGAGCAAACCATTCGTCAAAAACTACCGGCGGGCTTCCAGCGCGCTGAGTTTTTGCTCGAACATGGCGCTATCGACATGATTATCCATCGCAGTGATATGCGAGACACGATTGCACGTCTCATTGCTAAATTTACCCGCCGTGTAGAAGCGTCTTAACGCTTAGTGAAGGCTCAATCCCTCGATGAGTGGCTCGCCAGGATCGAGCGAGCTCACCCCACTGAAATTGACATGGGGTTGGATCGTATTCGCCAGGCTGCCGCAGGCTTGGCATTATCCCATCAGGCAAAGGTCGTTACAGTTGCCGGTACCAACGGCAAAGGCTCTTGTGTCGCAGCGACAAGCGCAATCTTGCGCGCGATGGGCTATCGCGTTGGCAGTTACACCTCTCCACATCTAAATCATTACTGTGAGCGAGTTAAAATCAATGGTCATCCTGTCTCCGAGCAGGAGATGTGCCAAGCGTTTGCCGCGGTCGATAGCGCCAGGGGCGCAATCTCGCTGACCTATTTCGAGTTTGGCACCCTGGCGGCCCTGTGGCTATTTAATCGCAAGCAAGTGGATGTGTACGTGTTGGAAATCGGCTTGGGCGGGCGTCTGGATGCGGTCAATATTGTCGACCCGGATGTGGCGGTTATTACCTCTGTTGCGCTTGATCATCAGGATTGGCTCGGCAGTGATAGGGAAACGATAGGACGTGAAAAAGCGGGTGTTTTGCGCGCAGGAAAGCACGCTGTTTGCGCCGATAGTGATCCGCCACAATCAGTTCTGGATGTTGCTGGTGCATTGCAGGTGCCTTTGCGGCGCATTGAACATGATTTTGATTTAAGTTTGACGGAAAAGGGCTGCCGATTTAACAGCGGCTCTATTGAGATAGATTTGCCACAAGTTCATTTACCACTGCCAAGTGTAGCGGCGGCTATCGAGGCGGTGAACCTATTGGTGGGCCTGCCCGAACAACCGTTGCTCCAGCGGACGCTGGGACATTTACACTTGCCGGGGCGCTGCCAACACGTCGCAAAAAATGGCTTCAACTATTTGCTTGATGTCGCCCATAACCCAGCCGCAACACAAATGTTAGCCGCACAAATTGCCCGCAACCAAACTTCCGGATTGCATTATATTTTTGCGGTTATGGCGGATAAGGATATTGATGGTATTCTGGACAACTTGTCCGAGTTGCCCGGTACTTGGTATCTTGCCCAGCTCGACGGCAATGCAAGAGCTGGTGCCGCTCAGGATATTAGGGCGCTGATCGATCAAAGGGCCTGGACTGTGGCCTCGGAGGGGACGATGGCTCAATGCTTATATAAGGTTGAAGCTGCAGCAAAAAAAGATGATCTGATTGTGGTGTTTGGATCCTTTTTTACCGTGGCTGAGGCGCTTAAAATTTTGACTCCCGAATCAATACCAGCGATATAGGTGAGGCTAGGTGAACGACGGTTTAAAACAAAGAGTGATTGGTGCGCTGGTTCTCGCAGGAATTGCTGTGATTTTCCTGCCTGACTTTTTTAAAGAGCAGCAATTGCACCAGGTTGATACCCGCACCCAAATACCCGCTAAGCCCGCTATGACGCCGGTTGTTATCGAAACGCCCAGGCCGATTATTGACGAGCCATTACCTGACCCTGACCACCTCTATTTGCCTGAGTCTGATCAGCCTGTAGCCGAAGACTTAAGCCAGCTGCAGGCCGCGAATGAAGCCTCGGTAGCCGCTTCGAGTGAGCGCGCCGCAGCGAGTGCTCAGCCGGTTGCACAATCGACTTCATCGCAGCCGAGTTCGTTGCCACGCCCTGAGTCGAGCAGTAGTTCGCCAAGCCAACTCTCATCCTCGGCGCCAGAAGAGCTAAATGCCTGGGTTGTGCAGGTGGCCAGTTTGCGCTCGTCCGAATCGGCGCAGCGCTTACGCAAGCAATTGCAGGATCGCGGCTACAAGGCCTATGTTCGCCAGGCGCAAACCGGTCAAGGCGAGGTAAGCAGGGTGTTTATCGGTCCAAAACTGGATAAAGCCCTGGCTGAGACGGTAAAGAATGAGGTAGACCCGGTATTCAAGGTGAATTCTCTGGTATTGCGCTTTAAGCCATAAACCCGCGACATTATGGGTATGATGCGGCCCCGTGCTCTGTTAAAATTTGCGCCTTTCTGGTTATCGGAGACGCCGCCAGCATGAACTGGGCAGACTGGACAATCATTGGCATATTGTCTGTATCTTGTTTGATCAGCCTAAAGCGCGGTTTCGTCAAAGAAGCGCTCTCTCTGGCCGTGTGGGTTGCCGCTTTTATCATTGCTATGCTCTTCAATGACAGGCTTGCCGCCCTGATGACTAACCTTATTGAAACACCATCGTTGCGTGCCATAGCTGCTTTTGCCGCACTTTTTGCCGCGACGCTTATCGTCGGCGCAATGGTCAATTACCTCATCGGTGAATTGGTCAAAATTACGGGCCTATCCGGCACCGACCGTTTGTTTGGTATGGTGTTTGGTTTAGTGCGAGGCGCTGTTGTGGTTATGGCAGCGGTTATTTTATTGCCCGCTATGATTCCGGTAAATGATGACCCCTGGTGGCAAGAGTCACTGCTGATTCCACATTTTCTAGTGTTCGAAGACTGGGCCCGGGAGACAACGTTTCTCATTAAAGATTGGGCGCTGTCCCTGTTTGAAGATGAAATAAACTAATTTTTTGCTCCATACAAAGGTAAGACAACTATGTGCGGTATTGTTGGCATTGTCGGTAAGCGCGACGTTAATACTCAGCTCTATGATGCGCTGACTATTCTTCAACATCGCGGTCAGGATGCCGCAGGTATTGTTACCTGTCAGGGAAATGGAAAGGTAGCACAACAAAAAGCGAATGGTTTGGTGCGCGACGTGTTTCGTACCCGCCATATGCAACGACTGGTGGGCAATATCGGTATTGGCCATGTACGCTACCCAACTGCCGGCAGTTCGGGGCCCGCTCTGGCGCAGCCGTTTTACGTTAACTCCCCCTACGGCATTGCTCTGGCCCACAACGGCAATTTGGTGAACGCTGATAAGCTTAGCGAAGAATTGTTTAAAACCGATTTGCGTCATGTAAACACCGACTCCGACTCCGAAGTACTGCTCAATGTGTTTGCTCATGAATTGCAGCAGCAGGGCAAGTTGATTCCCGCCGAACAAGATATTTTTGCTGCGGTTGAGGGTGTACACAAACGCGTTAGCGGCGGCTACGCTGTGGTCGCACTGATTGCCCGCTACGGCATTGTGGCCTTTCGCGACCCCAACGGCATTCGCCCACTGGTGTATGGCAAGCGTATGACCGATAAAGGTGAAGAGTATATGGTCGCCTCAGAAAGTGTCGCGCTGGATGTGCTCGGGTTTGAACTGATTGGTGATGTGGCGCCGGGTGAGGCGATTTACATCACCTTTGATGGCCAACTGCACCGCAAACAGTGCGCAGAAAAAACGGCTTTAACCCCCTGTATTTTCGAGCATGTGTATTTTGCCCGCCCCGATTCTATTATGGATGGCGTCTCTGTGTATAAGGCGCGCCTGCGTCAAGGTGAGAAGCTGGCTGAACAAATTCTGCAAGAGCGCCCCAATCATGATATCGACGTGGTGATTCCGATACCGGACAGCTCGCGGGTAGCAGGGCAGGCGCTGGCCTACAAAATTGGTGTTAAGTTTCGCGAAGGCCTGATTAAAAACCGTTACATCGGCCGCACTTTTATTATGCCAGGCCAGCAAATGCGCAAAAAATCGGTAAGGCAAAAGCTCAACCCGATTGAGTTGGAGTTTCGCGGTAAAAATGTTCTGTTGGTGGACGATTCGATCGTTCGCGGCACCACCTGCCAGCAAATCATACAAATGGCCCGTGAAGCGGGCGCCGCAAAAGTATATTTTGCCTCGGCAGCCCCCGCGGTGGTTTATCCCAATGTTTACGGTATCGATATGCCAACCACTAAGGAGCTCATAGCCCACGGACGTAGTCATCAAGAAGTGTGTGAGGAAATCGGCGCGGATTGGTTGATCTACCAAGATTTAGAAGACCTTAAAGCGGCATCAGCTGATGGTGGCAGTGGCGTTACCGAGTTTGACTGTGCCGTGTTTGATGGAGAGTATATTACCGGTGATGTCGATAAAGATTACCTCGATAAATTAGAAGCAAGTCGCAAGGAAGGCAAAGTAAAAAAGAAAAAAGAGCTTCGGGCAAAAGAAGAAGAAAGTCCGATAGGTTTGCATAACGACGGTGAAGATTTGCACATTCATTGACGGATAAGATTATGAGTGACGCTAGCGATTTAGCAAAAGCCCTACAGGGTGCGGGTATTGATACTTTGGCTGTTAGAGCGGGTCAGGTAAGAAGTGCGGAAGGCGAGCATAGTGAGGCTTTGTATTTAACGTCTAGCTACGTATTTGCCAGTGCCGCAGAAGCTGCTGCTCGCTTTTCCGGTGATGAACCCGGTAACGTTTATTCGCGTTATACGAATCCCACTGTGAGGACGCTTGAGCAGCGTATCGCCGCAATGGAAGGCACTGAGAGTGCGGTGGCAACCGCTTCGGGTATGGCGGCAATATTGTCGACCTGTATGGCGCTGTTACAGGCCGGTGATCATATCGTGTGTTCGCGCAGTGTGTTTGGCACTACGACGGTTTTGTTTAACAAGTATTTGGCGCGCTTCGGAGTACAGACCAGTTTTGTCGACGCTACCGATTTTGAAGGTTGGCAGGCGGCGATGACGGCCAAGACAAAATTGGTTTTCGTCGAAACGCCCTCTAACCCTTTATGTGATGTTGTTGATATAGAGCGGCTTGCAGATATTACGCACCGTGCCGGCGCCTTGTTGGTGGTCGATAATTGTTTTTGCACCCCTGCGCTGCAAAAACCCATTGATTTTGGCGCGGATTTAATCGTGCACTCAGCGACTAAGTATATTGATGGTCAGGGCCGTTGTCTTGGCGGTTTGGTTGCCGGTGCCAACAAATACATTGACGAAGTGCTTGGATTTATTCGAAGCTCAGGTCCGACCATGAGCGCGTTTAATGCGTGGGTATTTTTGAAAGGCCTGGAAACGTTGCGTTTGCGCATGGATGCTCACAGTACCAATGCTCTCGCACTGGCTCACTGGCTGCAGAGCCAGCCGCAAGTCAGCAAAGTATACTATGCTGGCTTGCCTAACCATCCGGGACATGCTCTCGCTGCAAAACAGCAGCGTGGTTTCGGAGGCGTTTTGTCGTTTGAGGTGGTTGGTGGTCGTGAGCAAGCTTGGCAGACTATCGATGCCACTCAGATATTATCTTTAACGGCCAACTTGGGCGATGCTAAAACCACTATTGTGCATCCGGCTACGACAACTCATGGTCGTTTGAGCGCAGAGCAAAAAGTCGAGGCAGGCATAACGGAAAACCTGATCCGTATTGCGGTAGGGCTGGAAGATATTGACGATATTCAAAAGGATATCGCAGGTGGTTTGAGCTCGCTGTCATAAAGAGGTGTTAGGTGAGAGAAAGCGTTCAGAACATTATTGATGAAATTGGCAAGGTTCTGTTAGGTAAAGAACCTGAAATTAAATTGTCTCTCGCCTGTCTTTTTGCCAATGGACATTTACTGATTGAAGACTTGCCCGGCATGGGGAAAACCACCTTGGCGCATGCTTTGGCGAAAGTGGCGGGCTTGCAGTATCAACGTGTGCAATTTACTAGTGATATGTTGCCTGCAGATGTTCTGGGTGTTTCGGTGTTTGATGCATCGGCCAATCAATTCTCGTTTCACGCCGGCCCTGTGTTTACTCAAGTATTGCTGGCTGACGAAATAAACCGGACTACACCAAAAACGCAGAGTGCGTTGTTAGAGGCTATGGAAGAGCGTCAGGTCACTGTAGATGGAAATACTCGCCCGCTGCCGAACCCATTTTTTGTGATCGCAACGCAAAACCCCCAGTCGCAAATGGGTACCTTTCCTTTGCCTGAGTCTCAATTGGATCGATTTTTGATGCGTATCAGCCTGGGTTATCCCGATCAAAAAGCCGAGCTGGCTCTTTTTAAAGGTGGTGATTCCCGTAGGCTCATTGCTGATTTGAAGACGCTCGTCTCGCCAGAAGCGCTGGTTGAGACACAGAATCAAATTGCACAGGTCCAAGCCTCAGATGCTCTTTTGGGCTATTTGCAACGGTTAGTACATGCGACCCGCCACGACAGCCAATTTGCCCACGGATTGTCACCGCGCGGAGCGCTTGCGTTGTTGCATGCAGCAAAAGCGTGGGCCTATATGCACAACCGTGATTATGTCATCCCGGAGGACATTCAGGCGGTGTTACCTTCGGTGGTGTCGCATCGTGTTCTAGCGGCAGGGGTGCCAGATTCTGGCCAAATAGAGCAGTTACAGCAAAGTGTTGATATTTTATCTGTTAATGGCTGATCGTTTTAGTTAGTCGTCTCTTAAAATACATGAGTGATACCTGTATTTTAGGATTATCCCTATTATTCCTGCTTGATTCGGTGGTTTTCTCGACATTTCCGATATTTAGAGCTATAGGTTAAAGGTAGGCGCATGAAATCGCACTTCTAGCTAATGTGCCAAGAGATCTTTGGTGAGGCCTCTTCATGGCGGCGACATTTTTTGGACAGTATTTGCAGATCAAAGGCATTATCGATCGGGAGCAATTACTTCAAGCTTTAGCTTTGCAAAGCTCGAGCAATAGATCTTTCGGGCAGCTGGCCGTCGATGAGGGGCTGCTCAGTGCTGCGCAAAGCGCGCAAATAAATTTACGACAACGCGAAACCGATGCTCTGTTTGGCGAGTTGGCTGAATCACTGGGTTGGTTGACAGGCGCGCAGGTCAGCCAATTGTTGGCGCGTCAGCAGCTGGATCATGTCACATTAGGACAGGCCCTGATAAACCTTGGGGTGTTGACCGATGCTCAATTGCAGCACCTATTGGCAGATTACCACTATTGGAATTTACGCAACCAGCGCGAATGTAACAGGCGCGTTTCACAGAGCCCATTGGCGCCTCATGTCGACGGATTTACCTACTTATTGGAACGCCAGCTACAACGAGAGTATGGTCTATTCTCGCAGCCAAGTTATGTGTTGACTAAGCATCCACTTACCTTTCCGGAATGGACTTGGCGGATGGTGAGCGACACTGTCAGTTCAGTGGTTGGCGTGGCGCCGGCTCCCTCTTTTGTTCAAACCTTGAAGCAGCGGCAGCAGGTCATGCAAGACTTTGAGCTGGCCGGCCACCTACAAGGGCAACCTGTGTATGCAGCCGGGGTATCACCTGAAGATTTTTTTGGTCGTTTGCTAAGACAACTGGCCGAGGAAATTAATCACAGTTGGTTGGAAGAAATTGATGATGCAGGCTCGAGGCCGTCTGTATCGGGAGATAGCTTGTGTATCGGATATTCGATTGAAGGAGAGCCGTTGCAAGTTTATTTTTGTGCCGCGTAATATGATAGGCTGTGCTCAATAAGTTATTGGATAGGCCACCGTGCGATTGAGCAACCGTATTGAAGCTGTGTTTTGGCGCTGGACCGAGAAGCGGGTGCCGCGCTCGCGCCAGGTGACATTACGGCATCGATCCATTTACGTTATTCCCAGTAAATCGTCACTAGGCTTCACGGTGGCGATTTTTTTGTTGTGGTTGCTGGGCACTAATTATCAAAACAACCTTATTCTGGCCGCCAGCTTTCTGCTGATGGGGCTTTTTTTTGTATCGATTATTCATGCTTTTCGCAATTTATCTGGCTTAACTTTAAGTGTAAACGCACCGTCGCCCGGGTTTTGCTGCCAGATGGTCAATGTGCCTATAGAGCTATCGACTGCGGAAAATATGGCGGCGCATGATCTGTGGTTGGGTATGGCACCGGATGGCCTCGCTCAAGCTGATGTCCCGCAAGGTGCTGCCGCAACAATTGCTCTGCAGGTGCTTCCAGAAAGGAGAGGGTGGCTGCAGCCGGGCAGAATAATAGTGAAGAGCTATTATCCACTGGGGTTGGTGCGGGTTTGGTCGTGGGTTTATCTGGATACCAATATACTTATTTATCCGCAACCGACACCTCCAACGTTTGTGGACCATCTGGGGCGTGGTGGCGAGAGTGAAGAAGGTGCCCGTATTCAAGCCGATGACGATTTCATGGGCTTTGTCGACTATCAGCCCGGTGCGCCCTTATCGCAAGTGGCATGGAAACTGTACGCGCGTGGGGCGGGTTTACACCTCAAGCAGTATGGCGGTGCAGAGCGCGCTAGCTTTTGGCTGGACTATGAAAATCTAACAGGCGGTGTTGAGCAGCGCCTGTCTGGCCTTTGCTATCTTGCCCTGGAGTGGCATCAGTCAGGACGAGATTTTGGATTAAAGTTACCGGGACAGACAATTTCCGTGGCCGCAGGCGAGGCTCATTTACACCAAGTGCTTAAAGCGCTCGCGCTCTACCAACCGGAGTCCGCCAAGTGAAGGTCTCCTTTAGTCTTTCGGTCAAAGCCTTGCGTTGGCTGTTGCTGTCTCAATTATTCATTGTAGCGCCATTGGTGTTGCAGCTACCCATCTGGTTAACCATTCTCGCATTTGCGCTTATCGTATGGCGGTTTCAGCTAAGCCGGGGGCTCTGGTATTACCCTGGGCGCTGGCTCAAGGTATTAGTTGCTGTTGCCGTTACGGCAGGGTTGGCAGCTACCTTTCGCAGTTTTGCGATGGACGCTATGGTCTCGCTTCTGGTTGCCGGATTTGTCCTAAAGCTGACTGAGCTGCGCACCCGCAGCGACGCATGTCTGTTAAGTTATCTCGGTTATTTTGTAATAGGCACCCAGCTACTCTATACCTCGGGGATCATCGGGGCCTTTTATGCGCTGGTATGCGTGCTGTTGGTTAGTGTCACTGTGATGGTCAATCACGCGGGTGGCGGCAATGCCACGGTTGCTCTGCGATCGCTAAGAACAATAACAATAATGCTCATGCAAGCAACTCCATTTATGTTGGTACTGTTTTTTGTCGTACCGCGCGTGGGGTCGTTGTGGACGGTACCTCTTAACAATGCCGCCGGTACTACCGGCGTCAGCAGTAGTATGTCGCCCGGGGATTTCTCGTCGTTAATGGAATCTTCAGACGTGGCGTTCCGCGCAACTTTTGAAGATGAAATTCCCGAGCCCCGGCAGCTATACTGGCGGGCATTAGTGTTGGATCATTTTGACGGGCGGACCTGGACTCAGAGTAATCCCCAAGATGTTAAAGCGCGCGGGTACGTTCGCTGGCGAGACTGGCAGTCGCAAATAGAAGTTTCTGATAAACGCTATGATTATGAAATATTGCTGGAGCCTACGGATGAGAATTGGCTCTACGCACTTGCCGCGCCAACTGAGTTTTCTCGTGATGTTTGGATGAGTCGTGGAATGACGCTCTATCAAAAGAACCTGGTCTCGCAGCGCCAGCAATATACAGTGAGTTCATATCCATCTTACACCGTGCAGGCTGAAGGGATAAGCGATTATCTGCAAAGAAGTTCCCTGCAGTTACCTCGCAACTTTAACCCATATACCCGTCAGCTTGCCAAAAGCTGGATGGCCGAAGCGGGTAGCCCGGAAGCATTGATCCAGCGCTTTTTGACTTTCATTGAGAATCGCTTTCACTACACCCTTCAGCCTTCCGTGTTAGGAAAGCACAGCATCGATGAGTTTTTAACTGACACCCGGGCGGGCTTTTGCGAACATTTTGCCGGTAGCTTTGTATTTTTCATGCGCGCGGCGGGCATTCCGGCACGTGTGGTAGTCGGCTATCAGGGGGGGAAGGTTAATCCCGTCCAAGGTTATTTAACAGTTCGTCAGTTGGATGCCCATGCGTGGGCTGAGGTATGGCTAGAAGCAAAAGGTTGGGTCAGAGTCGATCCTACGTTTGCCGTAGCGCCAGAGCGTATTGATCGCGGCGTTGAGTTTTCGCTTGGCAATGCAGGCTCCCAATTGTTAGGGGATGCATGGAGTCGCCGCTTCTATGTTTTGGCGAATTTGCGGGATCGGTTGGACGCGTTTAATTATCGCTGGCACATTTGGGTTATGAACTATGATGGCGAACAACAAAAAGCCTTTATGCAGCGTATATTTGGTGACTCGGCTCCGTGGCGTATAGTCGTGTGGGTAAGTGGTATCTTTGCTCTGATTATAGCGGTCCTTATGCTTCCCGGTGTTTGGCGCAAGAGCAGGAACCGGCAACCTTTAATACACCGACTTTACCTGCGTATGTGCCGTTACTTATCTGCTTTGGGGTATCAGCGACACGTTGGCGAGGGCGCCCGAGATTTCGCCCTTAGGGTCTCGCGTGACAATCATGAACTAGGTGCGCTTGTTCTGGAGGCGAGCGATTTGTTCGAACGCCATGTCTACCAAAATCAACCAATTTCTATCCCCAGGCTGCGGCTTCTGGTACATAAAATCAAAGCAAGAAGGTTGTTATCGCCCTTTAGGTAAATACTGGTGCGTGGAGCCGTTTTCTGCACCAAAAATAATCACCCCTTCAATGTTGGCACCGTAATGGTGCTCTCGCCTGCACAAAAATCAACCATGGCAGTGCTAAGTTGCTGATATATATGCATATAGTTAGTGGGCATATATTGTGCATATAATTTGTCGCGCTCCGATAGAGTGCGAAAGTGAAGTGTATGACACGTTCTTACATTTAGGTGTGCCAATGCGGTGCATGCGTGGGGTGGTTTTTTAATAATAATGCGCCCGAGCATAAATACGAATGCCACTGAAAGACGACGAGAGAGTAGTAAATTTCTATGAATAAAAAATTGAATTTCGGACTGCTAACCACCAGTTTGATGGTTTTGGCCCCGGTGGTAAATGCGAGTGGGCTGGATGGCGCCAATACGGCTTGGATACTTACGGCTACGGCATTGGTCTTGTTCATGACGCTGCCTGGTTTGTCGCTGTTTTACGGCGGTTTGGTGCGCTCGAAAAACATTCTTTCGGTGCTTATGCAGTGTTTTGCGATTGCCTGTATCGCGTCGCTGCTTTGGCTCATTGTTGGATATTCTTTAAGTTTTGGTGAGGGTAACGCGTACATTGGTGATTTTAGTAATGTACTGTTTGCCGGCATGGGACGGGACACCTTGGCAGGTGATATACCTGAGCCATTATTTGCTTTGTTTCAGATGACTTTTGCGGTGATTACACCTGCATTGATTGTTGGCGCGTTTGCTGAACGTATGAAGTTTTCCTCGATGTTAATATTCTCTGCCTTCTGGCTGCTTGCGGTCTACGTACCTGTATGCCATTGGGTTTGGGGGGGCGGATTTCTCGGCCAGTGGGGGCTACTTGATTTCGCAGGAGGCACCGTCGTTCACATAACTGCCGGTGTCGGTGCCCTGGTGGCTGCGCTGGTCATTGGCCAGCGCAGCGGGTTCGCAACGACAGCCATGCCTCCGCATAACATGACCATGACCATTACCGGTGCGGGCATGCTCTGGGTTGGCTGGTTTGGTTTTAACGGTGGCAGTGCCTTGGCTGCCAATGGCGATGCTGCCATGGCGATGCTGGTCACGCACATTTCCGCTGCGGCGGGCTCTTTAGCCTGGATGACCATAGAGTGGATCAAATTCCGTAAACCCAGTGTTCTGGGTATTGTGACGGGTATGGTGGCAGGGTTAGGTACCATTACGCCAGCCAGCGGGTTCGTTGGCCCTGGTGGTGCTTTGGTGATTGGCCTTCTCGCCGGTGTTATTTGCTTCTTTATGACTCAGGTCGTTAAGCGCGTGTGGAAAATTGATGACTCATTGGACGTGTTTCCGGTGCACGGTGTCGGCGGCATACTGGGCACTTTGTTGGCTGGCGTGTTCGCGTCACCGCATCTAGGAGTGTTCAGCGGTTACGGATTCTCCGATGCGGTCAATGGCATGGGTGAGCAAGTATGGGTTCAGTTTCTTGGGGTGGTTATCACCTTCACATACACAGCCGTCGTGACGTGGATCTTATTAAAGATAACCGGTGTACTTACTTCGGGTTTGCGGGTTACAAAAGAAGAAGAGCAGATTGGTTTGGATATTACTATGCATGAGGAGGAGGGCTACAAGTTGTAGCGCTCAGCCCTGGTATTTGAATGCCCGCCCACAGTGGTGGGCTTTTTTAGGCATGCAGAATGAACAAGGCTAGTGAAAGGCGATAAGTGCCGCAGTCACTGCTACGTTTAGGGACTCTACGCCATTGTTCATGGGGATTTTAACCCAGTCGCTGCAAGTGGCTTGTGTGGTATCGCTCACGCCGTGAGTTTCATTGCCGAGGACAAATACATTATTGCCGCTTGGGCACTCGTTCAGCGTGTTCTGTGCGCGTGAGGAAAGGCCGATTATCGCGCATTTCGAGTCTTTTAATGCGCGCAGGGCATCAGCCAACTGCCCATCCAGCCGAACAATAGGTGCTCGAAACACAGTGCCAACACTGGCCTTGATTGTCAGAGGATCGATTTGAGCGCAGCCTTTGCTGGGCAGTAATATCGCATCAATATTGCCGGCGCAAGCCGATCGAATAATCATACCTAGATTCTGAGGGTTGGTAATACCGTCGAGCGCAAGAATTCGAAAGTCTCTGTTAAGGGCATTACTTTTGATCTGCTCAACCAGTTGATCGAGTGTTTGGAAGCCCGGGCACAGCAAATCGGCTGCGACTCCCTGATCCTGCTTGGCATTGCGGGATATTCGCGATAGTGCCTGTTTATCGTGGTGCAATATTTCAGCACCCTTACTCGTTGCTAATTCGCTAATTTTACGAACCAAATCCCCGGGTTTATTACTGCTGGCCAAGTGCAAGCGGTGGACCTGTATGTCTTTGTTTTCAAGCGCTTCGAGCACAGGCTTGCGGCCATACACGGTGAGCATACGGCTAAAAAAACGTTTGCGGGCAAGGTAGTGATCGCTGTCACCTTGGTTCATGGTATTACCCCTAATAGTACAGAAGCCTGCGGTTTTGGTTCTGCACAGGCCGGCAGGGGTGCGAGCATACTTTATTTTGCGCGCAGATAACAATCTTCGTCATTGTCGAGCAGAGCGGCGAGAACGTCGCTGCGGCTGATGACTCCAACCAATTTACCTTCGCTAATAACGGGGTAAATTTTGGGCTTTTGTGTGATCATTTGCTGCGCCACCTCAACCACTGAATGATCGGGCTTAAAGCTAAGTACCTGGCTCGACATAACACTTGCCACGGCCGGTGGGTCTTCACAGTAGAATGCGCCCTGTAGAATCTCCTTAATGCAATCTTGCTCAGACACAAACCCAATGACGGTGCGGCTTTCGTCAATGACCGGAGCCCCAGTCATTTTAGCCGCGAGCAATTTGTGCACTGCCTGCAATAAATTAGTGTTGCGATCAAAGGCAACAGGATCGGATTGCATATAGTCCCGTACGAGAATCGAATGCATAGACGCCTCCTTTGGGGTATCGGATATCGCTTTTCTAAAATTGTAGCTTACCGCAATGCTTATTGCTGGCAGATTTGGAGATAGGATTTTACCGCAGCGCTCATGCCCATCTTTAAAGCGTCCACGGTTAGGGCGTGGCCGATAGACACTTCCTCAATACCGGTAATAGTCAGAAAGTCGGGTAGGTTACTCAGGTTCAGGTCGTGACCGGCGTTAATACCTAAGCCACATTCTCGCGCCACTCGGGCTGCCTGGTCATATTGTTGCAACAGTGCCCGACCGGTATCCGTTCCGTAGTGTTGAGCGTAGGGTCCGGTATAGAGTTCGATACGGTCGGCGCCGCAATCGCGGGCCATTCTAATTTGCTCTGGGTTCGGATCCATAAACAAGCTGATGCGAACATCAAGCGCCTTTAACTGTTGAATAACAGGTTCTAGCAATTTTGCGGTGGTGTGTAAGTCAAAGCCATGATCGGACGTAAGTTGGTCGTGGCTATCAGGCACCAAAGTGCACTGGTCCGGTCGCGTTTCCGCCACTAATGCTAGAAGCCCTGGATAGTCGCCTTGCGCAGGGGCGAAAGGGTTGCCTTCTATGTTGAACTCAATACCTGAGTTGACGCGGCATAACTGCGCCAATTTGCGCACATCAATGGGTCGAATATGACGTTGGTCTGGACGTGGGTGAACGGTAAGGCCAGCTGCTCCAGCGGCAAGACAAAGCTCACCGAACTCGTAGACGTTCGGAAAATTGCCCTCTCGCGAGTTGCGAATAAGGGCTATCTTATTCAAGTTTACACTGAGTGCGGTGCTCACTGGGCGATCATATCCTTCAATTTCGATGTAGGTTGTGCTTGCTTATAGTGGTTGCCGCGTTCGGTTTTGAGAATTCGAACGGCTGCATTGGGGGCATCTGGATAGGCACGAAAAATGCCGCGCGGTTCACTGACAATAGCGCGAACAACATTCTCCCCCGCAATGACTTTACCAAACACCGCATAGCCGGGCTTGTTTTCTGAGCCGTCGAGCGATTCGTTGTGTTTTAAATTAATGAAAAACTGACTGGTCGCAGTGTCAGGCCGATTTAGGCGCGCCATTGATAATGTGAGATAGGTGTTTTTTAAACCGTTATCTGATTCATTTTTAATGGGATCGAGTGTCTCTTTACGATTGAAGTCAAACGTCAAACCGCCGCCCTGAACCACAAATCCCGGTATTACGCGATGAAAGATGGTCCCTTCGTAAAAACCACTGTCTACATAGGCGAGAAAATTCGCAACGGAAATAGGAGCCTGTTGCGGGTAAAGCTCTATCAGCATGGGCCCTAAATCGGTCTGTACCGTGACATAGTGTTCGGATTTGTCGGTTTCAGCCGCTTGTTCGGTTTGCTCGGCGTGGCAGGGCAGGGCGAGGCAACTTAATGTGAATACGGCAAGTAAAACAGAGCGAATGTTGTACATAGAAAAGTCCTTACAATTAGCCCCACTCAGAGCGACGTTTGCGACGGCCAAAGGCCTGTAAAAAGAAAGAAAGGGCAATGCCCGCAATGAGAATACCGGCACCGTAGATCCACTGTTGATATGTTTGACTGGTCATTAGCCGATGGTTTTCTGTTTTCAATACTTCGGCCCGCGTTTGCAGCAGTTGATGACTCTCGCTGAGCTTTTTATTTTGTTCGTTTAGAGCAACAGCGTTGGCAGAGAGTTTCTGCAGTGCATCAAATTCACGCTGAATGTTGTTATATTGAGTATTCAGTTCTGCGAGCTGGCTTTGAAGTAGGGTGTTTTCTTGCTCTAAGGTTTCGTTGGTGTCAAGTAGTTGAGTTTGATCGCCATCGAGTTGCGCCATTTTAGACTCGAGTTTGGCCAGTTTAATGGCTGCGGTTGGCTCGGCTAGAAGGTACTGTGAGCGAACCCATCCTTCCAATCCGCCATTGGTGCGCACTTGCGACCACTCGGTTTCACTGTCGTCTGTGTCTGTTTGCAAAAGCTCTAATTGGCTGCCGCTGGCCAGTCCACGATGCACAATACGGTACTCGTTTCCCATGCCGCTGCGCAGTGGAACGCGCAACTCATCGCTGATGTAGCGTTGCTCGGCGTAGGTGCAATGATGGAACAAGATCGCCCCTAGGCAAATGGCAGTGGAAGCAATGGTTGATAACTTGGCCTTTATCACGTGAATACCCTTATCTGTAGCAGTGTTTAGCGCTTGTATTGTAGCCTAAAGAGCAATGTTTACCTGTCAACCCCATCACAACCAAGTGGCTACTCTTGTGACTATGCTTATACATAGAGGCGGCGCTCTAAGGTAATACTTTTTTAAACGGCTTAACACTTACGTGTTGATACACACCGGCGTCGACGTAGGGATCTGCGTCGGCCCACGCTTGCGCATCAGCCAATGAATTGAATTCGGCTACGATCAAAGAGCCGGTAAATCCAGCGTCTCCCGGATCATTAGCATCGACTGCGGGCAGCGGGCCTGCCAAAATTAAACGGCCTTTGTCGCGCAGATCATTTAAACGGGCAATATGAGCCGCGCGCGCTTTGGCGCGCAGTGGAAGGCTATCGCTGACATCTTCACTTACGATGGCATAAAGCATGGAAAATCCTTAGATTCAATGGGCGTTAATAACGTCTTCGAAGTCGAGCTCGGTTAGTTTGCGAATGCGCTGGAACAAATACAACAGGGCGATCACCATGATGATCGTCGCGGGAAGAGCGATAACGGGGAAGCTTAGCGCGGTCATTTTTCCTAATTCGGCATTAAATTCTGCGGTGCCCGGTGGGCTTTGCAGCAGCCATTTTGCCAGCACGTAATTGAGAAATGAACTGAGGAAAAAGGAGCAAGCGACTAAATAGGAGGCCATGTTGAGCGCCCGGTCAAATGCTTGGCCGTTGCCGCGCTGGGCTAGGCGCTCGCCAATCAAGTCAGTCTTAAGGACCTTGTCATTGTAGAGAAAAGTGCGCACCAACGGGTAACGTGTTTTCATTGAAACCAGAGTGGCAAGGCCGATAATCCCGGGGATAGCGGCTTCTTTTATAGCAATATACTGGGGGTCTAGCTCCATTAGGCTGATGCCGCCGGTCAACAAAATACTGATCGTGCCGAGTATGGAAAATGCGTTAAATTCACGGCGGGAAATGAAGTCTTTAATTCCGTAAATTAACGGAAAAGCCAGGGCGACCACCAGTGCATTGCGAGTACCCAGGTACTCGTCACCGCTTAACTTAGTGAGAATCAATGTCGGGATGACGATATTGAGCAGAATGTTGAGAAACAAGCTCTCTTTTTGCGGCTTTTCTTTGGTGGTCGTAGCAGTGGGCTCGTCTATAGCACCTGTTGAAGCGACTTTTGACTGTTTATCGGTGGCAGAATCGGTCATGATGTATTCACTTTACTCAGGTCATCTTAGCGGCTTGGGCATGATAGCGTTATAAAGTACAAAATTATACGCCAGAAGCGAGGATTTTAGTTGACCGTCGATTTACATATGCACAGTACCTGCTCAGATGGGGCTCTCTCGCCCAGGGCGTTGGTTCAGCGAGCTTGCGAGCAGGGCGTGTCGATGTTGGCACTGACCGATCACGACACCTTGGCGGGAATCGCCGAAGCTAAGGCTGAGGCCGACGCTTTATCCATACAATTTATCAATGGCATTGAATTTTCCAGCCGCTGGGGCAAAATCGGGGTCCACATTGTCGGGCTTAATATGGATATTAGCGGTGTGCAATTGCGTGAGCGCGTCGCTCAGCAAGCTCGTGCGCGGCGTGAGCGCAATGAAATCATTGCTCAGAAGTTAGACAAGCTGGGTGTTAAAAATGCTTACGAGCGAGCCTGTGCACTGGCCAGCGATGAGCCAGGGCGGCCACACTTTGCCCAATTGTTGGTTGAAGATGGGCTTGTGATCGACACGGCCCGGGCGTTTAAAAAGTATTTGGGGTCAGGCAAAATGGGCGACATTCGGCTGCAATGGCCGCAAATCGGCGAGATCGTCGCGAGCATTAAGGCTGCGGGAGGGGTTGCGGTTTTGGCTCATCCAGCCAAATACGGTTTAACGAGAACAAAACTTAGGGCTTTAGTGGCCGATTTCGCCGAAAGTGGAGGCGAAGCGATGGAAATTATCAGCGGTCATCAAGTCGCGGGTGTCGCGCAAAATTTGACGAATATAGCGCAGGAGTTTGGGTTGTTGGCATCGCAGGGCAGCGATTTCCATAGGCCCGGGCAGCCTTGGCAGGAGCTGGGGGCAATTGCTCCCATGCCAGCTGGTATTGTGCCGGTTTGGCGCAATTGGCTGTAGGTCCCCCCCGAAAGTGCACATTGTGCTCTGATTGCGAAAGAAAATAAGTTAATTTACGATATTTGCCACTATCTGTGTGTAATCCTGTTTGTATAACGCCCGCCTGAAAATTATAATACTCGTTTCCGGCCGAGAGGCCCTACAGCCTGAGATAAGGATGGTGAAGTGGCTCAATTTTTTCAGGTACACCCCGATAACCCGCAGCCGCGCTTGATCTCACAAGCCGTTGATATTGTTCGCAGTGGCGGCATAATCGCTTATCCGACGGACTCGGCCTATGCCCTGGGCTGCCACATTGGCGATAAAATGGCGCTCGATCGTATACGTATGATGCGAAAGCTCGACAAAAATCACAATTTTACGCTGATGTGTCGAGATTTATCGGAAATTGCGACTTACGCCAGGGTCGATAACCAAGTTTTTCGCCTGCTTAAAACCCATACCCCCGGACCCTATACCTTTATTTTGGAGGGTACATCGGAAGTGCCGCGGCGCCTGCGCCGCCCCAAGCGTAAAACCATTGGATTGCGGGTGCCAGACAACAAAATAGCACTCGCATTACTGGAAGAGCTTAACGAGCCTCTCATGAGCAGTACCTTGTTGCTGCCCGGAGATGAGTTCCCGCTAACCGATCCCTACGATATACGCGATACATTGGAGCATCAGGTGGAGTTGATTATAGATGGTGGGTTTTGCGGTCTCGAGCCGACCACAGTAGTAGGGCTCACCGACGGCACACCAGAGCTTATTCGCGAAGGCAAGGGCGATTTTTCTGCTTTGCTGGCTGATTGACAGGGCTAGGCGCGCCGCCTTTGCCTCTCTATAATCGCCCAAACACGAAAGACTCGACTGGCGATTCGATATTATCCTGGGAACCGGGGCAACTATGAATGAAACTGCTGAGCCACAAGAAGTGGACAATGTAGCGGCGGAGCCTACCGCAGGGGTGGCTTCGGAGCCCGGCCCGGAGCAGGGTGAAATGCCGTTTGCGATAGTCCAGGGGCAAGCTTACACCCAGCTGCCTAAAGACTTGTATATTCCGCCCGATGCCTTGGAGGTGTTCCTGGAGGCCTTCGAAGGGCCTTTGGATTTATTGCTTTACTTAATTCGCCGGCAAAATCTCGACATTTTAGAAATTGATGTGTCGCAAATCACGTCGCAATATATGGCGTATGTTGAGCTCATGGATGCGGCGCACTTTGAGCTGGCCGCGGAGTATCTGGTGATGGCGGCCATGTTAGCGGAAATTAAGTCGCGAATGCTGCTGCCGCGTTCGGTAGAGGAGGAAGAGGAGGGCGAAGATCCGCGCGCGTCCCTGATACGTCGGTTGCAAGAGTACGAGCGCTTTAAACAGGCCGCCGAGGATATCGATGAAATACCGCGCCTTGGTCGCGATGTTCATCAGGCGCATGCTGAGGCGCCTGACCGCAATTTAACTCGACCCGATCCAGAGGTTGAGTTGCAAGAAATTTTACTGGCGCTATCGGAGGTGCTGAGGCGCGCCGATATGTTTGAAAGCCACCATGTAGAAATGGAGCGGCTTTCCACACGTGAGCGTATGGCACAAGTGCTTGATCGTATCGCAGGTAAGAACTTTGTGCCTTTTGTCAGCTTATTTACGGTGCAGGAAGGCCGGCTTGGTGTGGTTGTTACTTTTCTAGCTGTCATGGAGTTGATCAAAGAGTCTCTGGTGGAAATTGTCCAGAGCGAATCATTCGGTGCAATACACGTTAAAGCGAAAACGCAATAATATGGAACTACGGCAACTACAAATCATTATCGAGGGCGCGCTGTTAGCAGCGGGTGAGCCTCTGTCTATCAAGAAGCTAGAAACTTTGTTCGACGAAGAGGGTGTGCCAGAAAGGGCACTGTTCGAGCAGGCTTTGGCAGAAATCGCTATTGCGTGTGAAGCGCGCGGCTTTGAACTTAAGGAAGTGGCGACTGGCTGGCGATTTCAGGTGCGCGAGGAACTCGCCCCCTGGGTTAATCGTTTGTGGGAAGAAAAGCCGCAAAAATACTCTCGGGCGCTGCTCGAAACCCTGTCTCTCATTGCTTATCGCCAACCCATTACCCGTGGCGATATCGAAGAAATTCGCGGCGTAGCCGTGAGCTCCCATATTATTAAAACGCTGACCGAACGCGAGTGGGTAAAAGTGGTAGGGCAGCGCGATGTTCCCGGGCGCCCGTCATTGTACGCGACTACTCGACAGTTTTTGGACTACTTCAATCTCAAAAGTCTCGATCAGCTGCCTACTCTGAGCGAGATTCGCGATATTGATGAAATTAATTCGGCACTGGATCTGGGTGATTCTACAGATGCCGGCCAAGCTGCCGATGCAGCTCAAAGTGATGACGCTGTTGCGGCAGCGCAGGAGCTGGCCGAAGCGACGGTAAGTGATCAAGGCGACGCCGAGCTGGATGCGCGCGAGACCGTGGAGTCGGCCTCGGCGGTCGATGGGGCAAATCCGCCCGAAAGTGATATGTACGCTACAGACGATGACGTGTTCGAGCCTGTAGATGAGAGTGACCAACCCGCGGTCGAAGAGGCTTCGGCCGATACTGATGGCGATTTTGCAAGTGAATCCGGTGACAGTGTAAGCAGCGATGACGAAGCGCTCACCTCCGTTGCCGAAGCTGAAACCGACAGCGACGAGCGCAGCGTTTAAAAAGACGCCTATTTATGGTTAAAAAAACGAAACAAATAGACCCAACCTCTGACGACAGTCCTATTGAAACTGTCGAAAATGTTAATGATGAAAAGTTGCAAAAAGTTCTGGCACGAGCCGGTTTGGGATCGCGACGTGAAATGGAGCGCGCCATTGTTGCCGGCGAAGTAACGGTCAATGGCAAACCTGCATCCCTCGGCGACCGGGTCAGTGCTGATGATGTTCTGACCTATCAAGGCAAAGCGGTAAGGGCCAAAACCGAGGTCAGTCGCCGGCGTGTGATTTTGTATAACAAGCCCGAAGGGGAAATATGCTCGCGCAACGACCCGCAAGGTCGTCGCACGGTTTACGACGCCTTGCCGAGATTGTCAGGGGAGCGCTGGATTTCGGTGGGTAGGCTCGATTTCAATACCAGTGGCTTGTTGCTGTTCACCAACGATGGCGATTTGGCGAACAAACTAATGCATCCGTCATCGGTTATTGACCGTGAATACCTAGTTCGTATTCAAGGTGACGTCGACGACAGCATGAAGCGTCGGCTGATTGATGGTGTGCTTTTGGATGATGGCGTTGCACGTTTTACCGATATTGTCGACGGGGCAGGTGAATCGCGCAACCGTTGGTTTTATTGCGTGGTGATGGAGGGCCGTAACCGGGAGGTGCGTCGCTTGTGGGAGTCACAAGGCGTGCGGGTAAGTCGATTAAAACGAGTGCGTTACGGAAATATTTTTATTCCCTCTCATGTGCGCGTTGGCCAGTGGTTAGAATTGAACGGCAAGGAAATTGCCGATTTATGTATGACTGCCGATATACAGCCGCAAAAGCGCTCTAAATCTGATGACCCCGATTTGAAGCGTCAGCGCGAACGGCAGGAAAAGCGGTTGCGAGCGGGTAAGGGGCGCAGGCCAGACAAAAAGCGCCCGCACAGTAGTAAACCCAAGCCTAAACCAAAAGCTTAGACTTTGGCGGTATTGTCCAGGTAGATTTGCGCCGGCTCGCAGCAACTTCTGTTGCGGCCCTGGCGCTTGGCATCGTATAGCGCCCGGTCTGCACGTTCTAGGACTAAATTAAGTTCTTCTCGCGCATCTACGCATGAGCTTACACCCAAGCTAATGGTGGGTTGAATTGTTTTATCCGCAACACGAATATGCAGTTTTTCCACTGCCCGGCGCAATCTTTCTGCTGTAATCAGTCCTCCCGCAGCTCCGGTAGCACTCAGTAGCAAAGCGAATTCTTCGCCACCATACCGAAAAGTCATATCTGTGCCACGGCTAACGTCTTCGACAGTGGCTGCCACTTGTATTAGTACTTCGTCGCCTCGGCTGTGGCCGTATTCATCATTGATTCCCTTGAAGTGATCAATATCCAGCATAATCAGGGCAAACGCTTTGCCGTTGCGCTGTAGCAGTTGATGCTCACGTTCAAGTGCTGCGCTCAGAGCGCTGCGGTTCCCAACTTTAGTCAGTGGGTCAATCAGCGCCATTTTCATCGCTTGCTGATATTTTTTGGCGTTGTTTAACGGGAAGGCCAGGGACGCAAGCAGAGTCTCTAAAATGAGTTGTTGGCTTTCAGTAAACCGGCTTTTACGATAGAAAGTAATTTCACCTAAGTCGCTATCGGGCAGGCTCAAGGTGTAATGGCAGCGGTGTAATGAACGCTGCCCAATACGGACCACCTTATCTAATTCGGAACTCTCGTACGTAAGACCTTGATAGCTGACGAGTTGTTGCGAGTGCTTGTAGAACACTGACAGCAGCTCCTGCGCATCCAAGCTAATTTGTAACGCGTGGGCCAATCGGGTTCGCACCTCAAGCAGGGCTGAATTGGCGAGCTGGTCGCTCATCAGTTCAGAGGCTAGTGCTTCTGAGCCAATACCTGTCGATAAGTCTGGCATAGTTGTTCCGCTCTTCGTCGGTGAGTGAGCCACTGAATTCCGGTAAGTGGCGAATCATACGAGTGCTTCAGCGAATTACATGCCAATCGTGCGAGGTTTGTATTAAGTGTATATAAAACAGTGGGTTACGATATTTAATTTGAAGTTGCAAACACGTCAGGTCAAAAACTTGACTCAGGTAAGCGGCAAATGAGGAAAGTCTTTGCCGCCAGTCAAAAGCTTGGCGTTAGCCGTTTTGGACATCTGTTGGATGACTTTTAGGTAAGTTTATGCGTACACACAAGCCCGCGTCGGGGAGGTTTCGGGCCTCTATTTTGCCGCCATGCAGCGCTACTGTGCGTTGGGCTATCGCCAGTCCCAACCCGTATCCACCGCTTTCCCGGTCTCGTGCCTGATCGGTGCGATAGAATGGATGAAAAATGTCCGCCAACTGGTCATCCGCTACACCCGGCCCGGTATCGTGAATTTCAATTTGATAGTGATCGCCGCAGTCGCATAGCTCGGTATGGATGTCACCCCCATTGGGTGTATAGCGCAACGCGTTGCGCAAGACGTTGTCGAATACTCCAACCAGCATATTCCCGTGCGTTGCCACCAGGGCTTCATGCAGTTCGTTGTGGAGTGTTAAGTTCACTGACTGCTGTTCAGCATCGGCCTGCAACGCTTCGTGCAGGGCGCTGAGTAGAGCCGTTAGGTCCATGGTGTCATCCAGGGTCCAGCCACCATCGTCGAGTACGGGTATGGCTAGAATATCGGAGATCACATCGTTGAGGTAGTCGGCCGCCTGTTTGATTCTTTCCAGTTCGCGATCAACAACACCCTGGCTGCGCTGTTGCGCTAAAGCCAGTGCAACCTGCAATCTGGCCAGCGGCGTGCGCAACTCGTGTGAGACGTCTTTAATCAGACGCTTTTGTTCTGCCATGGCTTTTTCCAGGCGCTCCGCCATATGGTCAAAATCGTTGGCGAGAAAAGCAATTTCATCTCGGCGCTTGTCAAAGCGCTGGCTTATGCGAACACTCAGGTCGCCTTTGGCGATCGAGCGTGTGGCCCTTTGCAAGGTCGATAGACCGCGCGCCAAGTGGCGGGCGAGAAAGAAGCAAGCGGTGCCGCTGACCAGAATAGATGTCAGCAATAGTGGCCAGATATTATTGATAAACAGCTGCCAGACAATATCCCCGGAACTTTTCTCGCCCTCCGCTGAGGCAAGCGTAAACACTTTTACGCTTTTGCCGTCGTTTAGGGTGACGTGGCGACCCCAGGTTTTTTCCTCTCCTATGATGATTTTATCGAAGGGATGGCTGGGGTTAATTTTCGCGACCAATTTTTGTACACCCTCTGGTAAGGGTCTGCCCAGAAGATCACGGTTGCTGGAGTCGACAATGTAAAAATATCGAATGGACCATTCGGGCATGGTGCGCATATCAGCCAAAACCTGTGCCGAGTTGCGGTTAATAGCCGAGCTCACCATCTGGTAGAGAAAGCGCTGTGCAGGTTCGGACTCGCGATTATCGCGCAGGCGTTGCAAATTGTTGTCGGGATTAATGTCGCGCCAGTGCACAATGACGTTGGTGGTCACGATGATGACCGCCGTTATACACCAGAAGGTCAAAAATACCCGAAGGTAAAGACGCGTCATTGAGCGGCAGGCGCCTCGCTGGAGCGGGTAAGCATATAACCTGCACCGCGCACGTTAATAATTTGCTCTTTGCTGGCACCGGCGGCGGCCAGCTTCTTACGAATATTGCTGACATGTACGTCGATGCTGCGATCGTAAGGGGTAAGCTTGCGGCCGAGCGCCTGTTCGGTGAGTTCGTCTTTGCTAATGACTTGGCCGGCTTGGCGAACCAGGAGCTCCAGAACGCTGAATTCTGTTCCGGTGAGCGGGAGTTGATCGTTTTGCCAAAAGGCCGAACGACTGCCCAGTTGCAGTATCAGACTATCCACTTGCAGGGTGTCGGATTCAGGCTGCGCCGTTTGTGCTGTAGTGGTGCGGCGCAATATAGCGCGCAAGCGAGCCACCAGTTCACGCGGATCGCAGGGCTTGGGCAAGTAGTCGTCGGCGCCTATTTCCAGACCAATGACCCTGTCGATGGTGTCTCCCTTCGCTGTCAGCATAATCACAGGCGTGTGCTGCTGGCCGAGCTCTGGGCTTTGCCGAAGTCGTTTTAGGACATCAAAGCCGCTGTGCTGAGGTAGCATGACATCCAGAATCATGGCCTTATATTGATTTTCCATGGCCATTTCCAGCGCCTGGCCACCATCATAGGCGGCACTGACGCTAAAACCTTCTGCGGTCAGGTACTCTTGCAGCAGCTCGGACAACTCCCTGTCATCATCTATCAGTAGAATATCGGCCATGTTTACCCCTTATTTTTACGTGTAACCCCCGGCAGGTCGACCCGGTGCCGCGCAAGTTTGCATCAGTCATAGCCTTCTGTCATGGCTTGCGAGCTCGCTTAACCTAACTTAACCGGCACGGGAGCTCTTGCGCTCGCCCGCTGCAGCTGGGAAAATCCGCCCAGACTTTATTGCCCTTGGCTTTCCTACTTGGCGAATGTACCTCGTTTTAGTATACGTAGGCCAGAGGGTAATGGATAAGACCTATGTAACCAGAGGGTGTTCAGTAGTGGCCAGTGTTGGGCTTTTTTACGGCAGTGATGAGGGTAACACCGAGTTTATCGCCCAGAGGATTCAAAAACGCTTAGGGGCAGATGTTGTTGATGTCTATGACATCGCCGATGTGACACAAATGGAATTCACTCAATATGACACTCTTATTTTGGGTATTCCCACCTGGGATTTCGGCCAAATACAGTCAGATTGGGAAGAGTTCTGGGAAGATTTAGGGGATATTGATTTTAGTGATAAAACCATAGCCTTGTTTGGTTTGGGCGATCAGTTTGGCTACGGAGATTATTTTCTCGACGCCATGGGCATGATGCACGATGTTATTGCCGCTTCTGCCCCCAAGCGCGTGGGCTACTGGTCGACCGACGGTTATGAGTTTGAAGCTTCAAAAGCGTTGCGTGACGGGCAGTTTGTCGGCCTCGCTATTGACGAAGATCAACAGGAAAACTTAACGGCCGGGCGCCTTGATCGCTGGTGTGAGCAAATACACCGGGAAATGAGACTCGCTACGCCGCTCTCTCTAGGGGACTAGCTCAAAGGCATCAGGCCTCGGCGAGAAAGACCGCCCTAATCGGACCTGGGTGTCCCTCTTTGGTGAGGCTCGGGTTGTTCTCGTCAAGAAAGTCACTCAATGAATGATAGCGCATCCACTCGGTACTGCGCTGTTCGTCGGTGGTGGTAGGGCATACGTCTACTGTTCTGGCATTGCGGAACCCACATTTTGTGAGCCAGCTGAGCAGTGTCGGAACACTGGGTAAAAACCAGACATTGTTCATCATCGCATAGCGCCCGGGCGGCACCAGAACCTCACCTTCGCGGCCCTCAATGACCAGAGTCTCCAGCACCAGTTGCCCACCCGGGCGAAGTGTGGCCTTTAGTTCGCGCAAATGATCCATCGGTGAGCGCCGGTGATAAAATACCCCCATGGAAAAAGTAGTATCGAATGCCATAAGATCAGAGGGTAGGGCCTCTATACCTAATGGCAATACATCGACGGCGAGTTGCTGTCCCAATAAGCGTTTAATCATCGCAAATTGCACTACGAATCGCGGTGACGGGTCGATACCGATAACGCGCAGGGCGCCTGCGCCGAGCATACGCCAGCAGTGGTAGCCGTTACCGCAGCCTACATCGAGAACGAGCCGGTTAGTCATGGGCGCTATCGCATGTTTAATACGGTCCCATTTCCAATCTGAACGCCATTCTGTGTCGAGCTCGATGCCGTGCAGCTGATAGGGGCCTTTGCGCCAGGGGATGAGCGCTTGCAGGGAGTCGAGCAGTCGCCGGGAAGTGGCATCGTCCAGTGTTGATTGCACGCTTACTCCGTTGAGCAAGTCGACCTTGTCAGGGCAAATGTCGGGCATATTTTGCAGTGCGTCAAACCACCCTGGCAAGTCGCCAAAGCGCTGCGTGCTCAGTCCTTGCTCCGTTTGATCGGGCAGCTGAGCGGCCCACCGGGCCAGTTTGGGATGCTCGGTAAGAAAGCTGTATAGGTTTTGATAGTCAATCATTTAATGGCAATCAGTGAGGCAAAATTTAAGCATTGGAACCAGACATCGACACTGGCAAAGCCGGCATTTCGCAAACGCTGGCGATGAGTGTTAAGAGACTCGGGGATCAGTACATTATCTATTGCCGCGCGCTTCTGCGCAATTTCTAAGTCACTGTAACCATTGGCGCGTTTAAACTGGTGGTGCAGGTCGGTCATGAGTTGCTGGTGAGGCTCGTCTGCAAAGGCTACCTTTTCCGACAAAATCAGCACGCCACCTGTATTCAACCCTTTGGCAATATTGGCGAGCAAGGTGTCGCGCTCTGCCTGAGCAATAAACTGTAAGGTGAAGTTGAGTACCACCATGGAGGCGTTATCGACATCGATACTCTGAATCAAAGCCTCACGCAATGTTACCGGAACCTCCTCGTGACTGTCGGCCGCGATAACCTGCTGCGCTCTGGATATCATTGCTGAGGAGTTGTCCACCGCGATAATTTGAGTGTTGGCGGCGCGGATGTTGTGCCGCATCGCTAGTGTCGCTGCACCCAATGAGCAACCCAAATCGTAGCAGCGGCTGTCGCTTGTCACGTAACGCTCCGCCAGAGTGCCGATCATGGATAATATCGTTGCATAGCCCGGAACCGAACGTTTGATCATGTCGGGGAACACGTCGACGACCTGTTGATCAAAGCTAAAGCTACTAACATCGGCGAGGGGGTTGGCGTAGAGCGTATCTCGGGAGTCGGTCATAGTGGTGAAGCCAGCGCTGTAGGTGATTGATTGACTTGCCGTGGATGGAAAAATGCGAGAAAACGCCGGCATTTTAGCTGTGCAGGCTCCGAGTCTCAATCTATTGCGGTATCAGAATGACAAAGTGTAACTTATTTGTCATTAAATCGTTTGATAATCCCGCCTTATGTCGTACTTACCTTTAATGTCCGTACTCGCAACACAGGATGACGCTGTGGCTAAATGTATGCGGGACAAGCTCCAGACCGTTATAGATTCCAACCAGTTGTATGCGGTTTTCCAGCCAATAGTCAACATAATAAATGGCCGAATTTTGGGTTACGAGTCATTGATTCGGGGCCCACAAGGTACGGAGTTGGCGACGCCCAATCAACTGTTCGCGGCAGCGGCAAGTGAAGGGCAGTTAGCGCGGCTTGAGTACGCCTGTCGAGAAGCTTCGTGTCACAGTTTTATGGCTCAACAGCTTCCCGGCAAACTGTTTTTGAATATGACACCCTTGGCTTTTACCGACAGTAAATATCGCGACGGTGTCACCATGGCGATATTGCGCAAACTTAAGCTAGACCCTGAGCGGGTGGTGTTTGAGCTTACGGAGAAGCAGCCCATGGAGGAATACGAGCTGCTTACCAATGCCTGTGAACATTTTCAGCGGCAGGGCTTTGCGGTTGCTATTGATGATCTGGGAGCGGGGTACGCAGGGCTTCGTATTTGGAGTGAGTTAAACCCTGATTATGTCAAAATTGACCGACACTTTATCAGTGGTATCGACGCCAGTGCCGTCAAAAGAGAGTTTGTTCGCTTTATGCTCGACATAGCGCAACGCATTGGTAATAAAGTGATCGCTGAAGGTATTGAAACAGAATCTGAATTTAAAACCCTGGTGGCCATGGGGGTTGAATACTTCCAAGGCTACTATATTGCCCGGCCAGCCCAAGAGCCAATTGTAGCTACGCCTGCGCATGTTTTAGCGGCACGAAAGCTGGCTATGCCCGTATCGCGCGATATGTTTCAGCATACGTTACGTGAAGTGACGGTTGCTCAGGATTCCATTTTGCCGAGTGTCACGGCCGGCGAGGTGGTCAATAAATTTCGCTCAGATGTACGTTTAACATGTCTACCAGTGGTTTCTGCTAGCGGTGAAGCGCTCGGCATGATCAGTCGCTCTGAACTTTTAAATACTTTTTCCTGGCGTTACTCCTACGAGCTGCATGCTAATAAGCCGGTATCCGGGTTTATCAGTAGCCGCTCCATTCTAATGGATATCAACAGTGATTTGCATTCGGCCGGGCGACTGGTGACAGAAGATCCGGCGCAAAACTTGAGTGTTGATATCATTGTCAGTGAAGGAGAGGCGTACATCGGTGTGGCTAAGGTGCGCAATATTCTGCGCAGTATTGCCGACGAGAAGTTACGCTTGGCTCGTCACTCCAACCCTTTAAGCGCGTTGCCTGGTAATGTCCCGCTCTATGAATGGATAGACCAGTTGTTATGCCAAAAAGTCGATTTTGTCGTTGCTTATTGCGATATCAACCATTTCAAACCGTTTAACGATGCATTTGGCTATTCTTGTGGTGATGACGTCATTATTTTGCTTGGTAACTTGTTGCGCGATGTAGTCGATCAGGAGATAGACTTTATCGGTCACGTCGGTGGCGATGACTTTGTAGTGGTGTTTCGAAGTCGGGATTGGCGCGAGCGTTGTGCTCATTTATTGACTATGTTTAGTAAGACTATTGCCGAGCAAATGCCAGAGCAGCAATTGGATTATTGGACGGAGGATCGCAATGGCAACCGCAGGCGCTTTGGCCCGCTGGAAATTGCCATCGGCTGTGTGCACCCCGATCCAGAGCGTTGTCTGACTCACCACCATGTGGCTATGCTGCTGGCCGATGCCAAGCACCGGGCCAAGTCCATGGGGGGGCAGCATGTCTTTCTGTCGCGGCGTAGGGCGCCTGAAACAATCAGTACCTAAGGAGCCTCTGCGCGTGTCCAACACGCTCAGTACGTAGGGCGTTTTTTACAGGTAGTGGCCGTCGCCCAGGGCAAGAAAAACAGCGCGACATAGGGAGTGCTTTGGTCGCGCCCATCGGGGCTTATAGAGTTTTCCGATCTCTGTGATGGCTCACCTCACCGTGCGGCCTGCACGCTTTCCGTTCGCCGCCTTGAGCTCAAAAACTCGGTAAGCCAGAGGCCTCTGGAGACTGGATCAAGAGGTTCCCTTATAGTCCTCACTATCAATTGGCCGTTATTCAGTAAAAATGTGATGTTTTACCGCATATCCTGGTGCCAGATTTTCCCTGTTCGTAATTAATGCGCTATGCTGAGGCGAAATGAGGCTACAGGCGGCACATAGGCGACACATAAATGACCCCAGCTGGATTTGAGCACAAGCGCATACTGGTGGTGGATGATTTTGAGAACTTCCGCACGACCATCACGCGTATGCTGCAAGAGTTCGGTGCTCATACGGTTGATGCTGCGGTCAATGGCAAAGACGCCGTTAGTCGGTGTCGGGCCTCTCAGTACGATTTGGTACTCTGTGACTATAATTTAGGCCCCGGTAAAAGTGGCCAGCAAGTGCTGGAGCAATTGCGGCACGATAAACTTCTTACGAACAGCGCGCTGTTCGTCCTCATTTCGGCTGAGTCCAGTAAAAGCATTGTTATGGCGGCTTACGATTATGAGCCCGATGCCTACCTCACCAAACCTATAACGGCAAAAAACCTACAGCAACGTCTTGAGAGACTGTTTCGCCAATGTTTTGAGATGCGCGACATCTACAAAGCTATGGATGCTGATAATATCAACGGTGCTATTGCGTGCTGTCGAGATGTGATTGGACGAGAAAGTCGCGCCCGCCCGCTGGCGCAGAAGCTGTTGGGGCGCCTGCTGTTGCGCAGCGAGCAATTTGATGCGGCTGAGAAAGTCTATCGGCAAGTGCTGCAGGGGCGCGAGCTGGATTGGGCGCAGGTGGGTTTAGCCGCCGCAAAAAAAGGACAAGGTGATTGGGTGAGCGCGCAGCAGTGGGCGGAGCAGGCGCTCAATAATAACCGCATGTTTATGCCAGCTTATGATTTGCTGTCTGAAATACAGGGCGCGCGCGATGACAGTATGGCGCAACAACAAACTATTGCGCAGGCGGTGGAAATATCTCCTATGTCGCTTACGCGCCAGCAAAAATTGGGGCAATTGGCCTACGACAATCACGATGCGGCTTTAGCCACTCAGGCGTTTAAGAGCAGTGTCAAATTGGGAGAGCATTCATGCTATGACCGGCAGGATGTGCATTTGCAGTTTGTACGCTCTTGCGCTGAGCTGGCGCGAACTGATCCCGACGCCGCGAAGCCTTATGCCAGAGACGTTAGTAGGACGCTAGCGGATTTTGAGCAACGCTTTGGCAACAAAAATAACGAGCGAGTGTCGGTCCGCTCGACCGCCTGTATGTATTACGCTGCAACTGGCGAGACTGATACCGCGGCGAAACTGCTTGAACAGCTGATGGAGCAAAGTGAAACAGTCGATGTGGATTTACCGGTAAAACTCGATTGGATTGTGGCTGCGGAAAGCTTGGGGAAACAGCAGTTACATGACCAACTGGTTAAAGATGTTTTGACAAGCTATGAGGGCAACGAAAAGGCGCTTGAGGCTATCGATCGCGTATTGGAAAATCCAGCGAGCGAGAAGAATCGCAAACGAGTTGCACAGGTCAATAAGCAAGGTATAGCCTGCTACGAGAAAGCCGATTATACCGGCGCCGTAGAATGTTTTACCCGGGCTGCTAAAGAGTTTCCTAAACATATTGGGATTGAGTTGAACCTTTTGCAGGCGCTTATTGGTTCCTTGACTCAGGGGGGAGGGAACTCGCATCAACTAGAACAGGCGAATAGTGTCGCCAAGCGCTTGGCCGTTTCTGTTTCAAGTGAGCACCCCCAGGCGGCAAGGCTGCTTCAGCTCAACGCGAAACTGACACAGGCAGCTCAACAATTTCAGGGTAAGGAGAATTAATGATGACTGACGATGCTTTGCCCGTAGACTTCTCATTTGTCCTGGCTTCCAGCGTTCACGATATGAAAAACTCGGTGGGTATGCTGTTGCAGACAATCGAAGAACTTTCCGCGTCCACGTCGCCAGACAATTATGATCAAGCCAAACAATTGTCGGTATTAGGGTATGAGGCAGCGCGAATTAACGGCGAACTCATTCAGTTGCTGGCGCTGTACCGCGTTCAAAATCAACGTATGTTGGTCCAGCTCGAAGAGTGTTATATCGACGATGTCATTCACGATCAGCTGGCCCGCAACGACATTTTATTTCGGTCGCGCAACATTCTGGTGGATGTAGATTGTAGTGAAGACATCTGTTGGTATGTGGATTCGGAGCTTTTGGGCGGTGTGGTGAATAATGTCCTGGTCAATGCGGCGCGCTATTGCGAAAGCCACATTAAGATCGCCGCCTGGATTGAGTGTGACGAATTGCATTTGGCGGTTGCCGATGATGGTCGCGGTTACCCGGAGTTTATGTTGGCGAGCCCTAATGCCGCGCGCGATAGCGTATCTTTTAGTGATGGAAGTACTAACCTCGGCCTGTTGTTTGCGCGTGAAATAGCCAATTTACACCGCCGTGGAGATCGCCATGGGCGAATCGCTCTAAAGAATGCCGGGCTTTTGAAGGGGGGGCAAATTGAAGTTATATTGCCTTAGTTCAGGTCTGCAAATGCGTAAGAGGGAGCATGCATGGGGTTTTTCAACAACCTGCTAGTTGTCAACCGCGGAAGTGTGACACGCCTGCCTTGCAAACACCGCAGGGCTGATGCATCATTTACTTACGCATTTATGTCTTGAGCAAGGGAAACCTCAATGCTGAAAATCCGCTTTAAAAACAAAAAATACAGTGCGGTATGGCTGGTAGAACCAAGTATCGGGGTTGGGCGTGCAAGAACCAATGAACTGGTGGTGAGCGCTCCCAACGTTGCTGAAAAGCACTTCGTCATCGAGGTTAATCACGAGCAGCTTGAGTTGGTTAACTTAGTTCCTGCGGCAGCCCCAAGCGTCAATGGTCAGGAAGTCGTTGAGCGTTGTGCCCTCAACGCGCGAGATGTTATCTCTTTGGCGGGGATCGAACTCGAAATTATCGACCCTAAGGACGATTCTGTAAAACCTGAGCCAGCGAAGGCCAAGCAAAATACCAGTCCCAGAAACCCAGCCACCACAGGTTGGGCACTCAAAGCCAATCATACAGCCCTAGGGAATAGGGTTTATCCCCTCAAGCTTGAAAATATAGTCGGTCGAGCCAGTGAATGTGATGTGTCCCTGGCCGCTGCTCACTTGTCGCGCCGTCATGCTCGCCTCGACGTCAAAGATGGGGTCTTGTACGTGCAGGATCTCGGCTCTGCAAATGGCACCTATCTCAACGGTAAGCCGGTTACCGAGGCTCGGGTAAAGCGTGGCGATGAGCTGCGGTTCGACACCCTGAGCTTTGGTGTTATTGGCCCGGCTGATGACATGGCAAAAACGACAGTCCGCAGCGCGGATAAACCCCGTGCTGCGCGCAGTGCCGCAGCGCGCCCTGCTGGTAAGGCAAGCCCGGTGAGTTCTGAGGTACCGAAAAATACACAGGGTGAGGCCTCAGATAAGCAGCAAAGTCATACCAGGCCCCGATATGCCACCGCAGGCATGGGCGTTTTGGTGGTATTGACGGTTGTGGTGGTGGCAGCGCTGTTTTTAACCAGAGGTTAGTTGATCGTCCTTATAGCTTTAGGGCTTTGAGCTATGCTCTGTTAGCGTGATTCGGTCTTAGAAAGACCTCAAGGTTTACCGATTTCTGCCGCAAGCGGGGAATAGCGTAATACGTTGAGGTGTACCCATGATTTCTTCACATTCACCCGGTTTGTCGTCGCTGACTCCCACAACGCTGAGCTCGGCTCAACGACCCGAACCGCAAGATCCCCAGCAACTGCTTAGTCAAAGTGCGCAAAAGCACATTGAAGGTAAAGCCCCCCGCGGTTTTCAGCCCCTCACCGCAGAGCAGGCTGCGAATAACATCCTAGGCTTTATCGAGCGCCAGCTTGAGCGCGACGTCGTCGCTGGTGCTACTCAGGATGAGCTGCAGTCCCGGCTTGAGGCAGGTCTGGCGGGCTTCAAAAAAGGTTTCAACGAGGCTAAGGAAAAACTCGATGCTCTCGGTATGCTCAATGATCAGGTATCTAAGGATATCGGAGAGACCTATCAGCGGGTTACTGATGGCATTGATGATTTTGCCGCGCGTTACGGCCTGACTGAGGCCGAGCCTGCCGAGGAATTTGCAGTGCCGGCGCTGGGGCAGGTGACTCAGGCAAACTACGAGTACGCCTCGGCTCAGAGTTTTAGTTTCGAGCTGCTGACGGCTGAGGGGGATAAAGTCACCATTCAGGCCAGCGCCAGTCGTGGCGAAAGTGCCAGCTTTGAAAATAGCAGCGGTAGCGCGAGCTATTCATACGCCTCGGTTGCAAGCAGTCAATATCAACTCACGGTGCAGGGCGACCTGAATGACCAGGAGCAAGCGGCAATCGACGAATTGTTGGGGCAGGTCAATCAACTGGCGGATGAGTTTTTCACCGGTGACTTGCAGACGGCGTTCGACTACGCCAGTGACCTAGGCTATGACGCCGAACAGATAAGCGGATTTGCATTGAACTTGACTCGGGTAGAGATTCAGCGAGCCAGTGTTGCCTATCAGCCGCAAGCCAGTGAGCAGGACTTGTCGAGTAAGCTGAAGCCTATCGGTGATTTCCTGCAAGACCTGAACGGCGCAGTTGACGACGCCTCAGGCTTCGCTCAGCCACAAAATTTATTGCTGTCGATGATTGAGTCGATGTATGGCGATGAAACGGTTCCGGGCAACCGAGATGGGCAAAGGTTTGTCGATTTTATTGGCCAGTTTTTAGCACCTGAGCCAAGTGAACAGGCTGCTGAAAGTGACCAAACTGCGACAGAAGACCCACAAGCTGCGGTGTAAAAGCTATTCCAGGCACTGAATTATTTTGAGTGATGACTTACACTAGGCCGAACTGTTGTTTGGCCTGGTTGGTCTGCTATGAAAACGCTTATTTTTTTTACGACGACGGGTTGCCACTTGTGCGAACAAGCTAAGCTTGTAGTGGCCAGCTGCCCTAGTGTTCGGCTACAGGAGGTTGATATTGCCTGTGACGAGCAACTGATTGATCGCTATGGGTTGCGTATTCCAGTGCTTAGGCGCCCTGATTTAAATGAACTTAATTGGCCGTTTAGTGCCGAGGATGTAATTCAGTTCATTGGCAGTTAACGCTTTATGGCTTGATCGGTAATGTCTGAACCTCTGCCTGTATTGCCCGCTGAGTTTCGTCGACCCAGCACAGTGTCTGCAAATAGAGGGTGGACAGCGAACCCGGATCGAGGTCCTTAGTCTTGAGGTAGTCCCAGTCAATAGCATTCCATTCGCCGTGCTCATAATGGATGACTGTGCGCAAAAAATTGCCCTCCTCACCACTGTAATCTAGCAGTGCCGCCTTGAGTTCCTCGCTTAATTGTATTTCTGCCAGTACCGACTCTAGGGGCGAATCCATAAATGCGTCGAGCATGGACAGCAGGCCCGCGGTAAAAAATGTATCGCATTGACTTTCTGGCCGGGTTTGCGCGGCCATAAGCTCGCATAATTTGGCCCGAGTCAAGGCTTGAGCTGAGAGCTCGGCAGGCTTGTCACCAAGTTTGGCCATAGCCAGTAGCCCTATCCAGTTCTTGATGATTTTTAGCCCAAGCAACGTGAGTGCTTGTCGCAGAGACTCGATCGTCCGCGGTAAGCCAAATGCTGCTGAATTAACCAGGCGGAGTAGCTTAAAGCTCAGGACCGGGTCGCGCGAGATAATTTCTTCGACATCGGTAAAGGCCACATTCGCCTCATTCAGCTTGGCTAATAGCTGAAGCACCGCTTGCTTACTTTCGTTCAGTCGATGCCCTTCGATAATCGCCGGGCGTTCGAGAAAATACCCCTGAAACATGTCGCAGCCCATGGCTTTGCATTGCTCCAACATCTCAAAGGTTTCAATTTTTTCTGCCAATACCTGAATCCCGAGGTTTTTGAGCTGTTGAATATGAGTGACAAGTTGTTGTTCCGATAATGCGAGCACATCTAACTTGACAATATCTGCATAGGCGAGCAGAGGTTCGGACTCTTCGGTTATTTCAAAATCATCCAAGGCAATAGCAAAGCCGTTCTCACGCAGGGTTTTGAGACGATGCAGCAGGTTGCTGTCTATGGCCTCGCTTTCCAATACCTCGACCACCAGTTGCGAGGTGTCAAACGGTAATCGCGCGTCCATCAAATCGCCGGTAAAGTTGATAAAAGCTCTGTGTTGGCCCACGACCTTTTCTACGGAGAGCTCAGTAAACGCATTGAGGAGCACCTGTGTACTGGCGGTATTACCGTCGGTCACGGCGGCATGATTGTCTAGGCTGGCCCGATACAAAAGCTCATACGCCACAACACCCATATTGCGGTCGAAAATGGGCTGTCGAGCCAACAAAGGGTGCATCTGTGCCATAGAAAGTTCCAGTTATTGCTATGCTGGGAATGACGGGTTGACGCGGTCTCGGTCAATTCTGGTGCCATTCCCTGAGCTTCATGTTTGATTCTAGAATATATCGCGCCACTTAGGCATTATTTTACATCGCTTAACCCCGAACCCTGGTGTATGCTTAAGAACGTAATCGATTGAAATTTAGCACTATTTACCCTGAAAATTGCCCGGTGGTGCGCCCGGAGAAAATATGTCTAGTATCCTCAGTAGTGTTGATCAGCGAACTAATTTAGTCGGCGAAAACCGACTGGAGTTGCTAATTTTCAAGCTAGGTGGCTCGCAGCGGTTTGCCATCAACGTATTCAAGGTGCAGGAAGTACTGAAAATACCGGCGTTGCGACAGGTGCCTCACAGTCACCCTCACGTTTGCGGTGTCGCGCACCTACGCGGTAAAACTGTGCCGGTCATAGATCTTGGCCTGGCAATTGGTATGGGCCCCACCCAGAGCTTGGATGATGGTAACTTGATCGTCGCGGAATACAATCGCTCGATTCAGGCGTTCGCCATCGGCAGTGTGGATCGTATCGTTAACCTGAACTGGGAAGATATACTGCCACCCCCAAAGGGAGCGGGCCGGGAACATTATCTTACGGCAATTACCCGACAGGATAATGAAATTGTTGAAATCCTCGATGTGGAAAGGGTCTTGGCGGACATAATCCCCTATAACACACGTGTTTCTGAACAAGTGCTCAATGTCGATATCGCAGCGCGCGCGCGTCAGCTGGGGCTGAAAGCGTTGGTTGCGGAAGATTCTGCCACGGCTATGCATCAGGTGCGTGAAACCCTATCTGACCTCGGTATTGAAATTGTCGCAATGCAAGACGGTCTCAAGGCTTTTAATAACCTCAGGGATTTAATCGCTTCAGGTAAACGCGCCTGCGACGAATACTTATTGCTTATTACCGACGCTGAAATGCCCGAAATGGATGGCTACAGGCTGACTGCGGAGATTCGCCAGAATGCTGATCTTAAAGACCTGTTTGTGGTGATGCATACTTCACTGAGTGGAAGCTTCAACAGTGCGTTGGTAGAGAAGGTCGGCTGTAACGCTTTTTTGTCGAAGTTTGCCCCGGATGAATTGGCCGGCGTTGTGCAAAAAAGGTTGCAGGAGTATTTGGATACCTTGCCGGAGTAGTCTGCTAATGTGCTGAACCAATTTATTCGTCACAAGTAGTGGCCGTGTTATACGGCCACTACTTTTTTATGGGTTACAGTGAGTTAGCGGCTTCAAGATCGCGAATAAATGGTCGCTTGTCGCCCAGCCGGTAACCATAGATAACGGAGTAGGCCAGGACATTCTGCACATAGCCCCGTGTCTCCCGGTAGGGGATCGTTTCGATCCAAATATCGTAAGGTACACGGGTATTTTCGTCGCGATTTAGCCATTGTTTCACCCGGTAGGGGCCCGCGTTATAGGCAGCCGCTGCGAGAATTCTGTTGCCGCCAAATTGTTCCATCAGCTGGTTCAAATATCGTCCGCCCAGAGCAATGTTGGTTTGCGGGTTCAGCAAATCGTGATTAGAGACCCTCATCCCCGCCCGCGAGGCGGTTTGCTTGGCTGTTGATGGCAGCAATTGCATCAGACCTAGAGCCCCAGCCGAAGAGCGCGCGTCCGGTGTGAAAGCGCTTTCCTGACGAGCGATAGCAAACAGCAGGTGCGGCTCAAGTGTCGTGTCTTTAGCCGTGGACTCAACGTGCTCTTGATACGCGAGAGGGAAGCGTGTGCCCAGATCATCCCAGTAGCTAACCTGAATCATGGCTTGAATGCCGTTGCGGTGCCAGCCCCAGCTCTCAGCCAGTTTGCCGGCCGCGACGATTTCGGGCTCGCTCATGCGTTGAGTCGTGTGGTACCACTCGCGTCGGGCGTTGAGGTTGTCGCCGATAATCAACAGCTCTCGGGCGCGTTGTATGGCAGGATTACTGGCGACCAGATCACGCAGCGGCCCGGATACCTCCAGCGGTTTATCCAGTAGCTGGTATTCCTGCTGCAAAATATCGGACGCCAGAAACCCATAGAATGACCGTGTGCCTGCCACTTCACTGTAAATGTCCCGCGCTTTCGCAACGGCCTCTTCGGTACCTGTTTGGGCCAGTGCACGTGCGCTCCAGTAGCGCCAACGCTCCGATTGTTGTGTCGCTTCGGGTAGGGCTGCTATCCACTTAGCGACACCTTGCCAGTCCTGATTGCGCAGTGCATCGCGTACCAAAGATTCAATGACGCTCTCGGTATTGAGGGCCGGGCTGCTGGCGAGCAGTGCGTGAGTTTCCGCCGTGTGCCCCTGGCGCAACAAGCGGACTGCGATGTAACGCTGCGTTGTGAGTCGGTCCTCATCGTTAAAAAGTTGTTGCGCGTCGTAGCGATGCCAAAGATCAATGGCCAATTTAGAGTCGCGCAGCGATAAGCGTTGCAAACCATGCAATATCAATGATTGCATACGATCGCTCTGCTCACTGAAACGGCTCATTTGTTTGAGCAGTTTAGGATTGCGGTCGACCTGGTAGTACAGGTCAGCGAGCTCTTTAACCGGGGCCGACATTTGCCGCGAGACGTAACGTGCCAGTGAGCGCTGGCGGGCCTGCATTGTCTTCTCAAAGCGTTGCCAGGCAATATCGTCGCTCAGGTAGCCGGCATCTTGCCAAGCTGCGAAAAGCGGATCGCAAGCCTTATGCTGAGATTTTCCCACGTTCCAGAGATCGACCACCTCGTCAAATGCGGTTTGATCGCTGGTGATAACGCGCGCCCTTAGCTGATAGCACTTGAGTTCTGATGTGGAGTTGTCAGCTCGGTAATATTTTAAGACATTTTGCCACTGGCGACGCTCGGCGAGTTTTTCCACCCAGGCGCGCTCAAGCTTCTCGGCCAGATACGAGTCGGGGTAATCAGCCAAAAACTGGTCAATTTCGTTAGCCCCCACTCGCGATAAACGCCGACGAATGTAGCGGTACTCCAGATAAGGCAAGAGCGGATAGTGCTCCAAACCGACCGCTAACTTGCGGTAGTCCGTGTAGCGACTTGCGCTGAGCGCTTGTTGGGCTTGATCGTAGAGTTTGCGCTGTTCCGATTTGTCGGCAATCGCGCTCGGTGGCGCCGCGACCTGGCCGGCTGCAAATGTCGCAGAGAATGATAGGCCGAGCAGCATCCCCAGAGAGATTGCTCCGGCAACTTTGCCCCAATGACAGATCCGTGGGCGGTTTGAAAATCCTGAGTTGATTCGCCGCATTGTTATACCTCTGACCTGATACCTCGGTGGCCTTTTACCACGGGTGTCGCTGCGTCAACGTCTGGATAAGTGGTCGGCCTTAAACCGAACGCTTATTCTTGTTATGGTGATTCTGGCCTGTGCTGTATATCGGCTGAAGCGTTAAAAGCTTCAGCCTGATCCCAGGCGCTTACTACCCCGACTCGGAGTGATACTTAAATCAAGCTGTCTGCCGAAGAGGAATAGGGTATCATGCTGCCACTTTTTTAACCGCAAATGCAAATTTTTTAACCTTATTCCCTGCTTAAAGAAAATCTCGCAAATTGCTGATATTTAGCAATAAGTATTGATTCACACTCTGGATACCCTATGCCGCTAATTACTGTTGATAAAGCTCACCTAAACTATGGACTGCAAGTGTTGCTTGATGGCGTTGATTTCGTTATCGAAAAGGGCCAACGCTGGTGTCTTATCGGCCGCAACGGCGCGGGGAAATCGAGCTTCCTGAAAACACTGACTGGCGACGTTGTGCTGGACGGCGGCGCGATTAACATTGATCGCGGCGTTAGGGTGGCGAGGTTGTCACAGGACCTACCCGATGCCGATGACCGCACTGTCTTTGATGTCGTTGCAGCCGGAGTGCCCAAAGTTGGTGAATTGCTAAGGCGCTACAACAAGTTGCTGGATCAGCAAGAGCACGGCGATGTCGAAGACGACTGGGTCGAGCAACTCACCAAGGTGCAAACAGAACTCGAAGCCCGCGATGGGTGGAGCCTCCAACAGCGAGTTGACCTGGTGCTGACCCGTTTGCACCTTACCGCCAGCACCCCTATGGATTCACTTTCCGGTGGCTGGAGGCGCCGGGTCGCCCTGGCTCAGGCTTTGGTGTTGGAACCGGACGTCTTGCTCTTAGATGAGCCCACTAACCATTTGGACATTGGTGCGATCGAATGGTTAGAGACTGAGCTAAAAAGTTTTGAGGGGGCTATCGTTTTCATTACCCATGATCGGGCGTTACTGCAGTCAGTGGCGACACACATCGCAGAGCTCGATCGGGGCCAATTGCGTACCTGGCAGGGTGATTACCGTAGTTTTCTCGATTATCGAGAGCGGACTCTGGCCGAAGAGGCACGTCACAATGAGCTCTTCGACAAAAAGCTTGCTCAGGAAGAGGTCTGGATTCGCCAGGGTATAAAAGCGAGACGTACGCGCAACGAGGGACGGGTGCGGGCGCTCAAGGCCATGCGTGAGGAACACAAAGCCAGACGCAAGCAACAAGGCACAGCGAAAATGGACGTCGGCGAAGGCGGTCTGTCCGGCAAACTTGTGGCTGAACTTAAAGATGTGAACTTCGCGTACGGGGGCAAGCCTATCGTTCGCAACTTCACGTCACACATTATTCGCGGCGACCGAATTGGTCTGGTCGGGCCCAACGGTGCGGGTAAAAGCACGCTACTTAAATTAATCCTGGGGCTTCTTGAGCCAGACAGTGGCAAGGTTAAGTTGGGCACGAACTTAAGTGTGGCGTATTTTGATCAGCTGCGCGATCAGCTGAACCTGGACAAAAGTGCTGTCGATAACGTCTCAGAAGGCAGTGATACCATTGAAATCAATGGTAAATCCAAACATATCATATCCTATCTAAGCGACTTCCTATTCTCCGGAGAACGCGCCCGCACTCCGGTGCGAGCACTATCCGGGGGCGAGCGTAATCGCGTATTGCTGGCTAAGTTGTTCAGCAAGTCGGCCAATATCTTGGTGCTGGACGAACCGACAAACGATTTAGACGTTGAAACGCTGGAGCTGCTGGAAGAGGTGCTGGGCCAATTCAGTGGCACCGTATTGCTGGTGAGCCACGATAGGGCATTCCTTAATAACTTGGTGAGCAGTGTGATTGCCTTTGAAGGGGGCGGAGCGGTGCGAGAATACGTTGGCGGTTACGATGACTGGTTGCGCCAGGGGGGCAAATGGGTTGACGATAGCGCCGTGGACTCAGCCGCTAGCGATGACACCCCGCAGGCTGGCCAAGTCGCACAGGCTGGAAAAGATAGTCAACCCAAAAGTGTCAGTGCGAGTGCGCCCGCGCCGAAAAAAAAGTTGTCTTATAAATTGCAGCGCGAGTTTGATGCCTTACCCGGAGAAATCGAAACGCTAGAAGTGCGGCTGGATGAGCTACAGAGCGTGGCGAGTGGGGCAAGTTTTTACGCAGGGGATTCCGCAGAAATAGAGGTCCACCTGCAGAAATTAGCGGACGTCCAGCAACAACTTGAAGCGCGCTTCGAGCGCTGGGCGGAACTCGAAGAAATGGGGGGTAACGCGAGGCCAGCTAGGTGACCTCGCGTTAAGGTGTCGCCATTCGCTATTTTGCGTCTTGTTTGACGTTTACTCTGATGGCTAACACATCGCAGGCTGCGCCGTGTAAGACACTGTTTGAGGTGGAACCAAGCAAAACGGCGAAGCCTTTGCGGCCATGGCTACCTACCGCGATTAGGTCTGCGCCGAGCTGATCTGCCAGATGGTGCAATTCGGTAGCGGGTTGGCCCACTAAAATATGCTCTTGCTCCACCTGGCAGTCCGCTTGCTTGATCAGGCGTAGCAATTCCTGCTCGGCCTTAATTTGCAATTGGTCCTGCACTTCGGAAAGGTCAATAGGCATATCACCACCGTAGGCGAAGGTGAGCGGCTCAATGACGTGAGCAACCGAGAGCTTGGCGTTGCAGGCGCGCGCCAGCGCAGCGGATTTTTGCAGTATTTCAGGGCACTCTTCGGTAAGATCCAGGCCCACAAGAATGTGTGTATATGAATTCATACAAACTCCCTACTGTGATTTACTTCAATAATGGTCGAAAAAAACAAACATTGCCACACCTTGTGTGCCGCCCCTTTACTTGCTGGAAGTGTTAATTGAAATGAACTACATCGTTGTGATTATTCTTTTGCTGGTGGTTGCCATGGTTGTTGGGCCGGTTGCGATGTTGAGGCCTTCCCCTGCGCAAAAGAAACGCGATGCACTGCGTCTGCGGGCGCGACAATTAGGTGTCGCTGTGCATTTGCGTTTGCCACCGAGCGCGGCAACGGCCACTGAAAAAGCCAGTCATATGGCCGCTTATTGCATACACCATAAGGGGGTAGGTTGCTGGCAACTGGTGAGGGCAAGCTTTGCTCACGAGATACATCTCAACGAGTGGTGGCAGTTTCAGGCGGCCAAGCCCGGTCAGGCGGTACGGAATTTTCTATCGCAGACGATTGATGAACTGCCGCGAGGGGTTGTTGCTGTCACTGCACAGGGGCAGGAAGTCGCCGTGTATTGGAAGGAGTGGGGGGAGGCTGGCAACGTCGATCAACTGACGGGGTTTTTACAAAAATTGGCTCAGGTTGCGTCCGTTAGTGAAGGTTCGCCCGACACGTAATCGGCTGACTCTGGAAACAGCTCTAGCTCAATAGTGTCTCGCTCGTGGCGCATAACAGAACTCAGCTGGCGGACAATTTCCAGCCGTCTGGGGTCTGGGTTGCGGGAGCCTTGCAGTAAGTCCTGGGCTTTTTGGAAGTAGCTTAAGGCCGAGGTGATTTGAGCGGCATCTCGCGCCTGGTATCCTGCGGCAATAATGGACAGGACGCTGATTTGCAGTTTGGCCCAATCTAATTGTTGGCGTAACTGGCGGGCTTGCTCGTCGTTCAGTTGTTGGTGAGCGTGCCGTTGGTTGATAATTCGGGTGGCCTGACTCAGGGAAGTTTGCAGTGCCGCAATCTCGGTATCGCTGGAGCACCAGCGACTTAAATTGGGAGTCAGTTGACCACTGCTAATGTGCTGTTGCCGAGATTCTGCCAGTGCCAACCGCGCTTTAATGGGATCCTGATTAAAGCGTTCAAGCTCAAGCAGTCGCTGAAGAATGACTATGATTTCACGGTTGAGCTGATCGGCGACATCCAGACTTTCAACCGTTTTTAGACAAGTGCTGAGTGCGTCCTCGGCCTGTTCGAGGGCCTGATAGTATCGTTGCTGCTGTTTCACGAGTAACTGGAGGTGCTTTTGGCGCACATTGACTACGTTTACCGCGATCAGTGCAGCAATAGTGATCAAAATAAGAGCAATTATGATAGGTGTCGACACGTCTTACATTCTTTTTTCTTTAAAGGCCGCTCACAAGTTCATATGCGGGGCAAACTAAAACTCACTGACACAGGAAAAAAATCAATACAAACAGCCAGTTAGGAAATCGAAAGCAAGCTGCAATCGCTATTTATAAAACGTCACTCCTTGGCACTTAATTTAGCATTTATTTGTTAAAAAAGGGAAGTGTATTTACATTCGGCGCTTGACCGAGGCGCACACAGGACTTATATATGCCCCCCCAAGGCGAAGGTTTGTGCTTGTCGCACCGCCGATGTACGCCTAGGCTTTAAGCGAAAAAGCCACAAACTTATGATCATTCTGACAAGGATATACGAGCGCATATGGGTAAATCACTGGTAATTGTGGAGTCTCCGGCCAAAGCGAAGACCATCAACAAGTATCTCGGCCGAGACTACATTGTGAAATCCAGCGTCGGTCATATTCGCGACCTGCCGACCAGCGGCAGTGGCAAGAAGGTCGATCCTAAGGAGCGGGCAAAACAGGCGGCCAAGACGCGTAAAATGTCGCCTGAAGCGAAAGCAAAGTACAAAGCCGAAAAGGCCCACAGCCAGCTTATCAACCGCATGGGTATTGACCCGGAACACGGCTGGGATGCGAATTATCAAATTTTGCCTGGCAAAGAAAAAGTAGTCAGCGAGCTACAACAGCTCGCCGAGAAGGCCGATACGATCTATCTCGCAACGGATTTGGATCGCGAGGGAGAGGCCATTGCCTGGCATTTGCGCGAAGCTATCGGAGGCGATGAAAATCGCTACCGTCGTGTCGTTTTCAATGAAATCACCAAAACCGCGATCCAGAACGCGTTTGAAGAGCCCGGTCCAATTGATCAGGATCGCGTTAACGCACAGCAGGCGCGCCGCTTTCTCGATCGCGTGGTCGGTTATATGGTCTCGCCGCTACTGTGGGAAAAAGTTGCTCGGGGCTTATCAGCCGGTCGTGTACAGTCCGTTGCGGCCAAGCTGGTGGTTGAGCGCGAGCGAGAGATTCGCGCTTTTATTCCAGAAGAATACTGGAATATATTCGCCGATTTGACCGCCAGCTCAGGCGATAACATTCGCTTTGAGGTGAAAAAGCACAGTGGCAAAAACTTTCGACCCGACAACGAAGCCGATGCCATGGCGGCAGTGTCAGCACTCAAGGCTTCATCCTATGAAGTGGCAGGCCGTGAAGATAAGCCAACCCAGTCTAAGCCGTCGGCGCCATTTATAACCTCTACCTTGCAGCAGGCCGCCAGCACGCGATTGAGTTTTGGGGTGAAGAAAACCATGATGTTGGCCCAGCGTCTTTATGAGGCAGGTTACATCACCTACATGCGTACCGACTCCACTAACCTCAGTAAAGAGGCCGTGGAAAATTGTCGCGAATACATCGGCGAGGAGTACGGCGCTAAGTATCTCCCTAAAGCGCCCAATGTTTACTCGAGCAAGGAGGGCGCGCAAGAGGCCCACGAAGCGATTCGTCCATCCAGTGTCACCGTGTTGCCAACTCAGCTTAACGGTATGGAGCGCGACGCAGAGCGCCTCTATGCTTTGATCTGGGCGCAGTTTGTTGCTTGCCAAATGAGCCCGGCCGAATATACCAGCACGAACATTACAGTGAATGCCGGCGATTATGAATTGCGTACCCGTGGCCGTGTCATTCGGTTTGACGGTTTTACCAAAGTTTTGCCGTCGGTGAGTAAAAAAGACGAAGATGTTGTTTTGCCAGAGGTAAAAGTGGGCGAAGTCCTGCCCATGCAGAAGGTGGATCCCTCGCAGCATTTTACCAAACCGCCAGCGCGATTCAGCGAGGCAAGCTTAGTAAAAGAGTTGGAGAAGCGCGGTATTGGCCGACCATCTACTTACGCTTCTATTATCTCCACCATTCAGGACCGCGGATATGTGCGCCTGGAGAATCGGCGTTTTTATGCCGAGAAAATGGGCGATATTGTGACTGAGCGGCTGAATGAAAGCTTTCAGGATCTGATGGATTACGGCTTTACGGCCAGCATGGAGGAGTCACTCGACGTTGTAGCTGAGGGCGGTCGCAACTGGCGTGAGCTGCTGGATGAATTTTACGCGGGATTTGTACAGAAACTACAGCAGGCACAGAGTCAGGAGAAGGGTGGCATGCGTGCCAATAGCCCTACAGAGACAGACATTGAGTGCGAAAAGTGCGGGCGTCATATGCAGATCCGCACCGGCTCCACAGGTGTATTTTTGGGTTGCTCCGGTTACGCCTTACCCCCCAAAGAGCGCTGTAAAAGCACGATGAACCTCGTCTCGGGTGATGAGGCCGTGGATGTGGAAGCCGATGAAGAGGCCGAGTCACGTCAGTTGCGCTCCAAGCGCCGCTGCAAACTTTGCAATACGGCCATGGATAACTATCTGCTCGATGAAAAGCGCAAGTTACATATCTGCGGTAATAATCCAGATTGTCCTGGCTACGAGGTAGAACTCGGCACCTTTAAGCTCAAAGGTTACGAAGGCCCGACACTTGAATGCGACAAATGCGGCAGTGAAATGCAGTTAAAAACGGGTCGATTCGGCAAGTATTTTGGCTGTACCAGTGAGGATTGCAAAAATACCCGCAAGCTATTGAAAAATGGAGAGGCGGCGCCACCGAAAATGGATCCTGTGCCCATGCCGGAGCTGCAGTGTCAGAAAGTGGATGACACTTATATATTGCGCGATGGCGCATCAGGTCTATTCCTGGCGGCGAGCGGCTTCCCTAAAAACCGTGAAACACGAGCCCCTTTGGTGGCCGAGCTGTTGCCGCATAAGAGCGAGATTGATCCCAAATATACCTTTTTGTTTTCCGCCCCAACCGAAGACCCAGACGGTATTGCGACAGTAGTGCGCTTTAGTCGCAAAACAAAAGAGCAGTACGTCCAGTCAGAACAAGAGGGTAAGGCAACAGGGTGGAAAGCTTTTTATCAAGGCGGTAAATGGGTCGCTAATAAATAGCGGCTTCGTCACAACCGCCTGAGGTAATGGCAATGGCAGCTTCGCTAACGTCACTGGTTAATCAACGTATGGCGTGCGCCCGCATGCTGCTGGCTGACGTGGCCGACGCCCGCTCACCGGTTCACAGCAAGGCACTGCTAGACGCCTGTGTGTTTCATCTGTGCTGTGGTTATCGGTTTTATATCAAAGAGCTGTCGAGTTATTACGGCGTCAAATATGTCGATCATCTACAAGATGAGGAGGCGGCCGCCAAAGCGTTAAGCCAAATCGATAAGCATCCGGCCGAGGTGCAAGAACTGTGTCATTTGGCAGAGCAGGCAGACTCCTGGTTGAGCCAATTGCGAGCCCTGTTTGAAGAAACATGGCAGGTGCCTCAGGCGGAAACAACCCCCGCGGTAAATACCATTGCCCTTACGAATCTCGATAAAACCGTCATTCCAGAGCTGGATGCGGACTTAATCGCGGCATTCATCGCAAAGTTTCAGGAAGTTGTCGACAGGCAACGGGAGACGACGGTTGAGTGTTGAGGTATACCCTCTGTGGACGTACGTCCAATAGATTATTGATAAGGAATCGCAGTGATCGAGCCAGTTACGGGTTGGTCACAGCCCGCCTGGCGCTTGTATCTGTGCCCGTGTGAGCACTGGCGCATTTATTGAAATACTCGATTCTGTTATACTGGCCGACCTGTCCGATTAAATTTGCAGCCCGAGTATGGTTCGGGTGGAGTACCTATGTCAGCCTCTTTGTATGAAATTGTAGAATTGGCCAACGGTGATGTTGTGCTGCAGCGTGCCGACGAAGAGGGCGAGCCCTTGTTGTGCATCCGCTTTTCTACAGAATCCCTGTCGCTGATGCGAGACGGCAAATTTGATGTTGCCAAGGCCATGATAGAGGCGGGCATGGAAGCAGCTGGGGATCTGGCCGATGCGGAAGAAGAAGTTGATTTGTCGGATGTAGCCGAAACCGATGTCGACGCGGGCCTGTATAACAAGCGCACCCTGCACTGAGCAGCAAGCCGCGAAGCTCAGGGTACTCCGTACCCCGTACCCCGTACCCTTACCTCTCCCTGAGTAACAACCCCTGACAACGTCCTTGCATGGCCGCGCTCTCGAGCTGTGCAAGCTCTTGCTTACCCAGCCTGCCGGGGCTCGCTATCACGGTATGGCTATTGCCTAGCGCCAGGGCGTCCCAGCTTACCCACAATTGTTTTGCGTCGTCTTTGCAGTGCACCAGGCGTAGGCGAGATGTATCGACGCCGAAGCGCTCCAGCAAACTGTGAGATATGGTTTCACGAGTGATCCAGGTTAGCCAACGGCCGTCGCTCTGATGGCTAAGGTGTGCAATCATCGGCATTACCATCGCCCAGGAGTCGGCTGCGCCTTGCGTTAACACGAGTTCTGTAAGGGTACCCTTGGGTTGGCTTTCGGCGGTTATGGCATGCAAGCTAGTCACGGCGCAGTACTCCTACACTTAGGCCTTCAATGGCAAAGTCCTGATCGCGTAAATCCACGCGTATTACGTCAAAATCAGGGTTCTCGGGCCACAGCTCGACCTGAGCCCTGTTGCCTTCACGTTTAAAGCGCTTCACCGTCACTTCATCCTCAATTCGGGCCACGACAATTTGGCCATTGTGAACCTGATCAGTGCGGTGCACCGCCAATAAGTCGCCGTCCAAAATACCGGCGTCCTTCATACTCATGCCGCGAACGTTAAGAAAAAAGTCGGCACGGGGGCTGAAAAAATCAGCGGGAATTTTGCAGTAATCTTCAATATGCTCTTCGGCTAGAATCGGGCTGCCGGCCGCCACCTGACCGACGATGGGTAGACCGTCCTGCGTTTCCGGTAGGCGAATACCACGCGACGCGCCGGGAATTAGTTCAATCGCACCTTTGCGGGCGAGCGCTTTGATGTGCTCTTCCGCCGCATTGGCCGATTTGTAGCCAAGCATGCGGGCAATCTCTGCCCGGGTTGGCGGGTAGCCGGTTTCGTCGGAGTAGCTCTTAATCAGCTCAAATACCTGTTGTTGGCGTGCGGTAAGGTTTTGCATTGGCGTCCCTATATCTCCGTGAGCAATGGCAAGTGACACCTGCCGCTTGCAGGCGATCACTTTGTTGTACTGTTTGGTTATACAGTATCTGTGATTATATACAGTTAAATTGCCTGTGCAAGTGTTTTTCAAATGGCCCTTATGTATGCCTCGTAAGCCTATGAAAAATAAATAAATGTGTTGATAAACAGTAATGCTGCAGAGTTTTCTGGCGGTGATATACTGCCAACTATTCAGAAAAATAGCAGTTTATAGGCGTAACGAGACAATGGATCAAATACAAAATTGGTTTCAACAATTAGCCGCAAGCGGGAACTTGTGGCTGCTGGAAGTGTTTTTGGTGGTGTTTATAACATTACTATTAGCTGCGTTTGTTCGCAGAATACTGTCGACAATAGTGAAACACGCGCATAAAACCCGCAACCGCTGGGATGACACCATCGTAGAGGCTGCTATGGCGCCAGTGCGTTGGCTAATCTGGTTAGTGGGCCTATGTTGGGCTGCGGAAATCGCCCATGATGTTACTGAGGAGTCTTTGCTGAAGTACGCAGACTCAGTGTTGCGCATTGGTATTATCGTATTGCTCACCTGGTTTTTGGTACGTTTGGTCAAGTTTGGCGAGCAAAACTTTCTCAAGCCAGAGCAGGGCAAACCCACCGACCCGACCACCGTCATGGCGGTCGGTAAGCTGTTGCGAATTGCCATTATAATCACCGCAGCGTTAGTGCTGTTGCAGTCAATGGGTTACAGCATATCCGGGGTGCTGGCGTTTGGTGGGGTCGGCGGTATTGCCGTTGGCTTTGCGGCCAAAGATCTTCTCGCCAACTTCTTTGGGGGGTTGATGGTTTATCTGGATCGGCCCTTTAAGGTGGGTGACTGGGTTCGTTCGCCGGATAAAGAAATTGAAGGTACGGTAGAGGAAATTGGCCTGCGATTGACCCGTATTCGTACTTTTGACAAGCGCCCACTGTACGTTCCCAATCAAACCTTCACGCAAATATCGGTAGAAAACCCATCTCGTATGCTCAATCGTCGTATTTACGAAACTATTGGCGTGCGTTACGACGACGCAGATAAAATGCAAGGTATTGTCGAAAAGGTTCGCGAGATGCTAGAACAGCACGACGAAATTGATAGTGAGCAAACCCTTATTGTTAACTTCAATGCTTTTGCCGACTCGTCGTTAAACTTCTTTATATACACATTCACAAAGACCGTAAACTGGGTGCATTACCACAAAGTAAAGCAAGATGTGTTGCTGAAGGTATTGGAAATTGTTGCCGCTGAGGGGGCAGAGTGCGCCTTCCCAACACAAACGCTACATTTACCGGAAGGTATCGACTTGCGTGGCGGCGACTCCCGGTGAGGACAACATGTCTGTTCGACTTGCCGGCCATTGATGCGGCCTTAGGCCGAGTTGCCGTCGCTCTCAACCAAGATATGCACGGGTTGTCGGCACCGCCACTGGTGCTGGTTGTGATGAAAGGGGCGCTGGTTACGGCCGGCGCACTTCTGCCAAAGCTCAATTTTGCTCTGGAAGTAGATTACGTTCATGCCACACGTTATCAGCATAACAACGCTCAGAGCGAGTTGATGTGGCTGCATGAACCGACTGCACCGATCGCGGGTCGGCAGGTTATTTTAGTGGACGACATTCTCGATGAGGGAATTACCCTGGCGGAGGTGGCGAATTATTGCCGCAACAAGGGGGCAGCAGCGGTAACCACACTTGTCTTATTGCGCAAAGATCGCTCAGAGCCACCGAGGATAGAGGCGGATTACGTCGCACTGCACGCGCCCGATGGTTACGTTTTTGGTTATGGCATGGACGATAATGAATTGTCGCGTAACCTTCCCGGCATTTATGTTCACACGCCCTGAATGCGGTTAAAGACGTCGAAAAGGGGAAAATTGCGTCAAGGAGTGGACAATTTGCGAACAATAAAGTAAAAAAGCGTAAGGATTGGCCTATGGCTGCCAGTTCTCTTGGTGGCTTTGGGGGTCACCCTGCCTGACGCAGGCAGAAGCATACATATAAAAATAACGAGGTTAGGAGTATGTCTGAACGACTTTCAGGAACCGTTAAGTGGTTTAACAATGCGCGTGGCTACGGCTTTATCACCCGGGGTGAGGGCAGTGAAGATGTTTTTGTGCATTACAGAAGCATCCGCGGCGAAGGTTATCGCTCGTTGGCTGAAGGCCAGAATGTCGAATTTGCCGTCCAGCAAGGCGACAAGGGGCTTCAGGCCGACGACGTCATTCAGTTGTAAGTCCTCCAGCGGGCCAGTGGCTTGATCGCTGGCCTCTGCTCCCGCCCGGTCAGTTTTTACTGCAATATGGATGCGTCGGCAGCGGGTGCTTTGCTGTCGGTGGTTTCAGTCTCTTCCGGTGGCACATCGTACGGTAATATTTTAATCAGTAGGCCGAGCCTGGGGTGGTCCAGGTAGTGCAGTTCTGTACTGCGCATCCGGCGGCGCTGATCGAGGGTGTATATCTGCCTGGGCATATACGGTGCGTCGAGAAAGTCCGACAATAGTGCGTCTAGCTCACTGTCGCCCGGGGCATTGGGGCTGCCACTAAACATTGTCTCATCGTTAAATACGGTGGTTGTGTTTAGAGCGTTAGCCTCGGAGCGTTGGGTATTTTTTTGCAAGCGCTTATAAGGATTTTCCGGCAAGGTTGGCCACTGCCTGCGACTTTGACCGGTGTTTATCTGGAATTCGGTAAACCACAGGTCGGTCAAAATATGCAGGTAGCGCGATACGTTGATGTTAATGCTGCCCTCTAGTTCAAAGTGTTCACCGTACGCTTCTCCACCCTCGATGAGGACCCACGGGGCTTGCTTTTCACCGGTCACAAACTGACGCCAGGCTTCGTGAAATAAAACCCGATATCCAGTTTGCGCATCAATACGTTGTTGCAGCGCATTTAAATTGCGCTCTTCGCGGGGCAACAAGAATCGCTCTCTGCGCGCTAAATCAACCGGCTCAACGGCGTCAATAATGGCTTGCCCCGGGTCAGTTACCGTATTTGTCGGTACTTTGCCAGTGCTCGGGTCGCTGCTAGCAGTGGCCTCATCAGTAAGCGTTGCAGGTGCTGTATTTTGCGCCACAAGTGAGGTGTCTGGGCTGCCGTCTTGCTCCGTCAGCGATTGCAATTTGGCATCCTGGCGTATCGCTTCAGCTTCTAGCTGCGCTTTTTCCAGTCGCTGTTCAAAGTCGGCTTGTGGGTCGCTCAGCGCTTCCCAGTTCAACGGATAGTCGAGTGTGATGTCATCGGGCCAGCGTTCGTCGCTACTGAGTGGCCGGGCAAAGATAACCACCTCGATCTGGTACCAGCCTTCGTGTGGCGAGCTTTGGCTGTTTGCAGGGGTTGTTGCTAATGTCAGTAGTGCCGCTGCCAGTGCGCCCAGTTTCGTCTTAATCATTGTCTTCATCTTCGTCATATTCCGTATATCAGCGGCCAGTCTAGCGTGCACTCATCGAATGACGCTATTGCGATTTAAGACTGTCGAGTAAATCTGTGATCCGCTGCAAGCGGTCTTCAGTTTCAACCATGGGTACCTTGAAGTTTAAGCCATTGGCGCCCGCCAGCGAGAATACGGTTGGCTGTGATTGCACCAACTGTACAATTTTCAGCGGGTCTACTTGGGTGTCGGGGCCAAACTCAATTTTACCGCCGGCACTGGAGGCTTCCAGTTTGGCGACGCCCATGGCTTCGGCGGCGAGCTTTATTTCGGTCACTCGCAATAAGTTTTTGGCAGGCTCCGGCAATAAACCAAAGCGATCGATCATTTCCACCTGCAATTCGCGTAGCGCTTCGTGTGATTCGGCGCCGGCGATGCGCTTGTAGAGTACCAGGCGCGAGTGCACGTCGGGCAAATACTCTTCGGGTATCAATGCCGGAATACGTAAATTCACATCGGTATTGTCGGCCAGCGGCTGTTCTATATTGGGCTCCTTGCCCGCGCGCATCGCTTTCACGGCGCGATCGAGCATATCCATATACATGGAAAAGCCCACCGTTTGTATCTGGCCCGATTGTTCATCTCCGAGCAGCTCGCCGGCGCCGCGAATCTCCATATCGTGAGTGGCAATGGTGAAGCCTGCGCCCAAATCTTCAGCCCCTGCAATGGCTTCCAATCTTTTAACTGCATCGGTGGTCATGGCGCGTTGCTCTGGTGTCAACAGGTACGCGTAAGCCTGATGATGCGAACGACCAACGCGACCGCGCAGCTGGTGCAATTGTGCTAAACCAAATTTGTCGGCGCGATGAATAATAATGGTGTTGGCGCTTGGAATATCGATGCCGGTTTCAATAATGGTCGAGCATACCATGACGTTAAAACGCTTGTGATAAAAGTCTGACATGACTTTTTCCAGTTCGCGTTCGCGCATTTGGCCGTGGCCAATGCCAATGCGAGCTTCCGGCACCAATTCTTGTAAGGCGCGCGCGGTTCGTTCAATACTCTTAACTTCGTTGTGTAAATAGTAAACCTGACCGCCACGCAAAATCTCCCGTAAAATGGCTTCTTTAATAACGGCCTCTTCATGCTGGCGTACAAAAGTTTTCACAGACAAACGCCGGGCCGGCGGGGTGGCGATGATGGACAGATCGCGAATGCCGGCCATCGACATGTTTAATGTGCGTGGAATCGGTGTGGCAGTCAGGGCGAGCATGTCGATTTCGGCGCGTAGCTTTTTCAATTGCTCTTTTTGCCGCACGCCAAAGCGGTGCTCCTCGTCGATAATCAATAGCCCCAAATCTTTGTATTTGATATCGGGTTGAATCAGTTTATGGGTGCCCACCACAATATCAACTTTACCGTTGGCCAAACGCTCCTTAACGGCTTCGACGTCTTTGTTGGTACGAAAACGAGACATCACCTCGATGGTAAAGGGCCAGCTAGCGAAGCGGTCTTTTAAGCTTTCATAATGTTGTTGAGCGAGCAGGGTGGTGGGGGCGAGTATGGCCACCTGCTTTCCCGCGTGCGCTGCGACAAAGGCTGCGCGCATGGCCACTTCGGTTTTGCCAAAGCCGACGTCGCCGCACACCAGTCGATCCATAGGTTGTGGCGCCAGCATGTCGCGCACGACACTGTCGATGGCAACTTGTTGGTCTGGTGTCTCCTCAAACGGAAAGCCTGCCGCGAATGTTAGGTAGTCGGCTTTGGGGTCGCCAAAAGCGTAGCCCTTGCGCGCAGCGCGGCGAGCGTATATGTCCAAAAGCTCAGCGGCGGTGTCGCGCACTTGTTCGGCCGCCTTGCGTTTGGCGCGGCCCCATTGTTCCGAGCCAAGCCTGTGCAGGGGCGCGACATTTTCATCGGCACCACTATAGCGGCTAATCAAATGTAAGCTGGTAACCGGGACGTAGAGCTTGGCATCTTCGGCGTACTCAAGCATTAAGAATTCGTTGGCTTCGCCCTCAACGGAAATGGTTTCCAGGCCGCGATACCTGCCAACACCGTGGTCGATGTGCACCACCGGTGCTCCCACTTGAAGCTCGGTTAGGTTTTTTACGACATTGTCGGCATTTTCCTGGCTTTGGCGCCGGCGTCTGGTCTGTTGAACTCGCTCGCCAAACAATTGGCTTTCGGTTATCAGTGCTATGGCCGGATCGTCGATACACAGGCCTTGGTCAATATTTCCTACCGTGATGGCGATTTTGTCATCGCCTTGCGCAAATGCGTGCCAGCCTGTGACTTCTTTGGGGCGCAGGCGTATGCGGTTGAGAAGCTCTAACAAAGTTTCGCGGCGCCCGGCAGACTCGGCGCAGAAAAGTACGCGACCCGGAAACTCCATCAAGAAGGCTTCCAGCGCCGTTAATGGGTGTTCGCTTTGCGCGTTAACCGGCAGTGACGGCGGCGGGGTGCAGGCGTAATTATTGCGGCCGGCGCCGGTTTCAATGGCGCCTGTGTGCAGATCCGTGCGGCTCATGGTTTTGAGCGCGCCAAACAGCTCCTCGTCGCGCAGATAAATTTCATCAGGGGCGAGCAGCGGGCGGGTATTATCCACCCGCCGCGATTCGTAACGTGCGCTGAGCTCACCCCAAAAGTGCTTAATTGCAGCGTTAATGTCGCCGGTGGTGTAGGTTATGGTGCTCTTGGGTAAATAGTCGAATAGCGTGCTGGTGTGATCGAAAAACAGCGGCAAATAGTACTCTATACCCGGAGGGGCAATACCGTCGCCCACATCCCGATAGATCGAGCAGGCGGTTGGGTCAACATCGAAGCGCTGATGCCAGCGCTGTTTAAAGGCGCTTATGCCCTGTTTGTCGAGCGGGTACTCGCGGGCGGGCAAAAGCTCTATATCGTCGATCTTGTCTTCAGTGAGCTGAGTGTCCGGGTCAAACGTGCGCAGACTGTCAACCTCATCGTCAAACAGGTCAATGCGCAGGGGCCAGTCGCTGCCCATGGGGTAGAGGTCGATCAGCGAGCCTCTGACGGCGTATTCCCCGTGCTCGTATACGGTATCGACAGTGCGGTAACCGGCTTTGGTGAGATTGCTGCGCAGTGTATCTATGTCCAGCTGGTCGCCCACCTTGAGCACCAGGCTGCCGGCGAGCAGATAATCCGTCGGCATCAGTCGCTGCAATAAGCTGGTCACGGGTACGACCAGAATGCCTTGCTGCACGGATGGCAGTTTAAACAGCGTTCTCAGTCGCTCGGAAATAATATCCTGGTGGGGCGATATGCTGTCGTAGGGCAGAGTTTCCCAATCGGCCAGGTGTAAGATATCGAGCTTGCCACCACTAAAAAACGAAAGTTCCGCTTCCAGGCGCTGGGCGCTGGCAGTGTCGCTGGTAATGACTAAACTTAACCCTTGGTGCTCGCCAGCTGCGTTGGCCAGTGCCAGCGCTGTAGCGCTGCCGGGTAACTTGCCCCAATGGCGTCGGTCGCCGGCTTGCAGGGAGATTATTGGATGCTTGGGGTCGAGCTCGGTCATAGTCAGTGTCAATTGCGAAAAATCAGGCCGCGATTGTACCTGTGTTTGGCATTGGTCTGTAGTCGCTTACCGCTACTAAAAGTTGGCCGTGAGTATCTGAGCTAAGTGGTGCGAGTAAAAATGTGCCGATGCGCTGGCCTTTGTGGGCGCCGATCTTTATAATTGCCGCGATTTTTTAGCTGGTGAATCGACTTGCGCCTGAAATTCAGCGCCTGGTGCGGGGAATTTAGGCTAAATGCCTGAAAAAATTAGCAAAGTGATCAAATGATCTGCAAAATGTAGGTCGCATACCAGACATTGATAAAGCTTCAGTCAAATAGAAGCAGCTGGCGTGGTGTCAGCGCAGCACACTGCGGCTCCTTGCTCACTTTAGTAAGAGTCGTGCTACACATTAATCCAACGAGTGATTAGGTCAGACGTATGATAAAGATTCGTCGGGGATTGGATTTACCTATATCCGGTGCGCCCGAGCAGACTATCAAGGACGGGCCATCTGCCCGCTCTGTGGCAGTCATCGGCCCAGACTATCACGGTATGAAGCCGACTATGGCGGTATCCGTGGGTGACAAGGTCAAGCTTGGACAGTTACTGTTTACCGATAAAAAAACCGAAGGGGTTCGCTATACCGCTCCTGCATCAGGTACCGTTGCCGCGATTAACCGTGGTGAGCGGCGTATGCTGCAATCTGTAGTGATTGATGTAGAAGGTGAGGAAGCTGAATCTTTCAAGGCGTACAGCGAAGACGAGCTGAAACAAGCCGACGGTCAGGCCGTTCGCGATCAGCTGAACGAGGCCGGCCTCTGGCTAGCTTTGCGTTCACGTCCTTACAGCAAGGTGCCAGCGTTGGACGCCAAAGCAAATTCCATCTTTGTCACAGCGATTGATACTAATCCTCTGGCAGCCAACCCTGAAGTTGTGCTCAAGGGTCAGGAAGAGGCTTTTAAACAAGGCCTGCAAGTACTGACCAAATTGACCGACGGCAAGGTGTTTGTCTGTAAAGCTCAGGGCGCTGACATTCCGGTTGCTGCGGGTGATCAATTTCAGGTTGCCGAGTTTGGTGGCGTGCATCCGGCGGGTAACGCGGGTACGCACATTCACCATCTGGACCCGGTAAGCGCGCAAAAGTCCGTCTGGACCATCGGCTATCAAGACGTCGTAGCGTTTGGCGTACTTTTCTCTGAAGGCCGCATTGAGACGTCTCGCGTTGTCGCAGTGGCGGGCCCACAAGTTGAAGCGCCCGCTCTGGTTCGCACCCGCGTTGGCGCCAACCTCGACGAGCTGACCGCCGGCGGCCTGAAAGGAGATCATAACCGCTTGATTTCCGGTTCAGTGTTTGGTGGCCGCACCGCGCGCGGTGCCTACAACTACTTGGGCCGTTATCACACTCAGGTAAGTGTGCTCACCGAGGGTGACGATCGCCCCATGCTGCACTACCTGCGCCCCGGCACCAACTACTTCTCAGTCATGGGCATTTACCTGTCTAAGCTGATGCCATCGAAGCTGTTTAATTTCACCACCACTACCATGGGTAGTGAGCGTGCCATGGTTCCCGTGGGCTCTTACGAGAAGATTATGCCGCTTGATATTCTGCCTACGCAACTGCTGCGTGCGCTGATTGTTGGCGATACTGACACCGCTCAGAAGTTGGGTTGTTTGGAACTGGATGAAGAAGATCTGGCTCTGTGTACGTTTGTCTGCCCGGGTAAGTACGAGTACGGCCCGATCTTGCGCGACAACCTCACCCGAATAGAGCTGGAGGGTTAAGGTATGAAAGCATTACGTAATTTCCTCGATAAAATCGAACCCAACTTTCACAAAGGTGGTAAGCACGAAAAGTGGTATGCGCTGTACGAAGCGGTTGATACCGTTTTTTATCGCCCCGCCAACGTGACCAAAACCACCAGCCATGTGCGCGACGGTATCGACCTTAAGCGCATCATGATCACCGTGTGGTTGTGTACGTTCCCTGCAATGTTTTTCGGTATGTACAATGTCGGTCATCAGGCCAACATGATTCTGGCCGAAATGGGCGCTGGCGCCGGTGAAGGTTGGCGCATTGCGCTGATCAGCGCTTTTGCCGGATTTGACCCCAACAGTATCTGGGATTGTCTGATTCACGGTGCCGCTTACTTCCTGCCCATTTACGCCGTTGTGTTTATCGTCGGTGGTTTTTGGGAAGTGTTGTTCGCCTCCATTCGCGGCCACGAAGTTAACGAAGGTTTCTTCGTTACCTCGGTACTGTTTGCCTTGATCTGTCCGCCCGACCTACCGCTGATTTACGCCGCCCTGGGTATCAGTTTTGGTGTGGTTTTGGGTAAGGAAGTTTTTGGCGGTACCGGTAAAAACTTCTTAAACCCCGCACTGACGGGTCGTGCCTTCTTGTTTTTCGCCTACGCGCCTGCCATGTCGGGTGATGCGGTGTGGACAACAGTAGACGGTTACACCGGTGCCACGGCCTTGTCGCTGGCGGCACAAGGTGGTGTGGATGCCATCGCCAGTCAAATGACTTGGATGGACGCCTTCTTGGGTAACATTCAGGGCAGCATTGGTGAAACCTCAACTTTGGCCATTTTTATCGGCGGCGCTGTGCTGTTGGTAATGGGCATTGCTTCATGGCGCATTGTGATGGGCGTAATGCTGGGCATGATTGCGACGGCGTTAGTTTGCAATATGTTCGGTGACCCGGCCTCAAATGCTGCAATGGCTTTGCCGTGGTACTGGCACCTGGTGATTGGCGGTTTCGCCTTCGGTATGATTTTTATGGCCACTGACCCTGTGTCTGCGGCTATGACAAACACCGGTAAATATTGGTTTGGTGCCCTGATTGGTTTCATGGTGATCATTATTCGTGTGGTAAACCCAGCCTTCCCCGAAGGCATGATGTTGGCGATTTTGTTTGCCAACTTGTTTGCGCCACTGATTGATTACTTTGTTGTTCAGGCAAATATTAAGCGGAGGTTGGCGCGTGGCTAATAACGATTCCATCAAAAAGACGCTCACAGTAACGATTTTGCTGTGTATCGTCTGCTCGGTGGTGGTCTCTACCGCTGCCGTACTCCTGCGCCCTGTGCAGGAAGTGAATAAGTCACTGGACTTCAAACGCAACATTTTGGCTGCGGCCGGATTGTCGGACGAAGCGGCCAGTAAAGGTGTAGAGGTGGTCTTTAACGATCGTGTAAACACTCGCGCGATTGATTTCAGTACCGGTAAATTCACCGATGCAGTGGCCGTGGCTAAATACGATCAGCGCAAAGCGTCGAAAGACCCTGCGCGTTCTGAAGATCTAAGTGCCGATCAGGACCTCGCCAAAATTGGCAGTCGTGAAGAGTACGGTTTGGTGTACATGATTGAGGGCGACAGTGGCCTCGATACCATCGTATTGCCTATTCGCGGTTACGGTCTTTGGTCGACACTATACGGCTTTATGGCACTGGATTCCGACTTAAACACCGTGGTGGGTTTAGGCTTCTACGAGCACGGCGAAACACCGGGGCTTGGTGGTGAAGTGGACAACCCGGCCTGGAAAGCGTTGTGGGAAGGCAAAAAAGCCTATGGCGAAAATGGTGAAGCCGAGCTCAACGTGATTAAAGGTATGGTTGATGCCGGCACCAAAAACGCCGAGCACAAGGTCGATGGTTTGTCAGGTGCTACCCTGACCAGCCGCGGCGTCGGGAATCTGGTTCAGTTTTGGTTGGGCGAAGATGGCTACAAGTCTTTCCTCACCAACCTGAAAAAAGGGGAGGCCTAATACCATGAAAGTGAAAGAGCTTTTATTTGCACCGGTATTTTCCAACAACCCCATCGCGTTGCAGATTCTCGGTATCTGTTCTGCCTTGGCGGTTACCAGTAAATTGTCTGTGACCTTGGTAATGTGTATTGCACTGACCTCGGTAACAGCCTTTTCTAACTTGTTTGTGTCTTTGGTGCGCAACCACGCGCCGGGCAACATTCGTATCATCGTGCAGATGACCATCATTGCCTCGTTGGTAATCGTGGTGGATGAAGTGTTGAAGGCCTACGCTTACGAAATCAGTAAGCAGCTGTCGGTATTCGTTGGTTTGATTATTACCAACTGTATCGTTATGGGCCGCGCCGAAGCATTCGCCATGAAAAACCCACCGCTGGCCAGCTTCTTTGACGGTGTTGGTAACGGACTGGGCTACAGCGCGATCTTGATTGCTCTGGCTGTGATTCGCGAACTGTTTGGTTCCGGCACCTTGCTGGGTTATCAAATTCTGCCACTGGCTACTGAAGGTGGCTGGTATACGCCAAACGGCCTGTTGTTGATGCCGCCAAGTGCGTTCTTCCTGATTGGTTTGTTTATCTGGGGTATTCGTGCCTGGAAAAAAGACCAAATTGAAGAACCAGATTACAAAATGGCGCCCAACACTAAGCCACAAGCGAAGGAGGCCTGATCGTGGAAGCGTATTTAAGCTTATTTGTCCGGTCGATCTTTATCGACAACATCGCTCTGGCGTTTTTCTTAGGTATGTGTACCTTCCTTGCCATTTCGAAGAAAATCGGCGCGGCTTTTGGTTTGGGTATCGCCGTAGTGGTAGTTCAGGTTATCACCGTGCCGGTGAACAACTTGTTGTACACCTATGTGCTGGCAGACGGTGCTCTGGCCTGGGCCGGTTTACCTGATGTTGACCTGAGCTTTTTGGGTTTGATTACCTACATTGGTGTTATTGCCGCTTTGGTGCAGATTCTGGAAATGATTCTGGATAAGTATGTTCCCGCGCTCTACAACGCGCTGGGTGTGTTCTTGCCGCTGATTACCGTGAACTGCGCCATTTTGGGTGGTTCACTGTTGATGGTGCAACGCGACTACGACTTCGGTGAAAGTGTGGTGTTTGGTGCAGGCTCCGGCGTGGGCTGGGCTTTGGCCATTACCGCTCTGGCCGGTATTCGCGAAAAAATGAAGTACTCCGATGTACCTGAAGGTCTTCGCGGCCTGGGTATTACATTCATTACCGTTGGTCTGATGTCGCTGGGCTTTATGTCCTTCGGCGGTATTGATCTGTAATCAGCGAGGATTCACATGAACGAGATTATTCTTGGCGTTGTGATGTTCACCGTCATCGTACTGGCTCTGGTGTTTGTGATCCTGAGCGCACGTGCGAAGTTGGTAGCATCGGGCGACGTAACAATTGATATTAACGGCGAACAAACCCTGACCGTACCGGCCGGTGGCAAGCTGCTGCAAACTCTGTCCAGTGCTGGATTGTTTCTGCCGTCTGCCTGTGGCGGCGGTGGTACCTGTGCCCAGTGTCGCTGTGTGGTAAGTGAAGGTGGCGGGTCTATGTTGCCCACCGAAGAAAGTCACTTTACCAAGCGCGAAGCGGTAGAAGGCTGGCGCTTGTCTTGCCAGACCCCGGTTAAGCAAGATATGAAAGTGGAAGTGCCGGAAGAAGTATTCGGCGTGAAGCAGTGGGAGTGTACCGTTGAGTCTAACCCCAATGTGGCCACCTTTATTAAAGAGCTGACCCTGAAGTTGCCAGAAGGCGAGAACGTCGACTTCCGCGCTGGTGGTTACGTGCAGCTGGAGTGTCCTCCTTACGAAATCAATTTCTCAGATTTTGATATCGAAGAGCAATTCCGCGGTGATTGGGAGCGCTTTGGTTTCTTTAACTTAAAAGCCAAAAGCACCGAGACCGTGCAGCGCGCCTACTCAATGGCGAACTACCCGGAAGAGAAAGGTCTGGTTAAGTTCAACATTCGTATTGCCACGCCACCTCCTGGCTCAACGGGCATTCAGCCGGGTGTTATGTCGACCTACGTGTTTAACCTGAAGCCGGGCGATAAAATCACCGTATTCGGACCATTTGGTGAGTTCTTCGCGAAAGACACCGATGCAGAAATGGTATTTGTCGGCGGTGGTGCTGGTATGGCGCCAATGCGCTCGCATATTTTCGATCAGCTCAAGCGTTTGAACTCCAAGCGTAAGATGTCGTTCTGGTACGGTGCCCGCTCATTGAAAGAGCTGTTCTATCAAGACGAATACGACATGCTGGCCGATGAAAACGAAAACTTCACCTGGCACGTGGCAATGTCTGACCCGCAGCCCGAGGATAACTGGGAAGGTTTAACCGGTTTTATTCATAACGTACTTTACGATGAATACCTGAAAGACCACCCGGCTCCGGAAGACTGTGAGTTCTATATGTGTGGGCCACCGATGATGAACGCGGCGGTGATTAAACTGCTGCAAGATCTCGGTGTAGAAGAAGAAAACATTATGCTTGATGACTTTGGTGGTTAATTGCGAGTGATTGATCAAGCAATGATGATTGCCTACCAAGCAATAATAAAAACGAGGCTGGTGTTACTGGCCTCGTTTTTGTTTATGGGTGTGTGGATTTCTGGCTGTGCTAAGGCACCCGAGTACGAAACGGCTAAAATGTCGGGGCGTACCATGGGCACCAGTTACCACATTACATTGGTTTCGGCGGCGGATACACCACTGGGCGTGGACGCCAGTACCGTGCAGCAGAACGTTGATCAGGAACTGCAGCTGATCAATCAACTGATGTCGACTTACATCGCCGATTCGGAGTTGATGGTATTTAATGAATCCGAAGTAGGGCAGTGGCGTGAATTGTCTGCGCCATTGCTCGAAGTGCTTAGCCTCAGCCGCCAAATTAGCGAGGCGACGGCGGGCGCGTTTGATATAACGGTGGGGCCGTTGGTGAATCTTTGGGGGTTTGGCCCGCAAATGCAGCCAGATATCGTGCCCTCTGATCAAGATCTGGCGGCCGCTAAAGCGCTGATAGGCTACCACAAGCTTGAATTAAGGGACGGGCAGGCGCGGCGTACCGCGCCCATATTTGTCGATTTGTCCGCGGTTGCCAAGGGCTATGGTGTAGACTGGGTAGCGCAGACTTTAGAGCAGCTTGGCATCGTTCATTACATGGTTGAAATTGGCGGTGAAGTGCGCGTTAAAGGCCACAGCCCGCGCGGCAATAACTGGCGTATCGCGGTTGAGCAGCCCGCCATCTTAGTCAGGGATGCGGCCAAGGCTCTCAGTCTGAGCGATCATGCTGTGGCCACGTCGGGCGACTACCGCAATTATTTTGAAGTTGACGGTGTGCGCTATTCTCACACCATCGACCCCGCCAGCGGCAAGCCGATTACTCACACATTGGCATCGGTTACCGTGGTTGCGGACTCGGCGGCGAAAGCTGATGCATGGGCGACCGCACTCAACGTATTAGGCCCGGAAAAGGGTCTGCAAGTGGCCGAGGCGGAAAAACTTGCGGTGTATATGATTGTCAAAGACGGTGACGGCTTTAGCGAAAAGCAAACCACTCACTTTGCTCAGTTCACGGATTAGTCGACTCCGGACGAGCGTTCAGTAGAGGTGCTCATATGGGTACATTTTTAGTTGCATTCTTTGCCATGCTATTGGTGATTACCGCCATGGCTATTGGCGTAATATTTGGTCGCAAACCCCTGGCCGGCTCCTGCGGTGGTGTTGGTGACGCTCTGGGTGAGAAAGATTACACCTGCGAGTTGTGCGGTGGCGACGAGAAAAAATGCGAAGAAATCAAAAACGGCGAAGCGTCTGGGGACAGCAACTTGGCTGTGGATGCTATGGCCAATAAAAAGCAGTGAACCGAAGGCTGGGGGCAGCTCGGTGCAACAACCACTGCGCACAAAGAGACGAGAGCTCACCGCGTTTAACAACGCATTTCAGGAAGGGGATAGCGAGTGTCACAATATACCTTTGATGTACTGATTATTGGATCAGGGCCTGCGGGCGAGAGTGCAGCCATGGCATCGGCCAAGGCCGGCAAACGTGTTGCGGTTATTGAGGGGCGTTCTTTGGTGGGTGGCAACTGCGCTCACAAGGGTACGATTCCGTCCAAGTCGCTGCGCCATATGGTTAAGCAAATCATACAATTTAAAACCAGCACCCTGTTTCGCGAGATCGGCGAAACCTGGCGCTTAACCTACCCCCGGGTGTTGGCCTCGGCCAATGCGGTTATTCCTAAGCAAGTTGAATTGCATACCGATTTTTACATTCGCAATCGGGTTAAGCTCTATTCAGGGTTTGCCCGCTTTTTGGACGCGCATACCGTTGCCATTGATTTGCTCGAAGGCGCGCGCGAAGAAATCGTTACCGCGGATAAAGTCATTATCGCGACCGGTTCGCGACCGTATCAGCCAACCGATATCGATTTTAACCATCCGCGTATTTACGATTCCGACTCGGTGTTGGATATGCAGCACACTCCGCGCCACCTGATTATTTACGGTGCCGGTGTGATTGGCTGTGAGTACGCCTCTATCTTCTCTGGGCTTGGGGTAAAGGTTGATCTAATCAACAGTCGCGACCGACTGCTATCGTTTCTCGACGATGAAATCTCCGACGCTTTGAGTTATCACCTGCGCGATAACGGTGTTCGGGTGCGCCACAGCGAAACATACACAAAAATTGAAGCTAATGACCACGGCGTCACCGTATATTTGGAGTCTGGCAAGCGTATTACTGCCGATGCTGTGCTTTGGTGCAACGGCCGCAGCGGCAACACCGACAAGTTAAATCTTGAAGCCATTGGCTTAGAACCAGACCATCGCGGTAACCTAAAGGTTAACAGTCAGTATCAAACGGACGTGGAAAACATTTACGCCGTGGGTGATGTGGTGGGTTGGCCCAGTCTGGCGAGTGCGTCATTCGATCAGGGCAGGGCATTAGCGGCGATTATTCTCGGCAAAGAGTGTGCGGAAGTCTCCGAAGTACCTACCGGTATTTATACCTTGCCCGAAATCAGCTCTGTGGGTAAAACCGAAAGCGAGCTGACCGAGGCCAAGGTGCCCTACGAAGTGGGTCGCTGTCTGTTTAAGAACACAGCGCGTGGTCAAATCAGCAGTGAAGATGTAGGTATGCTGAAACTGTTGTTCCATGTCGACACCGGTCAACTACTGGGTGTTCACTGTTTTGGCGCCGAGGCGGCGGAGATTGTCCATATCGGTCAGGCGATTATGTCGCAACCCGGAGAGGCCAATAATATTAATTTCTTTTTGAATACCACGTTTAACTACCCGACCATGGCAGAGGCGTATCGCCTGGCGGCGTTGGATGGGACGAATCGGATTAATCGTCGGTAATCTGTTTTGTGGCGGCCCCTTTGGGGCCGTTCGTCCGTCCTCAGACGTCTGACATCAGGCTGTGTTTCAACCTTTTTACCGGATTTCGCCCAGCAGGCGAGTGACTTTTCGTGACGCGACGAAAAGTAACCAAAAGGCGCGCCCCGCAACTGGCCCTTCGGGTTCCCTCGCTCCTATTGAATTTGGAGGGTCGTATCGACAGGCCCTCCCTGGCCTGACGATACTTGCGCTCGCGTCCATGCGAGCTTACCCACCAAATTCAATCTCCACTCGGCTCAGTGGCATGGGGTGAGGGCACTCCGTAGCTCAATGCTCTTAAACGTCAGACATCAGGCGTCTGACCTCAGACTTTCTATTTCCATCAGGCGTCGGACGTAAGACTTTCTTTTCCAGTCAGCTATCAAGCGCCGAGCGCAAAGCGATTCAATTTCGGTTGTGCCTATTCATCTGAAAATAATGGCGCGAAAATGCTATTTTGAAGAACATGGATATACAGGTATATTGAAGCGCTGGTACTGGCTACGCACGCTATTCCACAAATTCACGCACGCTTTGCTGTTTTCAATACATTGAAATTACTTTAGTATCAAATACTTAACCAGCTCGGAAGGTTAGATAGCGAGACCTTTGTATGCATGATAACGCGCATAGACGCTTTGTTTCTCCCTTCCGGAACGAAAATAAACAACTAAAGTTATAACAAATCAATGCCTTGCGCCATTGTCTTCTTGTCGTTTCGGGGATGGATAACGCGCGAGCTCTATTTAAAAATGCTAACTTGTATCCCCGTATGAGAGTAATTCGCAAAATTGCGTTGATTATTGAGACCATAATTGGCTTTGGACTTCCTATCTATATGTGGGTTCTCGGTCTGATCATGAGCCCGTTTCTCTTCCTCGGTTTCGTTACAGGCGGGGAAATTGAAATGGCAGTTTCTGTCCTGGCTGTTGCCTTGGGCGGAATTGGTTTATGGGGTATGCTTCAATTAGCAGTTAAAGTTATCGAGCCACACTCTCGGGTCACTACACCGCGCAGGCTAACTGGCTTTGTTGTTTGTGGGTTACTGGCGGTGTCTATCGCTACAGTGCTTCTAGGCTTCGAGCCAAAAGGTTTTAGCTTAATTTTTTTGCCACCTGTATTGGTTACGGTTCACTTCTTGTACTTGGCGCGAGGGTATTTGTGGCCAAACAGTTAACAATCCAAGGTAGTGGGACATATTTGCTTCGCTGCGCTCAAAACGCAAAATATGCCCCGGCTTGGGGCGTTATCTACCGTCATGAATATTGAATACCGCAGAGTACCTTTAACTGAAGATGGGCTTGGCCCTGAAGAAGGCCCATTTCTAGAGCCATTGGGGTATGTGCTTTTTGTAGAAAAAGCTTGCTATTTTGGAGTCCTACCCCCGATTGAAATTCTCAATGAAATGTTCAATGAGGGCAGTATTGTCAGTAACAGAAACTTTAACTTGCTTTGGTCTCCCTTCAAGTTGAGCAATGAAGAATATAGAGAACTAGTCACAGCTGTAGAAACCCATCCTGAGTGGGGTGGTGAGGTCGATACTAGTTTCAATGGTGTGGCCGAAGACTGGGGGCATTGGGCTTTGATACGCTCAATGGAGAAATTTGATAGTCAAAGATAGCACGTCCAACCAGAGGGACCAAAAACCGCTGCTTCGCTTTGGTTTCTCGGGCCCTGCTGGCGGCTTAACTTTACTACCAAATAGCATGAACAATTTTCCAAGGGATAGATACAATTCGGTAGAGCTCTCAAAGATATTTGAAGCGGCTGAAATTCAAGAGGTTCAGGGGGGTTGCTTCAAGTCAGTTGAAGTGAACGGAGAGGAGCTGGAAATCTACTTTCCTAGCAATAAGGGAGTTGTCGATAGTAAGTATATTGAAATGGCTAGGAGCATACTTTCTCAAATCACAACTAAAAGAACTCTCAATAGCTACTAGAAAAATTCACCAAGAATACCAAAGCTTTCTAGGTGAAAATCTATTAGAGCGTGTCAATAATAAGTTTGAAAATCGTTCACTTGTGGTGATTGCGATAATAGCCATAGCTGCCAGCACTTTGTTTGTTTTTGTGAAAATTATTGGTGGGTGTAACATTTAGAGCTAACAAACTGCACAGTTACACCTTCGAAAGCGTCGGCGGGACGCTCGTAAACTCGCACCCATGAGCTGAACATTAGGTGAAGAATTATGACGTACCCTTGTGCTAGAAAAGGACTTAATTCGTGAAATATCCAATATTGGTGCTGGGAGGTTACGGTAATTTTGGAGGTAAAATCAGTGAGAAACTAGCTAAACATTCTGGAATTAGGGTGATAGTAGCAGGGCGAGATAAACAAAAAGCAGAAGACTTCGCTAGAATAATGTCACACGAAACTGGATCTACGATTGATGCTGTCAAACTAGACATATCCGAAAGTAATCTATGCAAGAATATTGCAGATACTGGCGAAAAATTAGTTATTCATTCGTGCGGACCATTCCAAGGGCAGAGTTATAGTGTGGCCGAAGCATGTATTGAATCTGGAATCAACTATATTGATCTTGCTGACGGACGAAGCTTTGTTAATGGGTTTGAAAAGTTGAATATTAAAGCTAAGCAAAATAATGTCCTTGCTGTAACTGGCGCAAGTAGCGTTCCAGGGCTCTCGTCCTCAGTGGTTGATGAGTTTCTTTCAGCTTTCCGCGAACTAAAAGAAATTGAGTATGGTATTGCGCCAGGGAACCAAGCGGATAGAGGAGAAGCTACTGTAAAAGCAATTTTGAGCTATACTGGCCGTCCATTTAAACGATGGCAAGGTGGTTCGTGGGATGATGTATATGGATGGCAAGAGGTGCATAAACAAACATTCCCTTGCCCGATCGGGAAAAGGTGGTTGGCTAATTGCGACATTCCAGACTTAGAGCTTTTCCACAGTCGTTACCCAGGGTTAAGAACAATTAAATTTTACGCTGGCCTAGAAATAGGTGCATTGCATATTGGTTTATGGCTGTTGTCATGGTCTGCTAGATTTAGACTGGTCAGTAATTTATCTCGTTATTCCCGTATTATTACTAAAATGAGTTGCTGGGTTCAAACGCTAGGTACAGATATTGGTGGTATGTATATTCAGATGAGCGGCACGGACGTCAATGGTAATCCAAAGGTATTGCGCTGGGACTTAGTTGCTGAAGACGGAGATGGCCCTAAAATTCCGACAATTCCCTCGATAATTCTCGCTAAAAAGCTTGCTGAAGGAACTCTTGAAGAAAAAGGTGCAAAAGCATGCGTTGGTTTGTTTTCTTTAGCCGAATTTACCGACGAAGTAGAAGATTTGAATATATGGCAAAAGTTAACCAGTGTACCCTAGCAAGCCTGGTTCGGAATTTTGTAATCTCCGGCTTCGCCTTCACTTTTGAAGATCGCACATTGCGGCGTTGACGAACAGTGAGCATAATTCTGAAATTCCCCATAATTTTAACAATCTTGATCGCAGGCTGCGCTAGGGTTGAGCCATTTGATCAATTCTCAAGTGATGGCCTAGCTCGAGAGTTTCACGCGGTAATTGAAAAAACAAGTCGTGGAAAGAGTATCAGTAGTGCTAGAACTGGAAATTTACGACCTTGGCAGCGGCATAACGTAAACCAGTTGGATGAGCAAGGTCTCGAGTCATTTGTTTTTTCAAATAACTGTGGGTTTGGTAGATTTAACGCTTCAATAGTTTCTCACGATAAGGGCGCTGATGTCAGTTCATTCGATGGCTGGTTGTACTTTAGTCTCGGTGAATGGTGTGATCATAAAACGTATGATGGCCATGATAAGTATTATACGAAATTAATTGAGTGGAATGGTTATTGGTTTCTAGATGAAGTCTATCCATTGCCAAATACTAGTAATAATCTACGTTTTATCGCTCCGTACCCCTATGCATCTAGGTACGATCGCGATGATCTTATATCAGCGACTAAAGCATGCGTTCCCGAAGGCGCATTTGATAACTATGAAATTGAATATCTTAGGCACTTTGAGGTTGTTGAGCTAACAGCAAGTGAAATTTGTTTTACAAAGATAATCAAATTAAGCACATTGAATGAAAAGCTATGATGTATGAAGCCGAAGTTGATTACAGGCTGCTTTCAATGCCTTTTTCTGCCTTGGGCATACGTTCTAATCGTTAGAGTGGCCCATGGGAAGCTATAATACACGCAAGGTTAACTACATAGGGGTAGCATGAAAGATACAGGGAGAGTAAGTTCGTGTAGGGCGGAAAGCGCGTTTGAAGGAACAGTTGTGTGGAGCCCGCTGAAATCTGTATGGTTTCTTGCCAATCTCGCCGCTACTTTGTTGATCGCACCATTGGTTTTTAGTCTCCTTGGTTTTTTGATTTTCCTTCTGCTTACTGCCGTTACCCTTTGTTTTGGCCATTCATTGGGAATGCACAGACTGCTGATTCACAGGTCTTATGAGTGCCCGATATGGATGGAGTACATTTTTGTTTATCTTGGTGTGTTGGTGGGAATGGCAGGCCCTATCGGTATGATGAAGCAACACGACCTGCGAGATTGGGCTCAGAGGCAGACAAAGTGTCACGACTTCCTGCTGCATGGCTCAAATATAATCAAAGATGGATGGTGGCAGCTTAACTGTGACCTTGAGCTGGCGGACCCGCCGGAGTTTACTGTTGAAGCAGAAGTCTTGAACAATAGATTCTATCTTTTTCTGGAAAAATATTGGTTGATGCAACAGCTGACTGTTGCATTACCTCTTTATGTGTTCGGCGGTTTGTCTTGGTTGGTATGGGGCGTTTGTGTTCGAGTCGTAGTTTCCGTTGGCGGTCATTGGCTTGTGGGTTACTTTGCCCATAATCATGGGCAGCGGACCTGGCGCGTTGAAGGGGCGGCTGTTCAAGGGCACAATATTCGAATTGTAGGTCTTTTATCCATGGGCGAGGCGTGGCATAACAACCACCATGCTTATCCTGGGTCCGCTATGCTTGGCTTGTATAAAGACGAGCCAGACCCAGGGTGGTGGGTGCTAAACGCATTGCTTAATCTCGGTTTGGTTAACAATATCAAGCTGCCCAAGGATTTGCCTTCTCGCGGTGAGCTTGTGGCCGAAGATAAAAACCTGCATGGACGGGTGGAACGCGTTCCCGAGAAGTGCGATATCGCTACTTTCATTAGGGGTGGTTAGGGCGTTGCGGTGTCGGGCGCAGATTGCTCCTTGCGTTTGTGAGTGGTGGCAGGTGCCTACAGATATAGACATATCTGTGTAATTAGCATAAAGGAAAATGCATTAAGCAATATGAAAATTGAATATAAAGTAAATGCGCCGGTATCGACCGATCAATTTGTTGAGCTTCTTAAGGCGTCTAATCTTGCTGAGCGGCGCCCGGTGGACGATAGAGTTTGCATGGCCGGAATGTTGGCCAATAGCAATCTTACGGTAACAGCCTGGTGGGGTGGTAAGTTGGTGGGTATTGCGCGCAGTGTGACGGATTTTCACTATGCGTGTTATTTGTCGGATTTAGCGGTGCATGCGGATTATCAGAAATGCGGTGTTGGCAGGCAGCTACAGGTGCTTACGCAGCGTCAGTTAGGCGCCCATTGTAAGCTCATCCTAATCGCAGCGCCGGCCGCCAATGATTACTACCCGCATGTCGGGTATCAATCGAACCCGCGGTGTTGGGTTTTAGATCGTGATCAGTGTATTAGTCGTTAGCAGGCTATTGAAAAACCTCAAGCGTACTCGGGCTTTCAGGCTGGCTCGTAATCATTTAATGGCCTGTTGTTTTTTTACTGATTGTAGGAAACTGACTTAACGGTAGGGTGAGTACAAGCGATAGAAGTTTTGCTTGATTTACGGTCGGTCTATTTTAATCTAATGCGTTCGGACATAAGTCCCTGAATGCAGACTAATACGCCAAGGAGTGGGCTCGGCTGTTAATTTTATGCGCCAGCTGTGAGTTGTCGTCTATCTCCACATTTATTTATGAAAATCTCGCTCATTTTTGTTTCTAGAGTGCCTTTTGTCATATATGATTTTGGTATAGGTAAAAGGCGGTCTTATTCTGCACAGCTGATCAAAGGAGAGTAAGCTAGAGAATCTTGGCCAGTCGACCTATGCCGCGGAATTAGCGGCCTGACGTACTACCGCATAATGGAGAGTGAATCGATTCACAGGGCTTCTCATGGAACGCGTATTGTTTAGGATGGTTATTTTTTGCGTGCTCGCTGTGTGCTCAGTGCAAACAGCCACCGCTGAAGATACGGTAATACGCATTGCGGTGGCCGATGACTTTTACCCCTTCTACCGCAAAGAAGCCGATGCTAGCTTCTCTGGCGCCTCTGTAGAGGTTGCCAAATCGGTTTTCGCCAGTCTTGGTTACAACCTGCGCATTACCCAGTATCGCGATATGCGCTCCGCCCTGGAAGCCATAGCAACGGGCCGTCAGGATGTGATGATAAACCTTACTGAAACATCAGAACGGGCAAAAATTGCGCTTTTTACCACAACACCTCACGTCTATGAAACTCAGGATATTATTGTTCGCGCCGACGCACGAATCAATTTTGATGGCAACCTATTAGATCTTGCCAGCTATCGAATCGGTGTCATTTTTGGCTGGACTTACGGGGCTGAATTCGACGCTGCAGATTTTCTCACCAAAGAACCGGTTTTGGACTCTAAAGCGCAACTGGAAGGTCTGCTGTCCGGCCAGTTTGATGTGGCGCTTAATAATCAACAGTATTTTATGGCTGAGGCAAAGCAGCTGGGTATTGGGAATGTATTTAAAGTACTCCCCCCGTCGGTCTATGTGCTTCCTGTTAATATGGCTGTTTCCCGCAAGTACCCGGGTGCGATTGAGTTGCGCAATGACCTGGACCGTGAGCTGGCCCGGTTTGTTAGCAGCGAAGAATACGCGCAAATTATGACCCAGTTCAATCTGGCAAAACCGGGTGCGGAGGTGGCGCAATGATTCAGCGGATGTTGGCCCGGCCGGTTATTTTATGGTTGCTGACGTTGTCAGTTTGCCTTGTGCCTGTTGCCAGCCTGGCTGACAGCGTAGCGTCAGCTGAAGAGCCCGTGAGCCAGGCTGGCCTCATACAGCTTACCGAATCGCTTAAGTTGCAAGATGAAATCCTTACCAGTGCCATAACCACTTACCTCTATTCTGAGGATGAACGTTGGCTGGAGCGCTATCGTGTAGCGGCTACACGCTATGAAGATACGTTGAGTGAGTTGCTGGTCAAGGCGCCGGTCGCTTCGGAGAAGCAGATTGAACTGATTGCGGCCATTAACGAGTCGTTGGTTAAGTTGGAAAGCCGCGCTGAAGCGCTTATGGCACAACGAGAAATCAGTGCCGCACGTAGCGTTCTTGAATCACCTGATTATAGGCAGAATAAGCGGGCTTTGGTTGAGGCGATTGATCGATTGGGGGAGGAGTTTGCCACCTACAACCAAACACAGATTGTCAGTACGTTTTCCACAACGGCGTCGGGCGCAAACGAGCTGCGTTTAACCGAAGAAGAGCTTGCCTGGGTAGAAGAGAATCCACGAGTTATTGTGGGTAAAGAGCTCGATTGGCCGCCGTTTAACTTCACCGATAAGGAGGGAGCCTACGTTGGTGTTTCGGTTGATTTTATTAATCTAATCGCAGAAAAAACAGGGCTAGGGTTCGAATACTCCGAGCCCGCCAGTTACTCCGAGTTACATGCCAAGCTGCGCAACCATGACATTGATATGGTGATGGCCGCTTATTTCTCTGCCGATAGAAGTCAATATGCTTTGCACACGCCCAGCTATCTTATTCTACAAGAGCATGTGTTTGTTAAGCGTGGCTCTGACATTACGAATATGGAGGCCTTGACCGGTAGAACCCTTGCACTACCAGCTGGCTACTCATCGATTGATATCGTCAAAGCAAAAATGCCTGATATCAAGATTGTCGAAACCGATTCGATACAGGATGCCATAGAAATGGTTTTGTCGGGTGACGCCGATGCGACAATGGATTCTCAGAGTGTTGTGGAATATTACCTGCGAGAGAATGCGCTTTCTGGCTTGGTGTCTTTTCCGGGTAACTTGGGGCAGAACCCTTTAAGAATGTTGGTCGCAGGTCACAAGCCGGTGTTGCATAGCATCATTACCAAGGCGATAGCATCTGTTAGCGCAGAAGAGCGGCTGGCAATACTGTCGAATTGGTTAAGGCCGAGTCAGGAGCTGGTAAAAGCAAAAGCGCTATCGACGCTAGAGCTTAGTGTGGAGGAGCAAAGCTGGTTGTTGCAGCACCCGGTTATTAAAGTGGGGGCGGACCCCGACTGGGCCCCATTCGAGTTTATCGACGACAACGGTCAGTACTCGGGAATTGTAGCCGATTACGTCAGCTTAATCAGCGATCAGTTGGGCATTAAGTTCGAGCTCGCGTCTGCGGATACCTGGGCGGATACGGTGACTAAAGCCCGGCAAAAAGCAATCGATATGCTGCCCGGTATGGCTGCAACAGACAACAGGCGAGAGTTTCTGCTGTTTACCGATAGCTATTTAAGCATTCCGTCCGTGGTTATTGCACATGAGGACCATGCCGAATCTATGACAAGTATGCAAGATTTGCTGGGACGCAAACTTGGCGTTGTCGATGGTTATTCCAGCACCGAGTGGGCGCAACGTAACTTTCCGGATATTGATTTTGTTGTTGTCGATAGCCTCAAAAGCGGCCTAATGAATGTTGCTGACGGTGACCTCGATGCAATATTGGGAAATCAGTTTTCGGCGTTAAGTCTCGTTAATGAGTTTGGCCTTACTGATTTGCAGGTGGCATTTCGCACAGCGTATCAATATGAATTAAGCATGGGGGTAAGGGACGACTGGGCTACATGGGTTAGCATTCTTAATAAGGTAATCGAAAATATTACACCTGCCCAACGCGATGCCATTCGCAATCACTGGATCAGTATTGAATTAGGCGATTCAGTCTCAGCCCAGGGCGTTGCGGGAATTCACGAAATACCCATCGTTAAATTTGTGGTGCTGACGATAGGGTTGGCGTTGATATTTCTTGGTGTCGTGTGGTTTTTGGCGCGCAGAGCCGAAAAATTTCTAACCGTAAACAAGTCTCGTCACTTGCGCCTATTTGGCATTCTGGCGTTAATGACGATTTTGATTGTGATACTCAGTTTAACTTGGTACTCCCTGGAGCGAGAAGAAAAGATTGCCCGCGATCGAGCGGGACAGGCTTTGGTGACGGTGCTTCAGGCTACCCATGAAATGCTCCAGCATTGGATTAAAGCTCAGCTCCAACTGGTAACCCTAATTGCTCGAGAGGAAGGCCTGCAAACACTGATTGCCTCGCAACAGCCCAATGATCATTCCATAGGAAACCCATCCACGCTAGGAATGCAGGCTCTATTGAGCCAGCATAATCTGGATAATAACGACTGGCGTTTATCTATGGTGTTAACGGATGGTACGGCGGTATTTCCAGCCGCCCCGTCAGTGAGTCACCTAATGGATATTTTGCAAGACAAAGTGTTTATGGGGCAGGTTGCTTTTATCCCACCGATGCTTAATCCCAACACACAAGAGGTCGAAATATACTTTGCCGCTCCGGTACTGGACTATGCGGGCAGAGCCGTAGGGGCAGTTGTTGCCAGTGTTGAACCTAAAGATACATTCGAGGCCATATTAGCTCGAGGCAGAACAGGGCGAACCGGTGAGGTTTATGCGGTTAACGCTCACGGTGTGATGCTCAGTGAAAGTCGTTTTATCAATACACTCGCGGAGCAAAATATTATCTCCAGTGATGCCGGAACGGCACTGTCGCTACTGGTGTCTTATCCGGCTCAGGTTAAACCTTTTTCAGATATAGGCAGTGATGACAACGCTTTAACGCACGCCGCAGCGGCATTAACGCGTGGCGAAACTGGCCTGAGCACTCAAGGTTTTTTCGACTACCGCGGCGAAACCGTGTTAAGTGCCTGGCACTGGGCGCCGGAGCTTGGTTTGGGGCTCATCTCAGAGGTGGACGAGTCAGAGGCGCTAGAGGCTTACATTATTTCCCGCAATACGCTGTATGCATTGCTTGGCGCGACTTTGTTCCTGTCCTTAAGTCTAATGGGAATTAATAACTGGATAGGCGATCGCGCTACACGCTCCTTGGTGAAAGCGCGCGATGAGCTGGAAGATAAAGTTGAAGAGCGAACACTTGAACTCAGCAAAAGCAAAGACCAGTTTAAGAACCTTTTGGAGTCTACACCGGACCCAATCGTAGCGACAGATTCTGAAGGCACTATATTGATGATCAACAAGCGTGCCCAAGAGCTATTTGGCTATGAATGGAGCGAGCTCACGCAGCGCTCTATTGAAGTGTTGTTTTGCCCGCAAAGTAAAAAGCCATACCAAGATTATTGCAATGCCTATGTCAACGCACAAGGCAATGCAGTGGCCGGTGAAGGGCGAGAATTACTCGCGCTGACAAAGTTTGAAAATCGAGTGCCTGTCGAAATCAGTATAAGCTTGATCGAAGCTGAAACTGGCGCAATGATCATTACGTCACTGCGCGATATTACAGCCCGCAAGAAAGCAGAAAAGGCGCTGGCCGAATCAAGAAAGTTGTTGCAGTCGGTATTGGATAATTCTCCAGCGTTAATATACCTCAAAGACCGTGAGGGACGTTATATGTTGGTGAACAAGGTGTGGGAACAAGTGATGCAGCTTGACCATGACTTTGCGCTCAACAAAACAGATTTTGATTTGCAGCCTAAGGAAGACGCTGAGCGCTTTAGAATGGCCGACTTAGAAGCTATCGAGCAAGGTGAGACGATTCAGCTAGAAGAAACTCTACATAACACCGACGGCAGCGTAAGCACCTACATCACTTATAAATTTCCGGTGTACGATGTGGACGGTGAATTTTTGGCTTTGGGAGGAGTATCAACAGATATTACGGAGTTGGTAAAAGCTCGCGAACAGGCCAACGACGCTAATCGGGCGAAAAGTGATTTCCTGGCAAATATGTCCCATGAAATTCGCACTCCGATGAACGCCATTATTGGGATGAGCTATCTCGCTCTGCAAACTGAGCTGTCGCCGCGACAAGAAGATTACGTCAACAAAATAAATTCTGCTGCAAATGCCTTGCTGGGTATTATTAATGACATTCTCGACTTTTCGAAAATTGAAGCAGGAAAGTTAGAGCTTGAAACCATTCCTTTCAGCTTAGAAGAGACCATCAGTAATCTTGCCAGCTTGATGCAAGTAAAGGTTCAGGAGAAAGATCTTGAATTTTTGATTGATCTTGACCCGGAGGTGCCATCGGGGCTAGAAGGTGATCCGCTGAGGCTGGGGCAAATTTTAATTAACCTGGTAAACAATGCGGTGAAATTTACTGAAAGTGGTGAAATCGTCATTGGCATTGGTGTGAAAGAATGGCTTGAGGATTCCGTTGTATTGCAATTTTCCGTGTCTGATACCGGCATTGGGATGACACCCGCACAAGTGGCGAATTTGTTCCAGTCGTTCAGCCAGGCCGATGCTTCAACCACGCGCAAGTACGGCGGCACCGGATTGGGGTTGAGTATTAGCAAACAGCTTACGCAGCTTATGGGCGGCGAAATATGGGTCGAAAGTGAACAGGGTAAAGGCAGTACTTTTGCGTTTACAGCACAGTTTGTTATTAATAGTGAGGCCGAAACACAACGGGAACTGCCAGACTCAGTATTGCTTGGTCTTCCAGTTTTAGTCGTAGATGACAGCCCAGCGGCAAGGCAGGTTATGCAACATGCAGCCGAATCGCTTACCTTTGAGCCAACTGTTGCCTCATCCGGTAAAGAGGCTTTGGCTCTGGTGCAGCAACGCGATGATCTGGGGGAGCCGTTCCGGGTTGTATTTCTAGACTGGAAAATGCCAGGTATGGATGGTATTGAAGTCAACCATGCACTGACACACTCTTTGCAACTAAAATCGCCACCGAAAGTTATTATGGTGACTTCCTACGACACCAACGATATGTTGCGCAGAGTAGGCAATTCAGTGGCGGGTATATTAAGTAAACCTGCCTCAGTTTCATCAGTACTTGATTCGGTGATGCTAGCGCTCGGTATAGAATCGGCAACGTCAGGCGCTGGCAAAGCCGATGCCAGTGAGCAATCTGTTGCCGCAGCTGTATCCGGCGCCAGCATTTTATTGGTTGAAGATAACGAAATTAATCAACAAGTGGCGACCGAGCTGCTTGAGCGCGCCGGCATGACAGTCGAAGTGGCCGATAACGGCAAGATCGCGGTCGAGAAAATCGCTGAGAACCATTACGACATTGTCCTTATGGATTTACAAATGCCGGTAATGGATGGGATTGAGGCGTCCAGATGTATTAGGCGAGATGAGCGTTTTGAGTCGCTGCCTATTGTTGCTATGACGGCAAATGCAATGGCCGGAGACAAAGAGAGGTGTCTTGAGGCGGGGATGCAAGATCACGTCGCCAAGCCAATTAACCCTGCAGAATTGTATAAGGCATTGGCACAGTGGATCAAACCCCGGCCCGGGTTAGGGCAGGTTGATTCGGCGCAACAGCCCAGCCCAGATCAAGAAATGATCGCTCTACCGGAGGTGGAAGGGCTCGATACGGTAGAAGGGTTAAGCCATCTTGCGGGTAACAGAAAGCTCTATCGCGATCTTATTCGCCGTTTTATTAAGGACCAGTCGGGCGCGACGAACGAAATAGGCGCTGCACTCGCCAGCGGAGACTATAAAACGGCAGAAAGGGTAGCGCATACAACAAAAGGTGTTTCGGCCAGTTTGGGGGCCATCGATATTCAGAGGGCCGCGCAAGACCTGGAGCAGGCGCTGGAGCAAGAAAATTCGACTCAGGCGCAGGCGTTGTTACCTGAGCTTGCCGCAAAGCTTGACACTATGCTGCGGGATTTACAGGCTTTCGAGGAGAGTGCTCTTGAGTCCAGTGCCGAAGCAAGCGCCGACACTGTTTCGGTGGCAGAGGTAGGCGCTATACTGACTAGATTGAGACAATTACTTGAAGATGATGACGGGGAGGCCGAAGATTGTTTTATTGACAATCGCTTCGCATTGCAAAGTTGTACCACGTCGGCACATGTGTCTGATCTGGCCGATTGTATTGAAAGTTTTGACTACGAGGCTGCATTAGAGGTGGTGGCCCTGATGCAGGCGGAGCTACCCGCGGTGTCATCCCCCGATATTGCAAAACTGCTGGCATTGTTGGACAGTGACGATGGCGAGGCCGCCGACTTTTTTGACGAATCAAAGGTGGGCTTGGCGAACGCGCTTGACCAGCCCACTTTTGATGCGCTTGTAGACGCTATTGAAAACTTTGACTTCGAGCAGGCGGCAATAATTGTTCGCGCGTCACCTTTGGTTGAGGAATGAAGAATGACTGAGAGTAAACAAAAGACGTTATTGCTGGTTGACGACGCACCTGCCAATATTAAACTGTTGAACAGTGCCTTAAAGGAAAAGTACCAAACTAAGGTTGCTACCAGCGGTGCCAAGGCATTGGAAATTGCAGCGCGAGAGCCCAAGCCCGATTTAATCCTGCTCGATATTATGATGCCTGAAATGGATGGCTTTGAGGTGTGTGAGCGTTTAAAGGCAGATCCGGAGACACAGCATATTCCCGTTATATTCTTGAGTGGAAAAAATAATCAGGACTCTCGCTCTAAAGGTTTGGCGTTAGGAGCCATAGATTTTATCGATAAGCCAATTGATGTCACCATGGTGTGCATCTGGGTGACAGAACACCTCAAAAGCATTCAGTCGAGTTCGGACTAAAACGACGTAAAGGTTATTGTCATGAGTTCGAAAAAAACAGTACTTATTGTCGATGATACCCCAGCTAACGTCTCGCTGTTGAATGGCGTACTGAAGGATCGCTATCAAGTTAAAATTGCCACCAATGGAGAGAAGGCGCTCAAGCTTGCCAAGGCGGACCCACCGCCAGATTTAATCCTGCTCGATATTATGATGCCCGGCATGGATGGCTACGAAGTTTGTGAAAGGCTGAAGGCCGATTCCGCAACGGTTGATATTCCGGTGATGTTCTTGACCGCAAAAGTCACGGTAGAAGATGAAACCCGAGGCTTAGCCATCGGTGCCGTGGACTATATTACCAAACCTATTAGTCCGCCCATTGTATTGGAGCGTGTGAAAAATCATCTGACTTTAAAAGAAGCCAGAGATGTCCTTCAGTATCAGAATCATATCCTCGAAGACAAGGTGCAGGACCGCACCAAAAAAATGGGGGAGCTTCAGGATGTCGCGATGGAGGCGATGGGCGCACTTGCTGAATCGCGTGACCCAGAGACTGGAAACCACATCCGGCGTACACAGTGGTATGTAAAATTGCTGGCCGAGAAGCTGAGCGATCATCCGCGTTTTAAAGATGACTTATCGCCTGAAAAAATCACGTTACTGTTTAAATCGGCCCCGCTGCACGATATTGGTAAGGTGGGCGTCCCAGATGCTATTTTGCTTAAGCCCGGCAAGCTTACCGACGAAGAGTTTGAGATTATGAAGTTGCATACGGTTTATGGCCGGGATGCATTGGCGGCGGCAGAGAAAAAACTGTCTGAACCCAGTGGTTTTCTCACCATTGCCAAAGAGATTGCCTACTCTCACCAAGAAAAGTGGGACGGATCTGGTTATCCGGAAGGGTTGTCCGGTGATGATATTCCCATGTCGGCACGATTAATGGCGATAGCGGATGTGTATGACGCGCTTATTAGCCGGCGTGTATACAAGCCGCCATTTTCCCATGAAAAGTCTATTGGCATTATGCGAGAAGGGCGGGGCTCCCACTTTGATCCGGATATGCTTGATGCCTTTTTGGAAATATCGGAAGAGTGCCGGAAGATAGCTGAGACTTACGCTGACTCCGAAGAGGACGTTCAGGCAAATACGAATAAATTATAACAAGCTGGATGCTGCGCGTTTTGCGGCTAAAATATGATCAATTTTCTGCTGGATCATAATGTGAATGCAATGTGCCGCGAAGGTGCCGAGGAAAAGCTATGTGTTTTAATCTGTGGGGTTTTTTGAGTGTTTGTGTGATTTTTGGTACGAGTTTTGTAATGTTTCTTATGTATCTCGAAAACAAAAAGTCACTCAAGAAAATGGCGTTGGAGGCTCTGAAGCTAAAACAGGATGATTAAGCGTCATTTGAGTCGTTATCTCCCGACCATAGCCCATATGTAGGCTTGATAAAGTAGTGGCTGGCTAAATTCACAGGTTGGCTGAACGCCGCTTAAAATACAGAAGTGTTTTTGTAACCCATTGAAATATCTATATTTTCTGGCTTTTGACACCTTTGCCTACACTTGCAGTAAACCGTTGGCAGTTGTGTGGCCATAAAGAGTAGGCCTTCTGTGGCCCCCATCGAACTGAATGTGTCCGTCGGGTAGCTTTAATGTAGTAATACTCGCCCAACGATTTTACTTTGATATACTTGATCAAAGCCGCTCTAACTGGTGTATCATTCGGCCATCAAACGGTGATTTACACTAGTCGCCCCATTCAGTTTTAACTAGAAGCCCGCTGTATGACTCTGGCCAACCGACTGACATTACTTCGAATTGCACTTATCCCCCTGTTTGTATTGGTATTTTTCCTGCCGTTCCAAGGTGCGCACTTTTTAGCTGCTTTGATATTCAGTGCCGCCGCAATCACGGACTGGGCTGATGGCTATGTTGCACGTAAGTACAATCAAAGCACCAAGCTTGGCGCATTCCTCGATCCGGTGGCTGATAAGCTGATGGTGGTTATAGCGCTCGTACTGTTAGTGACTCTGCACCCCAAGGCTTGGTTTGCCGTTTGCGCCGTGGTGATTGTGGGGCGCGAAATTGTTATTTCAGCCTTGCGGGAATGGATGGCCGAGCTGGGGCAGCGCGCAAGTGTTGCCGTTTCCTATATCGGCAAGATCAAAACCACATTGCAAATGGTGGCGTTGATTGTGCTGCTGGCAGATTTTACCTGGTTGAACTGGGCCGGATTTATTGCTTTGGTGGCGGCAACGGCGCTTACGCTGTGGTCTATGGTGCTTTATTTGAAGGCGGCAGCGCCATTTTTGCTTGCCGAAATGGGAGCCGCAGATAGCCAGGGTGCACCTCAAGACGAGGGTGCAGTGCAAGAGCAACCCATTAAGACTGACGAAAACCCGCCGGGCCCCTAACGGCCTTGGGGGGTAAACACCTAATTGCTTAATAATCAGGCAGTTAGCCCTTGAAGATCAGTATTTTTTCACAAATAGAGGTAGGCACAGGTTCCATTATGGGCTAGAATGCCGCCCTCTTTACGGCGCGATAGCAAAGCGGTTATGCACTGGATTGCAAATCCACGTAGCCCGGTTCGACTCCGGGTCGCGCCTCCAATTTCCTTGTCCAGGTTTTCTGGCAGAGAAACGTCAGCTTTTAAAGCTGTACCCGAACCCAAGCAGGGATAGGGTAAACGATGTGCAGGACGCACAAGTGTCGCGAGAGACAGGAGTCGGTAGCGATCGATGTGCAGGAAGCACAAGTGTCGCGAGAGACAGGACGTCGGAAGCGGCCACTGCAGTCAACGCGGAGCGTTGCAACACAATCAGTTAGTTCTCTGTTTTTAAAGAGATGCCGAATAGCCCGGGTGGTGGAATTGGTAGACACAGCAGACTTAAAATCTGCCGACCTTTGCTGGTCGTGCCGGTTCAATTCCGGCTCCGGGCACCATTTATTTCCCCTTGTAGTCCTTTAGCATCTAGATCTTAACTGGGTACCCTGTAGTGTGGGCCAGAATTGAACCGGTCCCCGCTTCAATGGGGTCGCACATGGCCCGGGCCACATTCTCTATCGCTGCGCGATATTCATCTTGTCCGTGTGCTCAGCCCTTTGGGCCAGCAAAGCTGCCTAAATTTGCTCCCGGCAAATTTCTCCGGCTCCGGGCACCATTTATTCCCTTGTAGTTCCCTAATATCTCGATCATAACTGGGTACCCTGTAGTGTGGGCCAGAAAGGAACCGGTTATGTATATGGATATACGGTATGCCGACATTGCAGGAGCATTTGTCGGAGCAATGGGTTCGCACTGCAATCAAGCGTGGGGTAGGGGTTGTAACGTATTGTGTTGAGTAGCGCGAGCTCAGGGGCTAAGAAGGTATTTATGGCAGCCAAATAGGGTCATGCTATCTGGCTGCCAACTGCTCTTTCTAAACTTGGCGTCAATTAAAAGCTCTTACTCAGGGCCAGATGTAAAATTCCCATAATGCATATAAGAGCCACCAAAGCCGCAACCCTGCGTTTACCTTTACCCGCTCCTTTCATTGCCACGGTGCCGGCAATTATGTAGGCCACCACAAGCGCGATTTTTACCGTGAGCCAATTGATTGGCCAGAGGGAATAGCCCACTGTAAATATAAGCGCAATTCCAGTTGCCAGAAGCAGTGTGTCGACAATGTGAGGAGCGATTTTAAAGAACTTTGCTTTAACAAATTGTGCTCCCACTTCGCTGCTGATGTAACGGGTGAAAAACAACAAAACGGAAATGGCTACAAGGAGCATGTGGGAATGTTTAAGAGCAATATACATAGAAAGTCCATGTTTGATTTGTGAGTTAACAGCGTCGGTGGTAATTGTACTCGGTACGGCTAATGCGTGGGCAGCCACATCTTTATATAACAATCTGATTCTAGCAAGTCTCTGTATATTGTTCGATTATTTGTAGGATTTAACAGATAAAAGTGTTTTGCCATCTTTTTTGTCATTATTTGCAACTTTTTTGTCCTAAAGTGCGTCTTTAACGTGAAAGAAGAGGTAGGGAACCATGTGTTCCCGTTATAGTGCTTACATACCTAATCAAACCCTATAAAACCGTATTAGAGCCACTCCACGGGAGTTCACCATGAAAAAGTTTGTATTGCCAATTGTTATTGCTGTCGTTGGCGTGGTCACCATTTCTATGTTGGTTGTCGCTAAGCCAAAGCCGACGCCAAGACCCGCTCCCGGGGAGCCTGCTAACGTCCAGGTGGATGTAACACCAGCAACCCCTAATACGGAAAATTTAGCGGTTACCGCTCAAGGTACCGTCACACCAAAACGAGAGATCAATCTCGTGGCTCAAGTGTCAGGGCAAGTGGTCAAGGTTGAAAACAGTTTTACGGATGGTGGGTTCTTTGACACACAAGAGCTGCTGATACAAATCGATGATCGCGATTACCGCGCAGCACTGTTGAGTGCACAGTCACGCTTGGCTGAAGCGGAGCAGCGGTTGGCGCAGGAAGAAGGGGTCAGCAGACAAGCCAAACGCGAGTGGCGTGATTTAGGTGATGAAAGCGCTAATGATTTGTTTATGCGCAAACCACAGCTGGCGGCAGCCAGTGCCGCATTGGCGGCAGCGAAGGCTGATTTAGAGGTTGCGAGTCTGAATCTGGAACGTACCCGTATTACCGTACCGTTTGCTGGTCGGGTGAAAGAAACCATGGTTGATTTGGGGCAGTATGTGTCGGTCGGTACGCAGTTGGCAACGGTTTACGATTCATCGGTGGTTGAAGTTCGGGTGCCTTTGACGGAACAGCAGGCCGCTTTGATTGATTTGCCCCTGATCCAGTCAATCAGTGTAGATCAGCGCCCAGAGGTTATCGTGCGGGGTGTCGTTGCCGGGCATGAAACACAGTGGTTAGGTCACTTGGTGCGCACCGACGCTTTCGTCGATACCCAGTCGCGCATGTACAACGCTGTGGTAGAGGTGGTTGATCCATTTGCGGCAGAAACTCCCTTGCTTCCGGGTTTGTTCGTTGAAGTATTGATCAATGGTAAAGCCATTGACAACGTTGTGAAGCTGCCACGCAGTGCATTGTTTAAACGCAACCAGTTATTAACACTAAACGGTGATAATGAAATTGAGCAAACACAAGTACGTGTGCTGCGTAAAAATGCGGACTACGTCTGGGTAAAAGGCGACTTGGCTGCCGACACTCTGGTGAGTTTGGAGAAGCAAAGCCTGACACCAATTGGCTCTGTCGTTGACCCACTGGTTGATGATAAACCGACTGACAGCGCCGCGCCGGCTCAGGTAGCCGTGGTAAGTGAGCAACCTGGTGCCGCGGCGAAGGCGGAGGACTAAGCCATGAGAGGATTAGTTAAATGGTTTGTGGGCAACCCAATAGCGGCAAATCTGTTGATGCTGGCCATGTTAGTGGGCGGTTTTGTAAGTTATTCAGCTGTTGAAAAAGAAGCTTTTCCACGCTACGAAGCCAATATCATCAATATTGGTATGCCTTATCCAAGCGCCGCGCCGGCAGAGGTAGAGCAGCAAATTGTTGTGCGTATTGAAGAGGCCATTGCCGACTTGCCCGGCATTTACCAAATCACATCTGAGTCCCGTGAGGGCTTTGGTAATGTGACGGTGCAAGTCAATGAAGGCTCGGACCTGCGTGAACTGTTAAATGATATTAAAGGCCGTGTGGATGCGATTAATACGTTTCCGCCTTCAGCGGAGAGACCTGTAGTTAGCCAGTTTGTGTTTCGCGAAACACTGATGTGGGTGGCGCTGTACGGTGATGCTGACCGGCGCCAGCTAAAGAACTGGGCTTATCAAATTCGCGATGAAATGTCGCTGCTTGAAGGTGTGTCGGAAGTCAGTATTAATGGTGTAAAAAATGACGAAGTCAGCATAGAAGTATCTGAAGATACCTTGCGCCGTTATAACCTGAGCTTTGACGAGGTAGCCAACGCTATACGTGGCGCTTCATTGAATGTGCCTGCCGGGCTAATTCGCTCCAAAGACGGCGATATTCAGATTCAAACCCGTGCGCAAGCTTACGATTACCGAGATTTCGCCGACATTGTCGTGCGCAGCGGTCGCGACGGCAGCCGTTTAATGTTGACGGATATTGCGCATATCGACGATGGCTTTACCGAGCAAAACGTATCCTTCTTTATGAATGGTAAGCCCGGTGTCAACTTAGAAGTAAAAATGAGTGATGATCCTTTACTGTTTGAAGGAACGGAGAATGCTCGTCAATACATAAAAGAATTCCGTGAGCTTTTGCCTCCGGGCGTGGAGCTTAAAATTAACTACGAAGCTAAAGATATATTCGACAGCCGCTTTAACATGCTGACCGATAACGCCGTGAGCGGTTTATTTTTAGTGTTCATCATTCTTATGCTGTTCTTGCGGCCGATGTTGGCACTTTGGGTCGTCGCGGGTATCGCTACCACATTTGCCGGTTCTATTTGGCTGTTACCGTACCTCGGTGTGTCCATCAATATGCTATCTATGTTTGCATTTTTGATGGTACTGGGGATTGTGGTGGATGATGCGATTATTGTTGGTGAAAGTATTTATCGTCATCAGCAGCGAGGAGAAACCGGTGAGTTGGCTTCAGTGTCAGGTACCCGTACCGTGCTTCGTCCTGTGTTTTTAGCGGTGGTGAGTACAATAGTGTTTTTCTTGCCCATGATCGATGTGCCCTCGGATATTGTGGTGTACACCCGTTCTATATTTTGGGTTGTGTTTCTGTGTTTGGTTTTTTCTTTAATCGAGTCGTTACTTGTACTTCCGTCGCACCTGTCGCATCTGAAGCCAGAAACGCCTAGTCGGTTCAGTGTCGGGCGCGCAATGAGCCGGGTTCGTCATATGTTCTCCGACGGTATGGAGCGCTTTGCTAACGATCGCTACCAGCCTGCGCTAGGCAAAATGCTGCAGCGTAAAGGCAGCACCTTTTTGGGGTTCACGTTCATCTTCGCTATTGCAGTGACTATTGTTGTGGCAGGTTGGGTAAACACATCCTTCTTTCCGCAAGTGCCCAATGCTGCGATTCAGGTCAATATCGAGTTCTCGGAAGGTGCGCCGTTTTCGCAAACCGAACGCACAGCTCAGTATGTTCGTGATCAGATAGAGTTGGTTAGCCAGGATGAGGAGCTGCTCGAAGCCAACCGCGGCGATGAATTTATTCGCGAAGTCAATCGAACATTGAACGCTACCAATGCATCGATTTTTATTGGCTTGACCGAGGAAGAAGTGCGTCATGTTTCGGCTCAACAAATATCCGATAAGCTGCGTGAGAAAATCGGGCCACTACCAGAGGCGAAAAGCTATTCATTGAGCTCTACTTTGGCAGGTGGTGGCGCTGATATTACGCTTAACATGAGCATGTTGGATAACCGGCGCGAGCTACAAGAAGGTGCCATCTCAAAAATTGCCACCGCGTTAGAAGCTTATCCGGGCGTTTATAATGTGCGTAATAATCTCGATACCGAACGCACTGAGGTAGAGGTTGAGCTTAAGCCGTACGCGCAATCACTGGGCATTACTTTGAGTGATGTCGCGACACAGGTTCGCCAAGGTTTTTACGGTGTTGAAATTCAGCGAATACCGCGCGCTAAAGAAGATGTTCGGGTTATGTTGCGCTATACCTTTGAGGAGCGAAGTACTCTGGATACTCTGGATAATATTCGTATTAGAACCAGTGACGGTCGAGAGCTGCCTATAGCCGCGGTGGCGGAAATTAACCTGGTGCCCGGTACCAGCACCATTCGCCGGGTTGATCGCAAGCGTAATATATCCATCACGGCAGAAGTGGAAGATGGGCATGATGCTAATCAAATTGCTCAGGAGTTGTTAAATGCTAATCTAGATCAGTGGCGTCGGGACTACCTTGGGTTTAATTTGTCGCTGGATGGCGCATTGCGCTCGCAAGCGCAGTTTGGTGATAACTTCGCGTTGAACTTCCTCAAGGTGTTCGTTGCCGTGATGGCAATATTCGCCATTGCATTCCGCTCACTGTTCCAACCGCTCTTGGTTATGTTGGCCGTACCCTTTGGTTTTGTGGGTGCAGTATTGGGGCATCTTATTGTAGGCGTGGACTTTAGCTTGTTTTCGGGTTTTGGCTTCCTGGCGTGCTCAGGTGTGGTCGTCAATGACAATCTGGTGTTACTGGAGCGTATTAATACCTTGCGCAGTCGTGGTGAAACATCACTGAATGCGGTGTTAAAGGCGGGTGTTGATCGGTTTAGGCCGATTGTTTTGACCTCCTTAACCACTTTTATTGGTTTGATGCCCATTCTGTTTGAACGCAGTTTACAGGCGCAGTTCTTGAAACCTATGGTGATATCCCTGTCTTTTGGTGTGTTGTTTTCATCGGTAGTGACCCTGTTTTTGGTGCCTTGTGTCTATTACATTGGCGATCGAACCAAAGCCATGGTTGCCAGGCGCCTGGGTAAAGGAGGTGACTCCTCCGTCGAAACCGCTGAGCTGAGTTCCTAATGTAGTTTTACTATTTATAAAAAGCCCCGCAGCGTTTGCTGTCTGGGGCTTTTTTTCGTTTAATGCTTATAGAAAACATTCATTAAGGAGCAGCATGTATACACCTAAGCCATTTGCACTGACCGATCAACAAACGTTACTCAGCTTTATCCGAAAGCGGAGCTTTGCTACGCTTTGTGCCGATGTTGATGGCGAAATTGTCGCTCAGCACTCGCCCTTTATACTTACCGAGCGCGATGGTGTGTTAAAGCTAGAAGGCCACATAGCCAAAGCCAACCCCATATGGAAAAGTCTGGCAGGGTGCAATGCCTTGGTTGTTTTTAACGGCCCCGATGGGTATATCTCACCCAGCGCCTACCCAACCAAAGCAGAGCATGGCATGGTGGTCCCGACTTGGAATTACAGTGCCGTTCACGTTAGGGGAGTGGTCAGTGTTATTCATGAAGGGGAGTGGCTGTTGCGTCAAATCAGTCAGCTTACCGATGAGCAAGAAGCTGGATTAGTGCAGCCATGGCGTGTAGCTGATGCGCCCGAGCCCTTTATCGAAAAGCTCACCCAAAGTATCGTTGGCTTAGAGGTATGTATCGACACAATTGAAGGCAAAAATAAGGCGAGCCAGAATCAACCTCTGGAAAATCGCGAAGGGGTTAGACAATACTTGCGCGCACAGGGGCTAAATGACTTGGCAAACTGGATGCCGCCCAAAGAGTAGGCCGGCCCTATTTATCTGCTATTCTCAGATCTGGCACAATGATTAATTCGCAATTACTGGGATATTTATGAAAAATCACATCGCAATGACAATAACTCTTTTGTTGAGCGCTATCGTAGGTACAGGCTGTGATGTCGGTAAAAGTGATAGCTCGGCTCAGAGCTCCAGTACGATTTTTGATGATCAAATCCAAGCCCATCAAACCGCTCAGGATTTGGAGAAAGACATACAAGAAGCCGCCGCCAAGCGCGACGCCCAGATGCCTTAACTAGTATAGCCGCCATTAGCACATATTTTATTGTATAAAAAATGGTTTAAATATAAAATAATCTCCAGCTTTCGCTGACAGCCGTGTCACCGCTTGGCAGGTACGTGGTTAGATTTTAATGCAAGCCTCGCTAAGTTAATGATAATAAACAATAAAGTGGAGATTTTGTGAGGATACTAAACTTTTTTGCGGCTATTGCCGCACTCTTATTACTCGGTGCATGCGGCAGTGGTGGCAGTACCGGTGGTGCCAGCAGCACCCCTGTGCAGTCATCATCAAGTTCAAGTATTGAAAGTAGCTCTTCTGAGTCTTCAGAAGAGTCGTCAGAATCTTCGTCCTCTGAGTCTTCTGCAAGCTCCAGTAGCAGTGAGTCGAGTCAGAGCAGTACCGGCATCACCAGTGTCGAGTTTAGTGCCAGCATGGGCGTCGGCTGGAACCTGGGGAATACCCTAGAGGCCGTGGGGGGCGAAACTGCTTGGGGTAACCCAAAGGCGACGCCGGAGTTAATGCAAGCGGTAAAAGCGGCCGGTTTCGATAACGTGCGCTTACCCGTGGCCTGGAGTCAATTTTCCGACGAGCCTAATTTCGTCATTGACCCCACCTGGCTTGCGCGTGTTGAGGAGGTTGTTACTTATGCCCTGGATGCCGAGCTAATGGTCATGATCAATATGCACTGGGATGGAGGTTGGATGCAGCCTACCTACGCCGAGCAAGCCTACGTCAATAATCGTATGGAAATCATGTGGCAGCAGATCGCAACACATTTCAGCGAGTTCGATCAGAATCTAGTGTTTGCCTGTACCAATGAAGTGATGGTAGAGGGCGATTACGGCACGCCAATCGAAGAATATTACACCGTACAAAACGGGTTCAATCAGATATGTGTTGATACGGTGCGAGCAACTGGCGGCAATAACAGCGAACGCTTTTTGGCTGTACAGGGTTTTAACACCAACATTGATCACACCATAAACTTTTTTGAGCTGCCTGATGACAGTGCTACGGATAAGTTATTGGTAGAAGTGCATTATTACGATCCGTTTAATTTCACGCTGAATGGCGATAGCCAAATTACCCAGTGGGGGGCAGGCGCCACGGATGCCGGTGCCACCGAAACCTGGGCCAATGAAAGCTATGTGGACACCCAGTTTGGACGCATGAAAAGCAAATTCGTCGATAATGGGATCGGCGTTATTTTGGGTGAGTACGGTGCCTTTCATCGAGAGGGTGTTGACGGCCACGAAATATTTCGCAATGCCTGGAACGACTATATCACTCAGGCGGCGCTGGCCAATCAAATGGTACCAATGTACTGGGACAATGGTTTTACCGGTGATACTGGTTTCGGACTGTTTAACCGTACCACCGCGGAGCAAGTGTACCCAGATCTTATCGAATTGATAACTCAGTAACACGATAGGTTCTGGCCGTTTCGGTCAGAACCTTTTAGCTGTAGCCGGTTATTGTTGCCCTAAGCGACCGACGACTTCAGCAAAGTTGGTCACGCCTTCGGAGATTTGGTCAACGCCTTCTGAGGCCTGTTTAATTTTATCCTGCCCCTGAGTTGAAATTCCGCTTACATCCTCCATTTGCTGTTTTATTCCCTGGGTTAGCTCATGGTTATCGCCCACCACATTGGATATTTCTTCGGTCGCCTCACTGGTGCGGGCAGCGAGCTGTCTTACCTCGTCGGCCACCACGGCAAACCCCCGGCCTTGATCGCCTGCACGGGCTGCTTCAATAGCAGCATTTAGCGCTAACAAGTTGGTTTGTTCGGCAATGGCACGAATGGTTGTAACAATTTCCGTAATACTTTCAGATTGACTGCTGAGCTTATCGGTAAGCTTTGCTGCGTCGTGAATTTGCACCGCTACCTGGCTTGCTGTGGCCACCGCATCGCTCAGTAACTCTTTAGCGTGGGTGGTAATTTGCGAGGTTTCTTCCGATGTACTGGAAGCGGCTTCGACCGCAGCCATTGCTGTTTGAATGCGGGCCGTAATGTCGGTGGCAAATTTAATCACCTTGTAGACTTCGCCCTTGGCGTTAGTGATAGGGTTATAGGTCGCCTCAAGCCAAATGCTCTCTCCTGCAGCGTTTTTGCGCTCGAATTTTCCGGAATCGAATTGGCCGCGCGCTAAGTTCGCCCAGAAATCAGGGTTGTTTCGATAAAAATTATCGTAGCAAAACATGCGATGGTGCTTGCCTACAACGTCTTTGAGCGGATAGCCAGTCGCCGCTAGAAAATTGTCATTGGCGTTTAGAATTGTACCGTCCGGTGTGAACTCGATGACCGCAAGCGAGCGATTAATGGCCTCAAACATTGCGTTACGGTCGAGCAAATCTTCATGATGCTGTGTGACATCCGAAGCAATTTTGATTATTTTGGTGACCGCTCCGTGTTCACTTACAGGAAAGTAATTTGCCTCCAGCCAAAGGGTTTCGCCACTGGCGCTGCGTCGCTTGAAGGTACCGCTTTTGCTGTTACCTGAGGCTAAATCCCGCCAGAATTCTTGGTATTCACTGGAATGGATATACTCAGGTTCGCAGAATATTCGATGGTGTTTGCCTTTGATCTCATCCATGGAGTAACCAACGACCTTTAAAAATAGGTTGTTGGCATCCAATATGTCCCCCTGAGGGGTGAACTCTATGTAGCCTGTATGAGCTCTAATCGCGTCAAGATAAGACAAAAGTTCGCTCTTTTCTGACTCAAGCGTCTCGATCTCAGCTTCCAGCTCGCGCGTCCTTCCAAACATGGCGATTTAACCTTTTATGGGTGTTTACACAATTATCGGCCAAAATCTGGGTTTCTCAAGTATTGTGAGCGGTAGCTCGGGAGTGTTTGTTGGTTTGCAGGTCTTAAACTGGTCTTCAGGCAATAGCGCCGCCAGAGGTAGAAGCCTTTTATATGCCCGTCTCGCCGGGCGTGGCGAGTTACTTTTCTTTGCTTGGGCAAAGCAAAGTAACCAAAAGGCCGTTCCTTGTATAGTCCGCATACATGGGTAACACTTATGTCTAAATACATAGGTTACACTTTTAGGCTCCAGTAAGAGACGCTGCCGTTGGTAACGTCTCTTATGTCAAACTGCCCGAGTCGATAAAAACTAAAATAGACATCGAAGATGCCGTCGTCAACTTCGTTAATGCCAATGGGCTCCCCATTGAGCAAGTGCGAAATATAGAGCTGCCCACCATTCCAGTACACAATTCCCGGTCCTCGAACCTCTCGCACGTCAAAGTAGCTGGGATACTCAACAGTATCTATGACTTCTGGGTACTCTCTCTGAGCCGGGGTGTATACCTCCGCAGGTGTTTTCATTTCTAGGGACTCATGAGGCCGCTGTTCGTTGTATAAGTGCTTAAAGCCATTGAATCGTTCTTGTTGGTCAGTGAAGTCGCCGGAAGGCGGTTGAGTAGCATCCTGTTTCAGAGTGCGATGCATGCGTTCATGCTTACCATTTTGTTGCGGTCGACCTGGTTGTATGCGCTCAGGGATAATACCTAACTTGATCCACCAGACCGACAGCTTAGAAAGGCCCGCGGTAGCTTTACTGGCAAAAGGAGTGCCGTTGTCGCTGCGAATACGCTCGGGTAAGCCATGTTCTCGAAATAAACGCTTAAAGCTTTCTATTGTATTGGCGGTTGTAACATCCTCTTGCGACTCACACCCCAGAAGGAATCGACTAAATTGATCCATCAGTGTTAAGGGGTAACACCACTGTCCACTAGCGAGCCGAAACTGCCCCTTAAAATCCGTTGTCCACAGCTGGTTGGGCTCGGTTGCCTCATCCAAGGGAGAGCAGTCTCGAGGAACTCGGTGTGGGACATGGCGCTTCTTGGTGAGGCCTTCAGAGGCCAAGACCTTGTTGATGGTAGATATGGCTGGTGGTGCAATATCTGGGAATTCCGTTCTTAGGCGAGCCTGAATCTTCTTCGCCCCCAGTGTAAGCCGAGTGTCTTGCCTTAAGTCGATGATAGCTTGCCTTATAGCACGGGGAATAACACAAGGATGAGAATAAGGTCGTCGGCTCTGGTTCCATAAGCCACTGATACCTTGTTCATTATAGCGATCAACCCATTTATAACCCGTTTTACGGCTAATGCCATACTGCCGGCAGAGTTGCGTGAAGTTGTACCGGCGGTGCAGATAATCTGCAATAAATGAAAGCTTCTGGTTCATAGGTGTTGTCTCTTTCCAAGGCATAGGCACCTCCAAATGGCAGTGCCTATCAGTTTAAAAACTGTTACCTATGTATGTAGACAAATGTGTAACCTATGAATCGGCACGTACACCTGCGCGCAGCCCAGGCTGGCCTCTCTGTCGCTCCGCGCCATTCACCTTGTCCATGCGTGCTTACCCACTAAAATAAGCATCCACTCGGCTGGCTGCAGGGGCCCCCAGAGCGGTACTTCGTAGCTTGCCTAAGTTGGCTGTTGGCCTTGTCTTGATGTGTGTACGTCATTGACGTATATTTGACCGATGTACACCGTTATAGAAACACCCACCTTTACGGAAGATGCAAAAGAGCTGTGGTCTGAGCAAGACCGAGGCGCATTCTGTGCTTGGTTGGCGGCAAATCCTGAAGCAGGGGATGTCATTCCCGGCAGTGGCGGTTGTCGAAAGGTTTGTTGGCGTAGACAAGGCTCAGGAAAAAGTGGCGGTGTACGGGTTATTTATTTTACTCGCCTTAAAAATGGTGAGTTGTGGTTGTTGGTGATTTACGCAAAGAGTGTTCGCGGCAATATCCCGGCTCATTTGCTGAAATCCATCCGAGAGGTAATTGAACATGGCTAAGCGAAATACAATGTCCGGCGAGGCGTTAGGCAAGAAGCTTCTGCAATCTGTGAATGAAATGAAGGCGGGCAAGGCGGCACGAACGACCGAGGTTTCACCCAACGAAGTAGCGGCGGCTCGCATTAAAACCGGGCTTTCTCAGTCACAGTTTGCGAAGGCTCTGCAGATATCTCCTCGCACCCTGCAGGAGTGGGAGCAAGGCCGCCGCAAACCCTCGGGCGCTGCCCAAGCGCTAATTCAAATTGCTTTTAGGCACCCGGAAGTTATTACAGAGTCTTTGATGGACGCAGGCTGATCACTTGCCGGTATCGCCGAGCGTAGAATTGTTATTTGCTGTGTGCCACAGGTGCCATACGATTACATTGGTTATATACAGGCTTGTGTGCCCTCAGTCGCCGGGCGGGTGAGTCACTTTTCTGATTGGCCAGAAAAGTAACCAAAAGAGGCCACCCCGGCGTCTGGCCCTGCGGGTTTCCTCACTCCAGCCCATTTTAGGGGGCCGTATCGACAGGGCGTCGATGCCCTGACGATACTTGCGCAAATGTCCTATTTGCTTACCCCCTAAAATGAACCTCCGTTCGGCTCAGTCGCAGGGGCCCAAAAAGGTGCTTCGTAGCAGCCTTGGGTTGTTGGTTGCCTTTTTCGCTATGGCGTAATATTCTACGGTAAACATAAGCGCCTAGCGTACATTTCAGTGGTCAATTAATCTCGGACAAGGAGCTGTCAGAAATGCCGTTCTTCCCTTTTCGATCAAATACATTTCGCAACTCCTTAAACCAATTTTCACCGAGGATAGTTTGCCGCGGTTATTGGTGGCAGGCCTTACCGTTTAAAATATTGAGTTTTTCGCACGTGTAAATTGTAAGGCCTGACCTCTGTGGTTTTCATCAATCATCAAGAAGCTAAGGAGTTTTAGAATGCACCTGCACAGTGTTTATATTAAAAACATCAAGCAAGCTAATGAAAATGATAGGTTAGCTATATTTGTCGGTGCGGGTGTATCAAAAAGCTCAGATTCTGATTATAGAAGCCTTCCTTTGTGGAGTGATCTAATGAGTGAGCTCAAATCAGATTTAGCTATAACAGAAGATCTAGATTATTTAAAACTAGCTCAACTATATTATCTTGAGTTTGGGGAGCAGACATACAATCAAGTGTTGAGGAAATATTTCCCTGAAGATATCACCCCGTCGAGCTTGCATCGCACAATTTTGGAGGTAAACCCTCGCGTAATATTAACTACGAACTGGGACTGTATCATTGAAAATGCAATAGAACAGGAAGGTTATCTGTACGATAAGATTTGCACGGATAAGGATTTGGTAAGCTCGGCTAGTCCGAATAAAATTATAAAAATTCATGGTGATTTCAAAAATCATAATGTGGTTTTCAAAGAGGATGATTATCTCAACTATTCAAGAAATTTCCCGCTAATAGAAAACTACATAAAGTCTATATTCTCAACACATACAGTTCTTTTTTTAGGGTATTCCTATAACGATATTAACCTTAAGCACATAATGAAATGGATGCAAAGTCATTCCAATTCGGCTCCTCCCATGTATTTGGTAAATTTCAAATCAGACAAGCCTCAAGAGAGCTACTTGAGTAATCATGGGATCACCACATTAGTGCTGGATGGCGAAAACTATTCAATTGATGATGTTAAGAATCTAGATAAAAGATCGGCGCTAACTCAGTCTTTCCTAACATCTATCATCAAAGATGATGGTGAGGTAGATGTGAACGATGAGCAAGATGTTATCGGTTTCATATATGAGCGTATAAAGCATCTAAAAAAGCTAAACTCAATAACTCATAATCAAATACGGGGGGCGATAACAAACTGTGGCTTTCGTTACGATTCCGATGGTCTAAATGTATTGGAATTGTTCAAGCCTAAAGGCGTCCTGACTACGGATTGTAGTGATTCCACTAGGTCGATTCACGAAAAATTCCTGGAGATTCTAGCTCGCATAGACTCATTTGGTGAAGATGAAAAAGACAGTTTCTATCGAAGAAACTCAAAACTTACGGAGATCCTTTCTATCTTGGCCCTAGCTCATATCAAAGGTGTCGTTTTGCCCGAAGCTAATGACAATGGGAGGATTGTGTACTTTCTTAATGAGAAAATAGATTCAGCTAAAAATCTAGAGGAGAGCGACCGGAAATACATATCTTTTTCAGAAAGTGAATGCAAAAGTAATGATTATATAAAATATCTGTCTTCAGGGTCTTATGAGAGCTATAAGCTTGGAGAGTATGAGGTTGCATTCAAGAAAAATTCTGAGCTCATTCTTGCTTGCAAAAGGCACAAAATATACTCGATTCTTTTGATAGCGCTATTTAATAAAAATTCCATTTTATGGAGGCTAAAATACTCCTTTTCTAATAAAAATAGAAGCGATTTTGAAAAGGAAGTGGAAGTAAAGCTTCAAGATGAGTTTTTTAAATTTCCAAGATCAGAGATAAAAAGGAATCAAGCCTTGTATGATTTCTTGGCTTTGCACTCTGTTCATCAAAAAGCGAATGATTGTACAAAAAAGATACTTGATCTCACAAGAGCTGTTGAAAGCATAAAGGCTGGAGGGATAAGTTTTAACAACTATGCAGATGAACCAACTTGTACACACATTAACCTGTTAATGTTTTCGTTGAAAAATCACATAATGATTGATCAGTATGCCCCATATAAGGCGGTTATGAGAGACTTCGTTAATATTTCCATACTTCGTCAATCAGTCAAAAAAATAGTAAAGTTGAATCAATATGAGATTTACTCGGCGATCCAGTTCTATCCGTCAAAAGAGTTGCAGTCAGAGCTTAGGGTGTTTTTTAAAAGCGAAGATTCCAATCAGCTTCGCCTAAGTGCTAGTGGCGGGTGTTTGGAGTGGGTTGTTTTTACTGTTTTGCCAAAATTGACAGGTCAGTTGGTGGGAAGCCTAAGTTTATTTGATGGTTATGAATCTAAGTTTGAAAACTGCGTGCGATTACTGGCTGTACTTAACTTGAGTGACGCTCAGGTTTCAAATGTTATGAGAGAGTTTTCCCGGTTAATTGCTAGTGATTCAACCGCTGTCGGTACTTATGAGGCAATAAACGAGTTTTTAGCACATCAATACGAATTGTTTGATCGGGATATTGAAACTGACATTTTGATAAATATATTAAACACCGTTATTGATAAAATTATCTCAAAAACAGCTCACGGTTGGGATCAGCATGCGATACTGAATGGATCTATTGGCAATTTATACGGTTATATTGGGGTGGTTAAGGGCGAATACACTGATAAGGTCCGAGCTCGCCGGCTGGTCTTTGAGCTGGAATCTTACAAGTCAGAAGAGCAACGTAAGTTTTCGAAATCTCTGCTTTACAGCATCTTTAAAATTTCGGACGAGAGCGTTCGAAACATTATTAAGGCGTTCATTAAGGTTGTCATCTCTCAATCCAAAACAAAGGGCATAGATGATTGGGAGTTTGAACTTTGGTCGTTTGCGGTGGGTTTTAAAGATTTTGATGCAGAGGCTATTTCGAGGCTAGATGAATATTTGGTGCAATTTCGTGATGGAAAAATTTTTTCATCACAGTTATATTCTCTCAAAAATTTAACTCAATATTTAATAAATGAGAAAGAGGTCGACGCGCTAGAAGGGTTAAACGAAGAGTTGGGCGATCTAATAGATCAGTATGAACAGCGCCCAAACCTCTCATCAATTTGAGTCTGCGAAGAAATAGAGGTGGAGTGGCACCTTCATCGTGGCTGGGGTCAAGTCTTGAATCGTGAATTTCATTTGTTAATGACTACGAAGCACCGCTTTAACTCCCCCCCCCCTGCAGCCAGCCGAGCGGAGGCCTATTTTAGGGGGTAAGCAAACAGGAAGTTTGCGCAAGCATCGCCACGCCAAGGACGGTGTGTCGATGCGGCCCTCTAAAATCGGCCGGAGCGAGGGCACCCGCTAGGGCTGAGATGCCGGGGTGGGCTTTCTTTTCGTTAGTTTGCTTTGCCCAAACAAAGAAAAGTAACTCGCCACGCCCGGCGACACGGGCATATAAACAAAGTCCCGCGCTAGCGCGGAACCACTATTTCCCTGGCTCATACCCCAACACCGGACTCAACCACCGCTCCATATCCACGATGCTCATCCCTTTACGTTCCGCTAGCGACTCCACCTGATCTTTCTCGATTTTACCGATGGCAAAGTACTCGGATTCTGGGTGTGAGAAGTACCATCCCGACACCGCTGCCGTCGGGAACATGGCGTAGTGTTCGGTTAGCTCCAGGCCGGTGTTCTTTTCGGCGTCGAGCAGTTTAAACAGCGTGCCTTTTTCGGTGTGGTCGGGGCAGGCGGGGTAGCCGGGGGCGGGGCGTATGCCCTGATAGCGTTCGCGAATTAAGTCGTCGTTGTCGAGCTGCTCGTCTTGTACGTAGCCCCAAAACTCGGTACGCACGCGTTTGTGCATGTGCTCGGCCAGCGCTTCAGCTAGGCGGTCGGCCAGGGCTTTCACCATAATGCTGTTGTAGTCGTCGCCGGCGTCTTTGTACTGTTGGGCCAGCTCTTCGGCGCCGATGCCGGCGGTGACGGCAAAGCCGCCGATGTAGTCTTGCTTGCCGGATTCTTTAGGGGCGATAAAGTCGGCCAGTGAGAAGTTGGGCTTTTTGTTGCCGGGCTTTTGTTGTTGCTGGCGAATATGGTGCAGGCGTGCCAGTTCGTTGCCTGCATCGTCGTGCACGGCTATGTCGTCGTGGTCGACGGTATTGGCGGGCCAAAAGCCGATAACAGCGCGCGCTTTTAATAATTTTTCGTCGATGAGTTTTGTCAGCATGGCCTGGGCGTCAGCAAACAAGTTGGTGGCGGCTTCGCCGACGACTTCGTCGGTTAGAATTTTGGGGTACTTGCCGGCCAAATCCCAGCTAATAAAAAACGGCGTCCAGTCGATGGTATCGAGCAGGTCGGTCAGCGGGTAGTCGTCAAACACTTTAAGGCCGGTAAAGGCGGGTTTGGGTGGCGTGTAGTTGTCCCAGTCGGCTTTAAAGCCGTGTTCGATGGCGCCGGGGTAGGTGCGCAGCGTGCCGCGTGGTTTGCGGTTGGCGTTGCGCACGCGTACCGCCTCGTATTCGTCTTTGAGTTTGGCGACAAACGGGTCGCGTGCGGTATCCGATAACAAGGTGCTGCACACGCCGACGGCGCGCGAAGCATCGGCCACGTACACCACCTGGTTTAAATCAAACGCCGGGTCAATTTTAACCGCGGTGTGGGCTTTGGAGGTGGTGGCGCCGCCGATTAGCAATGGTTTATCCACGCCCTGGCGCTGCATCTCGCGGCCGACGCTGACCATTTCATCCAGCGACGGGGTAATAAGCCCAGACAATCCAATAATGTCGCAGTTCTCTTCAATCGCGGTTTGGATGATTTTTTCGCCGGGCACCATAACGCCCATGTCGACCACTTCGAAGTTGTTGCACTGCAACACCACGCCGACAATGTTTTTACCGATATCGTGTACGTCACCTTTTACGGTGGCCATTAAGATTTTACCGTTGGGGCGGGCACCTTCGACTTTTTCGGCTTCAATGTAGGGTTGCAAATAGGCGACAGATTGTTTCATCACCCGAGCTGACTTCACCACTTGCGGCAAAAACATTTTACCGGCGCCGAATAAATCACCCACCACGTTCATGCCGTCCATCAGCGGGCCTTCGATTACATCCAGCGGGCGCTCGGCTTGCTGGCGGGCCTCTTCGGTGTCTTCAATAATGTAGGTGGAGATGCCTTTAACCAGCGAGTGCTCCATGCGCTTTTTAACGTCCCAGCTGCGCCACTCTAAATCTTCTTTTTTGGCCACGCCGCTGCCGCCTTCGCGGTATTTTTCGGCAATGTCCAGCAGCGCCTCGGTGCCCTCGTCGGTGCGATTTAAAATGACATCCTCGACTTTGTTGCGCAGCTCGTCGGGTAGGTCGTCGTATACGGCCAGCTGGCTGGCGTTAACGATGCCCATGTTCATACCGACTTTAATGGCGTGGTACAAAAACACCGAGTGGATGGCCTCGCGCACCGGGTTGTTGCCACGGAACGAGAAAGACACGTTCGACACGCCGCCCGACACACCGGCGTGGGGTAGGTTTTCGCGAATCCACTTTGTGGCTTCGATAAAATCCACCGCGTAGTTGTTGTGCTCTTCAATACCAGTGGCGACCGCGAAAATATTCGGGTCAAAAATAATGTCTTGTGGTGGGAAGCCAATTTTATCCACCAGCAAACGGTAGGAGCGCTCGCAGATTTCTTTTTTGCGCGCGGCGGTGTCGGCCTGGCCGTCTTCGTCAAAGGCCATAACAACCACGGCGGCGCCATAGCGCATGCACAGGCGGGCCTTGTCTAAAAACTCCTGTTCGCCTTCTTTCATGCTGATGGAGTTAACAATGCCTTTGCCCTGAATACACTTAAGGCCGGCCTCGATGACCTCCCACTTAGAGGAGTCCACCATGATGGGCACGCGGGATATATCCGGCTCGCCAGCGATTAGGTTTAAAAAGCGCACCATGGCCGCTTCGGCATCGAGCATGCCTTCGTCCATGTTGATGTCGATCACCTGCGCGCCGCCTTCGACTTGCTCCAGCGCCACTTCCAGTGCGGTGTCGTAGTCCTCCTCGACAATCAACCGCTTAAAACGCGCGGAGCCGGTGACGTTACAGCGCTCACCAACGTTTACAAACAGAGAATCCTGGGTGATGTTAAAAGGCTCAAGCCCCGATAAACGACAGGCCGGTTCGATATCCGGAATCTGGCGCGGCGGGTGCTTGGCGACGGCCTCGGCAATGGCCTGGATATGATCGGGGCGGGTACCGCAGCAACCGCCGATAATGTTTAAAAAGCCCGCACTGGCAAACTCTTCGACAATCACCGCCATTTCGTCTGGTTCTTGGTCGTACTCGCCAAATTCGTTGGGCAGGCCCGCGTTGGGGTGCGCCGATACATAGCAGTTGGCAATACGGGAAAGCTCAGCCACATACTGACGCAGCTCTTGCGCGCCCAGTGCGCAGTTCAACCCAATGGAAATTGGTTTGGCGTGAGCCAGCGAGTTATAAAACGCTTCGGTCGTCTGGCCCGATAACGTGCGACCCGAGGCGTCGGTAATGGTGCCGGAAATCATAATGGGCAGTTCAAAGCCAAGCTCGGCAAAGACTTCTTGCACCGCAAAAATAGCGGCCTTGGCATTCAAGGTGTCAAAGATGGTTTCGATTAAGATTAAATCCGAGCCGCCTTCAATTAGGGCTTTGGTGGCCTCGATGTAGTTCTCGACTAACTGATCAAAGGTGACGTTGCGCGCACCGGGGTCGTTTACATCGGGCGAGATCGAACAGGTGCGCGAGGTGGGCCCAAGCACTCCGGTCACGTAGCGTGGTTTGTGCGGCTCGGCCTCGGTAAGCTCGTCGGCCACTTCGCGGGCGATGCGCGCGCCCACCAGGTTTAACTCGTAGGCGAGGTCTTCCATGCCGTAGTCGGCCATGGAAACCTGAGTCGAGTTAAAGGTGTTGGTCTCGATAATATCGGCGCCAGCTTCTAGGTACTCCCGGTGGATCTGCTTCATCATCTCGGGCTGAGTGAGGTTGAGCAGGTCGTTGTTGCCTTTTACATCGCTGGGGTAGTCGGCAAAGCGCTTGCCGCGATAGTCCGCTTCAGAGAGTTTTAAGCTCTGAATTTGGGTGCCCATACCGCCATCGAGCACGAGAATGCGCTCGTGAATGATTTGTTTAAGTTGGGCAATGCGTTGGTCGCGATCTGAAGCGCTCATCAAGAAAACCTATTGTCTTGCGAATATTGGGGATTTGCGGCCCGCGCATTTTAACAGCAAACGCGCGGGTTTGTGCGGCGGCTTATGGTACGCCTGATAACCGGGCTATTCGGGGATTAGGGTCATGGTGGCCTGGCGGGTTTCGCCCGCAGTCAGGCGCCAGGTGTCGCCTAGGCAGGCGCCGCGCTCAACGCACACATAGCCGGCGTGATTATTGGGGCCGATATCTTCAATGTCAGCCGCCAGCGCGCTGCCCGTGTTCCAAACCACCACGCTAGGGCAGTTATCGCCTTCCACGCGAGTACGGCGTGTGCCTTCAATGGTGATTGGTAGCTGGATATCTTCATAAACGCGATCAACTTCGCCGGCAAAGGTCACTGGGCCACTTTGGGTAAAGTATTTACCGCCGGCCACCTTGTCTGAGTATGCCCGGCCGTCCAGGCCCTCCACGCGGGTAGTGGCGATGTCGCCAGTGGCGAAATAGCTGTGCATTACCCAGCTGGCGGCAAAGCTGTCGGCGCTGTGGTTAGACAGGGCCAGTGTCAGATGCGGCACATGACCTAGTATAAGAGAGAGCTGAGCACTGAAGTTGTGCTCAAAGTGCTCGTCGGCCTGGTGCTCAAAGCGCAGAACCAGGGTGCAGACGCCCGCGTCATTTTGGCTGGCGCTGCTCAGCTGCCAGGTGGCGGTGCGCGCAATGCCGTGATTGGGTCGGTTGCTGTCGGAGGGGTGAGGTCCAAACCAGGGCAGGCAAAGTGGAATGCCGCCACGCAAGCTCGCCCCCGGACTAAACTGACAATTAGGGCTTACCCAAAGCAGCTCTTCACCACCTGCGGGCGTAAAGCTCATCAGTTGGGCGCCGTTTAAAGCGATGCTGGCCTCACACAGCTCGGTTTTAACCGATAGCATGTCAATGCCTGTTCCCGGGTGGTTTGGGTACAGGGTTTGGCTGTCGGTTAGGGTAAGAAATGGCTGTTCGCTTACCAAGCGCTGCAGTTCATCAAGGCTCTGGCTCATAATAATTCCGGGCAAAAGGCGCATATTTTAGCAAAAAATTGTTTACGGGTAAGGGTTGTCGCCTATCTAGGGCCGCTTTCGTTTAATGCTTAGGCAAAGTATCATGCGCGCCCGGATCGAATAGCATGAGGTTAGTGTGTCGCAACAAGATTTCACCTTAGGGCAGCGTTACGTCAGTGATACCGAACCCGAACTGGGTTTGGGTGTGGTTTTACAGGTCAGTACGACAACGGCGGAAATTGGCTTTCCCGCGGCTGGCGAGCGACGAACCTACTCGATAAAACAGGCCCCTTTGAGCCGGGTGCGCTACAACATTGGGGAAAAGATCAAACACCAGGATGGTCAGGCGCTGACGATCACCCATGTGATGGAACAAAGTGGCTGCCTTTTGTACGAAGCGGTAGACGCCGACGACCAGACCCGCGCCGTTCCCGAGTTTGAACTCGACAGTTTCGTACAGTTCAGCAAGCCGCGCGAGCGCTTGTTCTCTGGGCAAATTGATAAGAGTAACCACTTTTCTCTGCGCTATCGCAGCCGCGTGCTGCGCCATCACAGTGAGCAGCGCTCAGGGTTTGGCTTAGGGGGCGCCCGGGTATCGCTGTTGCCGCACCAACTTTATATTGCGAGTCAGGTGGCTAGTCGCTACGCGCCGCGCGTGCTGTTGGCCGATGAAGTCGGTTTGGGTAAAACCATTGAGGCGGGCCTAATATTGCATCGCCAACTATTAACCGGGCGCGCCCACCGGGCTCTGGTTATTGTGCCAGACACCTTGATGCATCAATGGCTGGTGGAGATGCTGCGTCGCTTCAACCTGTCATTTACCCTTCTCGATGAGGCGCGCTGCCAGTCTTTGGAGGGGAAAGACTGTGACGACTTCGTTGACGAATTCGATGAGCCGGAAGATTTCAATCCCGAAGATATCATTAATCCATTTGAATCGGCGCAACTGGTGCTGTGTTCATTAAGCTTTATTACCGATAACCCCGAGCGCCTGGAGCAGGCGTCTGCCGCCGATTGGGATCTACTGTTGGTGGATGAGGCGCACCACTTAGAGTGGAACCGCGAGCAAGCGAGCCTTGAGTATCAAGCCATTGAACAGCTGGCGCGGGTTGCCCGTGGGCTGCTTTTGTTAACTGCAACACCAGAGCAGCTGGGTGTGGAGAGCCACTTTGCCCGTCTGCGCCTACTCGATCCGGATCGCTATTACGATCTTGAAGCCTTTATCGCCGAACAAAAAAGTTATCAGCCATTGAGTGAGTTGGTTGAACATCTCAATAGCGTTCGCCCGGAAGATGCCGAGGTAACCGGTGATTTGTTTGATGCGCAAATTAATGAGCTCGCTGAGTACCTGGATCAAGCCAGCATCGACCGCGCCTTGGCGCAAGCGAAAACCCAGTCTCTACAGTTGGCTATCGACCAATTGGTTGAGGTGCTGCTGGATCGCCATGGCACCGGTCGGGTACTGTTGCGCAATACTCGCCACGGCATCAGTGGGTTTCCCGAGCGCATACTGCACCTAAACCCTATCGAACTGGCGGATGATGATGCCAAGGCTTTGGGGCAATACCCGCTCGAGGTTCAGCTAAAGCCAGAGGGCTACTGGGCAGAGCAGGGCGATTGGTGGTTGTTTGACCCGCGGGTGGAGTGGCTTAAAAGCCTGATAAAAGCCAAGCGTGGCCACAAAATACTGGTGATCTGCGCCGACGGCGATACCGCCCAGTCGCTCGAGTTGTACCTGCGCCTGCGTCACGGTATTGCCTCTACGGTTTTCCACGAAGGCATGAACCTTATAAACCGCGATCGCGCTGCGGCTTACTTCGCCGATATGGAAGAGGGGGCGCAAGTACTGATTGCCTCGGAAATCGGCAGCGAGGGGCGTAACTTTCAGTTCTCCCAGGACTTGGTGTTGTTTGACTTGCCCCTTAACCCGGATCTATTGGAACAGCGTATCGGCCGTCTCGATCGTATTGGTCAGGCGGGCTCGGTCAATATTCATTTACCGGTTTACCACAACGCTGCGGCGCCTCAGGCTCAGGCCAAGCTGGCGGATTGGTACCACCATGGCATCAACGCCTTTGAGCATACCTGCGCTATTGGTCAGTCGGCCTTTACGGCGTTTGCCGACAAGCTGGTGCCTTTGTTGGCAGATTGCGGGGCGGATATTAACCCGCTCCTGAAGGAAACCGCTGATTACGCCCAAACCCTTAACGATGAACTGCAAGCCGGCCGCGATAAATTGTTGGAGTTAAACTCTTGTCGGCCCGGCCCCGCGCAGGCCATGGTTGATGCGTTAGAAGCGTTAGATGAGGACGATACCCTGCCGGAATATCTGATGCGGGCACTGGATAGTTTCAATGTCGACTATGAGCGTCACAGTGATATCAGTTGGGTGCTGCACCCGGGTGAACATATGCGGGTAGACCCTTACCCCGGGTTACCAGAGTCAGGGCTTACGGTGACTTTTGATCGCGATGTCGCGCTATCGCGTGACGATATGAGTTTTCTCAGCTGGGAGCACCCGCTGGTGCGCGGCACCTTAGAGTTGATTGCCGATACTGAATTTGGCAACACAGCCGTGGCCACTTTAAAGCTGCCGCCGCTCAAGCCGGGCACTATGTTAGTAGAGGCGGTGTACTGCTTGTACACGCCGGCGCCTGCGAGTTTACAGTTAAGCCGCTATATCAGTCAGCCGGTTATGCGCGTATTGATGGACACCAACGGCAAAGACTTTGCGCAGGTGCTGGGAGCGGACAAGCTGAACCAAATACTGCAAAAGGTTGCGCGGCCCACGGCGCAGGAGCTGGTTCGACACAGCCGGGAGCAAATTGGCGCTGTACTGGATAACACCGAGTTGGCGGTAGCGCCTTTGCGTGCGGGGCAGGTAGCAGAGGCTAAGCACAAGGTCAGCGAAGACATTGGTCGTGAAATTGAACGATTGCAGGATCTGGCAAAAGTTAACCCGAATATCCGCAGCGAAGAGATTGATTATTTAAGTGATCGCCTGGCACAAAGCTTAGAGTACCTGGACAACGCCAGTCTTAAACTAGATGCGGCGCGAGTGATTGTGGCGGTGTGATTGTTGGTCAGACGCTTGAGGTCGGACGTCTGATCTGGAGATTGGATTACTCGACCCGTTAGTCATCAGACTTCCGGCGTCAGACTTTATTTTATGAGGCTTTTATGTATATATTTTCTGCCGATGCGACGGCGCGTAAGGACATTGACGAAGATGTAAAAGCGGGGCAACAGGTTCCGTTCATTGTGTATATCGATTTTGTCGATTTGTTCGGGGCCGAGCAGTTGTGCAAGATATACCTGATGCGCGCGGGTTTTACCGAGATTAACATCCACAAGCGCAAAGGAGTGGCGCCATCACTACTGGCCGATGAGCGTGTTATTGCCGCAGATAAAGCCATGGCCGAAGCGCTTGATGGCGGTTATCATATCCAGATGTTCGACGATTTCTAAGCGCCACACAACACAAAGTCTGCGGTGGGGTATATGCCCCCTGGTGACTCATCGTCGAGCCCACTTTATAACAACAATAGGTGCGGATAATGGACGATGCCCCCATTACTACGGAACAGTTGCCACCGCTGCAGAGCGAGCCGTGGCTTCCTATAGATCCAAGCTATAAATCGGTATTGCGTATAACAGTGACACTCAACCTGCTGATACCCATTGTCGGTTGCATTGTTGTCTTGCTGCTCAATATTGAGCCCTTGCTGCTTATCGTCAAAATAGTGCTCGCCTTGTGCGTCAGTTTGGTGTTGGTGCTTTGCGGTATTTGGATTCCGCGCCGGGTTAAGCGCACCGAGTACTTGCTGCGCGAGCTGGATGTGCATAAGCGCACAGGCTACTGGTGGCATGCAACCTCCTCGGCAGGTAACAATCGAATCCAGCACATAGAAGTCACTCAGGGGCCACTGGAACGTCTGTATGGTCTGAGCAAGCTGGTGCTCTACACGGCCGGCGGAGGCCAGTCGGATATTAAAATTCCCGGTCTCCCCTCGGAGACGGCGCACCGACTGAAGAATTACCTCACCGAAAGAATTACCGCCGAGGAGTCTATCGATGCCGCTGAATACTGAGTGGCAACGGGTCTCTCCGGTTGCGACTGTGTATTTTGCGTTTAAAAGTATCCCGCATCTGGTTAATCTCTGGCCTATTTTAATTCCCGCCTTCGCCGGCGGTGAATTCGTGCAGCAACTCTTTTGGCAATACGGTCTGCCACTAATGGCTGTGTTGATGTTGTTGGGGGTGGTGCTGCAGTATTGGTTTTTTACTTTTCGCTTGGAGCAGGGCCGCATTAATTTGCGCTCGGGCATACTTAATCGCAAACGTCTAACCCTGGATTTCGAACGGGTTCAGCAAGCCGATATTGCTCATCCGTTCTATTTCCGGCCTTTTCAGCTGGCGACCCTGGGCCTGGAGAGTGCGGGCTCCGCTCAGCAAGAGGTGGATATTCCGGGAATTCCCACATCCCTTGCCGAGACGTTGCGTCAGCAAGTGTTGGAGTTTCAGCAATCAGAGAGTGCTCCGTCGGAGCAATTCATAGCGTCGGATGAGGCTGCCGCGGACTTCGAGCTGAAGCTGACGCCCGCCGATGTCGCCCGCTATGGTTTAATGCAAAATTCATTGCTGTATTTGGCACCATTAGCGGCGCCTTTGGGCCAGCAGGCTGGCCCCTTAATGGAATCGGCGCTGGCTTCAATAGAGCACTCTCAGCTGTTTCACTGGTTTGAGTGGGCGAGTGGTAACTTAGCGGTGTCGGTGGGTTTAATTCTGGCTGTATTTGCCGTGCTGGCGGGTACCAGTTTATTGTTTGGTTTGTCGGTTATTCTCGCTTTGGTGCGTTATTGGAATTACCACCTAACGCGGGTTGGTGAGCGCTATCAGTACCGGGCTGGCCTAACCACTATTCGTACCCGCGGCTTCAAAATTCAAAAACTGCAAAAGGTCACCGTTTATCAGGGCATTATTGCCCGCCTGCTCAGTCGATTTACAGTACAAATCAGTAAGGCTGGTGGTATAGCGCAAACGGGAGCGGTCAACCAACAGAAGTTTCTAATACCTGTATTAACCGCGGCCACGTTGAGTGGGTTAAAGCGAGAGTTAGCTTTACCGGTGCCTACATGGCATTCGGTGCACGGTTTCTACTGGGTGAAACCGCTTATTCTTTGGGTGCCTTTTTGTTTGAGCGTTACCGCCATTGTCTATGCGGTGGCGGGGTTGCTGTCGCTGCTTATCTTGTTGCTGTTACCTGTTTCGCTCTGGGTCACAAGACGGCGTTGGCGTTGGTTTGGGTTTTACCGCGATCCACAGTGGTTGGCGCTGAGATCAGGCTTTATTGGTTTTAGCGAGCATTGGCTGCCCACGGGTAAGCTGCAGAAAATTACCCTCAGCCAGTCTCCCGTAGCGCGTAAATTGCGTCTGGCGACCGTGCATGTATGGAGCGCTGATGGGCGCATTAGTATCCCCTGTGTGCCCGTAGAGCAGGCGCATAAGTTACGAGACAGCTTACTGGCGGATGTGGTGAGCTTTAATTCGCCTTGGTTTTAATGCCGGTGCAATCATCGAGCGAGGTACAGCTATGGAGTGTGTCTATAACGCGGCGAATACATTGGAGGGACAGCTGGCGCTGGCCCTGCTAAAGGGGGTGGGCATTGACGCACGTATGGACGGCGAATATTTGCAGGGCGGTATCGGGGAGTTGCAGGCGCTCGGTATTATCCGAATATTGGTTGTGCCAGATGATGCCGCCAAAGCGCAAGCGATCTTGCGCCAGTGGGATCAAATGCGAGCGCCAGAGTCTGCCGCGCCGGGGCAGAGCCCTAGATCGGTGTTTATTGTCGTGGTGGGGGTGGTTCTGGGTGTTGGTGTGGCTCTGCTGGCAATGATGCTAAGCGCGCGCGCGTGAGACAGTAATCATCAGGCCTGTCGCACAGTTGCGCAGGCCAGTGCCCCAACCCGAGTTAATTAGCTCGGTCGATCAGCTCGCCGCGGTCCAGCGCGCCCACGTCCAAGAAGGGTGAAGCGTCCAGAGTATGAGCGTCCATCATTTTCGCCACGCGCTGCAACGAGGCGATAATCATGCCTTGCTCCCAATCTTCCAGGTGCTTAAACCTGCGCACAAAATCGTCCTGTAGGGCAGTGGGGGCGTTTTCCAGAATTTTGGCGCCTTTATGTGTCAGTTGGGGGTAAACCTTGCGTTTGTCTTGCTGCGAACGCACCCGGGTAATCAGCTCTCGCTTTTCCAGGCGATCCAGAACCGTTGTGACCGTCGCTTGCGACAGACTCATATCGCGTGCCAGCTCACTAATCGTCATGTCGCCCTTGTTGTTTAGAATCTGCATTAACAGCAGCTGTGGGCCCGTGACACTCGCGGTTTTCACCAGCTTCTTCGAGTGTAAATCGGTGGCGCGAATGACGCGCCTGAGCGCTACCAGCACTTCTTCAATCTTGTCCATGGCGGTTCTCTGGTGAGAAAGATCGAGATTATATTCAGCTTTTACTTCGAGGCCTAATGTTTCTTGGTCGAGTTGCATATCTATTGCTTGTGCCATGTTGTTTTCAACAGTCTCATATCGCCCTGTTTATCATAAATGCACCAAATATGGGCGATTGGTGGGTGGTATTGGTGCTTCTGGACATCGTAATATCCATAGTGTACTATAGATTAAAGCTTAGATCACTAAGTATTGTTTTGATGTGATTTGAGTGTTTTCTGAGCAGGTATGCCGGTTTTAAGGGGCTATTTAAGCGACAAGGTCGTTTTCTTGTCACAAAACTGGTTTATGTTCTTAACTTAACTATATAGAGAAAGAAATATTAGGTATGTCAGACACTGACGAGATTACCTTTCGACACCCCACAGCCGAAGACGGTCGATTTGTGCACGCACTGGTCGCGGCGAATCCTCCCCTGGACCCCAATTCGCTCTACTGCAATCTATTGCAGTGTTCCCATTTTGCCAAAACGGCCATGGCCGCTTTTAAGGTGACGGAAGACGGCGAGCAAATGGTGGGCTTTGTCTCCGGCTATATTCCGCCCGAGCAACCGCACGTACTGTTTGTATGGCAGCTGCTGGTCGATAAGGCCGGTCGCGGCAAGGGGTTAGCCAAGCGCCTGGTGAAAGCGCAGCTTGGCGGCGAGGCCTGCAAGGTCGTAACCCATATTCACACCACGATCACGCCAGATAACGACGCCTCCTGGGGCGTGTTTAAGTCTTTGGCGAAAGAGTGGGACGCCCCGCTTAGCAGTGGCGTCTACTTCGATAAAGAGACTCACTTTGGTGGTGAGCACGACTCGGAGCATCTTTTAGAAATTGGTCCCATCAAGCGGTCATAGCGCCGTGCGAATGCAACTAGATACTGTTTACAACGAGGTCAGTAATGAATATTTTTAATGAAATGGAATCGGAAGTTCAGTCGTACGCCCGCTCTTTCCCTGTTGTCTTTAACAAGGCGAAAGACTGCTACCTGTACGGTGAAGATGGCAAGCAGTACATTGACTTTTTGGCCGGCGCCGGCTCTTTGAACTACGGCCACAACAACGAGCATTTGAAAAAAGCATTGATCGAGTACATCAGTGCCGACGGTATTACCCACGGCCTGGATATGCACAGTGCGGCCAAGGCTAAGTTCCTTGAAGTGTTTCGCGACAATATCCTGCAACCTCGCGATATGGAATATGTCCTGCAGTTTTGCGGGCCAACGGGTACCAATGCGGTTGAAGCTGCGCTAAAAATCGCGCGCAAGGTGACAGGTCGTACCAACGTTATTTCTTTTACCAACGGTTTTCACGGCTGCTCACTGGGCGCGGCTGCGGTGACGGGCAACCAGCACCATCGCGGTGGTGCGCAAGTGGCGCTCAATGACGTAGACCGCATGCCGTTTTGCGGCTACTACGGTCACGATGTTGACACTGTCAAAATGATCGACAAATTATTGTCTGACCCGTCCAGTGGTATCGACAAGCCTGCCGCTGCGATTGTAGAGGCGGTGCAGGGCGAGGGCGGCTTGAACGTTGCCTCTAATGCCTGGTTAAAGGCGCTGGAAAAAGTATGCAAGAAGCACGGTATATTGCTGATATTGGATGATATTCAGGCCGGTTGTGGTCGTACCGGTACTTTCTTCAGTTTTGAGAAGGCTGATATTTCACCGGACATCGTAACCCTGTCTAAATCACTGAGTGCCTACGGCTTGCCGTTTGCGGTCGTGATGATCAAGCCTGAGCTGGATAAGTGGCTGCCCGGTGAGCACAATGGCACATTCCGTGGCAACAACCACGCATTCGTGACCGCAACAGCCGCCATTGAGCACTACTGGAGTGACAACTCGCTGGAAAAAGCTGTCGTTGAAAAGGCGGCAATCGTCACCCGTTGTTTCAAGAAAGTTATTGACACCCACGGTGCAATGACCTTGCGTTTGAAAGGTCGCGGACTGATGCAGGGCATAGACTGTAAAACCGGTGAGTTGGCGAGTAAAATCTGCCAACGCGCGTTCGAAAAAGGTGTCATTATTGAAACTTCAGGCAACCACAGTCAAATAGTGAAGTGCTTTTGTCCGCTGACGATTGAGGTTGACGCTCTAACTAAAGGTTTAGACCTGCTTGAGCAGAGCTTTGCCGAAGTATTTGCAGAAGAAGCGCTGAAAAAAGCTTCTTAATCCACCCGCCAGGCTTGGTAATATGGCGGCATTTGCCGCCATTTTTAATGAATTGAGATGTAGAGGAAACTTCATGATCGTTCGCAACTTGAAAGATGCCGAAAAGTCCGACAGAAAAATTGTCTCCGAAGGATGGGACAGCACCCGTCTTTTGTTGAAAAACGACAATATGGGCTTTTCATTCCACGTCACCACTATTTATCGTGGCGCTGAATTGCACCTTCACTATCAAAACCATCTGGAGTCGGTGTACTGCATGAGCGGTTACGGTTCGGTAGAAGACTTGGCAGAGGGTAAGGTTTACCCTATTGAACCAGGCACCATTTATATTCTCGATAAGAACGATAAGCACATTTTACGAGCGGATGAAGAAATGAAAATGGCGTGTGTGTTTAATCCACCGCTACACGGAAAAGAAGTTCATAACGCCGAAGGCGCTTATGAGTTGGACGCAGAGGAGGTTACCGACTGAGGACTTGGACGGTAGAGCAACACTCACCGCACCCAACCCAACCTCAACGTTAAAGGCATAGCTATGAATCATACAGTAGAGAAAATCGGCGGCACGTCCATGAGTGAATATGAGGCGGTTCGCGACAACGTTATTTTGAAAGGCAACAACAGCACGGACATTTACAATCGCGTGTTCGTGGTATCTGCTTACGGCGGTATGACCGATCTTTTATTGGAAAATAAAAAGAACGGCAACCCCGGGGTTTACGGAATGTTTGCCAACACTGACAGCGATGACGAGTGGCAAAAAGCCTTCGAAAAACTGCGTGTTGAAATGTTTGCCATGAACAAAACGTTGTTTGGTACCACCGATTTGGGTGAAAAGGCCGACGCCTTTTTGACCAAGCGCCTGGACGATGCCGAGCGAGTACTGGTTGATCTGGAGCGTCTTTGTCAACACGGTCACTTTGAGCTCGAGGCGCACTTGTTTACAGTGCGAGAAATGCTGGCGAGTCTGGGTGAGGCGCACAGCGCCTGGAATATGACTCACTTGTTGCAGCGAGACGGTATCAATGCTCGCTTTATTGATTTGTCCGGTTGGCAGGCCGATGGTGCCGAGTCTCTGGATAATATGATTAAGCAATCCTTTGCCGATGCCGATTACGAAAACGAGTTGTTAATTGCCACCGGTTACACGCACTGTGATAAGGGCCTAATGGCAAGTTTCGACCGTGGCTACAGCGAAATGACCTTTAGCCGTATTGCGGTACTAACCGAAGCGCGCGAAGCGATTATCCACAAAGAGTATCACCTGAGTAGTGCCGACCCACGTTTGGTTGGGGCTGACAAAGTGGTGCCTATTGGCCGCACTAACTACGACGTGGCTGATCAGCTGGCCAATTTGGGTATGGAAGCGATTCACCCGCGCGCCGCGAAAGGTTTGCGTCAGGCGGATATCCCGCTGCGCGTTATGAATACCTTTGAGCCCGATCATGCCGGTACCTTAATTACCGGTGACTACGTCAGTGAGACACCGCGCGTAGAAATTATTGCAGGTCGCAAGCGCGTGTACGCGATTGAATTGTTCGATCAGGACATGATGGGCAACATCGAGGCTTACGACAGTGCGATTTTGAATGCGATCACTCGCTTTAAAGCGCATGTAGTGAGCAAAGATTTAAATGCGAACACCATTACCCATTACGTTGGCGCGAATTTAAAAACGGTCAATCGTATTCGTCGCGTGTTGGAGCAGGCTTACCCTGATGCCGAAATCAACACTCGTAAAGTGGCGGTTGTATCGGCCATTGGCAGTGATATGAAAGTGCCAGGTATGTTGGCAAAAACGGTATCGGCTCTGTCGGAGGTGAATATCAGTATTCTTGCCATGCATCAATCTATTCGCCAGGTCGATATGCAGTTTGTTATCGACGAAGATGATTACGATACGGCGGTACAAAGTCTGCACCGTTGCCTGATTGAAGTACATAATCACGGTGACGCTATATGCGCAGCTTGACGTTCGCCCTGCCATGGATTCTGGCATTGTTGGTATCGCAATCGGCGTTGGCGCAAGCCAGCGCCGATGCTGCATCTGACGAGACAAAACCGGCAGTTACTGATGCTGATGCGCGGAGCCGGGTTAACAACCTCGAACAACCGCTTTATAACCCCTTTGTGGAGCGTTACGTGCTCGACGAGTTAAAGCAGTTGCGTGCCGATATGGCGAACCAGCGCGTTGAGCTAACCGAGCGAATTGTAGATCGTCAGGCCGAGTCCATCGATCGCGGGGTAAGCTACGCCACTAGCACCATTAACAATTTTTTCTATCTTATTGCCGGTGTGACTTCGCTGTTGGTGTTGGTCGGTTGGTCTTCTATTCGTGACATGAAGGAGCGGATGAATAAAATTGCCGATGAAGAAGTGGGCAAGTTGATCGAAACCTACGAGCAGCGCCTTGAAGCTATTGAGAAGCAATTGACGCAAAAAACCCGTCATATCGACGCCAACCGCGAAGAAATTGAACGCACACAAGAACTGCATGCCCTTTGGCTCAGAGCGGGGCAGGAGACGCAACCGGCCAATAAGTTAGCTGTTTACGACCAAATCCTTGAATTAGATCCGGATAACTGCGAGGCTTTAACCTATAAAGCTGACGAAGTACTGGAACAGGGCGAGGTGCAGTGGGCCATTAACTTGTGTCAGCAGGCGCTGGCCATGGACCCCGACAATGCTCACGCGTTCTATCAGTTGGCTTGCGCAAAAACCAATCTTGGTAATTACGAGCAAGCGCTGAGTTACCTCAAAGAGGCACTGGAGCGCTCCAGTAGCTATCGCGAGTTTATGACGGAAGATCCCGCCTTGAAGCCACTGATGGAGCTAGACGAGTTTAAGGAGCTGACCAGTACGAGCTAAGCGCAGGTCGCGAGTTCGGCCCAGGGATGAATACCCAAAGCAATACAAAAATGATAAGGAGTGATTATGTTGGATGACCTGGCAAAACGCATGGGGTTAAGTGCGATACCGCAAATCTTTTTTTTCTCGGTAGCGGTGGTTGTATTGTTTGTTGGCTTTGCGGTGCCATTTCACGATGAGTTTGCCCAGTTTTTCGACATAGTCGGTCAGTTTACGTTTACCAAATTTGGTTGGTTTTATATTGCCAGTGTCAGTGGTTTGCTGGTGTTTTTGATTTGGTTGAGTGCCAGTCGCTACGGCAGCATTCGCTTGGGCCCGGAAGATGAAGGCCCGGAGTACAACACAGTTACCTGGTTCTGTATGCTATTCGCTGCCGGTATCGGCACTATCTTGATGTTTTGGGGCGTGGCCGAACCTATGTACCACTACGCCAGTCCGCCGTTCGCAGGCGTTGAGCCAGAGTCGATAGCCTCGGCCAAACTTGCCATGCAAATCTCGATGTTCCACTACGGTTTGCATACCTGGACGATTTTTACCTTGCCGGCACTGGCTATTGGTTATTTCGCCTACCGCCAGGGCTTGCCGATGCGTATCAGTAGTGTTTTCTACTCGGGGCTGGGTGATCGAATTTACGGCCCTATCGGTTGGGCCATCGACATTATCGCTGTGTTAGGCACGTTATTCGGCGTAGCGGTATCCGTGGGCTTGGGTACATTGCAAATCAATAGCGGCCTTAACTATTTAGTGGGTTTGCCCGATACCACCTGGGCAAAAATGACTATTGTTGCGGTGATAACCTGCGTTGCAACAGTCTCAGTCGCCTTGGGGCTGGACCGGGGTATTAAACGTCTGTCGGAATTTAATATTTTAATCGCTATTGCGATTTTGCTGTTTATTTGGATTTGTGGTCCCACGCTCTTTATGACCGAAGGGTTGGTGCAGAACGTCGGTATGTATCTGGATAAAATCCTCTGGTTCTCGTTCTGGACAGAAGCTTATGGTGATTCTGACTGGCAGCGCAGCTGGACGGTTTTCTATTTCGCCTGGACGATTTCCTGGGCGCCGTACGTGGGTATTTTTATTGCGCGGATCTCTAAGGGGCGCACCATTCGTCAGTTTATTATCGGTGCTTTGGGCGCGCCCTTACTGTTTACCCTGGTGTGGTTTTCTGTGTTTGGTTTGGCGGCGATTGATCTTGAGTTGAATCAAGGGGTGTCGATTGCTAAAGAGGTGCAGGCGGATGTCTCTGTAGCCTTGTTTTCTTTTCTTGAAAACTTTCCTCTGCCACAAGTTATCTCGGCTCTGGCGTTGATTGTGATTGTGGTGTTTATCACCACCAGCGCGGATTCGGCGGCTCTGGTTATCGACTTGTTGTCACGCAAGGATAAGCAGCCATCAAAAACTATTCAGCGTATTTTCTGGACGCTGTTGTTAGGCTCAACCTCCGCTACCTTATTGCTCGGTGGTGGGCTTACGGCGCTGCAGAACGTGATTACCGCACTTGGTTTTCCCTTTTGTGTGCTGCTGGTATTTATGGGTGTATCGCTGATGCGAGCGCTGCACGCCGATTACCTCGGTTATTCAATGAAGGACCTGGCAGAAGGTAACGCGCCCCCCATACACCCGATGGGGTCATTGCCCAGAGAACAAAAAAACGCAGGAAATAAACAGGAGCGTTAATTAGAAAAGCCGGCTGTTCGCCGGCTTTTTGTTTCAGGTGGCGGCGAACTCACGCTCTACCGCTTTGTGATCCGTTTTCCATACGTCATACACCTGCTGAGCATAGCCTGGGTAAATATCCTCTTGGTTTTGGCTTATACCGCTCACAATGTCCTTGGCAATATCGGCCGGGTTGCCTTTGTCCATTTCAATACCGGCAACCATGTCGGTGTCTATGGCGCCAGGGTAGGCCGCATGCACTTCAATCTTGTGCGCTTTTAGAGTGCCGCGCAGCGACTGCGTCACTGACCATGCGGCAGCCTTTGAGGCATTGTAAGCCGCGAGCCCCGGCATGCTTGCCAGTGATAGCAACGATAAAATATTACAGATAGCGCCGCCGTTGCCGCGGCTCAGCGCCGCCGTAAAGGCCTGGCTAACGTGCCATAAGCCTTTGAGGTTCACCTCGAAGCAGTGGTCAAAGTCGTCATCGCTGGCATTAAGCAAATCGCCAAAGCGGATCACGCCTGCGTTATTAATAACCAAGTCGAGGTCAGTCAGCTCATTGGCCAATTGACGGATGCTTGCGGAGTCAGTGACATCCAGCGCCACTGCGGTGACGCGTGCGTCATGAGTGGTGATGCTGGCAGGGGTTCGGGCTGCTGCATACACTTTACTCACGCCGCACGTCAGTAGCTCCTGTACCAATGCCTGACCTAAGCCTCGGTTGGCTCCTGTTACCAATACGGTTTTGTTGTTGAGATTCATATGTTGCTCCTGAGTGTGTTGAGGTAGAGGTGCCAGACTATTGATGTTTTGAGTGCCAATAAATAGCCTTGTAAACATTTCATTGGTGCATATAATGCAATAATGGATACCGAGCATTTAAAGTTGTTTCACCGGGTAGCGATGCGCAAGGGCTTTGCGGCTGTGGCGCGGGAGGATGGTATTGATCCGTCGCTGGTCTCGCGGCAAATAGCCACGCTTGAACAACAGTTGGGGTTTAAGTTGTTTCACCGCAGTACCCGCAAGGTTTCGCTCACCTCCGCCGGTGCGGTTTACTTGCAGCAGACGACGCCATTGATTGAAGAGCTTGAGCAAGCCCGTGAATGCGCGCTAAAGCAACACAGCGAGCCCGAGGGTAAACTTGTGATAACGGCATCAACCGCTTTTGGTCAGCGATGTTTGTTGCCCCTAGTGCCTGAGTTTTGCCAGCGTTACCCCAAGCTTATACTCGATTTGCGCTTTACCGATGCGGTGGTCGATATATTGTCTGAACAGGTTGATCTCGCTTGTCGCTTTGCCTCCTCACCCGATCCCAATCTGGTAGCGCAAAAGCTATTTGATACCGAGTTTTGGGCCTGTGCTTCCCCCGGTTATTTACAGCAAAAAGGCACACCAGAGAGCCCCAGGCAATTGCGGGAGCTTGAGCTGTTGGCCATCAATCTGCCGGGTTATCGAGAGGCGTGGATGTTTCAGGGGGAGTACGGCGAAGAGCATAGGGTTGCGTTTTCACCTCGCATGCTCGTGTCGAACGCCATGGCGCTGCGAGAGTTAACCTTGCGCGGTTTGGGTTGTTCACTGCTGGCCAGTTGGATGGTAAGGGAAGACGTTCGCGCGGGGCGCCTGATTCGGTTGTGCCCGCAGTACCGGGTTTCCGCCACCGATTTTCAGTCTGCTGCCTGGTTGCTTTACCCCTCGCGCCGCTATCAACCTGCGAAAACACAAGTCATGGTCAGTTACCTAAAAGAAATGCTGGTGGAGCCGGTTTAGTGTTCATTGTTAGTATTGGTTTCGCCCTAACTTCATCAATCTGGTTTGCTAGTGCTGCCCTATTAGTGAAAATCCCGCGAAGACAGCGCCAATCCATCCAATAAAGCGTCAAGGCTTTCCAGCTTGCCGGCAATCACATGAATGACTTCTCCCTCCCGTTCTAAAATGCCTTTAATTCGCAACATTTTAGCGGCAAGAAAGGGTGCCTTTTGCGCGCGTGCGGTGGCGGACCAGACCACTACATTGACGTTGCCGGTGTGATCTTCCAGTGTGACAAAGGTAACCCCGGAAGCCGTACCGGGACTTTGCCTACCGGTGACCACACCCACAACGGTCACCAGTGATTGATGTTGTTTTTGGTTTAAGTCGCAGGCAAACGTAAAGGGCGGTAAGCGGTTGTCGGCCAATAGCAGTGACACCGGGTGGTGCTCTAAACTTAACCCTAAATTAACGTAATCCTCAATCATATTTTCTTCAGCGCTGGGCGCCGGCAGTGTAACCGCCGATGGTTCGGCAATGGCCAGAGTTGGCTCGTGGCTCGTGGGAGATAATGCGTGGGTGCTTAACTTGGATGAATGCCCCATCAGTTGCCAGCGGCTCTGGTAACGGTTGCCGGCTAGCGTGGCCAGCGCATCGGCACTGGCCAGCGCCTGCAATGCGGGGGCGCCAATGCCGCTGGCTTTTACTTGCTCCAGGCTGTTAAAGCCCTGGCCGCGGTTTGCAATCAGGGTGTTTGCCGCTTGCTGGGGCAGGCCCTTGACTTGCCTAAACCCAAGCCTGAGTGCCCACTCGCCTGAGTGTTGTTCCAGGGTGTGATCATAACGCGAGTGGTTAACACAGACTGGCAGTACGGTGTGGCCGTGGCGTATTGCATCCTGCACCAGCTGGGAGGCGGAGTAAAACCCCATGGGCAAACTGTTGAGCAAGGCGCAGTAAAAGATTTGTGGGTAGTAGTGTTTTAACCAGGCCGAGGCGTAGGCAAGTAGCGCAAAGCTTGCCGAGTGCGACTCGGGAAAGCCGTATTCACCAAAGCCCCGTATTTGTTCAAACAATTGTTCGGCAAACGTCTTTGGGTAGCCGCGCTCCTGCATGCCGTTGATCAACTTACTTTTAAACTGCATGAGCTTGCCGGTTTTTTTCCAGCTCGCCATGGCGCGGCGCAGTTGGTCGGCTTCGCCGCCGGAAAAGCCCGCCGCGACCATCGCCAGTTGAATCACTTGCTCCTGGAAAATAGGTACGCCTAGGGTGCGTTCTAGCACCGAGCGCACATCTTCAGAAGGGTAGCTGACCGACTCAGTGCCGTTGCGGCGTTTTAAATACGGGTGCACCATACCGCCCTGAATCGGGCCGGGCCGCACAATAGCAATTTGAATAACTAAGTCATAGTAACTGGCCGGTTTTAAGCGCGGTAGTATCGACATTTGTGCGCGGGACTCCACCTGAAATACGCCCACGGAGTCGGCTTTTTGCAAGTCGGCGTATACGGCCTGATCATCCATACTGCGAGTAATTTGGTACAGTTCATAGCGCTTGTGTTCGTGCCGTTCAATTAAATCCAGCGCCTTGCGAATGGCGGTCAACATGCCGAGCGCCAGCACATCCACTTTTAACAAGCCGAGGCTTTCTAAGTCGTCCTTGTCCCACTGAATAACGGTTCGGTCGGGCATCGCGGCGTTTTCTACCGGCACCAGTTCGTACAGGGGGCCGCTCGAAATAACAAAGCCACCCACATGCTGGGATAAATGGCGGGGAAAGCCGAGTAGGGTTTCGGTCAGCTGGATCAGCTGTGCGCCGGTGTGGGTTTGGGCATCAATACCGAGCTCGCCTAGTTGTTGCTGCCAGGGCTGGCTGGCATCGCGCCGGTTAATGTTTTTAATATAAAAATCCAGTTGCGTGTCGTTAAAGCCAAGGGCTTTACCGACATCGCGCAGGGCGCTTTTAAAGCGGTAGCCAATGACGGTGGCCGCCAGGGCGGCGCGCTCGCGGCCGTACTTTTGATAGATGTACTGAATAATTTCTTCACGCCTTTCGTGCTCAAAGTCCACGTCAATATCGGGTGGCTCGTTGCGCTCTTTAGAAATAAAGCGCTCGAACAACACATTAATATGGCGCGGGTCTACGGCGGTAATTTCCAGGCAATAACACACCACCGAGTTGGCTGATGAGCCGCGGCCCTGATACAAAATATGTTGCTCGCGGGCAAAGCGCACAATGTCGTCAATGGTTAAAAAGAAATGGGCGTACTCCATTTCTTCAATCAGCGTGAGCTCTTTGTCAATGGTGGCAGCAATGGACGTAGGTACGCCCTGTGGGAAGCGTTTTCGGCAACCCTCGGCGACGCGCTGGCGCAAATACGCCATAGCGGTGAAGCCACTGGGTATAACCTCGGCGGGGTATTCGTATTTAAGCTCTCCCATATCAAACTGGCACTGCTCGGCAATGTGCAGGCTTTGCTGCAGCCAGCGGGTGTTAAATAAACGTTGCAACTTGCTTATGCTGCGCAGGCTGTACTCGGCGTTGCTGAGCAGTTCACGACCGGCCTCGCTGACGGTTAAACCAAGTTTGCGGGCGCTGAGTACATGTTGCAGGGTTAAGCGCTGGCTGTGATGCATTAATACACCGCCGCAGGCCACCAGTGGTATTTGCTCGGTCATGGCCAGTTGTTCGAGCTGCCGGTTGTGGGCTTCTTCATTGTTGGTTAGGTGACGCTGCACTCCAATCCATAACCGGCCGCTGTGGTATTTTTTTAGCCATTGCGCGCTGTCGGTTTGCTCGGTGTTGCCTTCCGGTAACCAAATAAGCAGGCAGTGTCTGAGTGAGGCGATATCCCAGCGGGACAACTCATAGTGGTTTTTAGGGGCCCGGCGCCGGGCATTGGTAATAATGCGGCACAGCTCGGCGTAGCCTTGGCGGTTCGGGCACAGGGCAACCAGCCGCATGTCGCCCGGCATACGCAACAAACTGCCGACAATTAATTTGATGGGCAGCTTGTACTCTTTAATGGCGCTGTAAGCTTTTACCACACCGGCCACCGAGCATTCATCGGTAATGGCAATGGCACGGTAGCCCAATTCGCAAGCGCGCACGATCAGCTCCTCGGGGTGTGAGGCGCCGGTTAAAAATGAGTAGTTGCTCTGACAAAACAGCTCGGCGTAATGCATGATTCGCAGCGCTAGTTTTTACAGCGTTTGGCAAATTTTTTCTGGGCCAGCTGATACGACTCATCCAGTAAGGGTTTGAGTGCGGCAAAGCATGCGTCGTCTGGGTTTAAAACACACACCCAGTTCATCCAGCCGTATACCGGGTGGGGCATTAGGGTGTTCAGTTGTTGTAAATCATAACGGGTGTTTATGACTTCGCCGGCGGCGGGGCGCTTGGGTTTGGGGCCCAGGTGTTGCCCGAAGGTGGCGGGTGCTACCGCGAAGTTAAAACGAAATATCTCGGTACGGTCAAGGTTGGAGCCTTTGTCGTTGGCGCCGTCTTTTTCTTTGATCGTCGCAAAATAAATACCGTGGGGTAACACCTTGCCGGGATTGTAAAAAAAAGAGGTTTCTCCCCACTTGTTCAGTTGCACTAAGCCTGAGTAGTGGGCGAGTAAAAACTCACAAATGGTAGAAGGGGACATGGTGGCTCCGTGGTTATGGTGCATTAACAAAAATACCCGTGTATGTACCAGTTTTTATCGGGCGGGCTCAGTGGTTTGTATACCCACAGCCAGCGCCCGGCGCGGTTGCGGGCAACAAAATAATCGCGCGATAGGGTTTGCTGATCCCACCAGCCGGTCACTATGCGCTCGGGCCCGTGCACCAGCACCAAGGGCTCGGCGGTGGCCTTAGGGTGGCGCAGTAACACGCTGGGCCGCAGTGAATGTGGCGTAAGTGCTGTTAATTTTTGCGTGGGTTTTATGTGGCCGGGGTGAACGCCCGGGCGAAAATCATTGCAGAGCAAGGTTTGCTTAATGGCCTCGCTGCCAAGCTTTGCCTGTAGGCGCGCAAGTAGCTGCGCTGGGGTGAGTTCAGCGTTTTGGTTACAGAATAAATCTTGGTTTTTCTGCTCCCGGTTAAAGCTGCGGTTAGCGCTCAGTGTGTAGGCGTAAATGGCCGCATTCAGGGCGAGGCTTTCCAATTTAAGCTCAATCAAACCTTGCCACAGCTTGGCCGAGTCTTCGCCGCCACCGGCGTGAATGTTCAGCACAATGGACTCTTGCGCACGCAGGTGTAACGTCAGCTGCAGTGCGTCCGTGACCTGAGCGCGGCTTTGTAAAAACCGCTGCAGGCTTTGCACAGTGACGGTTAAAGGTGGCAGCAAGGCATCGGTGGTTTCAATTTCACAGGGCAGCTCGCGGTAGTGGCCAAAGCGTTCAGGGGGGGTAAAAAAACGCACTGGGTGTGGTTTTTCTCCGGTGAGTTTTTGCAGGTACGTTAAGCTCGTGTTGTCGAGCCGGTCGGCCAGCTCCGAGCGTGGCAGAGCACACAGCTTGGCTAAACTTTTTAAGCCGAGGCGCTGCAAATCATTCAGCGGGCGGGATGCAAAGTCCGCGGCGTGTAACGGCAAAATTTGCCAGTGGTGTTGCAGCCAGTGGTTGTCGTCTTCAATGCAGGTGTCGCCGTGTCTGGCCACCACCCGGGCACTCAGTGGGCGCAAACCGGTGGCGGCCGAGTGGCGCAGCCCTTCATTATTAAGGTGTGCTGTAATGGCTTGCCAGTAGGGGGTTAAGCCGCCGTGGTAACGCAGCATGGAACTGGCCTTAAGCAGTAATCCGTCGGGCTCAAAAATACTGATGTCAGCGCTGAGCGGGTAGAGTAGGTGAGCAATTTCACGCAGGCGCTCGGGGCCAAAATTCGATTGAAAGGGCAACACCTGCAGTTCGCGGTTCAGCGAGCAAGCCAGCGCCATGCCCATGCCCAGATGTAAGCCTGAGGCTTCGGCCTCGGTGTTGAGCTGCAGCACCGTAAAGTGGCGTTCGCAGACAATCGCCCGTGGGCAGGGTGTCTCATTGGGGGCGGTGGGTAGGCTGTCCAGCTGCAAGGCCGGAAAGTGGATATAGAGCCAGAGCATGGTGTTGAGTTCAGGCGCGTTGGCGCCGCCCCGGTTGCGACAGCGGGTGCACATTGGCCGGCAGCGGTTGCAGTACCAGCGCTGGCCAGTCGGCACGCCAATCCAACTGAATGGGGCCGGTGGGCCAACCGCCTTTGCGCTTGGTGACACGCACCTCAAGCCCGTTGTGAGTGGGGGCCAGGGCGAGGCTGAGTGTCAGCGGTAGGGATTGATTGGCCCGCCCGGCGCTTTGCAGTAACCACAGTGCGCACCGCCCCTCAGTACTTGCCAGCTGTAGGCGTTTTATATCCGCCACACTGATGTCCCTTTGCCACAAAAGCACCGACACACAACAACCACTTTGCAGACACTGCTTAGCGCTCCAGAGGGCTTGCTTGTTGTCGCCGTACACAGCGTAGAGCTGCTCACAGCTAAAACCCGCCTCGGCCCAAAAGTCCGGGCACAGCGCGCCCGGTGGGTTAATTAGTACCAGTAATTCGCCATCGGCCGAACGTAAATAAGGTGCCAGCAGGCGCAGCTCGCCAATACCGGTGTCCGATTGTATGCGGCACACGCCGCTACCGGGCAGGCCACCGCCCAAAGCGTTATCCAACTCGGTAAAACCACTGGGGTGCACGGCCGCCGGAGGGGCCAGTTGCCCCCCACGGTAAATACGGCGCTGTTGCAGTAGTTGTTCGATATTGGTCATGGTTGCATGGCATCTATGCTGTATGTATGTACAGTATAGTGTTTTGGGGTGGGGATTCAAGGGGGTTTTTTTGCCCGGATTTCGCCCGGGCGGGCGAGTAACTTTTCGTGACGCGACGAAAAGTAACCCGTCGCTCTTGCACGCAGCCCAGGCTGGCTTCTCTATTGCTCCGCAATATTCACCTTCTCCATGCGCGATTAACCACCCAAATTGGCCTACGTTCAGCTGGATACGATGGGAGGAGTAGGGATACTTCGTAGCATGGCCTTGTTTTACGTCCGACTTCAGACATCAGACCTCAGACTTTCTATTCCTGTCAGACATCAGACTTTTCTTTTCTAGTCATTTGCCCGGATTTCGCCCGGGCGGGCGAGTAACTTTTCGTGACGCGACGAAAAGTAACCAAAAGACGCGCCCCGCAACTGGCCCTTCGGGTTCCCTCGCTACGATTGAATTTGGAGGGTCGTATCGACAGGCCTTCCCTGGCCTGACGATACTTGCACTCGCGTCCATGCGAGCTTACCCACCAAATTCAATCTCCACTCGGCTCAGTGGCATGGGGGAGGGGTACTCCGTAGCTCAATGCTCTTAAGCGTCAGACGTCGGACTTCAGGCATTCACACTTCCTATGTGCAATTGACCCACAAAATTAGCTCGTCTTCGGCTGGATACGACGGGAGGGGCAGGGCACTTCGTAGCTAGATTAGTTTTTTGCATCCGACCTCAGACGTCGGACATCAGACTTTCTATTCCCATCAGGCGTCGGACGTCCGACTTCGACAACTTGCCAAGTTGTCGAAACCATGGCACTCTTTTCCTCAAGTGTTTTACAGGTTGATCTGACTTGTCTTAAATTTGGCGATGCCTGTAGATTCAACCAACTGGAAGGTATCTAAGCACGTCGGGAGTGATGCGGCGCACTTTCCTTTCTTTGGTTACTTCAATTTTAATGTTCGAGCGACACAGGTTGACGGTGTGCAGATTTAGACTCAGGTGGTTAGATGTGGACACTTGTTCCTAGATGTAGACATGGTGTCTAGATATGCCCATGCTTTTTAATTAACTGTTATACGTAAGAGCAAGTATGGATATTAAAACGGAAGCTCTCAATTATATAAAAGACCGCTACATAGAGGAGCAGTCGCGCTTCAAACATTTTGAAGAGAAGTGCGGGAAACTCGTAACTCTCATGACAATAGTGATCGGTATCTTTACCGCCCTTGTGGGATTCAAATCTAAGGTAATATTCTCGCCAGTCAGCGAGATAGAATGGCTAATTCTGGTGGCTTGTGGAGCAATATCTTTAGTTTTAGCGTGCTCTTGGGGGCATGCCCTACTTGCATTGAAGTTGGGGGAATGTCCAGTCGCTCCCAAAAGCCGAGCAAATGCTGATTACATACTTGGCACATCCGATGAAAAATCACTAGCACATATGATTGACTGCTATGTGGATACTACCGAAAAACTTAGTGTTGTAATAGATAGGAAAGCACAGAATCTTGAGTATGCATACAATGAAATGGCTATAGCTGCGTGGATTTCTGGGCTTCTTGTAATTTTAATAGCTATTAAGGAGCTAGTAATATGAGTGACAAAGACCAGAAAAAGCCGCAAAACAATACCGAGCAAAAGCCTCCAACTACTGAGTACGTCAAGAAAAGCCAAGTTAACAATAGCTCCGACAAAAAGAAGAAGTAAGCGTATAACAAGGTTGTAAACCGGAACCAAATTGCTGCGCAGTTTTGTATTCGCTGCGCTTCTAACACAAAAACCGCTCCGCAATTCGGTCCGGTTACAACGGCGTTAGGTCAGATAAAATGAAAGTTACTATCATAGACGGAGATTTGCTCGAGCAAGATGTCGAGGTGATCGTTAATAGCTGGAACCGGAATATTATCCCGTGGTGGTTACTTCTGCCTCAAGGAGTGTCCGGTGCAATTAAAAAACGTGGAGGAACTAAGCCTTTTAAAGAAGTTGCCAAGTTTGGTCCAATACCGTTAGGCCAGGCGAGGGTTACAGGCTCAGGCAATCTTAAGTTTAAGGGCATAATACATGTCGCAGGTATAAATATGTTCTGGTTCGCCACAGAATATTCAGTCCGTGAGAGCGTTAAAAATGCAATGGCTTTGGTGAACGAACTCGGCTTCGAAAGCGTTGCCTTTCCTTTGATTGGGGCAGGTTCTGGCAATCGTGGTGAAGCATGGTCACAGAGAATTATGGAGCAGGCATTTTCTGAGATTACAACAAATGCAAGGATGTATATTGTCAAGTTCAGCGGCTAGGCCTAACAAGTTTGTCAATGATCGCCCTTCGGGCTGGACAGCCTTAAGCGTGGCTTCGCCACAAGGCTTTTCGTTACAAAGGCGTTAGGAGGTGTCCATGTTGATTTGCACGGAAGAGAAAATCAGAGCAGCAGAAAGCTTTATTAAAAGCACAAAAATTCAACTTTCAATTAAGCCGGCAGATCAATCTCATCATGAAAAGTTTATTCGAGATGATTTTTTCCAAATTAATGCTACATGCTATTTTTTAAATGCGGTAGTGTTTGAACTCATTGTCAAAATATTCTGGGAAATAGATAACGGTAGAGAATGTCGCCACACTCATTTACTAGATAAGCTCTATCCAGAGTTGTCTGATTGGTCCAGAGCATTTTTGGAGAACCAATACATAACACTGAAAAATGAAGTTGAGTCGACATTGAAGGATGCAAAAGGTAAATCCGACCTGAACATAACTTATGCCGATCTTGAAAGCGCATTAGTTACTAATAAAGAGGTTGTAATGGATTACAAATATGAAATGAAGCCAAATTCAAGTAATTCAGTGTTTGATAGCATCGTTACCTCTCAAGATTTTTACTATACGATACCCTACCAACTATGTGAAAAGTTCTTTTCGAAATCGTTGGAAAGGATCAAAATACTAAGCTCGAATACAATCAAGGATGCCTCCTAACAAAAAAATCCAAGCGACCCAAATCGCTGCGCGGCTTTTAGTGCTGGCGCTTCGCGCTAAGATATCACTAAAATCCACGCATCAATTCGGTCGCTTGATTTGAGCGTTATGTGCTCACAGTGCCGCGACGAAAATAGAAATATTATTATGGAATTACACGAGTTGGTTGAAATAGTAGATGATCAAAATTCATTTTTGGCTTTCGTAGAGGCACTCAAAAATGATCGTGAAGATTCGGTACAAAAAGGAAAAATTAATCCTAGCAGTCCGTACAGTAGCGGAGCAAATGGTTGGGAGAATGGAGCAATCGAGTCATTCTTAGAAGCTGCGCACGCATGGGCTATAGATTCGGATTTTGGCGCATCTCAAGATCTCGCAGAAGCGAATATGTGGAAAAAGATGGCTGTATTTCTGTATTGTGGAAAAATCTACGAATGAAAATGTGCCAATCACATAACAAGTTTGTCCAGTTGACGTTTTGGTCTACGCTTCGTTTTGGGGTGGCTATTCCACTTTACCCCAAAACTCCACTACAACCAAAACGCAACTGACAAAGGCGCTATAAATCAATCTAGTACTGAGCGTAAACATGTACTAAGATGTAATACATATGAATACAGAGGTGTATTTCGATGAGTGTTACAAGTATCAGGCTAGCCGATGACATAGATAAGCCACTTGAATCGTTAGCGAGCAAGCTAGATAGAAGTAAAAACTATCTTATAAATCAAGCAATTAAAGAGTTTTTGGCAAGGCAGTCTCTCGAGGATTCTAGGTGGTCAGACACACTTGAGGCTCTGGAGTCTATTAAGTCAGGCAAATCCATTGCTGAAGCGGATGTGAATGCCTGGCTAAACAGCTGGGGCACTGGTGAGCGCAAAGAGCCACCAAAGTGATCGAGGTTAAATATTCCCCAGAATCGCTTGAAGATCTTCAGCGAGTTGTCGAGTTTGTTGAAGTCAAAAATTCTTACGCTGCTCGAAGAGTCGCAATTGACCTTCAAGAGGGAGCTTCCAGACTAAAGCAATTTCCCGAAATTGGTTTGCCAGTAATTAAAGCGCCTGATCCAGAAAGGATCCGAGATTTATATATTGGCGATTACACCGTGCGGTATTTAATTACCGACGGCACCGTTTATATTTTGCGAGTTTGGCACAACAAAGAAAACGAGAAAAACTTATAACAAGGCAAAATCGCCCTTCGGGCTGGGGGCGCTTGCGACGTTAAGTGGTCAACCATCAGGGAGCTTAGGAGAAACATGTATCAGTATAATCCTCTTGTGGCGCCAGATTCTGAGGAATGGCTTGGGCTCTCAGAGGGTGATCGAATTGATTCGGTACGATCCTTCCATGAGCATTCCGATGGCTCTGATTTTGAAGATGATCAGGCGTTATCTATTCACTGTGCCATACATGTCGTTGTCGAAAATCAACTAGCCTTAAAAGTCGAACATTTGCCGGAAACTCTATCAAAGTTAAAGCGTCAGGGGCTAGATCGCCATGAAGCAATCCACGCTATCGGAGCGATTTTAAGTGAAGAAATATTCAAAATATACCGCGGAGAAACTTCAGAGTTTTCTACAAGTCTGTATAGACGAAAGTTGGAGAAAGTCACAGCTAAGCGCTGGAAAAAAGGACAGTATTAGTGCAGGGTAAATCATTTAATAAGTTGCTTAAGCGGAGCTCCGTTCCGTTAGCAAGGCGCTACGCGAGAATGAACATGATCCGCTGGCCTAATTGCAAAGTATCTATCGGCATATGGCAAAAATTGCTTTTCAATCAAGTTTCGCTTCATCAATGCCGTGAGTGCCGGGTTCGTCTTGGACATAGTCAGAGAGCAAGCCTACTAACAGGTGTACTGCTTGCAGTTTCGCTAATTGCAGTCTCAGGCTTCATTATCGCGCCGCTGAATGGCTATGCCCAACTTTTGGCTTTGGTAAGCACACTTAGCCTCGTGTCGCAAAGATACTCGGCAAAGTTGTATGTTGTTAATAGAATCGGCGCCAAAAAGCATGTGTATTAAAGCGTGTCAATTCGCACACTTCGTGTGCCGGATGCTTGCAAGCTCGCGTCGTTGCCCTCTGCGTTAGGCTCCCAAATGGCTGATTATCACGAAAATATATTTAGTGAAGAGGAAAGCAAAGTAATCGAAGCATTTTCCTTTGCAATTAATAAAAAGGATTTCTTTTTAAGCAAAGATCAGCTGGCTGGTATCGAATCAAAATTTAGCGATGAAAAAGTATCTGGCTGGGTGTTTGCGTATAACGCCTATCAATTATCGAATCAAGAAAGAATCCGGCTACTAAAATCGAATATGCACAACAGTAACCCTCGAATACGTGAGCAAGTGTGCGACATAGTGGGGGATGAATGTATTAGTGATCTTCGTCAGGATCTTAAAGAGCTTTTTGGTGACCATGTTTCATATGTTTCACAGGCGGCAAAATACAATCATGATGAAATGTTCTAAGCCTAACAATACGTGTCAATCAGTTTGTTTCGCGGCTTTTTTGTGCTGGTTGCGACACTGGCACAAAACGCCAATCCACAAACTGCCGCTCCACTCTGCGTTAGGCATCCCATGAAGAAAAACGCAATAAAGCTAATTGGTCTCGGAATAGCAGCAACTTCGTTCTCGCTAGGGTTTTACGTAGCAGAACAAAACACAGTCTGGGGAAAGGTTGATTTTCCTACTAAGAAAGAGAATAAAGTGGTGAGGCTTACCGAGGATGTAACGGTTACGGGTTCAGACGGAAGAGAAACCGTTCTAGTAAAGGGAACTCTTCTAAACTGGGACGGGGCTTATCATTTTCAGAACTATATGTCCCGAAGGTACATAATTGACGGGTTTGGTCGATTTGAAGTGGTGGATAACGGTAGCAATGTAGGTGAGGTCTATTCTGGAGGCGAAAGATGAATCAGCCTGAGGACACTAACGATATTGTTTGTCTGTTCGCTGACGAGGAGTTCGCCTATGGGACGCTCAATGTCGTTCCTGGTTCTGATCCTGAAATTGTGCAACGGTGCAGCTCTAAAAATGGGCTGCCTTACTGGGAGACTCTGACTGAGAAGTAAGCTTGGCCATACACTAAAAAGCACATTATTCACCGCGACAAAAGGGTAGTGGTGCGCTCGTAAACTCGTGTCCGTGTGTACGGCGAAGGGTAGAGCGTCTACTTCTTGGGGGGAACACCAACAATGAGGAGGGTGGCGATGAAAAAGCAGGTTCTTGAATTCATATCTAATCTTGAGAATGAGCGCAGGAGGAGTGATTCCGAGGCTTTAGTCGATCTCATCGAGGAAGAGTCTGGATATGAGCCATATATACATGGCAGCATGATTGGTTATGGTAGGTACCATTACAAGTACGAGAGTGGGCGAGAAGGGGACTTCTTTGTTACGGGATTTTCCCCCAGAAAGCAACATCTGGCAGTCTATATAATGCCTGGATTTTCGAGTTATGAGACGATGCTGGAAAATCTAGGTAAACACAAAGTCGGCAAATCCTGTTTATACATCAATAAGCTGGCAGATATAGACTTAACGGTACTGCGCAAGTTAGTTAAAGCATCGGTAAAAGATATGCAAAAAAAGTATCAGTGCGCAAGTGCCTAAAAAGCAGCGCCACGGTCAAAACTGTGGCCGTCGCACTTTCTGTTTTCAGTTCGCTGGCGCTGCTTTAAAAACCAAACTCACGCCAACCCAGTTTCGCATGTACTGGGCATTAGCATACAAAGAGTAGGCATGGATAAACATATTAAAATTGTGCTTCTACTACTGCTCGCAAATATCTGTATTTCGGCGGAAATACCGACGAGTGCAAGATCGGAAAAGGCAATTCGCACTGTTAAGGCTGAATTAGTTGCTCAGCTTAAGCGGGTTGGTCTTGAATATGGTAGCCCCATCTACATACGCATATTTAAAAAATCTTCGGAACTTGAGTTGTGGGTGAAGCGTAGGGAAGCGTACGAACTGTTTAAAACTTATGAGATTTGTGCTTATTCTGGGAGTTTGGGGCCAAAGACAAAGGAAGGGGATAATCAAGCACCTGAAGGCTTCTATTTTGTTAAACCTGGAAACCTAAATCCATGGAGTTCATATCATTTGTCATTCAACCTGGGTTACCCAAATCACTATGAACGCCAGCATGGCTATACGGGAAGCGCGCTGATGGTTCACGGAAGATGTCTGTCTATTGGCTGCTATGCGATGACCGACCGATTTATAAACGAAATATACGCAATGGCGCAGGGTGCGTTCGAGTCAGGGCAGCCATTTTTTAGAGTGCATGCATTTCCTTTTCGCCTGGAAAGGGGCGTATTGGAAAAGTACAAATCTAATAGGTGGTACTCTTTCTGGCAGAATTTAAAGGAAGGGTACGACCTTTTTGCCAAACATAAGGTTCCCCCGGATGTTAATGCGAAAAATGGAAGGTATGTGTTTAGTGCTGGAAACTAATGCCGTCATTTGCAACGTGGCGGGTTAGCCGCACAGAGTCTTCATGGAAGTTAGCAGGCTGTTGAGTGCAACGTCCATTACTAAAAATAACGGTTCTAAACCGTGAATATTTAATTGGGTCAAAGCTGTTTTATGCAATAGATAGGAAGAATGGCTGATTTAAAAAGACGCTGTTCATTTTAAGGTCAGAGGCGACTTTAAAGGCGCAATTGCATTTGTCTTAACCTCCCTTCACACACTCGTACAAAAATCGTTAAGGCACAACGGAACATCCTTAGTTGGCACGCCCCAATATTATTGGCTCCGTCACTTTATGCTTGTCAGTTTTGCAAATTCTACTCTAGCGTGCCGTAATTTACACAGTGGTTGCGGTCACCATCAGTTCAGAGCCTGAACTTGTGCGCTCGCGTCGATGGCGTTGCTTTTGCATTCATCTCTACTCTGACACGTTAACTTTTGCATTAAAGGCATAAACAGGTTTGTGGGGATAATGGGATTCAGTCGATTTTTTATTTGGTTAGGCGGTCGCGAGTTAACCGTTATGTGTGTGGTGCTTGCCTTGGCAGGCTCTGTTTGGGCATTTGCTGAGATCGCCGATGCTGTCACCGAGGGTGACACTCACGAGTTTGATCGCCGTGTATTGCTGATGATGCGTAGCGCAGGCGATGTGTCAGACCCTATTGGCCCAGACTGGGCGGAGGAGGTGGGGCGCGATGTTACCGCCTTGGGTAGCAATGTGATATTGACGTTGTTAACGCTGATCGTTATGGGGTACTTAGTGTTGTGCCAACGCCGTCGGCTCGCGGTGGTTGTGTTGGTATCCTCTTTGGGGTCACTTTGTGCGAACAGTTTGCTTAAAGATGCTTATGAGCGTGACCGGCCGGATTTAGTGCCCCACGGCACAGAAGTGTATACCGCGAGTTTTCCCAGTGGTCATTCGATGGTAGCGGCTGCCACCTATTTAACCTTAGCTGTGTTGCTGGCCAGAGCCGAAAAGCGTCGACGTTTGAGGGCCTATTATTTGATCTCGGCCTTAACTATTACGCTGTTAGTTGGCATGAGCCGACTGTACCTTGGGGTACATTGGCCCACCGATGTGCTTGCCGGCTGGACAGGCGGTGCGGGTTGGGCGCTGGCGTGTTGGCTGTTGGCGGGCTGGTTGCAGCGACGCGGTCAAGTCGAGCCAGAATCCGTTGACCACGTGCCATACCATAGTGTGTCGAGAGGCCCTAATACGCTTTCATCGCCTAACCGACAAGGCAAATAGCGCCCTAGCCGAACGATGAACCTACCATTGATATAACGCATAGGATTTTAAATGAGCGAATCTTTAGTGAGTCGCACAAACGTCACCGCCATTGGTGTTTTGGCGCGAATGGGGTATGCCGCACGCGGTTTGGTTTATTTGATTGTCGGCATGTTAGCCATTATGACGGCTACCGGTGTCGGTGGCGAAACCACTAACAGTAAAGGGGCTGTGCGCGCGATAGCGGAGCAGCCCTTTGGTCAAGTGTTGTTACTGCTACTAGTGGTGGGGCTGGCGGGCTATGTGATCTGGCGCAGCACACAAGCACTGCTTGATACTGACGATCATGGCACTTCAGTGCATGGCTTGGGTGTGCGTGTAGGTCTGCTTATCAGTGCCGCCACACACACCACGTTGGCAATATTCGCGGCAAAATTGGCGTGGTTTGGATCCGGGGGCGGCGGTGGTCAGCCCACTTGGCTTTCCTCCGATGCTGGCCTTTGGTTGCTGGCCGTTATTGGCGTGGGCATGGTAGGAGCGGGTGTGGCGCATATGGTAAAAGGCTGGAAGGTTGGCTACGAGAAGTTTATGCGCCTACCGAGCTCACAGCGATTTTGGATGCGGCCGCTATGCCGCTTTGGTCTGCTGGCTCGCGGTGCGGTGTTAATCTTGATCGGTGTAATTCTTGCGCGCTCGGCGGTTGTTGCCCGTAGCTCTGACGTTAAAGGGATTGCCGACGCTTTAAATACACTGCGCGATGGCCCGTTCGGCGCTTGGTTATTAGGCGTCGCGGCCGCCGGTTTAATAGCGTTTGGCTGTTATAGTTTGTTTGAGGCAATATTCCGTCGCATTAATAATGATGAGTAACAGCCGTATGCGAAATACAAAAAAATGTAAAGCCCTGCTTGTGATTAATCCGAAGTCGCGTCAGGGGGCCGAGGCACAATTGGATGATGGCTTGGCGCGGTTATCGGAAGCTGGTATTACGGTCGAACGGTTAGCGTCAAAAGGCCCCGATGAGAGTCGTCAAGCGGTACGTGATCGCAAGGACGAATTGGATCTGGTGATTGTCGGTGGTGGTGACGGTACTATCAGCTCAATGGCTGGAGTGTTGTATGAATGCGACCTGCCGCTGGCCGTTTTACCGCTAGGCACGGCCAATGACCTGGCTCGATCACTTGGCTTGAGTGGGGATCTTAATGAGGCTTTTGAGGTGATTATTGCAGGCGAGCGTCAGTGTATTGATTTAGGTGTGGTGAATGAGCATTACTTTTTTAATGTTGCCCACCTCGGTCTTGGTGTGAAAGTTTCGGAGGAACTCACAGACGAGGTTAAAAAGTATTGGGGCGTATTGAGCTATTTAAAGGCTTTTTTTGCCGCGCTGACCCGTGTTAAACAGTTAAAGGCTAATATGTCAGTTGATGGTGTGCACTATCGCCTGCGATCCATTCAGATGGCAATTGGTAACGGCCGATACTATGGCGGCGGAAATGTCGTGGATGAAAAGACCCGTATTGATGATGGTAAGTTGTCACTTTACAGTTTACGCCCACAAACTGTGTGGGAATTACTAACCCTGGCGCCCTTGTTGCGCGATGGTAGACAACATGACAACAAGCGTGTTTTTAACGCACAGGCCGAACGTATAGACATTACCACCGGGCGCAAAACAATGAAGATCCATGCCGATGGCGAGCCGGTAACTCAAACGCCCGCGCACTTTAGCGTAATCCGGCAAGCGATAGAGGTTCTGGCGCCAGCGCTTGCCGATAATGAAATACCCGACTAAATGTTACTTGTTCAAAGAAGGAAGCCCGCCCATGAGTGTATTGCGCAATGATGTACAAGTCGCACTTAACGATTTGCATGTGGCATTACTGGAAAGCGCCGATCACTACCGTTACGCCGCCGAGTTCGTAACCTGTGAGCTCGCCAGCGAATTGTTTAAAACCCTCGCCGAGGCACGCGACCTCCTTGCGAGCGAGGCCGAAGAGGCCATACGCGCTAGGGGCGATTTACCCTCCGTTCCCGATCCCGACCGCGAAACCGGAGAGCAGTTACTGCAGCGTTTAGAAGCGTTTTTCTCAGCCGACGAGGCGGCCGATGTTATGGCTCAAGGGCTGGAAAGGGAAGCTGAGTTTGAACAACTCTTAAATGCTCCTCAGATGCAGGTGATCGATAAGAACTACCCCTCCATGCGCCGTGCTTGCTTACAAAGTATTGATGTTGCGCGAGAGAAGTTGAATGCCTCAGCCGCTCATTAGGCGCTTTCGCTAAGATGCATCGAATCGATGCCATTGAAACCAATGTGCGATCTATGGGGTTCGATCAATGGGGTCAAACTGGAATGACTCGAATTGACGGATTAGTGAAGCACAGAAGGCGCATCTTTTTAACTTGGTTAACCGAGGCGCACGTAATGGGCAGGCGTATCGGCTTTCAACCTCTGTATGTACACGACTGCTGATATTTTGGCTACAATCCGCCAGTATATTATATAAAATATATTTCATATATAAAATAGGCGGTGGTGTCGTGATGAAGTTGGTTAAGTTTGTGGGTGGTGTGCTGGCCTTTAGCGGTATGGTGGCTTGTTCTGCGGCGCCTGTGGGGGATTCTGCGGGCCCTGGTGCTGTTGATGCTTGTTTGGGTAGGGATTCGCTACGGATGGTGGATTACTTCTTGCCAATGCCGGTGGGGCAGATGAGTGACGCTGTGTGGGGCGCTGAGGGCGTTATACCGAGGGATGTTGCCAATGGTCTGGAAAGCGTTGGCGTGCAGCCTGATTGGAATTATTGGGATGGCAAGATTATTAAAGGGCCTGTAGGGCGGTATCATTTGTTTGCCAGCCGCTGGTCGGGGGAGTTAACCCATTACGATTGGTCAAAGTCGGTGGCCGTGCGGGCCGTGAGTGATTCGCCGGTGGGGCCTTATCGTAACCCTGAGTTATTCTTTAGTGATCAGGATGGCCTAGGCCATAACATTACCGGTGGCGTGATGCCAGATGGCCGCTACTATGTGGTAGCGAGCGATGCCGGACGCGCAGGTGACGTGTTTATCTCCGATACAATTGACGGCGAATTCGCGCTGCAAGGGCAGGTGACCATGCAGGCGAATGGTCAAAACTTAGATCGGGCCCGCGCCAATGTCAGTATTATTGTGCGGCCGGACGGCAAATTTATGCTGGTATCGCGCCCGGGTATTGTGATGATCAGTGACGATATTATGGGGCCTTACGTGGCGCAGGGGCCGAGTGTATGGCCAAATATTGAGGGCTATGACAACCTCAAAGCCGAAGACCCTATTGTTTGGTACAGTGGCGGTTTGTATCACATCACACTCAATTGGTGGGATATTAAAAAAGCGCGACATTTGGTGTCCCGTGACGGGATCAATAATTGGGTCGATACCGGCATTGCCTACGACCCGCGGTTAGGTTTTGAGTACGAAGACGGCTCACGCAACGAGTGGAGCCTGTTGGAGCGTCCGGGCGTATTGGTTGAGAATGGTCATGTAACGCATTTTACCTTTAGCGCATTAGACGTTAATAAGTGGGATGATAAAGGCGGTGATAATCACGGCAGTAAAGTGTTGGTGGTTCCCTTTGATGGCGAGTGTTTTGATCGTGCGTTAGATACAGCTCTTCCGTAGCCGAGAGACGCGATACTTTTTGATAGAGTCAATGACATGGAGTGTGAATGAAAGCTCTTTTATTGTTCGCTGCGTTGGGTTGGCTTACCTTCTATCAAATCGACTTTTTGTCTAAAGCTACGTTTCCGGCACTGGTTGCGCCATTGCTGTTTGGAGTGTGCGGCATGGTTGTTTTTGTTCGGGTGATAAAGCTTATAAGGCCTCGCCAGCTATGGGCAGTCCCTACACACGGTGAGAAGAAGGCAGCCCGAAAAATATTTGGCAAGCACGGTACTTATGTGGCTGGAGTTAAGGTGTTACCGCGCAACCCGTATCGGCGTCATTTGGATGATTAATGCTTAGAGCGTTCAATAACACTGGTTTCGAATTGATTACTAACCTGGTGAGCGCCGAGGATATTCAGGCTCTAAGAGGGGAGACGGATGTCGCGCTTAAAAACAACAAGGGCGGCGGTATTCGCACTGCCGAGCGTAAGCTTGAATCTGTACGCGCGCTGGTGGCAAGCGCGCCCTTGTTGCAATGTGTCTCGCAATACTTAGCGGGTAAGCCGAAATTTGTTCGGGCAATCGTGTTTGATAAAACACCGGAGAAAAATTGGTTAGTTGCCTGGCATCAGGATAAAACCGTGGCCGTGACGCAAAGGTTCGAGTGCGAAGGCTGGGGCCCGTGGAGCGTTAAAGACGGCGTCCACCATGTACAGCCACCCATTGCTGTTCTTGAGCAAATGGTGTCGCTACGAATACATTTGGATGACGCTACCGTAGCAAATGGCTGTTTAAAGGTAATACCGAACAGTCATTGTGAGGGCTTGTTGCCACAGCGAAAAATTGATGAGATAGCTCGGGCCAGTGAGGCTAAATTTATTGAGGCTCCGAAAGGTTCTACGCTAATAATGCGGCCACATTTGTTGCATGCGTCAAGTAAAGCTAAGAGCCCAGACCGGCGTCGGGTGCTGCATTTAGAGTTTTGCAGTTACCTTTTACCGCCGGGCATACACTGGGCATAACAAGTTTTGGTTGATTATTGATCTTATGCCGTTTTCCTGTGGGGTACCTCTAAATCGCCCCCGATAAAACCTTATCGTACTTCCGGCTCAACATATCGTAGAAGCTTTCCCGCGCTTGCAGCACGCCCTGACGCAGGGCGGCTGCTTGCTCTGGGGTGATGTCTTTGCGCCCGGCGTATACCTGGCGGCGATAGCCGACGATTTGCCCGGCGTATATTTTTAGGCTTTTCTCCAAATTCTTTTCGCCCAGTATCAAAAGTTTGGCTTCGGCAGCGGCCATTTTCTGAAAGGTAGCGACCAGCTCCTCATTCACTTTTTCCAGCTCTGCTTTGCGGGTGGCGGGCCAGCGCTCGCCAAATTCAACAGACTCGGCAGCGAGAGAAGCGTATTTACTGAATATATGCGTCACATCGCCGACGAAACCGGAAATTTCCTCAAATATGTCGAGGCGCTTTTGCTCGCGCAGTGAGCGCGGGCCGATGACGTGATTTTGTCGGCTCCACCACCAGGCGCTGGCGAAGGCGATACCGGCTCCGGCGGCTACTTTAAAAGTGCTGTCAATAATGGCGAAGGTTAGGCTGGTGTCCATGGGGTTCCTCACACAGTAGTGCTTCACGCAGTAACGTCATAAAAACGTCGTTTTGCTTATTCATACCCCACTAGAGCAAAAATTACGCCATTATTTGGCGTCTGATCGGCAAATTTACCTTCACATCGGTTGGCTGTAGCCGTACATGCAGGTCAAAGGTAAAAGCCCGAGTCTGTTTAGCCTCCGGCCAGCTTCGTTGTATAGCCCGCCTTTTCCAGCGTAGCCTTTAATGTCTCGCGATGGTCACCCTGGATTTCAACGTTGCCGTCTTTTACTGCCCCGCCGGTACCGCAGGCTTGTTTCAGTTTTTTGGCTAGAGTTTTGAGTTCGCTACCTGACAGTGGCAAGCCTTTAACGACACTGACGACTTTGCCGCCACGGCCTTTGCTCTCTTTCCAAATCCGAACAACACCATCGCTGGGGGCGGTGGGTTCGGGGGCGTTATCTGATTCTTTAATGCGTCCCTGGTCGGTGGAGTACACCAAGCGCGAATTCTTACTCACTTTACCTCCTGCTCAATCGGCAACTAGGTGCGAGAGTATAACCTGTATAATGCGCCCAATTAAGCGTTTGCTAAGTTCGATAAGGAGTGTAAGTGCGGTTCATTTATGGTTTTGTAATGCTTTTGTTGTTGGCGGCCTGTGGCCAGGAGGGCGCCACCCAAGCGGCGTTCGCGCCTGTGGACCCGGTCGCATTGGGTGCGAAAAAGGCGCGTGTGTGCATGGGCTGTCACGGCCCTAAGGGTGTATCCCGGATCGCGTCCTATCCATCGCTTGCCGGCAAAGGTGAGGCCTACCTTGCCGAGCAATTGCACGCATTTAAACACGGTACTCGAGAAAATCCGATGATGAGTTCAATCGCCATCAACCTCAATGAGGAAGACATTACACACTTGGCGGCGTATTTCGCCGCGCAGAGTATGCCGGGGGTGAGCGAGTGATTGACATCAAGGGCTCTGCCGGTCAGTCGCTGCAACCGTTGAAGGAGGCCTTCGCGTCTAATTTTCGGGATTTTAGCGAAGAAGGTGCGGCGCTTGCGGTTGTTAAAGACGGTAAGGTTCTCGCCAGTCTGTGGGCGGGCACGCGCGATCGGGCGGGTAATTTGCCATGGTTGGAGGACACCTGCGTCAATGTGTTTTCTGCCGGTAAGCCTCTGTGTGCCGCGGTGGTTATGCATTTGGTGGACACTGGCCGGCTGGATTTGGATGTGCCGGTTGCCCGTTACTGGCCGGAATTTGGCAGTCGTGGCAAAGAAGCGGTAACTACCCGTCAGGTGCTCAACCACACCAGCGGTTTGAGCGCTTTCCACCCGCGAGTGAAGGAGCCTGTCATTTTTGACATCGCCTCTGTAAACGGCTTGCTTGAGTACGAAACACCCTGGTGGGAGCCGGGAACAGCACAGGGCTATTCGCCTTTTATCTATGGTTGGATTTTGGCTGAAATCGCGCGTCGGGTCAGTGGTGAGGTGGATTATCCAACCTTATTTTCCAGGACGTTAACGCAGCCGCTGGGAATGCAGGCTTATTTGGGTGTTCCAACTTCTGCACAAGGTAATTTGGCGGATGTTGCCCCTTTGAAAAAGCCACTGGGCTCCACGGGGAGCGCGAGTAAAGGGGCGAACAGCGCCGCGTTGGGGCAATTAATGAAAGCCGACCCGCGCGGGGTGACCAATCGCGCTTTTGCTAACCCAATGTCACTGATGAATAGTACCAATAGTGAGGCTTGGCGGGGAGCCTGTATTCCGGCGGCGAACCTGCATACCAATGCGCTTTCCCTGGCCCAATTTTACGGTGACCTGGTGTCCGCTTCGCAGCCCCGTGTCAGTTGCCTGAGTGAATTTACACGCGAATCCTCAGCCGCACAGGACAGAGTGTTGGGTGTACATTTGCGCTTTGGTTTGGGATTTATGCTGTCGCAGGATGTGGATGATTGCCGCTATGGCAGTTTACAAGGCTTTGGCCACCCGGGCGCTGGCGGCAGCGTGGGCTTTGCCGACCCGGCAACCGGTATTGGTTTTGCCTATGTTACGGCCCGTTTGGGTCAAAGTTTACTGATTGATGCCAGGGCTCAACGCCTTGTGCAAGCCCTTTCGGAGTGCGTATGAGTAATTCAGAAATACAAGAACTGCAAAGCCGTCTGGCTTATCAGGAAGATACCTTGGCGCAGTTAAATACCATGGTGGCGCGGCAGGACCGACAGATTCAGGAGCTGGTTGCTGCGCTAAAGTCGGTGGCCCAAAAATACGATGATTTAATGTTTGAGCGCGAGCAGTCTCAGGGTGTTGTTGACGAAAAGCCACCGCATTACTAGATTCGTCTTATAAGTGATTGATTATTGGTGGGATTTTGACGCCAATGATTGCTCACATATAATTGTAAAAAGTGGCTTTAAGTGTCTACACTTGTACTGTTAAAGCCTTTAGGTAACCCGCAAGGACTATGCAGGGAATAGACGACAGGAACGAGGTCCGTTTGCCAGGTCCTCACAATGCAGAGAGATTAGGCCCGGGCCACGGTTGCTGGCACTGGTGCTATGATGCTGACAACGCGCGCCTACTGCTCACTAATACCGGTGTGTCTCAGACCCTGTGTTATGAGAACCTGTCTAATGAGCTTTCACAAGACGATTACTCTTCTTTTGTCAGTGCGCTCGCTCACTTAGAGCGCGCTAGTCCCGACGACTGCTTTTGCTCTATAACCCTCGAACACAATGGCGACCCGCTCAAGCTATTGCTGACATTCTCCTCGCCCGCGGGCAAGCCCCAAAAGCTTATTGAAGGCATTGCCATACCGCTGGGGCGTCAAGTAAACCGTCTGGGTGTCAGCCTGCACGTTCTCTCCGTGCTGGAGCTGTCCTGCGATGGTATGGCTCTGTTTGATTCCAAAGGCACTTTGCGCTGGCAAAACAGCGCCAGCCGCGAATTGTTGGGGTTGAGTTTACGCCAGCAGGAGAGGGCAATAGGGCGTTATAACTTGAGCTTGGATGGCCACTTAACTGACCAGGTGTCGATGGCGCGAGTGGTTGAGCGCGCCGGGCGCGAGGGGCAGGGCAGTACTTATGTGGTGCGTTATCCTATTCGGCAAGTCGGCGCCCAACTAAGCTTTGGACAGTTTCGTATTCGCTTTATACCGGTAGAGACTGACAGCGCCCAGGGCGCGTTTTTTATGCACCAGCAAAAGGCGGGTCAGCACGACCCGTTAGCCAACGTCGACAGTTTAGCGTTAAGCGGAGAGGCGTTGGTAGCGATTAAAAACCAAAAGGGTTTTTACCTCTCAGATTTGCATTCGCTGGGTGAGCTTACTCTGGTCGAAGAGTCTATTGCGGCGACAAGCGGGCTGACAGATTTGGACCGTTACTCCGCTCATACCGCCATGGCGTTGCGCCGCTTAGGTAAAGAATCTCTATTAGGGCAGTCGGCACTGGCCGAAATTCTGCCATTGTCACTCAATGAAAAGGACCCTGAACGGCGTTTTACTGTACTGGATTTGCCGCTTCGTTTAGGCGAGCAAAAGTCAGGTTTGTATGTTCAGTTTCTCAGCCCCATTCCGTTGCATTCTTTTACGTCGCCCAAAGGGCACGATGTGCAACGGCTGCTCAATGCCGTGCGCGCGGCGATTTGCTATTTGGATAGGTGGGGTATTGTTCGCGAGGTGAACCAAGCGGCGCGTCAAGCGTTTGGCTCGCAATCTTTCAGCAATAAATATTTCGCAGAGTATGCCAGCGGCTGGGATGACCCTGCTGAACGTCAGCGCGAAATTATGCATGTTATTCGTACCGGCATTGCACAAACCGACTCTCTTGAATCGGTAACAACGCACGGTCGGACCCGTTGGTACAGTGTCGATAAGGTGCCAACGCGCGATGAGCGAGGTTCGATTACCGGCGTGTTGCTCACCATGAGTGAGGTGACCGAGCAGGTACAACAGGCACAAAGCCTGCGCGACATCGAGGCACGTTATAAGGCGTACAGAGCCAACAGTACCGATGCCATTTGGTGCTATGACATAGAGCCTGCTGTGTCGCTGCAACTATCGGTGGACAGTCAGGCTAAAGCGATTGCCGACAATGCCCGACTGTCTCAGTGCAACGATTTGCTATTGAGCATGATGGGGCTGTCTGACAAGCGCGAAATTCTCGGCAGTGGACTGGCCCAAATCGGATCACACAATTACTTTTTTGATATTCATACGTTCATCCGTAACCACTATCAGTTGGGCGACCATGAAATTGCCCAGAATAATCGGCGCGGAGATAAAGTTTACCGCCAAATTTCTTGTGTGGGCGTTATTGAAAGTGGCCACCTGGTGAGAGTTTGGGGTACCACAAAAGATATTACCGCCCGCAAGCGCTATGAAGAACGGTTAGCTTATCAAGCCAATCATGATTCTCTTACTGAGTTACCCAATCGGGTCAGTTTGTATAAACAAATGGAGCGCTGGCTTGCTGAGCGAAAACCAAATCAGCAGGGGGCATTGCTACTGATTGATCTTGATCGATTCAAAGAAATTAATGACACCTTGGGGCATCAAGTGGGCGATCAGTTGTTGCAATTGGTGGGACCAAGGATTGAGGCGGAACTGGCCGAAGTGCCGGGCATTGTTGCGCGTTTAGGTGGTGATGAGTTCGCCATTTTTTTACAGCACATTCGCAATCCGCAACAGGCCATTATTATTGCTCATCGTACCCTCGATGCCCTGCGACAAGAATTTGTTCTGGATGGGTTCTCTACCGAGATCAGTGCCAGTATTGGTGTTTCTCTGGCACCCAGTCAGGCTGAAGACGTTAGTACCTTGATGCGTTACGCTGATGTTGCTATGTACCGTGCGAAAAAAGATATGTGCGGGCTCTCGTTGTACAACGCCGAGTATGACCCGCACTCGCCAAAACGTTTGGCTATGATGAGCGATTTGGGCAAGGCCATCCGTGAACAACAGTTGACCTTGTTTTATCAGCCTAAGGTCAATTTGAAAACGGGCCAGTGCTACGGGGTTGAAGCGTTAATACGCTGGTTTCACCCGACGATGGGGTTTGTATCACCCGCCGAATTTATACCGATCGTTGAGCTGACGAGCTTGGTGCACCCTCTTACCAGCTGGGTGTTGGATGAGGCAATTACCCAGGCCCGTGTTTGGAAAAATGAGGGTTTGGATTTTTCGGTTGCCGTTAACCTCTCGGCGCGAAACTTGCTGGACGATAACTTGCCATCTTTGGTGCGACGTATGTTGTACCAGCACAATTTGCCCGGCAACGCACTGGATTTGGAAATTACTGAAAGTGCAATTATGACCGATCCGGCTCGGGCATTGCGCAATTTGGACGAGCTGCATGAGTTGGGTGTGGGTTTATCGGTCGACGATTTTGGTACTGGCTATTCCTCTCTGGCGTATTTGAAACGCCTGCCCATTCACACGTTGAAAATTGATAATTCGTTTGTGCGGCAAATGCTGGAGTCGCACCGTGATGACATTATCGTTAAGTCCACGATTCAGCTTGCACACAACCTTGAAATTAACGTGGTGGCCGAAGGTGTAGAGGATCAGGTTTTGTTGGATCGCTTAATGGCCATGGGCTGTGATGATGCGCAGGGCTATTTTATTGGCCGGCCTATGAATGCAGAGGCATTGGCGGACTGGATCAATGAGTCTTCTTGGTGTGAGCACTTGCGCCATAGCAAAGAAGAGTCGCCAGACTAGAGGGGCGCCCAAGGTCACAGAGCATACCCCGTACCCCGTACCCCGTAATCCGTACCCTCTACCGTCTGTCTAGGTCCGCTCGTAGTTTTTCCACATAACGCAGGCGTTCATTGAGCAGCGCGGTTTTGTAATCCGTTTTGGTGAGCTTTAAGGCGTTGCGAAGTTGTAAGATGGCCTTGTCGTAAATGCCAATTAAAATGAAGTATTCTGCGCGGGCCTCGTGTACGCCCAGTACATCGCCCGCCAAGCCATTGACCTCTGCCAGCAGATACCACAAGTAGGGATCGTCTTTGCGGTTGCGTACGTACTGGGACAAAAAATGCGCTCCCGACTGATAGCGACCTGAATTCATCAGCACTTCGGCGTAGCGCACGTTAAAAGGGTAGTAGTTGGGCAAATCATGCAGGCCGGTTTTGAGTTTGTCCAAGGCTTCGCTGTAGCGTTCGGCCGCTATGTCGATATCGATATCCATCACTTGATAGGTGAGTCGGTCGGGCTCTTTCTCCAGCAGTGGCGTGAGCGTTTCGCGCGCTTTGGTGGGGTTGCCCGCTTCGGCATAAGCCAGGGCAAGGCCATATTGACTGGAATCCATCGATAGAGAGTTGCCCTCGAGTTCACCGCGAAACATGTCGATAGCCCGCTGCGGTGTTTCAGCCTGGCCGGCGCGCACACGCGAGCGCATTAGGTGGAACTCCAGATTGTCGGCCTGAAGGCGCCGTGGGTAGCGCATGGCTCGGGCCCGGGCGTCGGAAATCCGACTTTCTGTTACCGGGTGAGTCAGTAAAAAGTCCGGGGGGCGGCGAGAGTAGCGCGATGCCCGCAGCATTTGCTCAAACATGTCGGATGCCGCGTAGGGATCGTAGCCGGCGTCGATTAACGTTTGTATGCCTAAGCGGTCGGCTTCTTGTTCGTTTTGGCGGCTAAATTTTAATTGGGCATCGGCGGCCGCTGCCTGGGTAGCGCTAATCGCAGCGATACCACCGTCGGCGTCACCACTGGCTGCCAGCACGAGACTGGCCAGCAATGCGGTGTAAAAAGGCAGCGCCATATTGCTCTGCTGTTCCAGTCGCCGCGCGTAGTGCCTTTGACTCAAGTGAGCCAGTTCGTGGGTCAGTACGGATGCTAGCTGCGCTTCACTTTGCGAGTGAACCAGTAGCCCGGTATGCACACCAATAATGTTGCCGGGGGCGGCAAAGGCGTTCATGGTGGAATTTTCGGCGACAATCAGGTCAAAATTGCGATTGTTTAATGGGCTGTACAGGGCAAGTTTGGCAATCAGGTGTTCCAGATAAGAGATGAGCAAGGGGTCACTGGAAGTAGGTACCTGGCTGCGATAGCTACGCAAAAACATTTGCCCGAGGCGGCGTTCCTCCTGGAAGGAGACAATGCCTGATGTGGTGTCGCCAAAGTCGGGCAAATTGAGCCCGTCCGCTGCGTGTGACGTCAGGCTAAAGCTAAACAGCAGGGTGGCTAGTAGTACTTTTCTCACGTTAAACAACGACTCCGATCATCTTGTTACTGGCGCGGCTACGTATTGCGGGTGCTATCTTAACACCTGTGCGATGCTCATAAGCAGGCAAAATGTTCACAGGTTTTATGGCTCTCGTCGCTCTGGGCTGGTATCGCTGGCATGTCTGGGCGCAGGCTCGTGGCTTTGTTTTCGCCCGTGGCAGCCGGTTGTTCACTTTATTTTGGCTGATTGGGATCAGAACTCACCCGCATTCGCGCTGTTCAACAGCGACGGGAAAGACTTGTTTAAAAACGCAGACTTCAATAGCATGTTCGCTCGCCTCAATGCTCGGAGGTATTGACCATGAGTAGTAAACCCTATGACCGAGTGTAAAAACGGTAGTTCCACTGAATATAATCCTGAGTTGTTAGATGCGCGAGATTTGCGCTGTCCTATGCCGTTGCTGCGGGCAAAACAGGCCCTGAATAAAATGGTTGCGGGTGATGTGCTGGAGGTGATCGCTACCGATGCCGGTTCGGTCCGCGATTTGGCGGCTTATTGTGAATTGTCGGTACACACATTGCTCGAACAAAGAGAAGAGGAGGGTGTGTACATTCATATTATTCGTAAAGGTGCGGAAGCCAAAGCCGCCGGGCAGGAGCAAAAATAGATGTTTAGGATTTTTCGCAGCTGGATAGACCGATACTTCTCTGACGAGGAGGCTGTGTTGCTGGTGGTCCTTATCATTGCCAGCTTAGCGGTACTCGTGACTATGGGTATGGTTTTGGCGCCTATGATCGCCAGTATCATCATCGCTTTTTTAATGCAGGGCGTGGTGGTGCGACTGCGTACCTGGGGGGCTCCACACTGGCTTGCGGTCTCGGTGGCATTTGTATTGCTGGTGGCCATGCTGGTGTCGGTGTTGTTTATATTGTTGCCTGTTATCTGGCAGCAGTCGGCGCGCTTTATTGCGGAAATGCCGCGTATGATCGGTGAGTGGCAAGATGTATTGCTGTTGCTGCCTGAAAACTACCCTAATTTGGTCAGTCAAGCGCAAGTCGAGGAGCTGATGGCGGTAACGACCGCTGAACTGGGGCGCATTGGTCAGGGTATTGTGAGTTTCTCGGTGAGCAGTTTACCCATGTTAATGGCCGTGTTGGTTTATTTTGTATTGGTGCCGATTCTGGTTTTCTTCTTCCTAAAAGACAGTGCGCTGATCGTGGATTGGGTGGCGAGCTTTTTGCCACGTAAACGCCCGGTAATGAGTAAGATTTGGCACGAGATGAACCAGCAAATAGCCAATTATGTGCGCGGTAAGGCTATTGAGATTCTGATTGTTGGGGCCGTGACTTTTATTTCCTTTGCTCTTTTAGGTGTAAATTATGCGGCCCTGCTCGCGATCGCTGTCGGGCTGTCGGTCTTGATTCCGTATATTGGGGCGGCCGTTGTGACTTTACCGGTTGCCATGATCGGTTTCTTCCAGTGGGGCTGGAGTTCCGAGTTTTTCTATTTGCTGTTGGTCTACGGCATTATTCAGGGGCTGGACGGAAATGTACTGGTTCCGCTACTGTTTTCTGAGGCCGTCAATCTGCACCCAGTTGCCATCATAATGGCCGTCTTGGTATTTGGCGGGCTGTGGGGTTTTTGGGGAGTGTTCTTTGCTATACCTCTCGCTACATTAGTCAAGGCGATCCTGCACGCGTGGCCGATAGGTGTTAATAATGCGCATACCGATTCTGCGCAGGTAACAGGCGAGGAGCCATGAGGTTGCCCCTCTTTGCTGGCGTCAGGGGTATTGTTCTGCTGGTGCTCGTGTGCTGCTCCTCGGTGGGGGCGGCTCAGGGTGTCGAAGTCGAGCATAGCCCACTAGACGCTCGCGGCTATCGCAATTTGACTCTGGCTAACGGTTTAAAGGTTTTGTTAATACAGGATCTTGACGCAGATGGTTTAGATTGGGCGCTTAGCATTCAGGCGGGCAGAGCAACCGACCCGCTGGCATTTCCTGATATACACAGGCTGGCCGCTATTGTCTTGCAGGAGCAATCGCAGGCCTCTATCGACATTAGTCTGTCGCCACGCTACGTCGTGTTTAGTCTTCCAAGCTATGCCCGGGAACGCTCTTTGGAACACGTGGTGCCTTTGCTGAGCCCCGTGGTTGCAAGTGAGGTGAGCGTTGCCCGGGCACAACAGGGGTTGGCCGACACCATTCGGGCTGCGAGCACGGTTACGGCGCAGGAGCAGCGATTGGAAGTGGTGGCGGCGCTGGCCTCTAAACAGCTGCACGGTCAATCCGTCAGTATCGCGCCTATGGCCAGTTTAAGCCCTGCGCTGAAAGACTACTATCGGACCTATTACCGCGCCGACCGCGCTGCACTGGCGGTGCGCTCGGCGGCATCGCTGGATGATATGGAGGCGCGGGTCAAATCGCTATTGCAAGTGGAGTTGCCCATCGAGCAGGCTGTAAGCGGTTATGACAATTTTAACTTCGAGCAAGACCAGCTGCCTATCAAGGCGCAAGTCGCCAGTGAGGCCGAGTCTCCCGCGCTTTACTTCTATTTTCCCGTCGCCAATTTGACCGACATAGAGCGAAATAAGTCATTTTCAATATTTGAGTATTTGTTGACCCGTCGTGGGCCGGGCAGTCTGGTCGCACTTTTGAGGTCGTTAGGTTGGGCGAAGCAAATCACGCTGGATTTTAAACATAAGCCCGGCAGTGACGGTTTTGCTGTTGTGAATATTGAACTCACACGATTAGGGGTAAGGGCTAGTAACCAAGTCGAAGCGCTACTGTACTATGTCATTGACAACATTAAGCGACAGGGTTTAGATGCCTGGCGTTTTCAGGAGTTGGCGCGAGCAGAGCGATATGAATTCTTATATCGCGATGCATTTGCCGAGCACTCTCTGATTGCCCTGGCGAACCGTTTGCAGTCAGCCGCTCCCGGCAAGGCGCTCTCTCAATCGTTTGATTACGGCAAGTTTGAACCTCTGAGTGTTCAGCGGGCGATGGCTGCATTGCGCCCCGACAATGTCATCACTCTATTGGTCGATGAATCTGCCGAAACCGATCGATTTGCAGGCCACAGCCATACACCGTATCGGGTAGTCGAGGCTAATGATGAGCACCCGGATATTAAGCCCGAGATTAAACGCCGCTTATTTTTGCCGGATGCAAACAAATTTATACCGCAAAAACTGACGGCCAAGTCGTCACAACTGTTGCCAAGTCATCAAATCGCAGCCGGCGCAAAGCCGGTTGAGCTGATTGATCGTCCTCAATTGACAGCGTGGTATCAAACCACTGGGTTACAGGCATCCCCTGATGCGAGTCTGTTTTTGCGGCTGGTCACTCAGGGCGCCGATGCATCGGCGCGTCAGGCGGTTGATACGTTGCTCAGCGTTTATTTGTTGGCCGAAAAATTAGCGCCCGCATTAGACCATGCACAGCGGGCTGGAATGGAATACCTATTGCGGCCTACTGTGCTCGGTGTAGATGTTGAAATATCCGGCTATAACTCTCAGTTAGGGCTTTTTCTGACCCAGTTTGGTCGCGTGTACGACGAGCCTATGAAGGTTGGTGACAACTTGACACGCGCCATAGCGTGGCTAAAAGCAGAACTAAACGATAATGGGCCATTGGGGCGAACATTCACCGACCCCTTTATTCTTTGGCAGTATGAGCCTTATTGGTCGCGCTGGGAGTTGCTAGAGGCGCTCAACTCGCTAGAGCCCGAAACCTGGCGTTATAATATGCAGGTCAAGTCTTTGCAGATGTTGGCGGCCGGCAGCCTCTATCGGCAGGAGGCGCAGAGGCTGGCTGCTCTGGCAGAGTTGGCTTTACTCGACAATGACAGTGCGCCGCCAGCGCCTGCACGCCTGGTGGTTGCGGATCAGGGGCAGCCACACGGCTTAGAGCGCAGGGCAGGAGAGCTGGAGCTCTACCTGCAAAGTGGCTCTAGTGACGCTAAGGATTTTGTCTTTATTCGGGCCGTTGCCGCTTTGCTTAATGGCGAGTTAATAAATGTGTCAGATGAGCCCGGTGAAGCAGAAGGCGTGGCGGTGGCCATCCGCGCGCAACGCAATAACATGGCTGGAGTGGCGGCCTTGTCCTTGGCGACTTCTGGTGATGTTCTAACGGGCCCCTTGCTCGAAGCGCTACAGCGCCGACTTGCAGAGCCGGATATTGGGCCGAGATTGGCTGAGTTAAAACGCCAGTGGCGCGCTGAGGCGCCCGACAAGGTGGAAGCACACTGGCATCAGCGGCATTTATGGCGCACTCTGGTCAACCCGGTTCCCGATAATGACCGGGCTAGCGTGGCAGCCCTTAACAGTGCGTCGGTAGAGCGCTATGTCGAGCGCCTGTTTGCGGCCAATATTTATCTGATGAGCGATGGTGATGGTGCTCGAGAGCACTACAGTCGATCCTTCACGACGGCGAAGGTCGGGGTGCGGCTGCCCCTTGAGTTCCCGCCATTGGTGATTGAGTAAAAAATAGACCTGCTGAGCAAATATCATACCGAGGATAGGCTAAGTCGTTGCTTTAACTTGGTTAAAAGTCCGCAGGACTGGTAAATACCCGCTAAATATGTAAAAATTCGCGCATTTTTCGGCCCCTGCATTGGGGGTAAAACCCAGCGATTGTGAGTGCTTAATGGGGGCGAGGCCACTGGTTTATCCTGCCAGGCTAGGTCCGCGTTAGTGCTAACGCTTTGTCTAAATGTGCTCAAAAGGCGCATGACTGAGGAGATTATATGATAGAAGATATTGATGCTCTGGAAACCCGAGAGTGGCGTGATGCCTTGGAATCTGTTGTTCGTCACGGAGGTATGGAGCGAGCTGCATTTCTTCTGAAAAGTCTGTCAGAGGCCGCTGCCGATCACGGTATTGACCAGCCCTCAGCCATTACTACCCCCTACCGCAATACCATCCCCACATCGAAAGAAATTCAAAGCCCGGGCGACTCTTACATTGAGCAGAAAATACGCTCAATCATTCGCTGGAACGCTATTGCCATGGTGGTTCGTGCCAACAAAAACGATGATGAGCTGGGTGGCCATATCGCCTCTTTCTCATCGGCTGCCACCTTGTATGAAGTGGGTTTTAACCACTTTTTCCGCGGTAATGAAAACGGCCCCGGTGATTTGGTGTATTTTCAGGGCCACAGCTCGCCCGGTATGTACGCGCGCTCCTTCGTTGAAGGCCGCCTGAGCGAAGATCAACTTGATAACTTCCGCCGCGAAGTTGACGGCAAAGGTCTGTCGTCTTACCCGCACCCCTGGCTGATGCCAGACTACTGGCAGTTCCCAACTGTATCGATGGGGCTTGGTCCGATCGGCGCTATTTACCAGGCGCACGTTATGCGCTATATGGACGCCCGCGAATTAATTGAGAAAGGCGATCGCAAGATTTGGGCCTTCCTCGGTGACGGTGAGTGTGATGAACCAGAAAGTTTAGGTGCCATTTCGCTGGCTGGCCGTGAAAAACTCGAAAACCTAATTTTCGTTATCAACTGTAACTTGCAGCGCCTCGATGGCCCGGTACGTGGTAACGCCAAGATCGTGCAGGAACTAGAGGGCGTATTCCGCGGTGCCGGCTGGAACGTGATTAAAGTTCTTTGGGGCGGCGGCTGGGACGCATTGCTGGAGAAAGATAAAACCGGCCTGTTGCAAAAGCGCATGGACGAAGTCTGTGACGGCGAAATGCAAAACTACAAAGCCAATGGTGGTGCTTACACGCGTGAGAACTTCTTTGGCAAGTACCCTGAACTGCTTGAACTCGTTAAAGATATGTCGGATGACGAGATTCTACGTCTGGCTCGCGGTGGCCACGATTCTCACAAGGTGTACAACGCATATCATCAGGCGGTAAACACCAAGGGTCAACCAACCGTTATTCTGGCGCAAACCGTGAAAGGTTACGGCATGGGCCCCACCGGTGAAGCGGTAAACAACGCTCACCAGGTGAAAAAATTAGACATGGACGCGCTGAAAACTTTCCGCGACCGTTTCAATATTCCAATCGAAGATAAAGATCTGGAAAGCATTCCATACTACCGTCCGCCAGAAGACAGTGCAGAGATGCAGTATCTGCAGCAGCGTCGCAAAGAACTCAACGGTTACTTGCCTGCGCGTAAGGCCGACTTCGAAGCGCTGGAAATTCCGTCTCTGGAAGCGTTTAAGGCGCAGCTCAAAGGGACCGGAGAGCGCGAAATTTCGACCACGATGGCGTTCGTACGCGTTTTGAATACGCTACTGAAAGACAAGAAGATTGGTGAGCAGGTCGTGCCCATCGTGCCAGACGAAGCGCGTACTTTCGGTATGGAAGGTATGTTCCGTCAGGTGGGTATCTATTCGGCGTTCGGTCAGAAATACACTCCGCAAGATGCCGGTCAAATCATGTTCTATAAAGAAGATGAAAAAGGCCAGATTCTTGAAGAGGGTATTAACGAAGCCGGCGCTATGGCTGCTTGGGTTGCTGCGGCTACTTCATACAGCAACCACGATAAGCCGCTGCTGCCTTTCTACATTTACTATTCAATGTTTGGCTTCCAGCGTATTGGTGATTTGGCCTGGTTGGCCGGCGATGCGCAAGCTCGCGGCTTTATGCTTGGTGGTACCGCCGGTCGCACAACGTTGAACGGCGAAGGTTTGCAGCATCAGGATGGCCACAGCCACATTATGGCGAACACCATCCCTAACTGTCGCAGCTACGATCCGACTTACTCTTACGAAGTGGCGGTATTGGTTCAGGACGGCCTGAAGCGCATGTATCAGGACAAAGAGAATTGTTACTACTACATCACCTTGATGAACGAGAATTACGTGCATCCGGATATGCCGGAAGGTGCCGAGGAAGGCATCATTAAGGGTATCTACAAGCTTGAGAAGGGTACCAGTAAGAAGAAAAATCGAGTGCAGCTCTTGGGCTCGGGGACTATTCTTAACGAAGTGCGCGCTGCGGCAGAAATTCTGCGCAACGATTTCAGTGTTGAGGCCGATGTATGGAGCGTGACCAGTGTCAACGAGCTGACCCGTGACGGTCAGGCCGCCGAGCGCTGGAACCTGCTGAACCCAACAGCTGAGCCCCGCAAGCCGTACATTACCGAGCAGCTCGAAGGCAGTGAAGGTCCATTTATTATCGCCACGGATTACATGAAGAACTACGCAGAGCAATTGCGTGCGTTTGTACCGGGTGAGTATCGCGTACTGGGTACCGATGGTTTTGGTCGCAGTGATTCACGACAAAAACTACGTCACTTCTTCGAGGTGAGCCGTGAGTTTGTTGTGATCGCAGCGCTTAAGTCGCTGGCCGATCAAGGCAATATCAAAATGGATGTAGTCGCCAAAGCCATTAAGCAGTTTGGTATCGATCCAGAAAAAGCCGATCCATTGACCGTATAGTCGCTACCGCGACCCAGTAGCCGCCATGGTGCGGCTGCAAGATCACTGGATAATTTGCGCCCGGGCCAAAAGCTTGGGCGGACTGAATAAAGTAGCGAGGATTTAAAGTGGCAATTGAATCAGTAAAGGTCCCGGATATTGGTGGCTCTGAGAACGTAGACGTTATCGAAATTTCGGTTGCTGTAGGCGATACCGTCGAGTTGGACGATTCTTTGGTGGTACTGGAAACCGATAAAGCATCGATGGAAGTGCCAAGCACCGTTGCCGGTGTCGTCAAGGCGATTAAAGTAAAAGAGGGCGATAAGGTTTCCGAAGGTGATCTGATTGTTGAGGTGGAAACATCTGCCGCAGATGCGCCGCAGGCGCCAGCACCCGCTGAATCAGCCCCGGCTGCTGAACCGGCGGCCGCCACAGAGCAGCCAATTATTGTGCCAGACTTAGGCGGCTCGGATAATGTCGACGTCATTGAAGTGTGCGTTGCAGCAGGCGACACAGTGGCCGAAGGCGACTCACTTGTTGTGCTAGAAACTGATAAAGCCTCAATGGAAATTCCAGCCCCGGCTGCCGGCACTATTGTCAGCATCGCTTTGAAGGAAGGCGATAAAGTATCGCAGGGCGACACGCTGGGCGTAATGACCAGCGAGTCAGCAGCACCAGCCGCAGTGGCCGAGTCCGCTTCTGCGCCGGCACCAGCTCCAGCCGACGGTGGCGTTGCGATACAGGACGTACCGGTTCCTGATATTGGCGGTGCTGAAGGCGTAGATGTTATTGAGCTGTCCGTTGCAGAAGGCGATGAGGTTGGTGAAGGTGATACCTTGATTGTTCTTGAGACTGACAAGGCTTCAATGGAAATTCCAGCTCCCGCGGCCGGCAAAGTTGTGAAACTAGCCATTAAAGAAGGCGATAAAGTTTCTCAGGGTGACTTGATTTGTCAGCTGGAAGGTTCAGCTCCGGCCCCGGCGGCATCGGCACCAAAATCCGAAGCCGCTCCGGCAGTATCTGCTCCGGCGGCTCCTGCTAAAACCACATCCGCGGGCTCACCTGTGACGGCAGATAACGAAGCCGTTGCCAACAATAGTGCCGATGTATATGCCGGACCTTCGGTTCGCAAGTTGGCGCGTCAGTTGGGTGCTGATTTGAGCAAGGTTAAAGGCACAGGGCCGCGTTCGCGAATTACCAAAGATGATTTGCGTAATTATGTGAAAAATATTGTTACGACAACGCAATCTGGTGGCGGTGTTGCAACAGGCGGTAGTGGTATACCTGCAATCCCGGCGGTCGATTTTGCCAAATTTGGTGAAATTGACACCGTGAAAATGAGCAAAATCAAAAAGCTTACCGCGGACAACATGGTTCGTAATTGGCTGAACATTCCACACGTTACACAATGGGATGATGCAGACATTACCGAGCTGGAAGCTTTCCGCAAAGGTCTGAAGGCTGAAGCTGAGAAGCGCGGAAGCAAGTTAACACCATTGCCATTTCTGTTGAAGGCTGCTGCTGCGGCATTAGTTGCTGAGCCAAGCTTTAATGTGTCCATACACCACGATGGTGAGCATATTGTCCAGAAGAAGTATGTGCACATTGGTGTTGCAGTGGATACGCCAAATGGCTTGATGGTGCCAGTGATTCGCGATGTCGATAAGAAAGGTTTGTGGGAGTTGGCCGATGATTTCACCGCTTTGGTGAAAAAGGCGCGTGATGGAAAATTAACCGCTGCCGATATGCAGGGCGGTTGCTTTACTATCTCTAGCTTGGGCGCTATGGGTGGCAACGGCTTTACGCCTATTGTTAATGCTCCTGAAGTGGCTATTCTGGGGGTTTCTAAAGCGCAAATGAAACCTGTATGGAACGGTAAAGAATTTGAGCCGCGCAATATGTTGCCGCTGGCTCTGTCTTATGATCACCGTGCCATTAACGGTGCTGACGCCGGTCGCTTCTTTACTTATCTGACGGCCGTTATCGCTGACGTGCGTCGTCTACTGCTGTAATAGCCAGAGCGTCAAAAAAGAGAAGCCCAGCGTGGACTTGTCCCGCTGGGCTTTTTTGTTGCGTGCGACTTGATTGTTGTCGGGTATATGATGAGAGATCAAGTTTTGGTTCTGCCTGTTTTTGTTTTCGATTATTTTCGCAGTCGTTTGTACAAATTAAAGGACTTTCGGTCTGCGGGGATCTTTAATTTGGCTTGCTATTGACAGGCTCCAAAGGTTAACCGTCGCAATTGGGCTCTCGCTCCTTACTGAAGATTTTCGCCTGAGCTGTTCGATTACTTCAGCCGACTAGTGAATAGCGACTGTTTGCTCGGGAGTTTTCCATTTAAATTTGTATCACTACATCGAGGTGATTGTGGTCAAGGCATTGTTACAGCCGGTAGCTCTGGGTATTTACTTTCTAACGTTTGCCACGGGTGTTGTGGGTGCATTGCTGCTGCCAACCTTAAGTATTTTTTTTGCTGAAGAGGTTGGTGTTAGTCCGTTTTGGGTAGGCGTTCCCTATGCTGGCATTGCTGTTGGCAGCATTATTTATAATCACCTAATTGGAGAGTGGTCCGACTCTTTGCGTGATCGGCGCGCCTTAGTGGTTGGGTTATGTGCTGTTGGCATTGTTGGAGCACTGGTGTTTGCGTACTCTCGCCACTACTGGTTAACCTCATTGTCGGCCATTTTTTTGTTGAGTCTGGCGATGGTGTCGTTTTCACAAATTTTGGCCTACAGTCTTGAGTACGCTGAAAGTCATCTGCCGCTTGAACGTATTGCGCTTTTCAATGCCGCTGTACGAGCGCAAATTGCCTTTGCCTGGGTTGCGGGCCCACCGGCTGGGTTTTTGATTGTCAGCCACTTTGGTTTCACTCGCTTATATCTGGTCGCGGCGGGTTTATTTGCCGCAGTCGCTGTTATTAGTCCGAAGTTGCTGCCTGCCTTGAAGTTAGATCCATTGCAGACAGAACAACCGAAAACCAAAGTTCGCTTGCTCACAGGGCTTGATCGCAAGGCGCGAGTGTCGCTGCTGTATTGCAGTTTAGCCTTCTCGGTTTTTTGGTGTGTAAACAATGCTTACCTGATAAGTCTGCCTCTGCATTTAACACGTAATTTGGGTATAGAGACTGGTTGGATTGGTTGGATAATGGGGGCGGCGGCCGGGCTCGAAGTGCCTGTTATGTTGCTAGCAGGAGTGCTGGCAAGTCGAATCAATCCGCTGGTTTTGGTTCGCGCCAGTGGTATTGCTGCTTTAATTTTGTATGTTGGGGTTTATTTCGCCACTTCTTTGTGGCAACTATTTGCGCTGCAGTTTGCAAACGCCATTTTTATCGGAGTTTTAGCGGGCATTGGGGTGTCTGTAGTGCAGACAATGCTGCCGGGGCGGGCGGGTAGTGCGTCGGCACTTTATACCAATACCACCCATGTGGGCACCTTGTTGAGTAGTGCGTTGGTTGGTGGGGTGGCGGAGCTTTTTGGATATCAAAGTGTGTTTGTGGCGAATATATTTTTGGTCGTATTGGCTTTGTTGCTGTTTGCTGCGGTGACTACTGAGCGTTAAGTATCGAGTAATTTTTTAATTTGCTCATCACTCATAGCGGCGAGCTTTAAGCGTAAAGTATCCTCTATGTCGGGCATTACACTGTCTATCAACTCGTTTACCAGTTGACCGCGCGTGTATTCGCGAGGTTGGATGGTATCCTGTAACGCAAAGTCGCCTGCCCGATTGCCGCGCAAACGCGCGCGGATATGCTGTGGAAGAAAGGGATTCTCGCCGGTGGCTTTAGCGCTTGATTTAACCGCTTCTGCCGCCTCCTCGTTATGCTTGCTTGTTTCACTAATATTATCTGCATCGGAGGCGCTGTCAGTGTCATCCGTACTCGGCGCGACCGCGGGCGTTGCAGTTTTAATTTCATTCTCGTCAATAGCGGGGGGGCTATCATCGGTCGGTGCGGTGTTACGGCCGTTGTTCAGATCAGTATCGGAATTTTCTGGGGCCTGTTGGGATGCCTCACTGGTGCTGGCGTCCGATAGCGGATTAAACAGCGCCTGCTGACCTGGTAACGGCAGCGTAGAGGAGGCTGCTGTTTGTTCATTGGCAAGCTCACTGACTTGAACAGTGAAACTTTCGCTTTGTTCGTTTGGTGTGGTAGGACCTCCTAAATCAAGCTCGAGGTTTTCTTCCTCGCTCGGTCTGTCAAATGACGTTTGCAAAAAATTTGCTGTGCCTTCAGGTTGAGTCGTGCTGTTGTCAGAATTTGATTGCAGGTCGGCAAGTGTGTTTTCCCTTTGCGCAAATTCTTGTTTTAGGTCGTCGTAGGCACTGCGTAAACTTTGGTACTCGTCAACACTTAGGGGGCGGTCATTCATACTATTATGTATGTCACTGCTTGCAGGCTCTAACTTTTCTATTACCTCGCTCAGCATTGGAATATCATCGTCATCGAGTAAACCCTGAATAGATTCCAGCTCCTGCAGTAACTCAGTTTTGGTTTTTTCCCGATCTTTGGTCATTGCGAATACCTGTAGCGTTTACCTATGACAAGTGCTGCTGAAAATTTACAGAGTGTGATGGTGAACCGGATAACCTCGCTCTTTGAAAAACGCCCAATGATGACGCGTACTGCCTAACGTGGCTTCATCCTGGGTTACGATTTCGATCAGCCGTTGATATTGACTGAAGTTCTCCGGTAGCTCATGCCCAAGACATAGCAAAAGGTCGTGTTGCTGGCTTAAATTTTTACAATCCAGAATAATGGGCTCAGCGCAGTCCTCTTGGTCGCTTGACCGGAAAGGCAAAAAGGACTCTGGACGATGATTGAGCAAAGCGTGCTCTAGCGCAGATTGCTGCTCGTCGGAGTTAAGGGCAACCACCACCTGATGGCCGCCTTTGATTGCTTTGTCGAGCAAGCGGCAAGCGAGGGGGTAGCGAGCCTGAGGCTCGCTTGCTTGTAGTACGTAAAAATCGATGCGGGTCATCTGTATGAAAGCGCTAACGTGTCAGGTATTCCAGTAACAGGCTAACCGGGCGACCTGTCGCTCCTTTAGCTCCGCCAGATTTCCATGCGGTACCTGCTATATCCAGGTGAGCCCACTTACAACCTTTAACAAAGCGGGACAGGTAACATGCGGCGGTTACGCTTCCGGCTTCGCGACCACCAATATTCGCCATATCTGCAAAGTTGCTGTCTAGCTGTTTTTGATACTCGTCCCACAAAGGCATATGCCAAGCTCTATCGTCAGCCGCTTTACCCGCATCCAAAAGAGCTTCAGCGAGCTCTTCATCGTTGCTGTATAAACCGTGGGCATGACTGCCTAAAGCGATTACGCATGCCCCGGTTAAGGTGGCGACATCGACAATTGAACTTGGCTTATAGCGTTGTACGTAGGTGAGGGCATCGCACAATACCAGTCGGCCTTCGGCGTCTGTATTGAGGATTTCAACGGTTTGGCCAGACATGGTGGTGACGATATCGCCAGGTTTGGTGGCTTTACCCGAGGGCATGTTCTCTGCCGCGGCAATAACGGCCACCACGTTGATTTTCGGTTTAATTTCGAGCAGAGCTTTAAATGTACCCAGCACACTGGCGGCGCCACACATATCAAACTTCATTTCGTCCATGCCTGCGCCGGGCTTAATACTAATACCGCCGGTATCAAATGTAATACCTTTTCCCACTAACGCCGCAGGAGCCTGGCTTTTGGCGGCCCCCCGGTACTCCAGTATGATCATGTGGCCGGGTTCTTCGCTACCTGCAGATACCGAGAGGAACGCACCCATTCCCAGCTCCTTCATCTGTTTCTCTGATAGCACTTTGACGGATGAATCCTGGCGCCCTCGTACCATTGCGCGTGCTTGCTTGGCGAGATAGCTTGGCGTGCATACGTTGCCTGGAAGGTTGCTGAGTTCGCGGGCGTAGTTAATGCCGAGCGCCAGAGCAAGGCCTTCCTTGGCGCCCGAGTTGAGCGCCGTGGTGAGTTTTTTATCGCTCAGCAGGGTAATTTTTTGCAGCGCTGGCTTGTGCGGTTTCTCACTTTTAAACTGGGAAAATTGCCAGAGGCTGGTCTGTACAGATTTTGCAATCTGCTTACTGACAGATTTAGTGCCCGTATTGTGTACAGTGACGCCTGTCAGGTCGATTCCGATGTGACGATACGACTTGCCGAGCGCAGGTAGTTGTCGAATGGCAGACTTAAAGCTGTCGCAGCTGATCTCACCTTTGTCTGATTTGCCCATACCCAGCAGAACCAATCGGGTGGCCGCTTGTCCGACACTTTGGACTAAGGTGAGGGTGGCACCTGCGCTGCCGGTGAAATTTTCCTGACTGAGGATTGTTGCGAGGGCGCCCTTACCAGCGGTATTAATAGCTTTGGCGGCAGAAGACAACTGCCTACCCTCAAATACGCCAACAACGATTGCGTCGGCTTTGAGTTTGACGGCCTCACTGGATTTGGCTTGAATTTGCATAATAATCCTCAGCGTTCAATTAATGTTACGGTAGCGGTATGGTCGATTATGTAAGCGGCGAGACAAAATCACCGCATTGCGGGATAATACCGCGCACAGTTACAGTCTCAGTAGAGTTTACCACGCTCGCTACGCAGGCCAAACCGCTTCTGGTGTCACAGCCTGAGACACGATATTTGAGGTGTTCATAGTTTGATCATATACCGTTATCTCGCACGGGAAATCCTCCTGACAATGGTGGCGGTCAGCGGTACTTTGCTGCTGATTATCATGAGCGGCCGGTTTGTAAAATATCTGGCCGAAGCCGCGACTGGCAAACTCGCCGTCGATGTGCTCTTCGCGATTATGTTTTATCGCCTGCCTGGCTTTTTGGAGTTGGTGATTCCGCTGGGTTTCCTTATTGCTATTTTGCTTGCCTACGGGCGTATGTACATGGACAGTGAGATGGTGGTGCTTTCGGCCTGTGGCATGAGTCCCACACGCTTAATTGCTATGACGATGGTACCCGCAGCGGTGGTAGCGGTCTTGGTCGGCAGTATGAGCCTGTGGGTGAGCCCGTGGGGGGCTGCCAAGACCGAGCAGCTGTTCGCCGAGCAACGTTCTCGCAATGAATTTACTATGCTGCGGCCAGGTCATTTTCAGCGTATTGGAGATACCAGTTTCGCCTATGTGCAAAATGTTAGTGCCGATCGACGGCAACTGAATAAGCTATTTTTAGCCCAGTTGGGCCCCGGCGGCTCGACAGTTGCGGTGGCAGAAAGTGGTAAACAGATTAATCACCCTCAATACAACCAACGTTATCTTGAATTGCACAATGGTGTTCGCTATCAAGGCCGTCCTGGCTCGGCTGAATTCCAAATCACGGAGTTTGCGCGACTGGGCCAGCACCTCCCTGAACCTGAAGTGTCGGCGGCGCAGCCCAATGCGGCCGATGCCAAGACGACTTTGTCGCTATTTGCAGCAGCCGGCCTGGAGAGTAGAGCCGCACTGCAGTGGCGTATATCGATGCCAATCATGGTGCTGGTGGTCGCGTTAATTGCAGTGCCGCTGAGTCGGACAAACCCACGCCAGGGGCGGTATTTAAAAATGTTGCCGGCCATTATTTTATATTTAGTGTATGTGGCGGCATTGAGCTCCGTGCGCAGCTCCATTGAGGGCGGTGAATTTCCGCTAATGCCCGGATTGTGGCTGGTCCACAGTTTGTTCTTGCTGATCGCAGCGGTTGTCTTTTGGGGCCCAGAGCGACTGCTGAGAAAATTAAATCGGAGCGGGCAATGACTAAACTCAGGTTCTACATTGCCAAACACGTCTTTTTTTCCATATTAGCCGTGCTGGTTTTAGTGTTGTGTCTCGATTTTATCGGCCAGGTAATGGATCAGCTCAACAGCTTGCGAGCCAACTACACTTTCTATGAAATGTTGGTGTACATACTCTGGCGTCTCCCCACCAGCGTCTATCAGTATTTGCCCTATGCCGTTCTGGTTGGCTGTCTCATTGGGTTGGGGGCGTTAGCCAGCTCCAGTGAATTGGTGATAGTGCGTGCCGCAGGGGTATCGGTCGCCCGCATTGTTTGGATTGTATTGCAGCCGGTGCTGTTGTTTATTGTCTGTGCTATTGCTTTGGGCGAGTATGTTATTCCGTACGCCGATCAGGTTGCCGAAAGCCGTCGCTCGCTGGCTTTGGGGTATACCGTTGAGGATCAGTCGAAGCGCGGAGTATGGCACCGCGAAGGCAATCAGTATTTTTACTTCAACGTCGTGCAGCCAGACGGACAATTGTTTGGCTTTCGCCGCTATACATTCAATGACAAGGGTGAGCTCACTCAGGCGAGTTTCACGCGTAAAGCAAGCTTTAATGGCGAGTATTGGCTGGAGGAGGGGGTTTCCGTTACCGAATTCACTGCAACGGGTACCACTGCAGAGAAACTGCCAGAAAGGCGCTGGGAAACAGAGTTGACCCCTGCGTTGCTCAATATTGTTGCCGTCGCTCCGGAAACTTTGTCCATCGCCAGTTTGCATCAGTACGTGGAATATTTAACGGAGCAAAACTTGTATGCCAGTGAGTACAAATTAGCCTTTTGGCAAAAAGTTTTTCAGCCTGTAGCAACCGCCAGTTTGGTTCTTATCGCGATTTCCTTTGTGTTTGGGCCTTTGCGAGAGGTCAGTATGGGGCAGCGAATATTCACTGGGGTGGTGTTTGGCATCGGCTTTAGGCTGCTACAGAGTTTGCTGGGACCATCCAGTATTGTATTTGGCTTTGCACCGTTGATTGCGGTGATAGTTCCGATTGCTGTGTGCGCTGGGTTGGGTGTCTATCTATTGAAACGCTCAGGTTAATACGCGCTAAAAGCGGCATACAATGGCGTTACTTTTCTTTCGGTCGCTGCCATACTCGTGTGCCACTCAATCTATCGTGTAAGGTTAAACGATCTTTGTCGAACCATAGCCAGAAGTAGCCTAGCCCGCATGTGGCTAGGGATAAGCAAGCACATAGGCATCGGAGTAACCCGCGACTAAAACTTGGAAATTTGCCTTCGGTATCGGTAACCTGCAGACGCCAGGCTCTCATTCCCAGTGTCTGGCCGAACTTACTCCAAAACAAGCCGTAGAAGGCCATCAGCACCAGTACCCACCCAACAAAGCCTGCAGGGCCAAGGCTGGCTTTTTCACCCTCTTGCAGCACTTCTCCCAGTACAATTACTTTTATCGTCAACGCAAGTGCGCCATAGGCGATACTGATGGCAAGTAAAAGCAAGCTATCGTAAACCATAGCGGAGAAGCGTTTAAGCACGCCAGCGCTAACTGGGGTTGAATTTGGCAGAGTGTGATTGTCGGGCATAGGGTAGCAACGCAAAGGGCTTATCGATCGTTAGTTTTCTATAGCAAAGTTAATTTGATAACCGCCTGGGCGGTCAGGTCGTTGGCCGAGGGTGATTATGCCAGAACCGGTGAGAGGTGTCTCTTCCCGGCGAATATAGACTGGGTCATTTTCCGGTGTACTGATGTATGTGCCGTTGGTGCTGTGGTCTATGAGGACGAATTTGCCTCGACGATAAAGTAGTTCGCAGTGTTCACGCGACACTTTGGTGTTGTCGGCGTGCCACTTTACCCGGCTTTCATCCCGCCCGAAGGTAATGGGTAGCTCGGCAATATTAAAGGTCTTAGAGTCTTCTGCGTGGGATAGCTCAATGGCAAGCCCCGTTTTTACATCGGCGTAACTTAACACATCCATAACGGCTGTGGCGTTGTGTGGTTGCGTAGTCGTTTCCCAGTGCAAACGAAAAACAGTGCTTGTTTGTTCGGCACCTTTAAGCCGAACCCGATCAAAGGCCTCACATTGATGGGCCAAAAAGTCAGGTAGTTGTTGTTTAAGGGCTTCGGTGATAACCACCTGGCTGCCTCGGGCAATATGGGAAACATCTGCAGCATCGTTAACCACTTGGCCAAAAACATCGCCGCTACTGTCCATAAGTGTGTCACCAAAGGCTATGCCGATTCTGAGAGAAAGGTTACTGCTGATGTGAGCTTTTCGTTGCAGCTCGATAGCAGCCTGGCAAGCTGTTTCTGGGGTTGTAAAGCGTGCCATTATTTCGTCGCCCAGCGTTTTAATGACCACACCTTGATGGGTTTCGATGACGGCCCGGGTGGCGTCCAATGTAGAGTCGATCTGATTTTTTGCTTGGGTGTTGCCTTGTTCTTTGTACAGGCGACTACTACCGGATACGTCGGCAAACATCACAGTTTGTGTGGTACGTTTTGCGGTCATCGATGGTGTCCCTGTTGAATTGCCTGTTACCTTAGCTGTTCAGTATAACATCAGAAAATGGTGGCCGAATTTAGGGATTTAAGTGCCAGTGTCCGCGAATGGTGATCAGGCGGTTAGGATTAATTTCCGTGTAGATGATCGAGCTGTCGCGGGTTCCCTGTAGAATCGAAAGTCTTCGGCTGCCCAAATGTTGCCAAAAATAACGAGCGACTTGTACCGCCGCCGAGCCCGTAGCCGAGTCTTCGGTGATGCCGTATTGCGGCGCAAAGTATCGCATTTGTAGAGAGGGAGGGCTGCCCGCAAGAAGAATAAGGGCGCGCTGGCTCAGTAAGGTTAATGCGCGCGCGCGCAATCGCACGGCGTTGATGTCAGAGTAAGTCTCTAGGTGAGCTAGACAATACTCTCGTTGGCTGCCGATGAAAGTGCAGGCTTGCAGCGGCTCAGAACAAAGATGGCTCCACAGTAAATGCTGCTTAGTGGGCCGCTGATGCAACGGGCGCTCTTTGTAGTAAGGGCCTTGTCGGTCAAAGCCGATCAGGATGCTGCCGCTGTCACTGAGTACTCTGCGCTCATAATAATGTGCGCTGGCAAGATACAATGCCGCGGCCAGTGCCAAGCTGCCAGAGCCGCAGCGCCTGACAAGCTGACCGTTATCAAAATGCCGAACCTGCAATTGGCTTGCTTCTTGACGGGCAAGTACCCATTTTCCTGGCTTGTCCCAGTTTCGCGGTAAGGCGTTTTGACTAAAAGCAACCCGATGACGATTGCCGCCTAGGTTTAGCTCGCTACCGAATACCTGCAGTTCAATACTGTCAGTGAACATATTGTAGTAAGTAAACGGCGAACAACTCGTCGCTGTCCAACCATAAATGCTGCTTGCTCCAGCCTGACTCTTGTGCCAAGCTGGTGAATTCATCCGGTGAGTATTTATAAGAATTTTCCGTGTGAATGCTTTCGCCACGATGAAATTCGAAATTATGCCCGGCAATTTTAATGGTTTGCTCTTTAAGGCTTCGTAGGTGCATTTCTATTCGCCCTTCGGGCTCGTTGTAAAACGCGTGGTGTGCGAAGTGTATAGGGTTAAAATTTCCATCCAGCTCGCGATTGATTCTTTCCAGTACATTTTTGTTGAACTTGGCAGTAATGCCTTTGTTGTCGTTGTAGGCTTGCCGTAATATGGGTTCGGGTTTTTTCGTATCCACGCCAATTAACAAATAGCTGTTAGTGCCCAATGTGGCCCCGGCATTGTGGAGGAATTCACTTGCTTCGCCTGGATTAAAGTTTCCTATAGTGGATCCGGGGAAAAATCCTAGGCGTGTGCGATCGCTGGTGTGAATAGTTAGTGGCTTGGTGAAGTCATGGACACAGGGGTGAATGCTGAGCTCGCGATATTGAGATTCTAGCAATCGGCATGAATTTATTAAATGCTCCTCGCTTATGTCAATGGCCGTGAAACTGCGAACATTTCCCAGTGAAGTTAACAGTGCACCAACTTTACGCAACGAGCCCGCTCCAAACTCTACAATTTCCAGTCCCTGTGGGGCTAGACCGGCGAAGTGGTTGCCTAAGTCTCGCGCTACATCGCGCAGCATGGTTAGCTCGGTGCGGTAGGGGTAATATTCGCTGAGCTCGCAAATTTCATCAAAGTACTCCGAGCCTTTTTGGTCATAGAAATACTTTGGTGGCAACTGCTTTTGCGTTTGACTGAGGCCATAGAGAACATCGGCCAAAAACTCATCGTCCTGGGGGCGGTCAAGGTTTTGTACAGCAGCTTTGTGCATAACGATTTCCCTAAAGGTTCTGTATGAATGGTCAAGTGTTAGTGGCGGGTCGAACGCCACTGAACTGCCAGCGCTGATGTGGGTAGAAGAAGTTGCGGTAGCTATGGCGCAGTTGCGCCCTGGGGGTTGCACACGAGCCCCCTTTAAGAACAAACTGATTAGCCATAAATTTGCCGTTGTACTCGCCCAGAGCACCTTGCTCAGCGCGAAATCCCGGGTAGGGGGCGAAGGCGCTAGCAGTCCACTCCCACACGCTGCCGTGCATCGCCTGTAGACCTGTCGCTACCGGGACACTTGTCGGCTGCCAGTGACCGCTGTCGGCCAACTGCCCCTCAATATTTGGGCTCATGGTGCGGGCTGCGTGTTCCCATTCAACTTCGGTTGGCAAGCGATAGCTTGCCCAACGACAAAACGCGTCAGCCTCGTAGAAACTGATATGACATACCGGTGCATTGGGGTCTAGGGTTTGCCAGCCGCTTAATGTGAACTCCTGCCATTGATCGTCGTGCTTACGCCAATACAGAGGGGCCTGCCATTGTTCTGTTTGCGCATGATCCCAGCCGTCACTTAACCAAGGGCCCGGTGTTCGATAGCCGCGATCCTCGATAAAGGCTAGCCACTCAGCGTTAGTTATAGGTTGAGTTCGCAAGGAGAAAGCGTTGATGTACGCTTTATGCTCAGGTGCTTCACAGTCGTATCGAAAAGACTCATTGGATGCGCCAATCGTTGTGAGTGTCTCGCTAAACTCCGCAAATTTACTGTCGAGCGGTTGGTGTTTTATGGGTGTGGTATGCAGGTGTTGCGCAAAAGCGAACGTATTTTGGAACAGTGCGTGCTTGATGTCGGTTAAGAACAGCTCTTGGTGTTGCATTTCATGGTGCAGCCCGGTCACTACCAGTGTTGCGTACTCAGCTATTGTGTCGTTTGCCAGTAAACGGCCAACGTGTTGATCGACATGTGCGCGGTACTCAAGGATTTGACTGAGGTCGGGCCGCGAAAGTATGCCGCGCCGGGGCCTAGGGTGGCGATTACCAACAGCGTTGTAGTAAGAGTTAAATAGATAGCTAAACTGACGGTTAAATACGGGGTATTCAGGCGCCCAGGGTTTGAGTATGAATTCTTCGAAGAACCAGGTCGTATGTGCCAGGTGCCATTTACCGGGGCTCGCATCCGGCATGGACTGTAGCATCAAATCCTCCGCGCTCAGCCCCTTGGTTAAGGCTAACGTGCGGGCGCGCACCGCCTGATAATTCCTTAACAGCTGACCATTATCGGTCGCTGTGCTGTCACGTAACATCCCGGCTCCCCCAGTAGGCGTGAAAAGTCAGCATAGGCTACAATCGTGCCGATTGAAAGTTAAGGCGGAATGACAGGGAAACTTATACGGCAGGCATAAAAAAAGCCCCTTAAGGGCTTTTTTTAGGTGTTGATGGTACCAGAGGCCGGACTCGAACCGGCACGCTTTTAAGGGCGGGGGATTTTGAATCCCCTGTGTCTACCAATTTCACCACTCTGGCAAAGTGGGCGTGATTATATCAGCGAGTTTTGCGCCGTCAACCAGCAATTTGCACAATACTGGCAACTAAGCGGCTTTTGAGCTAATCTTGCGCGCCTCAATCAAACCAACCGCACATTTATTATGCAGCGCCAGCAGTTTCACTACTCTTTACCCGATCAATTGATCGCCAATCACCCAACAGCACAGCGCAGAGGCAGTCGGATGCTGTGTCTCAACGGCAATGACGGGGAGCTCAAAGATGAGACTTTTGCCGATTTACTGCGCTTGGTAAAGCCTGGTGATTTGATGATATTTAACGATACACGTGTCATTCCGGCGCGTTTATTTGGCAAAAAGGAAACCGGCGGGCAGGTCGAAATATTAGTAGAACGGGTGCTAACGGAGCACCGTGTTTTGGCCCATACCCGATCCAGTCGCTCGCCCAGGCCCGGCAGCAATTTAGTACTGGATGATGGCAGTCTCGTTGCGGTGACCGGCCGGGAAGGGGCGCTGTTTGTGTTGGAGTTCGCCGAGCCTGTTTTGCCATTGCTTGATCGTGTAGGCCACATGCCTCTGCCACCGTATATTGAGCGCGCCGATGAAGAGCAAGATAAGGAGCGCTACCAAACGGTTTACGGCAATAGAGCGGGTGCTGTTGCGGCCCCTACGGCCGGCTTACACTTTGACGAGGCTATGCTCAAAGATCTAGAGGCCGCTGGCGTGGATCAAGCGTTTGTTACCCTGCACGTAGGTGCGGGAACGTTCCAGCCCGTCAAAGTCGACGATATACAAGACCACGCAATGCACACCGAGGTGGTAGAGGTAGGCGATGAGGTTTGCCAAAAGGTTGCGGCGGCCAGAGCCCGGGGCGGTCGTGTCATAGCTGTGGGGACGACCTCTGTACGCAGTCTCGAATCTGCGGCTCGTGCCCATGGTGGGCAATTGGCGCCGTATCAGGGGGAGACTGACATTTTTATCTATCCGGGTTACCGTTTTAAGGTCATTGACTGTTTGATCACCAATTTCCATTTGCCAGAGTCGACGCTGCTTATGCTGGTGTCAGCATTTGCAGGTTACCGCAATACAATGCGGGCTTATCGGCACGCGGTTGAGCAACAATACCGTTTTTTCAGCTACGGCGATGCAATGTTTATACAGCGCAGTGACACACCTGATTTGCCGCCGCCACAAGAATAGCCGGTGCCCGAGCACTTAACCCCAGGATCAGAGTAAGAGCGAGCCGATTATGACCCGTCAATGCCATATGAGCTTTTCCTTAAATGCCACCGAAGGGCGTGCCCGCCGCGGTGAGTTAACGTTTCCACGCGGCAAGGTGCAAACCCCCGCTTTTATGCCGGTGGGAACCTACGGGACGGTGAAGGGGATGGCGCCGCGTGAGATTCGCGAAATCGGCGCTGAGATTATTCTCGGCAATACATTTCACCTAATGCTGCGCCCCGGCACGGAGGTGGTTAAGGCCCACGGTGACTTGCATGATTTTATGCAGTGGGATGGCCCGATTTTGACCGATTCCGGCGGTTTCCAGGTGTTTAGCTTAGGTAAGTTGCGCAAGATTACCGAAGCGGGGGTTTCGTTTCGCTCGCCCATAGACGGCAGTAAGGTGTTTATGGATCCTGAGCTTTCTATGCAGGTTCAGGCAGACTTGGGTTCCGATATTGTGATGATATTCGACGAGTGCACACCGTACCCGGCAACCCCGGATGAGGCGCGTCAATCCATGGAACTGTCGCTGCGCTGGGCCAAGCGATCAAAAGACGCTCACGGTGATAATCCCGCAGCACTGTTTGGCATTGTGCAAGGTGGGATGTATGAGCATCTGCGCACCGAGTCTCTGCAAGGGTTGGCCGAAATTGGTTTCGACGGTTACGCCATTGGTGGTTTGTCGGTGGGAGAGCCAAAAGAAGATATGCTGCGAGTGTTAGAGCATATGACGCCGGAGATGCCCGCAGAGCGACCCCGATACCTAATGGGGGTTGGTAAGCCGGCTGATATTGTGGAGGCGGTTAGGCGCGGCGTAGATATGTTTGATTGTGTTATGCCTACCCGCAATGCGCGAAATGGTCACCTGTTTACGGCAGAGGGAGTTATTAAAATTCGCAACGCCAAACATCGACATGACACCGGTCCGTTGGATGCCGAGTGTGATTGTCACACCTGCACCCACTTCAGTCGAAGCTATCTGCACCATCTCGACAAATGTGGGGAAATTCTCGGGGCTCAGTTGAATACAATTCATAACCTGCGCTACTACCAGAATTTAATGAGTCGCCTACGCAGCGCCATAGAGCAGGGAGCAATGGATCAGTTTTTGAGCGACTTTTATGGCAAGCAAGGGCTGGCGGTGCCGCCAGCGCCTTAAGCGCATTCATTGTTGTTACTGGCAGTTTCGGTATAATCCGCCTCCAAGTGAGCCTTGGGACTTGAGAATACGGCAATCAGTCCCATATAGGCTCGAATAGATGAAAATAATTTGCCTGATGCTTGTCTTTTGCTCGTTTCAGTGCCCACGATGGACTTTCGTATGTCAAACCGCTATCCAGCCTGGAAGTATCTGCTGATTGTTGCTGTTGCAATACTTGGCTTTGTTTACGCAGCGCCCAACCTTTATCCACCGGATGATGCTATCCAGATTTCCGGCAGCTCGGGTGATATGTCTATTGGCCAGCCCGTGCTGAGCAAGGCCGAGGCTGCGCTCGATGCGGCCGGGGTTGAATATTTTCAACCCGTTCACAGTGAACGCAGTGCACAATTACGTTTTGCTACGGGTGAAGATCAGCTGCATGGGAAAAAAGTTGTCCAGCAGGCTTTAGGTGGCGATTACATTGTGGCCCTGAATCAAGCTCCGACGACGCCTGAGTGGTTGGCTGGGCTTGGTGGTGAGCCGATGAAGCTCGGCCTCGACTTGCGTGGTGGTGTGCATTTCTTGCTTGAAGTCGATATCGATTCGGCGATCGCCAAGCGTCAGGAAACCAGTGCGGATGAAATGAAAGACAAACTGCGCGATGCGCGTATCCGCTACTCCCGCTTTGAGTTAGATGGCCTGGTTATTCGTGGGGAGTTCCGCGATGAAGAGTTGCGTGATCAGGCAATAAGAGAGCTGCGCCGCGATTTCCGGCAAATGCTGTTCAATACCGACCTGCCCGAAGCTAACGGACGATTCTTGTTTGAAGCGTCGCTTAATGAAACGGCGCAGCGTGAGATTGAGCAGTACGCGCTCAGTCAAAACTTAACCACTTTGCGCAAGCGGGTTAATGAGCTGGGTGTGTCTGAGCCGATTGTTCAAAGCCAGGGGCGCAATCGTATAATTGTTCAATTGCCCGGCGTGCAAGACACCGCTGAGGCAAAGCGGGTTATTGGTAAAACGGCCAATTTGGAGTTTCGCCTGGAGGCTGAGCGCGACGCGCTGGTTTCCACTACGGAGCAATTTGAATATCGCGGCCGCCCCGTGAACCTTGAATCAAAGGTTATTCTGACCGGTGATCATGTAGCTAATGCCAACGCTTCGCTTGATCCGGAAACCAGTCTGCCGCAAGTAAATATTACTTTGGACAGTTTGGGTGGTACCAAAATGAACCACGCCACGCGCTCCAACGTGGGGCGCAGTATGGGCGTGCTCTTTATTGAGTACAAATCCCGTATGCACACCGAAGTTAATGAGCAGGGCGAAGAGGTACAGGTTGCCGAGCAGTACGTAGAAAAGAATCTCATCAACCTAGCCACCGTTCAGGGCGCGTTGGGTGTGCAATTTCGCATTACCGGGCTCGCGTCCCCTACGGTTGCCTCAGAATTAGCTTTGATGTTGCGCTCCGGTGCACTGGCGGCTCCCATGTACTTTGTCGAAGAGCGTACGATTGGGCCGTCGCTTGGGGCTGAAAATATTCAGCTCGGCGTGAAGTCCTTGCAGTGGGGCATGGCACTGGTGCTGCTGTTTATGCTCGTGTACTACAAAGTGTTTGGAATTTTTGCCAATGTCGCGCTGTTTGTGAATGTTTTAATGCTTGTGTCTGTGATGTCACTTATGGGAGCGACACTGACACTGCCAGGTATTGCGGGTATCGTACTGACCGTTGGTATGGCGGTAGACGCCAATGTGTTGATCTTCGCGCGAATACGCGAGGAGCTGAAGGGGGGGGCAAGCCCGCAGGCGGCGATATCAGCGGGTTACGATCGCGCTTACGTCACTATTCTGGATGCCAACGTTACCACCTTGATTGTTGCCGTTATCTTGTACGCCATTGGCTCTGGGCCGGTAAAAGGTTTTGCTGTCACCCTGTCGATCGGTATTTTAACCTCCATGTTTACCGCGATTATGGGCACTCGTGCGTTGACCAATTTGGTCTACGGTCGTCGTAAAAACCTGAACAAAATCTGGATTTAAGGGGCGAGGCCATGTCTTCACAGAAAGTTCTAAATTTTATGGGCGCCCGGATTCCGGCGACAGCCCTCTCGGTCATTTTACTTGTGGTGGCCATTGGCGCTTTGGCTGTAAATGGGCTTAAGTTGGGGCTGGATTTTACCGGCGGCGCTCAGGTTGAGGTGAGTTTCTCGAAGCCTGCGGATATTCCCAGGATTCGGAGTATTCTAAATGAGCAGGGGCTACAGAACCCTGTAGCCGTGCTGTTTGGCTCCGATACCGAAGTGCTGATTCGCACCCAGGGGGCAATGGCCGACGGCGGTGAAAGCGCTTTACGCAAGCGGTTGGCTGAGACCGCGACTGGCACTGAATTGGTGGCCGTAAACCGAGCGCCTCGCGATGTCGGTGGATTTTCCCAAGAGTTGGTTATTGCCGGCTTGCAGGAAAGTGATTTTGATCGGGCTCAGTTGTTACCAGAACATCTTTTCGGCCAGGTTCAGGTGAGCGATTCCGAGCAGGGGTTGCGCGTTTTAATCGAAAACAATCTGGACGCGGCCTACACCCAAGAATTGCTAGAGGTGTTGGCGCAGGATACTTCCAGCGAAGTTGAGTTGCGTAGAAGCGAGTATGTCGGGCCGCAAATCGGCGCCGAGCTGCGTGACGAGGGCGGTATCGGGATGCTGGTGGCTCTGATCGTGGTCATGCTGTATGTGGCGGTTCGCTTTCAGTATAAGTTCTCAGTCGGCGCGGTGCTGGCATTGGTGCACGATGTCATAATAGTGCTGGGATTTTTTGCTCTGTTTCAACTGGATTTCGACTTGACCGTTCTTGCTGCGGTACTTGCCGTGATTGGTTACTCACTCAACGACACAATTGTTGTATTTGACCGGATTCGGGAGAACTTTCGCAAAATGCGCAAAGGTGCTCCGGCTGACATTATCAATGCATCCCTAACTCAAACCCTGGAGCGTACCTTTATTACATCGTTAACCACACTGCTGGTACTGGTTATGCTGTATGTTTTTGGCGGCGAATTGATCAGCGGGTTCGCCTTGGCGCTGATAGTCGGTGTTATTGTTGGTACCTATTCATCTGTGTATGTTTCAGCGAATACTCTGATGTGGCTCAGCGTGGACAAAGAGGATCTGATGCCCCCGGAAAAAGAAGGCGAAGAAGTCGACCAGATGCCTTAATGACCAAGCCCGCCAATCGGCGCAATGCTGTTCACTTAAGAGGAGCAGCATTGCGATCCACCGGATAGCGAGTCTTTGATATCTTAACCGTTCGAGGCGTTGTTGGTCTCGAACGCCTTTCTAAAAACAGGCTGCCGACTCCGGCTCTAAGCTCTGACA
>NZ_JAULRU010000359.1 GCF_030518155.1 Gilvimarinus gilvus | reverse complement strand
CCTCAGTCATAAACCGCCCGCCATCAGTGGTCAGAACTCGATTTGTCGGCAGAGCCTTTTCGAGCTTCTCAAGTGCTTCAATATAATTTAAGCTTCCATCCACCCCGCTTTTAGCCGGAGTAGCCGGATGCTTATTGAGGGAGAAAGGTTCCAGTTCACGGGTAAATTCACTGGGTGGAATCTCCGCTTCATCCAACCAGAAAATAATATTTTCAGCAGTTAGCTTCGCATCGGCCGCCAACGCGACGGTAGGATGAAAGTTTTTACTGATTTCGGTGATATCTTGATTAATTTGAATGATGCGTTTGTCTTTAACCAGCTTTCC
>NZ_JAULRU010000358.1 GCF_030518155.1 Gilvimarinus gilvus | reverse complement strand
GCATACATTTGTTGCGGATTGGATAGCAAGATTTTGTAAAGAAGTTCCAAGGCGCCTGCTCGATCCTTTTGTGCGATCAAACGCTCAACTCTGTTCGGTAGCAGGTCCATGCTGACTAACTGCAGATGTTTGGCTATTTCCCCACGTTTAGGTAGTGCTTGTGCAAACGCCAGTGAGTTTTCTGCCGCGATAATGTTCCCCATCAACCTCTGGCATACGCTGATACCTAAATGCGCCCAGCTGAAATTCAGATTCAGCCCTGCTGCACGTTGATATAGGTCGAGAGCGATTACTGATTTTTCTTCAAGAAGATAGCTTTCAGCTAGTTTGCAAGTGCAATAAGCGTTTTCGCCTAAGACCTTTGTGAGCGCTTCCCAAGCGTATCGAGCGTCATCATACTGTCCCGTTTCTTGGAATAAGCTGGCAATTCGATATGCTTGAATTACTTTGCTTCTATCTCCATTTGCTGTGGGGGTCGCATGAGCGGAGTATAATTGAGAAATCCATTCTTCACCCTCAGACCGTGATATGAGT
>NZ_JAULRU010000357.1 GCF_030518155.1 Gilvimarinus gilvus | reverse complement strand
AATAAAAACTCTGTAAGAGGGGCAACTTGTGGCTAAAAACTTTATACTTTCTATTTCAGAAGATTACCCCGAGAGTTACTGGCTGAAGATAAAGATGTTGTCGGGTGAGGAATCTGGGGTATTTAAAGAGGGTGTGGCTGTAAGCAAGGATATAAAGGTCTGCTTCGAGGCATCAAAAAGGGTCAGCTTCTCAAAACTCTTGAGCTATGATTTTTTTTACAGTGACGGCCCGAATTTGATTTCGCCTAGGCTCTACGAATTAATGAAGGCAGAAGGAATTTCTGGTGTTCAGTTCGTGGATGCGGATCTACTGATAGGTGAGGTTGCCTATACTGGCTACAAAGTGTTAAATGTGATTGATAAATCGCCAGCTTTTAACTTGAAGGAGTCCATTAGCGAGCCATTGCTTAGTTACATGCCAGATGGCCCTAGATGCTTCAGTAAGATAGTATTGGACGATGAGG
>NZ_JAULRU010000109.1 GCF_030518155.1 Gilvimarinus gilvus | reverse complement strand
CCTTTTGGGAATTATTAAGGCCGGAGGTGCCTATGTACCGATTGATCCGGACTACCCGTCATCGCGCATAGCATACATGTTGCAGGACGCGAGTCTGGGTACAGTTTTGACACACTCGTCCTTACTAGAGCGCACAGGGATCAGTCAAGCGCAGGCCTTACTGTTTGATGATGTGTTATTTCGGGATCAGTTGGCCGGGCAAAGCATACGTAACTTACCGGCTCAGGGGTTGGGTCTTACGTCCTCTCACCTTGCGTATGTGATCTATACCTCAGGGTCTACCGGAACGCCGAAAGGCGTAATGGTAGAGCACAAGGGGCTTATGTTCTCGAATACATCTAGAGACGAGTTTTACGATAAGTTGGTAAGCTCATTCTTAATGCTCAGCTCTATCAGCTTTGATAGCTCTGTGGCTGGAGTTTTCTGGATTCTGAGTGCCGGCGCGAAGTTGATTTTGCCGAATAGTCGCGAGGTTAAAGAGCTGTCGCATATCTTGCATATAGTACAAGAGAACGCTGTAGATTTACTGATTGCAACGCCGTCTTTTTACCGGCAAATTCTGAGTTTCCCGGGGTGTGAGAATGCGTTAAAGAGTCTTAGGAATGTCATTGTCGCTGGAGAATCTTTGCCTCCGGCAACGGTTGATGAGCACGTTAGTACGTTTGGATCATCTGTACAGTTGTTTAACGAGTATGGTCCAACAGAGGCCATTGTATGGAGTACGGTATTTAAAGTCATTGAGGGTGAGTATTCGGGCTCAATACCGATCGGAAAGAGTCCATACGCAGATAAGCTCTATATTCTAGATGATCAAAAAATGCTCAACCCTATTGGGGTGCCGGGAGAGTTGTGCATAGGTGGACCGGGGTTGGCTCGGGGCTACTTAAATCAGCACGAATTAACCGCCGCGAAGTTCATTGCAAACCCGTTTTATGATTCATCGGATCCTTCCAGCAGTAAACGTCTGTATAAAACCGGAGATCTGGTTCGATGGCGGGAGGATGGCAATCTCGAGTACTTAGGAAGAATTGATCATCAGGTCAAGATTCGAGGGTTTCGTATCGAGCTTGGTGAGATTGAGTCGACTTTAACCACGCAGGTAGGCGTCAAGGATGCCGTGGTTGTGGCGCAGGGTGATGGGTCAGACAAGATTCTGGTTGCGTATGTGGTTCGATCACACGAATCGTTCGATTCTGAATTTCAGTCGGCTCAATTCGATGCGCTGGTATCGGATGTTAAACGGGCGCTGGAATCGAGTTTACCATCGTACATGGTGCCCTCTGTATTCGTCGAGCTTGAACAGTTGCCGCTTACTTCAAATGGCAAGGTTGATCGGGGAGCGTTACCGGCGGCGGACGTGTCGTCCATGCAAGTTGGCTATGAAGCCCCCCGCACGCAAGTGGAGTCTATGTTGTGTTCAATCTGGGAGCAGGTGCTAGGGGTGGAGCGTGTTGGCATACACGACAACTTTTTTGCTCTTGGGGGGGATTCACTTAAAGCTATTCGAGTCGTTGCTCTTGCGGGCGAAAAAGGAGGGCGAGTATCCGCACAAAATGTTATTACGTGCGTATCGCTAGCAGAGTTAGCTCGTTGCTGGCAAGACCTAGCTGGTGAATCTATACATGAGAGCAAAGAGTTTGTGGGGCGAATTCCACTAACTGCGTCTCAAAAATGGTTTTTTGGAGAGGTAAAGAATGATCCCGAAAGAGGTGACATGGGAGGAATGTTTTATCGGATGCAGTCTTTTAATGTCGATGCCTTTAGGTATGCATTACGTCGTCTCATTGCGCATCACGATATTCTTAAATCATATTTTAGATTTCTTAATGATAAAGTGGAACAGTATCTTTGCCCCCTTTCTGATATAGAAATTCCTTTGAGAATATTCGATATGTCTAAGCTGGATGGACGGTTGCAACAAGAAAAAATATCCCGGCAGGTTATTCAATCAAGCAAAAGTGGTTTAAATTTGTGCGCCGCTCCACTGTTCAAAGTCGAAGCATATTTTTTGGGTAATGCTGGCTGGCTACTTTCTTTCAATATTCATCATCTAGTGTTAGATGGTTATTCCATTCCTATTTTTTTTGGCGATTTACACCGATTATATGAGGCTGAAAATGACGGAGTTTTGTACGAGCTACCTAAGAAGACAACTTCGGTCCAACGGTGGGTTAAAGAGCTTGAAAAACTCGCAGATAGCAAAGAAAGCGATGAATGCTTTAGTTACTGGAGAAGTAGGCCGTGGAGAGAAATAAAGCCACTTCGTACTGAGTTTGAAGCAACAGAAGATTCTTTTCGTGTGGATTCCTACAGCAATATTGAATATAAAATCTCAAAAAGTGAGACAGATCTTCTTTTGAAGGCTGTGCATGAAGATTTTGAAGTTCCGATGGTTGCCTTTTTGATTTCCTCGCTATTAACGGCTGTAGCAAAGCGGGAGGGGTCATGGCAACAAGTAAATGTGGTTGGTGCTGGAAGAAATGTTGATGTAAATGGCGATGTTTCTAGAACGATTGGCTGGTTAACACTTAGTCATATTTATATGCTGGATATGGCTAGTGAAAGTGATGTAACTAAGGACAGGGTGCAAGACGTATTTCGCCAGATAAAATCTACCCCAAGAGATGGTTTAGGTTTAACTATTATTAAACATTATCATTCTGATGATTCTATTCGTAGAGAGTTTAACAATTTTCCAGAGCCAGAAATAATACTAAACTTTCAAGGCTCCCATGAAGAAATGGAAGAAGATGAATATGTTAAAGAAATTAAAACGCTCCGCGGGAACTTAACCCAGTTTTCGTCAGATAACACTAAGATGGAAAAAATAATATTGGGGGTAACCCTCATCAAGGGGCAGCTGATTTTTGACTTTGGCTATAACCATAGACTTTACAGTGCATTGTACATAGATAGAATATTTTGTGATATTCGACAGTTTATAGAAGATTCAGTTCGTAAATAAGTAACTGTCAAAAATCCTTTTTCGGCTACAGTTAATGAATAAATATATACGTAAAATTAGTGATATTTTGGCTCGTCCGTTGATCGGCCTAATTCGGCATCCGTTTGTAGTGAGATTTCTGCTCTTGGTTGTTGCTCCAGTCGCCATTTCCATTTTGGGGATATTTACTTGGTTCTCTGGTAGCCTTCCGATTACGTCAGGTAAAGTTCTTAGTGCCGCTATTCGGGATGTCGTTTTATTAACTTATGATGAGAATGGCGTCCCGTACATTAAAGCAAAATATGATGACGATGCCTATTTTGCACTTGGTTATGTGCATGCGCAAAATCGACTTTGGCAGATGGATATGAACAGGAGATTTGTAGCTGGAACTCTTAGTGCTGTTCTGGGAAAGGAGTCGCTACCCTCCGACATCTTTATGCGGACGATCGGTGCTAAAGAAAGTGCATCGAAGAGTCTGGCGGGTATACAGGGGAAGGAAAGAATAGTTCTAAATAGCTATGTAGCGGGAGTTAATAAGGGTATAGCTGATTTAAGTAGGCTGCCTCCTGAGTATTATATTAAGGGTGTAAAGCCAGAACCGTGGACCGCGTTGGATACCTTGCTTGTTATGAAGGGTATGCAGCTACAGCTATCTTTCAACTTTCAAGAAGAGCTCCTTCGATCTGCTCTAATTTCGGAATACGGGCTTTCCAAAACAAATCATATTATGGCGCATGTTTCAGAGTTAGTTCTTCATGATGCTGATTTAGATTATGCTCAACTATTGGAAAAGGTTCCCTCCATTCTAAAAGATCAATATAAGTCTCTAGGTAGTAACGGTTGGGCGGTCTCGGGGCGGCATACAAAATCCAAAGCTCCTCTTCTTGTCAATGATCCTCACTTAGCTAATACCATACCAAGCACATTTTACATGGCAAGTATAAAAGGGGGCGGTCTGAATGTTAAAGGCGCTACAATTCCAGGGTTACCCTTTGTTGTAATTGGTAGAAACAAATTTGTCGCATGGGGGGCAACGGCGTCTAAAGTAGATACACAAGATCTTTTTATCGAAAAGATTAATCCAGTGAATGATTTGCAATATATGTATGATGGAAGCTATAGAAATGTCGACGTAGTCAAGCATAGTGTTGAAATTAAAAAGGACTTCCTTGTGGACCGGCAGCAGAGTTACGATTTTGTAGTGCGCCGTACAGAAAATGGACCAATTATTAGCGATTTGTTGGGGGCTGGTAGAAAGGATGCGAGTTATAGTTTCCGCTGGTCTGCGTATAGCGATGACGGCGGGACTTTCAAAAGTTATTTAAATATTGGCTATTCACGAGACTGGAATAGCTTTAATGATGCACTAGTGGGCTATGTTTCTCCAGTAATGGTTTTTATTTATGCCGATGTACAAGGCAATATTGGTCGTGTAGCCCCGGGGGCCATACCGATAAGAGTTAAAGGTAGTGGTTCAGTCCCGGTGCCAGGTTGGTCAAGCCAGTGGGGCTGGAGTGGTTGGGTGCCACGTGAAGATTGGCCTAAAGTTTTCAATCCCAAAAGCGGTATTATTGTAGCTGCTAACAATAATATATCACCAGAATCATATTCGTATCATTTGACCAATGATTGGGCGGAAAGTATTAGGCATGACAGAATTTATCAACTATTAAGCGATTCGTTGGGGCGCATGAAAAATAGTGACATGAAGTCTATTCAGATGGATGTGCAAGCCCCATATTACCTTTCGTTTAAGGAGAAGCTACTCTCAATTAGCGATAAACATATAAAAATTAATGGTCTAAAGAAAGCTGTTAGTGGTTGGGATGGACAGTTGAGCGTTGGTAGTAAAGGTGGTGCATTCTATTCTGTAGTTATTGGAAATTTCTATAACGAGATGCTCATAGACGACTATGGAGTTCTTGATAGAAAAGGGAACGGCGCAGCCGCTCTTGGTGTGATTCTTAAACAAAATACTATGAGGCTCGTAGCGAATGCATTGCATAATCCCGACAACCCTTGGTGTGATGATTTGTATACCAAAATTATTGAAAGTTGCGATGATATATTTCTCAGGGCTGTAAATATATCTCAAGTAGAACTGATTAAGCGTCTTTCTTCAAATATTGAAGATTGGGCGTGGGGGGATTTACACAAGTCTCATTACCCTCATTATCCTCTCAGCAAAAAGAAGCATCGTTCTATGCTGCAAAGTGCAGGGGAGTCTTTCTGGTCACCGGCTTTTCATCGTTCTAGGGCTTCAAGTGGTGGAGTGGAAACGCTAAATGTGGCGCCTTACAGTTTAGAAGAATTAAACAAGTACCAGCAATATGTAGGGCCAGTCTACCGCCAAATCGCGGATATGAGCAAGAGTGTGTCTCTTGGTTATGCACTGCCAACAGGGCAGTCAGGAAATATATTCAGTCGTCACTACGACGACATGATGGATGACTTCGGCGATGGCCATATTTACACTTTTGGCGTGCCTCAGTTTCAATCGGGAGTTACTTTCATGCCAGCTATAGGAGACTGACGTGAAGTTTAGTAGCCTGTCAAGTGTGATGTGGGGATCCAAGCCAAACCTTTACTTCCTCTCTATGCTGTTGGGGGGCGTGTCCGGGATAGGGTATGCGCTTCTAATTCCATTTATAATGTATGGCGTTAATTCGGTAATTTCTATACCTGACAAAATTGGATTAGAGAATACACACATATTTGATTCGCCTACTCGCAGTCTTGCTATGGTTTTCTTTGTTACATGCGCGGCAGTAATGTCCACAAAGGCAGTGTCCATGTTGGTATCTGCATACGTTGCTAGTAAAGCAAACTTTCATTTAAAAGTTGGGCTATATAACGCTGTATCTCAGTTGAGTTATGCCAGACTCCTTTCTCTCGGGCAGTCAAAAATTGTTAACCTAATTAGTGTTGATGTTCCTGAAATTATAAATGCGGCTATTAATATATCTACCATCATGACAAATCTTTTCGCCATAGTGGGATGTTTAGCCTATTTGTTTTTTATAAATGTAAAAATATTTGTTTTTGTTCTACTTTGCTTGTTGGTGTTCGGTTTTGTATATCAGATCATAGTGAGTCTTAGCATAAAGCACTTTTCCGCTTCAAGGGCGGAAGTTGATAAAACGCAGGAGGGGGTTAGAGGGCTGATCTTTGGAGTGAAAGAGCTAAAGCTTAATGAAGAAAAGCTGGAGCATTACCTTCGTCAACAATTGACGTGGCCGGAAAGTTCAAGCTATCGACACAGGATGAAAGGCTTTAGGGTTTGGTCAGTGGCAGAAAGTTACGGAAGTATCGTCGCCTTTCTTGTGGTAGGTGTAACTGTTTTTCATATTCCTTACGTTTTATCTGTAAGTTCTACGGAGCTGTTTGGTGTAGTTATGGCTTTGTTGTATCTAACCTCACCAGTGGGCTCCCTTTTGATGGGGGTAGGGCAGCTTGCGCCGGGTAAGGTTGCTCTTTCAAGGCTAAATGAATTTTATCGTTTGTATAGACCGGAAAGTGTTGGAAGTGCTTCGCTAAATTCTTCAGATGTAAGCAATATTAGTTTGAGAAATGTGTGCTTTGAGTACCCAAGCAATAGTTCTGCATTTTGTCTTTCAAATATAAACATTAAATTTGAAGAGGGGAAAGTCACTTTTATAGTTGGTGGTAATGGATCGGGAAAGTCTACCCTTGCAAAGATCATTACTACCCACCAAGCCCCAACCTCAGGTGCGTTGTACTTCAATGATGAAATGATAAGCCCCGAAAATCTTGGGTCTGCAAGAGAAAAAATTTCGGCTATATATATGGATTTTTTCCTTTTCAATCGAATATTTCAGAGTTACGACGAATACAAGGCCAATGAGTACTTGTCGTTACTCGGAATGAATGAGAAGGTGAATTTGAAGGACGGGTCCTTTTCAACGTTAGGTCTTTCTGATGGCCAGCGTAAAAGGTTGGCATTATTCTGCTTGTTGCTCGAAAATACGAAAATATGTTTGTTTGATGAATGGGCCGCTGATCAGGATCCTGATTTTAAGGAAATATTTTATCGAGACATTCTTCCTATGCTTAAGGAAAAGGGTAAGATTGTAATTGTTATTTCTCATGACGATAGATATTTTGATTGTGCTGATCAGTTGATTCGATTGGATTACGGTTGCATTGTCGATTAGCGTTGTTCGAATTAGAAATGTCAGAATGCGTTGGTAATCTTGATGCGCACAATTTGATGATGTCGAATTGTTGGGAGAAATTTTGACTTGCTTTATAGATAGTGAAGTTGCTTTTACTGTTTTTGAAAATTTTCCGGTTAATATAGTAAAGTGCCGCTTTGCGTTGAGCGAGTACTCAATGGCTCTTTATCATGAGTTTAATATTGATATTCCGCCTTGCGTTTCCTCAGCTGTGTTCAAAAGGCAGGCAGAATTTTTAGCAGGAAGATACTGTGCAAGGCGTTCGCTTTCTTTGGCTGGGGAGTGTTCAGGAAAGGTGGGTGTTGCGAGCAATAGGCAACCTTTATGGCCCGATGGGTACATAGGATCCATTAGTCACAATGATAGTTCATCCGTAGCAATAGCTTCAAAAAAACAGATATGTTCCTATCTTGGTGTGGATATAGAGAAAACCCTAAATGAAGAAACTATAGAAGAAATTCAATCATTAATTTTGGATTTTGATGAAATTGGCGTTATACGGCACATTAATCTTTCTTTTGTTGTTGCATTTAGCGTTTGTTTTTCTTCAAAAGAGAGTATTTTCAAAGCATTTTTTCCAAAGGTTGGAAAATATTTTGATTTTTCTATGGCTAAACTTGTAAGGATCGATGTCGATAGAAAAACTGCTGTCTTTGTTCTAGATAGTGATTTTCGCCAGCAGTATGAGTTGCCCAGTGCCGTGGAAGTCTTGTACATGTTCGATAGTTCAGATGTAATAACATGCGTCGCGATTTCCTAAGTGCTAATTCTGACTAAATGTTAGATTGATACTTCCGGTTTTTGTTAGGTCTTCTTGTATTATTCTGGAACTCTTTAATATGATAGATTCTTCTTACTAAGGAGTTGGCTGTAATACCCTCATTCAACCCTATCTACATGGGTATTATTTTTATCGTTGCTCTTTGTGATGCGGGTGCTTTTGTAAAGTGTAGTGGTCAAGTAAATTTGGCCACAGTTTAGGAGGCTGCCCAGTACAACTGTTCAGCTGCATTTGGACTCACTCCTTTGTTGTTGCTGTGTGGTCGTACCTGACTGTAGTAGCCAGTAATGTATTCTGCGATCGAGCGCTGTGCCTCGCCAAAACTTTTGTAGCCGATTGTCGGTAGCCACTCCGTTTTTAAGCTCCTAAAGAAACGTTCCATTGGTGCATTGACGCTCCTATGTCAACAGCTCACCTGTATTTTCTAAATCCCCCAGTATTAGCGGGTATAGCTCTCTGACGATATAACGTTTCAAACAACGCTGAATTTCTTTGGTTGAAAGCCCTTCATTCGTTCGACGCTCTACATAAATTCGAGTACGAGCATCGCTTCTCATCCGAACCATGGCGATTATCCAGAGAGCATTATTGGCGACTCTGCTACCGCCTCGATTCAGGCGATGTCGCACTGTTTTACCTGATGAAGCGGGTAATGGGTTGACGCCACAGAGTGATGCTAAAGCCGCTTCACTTTTGAGTCGTTTTGGATTATCACCTGCTACCGACAACAATATGGCTGCGGTATTTGGGCCAACACCGAAACGACTGCGCAATTTTGGCGCGTGACTCTGAGTCAATTGCTCAAGTTGTTTATCCAGCTCCTGGAGCTCTGAAGATAGCATTATCCATCTTTTTGCTAGGCACTTAAGTGTGCTTTGTAATGTTATTAGTAATGGGCTTTCACCAAACTTATGAGATTTAATGCAGGCTTTAACGCAATCTGAGGCCTTAACCCGCCAAAGCTTCTCTCTAATATTCTGGGGAGCGCTGACCAGTATGGCACGCACCTGGTTTATTGCCTGTGTTCGTGCTTTAACAGCGCTTCTACGGGCTACCGAAGCTATCCTCATAGCCTCACAAGCCCCAGCATGCTGCTTAGGTATAGCTGTAGATAAACCAGATAAAACCGATCTTGCGGCATTCTCTGCGTCAATCGGGTCGGATTTACCTCTGCATCTTCTGGCCACTCTATCGGGGCGATTAACTTCAAACACGGATACGCCGTTATCAGTTAATAAACGACACAAGCCAACTCCATAAGTACCGGTGCCCTCAAGACCCGCCCGCTTTAACTCACCAAACGAAGATGCCCAGCTCAAAAGATCTAGATAACCCTGCGTATTAACTGAGATTGATAGCGTGCCCAGCAGTTTTCCTGCCGTGTTAATTAGGGCTCCCACGTGAACATCTAGATGGGTATCAACACCCAAGATAATTTCATTTTGATCATGGTTTTTATTCATCAGAAACTTCCACCCTGCAATAATGTGATGCATTGCCAACCCCATTCGCAGGACAGGACACTCACGGTGCAGAACAAAGCTCCTATTAGGTCACAGACGCTGGGCCCGGTAACACTCGGGGACACCAACACCGGTCGACAGGTCAACGCGAAGGCACTTTAGCCAATCCCAGCACGGGTCAGATCGGTGTGATGTCGTGAGTATAGTAAACTGAGTATCCCAGCAATTACCACGGCGACTCATGCTTTGCTTAATCTTGTAGCGCCATAATCGCTGCCTGAATTGATGGCTCGTATAGTGACAGCCCTGATCGGAATGAAACATCACTCCATCAGGCCGACCTCGGGACTCGTAAGCCATCTCCAAGGCTCGTCCGGTCAATTCACTATCAGGCGACAATGACATCGCCCAACCCACAGGCTTCCTCGCGTATAGATCCAGCACCACAGCCAAGTATGCCCACCGTTCACCAATCCAAATGTAGGTGACATCACCAGACCAAACTGTATTGGGCTTTGAAACAGAAAACTCTCGGTTCAGCGTATTCGGTATCGCTATGTGTTCCTGGCTGCCCGTTTTATAACGATGGGTAGGGAGCTGGCAACTTCCCAGCTCCAGGGCTTTCATCAACTTGCCCGCACGGTACCGGGTCAAAGGTAACCCTCTGGCAGAGACTATGCTGGCAATGGTTCGCGCTCCAGCGGAGCCTCGACTTAATCCATGCGCCAAGCGAACCTCACTTTGTAGCTTTATTTGGTCCACACTCGGCGTCTTGGGCTTAGCCTGCCAGTACTTGTAGCTGCTGCGATGGACTCCGAACACCTCGCAAACTCGGGCAACGCTGTGGCTCTTCTTGAGGTTCTCAATCATCGAGAATTGTTTAGTGAGTCCGACATCAAGAGAGCGGTAGCCTTTTTTAAAATATCTTTTTCTTCCTCTATGCGCTGAATTTGACGTTCAAGTTCTCGTATCCGGCGCTGATCTGGAGTCATGGGTGTGGCGGCAGGCTTACCGCCTTCACGCTCCAGACGAAGCTGTCTAACCCATTTGTCCATTGTGGACTGCCCGACCCCCATCGCTTCAGCAGCTTCCTTAACCGTCCGACCTTGATCGACTACCAGCTGGGCCGATTCCAATCTAAACTCGGGGCTAAAAGTTGGTCTTGTTCGTTTGCTCATTGGTCACCTATGTGTCTAAGAAGTGATCATATCACCTCTAATTAGGTGGCCAAATTAACTATGCCACTACAAAGCGCTTGGTGGCGAAGCCTGAAAGTGAAACTACCCATTCACAGAGCGACCTTATAGATTTGTTGACGAACAAGCCTTGGGTTATGGTGCTGGGGTTATTTTTCGAGATTAGTAGGCAAGAAAGCGCTATTTATCGCTTCGCTAATCATTAGCGGCGCGCTTACCAATTGCATAGCGTTTTTTGGTCCGGACGATGTCGTTCAGGTATTCGTTCTGGGCTGTGCCGCAGAGTTCTTTGCCGCCTTTATGTCGGTGTTGACCTTTAGCATGCTCGGAGATACGGCTGATTATTCAGAGTGGAAAAATGGTCGTCGTGCAACAGGGTTGTTTTACTCTGCTGGTACGTTCATACAAAAAGCGGGTAGTGGTTTTTCTAGCGCCCTAGTTTTGCTTGTTTTGGGTGCGTATGGATATGTTGGAACCGACCCCTCAACCATTAAGCAAACTACTGGAGGCATGGTGATG
>NZ_JAULRU010000356.1 GCF_030518155.1 Gilvimarinus gilvus | reverse complement strand
CCTCCCTGTTGGAACTTCCCCCTCTGTTAGAGCTGAAATCTCTTAGCTGCGGTTATGGAGAGACCGTGATTACCGAGCAACTTAGCTTTCAGTTGCAAGCGGGGGAGATCGCTTGTCTGTTAGGCCCCAGTGGGTGCGGTAAGACGACTGTATTACGAGCTATTGCCGGGTTTAATCCTTTGCTGTCTGGCAGTATCAGCCAGAATGGGCAGGTGATTTCAGATTTGAATTTTACCCTGCCGCCTGAGCAGCGGGGTATCGGCGTTGTGTTTCAGGATTATGCGCTTTTTCCCCATTTGAATGTGTTTGATAATATCGCTTTTGGTTTAAGTGGGCGAAGCTCTTCAGAGAAAAAGAAAGCGGTC
>NZ_JAULRU010000355.1 GCF_030518155.1 Gilvimarinus gilvus | reverse complement strand
ACATCAAGCTGAACAAAGAAGAGCAAGTGATGTTCGACAAGTCGGTTGACGCGGTCAAAGGCCTGGTCACCGCTTGTAAAGAGATCGACCCCTCGCTGGCATAAGCCTTCCGGGATCAAGATTTCGAAAGGGCGCCTTCGGGCGCCCTTTTTTGTTCGCTTGTTTCCCGGATCGAGTGATTTCACCCCATTGTTACAAGGCCGACGAATTTCCGTCGTCTGCCCGCCTTAGCCACGCGGACAAAGAACGACGGAAAGACGCTCATGTCCCCTATTCGCACCGGGCTTTGCTCGACCCCATTGGCCTGTATGTTTTTTCTGGCGGGGTTCGTCCTGCTGGTGTCTGGCCGCAATGTCGAGC
>NZ_JAULRU010000354.1 GCF_030518155.1 Gilvimarinus gilvus | reverse complement strand
CCTCGACCGCTCGCGCCTGGTGCTGGAAAACCAGCGCTACCGCGACAAGCTCGAAGCCGCCAACCGCGAACTGGAGGCCAGCCTGCACCTGCTGCAGGAAGACCAGACCGCCGGCCGCCAAGTACAGATGAACATGCTGCCGGAAAGCCCATGGGCTGCCGGCGAGTTCGCCTTCGAGCACCAGATCATCCCGTCGCTGTACCTGTCGGGTGATTTCGTCGACTACTTCCGCGTCGATGACCGGCGTATCGCCTTCTACCTTGCCGATGTTTCCGGGCATGGCGCGTCGTCGGCCTTTGTCACCGTGCTGTTGAAATTCATGACCACACGCCTCATGTTCGAACTCAAGCGCAACAAGATGCGTGAGTTCAAGCCATCGGAAGTGCTCAGCCACATCAACCGCGGCCTGATCAACAGCAAGCTGGGCAAGCACGTGACCATGGTAGGTGGCGTGATAGACGAGGATTCGGGCCTGCTGACCTACGCCGTTGGCGGCCACTTGC
>NZ_JAULRU010000353.1 GCF_030518155.1 Gilvimarinus gilvus | reverse complement strand
CTGTTCTTGGTGCGCTGACCGACATTGCTGCGAAGTGGATCGTAGTCCAGGCGTTGAAAATGGCAGGTATTACAGCCGAAACCACAGCTACCGTGGCGAGTGAGGCTACCAAGACCACTGCAAAGCTAGCCACTGACGCGGCGTCCACGGCATCGTCGCTCACTGCAACAGCTACTGTCGCGTCGGCTCAGGTGGCGGCTGCGGGCACCACAATGACGGCATGGCTTCCTGCCGCCCTGGTTGCTTCTGTCGGTTCCTTCGGCGCGGCCGCGATTGTTGGCGGTACTGCGTTGCTGGCGGCCTTTGCACTGATTAAAGGCTTTTCGGGGGGCGGGTACACCGGTGCAGGCGGGGTCAATGAGCCGGCCGGCGTCGTCCACAAGGGCGAGG
>NZ_JAULRU010000352.1 GCF_030518155.1 Gilvimarinus gilvus | reverse complement strand
GCTCGCCGCGGTCACTGTATTTATCTCGTGGATGACTTGCCGTCCGAACTCGACGACCAGCACCGCCGCGCTCTGTGCCGCTTGCTTGAAGAATTACGCTGCCAGGTGTTCATCACCTGTGTAGATCACGAATTACTGAGGGAAGGCTGGCAGACGGAAACGCCAGTTGCTTTGTTCCACGTGGAACAAGGCCGTATCACCCAGACCCACGACCATCGGGAGTGAAGGCATGAGCGAAAATCAAACGTACGACTCCTCCAGCATCAAGGTGCTGAAAGGTTTGGATGCCGTACGCAAGCGTCCCGGCATGTACATTGGCGACACCGATGATGGTAGCGGCCTGCACCACATGGTCTTCGAAGTGGTCGACAACTCGATCGACGAAGCCCTCGCCGGTCACTGCGATGACATCACTGTCATTATTCACCCGGACGAATCCATCAGTGTCCGCGACAACGGTCGCGGCATTCCGGTCGATGTG
>NZ_JAULRU010000351.1 GCF_030518155.1 Gilvimarinus gilvus | reverse complement strand
CCTCGGCATTGCCTGCGGCCTCAGCTTCCCCGACCTTTCGCTACAACTCAAACCCCTAGGCGACGGCTTCATCAAGCTGATCAAGATGCTCATCGGCCTGATCGTGTTCTGCGTGGTGGTCAGTGGTATCTCGGGCGCCGGCGACCTGAAAAAGGTCGGGCGCATCGGCTTGAAGTCGGTAATCTACTTTGAAGTGCTGACCACCCTGGCGTTGGTGATCGGCCTGGTATTCGCCTTCAGCAGCGGCATCGGCAGCGGCGCCAATATTCACCTGGACCAACTGTCCAGTGCCGATGCCAGCAGCCTGGCCGAGCGCGGTCAACACATCCATGGCGCCGCAGCGTTCT
>NZ_JAULRU010000350.1 GCF_030518155.1 Gilvimarinus gilvus | reverse complement strand
ACCAGCGGCTCATACACCATCGCCTGGGCGTACATCTGATTCGGCGAGTAGCCGCGCGGGTCGAGTGGGCCCGCGTTGACGGGCCAGGAGTACACCAGTGTCGGGTTTGGCGCCTGGATGTCGGCGGCTTGAGCGAAGGTGCTCGCCGCGAGCCAGAAGATGCCCCACAGGGCGGGCTTTCGTTTGCCAGGCTGCTGCTTCACACTGCGTCCCCCACTTAAAAGGAGGCCGTAGTCTAAAGAAGGGTGGGTATGAGGTCTATCTAAAATCATCTTACTGGAAGTTACAAAATGCAACGGATCACCATCACGCTGGACGAAGAGCTGCTGGATCTCATCGACCGGCGGGTGGAGGCGCAGGGCTATCAAGGGCGCTCGGAGGCCATTCGCGATCTGCTGCGCAGCGGCCTGCGTGAAGCCGAGG
>NZ_JAULRU010000349.1 GCF_030518155.1 Gilvimarinus gilvus | reverse complement strand
TCTCGTTTATTGTCTGGGCTCACCATATGTTTACCGTGGGGCTGCCTCTGGTCGGAGAGTTGTTCTTTATGTACACCACGATGCTTATTGCGGTTCCCACTGGTGTGAAAGTGTTTAACTGGGTGGCCACAATGTTTCGTGGCTCGATGACTTTTGAAACCCCGATGCTGTTTTCGCTGGCCTTTGTTGTGCTTTTTACTATTGGTGGTTTTTCCGGTCTGATGCTGGCAATAGCCCCGGCAGATTTTCAATATCACGACACTTACTTTGTGGTCGCTCACTTTCATTATGTACTGGTGCCGGGGTCGGTATT
>NZ_JAULRU010000348.1 GCF_030518155.1 Gilvimarinus gilvus | reverse complement strand
CCTCTCAAAGCCTAGGCATCCGCCGTACGCCCTTTGTAACTTTTTTCTCGATTTAACCGTCATATTATTGAGCGGTTATGTTAATCTTACTCGTTTTCTTGATTAATTGTATACCTTATATAAACTTTGATTTATCTCTAAATCTGTTTTGATTGTATGTTTTTTTTCAATAATGTCAATGAACTCTTCTGCTTTAAACGAATTTCGAAGTTCGAACTTCGTTTATCGCTTCGTGGAGAATATCGGAGTCGAACCGATGACCTCTTGCGTGCAAGGCAAGCGCTCTAGCCAGCTGAGCTAAT
>NZ_JAULRU010000347.1 GCF_030518155.1 Gilvimarinus gilvus | reverse complement strand
TCTCTGTTTTGGGCTCAGCTTTATGTGCGCCAACCTCAGGTATCACTGGCGATCCGTTTTCCGGCGTTTTTTCAACAGTAGCGGTGGCAGCAGAACGGTTTGCGGTCACTTTTATCGCCAAGCTCTGGCCACCTAAGGCGGGGGGAGCTTTGTCTTCCGACCAGCCACTACCGATCAGCGTCAGGTGCACCGCGCCAGACAGAAAGATGGTTATGAGGAATATACGCGACTCAATCAGAGCCGCCAGCAGGCTGTTCACAAATTCAAATCGCTATAATATTTATTTAGCATGTGTAAGTTATCTGTCGTAACAAAAGCTGGCGATTATAATAGCAGTATCAGCCAGACAGTCTGATATTTTCT
>NZ_JAULRU010000074.1 GCF_030518155.1 Gilvimarinus gilvus | reverse complement strand
CTTTTCCTTTGCTTGCAGATGAAAATCACGAAATTTTGAATGCTTTTGGGGTTTGGGGACCAAAGAAATTTATGGGACGCGAATTTGATGGAATTCATCGTACAACTTTCATCATTGATGAAAAAGGAGTGATTACAGATGTAATCGAAAAAGTGAAAACAAAAGAACACGCAAAACAAATTTTAGAAAAATAAAAAATAATATAATGAGCGATTTAGACAATAAAAAGAAAGCGTTACAGCTGATCTTAGATAAGATGGACAAAGCTTACGGGAAAGGAACTGTAATGCGTATGGGAGATTCGGCTGTTGATGATAAAATAGAAGTAATTCCTTCTGGATCTTTAGGATTAGATTTAGCGTTAGGAGTAGGAGGTTATCCTCGCGGACGTGTTATAGAAATCTACGGACCAGAATCTTCTGGTAAAACAACATTGACTTTACATGCTATTGCTGAAGCCCAA
>NZ_JAULRU010000346.1 GCF_030518155.1 Gilvimarinus gilvus | reverse complement strand
GAATGGCACTTACTTAAGCCTAAGCAATTGAAATACTTATAAAAAGATCGGCTCAATGGTAGGCTGTAAATCGCCAAACTTACCACCTAACCAAAGAGCCGATCCATATGCATGCTATCCAGTCTTGCCGACACTATCAAGCACGTATCAAACATCATCAAACTAGCGCTGACAACCAGTGTTTTTTCAACCTTTTAACCTGTGACTCAATGCTCGATAAAGTCGAAGAACTTCTTCCTGAGCATAGAGAACGACTATTTCCCCCAACCGAAACGCTTTCGCTGTTTCTTGCTCAAGCAATGAGTGAAGACCGCTCCTGTCAGCGCATCGTAAATCAGTCTTCTATTCAACGCGCGGTCTTTGGAAGCCGACCCATTAGCACAATTACCGGAGGCTATTGTCGCGCTCGACAACGGTTACCATTAAACATGGTCAATCAATTAGCCTGTTATTTGGGAGAGCAAATACACAGGGACAGCCCCGACCAATGGCGATGGATGGGGCGCCCGGTAAAACTGGTCGATGGAACGACTCTCACAATGCCAGATACAAGTGAGAACCAGAAGAGTTTTCCTCAGCAACGAGGCCAGCAGCCCGGCTTGGGTTTCCCTATTTGCCGCCTGGTTGGCATTACATGTCTTGCCAGTGGTGCCTTGTTGGATGCGGCAATTGGTCGGTTTAATGGTAAAGGGGGTGATGAGCAAACACTGCTGCGCTCAATGGAAGATCAGTTCAAGACTGGTGATATTTTACTGGGAGATGCATTCTTTTCGACGTACTTTTTCATCGCCTCTATGCAGATAAGAGGCGTGGATATATTAATGGAGCAGCAGGGAGCGCGTCGACGAAAAACTGATTTTAGATTAGGAGCGAAGCTGGCCCAACGAGACCACTTGATTACACTCACCAAACCCAAAATACGACCGCATTGGATGACCCCTGCCGACTATGATGCCGCACCCAACTCACTGTTAATAAGGGAGTGCAAAGTAGGAGGAAAAATCATGGTGACGACAATGACCTGCGCTAAAACCTACCCCAAAGCAAAACTGAAATCACTTTATAAGCAACGCTGGCAAGTTGAACTGGATATTCGTCATATCAAAGACACCCTAGGGATGAACATTCTAACCTGCAAGTCACCGGCGATGGTTATTAAGGAGATATGGGTATACTTATTAGCCTACAATTTAATTCGTTATATGATGGCACAATCCGCTTTGCTGTCAGACCTATCGCCCAGAAAGCTTAGTTTTAAGCACTGCTTGCAGCTATGGAGCATTGCCGTTCAGCAAATGGTTATGTCTGATGACCAGCAAATGAGGGTATTGCTCTCACTGATGAGTGAAAAGCAGGTGGGTAATCGACCTAGGCGTATAGAGCCCCGAGCCGTCAAGAGAAGGCCAAAACCGTTCCCACTACTGTTAAAACCAAGAGATCAAGCACGCGAAGAAGTCAGAAAGAGTGGTCATCCGAAAAAGCTTAAGTAAGTGCCATTC
>NZ_JAULRU010000345.1 GCF_030518155.1 Gilvimarinus gilvus | reverse complement strand
GGCCGCAGGCAATGGTGGTGAGCAGGCCATGGGAAGACTTCACGGCCTGGCTGCCGGTGTTCATCAGCAGGAAGCAGCCGGTGCCGTAGGTGTTCTTGGCCTGGCCCGGTGCCACACACATCTGGCCGAACAGGGCCGACTGCTGGTCACCGGCGATACCGGCGATGGCGATGCCGCTCTTGGTGTGGCCGTACACTTCCGACGACGGCCGCACCTTAGGCAGCATCTGCCGCGGGATGCCCAGGATCTCCAGCAGTTTGTCGTCCCACTGCAGGCTGTGGATGTTGAACATCAGCGTGCGCGAGGCATTGGTGTAGTCGGTGACATGGACCTTGCCACCGGAAAATTTCCAGATCAGCCAGGTATCGATG
>NZ_JAULRU010000344.1 GCF_030518155.1 Gilvimarinus gilvus | reverse complement strand
AATCGATTCCGCAAAAATATTTGTGGGATTTGGTATAAAATCTCATGAGATGATCTCCTTCTTGATTAACTTTTTTTCGCACTCTAAGTTTAGAAGGTTCCTCCGGAATCTAGAGGAGGAGGTCATCATAAGTATCAAGGCAAGGCAGTCTGACGGCTTTTCCGTTCCTTGTTTTGCGGTTTAACGCTACGCTACCGCAAAACAATCCACTACAAATCCGCAGCTGCTTGCGGCGTTATGCATCATGGAGTAACGAGGATATAAAGTGAGTATTGGAGAGGAAAAGGAGTATTGGTCAAAAACATTTGATGGTGAAGATTTCTCGGAAAGTAGGATATCTTCAACGGAGTTCGATGGCTGTACTTTTATAGGATGTAATTTTTCTGGAGCTATTTTTAGTAGGTCTAAATTTTATGATTGTGAATTTTCAAAATGCAACTTAAGCATAGTAAAAATGGAATACAGCAAGTTCTCAGATGTTACTTTCCGAGATTCGAAGCTGATTGGTATTGACTGGGCTAAAATTGCTTGGCCTAGGCTGATATTTAGCTCGCCCATTCAGTTCTATGATTGTATTGTAAGTGAAAGTTCATTTTATGGGTTATCACTACAAGATCTAATTATCGAAAACTGTGTAGCTCACAATGTTGATTTTAGGGATGGGGATTTTAGTAGCTCTAATTTCATGAATACTGACTTTAGCGGTTCCTCTTTCTCTGATACGAATTTATCGGGCGCAGACTTTTCAGGTGCAACCGATTTCGATATTGATATTTTTAGAAATAAAATTAAAAAAGCAAAATTTGATCGTTTCGAGGCAATTAGACTGCTTGGTTGCTTAGAGATAGAGCTAGTTTAAAATTGCATAACAAATTGCTGCACACTGACACATACTGCTACGCTCGTTTTTGTGTATGTCGCGTAGCTCCATTTTACACAAAAACGCTCTCCGCATTATGTGCAGGTGAGCAAAGCGTTAGTTGTCAGTAGTAATTATGAAGCAATGGAATGAATTAGACGTATTCAATAATGTTGATCTACAAGATAGTTTTGTCATTGGGTGGAAACGCTCAGATGAAACATTTTTCATAGATATGGAAGCTAGCCTTTGGCCTGGGCATCCGGATTATGAAGCTCCAGAAAAAAACGAGCATACATGCTACAAAAAAGCACGGCTATTGTTTCGAAGTCCTTACAAAATAAGAGGGTTATTGCCAATAGATCAAGTTAATGCTAACGAAGTTATGGAAAACGAGATACCAGATTACGACACAATTGACAGTTTTGAGATCGGCAATGGCCAGTTTCATTTGGTAGGTTCATTTGGTGACGTTACATTATCCGCCAAAGACTGGACATTTAAAGTGGTACGTAGGCTCGTGCCAGAGAGCAACTAACAAACGGCTCAAATCGACCCCACTGCGTTGTTCGTTTTGTGCTTTTCCGCTACGCTCGCACAAAACAACCAACTCCGTTCCGGCAATTTAGCCGGGCGTTGGGTGATGGTAGCCCATAGTAAATAGTAGTTGCACAATATATAGGACAGGTTATACTTGTTCAAAATATTGTACAGGTGCATTCTGTTATGAAAGTAGTAAATTTTACTGAGGCTAGAAACTCACTAAAAAGTGTTTTAGATCAAGTAGTTAACGACGCTGACTACACGATTATCTCTCGTAGGGACGCTGATGACGCAGTAGTCATGTCTTTAGATCAGTTTAATGGTCTTATGGAAACGGTTCACCTCCTGCGGAGCCCCGCCAATGTTGCCCATTTAACGAAGTCTATTGAGCAATTCAAAAATGGTCAGGTTGCGGAGCGTAGTCTTACCGATGATTGATATTCTGAGCTGGACTGAAGCTGCATGGTCAGACTACATATATTGGCAGGGGCAAGATAAAAAAACGTTAAAGCGAATTAACCTTTTAATTCGGGATACGATTCGCTCTCCGTTCGAGGGTATCGGCAAGCCTGAACCACTAAAAGAAAACCTCTCGGGTTTTTGGTCGCGTCGAATCGATGAAACGAATCGCTTAGTTTATGCTGTAAAAAATATACAATTAACTATTATTTCTTGCCGCTACCATTATTCTCATTAAACAAGTCTGGCACCCAACAAGGTGCTCAAGCCGAACCTTCACCTACGCTCCACCCAGCGTATTGCTGCGCAATTGTACACACGGTGTTACGCTCTCGGTTCGGCCGGCTTAGCACGGCGTTAAGCATCCAAGTTCCCCAAGAAAAGTAGACACTTTGAGGTACGCTTTTGGCCGGATAAAGTCAAAAGCGCTACAGACACTGGCCATCTTGGGAATGTCTACTTTCTATGTGGAAGAGCAGCTTCGTCGCAATTTTTTCGAACTCAAGGAGTCCTTTGTCATGCGTATCCGCAATCGCTTTTCTTTATTGTTTGTCAGTGCTTGCTTGGTGTTGAGCGCCTGTGCTGAGCAGGAGTCTGACACCTCTTCCACATCCGACAGAACACAGCACGTGGCAGGTACTGCGTATAGGGCCTGCGACAATTGCCCGGAAATGATCGTGGTGCCGGCGGGCAGTTTTCTGATGGGCAGCCCAGCTTCCGAAGAGGGGCGCAGCGAAGCCGAGGGCCCGCAGCATAAGGTGACCCTGGCCAAGGCCTTTGCCATGGGCAAACATGAAGTCACGCGTGGCCAATTCAGGGCATTTGTGGATGCGACCGGTTACCTCACTCAAGCAGAGGAGGAGGCGGACAGGGGCTGCCTTACTCTCGATGTGCGTGATGATGGCAACGGTAATTGGGGCTGGTCGGCGAACCAGAACTGGCGCAACGCGACACTTTATGGGTTGGAGCAGGGCAGCGACGCGCATCCGGTACCGTGTGTGAGCCGGCAGGATGCCTTGGCCTACATCACTTGGTTCAACGAAACCCACTTGCCGCCCGATGAACGGGCATATCGCCTGCCTACGGAAGCGGAATGGGAGTACGCCGCACGGGCCGGTAGCAGCACCACATACAGCCATGGTACCGATGTGACCGCCATGTGCCGCTATGGCAATATCGGCGACCAGACTGCTCTGCCAAAGGGTCACGCTTGGCCCGAATGGGTCGCCTGCGATGATGGTTATGTGTTCACGGCCCCTGTCGGCAGCTTTCAAGCCAATGCCTTTGGTTTACACGATATGCACGGCAATGTCTGGGAGTGGACAGAAGACTGCTGGCATGACAATTACATTGACGCACCGGTGAACGGAGAGGCGTGGGAGGAAGAAAATGGAGGTGATTGTGCCAACCGGGTTGCGCGCGGGGGTTCCTGGTACTTCCACAGAGGGGATCTGCGTGTCGCTTTCCGTTTTATCAACAACCCAGCCATGCGCTATAGTCTGATGGGTTTTCGGCTTGCACAGGATTTGCATTAAAACCGAAGAGATCAGGCTTTTCGGAAAAGTTAATACGGCGCAAAAAACAATAAAAAGGACAGTTATGGAGCGTCCATATATGTCCTCGCTATTCTTTTAGTGAGCTTTGAAATGTGGAAGCTAATCATTATTTGGGTGTTACTTTTAATATTTCCAGTAGCCGCCTACTACGCGACGGATGATTTGCGTGGACTGGTCTTTTATTTTAGCTACTATGCCCCACTTTGGTTTCTGGGTGAGCCCTTTTTTGATTTTTCTGCTGATATAGGTTGGCACTATCCAACCATATATGGAAATATGCTAGCGATTGTTGCCTATTCCATTGTTTTTTGGGGATTCGTTTTTCTAATGTCTAGGAGTAAGAGATTTTTTTCAGCCACTAACAAGCGCAGGCACTCGGATTAAATTTCCGCTTCGCTACAATTTAACTCGGTGCTACGGGCGTTATATTCCCAAAATGGTCGAAACCAAACTCTTAACTTCCGTTAAACATTCAGCGTTAACTTTGTCTACTTTGTGAAGGTTTCTTGCTGACCAGTCTAGTGATTTCAATTGGTCGGTGAGAATGACGCCTTTTGTCTTTTTGGTTCCCTTAACTTTAACTTCGAAAGGGTATCCTTTTTCTTGATTTGTTACAGGGCAGACCCAAGTGAACCCTGTAACATTGTTAAAGTTTACTGGGCTTAATACTAAAGCAGGACGCTTACCCGCTTGCTCGTGACCTGCTTGGGGGTCAAAGTCAACAATCACGATGTCTCCCACATTTGGAGCTCGGCTCATAGGAGCTCACGCCCGGCTTGGTCAATGAAGGCTTCATCGTGGTGATTTTGGGGTGTCACTTTTGCCAGCAAATCGTCTAGCGAGGGCTTGCATGGCTCTATGACAACCGAGCGACCTCTTTGGACTATGTTCACTTGATCTCCAATGTGCAAAGATAGCGCATCAAGTATATTCTTGGGTAGTCGAATGGCTGCGCTATTTCCCCATTTGGCGATAGATGCAGTCATATTAACCTCACTTCAGGTTATCTAGTGGTGTGTATACATTGTAGCTACGCAAGCGTTTCTGTCAATCTCGGGGAGATGATCTGTTATAACAAATGTGCATATCTATGCATGCAAATATAACAAATCTGCCATATCGAAGCCAAACCTACGCTTCGTTTCGCGCATGGCCTTCGGCCATTTTATGCGCTTCACTACGCTCCCGGTTTGGCTCTGCATACACGGGCGTTGCACAAGTAAAATTTAAGTAAGGGAATAGTAATGACTGATATGGTCGTAGATTTATATAAGGAAAGTAAGCTACCGAAGGATTTTCCATTTGAAAAAGAAAATATACACATACAAAGAGCGTTGGCTATAGATAAAGCCAAAATCTGTGAATTTGTTGAGCACAACTTTACAGAAATATGCCCAGGATGGGTGGAAGAGTGTGAATCAACTTTGTATAGGCATCCTACTAGTTGTTTTATTGCAATAAAAAATAAAAATGTAGTGGGGTTTGCTTGCTATGATGGAACTGCTAAAGGCATGATTGGCCCTATTGGTGTGTCGTCGGCTTATCGAAATTTGGGAATAGCAAAAGCTTTACTAAATAAGTGTTTCGAAGGAATGAAAATGGAGGGGTACGCTTACGCAATAATAGGTTGGGTAAGTTCTACGGAGTTTTATGAAAAATCGTGTGGGGCTGTTGCTCTACCAGATAATTTTCCGGGTATATACTCCCGAATGGTTATTTATAACTAGCGAAGTAATATGCATAACAAAACGCTAAAACACCGTTCCGGCCTGTGGCCTCCACTGGACGCCCAAAGCTCCGCTTCTTTTGTGCGCCGTTTAGCTCTGCGTTAAGTGCGGTTCAGCTTCAGTTCATTATTTTGCAGGATAATGTCATTTTTTAAAAGGAGCTTTTTTATGTATAAATATCTCATGGCAGTAGTGGTGTTGCTGGCTGGCTTTTCTGCGTATTCAGCCAATAAAAATGTTACTTATTTGGTCGCATATGAAAGTGAAGGATTTGCGTCCACGCAAATGTACAACGTAGAAGTCACTTCAGAGTTTACGGAAACAGTGGAGCTCGACGGAGGGTATACGCTGGAAGTAATTGGCTCCCCTACGGGTGTATCTACGGTGTTAAAAAGTCCAGCTGGTGAAACCGAGCTGGTTACGAATCAAAGCACCAATGCTTTTCTTAAAGGGAACCTTTTTCTTATTTGTAGCAAAAGCGGTGTTACTAATCGCATAAGCCCTATTCCAAAACAGTTGCCATCCTGCAATCCCACTTAACAAGCGTATTATGTCGCCACTTTGTGGCTGGGACGGCTTACACTTCGCTCGTTCCTCGCTACGTTTCAGCCGAGTGGTATGTATCTCAAAAATGTATTTCTACAGTCTCGTTAGGCATCATCAGGATGAGCACCGAAGATCGACTTAAAGTGTGGCGAGCCTTATCGGATCTATTTCTAGATACTGAAATAGAAGATTATGTGTTTAAGTACATTGCTCGCACCATTTCCGAGTGCGGGCTTTCGCTATCAGAAGCAGAAGAAATTCTCTGGTACGAGGTTTACCCTATATAGGAGGATAATCTTAGAAGTTTTGCCGGTCTACAGTCTCGTTATGTGTGCCCGCCGCGTTACGCAAGCCCAGGTGCTCTACGAAAGGTTGGAAATCCTTGCCTGAGAACAGCAAAGGAAGATTATGCTCAATACAGTACGAAGCAATGATAACGTCGGCGGTTTTTCGTATAGTTATCCCTTTCTTGCGCAGCTTTCGAAAATTATCCGCGCTCTCTATAGCCATCTTTTTCCCGAGAAGCTCAAATACGGTAAGTTCCTCCAGCAAACTCTTGGCAACTTTATAGTCCTTTTCGTGCCTAAACCCTTGAAGTACCTCAGTGAGTATCAGGTCGCCAATAGCAACTGCGCGGGTGCCCAAGGTGTGGTCGAGAAAATCGGCCTCTGTGGAGTCGTTGCCACTGAAGTAGTCAATCCAGACGCTGGAATCCACAAGGATCACGAAGCGCTCCTCATGTCGTCCAGGTCACCTGACCACTCTAACTTGCCCCTAAAGCGCTTGATTCCCTCCTGCTTTTTCAGCCTAATCAGGGTCTTAAGCCCTTGCTCTACAGCCTCCTTCTTAGTTTTTAGGCCCGTAGCTTTAAGCGCATCACTCATCAGTTTGTCGTCAATTTCAATATTGGTTCGCATGGCCGCAACCTTATCAATGTGTATCGATCTCAGCATATATACACATAACAAGCGAGTCAAAGGCGACGCTCGTACCTCGCGCGCTTTACGCGGTCGCTAAATCCCCGAAATCGCAAAATCGAGCGAACCAATAATCTCACGTCTAAAATGGGATAAGGTACCAATAGGATTATTTAAAATTGAAGCTGGAACTGAAGACAACTGAGGCGTTAGGATTAAAAGTTGCGTGTCCTCAAAAGACACTTCGGGGGTTAATCTATCTAAGGCTTCATTTTTAAACGCCGTCTTGAGACCTAGAGGAATTACGATCCTGCTCGAGAGATCACTCAGAAAAGGATTTTGAATATCAAGCAAGTAAGGCAAATACTTTTTTGTAGTCTTGCTGGAGTTCGGGTATACATCAAACTGAGCCATTAGAATGGCCTATATTCGTCGGCAAATAAGCCGTTCTCTTCTACAAAGCTATTGTAAGCTTTTATGGCAGCGGCATTTTCCCGTCTCCAGATTTCCGCACCCTTCTCGGCTAGCTTTTGCTTAAGGGCCTGCTCTAAAGTGGCGGATAAATTCACATTAAGGTTACGTGACTTGGCGAGTAAATCACTGTTTATACTCAGGTTTGTTGGTTTTTTGGGAGCGTTTAGGTCATATAAAGAATGCATCAATGTGTACTCATGCGTATAGGTATGCGCATAGATTACAATGTAGCATTTAACAAAGCAATCTACCGGAACTTCACTACGTTGCTCGTTTTTCGGTTTGGCGCTACGCTACCGCAAAACAACCAACTACGTTACGGTCGGTAATTGCGGCCGTTATGTTTCGGTCATGCGAGTAACTTTTTATGGGTAAATACAGCGTCCATGAATGTAGAAATCAACCCGTTGGAATCCGTGTTGAATTTAGCCGAGATACGTTTCAAGAGGAATTTACTTGGCAGGTTACTTTTTCAAGAGAAGCTACAGAGAAAGATCTTGAAAACAATCACTACCTTGAAGAGGTTGGAGAGGTGATGTGGTCACTTGTTGCTGAAATTACTCATTGTCCGTATTGTGGAAAAAATTTAATGGAGTCTTTAAACAATAATGGAGAGTTTGTATTGTTTGATCCCTCAGGGTGGTCGACTAATGTACTTTAAACATAACAAACCGCAGTATGTGCAGGTGAGCAGGCGTTATGAGCCACCAAGTATCGAATTTACATCCATTTTCTTGTGAAGTATTTGAATAATTTGTAGAGGTCGTTCGGGATCGAACTTATAAAATATTATACGGCTACCTTGTGGAAATTTATGATACCCGTCCTTAATATAATCACAGTTTTTTCCAATGGTGGGCGAGTCTGCAAACATATGAAACGCTTCATCAAACTGCTTAATGTAAATGTTGCGCTCGTCCCCAGCGAGTCTCTGTAAATTTAGCGATAGCCTTCAATTCGCTTTTGGCTCGCGCAGAGACCACTGGAGACTTGATCAGAGGCTCCCTAGCAAAGGGAACCACCCCGTCCGTCGAGACAAGGCACGACATCTGCACGCTTCGGGCCTCGCTGAGCATGCAAGGGGTTTTTCAACAGCCTTGCTAGTTGGTTTCCGGTCGCGCGAGTCTATGAGTGTCCCAGAGTTGGAGTTGGGGAGCACGCAACAACCTAGATCCCGCCATGTTTTAGCTCAATACCTGCATGATCGTCAATTTTGAGCCCTTCGTAGCAAACAACGATTTGTTAGTCGATAATGTTATAAAAAGTGCTCCCCCAAAGTACTATAATCGATAAATAAGATGTCTGTTGGGTTCCCTGCTTCGGAGGTGGGTTCCATAGAGTTGGGTGGAGGTGGAGATTTGGTGAAGAAGGTATTATTTGCAGCTATTATGGTCTTTGGGGTGGCTGTCGGCCCGGCAGCCGCGCAGCCTCCGGAGATACCGTCCCTTATCTCCCCGGTGACCGGTAAAAATGGCGCTGAATTTGCCAAGCCAGCGGTGCTGGGTGTGCGGCACATTAATTACAACAGCGCTCTGGCCCGCTCATCTCTGAGCGCGGGGAGCCCAGTCCGGGTGCCACTGCCGGACGGAACGACTGTAATACTCAATTTCGAGAAGCGTAAACGCAATCCCAGCGGCTCCATGACCTGGGTAGGGCAGCTTGCGGGCGCCTCGCAACACTACAAAGCGATTATCACCGATGACGGAGAACATGTGTTCGGGCGCATTCTCACCCCAGACGGTGAGTACCTACTGCGCACCGTTAGCGGTGTTCAGGAACTGGTAAACCCCAGGACCGCTGGCATGGAGGTGCTGTCCTATGAATATGACGAAGCGATGCCTCCGGCGCGCTCGTCGCGTTCGGCAGACCCTCGTGCCGAAAAGTCGACCCCGGTTTACGAGAATGCCGGGCCCACAGACGTGGCGACCATCGACGTACTTCTGGCCTATTCAACGGGGCTTGCCACCGAGTTGGGGGCAGGGCTGCAGGCGCGCCTGGACTATCTGATCGCGGTAGCCAATCAGGCCTACGAGGATAGCGGAATCTACCAACGTTTGCGTGTTGTGCATACCGTAGAAGTCGCTTACAGCGATACGGAAAGCAATTCAACCGCTTTGTATGCCCTGACGCCGGCATTTACGACACCGGCATCGCTATCGGACCTGCCCACCTTGCGCAACACTTACGGGGCGGATCTTGTCGCCTTAATCAGGCGGTACCAGTATCCTGAACATAGCGGCTGTGGAGTTGCCTGGGTAAACGGCTTCAACAATGCTGGCACCGTCGTCGGCGACGACGACTACGGCTATTCGGTAACGTCAGATGGTCTCGATTATATTGACGGCGGCCCCCAATATTCTTTCTGTAGCGATCTTACACTGGCTCATGAGCTGGGCCACAATATGGGCAGCACTCACGATCGCGACCACACCAGCACCAATCCGGTATTTTCCTACTCTTACGGACATGGATTCGACCAGGTGTTCGGCACGGTGATGAGCTACTACAACCCCGAGGTCACGCTCTTCTCCACCCCCAATATAGACTGTGACGATCAGTTGCCGTGCGGCATCGCGGACCCCGACCCGGATGCGGCGGACAATGTGCGTTCGATCAACAACGTCCGCTTTGAAGTTGCAGCCTTCAGGGATACGGTGGTACCCGAGGGATGCACGCCCGAGGAAACTCTTACGCTGGAGAATGCATCGGTGCCGGGAGTGGTTACCGAAACCTCATGCGCGATAGAGGCCGGCCCAAGCTATGTCGTTACGTCCACGGCAGACGTAACGTTTAATGCGAACGAGTCGATTACCCTTCACCCTGGCTTTCGGGTGGAAACCGGTGGGCAGTTCGCCGCAAACGTGACCCCAGCACCGTAAACCCCGCGCGGCTAACGAAGATCGAAGAGCGGCGCAGACTGAACTTTGGGGTTACGCTTGTTTGGGCAACAAGCGCCACAGAAAATAGTTGGCGAACATGCCCCCCCTACAACCACAATCCAGTTAAAAATCGGTACAAAAGGCAAATAACAATGCGCAGCTACATCCTTGTCGATGTAAATATTAAAGAAATGGAAGGCTTTATGGATTACGCCACGCGCATTCCCGAGCTTATAGAAAGACATGGCGGAAGGTACATCGTAAAAGGCGCAGAACCCGAAGTAATACGCGATGGTGATTCAATACCTCAATATGCCGTCGTCATTGAATTTCCCACCACAGAAGCTGCCGATGGCTTTATCCAGGAAAGATCAAAGTCAGAGCTCATAGATGTTTTTAACCGCTCAACCACTGGTCGAATACTGAAGGTTGATGGATGCCTTTAGCTTGGCGAAACTGGTCATATTTAAATAATTTTATTTTTTGGCAACGGCTTGATAAGGCGTGCCTCTTATCAAGTTCGACAACAATCTACGGTACGAAAAGCGATAAGAGCCCGTAAGGAAAAGCCATGGAACTAAACGAGCTAGGCGATGGCGCAGGGGCCATTTACGACGCAGAGCATATCTGCAATAAAAATGAATTCCCACGCAATGACCGTATCGCCCACTGCACGGAGATTGAAGGCGAATCTCAGAACCTTTGGCACTTGCACAATATACATTATGCCGCGGAGGAGGAAGTCAGAATGGGCGAAGCCGAGTATGTTGATGAGATAACCTACCACACCGTTATCCCAATACATTATTGCCCTTTTTGCGGGGTTGCACTCGACAGCTAGCTAACCATCATATCGACAATACCAGCACACAAGCATCGGCATTGTGATACTTGCGTGCGATACTGAAGAGCGGTTATGCCGACAAGAACTCTGGGTTGATGTCGGGCTCTATCTGATGGTTAATGTAGTTCGATAGCGTTTTTATTGCCACCACGATCTGAAGCTCCAGGTAGTGCTTGTGAGAAAACCCTGCATTGAAAAAATCCTCTAAGACTTTGGCATCTACCCAGCCACGCTGCTTTACAACTGCGCGCACGGTACTCACCAACACCGCCTCCTCTTGGTTGGCAATATCGCCACCTGCCAACAGCGCATCCAGTGTTTGCACATTAACCGAATGCTTTTTCGCCGAAAAAGTATGGGCTGCTGCGCAAAATTTACAGTTATTTTCCAGTGAAACAGCGAGCAATGCTACCTGTAATTGCTGGTTGCTAAAGGACGTTTCCTGCAGCAACTGATTCAATTGCAGGTAAGCTTTTATGGTGACTGGCGCTTCAGCCATGTAAGAAAACAGCTCGGGAACAAAGCCGAACGCTTGATTTACACCTTCGAGCAGCTCCCGGGCTTCGCCGTCAAGGCTGTCAATACTGTGTGAACTGAATGTGGTCATCTGAATTCTCCTGGTAAGTTGGAAAACGCAGTTTAAACCTAGCTAACGGCACGATTAATCACCTAAAATACTTATTTTATGACCTATCGTACTATTATGCTGTGTGAACTACTCAAGCTGCTCCGCCTGAGGGCAGAGGTTTACCATAATGCCAAGGTATGTGGTGACTGGCTCATTCCCGAAAGCGAGTTGGGGCAAACTTGCTTCCACCTTCCGGTGGAAGGCGAATGCCTACTGCTCATTCCCGGAGAAAAAGAGCAATTACTGCAAACCGGGGACATGGTGATATTCCCCCGCGAGACGCGTCATACAATGCTCCCCACCAAGCCACAGACGGGACAACAGCAACACCTGCCCTACAGTCTGGCTCAGGATAATGCTGTGGCGATGCTATGTGGCAAGGTGACTTTTGAACATAGAGCGCACATTACGTTGCTAGACGCGTTGCCTTCTCACCTAATAGTGAGCGCCAATGACTCTAAGAGCTGGCTGCCCCAACTGCTTACACTTATCCGCCGAGAAAGTTACTCGGTACAGCCTAACCCCCTGGTGCTGGATCGCTTATGCGAGCTTATTTTCATTTACGTACTACAAGGATTTTCCGTCAGCACCAACAACGGCGGAATTCTAAAGCTATACAGTATGGAAAAGATACGCCCGGCACTGGAGGCCATACATCGGCACCCTGAGCGGAGCTGGACACTAGAAACTTTGGCACTAAAATGCAACATGTCCCGCACTGTGTTTGCAAAAACCTTTAGCCAAAGCAACTGGACGGCAATGCGATATCTTACATGGTGGCGCATGCAACAGGCCTGGAGTTTATTGTCAGATGGGGACATTTTACTGAACATTGCCTTTGCCGTTGGCTACCGATCAGAAGCGGCTTTTAGCAGGGCGTTCCTCAAGGAATTTGGCTTGCGGCCAGGGCAAGTGCGGCGGGGTAAGGTGTAGTCTATTAAACTGACAGTAGGCCTAACTCCATTGCAGCAGTAGGCACAGATTTGTAAATACTAAAACCGCTCTACTTAATGTGTGAAACCAAACAAGGAAGATAATATGAAATGTCCAACCTGTAAAAACAATAATTTGAGCCCCACCAAACTTGATGAGGAGCTTCCGGTTCTAGGATGCAGGGACTGCGGTGGCACTTTGGTGTCCCTTTTGTACTATCGTGACTGGGCCGAAAGGTCCGCCAACAACGATGAGATTGACTCGGAGGTGTCCGTTGAACAGCCCGAGGACAGTCAAACCGCCTTAAGTTGCCCAAAGTGTCAACGATTGATGACCAAATACACCATTTCAGGCTCCACAAATAATAAGCTGGACCTATGCGGCAGCTGTGATGAAGCCTGGATTGATGGTGGTGAGTGGGAGCTGCTCAAGTCATTAAAGCTGTCAAAGAATTTCCCTGCTGTTTTCAGCGATGTATGGCAAAGAAAGGTACGAAAAGAAATATCAGAAGCGAAACACATTGAACGATTTACTGAAATTTTGGGCTCTGAAGATACCGAAAAGGCCAATCAATTTAGGCTGTGGATAAAAGACCACCCCAGAAGAGCTGAAATATTGTTCTTTGTGGGCAAGTCTTAGGAGCTAACATAAATCTGCATTTGCACCAATTTGGGCTAAATTACTATAAACAAGCTGAATTTTCTCGAAATTGTACAGGTGGCGGGTAATTTGGCGGCTACTGTCGTCACCGACAGTGGGTCAACCGGGCTATGTTTGACGTGTCGCCACCGGAGAATCGCATGCAGATTAGAAAGCTAAGGGAAGACATAGGCCTTTCCCAGGAACGATTGGCTGAGGCCACCGGTCTAAGCCTGCGCACGGTTCAGCGTGCTGAGGCGGGCCACCGGGTGAGTTATGCCTCACTTCGGGCTCTGGCGACGACTTTTGAAATTGACGTCGACTTACTAGAGCGGGAGCTATACGCCATGAGCACAGCAAAAGATGATTACGTTGAAAAGCCACTCTGGGTAAGGCTCTTACTAAGCCTGCCTTCAATCCGAAGCCTCGGGCACTCTGACCTAATAAGGCATGAAGTCATACTGGTTGCGTATGCATTATTTGCCTTTGCGGCTTCCTTTGCTGTGCCACGAGTGGAGTTTTCCTTTGGCCATGTCACTACCACCGATGCTTTGCACTTCAGCGCATTTTCGGCTCTGCTTTGTGCCTATATTGTTTCGGTTACACTGCGTCTCCGACATCAATTTAGCGGGCAGACACCCACTTCAGCGTAAAAATCACGTTCCGCACTCATTACTGCACTGCCTGCGTGATTTTGAGAGGCAGCGGCAAAATCAATACTACAAAATGGCGCTATCCGTGAAGATGCGGGTAGCTTACACGCACTCTCTCTTTTGAAGTTCCCTTTTAACCAGAAAACAAGGTACTATCCAGCCTCCGATGCACCAAGCTGAGAATATGAATTCCAGAGGACCCCAGCTTTGACGATCTTTGCTCGCCTACCCGTATGTGCCACCGTTCTACTTACATCAACATTTGCCTGCGTATCGGCTGGTGCAACTGACTATAAGAATGAGCTATGGGTGGGTGCATACCTGGTCGATCGCTTTGAGGGCACCATGTCTGTCGCCGAGCGAGAGTCAGGCTTTGGCGCCGCTGTGCGGCTGAACGATACGCTCGATATGGAAGAAGATAGCAGCATTCTCAAAATTGATGGACGCTTTCACTTTAATCAAAATCACTCATTAACCTACTCAGTGTATCGTATAGGTTCACAAGGTTCTGTCGAGCTCAATAGAGATATAAATTGGGTGAATACGGCGGGTGATGAAATAACGATTCCGGTGGGCGCCCAAGTTGACTCCGATTTAACCTATACCACCGCTCAAATAGGCTACCTATGGTCTTTTTATAAAACGGACAAGGTCGAGCTGAACGCGGGCGGCGGTTTACATATCAGCCAGATTGAATTCGCCATAAATGGCGAGGGAATCTACACCGGAGCTCAGGCAGAAAAAATAGAAACCACTTTACCGCTGCCAGTGGCATCGATAGGGTTTCGGTACAACATCACTGAAAACTGGCGTTGGTTTTACAACCTGTCAGCATTTGCTCTGTCTTTTGATAATTTGAGCGGCGTTTATACCGACAATCGGTTGGGCATGGATTATTTCTTCACCCCCAATATTGGCGTTGGTGCAGGCATCGGTACAAACACGATTCGCCTGCGCGAAGACACGGCCAATTACAAACTAGAATTTGAGAACAGGATGACCGGCGCGTTTGTTCAACTTGTCGCAAGATTTTAGCCCTTTTCACAGAACTCATTGATGGCACTGGCACCGTTATAGCGTGGCCAAAATTCTTTGTCGCTGGTGCTGATACTCTTGCTCACTAACAACGCCCTTTGCCCGCAATGCTCTAGGTTGCGCAAGCCGCTCCTCAACCGTTAACGTGGAGCGCCCACCTAACAGATTACCTTGCCCAGAGGCGAAATCGTACGTCGTTTCAGGCACGCCCTGAGGAAGAACAATATTAAATACGTGATAAATCGCTATCACTAACGCGCCGATTGTCCAAATCCACCCGAAGACACCTGCATTGGGTATTACTTGTAGCCAACCAATCGCCACAAAGACCAATGCAGCAGCCAACCCAAGGCAAGATAAGGGTTTACTGGGACGAGAAAAACCTGAAAATCTCATGAAATTACTCCTTGTTATCGATCCGACTGCCTGCCTGGCATTCACCCAATTACTGCCATTCAATTTTGTCTAAACAAATACAACTTAGTGTTCCTTAGGGTCATCTTTTAGCACCACGCCTTGCTCGGCGCCAAAGTTAGTCATTTCATCCAGCCCCTGCTCTTTTTCCCGGTACTGCGCCACAATGGCTTTGGCGGTATCGTCAGCCTGCTGAAGCAAGCTATCGCAGTCGACGCCTGGCTCAAGGTTGGTAATGTCTAACTCAATTTTATTCGCCGCCTGTATGGCAATAATATAATGCAGCAATAAATGCTCTTGCAGCAGCTCCACATAACCATTAAATTTTTGCTGTACGGCGTCGTCTTGCGAAGCGAGCTCGGGTAGCAATATAAGCGCGTCCAGATCCACCACCACGTCAGTGATTTTGCAGACGTCCCCTGCAATTTGCGTCTGCGGCTTCCAGCGCATCAACCAGCGGTTTTCACCATGGCGTTTGACGCCCGCCTTTACCACAGGGCTGGCCGTATCCAAACTGTGCTTTAAGGTTTTTCCGTTTATCGCCGGATCAGCAATTTCGTAGTATACGTAGTCGATGGTCTCTCTCACTTCAGCCTGCGCCAGGGTGCTAACAACCAACAGGGGCAGGGCGATAAGCGTCTTTACAGCCGCTCGTTTTGCGCCACAAAAAATTGACATTTTCTCTCCTTCAAATCACCAAAATCACACAGACGTCAAACTATCATCGTGTCGCCAAATTCTTCATAAGACGGACGTCACTTTGTAACCGAAGCGTCATAAATCCGTCTTATTTTGGTCCCCTTAGCAAAGGAGACGTACTGTGAAAATCTCAACCCGCCTTATGCTCGGTGCATTATCGCTGACCGTCATCGCAGTGATAGGCGCAGCGGGGACTACCGCCTATCTTGCCCTGAATAGCTCATCCAAGTCTATTGAGCAAGCCCTAACCAATCAATTTGAAGCGCTGGCCAATAGCCGCGAAGACGCGATCATCAACCGCATTAGCAGCTATCAGGATATGTTGGCATCTATGGCGAAAGGTCGCTTGGTGCAAGAAGCGGTGTATAGCTTTGTACGCCCATTTGACTCCTACCGCTACGAGGCGGGCATTACCGATAAAGCCGCTCTTAACGACGAATTGCTGCAATGGTACCGCACCGAGTACATCAGCCAGCACCAAAAACGCAGCGGCGCCAGTGCGCCTCCCGTCGACCGTTGGCTGGAAAGCATGACCTATGAAGCCAAATTAATACAACACAACTACCTGCAAACCAACCCGGGCTGGCCAAATGAATTGGCAACCATGAGTGATCGCTCCGACGCCACCATTTATGGGCAGCAACACCGCAAATTTCACTCTAGTTTTCGCGACATTGTTGAGCGCTTTGGTTTGAGCGATTTGATGCTGGTAGATCACTCTCGCAAACGTGTTATTTACTCAGCGAGTAAAGGCGCGCAGCTGGGCACATCACTAACCAAAGGCCCCTTTGCCACGGGCCAGCTGGCAGCTACGGCCAGTCAGCTGAGCGAGCAGCCCCAGCGATTCTCTTTATCCGAGTTCGAGCACGCGCCCTTCGCTTATGACGAACTCATTATGTACTTGGGTATCGGTGTGTACCACGACGCCCACAGCCCAGAACGCCCTGTGGGCTATCTAATAGCGGCAATACCCGCACAGGTTTTTTCTGAATTACTCAGCAGTCAGCAACACTGGCAGGATATGGGCCTGGGGGAAACTGGCGATGTTTACCTGACCGATGGCAATGGCACTGTGATAACCGAGCTGCGCGAATACAGCGAAAACCCCGACCAGCTGGTGCAGCAGCTTGAACAAATTGGCCGGCGCAGCGACGCGGATGCCATTGTCCGTTACGGCTCAACGGCGGGGCACTTTAAACCCGCTACCGATGCGGTGAATTTTGCCCTGAGCGGTTCATCTGGTACCGAGCTGGGCGTCGATTACCTGGCACGTGAACGTTTTACCAGCTGGCAACCCATTCGGTTTGGCAATCGCGACTACGCTCTGATTGTGCAGCAATCCCCCCAAGAGGTATTCGCCAGCCTAAGCCAACTGCGCCAAAAAATTATTACCGGTGTGGCAGGCGCAGCAGTGTTGCTGTTGGCGCTGGCCGCTATAGCCGCCTTTTTTTACTCGCGCTATTTGGCAAACCCCTTAGCGCGCTTAGCCGCCACAATTGACGAGGCAGCACGCCGCCAAAGTTTGGCCGTGGATTTCGAAACGCAACGCAGTGACGAGGTAGGAGACATCAGCCGCGGCCTCAACCAGCTGTTCCGCACCCTGCGCGATACCTTGGCCAGCGTGAACGAGTCAACCGCCCAAACCGCCGACAGCGCCGCGGAAAACGCAAAACTCAGTGCCGCCTGCCAACGCGATGCACAAACCCAACGCCGGGAAATGGGCAATGTCGACGCCATGCTCAACCAAGTTGATGATGCCCTACAAAGCATTCGCACCGAACTGGATTCTCTGGCCGGGCAAACGCAGGATGCCAGCACAGCCGCCCGCACTGGCCGCCACCACATGCAAGATGTCGCCAGCCAGGTCACCAACCTGCAAGCGCAAATCTCCCATTCTGGCCAGTCGATGCAAGAGCTTACCGTTGCCGCTGACGATATTGTCGCTGTGGTGGACACTATTCAGGGCGTGGCCGAGCAGACGAACTTGCTCGCTTTGAACGCTGCCATTGAAGCGGCGCGCGCTGGCGAGCATGGCCGCGGTTTTGCTGTGGTGGCCGATGAGGTGCGCAGATTGTCCGCCAGCACCCACGAAGCCACCGGCGAAATTCAGCAGCTAATTGACCGCCTGCGCCAAACCGTGCAATCCACCGCCAGCGGTTTGGAAACAGAACAAGTCAGCGCCAGCCAGTGTGTGCAATACACCACCACCGCGCAGGGTGCCCTCACCAGCATTCAGGAAACCGTTGAGGCGGTGGAGCGTATTATCGGTGCACTGGCGCAATCATCAGAGCAAGAATGTGAACGCACCCGTACCATGCGCGACCTACTGGCCAATGTACTGCGCACCGTTGAGCATACTGATCAATCTATTGGCAGCATGGCAGACAGCGCCTCGCGCCAACAAGAGGTGGCGCAAACCACTCTTAACACCACTCAACAAATAGCCCTGTAGTGCGAACCAAGATACTCGCCTGGAATGCACTGTGAGCATGTAAAATACGCCGATGACCTATAACTTTGAAGCCATCGGCGTGGTTCACTCTTGCTATACCGAGAAATTTGGCATTCCCCGCCAAAGCGGACTGGCGCCTGCTGCGCGCGCCACTATTGAGCTATACCCGCCCTTTGCCGACCCGAACGCGTTTACCGGGCTCGAGCAAAGCTCGCACGTGTGGGTGGAGTTTATTTTCCACAAGTTTAAACCCGCGCCTTTTCGCCCTCGTATTCGGCCACCGCGCCTGGGGGGCAACCGCACAGTCGGGGTTTTCGCTACCCGCTCGCCCAACCGGCCCAACCGGCTGGGATTGTCGGTGGTGAAGCTCGATAGCATAACCACCCACCAAGGGCGGGTGAGCCTGCAGATCAGCGACCATGACCTGCTCGATGGCACCCCGGTGCTCGATATCAAACCCTATATTCCCTATGCCGATGCCATTCTGCACGCCAGCAATACTCTGGCGCCGGAGCCACCCAAACAGCTGAACGTCAGCTTCAGCCCGGAGGCAATGCGCAACTGCCAGCAACACAGCGACCGCCTACAGCAAGATCTGCAAACCCTGATAACCCAGCTGCTGGCGCAAGACCCGCGCCCGCAATACCAAACCCCGGACCCAGAGCGCCGCTATGCCATGGCGTTGCTGGATGTGGATGTAGCCTGGCACTATGAACTGGCAGAGGGTGAAGCGCCGGAGGTTGTGGTAATTAACGTCGGACGTCGGACGTCTGACGTCTGACGTTTTACACTCCCCGTTCACCACAAACCGTCCCCCTCACCACCCCAATTATGCTATTATCGCCCCCTTTCTTTTCGGGCCACCCTGGCTCCACCTATTCACCCGCCGCTACTGAGGTCTGACCAACAATGGGCAAGAAGTCACTGGACAAGAGCAAGATCAAATTCCTGCTGCTCGAGGGCGTCCACCAAAGTGCTATTGAAGCTTTGCACGCCGCCGGTTACGAGAACATCGAATACCTGAAAACCGCGCTGTCGGAAGAAGATTTGATTGAGAAAATCAAAGACGCTCACTTCGTCGGTTTACGCTCGCGCACCCAGTTAACGCGCAAGGTATTTGAAAACGCCCATAAACTGATCGCCGCTGGCTGCTTCTGCATCGGCACCAACCAGGTAGATTTGCAGGCCGCACAAGAACACGGTGTTGCCGTTTTTAACGCGCCCTATTCCAATACCCGTTCGGTTGCCGAGCTGGTTATCGCCGAAGCGATTCTGATGCTGCGCGGTATTCCGGAAAAGAACATTGTTTGCCACCGCGGCGGCTGGTTGAAATCTGCCGCCGGCTCCTATGAAGTGCGCGGTAAAACCCTGGGCATTATTGGTTACGGCTCCATCGGTAGCCAAACCAGTGTACTGGCCGAATCACTCGGCATGAAAGTTAAGTTTTACGATGTGATTGCCAAGTTGCCACTGGGTAATGCCTCACAGGTTCGCTCGCTGGATAACTTGCTGCAAACCGCAGACATCGTAAGCTTGCACGTACCCGAAACCGGCTCCACCAAAAATATGATCGGCGAGCGCGAGCTGGGCCTTATGAAAAAGGGCGCCATTCTCATCAACGCTTCACGCGGCACTGTGGTAGACATTGACGCACTGGCCACGGCGGTTAAAAACAAACACATTGCCGGCGCCGCTATTGATGTCTTCCCGGTTGAGCCTAAAGGCAATGATGACGAATTTGTAAGCCCTTTGCGCGGCCTGGACAATGTTATTCTAACGCCGCATATTGGCGGGTCCACGCAAGAAGCGCAGGAAAATATCGGCGTGGAAGTGGCCGAGAAATTGGTTCGCTACTCTGACAACGGCACCACCATTACCTCGGTGAACTTCCCGGAAGTGGCGCTACCAGAACACCCGGATGCACATCGCTTACTGCACGTACACGCCAACGTCCCCGGTGTGCTGTCAGCGATTAACAAGGTGTTTTCTGACAACAATATCAATATTTCGTCGCAGTACCTGCAAACCAATGACAAGGTCGGTTACGTAGTACTGGATGTGCACTCGCCCTACAGTGAAACAGCGCTGGAGCAACTGCGCAATATTGAAGGCACCATCCGCTGCCGGGTATTGTTCTAAGACGCAAGGTCATTGACAGCTAGCCTCTCAGCTTGCGGAGGCTAGAATTCAGTTTTTATCTAAATTATCTAGTGTTTCCGATAGTTTAGAAATCTCATTGTCTACAGCACTGCCACTTTCATAAATCAACGAAAAACGCTGACTAGATTCGGCAATGGCGGCCTCAAAGACCTGAGAAACGTCATCATCCAAACCGGATGATGACACCATTTCTCGCAATTCCGAAACCAGATTATCCACCACTCGCTTGGTCTCTTCGGTGTTATACGCGTATTGAATATCTATATTTGTAACACCTAGCCTAATGCTTTCAACTAGTTCATCAAGCTTTTGCAGATGATTCTCGAGCTCAGCGGTAGCCGCAATGTACTCAAACTGTACCGCCGCAAGCGCACTAACTAGGTTAAATAGCCGAAGTAATTCAACCCTCGAGATATAACCATATTCAAAAGCGCTTGAGCCATCGACATACACCTTCATAACATCGCTCGAGAACACAAATATGTTGTTATCAACCTCAATTAGTCCTGAAGAAGCCGATTGCTGAAAGAGCGAATCGAGTTGTTTTTGATCGGAATTCGACCTGTTAATTTCTGCGGTCCAATTCTTATATTTCATAGTTAAAGCGAAAGGAGTGTTCAGCTGACCCAGCACTTGTTGCGTAGCTTTCTTGATGTCAGCATTACTATGAGCCTGGGTGTAGGACAATGCAGCACTAATTACAATGTTATAGATCGGGTCGTCCTTTCCATCGCCATCGCCATCGCCATCGCCATCTAACCTACCATGTAGATAATCTACTTCACTTTCCAATGTGACAATACACGACTCGAATTCCGCAATCACTTTTTCCAACCTGGCTACTTCATCGACGTCGCCATCTGCACCATCAAGCATAGCCTTTTGCAGCGACTTCAGCTCTTTCTTCAGCCCCAGAATCGTATTTCGCTGATCTTTATTATTCTTCCTGAGCAGGCTGACCATACCCCACTTATCACTGTCATTTTTATTCTCTATATCGCCACTAAAATCTTTCAAATAGCCGGAGAACTGGTCAACGTTCTCTTTAAGTGAGCTCACCCTTTCTGAAACATCTTCACTCCCGCCATTAAACCCTTCGCCATTACTACTTTCAATCATCCCTTCTAATACTTCAGTCCAGCGCTCACTTGTCGAATTCAGCGCTTCCATTCTGACGATGGAACTCCTGGCTGCATTGTCTACGTCTGTCGATACCTCTAAAGGAGAAAAGTCCTTCAGGACTTTCTCATAATTTTTTCGGATATTCCTAAGTCTCGCGATTTCGGAAACACAAATTTCATTTCTGGCTTTTAGTGACTCATTGTCTTTTTCGACATCTTTTAAAGCCGTTATTCTTTGCTTAAGTAGATGCGTATTATCCACTTCTTTGGGAGTAGTTTTAGATTCGTTAATGTGCGCCACGAGAGCTGAAACCAATACAGAGAGTTTTTTCTCAAGTATATTCCACTTTCCTTGACTAGCGTTCTCATGCGATGCCTCTTGTTCCGCCTCTAAATACAAGTACCGCAGAGCCGACATGCGGCCCGAAAAAGAATCTGAACCAGAGTAAGCTACATGAGTTTTTCCTGTTTGAGCTGTATAGCGATCTTTAGATTCTTGCAAATAAGACTCAATGGCTAAAATCGGCGACGTATCTTGGGTTTGGGGTAAAGCAGCTCGGCTACTCTTATGCAATGACCTTTCTTTCCTTAAACGGTCATACGCTCCTTTTAACCTAGTCAAACTTTTCTTGTACTGTCGAAGTGCATATAGCAGCATACATATAAGCGCAACAGCGGTTATAGCAAATTGAATTAAGAAGAATAAGGTTATTTCACCAATATACATTATTGTCGCTCCTCAACTAACTAGAGCGTAGCATATAAGCGATTTCTGGACGTTAGGGGTCGTAAAACAACAAGGAAAACCGAGCCGCTACGAGAATTACCTAGCAGGCCGTTGACTTTAGCTTTCCAGCATAAAGGTAATGGGGAAGACAAATTCAAATCGCTCAGCGGTAATCGCATCGGGCAGAGCCGGGTATGGCTCGGCGCTTTTAATGGCTTTTTCAACCGCACGGTCGAGTTGTTTAAAACCGGATTCAAGCAACGGCTGAATGTCTACGACCTCACCTTCACGGTTGATCACCACCCCCATGCGTACGCTGCCGGTTTGCCTTAACTTCATAGCACGGCGCGGATACTCTATTTTTTGGTGCGTTAAGAGCACCAACTGCGCGGTATAATCCTGCAATACCGTTAACGATTCAGCGGAAAAATTAGGTAAGTCCTCTTCCCGCTCTTGCTCTATTTGTACTGGCACATCGATAGCGTGGGGTTCAGCCAGCCCGGTTGCCGCGGCAGGTGGCGTTGTTGCCGGTAACGCGAGGTCAGCGCGCTGCTCTGCACTGTCCTCGGGCTTTGCGTTCGAAGGCAGCTCCCCTGTCGATGTACTTTCTAAAGGGGTAGCCTCCGCCGAATCAACACTTTCAGTGGCAGACTCGGCGACACTAGCGACGGCGCCCTGTGCTTGCGCACTCTCGGCTTCACTGGCCACAGCGCCAGCGACCACTGTTTTTTCCACAGACTGTTTTTTCTCTGACTCTACTTCCGCCACAACAGGCGAAGGCGCCGGCGCCACCCATGCAGCTATTGCCGCGCGACGCTCTTCGGTAGGCGTAATACTTTGGTAGCGGCCCAGGTCTTCGGGCCTATAGTCGCCTAACAGTGCGGCCTTGAATTCGGTGTTAGGAGGCACGGCGCCAACCCAGGCCACCAGCACTAGATTGAAGAAGTTTGCATCATTGATATTGGCTAAACTTTGACCGTTTAGGTAAATATAAACTCCACTGGCATCGGTTTTTTCGCTAATGGTTAGTACATCCGTTGTACGTAAACTGCCTTTCAGACTATTAAAAAAGGTCGCTAACGAGTCAGCACTCGTACGCTGTACATCCGGGTGGGCATTGATAGCGATGCTCTGTAAAAACAGACGAGACAGTTTGCCCGCCGTCATTTTATCTGCGGTGAATTTTATCTCCAGCGCCCGCGCACCAGAGCTCGCCAAGGCTGCTTGAGCGGTGCTGGCACCACCTGGCACATACAATGCCATCAAAAAGGCTTCGCGCTCTAGCTCCACATAGGGCGCAATACCGTTGGGCGCAGACGTCGATTGTGCCGCGCTGAACGTACAATAAAAGCACAGGGCAATAGCCAGAAAATATCGAATCATAACGGCTCAAGGTCAATAAATTGAATATCAGGGGTAGCTTATTATCAAAAAAAGTTATTATCGTTTTATGACAGCACAGTTCTACGCAAAGGCAATTTACTGCTCCCTGCAGCTCTGTGCTTGCTATGGCATGATGGGTGCCATATTTGCTCCGACACTGACACCACGAACGTGAACACTTAACGGATCCGCTCTATGCCCAAGCTCTTCGCCCTATTTTTTGCATTGCTCTTAGCCACTTCTGTGTGTGTCGCGCAACCCAACCTTGGTGAAGATCCGCTAAGCGCGCACGGCGACCATGTCAAAGTCACCTGGCTCGCCCCGCAAAGCCTGGGTGCCGATGGTACAACGACGCTAGGGTTTTATTTTGAGGTAGATCCGCACTGGCATGTGTACTGGCGCAATGCCGGAGACTCAGGTGCGGCGCCACGCTTTGACATCACCATTGATGACGCCAAGGCAGGCCCTATACAGTGGCCATTCCCCAAGCGCTTGCCCATTGAGCACCTCACGAACCTGGGCTATGAGGGCAACACGGCTTATCTTTTTGAGGTCACGCCACAGGTGGGCTCTCAGCAAGTAACCCTCGACGTCAATTTAGAATGGCTGGTGTGCAAAGTGGACTGCATACCAGGCTTTGGCCAAATGAGCCTGAGCTTACCTGTCACCCCCGAAACCCAATGGCGCGAGGAAGACAAAACCATTGTCGACACCTTCAAACAACGCGTGCCGCAGCGCCTTGAAACAAGCCCCTATCAAGTCACAAGCTTATGGCCTTTAGGCGAACAAACTCTGGCACTGTCCATTTCCGCCACCGGACAACAAGCCCCCGATGTTTTCCCCCTAGACGGCAGTTTATTAACAGCGCGCGAACCCAAAACCATAGCCGCAGAAACGGGCTGGGAATTGCACTTTAAGCGCCAACCGGGTGTGGATTTGCCTTCCGACACAGGCTTTGTCATCAGCAATCACGACCAGGCCTGGTCCGCCCCGAAGGTACCTATTGGGTCTGCACCTGTCGCAGCGGCGCCATCGCAGTCCATCGTGCTACTGCTGCTGGCAGCTTTTGTCGGCGGCATCATTTTAAACCTCATGCCCTGCGTTTTTCCGGTGCTGTCCATTAAGTTGTTTGGCTTAATGAATACAACGGCCAGCGGCGGTGCCCGAACTCGCGAAGGCCTGCTGTACAGCGCAGGCGTACTGGCCACTTTCGCCGCTTTGGGAGGATTACTGCTGGCACTGCGCGCCGGCGGTGCGGCCATCGGCTGGGGGTTTCAGTTGCAGTCGCCCATTGTCGTGTTCGCCCTTATTGTGCTGTTTTGGCTAATGGCCCTGGCCTTTAGCGGCGTATTCGAATTTGGCCACAAACTCATGACACTCGCCGGGCATTCTTCCGGCGGCTCATTCGCGACCGGCGTGCTGGCGGTATTTGTCGCCGCTCCTTGTACCGGCCCGTTTATGGGCGCGGCATTGGGAGCGGCTGCGGTCTTGCCGGCCGCGTCGGCGATGGCAATATTTATCGGCTTAGGCGCAGGCTTGGCAGCGCCTTTTTTGCTGCTGTGCGTATCGCCACAATTACTCAACCGCCTTCCCAAACCCGGCCCGTGGATGGACACACTGCGCCAGTTTTTCGCCTTCCCGCTATACGCTACCGTGCTCTGGCTGATGTGGGTGTTAGGAAGAATTATGGGTGACGCTGGCTGGCTATTGGCCGGTAGCGTGTTACTCGCGCTGAGCTTTTGTTTGTGGCTGGGTCAACTCGGGCGTAAAGGCTTACGCCTGTTAGCCTCTATTGTTGCCATAGCGTGTGTAGTCTTTGCGGTAATGCAGTTGCGCGACAACAGCGGTGCTGAAGCAAGTCAAACAAGCGCCAACGTTTGGCAACCCTATGATCAGGCCCGCATCGAGCAGGCGCTTGCACAGGGGCAAGCCGTGTTTATCGACTATACCGCCGCGTGGTGTATTACCTGCCAAGTCAATAAAAAACTGGTTCTCAATACCGAGCACACCACTGAGCTTTTCAGCCAACACGACGTATTAGCAATTAGAGCAGACTGGACCCGGCACGACGCCAGTATTACCGAGGCATTAGCGCAGCTTGGGCGCAATTCTGTGCCGGTATACGCTTGGTATGCAGCAGGCGAAACCACACCCAAGCTCTTGCCCCAATTATTGCAAGAGCGCATGATTACCGAGTTATTCGAACCCACTATAGGAGATCAGTGATGAACATTCTCAAACAAGGTTTACTGGCAAGCATACTGACCGTACCGGCGCTGGCATTTGCCGTTGCCACCCCTGGCGAAGCGGCACCGGATTTTTCCGAGGTAGACGCCACAGGTGAAATGCACGCGCTGTCAGACTATCAAGGCGAGTGGCTGGTACTGGAGTGGTTTAACAAAGACTGCCCCTACGTTCGCAAGCACTATGGCAGCGGCAACATGCAGTCTTTGCAAGAAAAATACACAGCACAAGACGTGAACTGGCTGACCGTTATTTCCTCCGCCGAAGGTAAACAAGGGTACTTAGGACCGGTGGAAGCGCAAAACCAAGCGAAGATTCATAATCTAAACGCCAGTGCGCCTTTCTTGCTTGACCCGGATGGCAATATGGGCCGCGACTATGGCGCAAAGACAACACCGCACATGTTTATCATCAACCCCGAAGGTGATGTTGTTTACGCCGGCGCGATTGACGATAACGATTCCGCCAACCCTGCGGTGATCCCCGAATCCAATAACTACGTTGTAGCCGCACTAGATGCCGCCTTGGCCGGCAAGCCTGTTGCGGAGCCGTCTACCCGGGCTTATGGGTGTAGTGTTAAATACTGATGTCTGATGTCTGATGTCTGATGTCTGATGTCTGATGTCTGATGTCTGATGTTCAAATTATTACGGCCACTTCTCGCGAGTGGCCATTTCTTTTCTATCCAGCGAAATATTTATGACACTTCCCTTTTCTCAGGCTTGTGAGAACAATAAAGATCCTATTCTTGCGGTACTAAAAAGTGCTTTTGCGGACCGCACTCATGTTTTAGAAGTTGGCTCGGGTACGGGGCAACATGCGGTGTATTTTACCGAACATTTGCCGCACCTTATTTGGCAAACCAGTGATCTTCCCGCAAATCATGAGGGCATCAATAGCTGGATTGATGCAAAGCCCAGTGACAACTTAAAACGCCCTATTGATTTTGATTTAAACCAACCGATTTGGCCCGAAGGTATTGATGCGGCTTACTCGGCCAACACAGCGCATATTGTCAGTTGGCCACTGGTACAGAACTTATTTTCGCAAGTGGGAGAAAATTTACCCGTTGGCGGTGTGTTCGCTCTGTATGGACCGTTTAATTATCAGGGAAAATTCACCAGCGAAAGCAATGCAGCCTTTGACCAAATGCTACGTGAGCGCGACCCGAACAGCGGTATCCGTCACTTTGAAGAGGTAGTAGCGCTGGCCGAAACATGTGAGCTAATGCTTAACAAAGACAACCCCATGCCGGCCAACAATCGGCTGTTAGTGTTTGTAAAAATTGAGTAATTAATATTTAGTCGCATACAGACCATCGGCAGAGGTACTAGCTTATGAATTATGACTATTCGTTGACATTTATCGGGACATACATCGCACTAGTCACACTGCTAGTGCAAGCATTGGTGGCCGCCACCAGCAAAGCCAAACAACCGGGCGCCATTCCCGGAAAAATCGATGAGCACCTCTCCCACAACTCTTTTGTTTTCCGCGCCCATCGCACTTTTATGAATTCACTGGAAAACATGCCGCTGTTTATCGGCTCAGTATTTCTCGGTGTTTTTAGCGGAGCGCATGCCAAGTGGTTGGGGATACTAGTAATCACCTATGCTGTGGCACGCATTGTTCATATGATTCTTTACTATGCGATCGCCACGGAAACGAACCCCAGCCCGCGCAGTTACTTTTTTGGGATAGCGCTGTTGGCGCAGATTGGTATTTTGGGTTTGGTGGGGGTTGCGTTGATTTAATTTTGCCCTCTGTCGCTCCTGCGCGTCCATGCGCCCGCGATCTTAGTGAATCCATTCACGTCATCGCCGGGCGGGCGAAGCACTTTTCTGCTTGTCCAGAAAAGTGCTCAAAAGCGGACACCCGGTTCACGGCCCTTCGGCGCGAAGCGCCCGGCCAGTAAGCACAGCTTACTGTCGTTCGGCTACGCTCAAAGCAGTGCTTTGCAAACGCTAGACCTCACCCCTCTTTCCGGCCAATTTTTGAGGGCCGTATCGACACGCCTCGGCCCAGGCCGCCCTCTCTTGCTGTGCAATTCGCCTTGTCCTTGACGCGGCGATACCTGCGTGAACGTCCTGTTCACTTACCCCCAAAAAATAGTCCTCCAATCGGCACGCTCTCAAGGGGAAAGGGTGCCGGATTCTCGCTTCTACTTTTTATTGGAAACAATTCGATCAGTGTCCCATTATTGCATCTTATAGCGGCACTTCGATTTATCGTGCTCTCTTTTATTCATAGTGAGTCCAAAGCCGCAAAACTTTAATCGCTTTGTCCTCTTCTACAACCTGATACACCAGTCGGTGCTGAATATTGATTCTGCGGGAGTAGGCACCAGCCAAATCGCCTACTAGCTTTTCATAAGGTGGGGGTTTGCGGTAGGGATCTTGCTCGATAATCTGCAACAACTCCTGAGCTTTACTCTTAAGGCCCGACGAAGCGAGCTTACGCGCGTCTTTTTGAGCTTGTTTGGTATAGTAGAGCTTCCACGTCACCAATCAAGCTCCTGATCGCACTCGTCGAGCGGTGTATCCATACCTTCACGAACAGACTCACGCATACCGGGCACGGCCAACAAATTGAGAGTCTCGCTTATAGCGTTCCAGTCCTCCTCTGCCAGAAGAACGGCATTTCCCCGTTTCCCAGTGATAACAATAGGTTGATGACTGATCGAGGCCTCATCGATCAAGGCATAGAGCTTGGTACGGGCTTCCGTAGCATTTAATGTGGTCATAAAATCACCTCCAGCCCATAAGCGTACGCCTATACGTACGCCGCGTCAATTAATGAATATAAGCATGCCATTCGGGTCAGGCCTTACATTTTAAGCATGCCATTCGGGTCAGGCCTTACATTTTACACTTTAATGTGAAATGTAAGGCCTGACCCCCATCTACTATTCAGGGTGTTGTGGGGGCTGGAGGCTAGACACCTCCGGCTACCCGATTAAGCTCGTCTCTAGGCACTTCTTAACGTAGTGCGGATAAGAACTAAGAGTATTTCCCAATAAGCTTTCTATCAATGCCATGCAGTGATCATCATGCCCTCTCTGATTAGTACTTCGCCCATTTACTGCATGCATCCATATCTCAGGCCTATACCGAACCAACGAGCTCAATAAGAAAATCCCCATATATAATATCGAGTATTCTGATACATCATGTCCGTCAATGGGATGGATGTATGATTGGTGTCCATCCTCGACGCCCCCTGATAAAGGTGGGAGTATTGCGTCAAATGGTATAATGGCAGCGTTAACACCTCTCTGTTCAAACCTGCCTTCTATCTCAACTAGCGTATCTTCACTAAACTCATTGATTCCCTCGGGGTTTTCATTTTGAAACTGAATTATTGAGCTGTCCCAGCAGCGCTGCGCGCTTAAAAGTAACCATTGATTTAGAAATGGGTATTTTTCGCGCAGACTAGTTACCATTTCTACGAGCGTTTCTCTGCAGTGAAAATATTCCGGTAGGTCAAGCCTCAAATCAACTAGCCCACCATTACGATGGTAAAACGATATAAATTGATTATTAGGATTCTCCCGAAATGTTTTCTCATATAATTTCGAAAGACTTGGGAGTCTAGATGTTATTTCCTTAAAGGTGAGTTCTTTGCCGCATAGCGCGTTTGATTGAACTGTTGGCTTGAATATCTTCAATCTTTCATTTTCATCGCCAAAATAGTTTATGCTCTCTAGACTACATACCGCATCGTTCACATCTTGAAACGTACCACGCTGCTGGACCTTAACGGTTAGATTCTCTAAAAGGGAGTCGGCCAGAGATATGTCCTTTAATCCATGGGCTTGAGACAGCGCACTTATAGATGATCCATTTCTCGCTGCAGCTATTGCTTTAGAGAAACTTACCACACCATAAAATACCTGAAGGGGCCTTATTCCTAGAGGGGAATTTTCTGCCGCCTCAAAAAAGAATCGCCCTTGTTGCAAACAAGTTGAAATTCCAATTGCGACATTAGTATTTGGTGTTCTGCCCGTTGATTCATTCAAAACAGATTTCAAATTGGTTGGGCTTTCTAAAAACTTTATATCATACCAATCCATCGTGATTTCTCAGTCTCCTCTGTTGAGCTTAACGCCAGCCATCACCGGTGACAAAACCGGCGCGAAGCAGAGGTTTTGGCATCCGGTGCATGGCATGGTTATGTTCTTTTCTCGAATTCATGGAAAGCCTGCTGAAAGCGTTTTGCCAAAGAGTCCGGGTCGGCCAACGAGCTCAAACGACTCCCAACATGCTTAGCGAAATCTTCCAGCACGTCCATGCCGTTATCACTCGGAGTTCCTGGCTTTGCAAGCTGTTCTCGTAACGCCCTGAAAGATTTGACTGACAACAGTGACTCCCTGTCCTGATCAGTTATCTGGGCCTCCAATTTGTGCGCCAATTGATTTCTGATCTTATTCAAGCGCCGAATACCACCCGCCAACTCTTGGAGCTCTGGGGAATAATCCTCTATGAGCGCTAATTTTTGCGCAAAGCTTAGCCGAGCTTTATCCGGATTTCCCAAAGCTGGGTTAAATGCTATCAGGCATTCGGTAATGAAGTACTCGACGAAAAGATGCGCCCGAAGAATGCGGCCAATTGCCCCGACATCCTGATTCCACTTTTCGTTAACCCGAGCGAGTTTTTGATCCATCTCTTCATTCAGCTTTTCTTTACCACCAGAAAGCTCAACCACTCGCTTAGCAATGCTTTCATGATCAAATTCCAAGCATCCCCCTTAGAACATAACAGCTAATTCATAGGCATGGTTATATATAGGCATTATGTGTATATTTGGCCAACTGTTCCTATATAGACATGTCTAGATATAAACATGCCCGAAACTTCAGAGGGCAGATGCTCGCTATTGCTAGCAAACCGCTCAGCGGCCTCCCCTGAAAAACAAGCAACTTGGAAACGTAAAATGAAGGGCATGCGTCAATGATTAGATACTACCCTGTTCTGTTCCCAGCCTCCTGGCTACACGACCGTTTTATAGTTGATTTGCGACACAACCATAAACGTATGTTTTGAGTGGAAAATAGTGCCATAAGCTCACCCGTTTGGCAACGGGTGAGCGTCTGATGTCGGACGTCTGACGCTGGACGCTAAAAAATGGCTCTAAGGTCATAAAGCCGCACAACTACAGAACATCCATATACGCGCCCCTGCTACGACGTGCCCTCCCCCATCGTATCCAGCTGAACGTAGGTAGATTTGGGTGGTTAATCGCGCATGGACGCGCGATTAAGGGAAAACGCGTGGGAGCGCGATTTTTTCCGACCGCCCAAATCTGCCGTAGTGAGGGAACCCGAAGGGCTGAGATACGGGGTGTCTTCTTTTGAATCCTTTTCTGGACAAGCAGAAAAGGATTTCGCCCGCCCGGCGATAGAGGGCAAAAATACAAAAGAATATCAGACGTCTGAAATCAGATGCGAAAACACGAAAAGCACCTCGCAACGCCCGGCGACACGGGCCAATAAAAAACAAAGCGCGAAGCACCACCCCACCACCATCAAGAAACGTAAATACCGCCACATCACGCCATTGAAAACGTATTCATTGCCTCTCTCATCGCTGGCACTTATGGCACACTATACTGACTAAACTCAAGCCAATAACAAAAAGCACCTCGGGAGAGCCCCCATGCAACCAACCCTACGCCGCACGACTCTGGCGCTTATCATTGCCGCCGGACCTTTGCTAAGCGCTTGCCAGCCAGACACTTCCAGCGAATCCACCGTTACCAGCCCCTCGATGGATGGCGAGCTGCGGGCGTTTCGCTCGGTGCTTGACGGCAAGCCGCGAATACTGACCCTGCGCCTGGGCGATGAGTTAAGCGCCGCCTACGACACAGACTCAGGCACTTTATATAAGCTGTGGGATGGGCAATTAGAATTTTCCGGTGCGGTGTACGATCAAAAGCACGGCCCCCAGCCAGAGGCACCCGGACGAGAGTACTTGATTAACGAGTCTGCGCAGTGGCAAGGCGATATTGAGTATCGCGGCCATCGATTAAACGGTGATACAGCGATACTGCTGTACGGCAATGACAGTATCAGTATTGAAGAAACTCCCAGCTACACTCTGGCGGGAGAAGCCGCCGCATTAACCCGTACCTTTCAAACCAAAGGCGGCAGCGCTTCTTTAAGTGGCTTAGCACTACCCGAACAATTTTCAGTGAGTGGTGCCGGCTCGATTGATGGCAATACACTGTCGCTCGGCGCGGGCGAAACCGTACTGACCTTACACTACCCGCCACTGCCTGAACAAAATGCCGAAGCCGAACAGGAAACAGCTGAGGTCCACCCGGGCGAGGCGTTGATTGCCGGTAGTGACTGCGCGGCTTGCCACAACCCAGAGGTGAAAACGGTGGGGCCATCTTACGTGGCTATTGCCCAACGCTACGCCAATGAGGCGGGCGCTACCGCCATGCTCGCGCAAAAAATTATTGAGGGCGGCGCAGGCAACTGGGGGCAAGTGCCCATGTCGCCACACATGAGTATGAGCGAGGACGATGCCGCCACCATGGTGGACTACATTTTTACCTTGCAGCCCAAAACTGAACCCGCTTCAACGGGTGCGGGGCCGATGGCACAACCTGCCATTGCGGTAAATCTAAAATCAGACACACCGAGTGTTGAGGGGACTCAACCCGGCGCGCTGTTTTACCAACATTATTTTTCCGGCGACCAGCCCAATGTTGAGGTCATGCGCACGACGCCTCCGGCACTGGCCGCACACAGCGCCCAAGTTCACCTGCCCACGGCAGACGCCTTCGAGCCCTTTAAAGAGCGCTTTGCGTATCAGGTCAAAACCAACCTAAAACTGGATGATCCGCTGGCAACCACCTTGCGCCTAGTCAGTGACGACGGCTCCTATTTGTACCTTAATAATGAACTGGCGATAAACCACTGGGGTTTTCACGGCCCGGACCCGATGGACGCCGACATTAAACTCAGTGCGGGAATACATCCGCTGGAAATTATTTATTTCCAGGGCACCTCCGGTGCGGCGCTTTCCCTGCAGTGGAAAAATCCACAGACGGGCGAGTTTGAAGTGGTACCGGAGTCCATGCTGGTGGTGACCGAGGCGGATGTGCGCATCGTAGAACCTGTGATTACCGACCCCGATATTGTAAAAGCCGTGCCCGGAGATATGCGTGAAGTGGCCGGGGTACACCCATCGTTTGATTTACACCAGGCGCGCCCGGAAGCGTTTGAACCGATGGTGGGCGGGCTTGATCACTTGCCAGACGGCCGCTTAGTTGTGTCCACCTGGGATCCGGAAGGCTCGGTTTATATCGTCTCTAACTGGGACGCTCCAGCCGATCAAATTAACGTAAAACGTATCGCCCGGGGGCTTGCCGAACCGCTGGGGTTAAAAGTCGTTGATGGCGATATTTATGTGCTGCAAAAGCAAGAGCTCACCAAACTGGTGGACCTCAATGGCGATGAAATTGTTGACGAGTACCAACTGGTCGCCAACGACTGGTCGGTGACCAGTAATTTCCACGAGTTCGCCTTTGGCCTAGAGTACCAGGATGGCTATTTTTACGGCGCGCTGGCAACCGCCATTTTACCCGGCGGCGCCAGTGCTGACCCGCAAGCACCCGATCGCGGCCACGCCATTAAAATCAACAAAGACACCGGTAAGGTAGAAACCATTGCCTCGGGCCTGCGCACCCCCAACGGCATTGGCTTTGGCATCGATGGCGGTTTGTTTACCGCGGACAACCAAGGCGATTGGGTACCCTCCAGCAAAATAATCGAGCTGACCGAAGGCGCCTGGTACGGCTCGCGCTCGGTGGACTTCGAAGGCACTGCCAACCTAACCGAAACTCTGCCCGTGGTGTGGCTACCCCAAGATGAAATTGGCAACTCGCCGGGGGAACCGGCACCACTTAATATTGGCCCCTACCAAAACCAAATGATTCACGGCGAGGTAACCCACGGCGGCATTAAACGCGTGTTTGCTGAGCGCGTGAATGGCCGCTTGCAGGGCGCGGTGTTCCGTTTCACCCAAGGGCTTGAAGCGGGCGTTAACCGTTTGCAGTGGGCACCCGATGGCTCGCTTATTATTGGCGGTGTCGGCAACCCCGGCAATTGGGCACACTCCGGTAAAAAATGGTACGGCCTCCAGCGGATGGCTTACAACGGTGAAACGACCTTTGAAATGCTGAGTGTAAGCGCCCGCAGCGACGGTTTTGAAATTACCTTCACCGAACCTGTGGCAACCGGTCAGAACATCACGGCCGATGATTTTGAGGTGATTCAGTGGCGCTATGAACCCACCAGTGAATACGGTGGCCCCAAATTGGATAAGGGCCCACTTGAGGTAGAAGCCTTTGCCCTGTCCGCCGACCGCACCAAAGCACAATTTAAACTGGCGGGCCTGCAAGAAAATCATATGGTGTACTTCCGGGTGAAGCGATCGTTTGTCAGCGAAAACGACAATGAGCTGTGGACGACAGAGGCCTGGTATACCCTAAATGCCATACCAGAGGGTAAACCCGTTGCGATTAACAATGCCTACAGCGTTGAGCACAACACCCTAAGCGACAGCGAACAAGCCGACGGCTGGCAGTTGTTATTCGATGGTAAAACTTTAGAGGGCCTGCGCAATTACAACAGCGATAGTTTAGGCGAGCGCTGGGTGGTCGATAACGGCGCGTTGCACTTAACCGGCCGCACCCCAGAAGATGAAGGCTGGACCACCCCCAACGGCGGCGACGTCATACTGACACCAACGCCTGTGGAAAATTTCGAGCTGCGCCTGGAGTGGAAAGTCGCCAAAGACGGCAACAGCGGTATTATTTATCAGGTGCAAGAAAAGCCAGAATTAGAGTACCCGTACTTAACCGGGCTGGAATATCAACTGCTGGACAATCCCGGTCACCCAGACGGAAAAATAGAGAAACACCGGGCGGCCGACTTGTACGACCTGATCAAGACCAAGTTTGTCTCCGTGCTGCCGGCAGACAGCTGGAACCGCACGCGACTGATCGTCAACCAAGGCAAGATTGAGCACTGGCTCAATGGCTACAAACTGGTGGAAGCTGATACGCAGTCGCCCCAATGGCAGGCGCTGATCGACGCCAGCAAATTTGCCGACTGGGAGCATTTTGCTAAAGCGCCTGACGGGCATATCGTTTTGCAGGATCACGGCGATAAAGTCTGGTTCCGCGATATTAAGATTCGTCCTCTCCCCTGAAACTCATTGGCCCCGGCAACGGGGCCAGCTCCCTTTTACATATTTTCCTGTCGAGCGGCGAACTTTTTCGCTAGACTGACCACTGATGTAATACGCAGGGAATGAGCATGTCTGGTCAAACGAGTTTTACCGTTAAGTGTGCAGCTATAATTTTAGGCGCTTTGGCGCAGGGTGCGCACGCCATCAGCGATGAGTTTATCGACCCCGAAGACGGCATGCTCGATGCCAGTCAATATCTAAGCCAGCGGATGCTGGGCTTTTTGCCGGTGCCCGTCGTTATTACCGAGCCCGCTGTCGGTAATGGCATAGGTCTTATGGGAATATTTTTTCACGAGTCCGAAGCGCAGAAAAAAAACAAAAATCGCGCCGGAATTATCCCCGAAAATATTACAATTGCCGGCGGCTTCGCCACTGAAAATGGCAGTAAGTTTGGCGGACTTGGCCATATAGGGTTTTGGCGCGGTGATACGGTACGCTATAAGGGCGGTATTGGTTACCCGGATATGAACCTCGACTTCTACAGCATTGCCAATCAGAGTCTTAGCAGTCCGATAGAGCTCAATATCAAAGGCCCGGCGATTTTACAGTCACTTATGTTTCGGCTCGGTAAAAGCCACTGGCTTGTGGGCGCCTATCAAACCTATCAGCACATGGAGATGAGCCTGGCCAACGAGCTGGATATCGACCGATTACCCAATGAAGAGCTGAACGACAGGCTGGAAAATTTTCTGGAAAGTCGCCTCGACGTGAGTCAAAACACCTCGGGCCTGGGCCTGGTTGTGGAATATGACTCGCGCGATAACCCGATGAACCCAGAGGCGGGATTCAACTACAAAGTGCGTGCCGTTGACTTTAACGACGCTATTGGCAGCGATTTGGAATACACCCAGTATCAGCTGAGCGGTTTAAATTACTGGAAGCTATCCGACAGCTTTAATTTCGGCTGGCGCCTCAGCTATGAAGGCGTTGAGCCGAAGGGCAACTCACCATTACCCCCCTACGTACTACCCGGCATAAACCTGCGCGGTATCGCCAAGGCACGCTATCAAGATGAGCAGGTAGTAACCACCGAAATTGAGGCGACTTACAAGATTACCCCTCGCTGGCATCTCAAAGGCTTTACCGGTGTCGGCTATACCGCCGCGACGGTCAGTGAGCTTACCAGCGACGCGGACGACGCCAGTAGCATCGGTGCGGGTTTTCGCTACCTGATGGCAAAGCGCTATGGCTTTACCATGGGCCTGGATATCGCCCGCGGCCCAGAAGAAACCGCCTTCTATATTCAAGCGGGCTCCAGCTGGTAGGCCAATCCGGTAACTGGCGCCTGCCCATGGCCCGCTGTGGTTAACATCGGTGGCGCCAGAGGCCACATTCACCTCACCGGTTCATCATTCGGCTAAATATTTCCATCGCCCGGCCGACACCCTGCTATGTGAATACTTTTTATCTTTAATTTGGGCCGTGCGCCCACGTGCAGGGAAATCACCATGTTAAGCCGCCATATTATCGGTACTCTTTTTGCCATCTGCCTGCTATCTCTCAGTGGCTGTGAGCTCATTCACTGTCACGTTTGTGGCGACACCGACAGCGAATACCACACCCAGGAAATCATTGAGCCCGTCACCATCACCGCCACAGGCTACGGTGCCATGAACCCCGAGCTTGCCAGCAACCTGCCGCAACAAAAATTGATGGCGATGCGCGCCTCAGAAGTGGAGGCATATCGAACACTGGCAGAACGAATCCGTGGGGTTGAGGTGGCATCGAACACCAGAGTCGACGACTTCTTTACCGATTTCGATGAGATGAGCGCGATGCTCAATACGCAAATATTGCGAAACGCCCGGATCAGTTCGCAACGCTTGAGCGAAGACGGATATTACGAGACAACTCTGGCGCTGACACTCGGTGAACGTTTCTTTCAGCAGTTTAACTATCACCCGGCTACCAGCACGCGTGAAGCGCAGTACATATACAAACCTGCTACCAGTAAGTACAACAACGAATATCACACTGCGGTGCGCACCAGCACCACGACCGATAGCAATATCGATATGGGCGCAGCGGAGTAATCCGGGAGGCAAACATGGGCACATCACTGATTCGATCCGCAGTCCTGCTGCTGGTATTCAGCCTGACAATGACGCAGGCGTTGGCCATAAGCGTGGTATCTGAGGGCAAAAGTGCCATCAAAGGCGATTTAGCCGACGCCCGCGAAAAAGCCATTGCTGACGCGGCCCGCCAGGCACTACTGCACAGCGGCGCCACCGTCAGCAGCCGCACTCAGGTACAGCAGGGTATTACCGTTGCCGACGACATTAACCTCAGTGCCCAAGGACACATTGAAAACTTAGACATCATCAGTGAGAGCCATAACCATGAGGTTTACCGCGTTAAAATCAGAGCTGAAGTAGCCGCGACCGACGCCGGCAGTTGTCCGGGGCGCTACAGTAAATCGCTGCTAGTCACTGCGTTTAATCAAGAGCGTCCGTCTACCACGCGGGTGGGAGATTTGAGCAATGTCGATAGCGCGCTGCCGCAGGCGCTGGCCGAGCGGCTCTATCCCAACCATAACCTGCAGGTACAAACGCAGCCCGAGCTGTTGCTGTCCAGCAGCAATCGGTTAATGAGCAACCACTACGAATTGTTTAATGCGGTGCAGCAAGTCGCCAACCAATATCAAGCTCAGTACGTGATTACCGGTACTGTAATGGATATGTCGATGGTCAATCCCAACGGCTACTACCGCCAGAATTTGCTCTCGGGCTCGACCAACCGAGTCACCAGCACCGTCAAGGGCTGGGTGGGCGCTGACCGCGACGATATACGCGAACGTCAATTTGCTTTTCGCTTAATGATGCACGACGGCCTGACCGGGGCCCGCATATTCGACAAAACCTACAGCGCCGAAGGCTTGTGGGACGCGAAATACACGGCCCGCACCGGTTTTGCCAGCCCGGGCTTCTGGCAAACTGATTACGGCCAGGCCGCCAGCACGGTCATTGACCAAGCGGTTGCCGATGTCAGCCGCAAGGTGCACTGCCAGCCGTTTATGGCGCCGTTAAAAGTTTCGGCCTATGATCAGCACGTATATTTGCTAGCCGGCGCCAACAATGGGGTAGATGTTGGCGATAGCTTTAATGTTTTCGCTCAGGGCTCAGCCCCCTTTGCTAACATTCAGCACTACGGCACCATGGCCCTTTCACCGGTGTCCTACAAAAAGCTGGATGCCACTGAGGTAAAGCTTACCGTCACCCAAACCTATCCAACCTATAGCGTGGGGCGCTTCGACGGCCCCCTGCAACCGCACCTGCAATATATGGCGTTAGCTAACGCAGCACATTAAACGCCTGTCCCGTATAATGCCCCCTTTTACTTGGGGGCTGCACATCGGCCCACTGCGGGCAGAGTCATGCAAACCTACGACTGTATTATTATTGGCGCCGGTGCCGCCGGCTTGATGTGCGCGGCCACCGCCGGCAAACGTGGCCGTTCGGTCGCTATCCTCGACCACGCCAATAAAGTCGGTAAAAAGATTCTGATGTCAGGCGGGGGGCGCTGCAACTTCACCAATTACGATGTTGGCCCTGAACACTATCTGTCCGACAACCCGCACTTTTGTAAGTCGGCGCTCTCGCGCTACAACCAGTGGGATTTTATTTCCCTGGTCAGTGAGTATGAGCTTGCCTACCACGAGAAGTCACAAGGCCAACTGTTTTGCGATAATAAAGCCAAAGACATCCTTAATATTCTTTTGGCTGAGTGCGACAAGGCCAATGCCGATATACAAACGCGCTGTGAAATACTCTCGGTAGTCACCACCCAAGAGGCGGGACATCGCTATAAGCTGGTCACCTCTATGGGGAACTTCGCCTGCCAGTCTTTGGTTATAGCGACCGGCGGGCTTTCCATTCCCACCATGGGCGCCACGGGCTTTGGCTATGATATCGCCAAGCAATTTGGCCTAAAACTCAAAGCTCGCAATGCGTCACTGGTGCCCTTTACCTTCAAAGGTGAGGCGCTCAAACTTTGCCAATCGCTGGCTGGCGTGTCATTGCCAGTGCGTGCGACCAGTAATCAACAGGAGTTTGCTGAGAGCCTGTTATTTACTCACAAAGGCCTCAGCGGCCCCGCCGCCTTACAAATTTCTAACTACTGGCACCCGGGCGACACACTGGAAATCGACTTTCTGCCCAATGCATCCATCGCCAACGTAGCACAGCAGTGGCGTCAGCAGGGGCAAAAAGCGTTGCCGGCAAATCTTTTAGGGAACTTCCTGCCCAAGCGTTTTATCCAACAGTGGGTCGAATTTCAGGGTTTGACTGGGCTTATGCAAAAAGAACTGGCGCAATGGCGCAAAGATGAAATCGAACAACTCGCCTCTGCGCTACACCGCTGGCAGGTGATACCCAACGGAACCGAAGGTTACCGCACTGCAGAGGTAACCCGCGGCGGGGTAGATACGAATGGCGTCTCATCGAAAACCTTTGAGGCGAAAAAAGCTCCGGGCCTGTACTTCATCGGTGAAGTGCTGGATGTCACAGGCCGGCTCGGTGGCTATAATTTTCAGTGGGCCTGGGCCAGCGGCTATTGCTGCGGGCAACACGTTTAACACTACTTCTCAAGGTTTGCGGCCTTAGGTACACTGCCCGCAACCCACCAGACCGAGGAAACTGTTTTTGCTTGAACACTCCAGTACATTGCGCTGGCTTGTAGCGCTCACAATTCGCCTGGTACAGGTGACGCCGTTTCGCTCCAGCCAAGCCATACTTTTCACGTTAATAGCCCAAACCGCGCTTATGCTCGGTATGCTATTGCCGATTAAAGTCGTCATGCTACTCGGTGTCGACCGTATGCCCAGCTATATGCCAGACTTTTTGCAGCAGTGGTCGCTGGAGTCGTTGATTCTATCGCTTAGTGGTTTGGCAGTAGTGTTCTTTGTGATTTATTTAGTGGGCGAGAAACTCGCGACCAATCTGGTAAATTCAGCGGCTAGAGACATTGTTCAGCAAGCCGGTAAAGTCGTGCTGTTTGAAAACCAAGAGCAGGTCGCTAACAACACCTATAAAAAAGTTGTGACGTCACTGGCCGGCATCATCTTTACATGTCTGGTTCTCATTTTTCTTGGGTTCGCCTATCCCATTGTCGCAATCGCTATTATTGTCGCCATTACCTTGGTGGCCCCGGCCATTCCAGGCCTTAGGGCACAAGCGCAAAAATTGCAGCAGCCCCAGCTATTGATGCAGTCATTGCAGAACATTAACAATATTGGTTTTTTACTGCTTTTCGCTCTGATTGTCTGCGATCACCTGTATTTTATAGCACCCTCTATTATTCTGACGATTGCCACCATCATTCTTACCAGACAAGCAACAGGAAAACTGGTAAGCAGCATCGCCGATTTGGCAAACACTGCAAGCAACAGAGAAAAGGTCTCTGCTCTATTCTTTCACAATCAAGTTTTACTCAATCATATACCCGTGCCCTCCGAGGGTATATGGTCGCTACTGGAGTTGACTACCCGCAACGTGTGGATTGAGGAATCGCTCAATAATTCTGACTGGCCGGGCGCAAATTATTCAATTAGTGATATTCGCTGGTTACAGACAGGCACACCCAACATTTTTGCCTTTTGGGTTACCAGCGAAAGCCGTGACGATAGCTGTATTGTGAAGATATTTGATAAAACCCGGGAATCTCAGAGCATCCACGAAGCGACGCTCCTGGCATGCCCAACAGCGTCTAATTTGCCCGCACCGGAGTTGTTAAACACTAGCATTCAGCATGGCTTTCACGTCCATGTGCTTGGTGTCCCGGCCGGCTTTATACCTTTGGAAGAAAGAACAAAATTTTTGGAGTTATCGCAAATCTTTCATCAGCACCTTGCGATTATTCAGCCCGACAATTCAATTACGGCACCTTATTTGCGCTCACACCCACTGCTTTGGCAAAAACTCAACGAAGAATTACTTCGCCCTCTACTGTTAGCCTGCAGCGATCAGAATAGAGAAGACGTAGTCTATTTACTGGAGAACCTAAGCTCTCTACGGCAACAACTATCAAGTTTGCCAACGGCTTTGCAAAACCCCACAATCAACCCTCACACCCTACTAATAAGTGAAGACGAAACACCCATTTCCTGGCACTGGGGGCAATGGAGCTTAGATGTGTTGGGGTGCAGTTTCCCCGCCAATATGAAGGGAATGACTAAAATTCAACAGGCCTTAGAGCAGCGAGAACTAGCAGACAATACACTTAACGCAACGGAATCCGTCAATATCGAGCTGGCGAGCTTCACCAACGCTTTGTTTTTTTGCATGAAAAGCCAACGCTTTAACGATGCTCTGGACCTCATACCTAAAATCAACAAGCGCATCAAACCAATTGTCTCGTAAACCAATCGGCCCGCAAACCAATACTAAAGATCTTACGCCGGCTCAACGCTAACCGGTACCGATTTAAATGCAGGCGTTTTGCTACGCGGATCGTGCTCGGTATCGATAAGTACATTAGCCTCAGGGTAATACGCCAGAAGATTACCTGCGGGCAAGTCAAATGGAACCACAGCCAAGCCAACCATTTCTCCACGGGCCGATCGAACAGTTACGCGATCGCCACGCTTAAGCTTTAGTGTTTTACAGTCATGTCGGGAAAGTAATACACTCCAGCGTGATTCAGCACCACGATAACTGTCAGATTCTTCATAAATAATCGAGTTAAACTGGCCTTCGCTTCGAATGCTCGCCAAAGTGTAGGGCAAGTCCTTGCGTTGCGACTGCGCACGATGACGAAATAAGAAGGTAGCGCGCCCAGACTCGGTAGAAAAAACCGGCGTATGCTTTATTCGCCCCCCGACACTGAATTCTTGTTTAGTCGTATCTATCTCCGCCAACTGCTCCATGCCAGGAATACAAGCTGCAATGGCTTCCCGGACACATTGATGCTCTTTAAAAGCAGAAAAATCGAAAGGCGCACGGGTTAATATCCGTTGCCCCAGCTCTGCCAGAATAGCGACTTCAGAACGAACATTGTCTAAACGCCTAATGCCGCCATCACTGAGACGGACATAATTAAACATGGATTCCTGCGTAGTACTTTGCGGCTCTTCGTCGCGCGCCGTTACCGGAAGTACAATCGCCTCACTGGACTCAATACCGTTAACATGACCTTCATTCAAGGTGGTCGTTAAGTAGATTTTACAACCAATAGCATCCAACGCTTTTCGGGCGAAATCACGGTCCGGCGTTGCTGAGAATAAATTTCCCCCCATCAACAGCGCAACATCCATTTGCGAGGCGTGTGCGGCATTCAAACATGCCAAAGTATCCATACCCCTCCCTGCAGGTAAACTCACCGAGAAGGTGTCCTGCATAGCGCGCAATACATCATCAGCCAACACCGGCTTGACACCAATGCTGCCAATTCCCTGCACGTTGCTGTGCCCGCGTAAAGGCAAAAGACCGGCACCAGGCTTACCCAACATGCCACTTAGCAACGCAAGATTGGCAATGGCTTCAACATTATCTACGCCATTGAGGTGATGGGTAATTCCCATGCCCCAGGCAAATATCGCGCACTTTGAGTTTGCCAGATCGTTTGCCATCGATTCCATATCGCTGCGCGTGAGGCCGCAAGTGGCTACAATATCCTGCCATTGAAGCGCGGTAATCTGCTCAACGTACTGCTCGAAACCCTGTGTGTGCTTTTCAATAAACGCCCCACACTCCCGACCGCTCTCTAGCAATGCCTTGGCAATGCCGTTGAGCACCGCTAAATCTGAACCAATATTGGGCTGAACAAAAGTCGAGGCAATCCAGGTGCCCCCTCTGACCATAGACCTGGGACTTTTGGGTACAGCAAAGCGCACCAACCCTGGCTCTTTGGCAGGATTAATCACAATCACTTTGCCACCGCGATCGCGACAATTTTTAAGCTGATGAATAAATCTGGGGTGATTGGATGCAGGATTGGCGCCTATCACAAAGACCAAATCGGTATGTTGTAAATCCTCTAGGGTAACCGTGGCGGTGCCGGTACCTATGCTGTTGCCCAAACCAACGCCAGTCGCCTGATGACAGTAATAGGAACAATTGTTTACGTTGTTAGTACCGTACAACCTCGCCAACAATTGCAGAACAAAACCAGCCTCGTTAGAAGAGCGACCGGATGAGTAAAAGAAACTGCGTTCAGGCGCAGCTTTGGTAAAGCGTTTTGCAGCCAGATCTAACGCGGCATCCCAACTAACGACCTGGTACTTATCACTGCCACTTGGTTTGTACAGCGGAGTGTTAAGACGCCCCAAGTGTTCAAGCTCATGAGCGCTCAACTCTTTAAAGTCTTTTAGCTCATGGTCGAATATTGCTTCGGGGATCGGCGGCTGAATATCCGTGGATTGAGCCTGAATACTTTTGTTGCATACAGAGGGGAACTCATCCAGCTCGTTGGTCATGCCGCCATGCTGCCCCCCCATGCCCAAGCCACAGGCCTTGCAGGCATTTCGGCTTTTCAACGCCTTAGCTGAATCCAATAGGCCAATACGATGAATGGTCTTTAAGGTATAGAGGACTTTTTTAGGACCACCGCCTACAATCTTTAGCGGTCGCTCCTGATCAATATAAGACATAAATGCACCATTGGTTCAATGCCCTCAGGTTAGGCCCTAAACCGTGTACGTGCAATACGCTATTTGTCCCATTGACCGCCCGGTACAGCGAGCCCCAAAGACGACATCTCAATCAACCCGTCAGGGGGAGCAAATACTACTTGCGCCAATCGGTGACATGATAACGTGCCAGCACTTCTTCCAACTCACCACTAGCACGCATTTGCTGCATTTTTTGCGTGAGCAATTCAGCGTAGTAGCTCGATCGTTCATTGACCGGTGAAAACGCAATATACACCTTACTAAAGCGATCGCTTGTTGGCACATAACCCGCCAAACGCACCTTGTCCTGCACCCTGACATTTGCCAGTTTTTGACGCATAACCGTTTCATCTTCTACCAGCGTATCAATCCGTTGGCGCAGTAGCATACTTAAGCCCACATCCAGGGGTTGGTCACCATGCACCATAGTAATACGTTCGCTATTAGCGCGTTCATCGAGATAACGCTCTAGCGCGGTTCCATACCCATAACCACCTATGGCCCTTAGCAGGCTGTTGAAAAACCCCTGCATGCTCAGCGAGGCCCGAGTGCAGATGTCGAGCCTTATCTCGACGGACAGGGTGGTTCCCTTTGCTAGAGGCAAGGTGCGGCAGATGTGCGCTTCAGGCCTCGCACTGCGGGACTTCCAGGCTGGCCCGTACTCGTCGTTGCCACTTTTCGATGGGTGGGCACACACCGTCAAAGTGGCGCCTAGATTACGAACCAGCCTGAGAGTCTGAGTACGTACGGGGTTTTTCAACAGCCTGCTAGTCATAATAATAGAATCCACCATCTTCCGAGATATCCAGCGGCGCCCCTGAATCTTCATCAAATGGCATAGGGTTAACTTCAATATCGCCAAAGTCGAGCTTATCAATGGCACTATTGGCAAAGCAGCCCTCAAGGCAACTCAAAATATCGATAATCGCGTCGAACAGAGCATTGTCAAATACCGTACTGGGTACATAGTTATCCACGCGATCTTTATAGTAGCCCACGCTTTGTGCGTTCCAACCATCGGCCAATATGGCCGAATTTGATACAAATTCACCATCCCAGCGCTGAAAAATAGCGTCTTCAATACCGCTCCCCCAATTCCCGCCCGTGCGATCCCACTCGCCGTTGCCGCCACCTTTGGCGTTGGCGGTATTCAGACTGGTGGTTAACGTTGGGGAGTAATAGCCCTTAAGGTTGTAATCAAAAGACAGCAAATCTTCATTGCTCCCACCCAGTGCCGACGTCAGTGTTCCCAGCGCGCTAGCCACAGGATTCGTTACCGACTTCAAAGCATCAATCACGTCATAAGCGATACTATCGGTTTCTTCTTCGGCTATTTCCAGCTGCACGTCGCCAAACATGCTTCTTTTCGACTGTGGATAGGTCCACACGGGGCTGGTGTCCCCGCTTACCCCCAGGGCATCGGATGAATCAATAGGCCTGATTTCGCCGCGCCCCTGTCCATTGTAAAAACGGTTTTGCAGGGTATTGAGCAGGTCATCATCACTGCGCACGGCAACACTTTCAAACTCATCGGAGCTTATGACAAAGTCGCCACTGTTATCGGTACCGCTATCATTCCAGGCGTTGTTGCTCTGCAACCAAACCGTACGCTCCCAGGCCGCATAGCGCGAGGCCTGCAAGTTGGTCATTTTCATGTCGATGATCTTGCCAAACAGCGGCACCACCACAAACAACACCATAAAAATAAAGGCCACACTAACCACAAACTCGGTCATCGCCTGTCCCGCATTGCGTTTTGCCGGGATTAACGCGGACCGGGTCATGGCAGGAAGTCCTCGAGCTCGTCTACCACAGAGTCTACGGCATCACTGGTAAGATCTTGCGCGGCGTCTCGAATGGGATCGTCAATAATATCGTCCATGGGGGCCGGCACATCGGCCAACAAGTAATCCACGCCGGTATCGACCAGACGCTCGGCTATCGCGTGCAACAGCCAATCCACCATATCCACCGCACTGCTGCCTAACCCTTCGAAAATTTCTTCGAAATCTATTTCACCGGTAGCGATTAAAATGGCAATGGCGCTCGGCTCACGCAGGCGCGCATCCCAAAAAGGACTGAACAAACTGGCCGGTTCGTTGCCATCGGCCTGCATGGGGTTGTTAAAATAGGTTTCCGCCGAACTGATTGTCATCATCGGGCGATCATCATTCCAAATAAACTGCTGGTAATTCGCAGCGTAATCATCGCCCTCTGCGCGCGAGCGGGTTTTTACATCGAAATTGGTGTACTGAATGTCGCCATTATCCCAATCATTGTCATTGGAATTTATGCCTATATTGTCGTGATCTGTGGTCACCACATCATCGAGTGATTTTGCCAGCGCTGTTGTAAACTCGTAGCTGCGTCCCGACTCCTGGAACGACCCACCAAGACTGAAAAACGACGGCGGTCCCGGGTAATTAGTTGTCACATCGTTGGCTGTATTGGTGCCATACATACCCGAAGGCAATGGTGTTATTGAGCCGTAAGCCAAGGCTTGCGCATGAAAAAGCGAGAATGCCCCGTCGTTGACATCATCTTCAGGATCGCCACCCCACTTGGGGGTATCCGGCGCAATAAGACTGGATTCCCAGTCGGTAATGATCTTTTTCGCATCGGTGGCTTTAGCCACAATTTGATGGGTCGCGCCGCCTAACGGGAATCCCAGCTCGATAGCAATATCCAAATCCAGAAGTGTCCACGAGTTACAGCCGACGATTGGCAAACACAACTCAATTTCCACATAAAGCGCGAACTGAAAATCGATACCAAAGCCATAGACATCAATCGCGGACCAGCCAATCTTTTCCAGAGAGCTGTTATCTTCCAGGGCAGAGTTCGACATAAAAGCTGTGCCACCATCGCCTTTAAACCCACCCCAAACACTGATATCCAGATCGATTGTAAGGGTCACGATGCCCAGCGAAAGCTCGAGGCGAGGAATAGGTACATCTACCCCAATCCCAAGCTCCCAATGACGATCCCGAGTAAAGTCCGTTCGGTTTTCATTAACAATGGCGACATAGCGCTTATAGGCCTCCACCGCATTGTCTTCCGTTTCAGCGGTGGAATCGAGATTGGAATTAGCACCACCACTACTGGAAGAGCCACTGTTGGCCGGAGAATTATTGGCGATCATGGTCTCTGGCCTAAGGCCCTGCCCGCCCAGCCAGTCATTGACCAAGTCGGCGTCATCCGCGGTAAAACTGCTGACACTGTCACTCTCCCCGAGAGCACTGACAAGATTACCAGGGTCAAAGGCATCGCCAAAATACGTTAGCAACGCATTTTGCGTAAAAAAGAACCAGCCCACTGCCGGTATATACATTTGCTCGTTGCTGGGATCATCTTCGTGATCCTCCACCACCCCCATTGCCATTTCCACTTGCGCCGCTAGAGTGGAAACCGCGAACATTTTCTGGAACACCCCCATGGTGGCATTAAAATAGGAAACCACGGTGGTCCACGGGCTTACGATGGCCTTTGCCATCGGGGTAACAACATTACCGACCGTAGAGTGCAGTACAGTTACGGCTTGCAGAGCCTGCTGGAACGTCGTTGGGGAAGGCGGTGCGATGGGTATTTTATAAACGGGGTAATTGAGAAAGGACTGAGTATTTTGATACCGCTTCGCCCACGACAGTAGCGATAACATCTGCCCTATGGAAACCTCATTGGCCACCATGGCGCGGTTGGTGTAGGCGATAAAATTCTGGTTGCGCGCCGACAGCTTGGCCTGAGTATAGACAGAGGCATCGGCGGCATTTTCCAGCTGCATGCGATTAGTGACCAGCTGACCCTGGTTGTACAGGATCAATAAGGCCATAACCACGACAGCAAGAAAGAGCAGGCCGAAAATAAAGGCCTGCCCTTTATCGGATCTAATTGAGTTCATCTATGAACGCGCGGCCCGAGAATGTGGGCCAGTCAATTAGGTATCGTCTTGAGTGAAGTCGTCCAGACCGTAGTCGGCTGCACCCTCACCCTGAGCGGCACCACCGGTAGCCTGAGCTTCGTTGGTGGAATCACCGCCGCCAAGCTCTGCCGCCATATCACCCACCTGGTTACGTACAGTGTCACCAAACAGGTTGTAAACAGTGATGGCCGCAATGGCAATCAGCGCCACGATGATAATGTACTCGGTCATACCCTGGCCGAGTTGCTTCATTTTTTGTTGCATTTTCATAGCTATTCTCCGAATGACTGAAATGGACGCTTAACCCCCAATATCTGTAAGCATCCACAAAGCTAAACCAGATTAGCAGATTTTTTGTGACAGATTTGGCAATTAAACTCACCAAATTGCAACAAATGTAACAATTTATTACATTTCACATGCAAGTCTGAATCAATCCACCGCCAGCTCGTCGGCATTCAGGATATAACCTTTGCCGTATTGGGCACTGATGAGGTTGGCGCCATCAGGCACCACTTTTTTCAGCTTGCTGCGAATACGACCAATCAGAACGTCCAAAGTCCGGTCAAAAGGCAGCCAGTCGGACTTGCCCAGCGCTCGCATTAAATCATCGCGCTTAACTGGCTGGCGCGGGCGTTCGCATAAAGCGCGCAAGACGACCGTTTCATTATGGCTCAGGCTGACATCCTCGCACCCGCTCAATAACTGGCCCGCGGCGTCAAAACGCCAGCCACCAAAATGGTACTGGCGATGAGCCGCAACCTGCGCACCTTTTAAAAGGCGCTTGATCTGCAAGACCCGCCGAAGCAGCGCCTTGGCCCCCGCTATCATTTCCCGCATCGGTAAGGGTTTCGAGTAGTATGCGTCCGCCCCGGCCTCCAGCCCCACTATTCGCTCAATCGGGTCATCTATAGCCGTGGTAAAGATAATGCCAGCGCTGTAACGGGTACGAATTTCCCGGCATAGACTCAGGCCATCGCCAGCGGGCAGGCGTATATCCAGAAACACCAGGTCGTAATCATGCTCGGCTACTGAGCTCAGCACCTGTTCCGCACTGTGTAATGTATCCACCTGCCAGCCCTGCTCCTCCAGATAACCGACCAGCAAGTTGCGCGCTGTGATCTCGTCTTCGACCACCAATACCTTGGGAGCTTCCCCTACAGCCATATCATTGTTAGCCACTACGCCCCCTGGCGCATCTGTTGATAAGATGTCTCAATTAAATTATTTAAATTTCCCAGAGCACTAAAGGCTCTCTCGGGCGACGCCTCGACATGGTGAGCAATATTCGCAACGCTGATCATGCCCACCGATTTTGCAGCACTTTTCATTTTATGAGCAAAGTGACGAATATCGGGAAAATTGCCACGCCCCAGTGCCGCCTCCAGCTCTTCCGCGTATTCGCGCAGCGACCCATAGGCATCCTCCAGCAGAGCCTCGGATCGCGGCGCCCCCAAATCATTGACAATACCCTGCCACAAGCGTCGATCAACCAATAGCGCCCCCTCGCCCTCAATCAAATCGGAGTGCAAAAAGAACGTATCTGTAGGCTCCGGGCCACTCTCTGAGCGCGATAACACCAATTGCAGGTGTGACTTATTGACAGGTTTTTCCATAACAAAATCAAAACCGGCGGTGCGGTATTGAGCGATATCACTCTCACTGGTATTGGCCGTCAAAGCCACAAAAAGCGTCGCCTCAGCTGCCGGTAGGTTGCGCGCCCGCTCAAGTAGCTCAAGGCCCGACATGTCCGGCAGGCGAATATCAAAAAGACATAAATCGAAATGCTCTTGCTGCAGAAGCTTAAGAGCCTCAACGGGGTGATGCGTCGCTCGTACCTGGTGCCCCTCGGCACCAATAAGCTCCACCACAATGGTTCGATTGACCCGGTCATCCTCTACCACCAGCACGTGCAGCGCCGCTTCAGTTGTGTAGTTCGGCTGTAACTGGGCGCCATCACGTCTTTCATCGACCACCTGCAAAGGTAAAACTAATCTGAAAGTAGCACCGTCCCCAAGATTACTGCATACCTCAATGGTACCGCCTAACTCTCGAACCAGCTTTCGACAAATGGCCAAACCCAAGCCGTTACCGACCACCTGTGAGCCCGTATCAAGCTGCACATACTCGTCAAAGATTGCCTCTAATTGTGATGCATCAATACCTATTCCTGTATCGGCGATTTCGATGCACACCTCGACTCGCCCTGCACCCGTGGGCGCTGTAACCCGGGTGTTGATGTAAACCACCCCGGCGTCTGTAAACTTGATTGCATTGTTCAGCAAGTTACTCAGTATTTGGCGAATTTTGAGTGGATTGCTGTCTACCCAAAGTCCTGCCTCCAGCCGTTCGTCCATGTTAAATTCGAGCGCCAACTTTTTCTCTGTAGCCGCTACAGCCATAATAGTAACCACCGAGCGCAATAAACCGGCCATATCAAAGCGTTCGTTGCGGGATGCTCGCACACTTCGGCTACCACTCGCACTCAGAGATTCATTAACAACCGCCAGCAATGATTCGCCGGCATCAACGGCATGCCCCGCGAGTGTCTTATCACACTCGCCTTTGCGCCCCATGAGCCGCATAGCACCGACCAGCCCCGCCAATGGCGTGCGGATCTCATGACTCAGTTCGGCCATGAATTCACTGCGCTTTTGCGCCAACTCGAGTGCGTGACGCCGCGCCTGATCCAGTTCTTCCAGGCGCCTCTGCAGCTCAAACGTTCTATCATCAACCGCTTTTTGCAACACTGCTTTCTGCTCGGACTCGATCGACAACAGTTCGTTAAGCCGCTGCCCAAGAAAAATAATACTGGTCAGGGCGACAAATATGTAGACCCAGGGGGTTAGATGAATGGCTGTGACCTCGCGGTAATACAGCACCTCATTGACGAATAACAGTGCAATGACGCCCCCCAAAAAACTCACCAACCCGCTCCAGGGCCGCCGCCGCCAGGTGATCATAATCAGACAGCCAATAAAATAGACGATGTAAACGACGCACAAGGCCTCAAACGGATCGCGCAGCATCGTATACCAACGCGCATCAACCACTGTCGTAATGATTGACGCGGCTGCGCCCACCCACCAAAAAGCGCGCATCACCCAGTAGTTAATGTCTCGCGGATAGAGTGCCTGAATAAATAGCATGTAAGCAGGAATGCAAAGAAACATACCGTAATACTCGGCACGCAATAACCACTGAGCGGAAAAACCCGGGAACAAATAATAGATCAGTTTTTCCGTGCCAAATATTCGAACGGCGTACCAGAAGAGCCCCAACCCCAGGTAAAGATACTCGCGCCCAGCGTGGGCATTGCCCCACATAACCAGCAAATAAATTGCCAGGGTGAGTGTCGACGACATCAGAAAAATTCCGCGAACAGTACGCCACTTTTCCGCCGTTACCAGCACATCCCAATTGTCGATAACAAAAGGTTTATGTATACCGCCATCGACATGATGGAAGCTTGAAACTTGCACTACCAATTGCAGATGGTGACCTATGCCCTCTGGCAGACGCACCAGCTTAATTTCATCGCGGGGTATTTCTTCAGCCGGGTTCGCAGCAGGGCGCCCCACCTGAACCAAAGGTGCCCCATTGGCCCATACTTTAGCGGCCCGATACAGCATGGGCAGCTGCAACCCCAGATTGCGCGGCGGCTGTTCAAAATAGATGTCGAGCGCATAGGTTGCAAAGCCATTGCCGGGTAAAGGCAGGCCAGATTCGGGGGAGTTCCAGCGCGCGGGAACCCAGAGCAGGCCATAGTCATCGTGCAGCTGCTCAGGTGTTAGCAGCTCCTGCCAGTAAAATCGCCAATTGCCCTTGAGTTCAATTCTGGAGGAGTGATCAGCTCCCACCACCATTTTACCGTCACTGACCTGAGGCGCGGTGGGCATTTGTACCGCCCGCTGCTGCGCCACGGTGTAGACAATGAGCGCCAACAACACGGCGATTGCCAATACTGTTGGGGAAAATAGCCTGTAAATGAGGTCGCGCATAATTCCCTGTCGCCAAAATGAGCCCTACCGAAAGCTTAACCCACTCGCAGCTAAACCGCGACTAACCGCAACACTATTGCACACGTGAGCCCAAACAACACGGCAGAGCGGCGCAAAGGGAATTGGCTAAGGTCAGAATTGTAATACCGATAAACTGGAGGTCGGTAGCATTATGGTTAGTCACAGAACATACACGCGGTCGAGCCCAGCCCATCTGTACTTATGTTACCGGACGCGTTGAATTTCTCACGATAATAGAGTGTGGCAATATTTCGCGCTTGTTGAGTTTAATGCCTAATATTTGATCAGCCTTAATAGCCTCAATCAGCAGATCAACCGAATCGGCCGACATATCGTCAATGGGTTGCTTAACCGTCGTCAGTTGAGGCCAAATACTGCGAGCAATAGAGGTGTCATCAAACCCAGCTACTGCGATATCTTCTGGCACTCGCAAACCCCTTTTGTGCACCGTAGCAATAACGGCGCTTGCCATATCGTCGTTACTGGCAAAAATGGCGGTCACCTTGCGGCCGGAATCTAAAATTTCCTCGCTCGCCTTCATGCCTCCCGTGAAGTTGAAATCGCCTTCAGCGACGACGGCATCCTCTATCGCAATACCGTGCTTTAGCAAAGCCTCGCTAAAACCGCGAAATCGGTTAGCCGCTACTCCTTGGTGACTATCGCCCTTGATAAAGCCTATGTGACGGTGGCCCTCATTAATTAAGTGCTCAGTCATTTCAAAAGTGGCCTGATAGTCATCTATGGAAACATACGCCGAGCGATCGAGCTCAAGGCCGGGGCCAACCCGCACATAGCGAATACTGGCAGCATCCAGAGCATCCAGAAGCGGTAAATATTCGCTCAGAGGCGGGGGCACGATGACACCATCCAGCATATAGCGACTGGAAAGCTCGCTGATGATTGTTTCGACGTTTTCCTCACCAAAAGAGCAAGGCTCTAACACCAAGTGGTAGCCTAGCTCGTTACAACGCTTAAGCACACCAATTAAATATTGGCTGATATAGCTTCCGAGCGAGTTGTCGTAGAAAAAGCCCAGCAGGTATGATTGCGATCCCGACAAACTGCGGGCGGAAACATTCAATCGATAGTTAAGCTTTTTTACCGCCTCCATCACGCGGTCATAGGTTTGATCCGAGACCTTGTCGTTATTCAACACCCGCGATACCGTCATGATGGAGACACCTGCCATGGAGGCAACATCTTTCATTGTCACTTTTTTGGATTTAGTGGTGCGGGGTCTAGTCATTCAATCAGGCTTCCTTTTCGAAGATGTAGTGAGTGCTCTTACGACACCTCAATAGCCTAGCATTGATACCATAAATACCGTGAAAACGCCATTTCCTAGGCAACAGGCAATAAAAAAGGCCGCTCGAAAGCGACCTCTTTTCAACGCTAATTCAAAGTAGAATTAGTCGAGGATTTTGGCAACTACGCCAGCACCAACAGTACGACCACCTTCGCGAACCGCGAAGCGCAGACCGTCTTCCATCGCAATCGGAGCGATCAAAGTAACAGTCATTTGTACGTTGTCACCAGGCATTACCATTTC
>NZ_JAULRU010000263.1 GCF_030518155.1 Gilvimarinus gilvus | reverse complement strand
AACTGTACGTTTGTTAGAAAATAAAGTTTCGCCAAATACTTTTAACGAAATGAAAGAATGGATTCATGAAAACATTGGTCATGATGAAGTAGAATTAATTGGTTCTGGTGGAAACATCAACCATGTATACAAATATTCTGGCGTAAAACTAGGAATGCCTTTGAGTAGTATTTATGTGAAAAAACATTATCAAATTTTACAAACAATGACTGCGGAACAGCGTATGCAGAATTTCAATATGAAGCCCGACCGCGCTGATGTGGTGGTTTATGCATTAGAAATTTATAATAATGTACTAAAATGGTCGCATGCAAAGAAAATTCATGTTCCGAAAATTGGACTTTCGGACG
>NZ_JAULRU010000262.1 GCF_030518155.1 Gilvimarinus gilvus | reverse complement strand
CGTCCTTGACGACCTTGCCGTCGCGCGGATCGACCTTGAACTCGTACTGCTTGCCATCGGCTTTGATGCCCTCACCTTCCCAATGGCCGTCATCGGCCTCGATCTTGGTGATTTGCGTGTAGCCAGCGCCCTTCAGCGTCGCTTCCGCCTGGTCTTTGCTCACCTTCCAGTCAGCACCAGGCTGGTCCGCCCACGCCGCCGTACTGCCTAGCGCGGTCGCCAGCGCCAGGCCAGTGAACAGTCGAGTCATCGTCTTCATCGCCAACATCCTTTTTCATGAAAGTTAGCGGTACGACTGGCGGCCGCACCTCAGCGTTCAGTTTTGTTTCGGGGGCATGGATGCGATGTCATCAGCCAGCACCGCCGGTGA
>NZ_JAULRU010000261.1 GCF_030518155.1 Gilvimarinus gilvus | reverse complement strand
TGTCGAACCATATAATTGACGCGATAATCCAACCGAAAAATCACAAATGTCAATCATTTCTTGTACTTCACCCAAACCTTCTTGATAGGATTTTCCCATTTCATATGAAACCAATTTTCCCAAGGAAGCCTTTTTCTCACGAAGTTTATCTCCAAATTGACGCACAATCTCTCCTCGTTTCGGAGCAGGAATCATTCGCCATTCTTTGAAAGCAACTTGTGCTTTTTTTATCACTTCTTCATAATCATCTTTGGTTGATGATTTTACTTTTCCAATCAATTTTCCGTCTACTGGCGAGTAAGAAGAAAGTTCTTCACCTTTTCCAAACCAAGTATTTCCTGTCGATGTTCCGAGATTTTCGGAAGAAATACCTAATTCT
>NZ_JAULRU010000260.1 GCF_030518155.1 Gilvimarinus gilvus | reverse complement strand
ATTGGAGCCCTTCTTTTAGAGTTTGGTTTGGCTTTTCCTGTCGGTCATAAGGCCATGAAAAGGTTGTTCTTTTGGCTGGGCCGGCAATCCTCTGCTGAGCTACCTAAGGCGTTGGTATTGGAACTTAAAGTTGCACATGATCATTACCTCTATTTGAATGAACGAATTGCGGAGCAAGATCAAAAGATTAAAGAATCGGTTAAACAAGATGATCGCTGCCAATTATTGAAAACCGTTCCTGGCATTGGTGATATGACAGCCAGCCAAATTGTGATGGAAGTAGGTAACGGCAGTGCATTTCATAACGGACGGCATATGGCCGCATGGTTAGGGCTTGTCCCCAGGCAGTATTCGACA
>NZ_JAULRU010000259.1 GCF_030518155.1 Gilvimarinus gilvus | reverse complement strand
CGTCGATGCGGCCGCGCCGTTTCGCGAGGTATGGGCCAGCTTCGAGCACTGGCTCGGGCAGCATCGTGAACAGTTGCAGGCCTGGGTCAGTTGGGGCGACTACGACCGCCAGCAACTGCATCAGGAATGGCACCTGCACGGCCTGGACAGCCTGCTGCGCACGCTGGCGCACATCAACCTCAAGCAACGCTTTGCCAAGGCCCGCCACCTACAGCGCCCTGCCGGCCTGAACGGCGCCCTGCAACTGGCAGGCATGCACTTTTGCGGGCAGCAGCACCGGGCCCTGGAAGATGCGCGCAACACAGCGCGGCTGCTGCCCT
>NZ_JAULRU010000258.1 GCF_030518155.1 Gilvimarinus gilvus | reverse complement strand
GGCGTTGAGACTGTAGAAAAACTCCAAAAAATAGGTGTTTTTTGCTAAAATTGGCCATCGAATAAGGGACCGGTGCCATGCCAAACTTCAAAAAGTATAACTATAACCAAGACGCCATGGTTGTGATTAATTTCGAAGAGCAAATCCAACCAAATACCTTTGAATTTACGTTGCATCACCTGATCGATCAGCATATCGACCTCTCAGCTTTCCATGAGCATTATAATAACGACAGCGGTGGTCGATCCGCGTATGACCCCGCCATTCTCTTGAAGATCATCTTGTTTGCCTATGCAAAGGGGATTACATCAAGCCGAGAAATTCAGTGGCAGTGCGAGCACAATATTATCTTTAAAGCGCTGTCTTGCGACTCAGTTCCTCATTTTACCGGCATCGCCAGCTTTGTAAGTCGCTACCCGGAGGCTATAGAGTCTGTGTTTGAACAGGTTCTCTTAGTTTGTGATGAGCAGGGGCTTTTGGGCAATGTACTTTTTGCCATTGATGGCTGCAAAATGTCGTCGAACGCCGCGAAAGAGCATTCTGGCACCTTGCCTGAACTAGAGGCCAAGCGGGACAAAATACAACGAAAGATTCGGGCCTGCCTCAAAGAACATAAAAAGCTCGACGGTCGAAAGCCCGGTGAGCGAGAAAGAAAAAAGCAGCTGGAAAGCGCGTCAAATACGTTGAGAAAGGAATTTGAAAGGATCAACCGGTTCCTAAAGACGGCAACCCCACGGATGGGGCAGGGTAAAAAACCAAAAGAAGTCAAAAGCAATATCACCGATAATGAATCGGCTAAAATGACCACCAGTAAGGGCACTATCCAAGGGTATAACGGTGTCGCTGCAGTGGATAAGAAACACCAAATCATTATTGAAGCTCTAGCGTTTGGTGCAGGCCAGGAGCACCATACGCTAGAGCCCGTACTCACCGGCATAAAACAGCGCTATGCTCGCACGGGCATCAGCCCTGACATTCTCAAAGATCAAACCATTGTCACCGCCGACACCGGATTCTCGAATGACGCCAATAACCACTATCTGCGCAGAGAAGGTATTAATGCTTATATTCCCGACAACCAATTTCGTTCGCGTGATAAAACCTTCATTGAACAAAAAGAAAAATACGGCAAGCGTCACCGCGACACACTAAAAGGCATAAAGTCAGTGATTCCGGCCAGTGAATTTACCTTCAATAAAAAGCGTAAGACCTGCCGCTGCCCAGCGGGAAACGATATGTGGTTGAAAAATGAAGTCATTACCTCGGATGGAAAACGTAAATTGTTCTTTGAAGGAAAACTTACTGACTGTCGCCAGTGCGAACTCAAACACCAGTGTATGCGTAACCCAAGTTCGGCGGATACGCGAGAGGGGCACGGTCGGCAGGTCTCCATTACCTACACCAATGGCCGCACTGCAACGGATTGGATGAAGCGCCGAGTGGACAGCCAGTACGGAAAAGCGATATACGGCCACCGCATGTCCACCGTCGAGCCGGTCTTTGCCAATATGGGCACACAAAAAAGGCTTAATCGGTTCTCGTTGCGAGGAAAAGCCAAAGTTCAGGGGCAATACCCAAAACACTTCGTGGGGCAGGCTCTGGCGACTATTTTGTTTAGTGCATAACATTGAGAAGTTAATGAATTACGGCGCTATAGCTTAACCACAGACATATCAACAAGCGACATATTGCAACATCGCAGAATAGGTGATTATGTTAATCGAATGTGGTTGAATGATGATCAGTGAAAACTAAAATAGGAAGGCTGTACGGTATGTATGTCAAAAATGTATTTCTACAGTCTCGTTGAGGGTTGAATAAGTTTCATGGAAGTAGTACGTCTGACAGTCGAAGAGTGCCAAAAGTTAGGGGTGAAAGTCATTTGGTTTGACGCTCGAGTAGAGGCTGTTCCATTCTACGGAAAGTTCGGTTTTATGACTGAGGGTGATAGGTTCTATAAAAGCGGTATCCCGTACGTCAAAATGGTCGAATCTCTTATTTAGCGTTCTGCCACCCGACAGGATGCTCAAGCCGAAACTTCACCTTCGCTCCACGCCAAATTTGAGGGTGCCCCTGTGTTACTGCGGCTCTTCTATTTTTAACGGTATTTCCGGTTGCCAATCTTTCCAGCCTTCTTCGGGCACGTCGTGCAGTTTAAACACACTGCCATCGGTGACGGTGTCGCCGGGTAAGTCCGGTGTGGCAAGTGCTATGCCGCCGGCCAATAGGCTCTGGGCGGAACCGGTTCTGAGGCTGGCGCCTTTGAGCCAGCCGAAATCAAAAGCAATTCCTGTTGCATTCCAGAATACGGTATTGGATTTTATCAAAGGCGCGTAGTAAGGCTCTATATACACGTAGATGTTGATGTGCTGCGCACTGGGGTCGAGTTCGAAGCCGGTTACCTGGCCGATGGGAATCTCCCGGTAAAACACCGAACGACCTTTCTTAATCGAGGCCAGCGAAGGCGCCTGCAGCGTTAAGGTAAGTCCGCTGTCGCTCAGGTAATCTTCTGGCGGCTTATCCCGCCCGTTAAATTCATAGCCGAGGTCAGACTCTTCGCCGGGCTCGAATGCGATGTATTCACCAAAAATTAACGTCCCCAGATTGGCAATCTTGTCCAGGCTAATGCTGGGTTTCACTCGCCAAAAGGTACTGTCCTTAACAATCAGTTCGCGCGCCTCGGGGGCAATGCTCGCCAAGGCAGTAACGCCTTGAGCCGGGTGATTGAGCTGAATGTCTTCAATTTTACCGATCTCTACTCCCAGGTACTTAATAGCGGCGCCAGTTTTAAGGCCGCTGCCATTGGCAAAGTGAATATTGATCATCGGGCCGCGGTCTATGGCATCATCAATGGATGGCAGCAAGGTGAAGCGCGTATCGGGTGCTACCATTTCGGCGTCGTTATCGATATTAGCCAAATACACATTAATGCCGCCGCTTAAAATACTGGACAGTGACCCGGTATTGACCTGAACGCCTTCCAGGCTTGCAGAGAACTCCACACCACTGTTTTGGTAGAAGTGAGCATGATGGGTTATTAAATCCTGATATTTGGGGAATATGAGGATGTCGATATTTACCTGTTCACGGTTTTCGTTTAGGTGAAAATCCACCACCTTGCCAATGGTGATGTCGCGGTAGTGAATGGCGCTGTCTCGGGTTAGGCCGTCGAGCTTGTCTGCCATTAGCGTTAGGTAAAGCCCTTCCTCATTTTTTTTAGGGGCCGGTGGCTCTTTTAAGGCGGTAAAAGCGCGCTTGCCCGAGGGAGTATTTCCGGCAAAATCCATCTCAATGTGTGAGCCGGTCAATAGGGTAGAGAGCCCCGATATTTGCGACAGAGAAATTTTTGGCGTTGCCAGCCAAAATTCGGTGCTCTCGTTCAGCAGTATCGGTGCCAATGGGTTTATGCTGGCGGTAGCGGTCACGGCTGAGTAGTCCGGCTTCATGTCGAGCTTAATAATTTTACCGGCGGTTAGGCCTTTGTAGCGAATTTCGGTATGGTTGGCTTTAAGCCCTTCAGCGGTTTCGAATTCGATGTCAATTTCAATGCCGGTGTTCGCTTCAGAGTAATTCGAATAAATGGTGAACACATCATCGGATTGCGCGAGCTCACCGGGTGCTGTTCCCGGTGGGGTGTCAAAAGACAGGCCGCCAAGAATAATCGATGCGAGCGAGTCGGTATTGATTTCAATACTGTTTAAATCGCCAGAAATAGCAACGCCGCTGCTGTTCCAGAAACGACTTTGTTGGTTAACCAGGTCCGCGTATTCAGCGTTAATATGTGCCTTGAAAACCACTCGGTTGCGGTCAGCGCTCAGTTGATAATCGACAATCTCGCCCACGCGTAGCTTGCGGTAGTGAATGGGCGAGCCTGCGTGCAGCGAGCCAACATCGGGCGCAATCAGTTGAATCTCCAAGTCACCTTGTGCCGGCTCCGGTGGTGGCGGTTCGTTCAGCGCCTTAAACACATGCTTGGTTCTGCTGCTGGTACCCGGGCGCAGGGCAATGTAGTTACCTGATACCAAAGTATCCAAACCCTGTACGCCGGCGAGCGAAAGCTCGGGTTTCACCAACCAAAATTGTGTGTCTTCTTTGAGCGCGGCCTCGGCCTCACGGGTCAGCGTTATATGCGCTGCGACACTTTGTAAGTCGGGCTGTACGTGCAGCTCGTTGACGTTGCCAACTTTAATACCCTTGTATCGCACTTCGGTGGTGCCTGCTTGTACCCCTTCGCCGGTGGTGAAGGTCACGACAATACTAACGCCGGCTTCGTTGAAATGCTTATACGCCAGCCATCCCCCTAAAATGACGGCAAACAGCGGCAATAACCAAACGGCAGATATGCCCCGGCGGCGCGTTGTTTCAGCGGCGGGTATGGCCTTGTCAAAGTTCGGTTCGGTCATCTTCTGTATCCTGCAAATCCCAAATAAGGCGAGGGTCAAAACTTTCCGCAGCGAGTAGTGTGAGTATCACAACGGCGCCGAAAGCGGTGGCTCCAATATTGGCTTCGATACTGGCAATCTGCCCAAAACTGACCAGCGATACCAGTATTGAAATAACAAATATATCCAGCATCGACCAACGGCCGATAAAATCAATAAAGCGATACATGCGAATCGCTTGCTGGCGTTTGACCGGTTTGCCACGCTGCACAATTGTCAGCAGCACTATAATGCCAATTAATTTAAACAAGGGCACGGCAATGCTGGCGACAAACACTACGATGGCAATGGGCAGCATATCGTTTTGGGCCAAATCAATCACCCCGGACATAATAGTGCTGGTAAAACTTTTGTCGATACTTTGCACGTTCATAATCGGGTAGAGATTGGCCGGTACAAAGCAAATGGCCGCGGTAAGGGTGTAGGCCCAGCTACGTGACACGGAGTAAGGCGTGCGAAAGTGCAGTGGCGTATGACAGCGTGGGCAGGCAAAAGCCCCTTCGCTGGGCAAGTGAGACACTTTGCCGCAGACATGGCAGCGCGCCAGGTTCGCGTTAATCGCCAGCATGTTGATGTTTCTCTATGGCGTTCCAGCAGGCTTCACTGTTAAACAACAAAGTAGCTGCGGTTGTGAGCACAAGCATGGCGACGAAGCAGAAAAAGCCCGTGGAAAGCTCCAGTTTGCCCATGTCCAAAAGCTTTACCACAGAGACAATAACCGACAGCAAATACACATCGAGCATCGCCCAGCTGGTAATGTAATGAAACAGCTTGAGCAGGCGAGCGGTGAAGGCCCAGGCCTGTTGCATAGACCACAGCAATGAGATTAACGCTATACAGACTAGCAGAAGCAGCGGGGCGACAACGGTGGACAACAGTATTAGGCCCCCCACCCATAGAAAGCCTTTATCGATAAGCGCCAGAGCACCTTCGGTTAAGGTGTAAGTGGTAGGGCGGCCCAGCAGGGTGAACTCCATCTGCGGGTACAGGTGCGCCGGAATAGCGACAATTAAAGCCGCCAGCGACACGGCTAAACTCGTTTGCGAGGTGAAATAGCGACTCGCGCTGTCACGGCTGCCGCAGCGCGGGCAGCGCGCCTCACGTGACTTGCTAGGCGCCGGGCGCGCAAGCAGTAGGTCACATTCAAGACACGCGGTAATGGTGTCGCCTTCGTCCTGTTTCATATATCCATGGTCAAAATATCGAAACGTCAAAATACGTGGTTACAGGTTAAAACTCAAATTGAGGATACAGGCGCCACCGGCTGCCGGTACACACAAATTCAGTCGGTTCAGGTTAAATTCAGGCTCGGTTGCTTAATCTACTCACTAAGCAATCAGCAGGAGATTATCATGAAACCCGTCGCATTGATGTGTGTCGCACTGGCCCTGGTGGCTATTACGGGCTGCAACGAATCCGCTCACAGTGGTGGTCACTCTGGCCCACCACCGGCGCCCCCACAAGAAATTGATAATTTTGCCCTGGTAGATTCCTACGGAGTAGACAGCGGCGTATCGCGAGACGTTCCCCTAGAGCTTGATCCTTACCTGTACGATGGTATTTTCGAAATCTACTGGGACGTTACCCGCGGTGGCGGCTACGATTTTTTTCTCAGCGTAAGCCCGACCGCCGATATTAACAACAGTGTCACTGTGTACTCGGAGTACTGTGGCCCCGGTGAAATCTGCGGTGTCAGTGGCTACGCCATTTGCCAGTACACCGCGGACTTTACCCTGGGCTGTTCCGATCAAGCGGCCATGGATGTGTACGACGTATTCTACGAAGTACCACAAACTCTGCACTTTTTTGCCGAGACCTGCGGCATAGATGGCTGTGCCTATCGCCGCTTGCCGGTAACCATGTTTTAAATTTTAATGTTAGCCTGTTCTATTGAGCGGCGTAATCGATAATCTCCTGGGCGGTTTTGCCGTCCAGCGAGGTGTACATGTCGGCCTGTATTCTTTCTGCGGTCATTGTTGTGCCGTTCATGGCTTGCTGAATATTCTCTGTCGTTGCTTTTAATACCACAACGCCGATGGCCTGTTGCAATTGCGTTTGCTCACTATCATCTAACTCTTCCATCATCGCGGTTACCGATGCTTCGATGGACTCTTGGCTCGAGGCATCCAACGTGGGCTCGCCACAGCCGCTGAGTAATGCACAGCAAACGACAAGGCTTAGGAGTTGTAAACAGTATTTCATATTGGTGTCCTGGGTGAGGGGCGACATGCGTGAGTTCAGTTATACAGGTAGGGCAGACCAGGTGCCAGCTTTAAGATACAGTCCAAAGGGTAATCACATAACGTTAATGCATATCGCAATGTGTCTGTTGTGCCAATACGCGAACCGCATCATTGCGTGCTTTTTTAAATGCGTTGCGCACGCTGCCTATAGTGAGCGGAAGATTATAGCTATCGATCGTATCACTCACCACAACCCAGTCATTGTGGCCAATCGCCGTAAAAATACGCGCGGCGTAGCAGAACGCTTTGGTTCGCACTACATTGAGTGCATCGTTTGATTCTTTTTTGCAGTCGCTGGGTCTAGATTCTGGTAGAAAGTATGAAAGGGCAGCGTGCTGGTCTATTTCATCATCGAGCAGATGACAAATGTACTCTAAGAAATGTGCTTTCGCTATTTGGGTTACGATAAAGTCCTTCGCTAACCCGTCAACCGCATGGTCGTGGCCATACAGCTCAATTTCTTGCATTCCATTACACCTTTTACCGAAAAACTCAATTCCCAATGCCGGTCACGCTATATTAGCACTTACCTTTATAGCACATGATTCTCATTTGCAAAGAGTTTAAGTTGTTAAAAATTGTATTTTGGGGTTGTGGGTGGGGGTCGGTGTGCCGGGTATATTGTCTCGAAGGTTTTCGGCTGCTTGAACTGGTTGACCTCTGGTACAAAATGCACGGCTGTACCTTGAAAGACCACAAATACCGCTTGTCGCACACAATGGCTATTGTGCATAGGTTGGGTGATCCAAAGACTAAAATTTCACCGCTGCACATTTTGCCCACTACCGCGAAGAACGTCTTAAAGAAGTACCGGCCAGTACCATCAACCACGAGACACGATATCTCAGGGCCGTATACGCTGAACTTATCCGCCTAGAGTTGTACCGGGGCGATAACCCAATGGCGAAGATACGCACCTTTCGCATTGATGAAAAAGAACTGACGTATCTGGCAGAAGCGCAAATACCGGTTCTGTTGGCCGAGTGTGACAAGTCCAGGAATAACCATTGTGGTGCGGTGGCCCGTTTGTGTTTGGCATCGGGTGCAAGATGGAATGAAGCAAATCGGCTAATGGATAGCCAGCTATTCGAAGACCGGGTTGTCTATTCTGGAACAAAGAACGGCAAAGTTCGAGTTATCCCAATCAGGCCTGAACTATCTGCTTACCTTAGGGGCTTATCTTTCCCCTATGGCCGATTGTTCGATGATTGCTATGCTGCATTTAGAAAGGCGGTAGAGCGTTCAGGTATTCAGTTGCCAGATGGCCAAATGTCGCACGTCTTACGGCATACCTTCGCAAGTCACTATATGATGAACGGCGGGGGCATTCTCGTACTTCAACGGTTGCTTGGTCACAGTGACTTAAAGGTGACCATGAGATACGCCCACCTATCTCCCTGTTATATGAAAAGTGTTCCAGATCTCTCTCCCTTGAATGGTTGTGTCTACCCTGTTTCTATGATCAGTCACGAGTGAATTGTAGGTGTGGTCCTATGAGTAACCATCGTGACAGTCTCTGTTATGCCGCAGGCTAAAATCTAACTCATTGAATTGTATTTGGTTTTTCTCACTGGTCGAGTGCATAGAAGACCCATAAGGGGTCTCTATAAACATGTAGGCTTCATATACACCATGATAAATAATTGAAAAGGGTGCGCTAACCTGCTGAAGTTGATATGATTTTCTCTAACTAGACATAATAAAAAGGTTGGGTTTCGTGTTTTATAGTCGGAATTCCGCCTAATACACTGTTAAGTGCCTATGAAGATTATCGCCAAATTCATATTATGCTCTCTACTTTTTTGTGGAGTTGCAATTGGAGACGAGAAAGTAATGAGTGAGCAAGACGCACAGAAAACGTGGGACGAATATCATGAGCGGATAAAGAATCGTCGTCTTGCAGAGGCTAAAATTATTAATCTAGAGCTAGAGAAAAATGATATAACTAGCGAAACAGATTTAGTTCTAGACTTTAGCTTTTTCACGCAGGACGAGGCTGGTGCAAATGGCATTAAAAACCAGCTCGGTGAAAACTACGAAATGACAATCAGTAAAAAAGGTGAGTATTGGCATATTAATGGCACGTCGCGGCCATACGCCGTAAATCTTACTACTGAGCAGCATCTTGGTTGGGTAGAGTTCATGTATGACGTCGCGCTCTCTTATGGCTGTATCTTTAGCGTTTGGTCAATTACAGAGCCAAAAGAGAAGCATGTCTGGTCTAATGAAAATATTGAAACGGAGTTCGACTAGTGCAGCACTTAACAAATTGCTCCAGTTGACGCAGCGGTCTACGCTCCTTTTTGTGCATTCGCTGCGCTCATTTTCGCACAAAAATCCACTACAACCGCTGCGCAGCTGAGCAAGGCGTTATAGGGCTTTATGAAATTTCGAGTTAGCAGAGAAAATATAGAGTTCTACTTTGATGAGAAGGAGGCTCTAGTTGTTATCACCGCCATACACAAAGTATTGGTTCCTAAGCATACGACTCAACTGTATTTTCATACTGATTTAGAGCTTACCGACAAAGGAATGGACTCACTAAAGAAGCAAGGTCTGGTCGTGCTGAGCGATGACAATAATTCTACCCTTCTGAAGAAACAGAGGGTTCTTCTCTACAAGGAGATGGCGGTTCTTGTTCCAGTGCTTTCAGGTATGGTACAAAAAAGCGTGTGGCAGCCGATTTGTCAGAACATTATGGCTGAGTGCAGTGCGGCCCTATAACAAGCGACTGTGGTAAAAATCAAGCCTGAACCAACGTATTCTTTTGACAAATTAAGCTTGCTGCCATTCTTTTCCGTCACGGATCATGGCGTTTAATATTGTCATCATTTTCCTCATGCAAGCAGTTAATGCGACC
>NZ_JAULRU010000257.1 GCF_030518155.1 Gilvimarinus gilvus | reverse complement strand
CAAATCGATTCCGCAAAAATATTTGTGGGATTTGGTATAAAATCTCATGAGATGATCTCCTTCTTGATTAACTTTTTTTCGCACTCTAAGTTTAGAAGGTTCCTCCGGAATCTAGAGGAGGAGGTCATCATAAGTATCAATCAGCTGCACTGGACTCCGCAAACTGTCGCGCTTTTTGCTTGCGCAAAAACTCGCGCCAGCTTACTCCGCCAGTGAGCTGGGCGTTAAGCACATGTACATACGATTCGAAACGGAGCTCAAATTTAGCAATTCATCGTGCGCGAAGGGGATATTTGCAGCCATGGGTGATGCTAAGCGCCAGGGGTCAATGAGTCTCCGAGAGCATATCTGGTATATAAATGTGGCGAATTGGTTCAATAGTAGTTTGATGAATCCGTCCTGCTTCGAAGAGCCCATCTGCAAAAGCATTAGGTTTAAAGCGCAAAGCTGGTTCAAGCTCAGAAGCACAGAGCATCTGGAACAATCGCTATCGGTTGTCCGGCTACTTCGGAGGCAGGACATTAGTGTTAACGTTAGGCTGTCTGCCGAACCTGGTAACATCGTTTACGAAGATGAGTTTCAAATAGTGGTGGGTCCAAATGCTTACCAAGGCCGGTCAGCATCGCCCACTTCGTGGGCTGGACCTCCGATACGGCGCTTCTCGCCTTCACTCCGGCCGCTGCCGGCTGCGTTATAAGCTCGGGGAGGCTCAGTGCTGAGACCACAATGCCCTTGGTGCGAACACAAAGTTTCGACCTATCAACTTGGTGCAAGAGAATCGGAATTAAAGCCTAAGTGGTATTCACTGACTAGGAATGTTTCGGTTTGCCCATACTGTAACAATAAGGTGAAGGTAAGCGCTAAATCTGTTAGGTGGATAGGACTTGCGTTGCCGCTATTAATTCTTTCGGTTGCCAGAGTTGTTCTCGGTGAAGATGTTGTTCCTGTATCACCTTTCAACGAAATAGGATTTACTTTGGCGGTCACAGGGTTTCTGGTTTCGTTTTTTACAATACGGTATGAGAAGGATGATCGCTTATAACAAGCGTAATCACGCGGAGCCATTTTTAGTTGCTACGCTCCCAAAAATGGCCCAGTGCTACGGACGTTGTCTCGAAAGGAGCCGCATCGAGTGATAAAAACAACGGACTCAAAATTGAAAAAAGGTAATGAACCTTTCACTTATCAAGGCGCAAAACTAGATTTTGATGTTTTGTCTTTCTGGCAATGGTCAAGTTCTGAATTGCTGGGAAATGCTCTTCGCGGAAAGCTAGCAGAATTTATTGTGGCTTCCAGCATTGATGCACTATCAAGTCTGAGAGAAGAGTGGGATGAATTTGATGTTGTGGCATCAAGCGGTTTAAAAATAGAAGTTAAATCCTCATCTTACTTGCAAAGTTGGCAACAAAATAAGCCTTCTAGAATTTCTTTTGGTATTCAGCCAACTGGCACATCACAAACAAGAGGTGAAGAGAAATCCAGGAAAGCAGATATTTATGTGTTTTGTGTTCTCGCGCACAAGGATATGTCGTCAGTAAATCCGCTGAGTCTAGAACAATGGGACTTTTATATTCTTTCGACATCCGTGCTGAATGAAAAAGCGCCAGAACAACAAACAATCACTTTGTCCAGTCTGTTGGAATTAAAGCCTACTCACGTTAAGTATGAGAGATTGGGTGCTGAAATTAACAAACGAGATAACAAGTCAGTTCAGCCGACCGCTATCGCTGCGGCTGACTGAAGCGTTACAACATCATTTCTTCCGCTTTTGGTCGCGGTAGACGTTTTCGTGTGAGCCTAGGACCATCAGTTCAAGGACAAGAGCACCATTATCAAAACTGTAACCCAGCAGAGTCAATTGCTTGTTCATTTTGAACTTATGGACTCGTAGAGAGGCCAGATTCCCTTTCTTTTGTTCTCCGATGTTGGGGTTGGCCATTAGGTTTTTAACGGCCAAGTCGAGGTCTTTTTTCTGGTTGGGCTTGAGCCTCTTCACCGCTTTTTTGAATGTAGGGGTCTGTAATACACTGGTAGCCTTAACCAAAGTCGTAGGCATCCAGTTTTCCGGCATCTAGCTCGGCCTGCGCGATAATGGCATGCCTTACAAACTCGTAGGGTAAATCGGGGTTATCTTCCATCATTTCACCGATTTTCGCCCAATGTTCTATTTGCTTGGGCGGGGTCCGATTAAGCGCCTTGGCTATAATAGTGGCTTTTTCAATTAGTTTTTGATCTAAGCGAATGCTGTTCGTAGCCATTTGTACCTCCAACGTTAACTAGCCTCAACTGTAGCAATGCGCCACAAATGCGGCAAATTGCTACAAAGCGCTTTTGTTGGACTGCTTTTCCGCTGGCGCTACAAAGCCGCCGCAAAGCGCGGGGTTTCGGATCAATTTGATTGTCGAGTTACTATATGAGTGAAATAGACAAACAGAATGCACAGAGATTCTATTCGTTGATGTTTAATGAATGTAAGCCCAAGGAAGCAGTTGAGAAATATGTTGGAAATAGATATATCCAATGCCGACTGAAATGAAGCCGAGATTTTTCTCCTTTTTATAGATCCAATAACATACTTAATAGATTGAGACGCATAACACAGGAAATGTTGAATGATTAGGCATATTTTACTTATTCAGTTCAAAGATGCATCTGATGAATCAGAGATCGAAAAAATTAAAGCTATGTTTTTAGCAATGCCGGGAAAAGTTACGGGCGTGATAGCGGTTGAGTGGGGTGAAAACGATAGCCCCGAGGGGATGAATCAGGGCTTCACACATACAGTCATGATGACCTTTTCTGATGAGAAGGCTCGACAAAGTTATTTGCCACACCCAGCGCATGAAAAATTGAAAGAAGTGTTTATTCCTTTGCTCGAGGATATTATTGTTTTTGACTACCAAGTTTAGGCCGCCTCGAAAAGGTATTTTAGTATAAGTATGTTTTGGTCTTAATTAGGTTACAAAGCTATCGCTTATAAAGAAGGAATGAGTCGATGCTGAACATGTTGCCATGGTTGTTGTCCATGAGATTAGCTGTGGCCTTCATAATCTAAGCAGCCATAGTGATTGGCAACACTGCCTTGACTAGTAACACAGGTGAAAAGCGTGGAATATACTCAATTTAACGACTTGTGCGCGTCTTTACCCGCTACGACCCATGTCGTTCAGTGGGGTAATTCTGATGTGTGGAAAGTCGGAGGTAAGGTATTTGCCGTCGGCGGTTGGCAAAAGAATAACCAGCCCGCTTTTACGTTTAAGACTTCAGAGTTGCATTTTCATCTGTTGAGCGACGAGCCTGGTTACCGGCCAGCACCCTACTTAGCGTCACGGGGAATGAAATGGATTCAGCAATACGCTGCGGGTCCGGAAAAAGACGATGAGCTGGAATACTATATTCGTGAGTCTCACCGTATCGTCGCTGCGGGCTTGACCAAAAAGTTGCAACGCGAGTTGGGCTTTCTTTAAGTAAGTCCGACAATCCATGCTAAGGGTTGTCGTGTAAAAATCACCGATCTTTCCCAATGGGCTGCTCAGCTCCTGAATCTCTATTCTTCCTAGCCTATCCGACATAACAGGGTTATCGCCATCTGCGCGCAAGTTCGCAAAATGGGTGAAGGTGTCACTTTTCCCTGTTTACGGCTGCAATGAAGTTATAAACCGTAAATTGAGGTGTGCCAGAGTTGTCCTACAAAGGCATGGTGGGCGGGATAAAGTGTAAAGAGCCTTGCGCACCGCAGTTTTAGCATTTAGTATTTTCAGTAATTACTGAAAATTGGAAAAGCTATGACGGGCGACACTAAAGAGCTAATGACGCCGATGATGCAGAAAGTAGTAGCTAATTTCGGCGAAATGGGGAGTAGATGGGGTATAAATCGTACGGTTGGGCAAATATACGCTCTGCTGGTGCTCAGTGACGTCCCTCTCAATGCCGATCAAATCGGTGAAGCCCTGTGTATTTCTCGCTCGAACGTGTCGATGGGGCTAAAGGAGTTAGGCTCCTGGCAACTGCTGAGTACGGTGCACTACCCGGGCGATCGCAAGGATTACTTCAATGCACCGGAAGATATTTGGCAAATTGCCAGAACGCTTGTCGCCGAGCGGCGCAAACGCGAAATTGATCCGACTTTGAGTGTGTTGCGCGACGCGTTGATGCAGACTCCGCAAGACGAGCGCGACGTGTACGCACAAAAACGTATTCACCAAATGCATGACTTGATGGAACAGCTTACCCAAGTTTCTGAGGAGTTTAATCAACTGTCTACTGAGCAGCTAACCCGGTTACTGAAGCTAGGTGCCGGGCTTGGCAAGGTGCTGGACTTCAAAGGGAAGTTAACCGGTAAATCGTAATGGTCGAAGTGGCCAATACTTGTAGCAACCATGCGAGGTAACCATGGAAGTGCTCGATACATTGATGCTGTCACGAATTCAGTTTGCGCTGAATATTAGTTTCCACATTCTTTTCCCCACTATCACTATTGCCCTGTGCTGGGCACTGCTGTTTTTTAAGTTGCGTGCCAATATCACAGGCGATGATACCTGGAATCGCATTTACCGATTCTGGGTTAAGATTTTTGCGTTGACCTTTGCTTTGGGCGTTGTCAGCGGCATTACCATGTCATTTCAGTTCGGCACCAACTGGCCTGGGTTTATGGAGAAAGTGGGGAATGTGGCGGGGCCGCTGCTTGGCTATGAAGTACTGACAGCTTTTTTTCTTGAGGCGACTTTTCTAGGCGTAATGTTGTTTGGTGGCGATAAAGTATCGAACCGGGTGCATACCTTGGCGACTTTTATGGTGGCGATCGGTACTACTTTATCAGCGTTTTGGATTCTAGCGCTCAACTCATGGATGCATACACCAGCAGGTCATGTGGTGAGAGATGGTGTTGTGTACCCGGAAAGTTGGCTTGCTATCATCTTTAATCCGTCTTTCCCGTATCGCTTTGTGCATATGATGTTGGCCTCCAGTTTAACCTGTGCGTTTTTGATTGCCGGCGTTTCGGCCTATCGATTATTACGTGGTGATGATAAGCCCGGCCCACGCTACACGTTAAAATTTGGGTTAGTTGCGGTTTTATTCCTGGCCCCTGCCCAGGCTTTGGTAGGCGACTTTCACGGATTAAACACGCTACAGCATCAGCCTGCTAAAATTGCCGCCATGGAGGGGATTTGGCACACCGAACGCGGCGCGCCCTTATTGCTGTTTGCTTTACCGGACTCGAAGCAGAAAACAAACCATTTTGAAATTGGTATTCCTAAAGGGGCCAGTTTAATCTTAACCCACGATCTTGACGGGGAAATTAAGGGACTTAACGAGTTTGCCGATGCTCATCCCCCGGTGGCACCCGTATTCTTCAGTTTTCGAGTGATGGTTGGCATGGGCGTACTGATGATATTGGTCGGCATTGCGGGTTGCTGGACGCTGTATCGGCGCGGTCAACTGTATCGCTGGCAACTGCGGGTTCTGCTGGCAATGACGTTCGCCGGTTGGTTGGCAACCCTGGCTGGTTGGTATGTAACGGAAATTGGCCGGCAGCCCTTTATAGTGTCGGGTATTTTGCGTACGCGCGATGCGGTCACAGATCAGCCCCCTGAGTTTGTCTGGCTGTCTTTGATTACCTACGCCATAGTGTATGCGTGTTTGTTGTGGGCGTATATTCATACACTGTTCCTAATGGCTCGAAAAGCTGCCCAGCTAGAAAGTTTTAGCGATGCCAGGCCTACACAAGGCTCACCTACAAAAACCCGGGAGGTGCAAGCGTGACAGGCAGCCCAATGCTTTCAGGATTGGAATACTGGTTACCCGTGCTGTTTGTCGGTTTAATGGCACTAGCCTTTTTTATCTATGCCGTGCTTGACGGTTACGATTTGGGGGTGGGAATTCTATTGCCGATGGATAATAAAAGCGCGACTGCTAGCGAGCGCGATACCATGATCGCCTCGATCGGACCGTTCTGGGATGCTAATGAAACTTGGTTGGTATTGGCGGTAGGATTAATGTTGATTGCTTTTCCAAGTGCGCATTCGTTAGTACTGGGTAATTTGTATTTGCCAGCATTAGCATTACTCGTTGGTTTGATTCTACGCGGAGTGGCATTTGATTTTCGCGCTAAGTCGCCGAGTGTCCATAAAACACGTTGGGATTGGGTGTTTAAGCTAGGCTCGCTGCTCGCCACCTACAGTCAGGGGTTTATGATTGGTATGTACGTAGTGGGGTTTGAGTACAACCTTTGGGGCCTGGCTTTCGCTCTGTTCAGTGGTGTTTGTGTGAGCGCAGGCTACTGCTTCATCGGCGCGGCCTGGTTGATTATGAAAACCGAAGCTGATTTACAGCGACGGGCTGCCAATTGGGCTCGCACCATGCTTTGGGTGACCTTACTTGGCTTGCTGCTAATCTCTGTGGTGAATCCGTGGGTAAACCCAGAAGTATTCAGTAAGTGGTTCGAATTGCCCCAATTTTTTATACTTTTGTTGGTTCCACTAACGCTGTTGTTGGTGACTATGATCACCGAGACTTACTTGCGTGGATTCCCGGGGACGGGTGAGCGGTGGTGCTGGCTTCCCTTTTGCGCTGCGGTCGTCATTTTTTTGTTGAGTTTTGTTGGGCTGGGTTACAGCTTTTTCCCCGACATTGTGCCCGGCCAGCTCAACATCTGGCAGGCCGCCGCAGATTCCTCTGCGTTAGTACCGATTGGTATCGGAGCGGCCGTGGTAGTGCCGATCATTTTGCTCTACACCGCCTTTTCCTATCGTGTTTTTTGGGGTAAGGCAACAGAGCTCAAGTACCACTAGCAGCCTGCTAGACTCATAATGTCCTGGAGTGTCTAAATACAAATGTGCGAAAAATACGCCGCCGAAGTATCAGTGCGGCGTATAGGCGAAAATAACATTTTAGCGACCATAAGGAGCCATATAAACCGGTGATATTGATACTTGTAAGTGCACTTCTAACGGCCTACATACTGTCTATTATTTTGGGTAGGTTTATGATGGTCAAGTACGTCCGTCCGATGGTAACCGGGTGGCCAAAAGAATTGTTAAAGGCGAGCATTCGTGCATTGCTATATACCCCTACCTTTGCCGCAGGTGGTCATGGCGTTGCAATCTTACCGGGCGGTTTCGCAATTGTGATGAGTGAATCCCGGCATATGCTCTATGTACTGCCATTGCCTGTATGTATATTTGTAGTGAGTGTTATTGTTACTTTGTGGCGCCGCGATTACGATCCTGCTCGATAACACCTTCCTCGCATGTAATCTACTATCTGTGTTCAACCAACTAAATGAGCTAAGCTTCAGCAATTACGTCACAAATTGGCGTAATTGCCCTATATTCTTTTAGCAAAGAATCAGGAGTAAACGCAGTGAAACAATATTTAGTGATGTTGATCGCTATGTTGGCGGTAAGTACCTTTGCACAGGAGCGGGATGTGAAATTAAACAGTATGTCGGTTACGGGTAAATTTGAGGTTGAACTGGTTCCAGTCAAGGATGATGAAACTCCTGCGGGGCGAATGCTCATAAACAAACACTACTCTGGCGACCTTTTCGGCCAGGGGCTTGGTCAGATGCTTAGCAAGCGTACGGCTAGTGGTAGCGCCGCCTATGTTGCACTGGAAGAGTTTACTGGCGCGATAGAGGGGCGTAAGGGCGCATTTACCTTGCTGCACAAGGGGCTGATGAATGAGGCTAGTCAGTCTTTGGATATTCAAATTTTACCCGGTTCGGGGAGCGGTGATTTTGCAGGAATCACAGGTTCCATGAGTATTGAGCAGAGCGACGGTGAACATCGATATACACTTAATTTTGATCTGCCAAAGGGTGAGAGTAAATAATCTAGCAGGCTGATGAATATGGAAAAGATAGATTATAAGAAAAAGTTAAAACATTTGTACCGACCCTCTGCCAAAGTCGTGCAGCAAGTGGAGGTGCCACCGCTGCGCTACTTAATGGTGGACGGAACAGGCGAGCCCGGTTCGGCTTCTTATCAAGAGGCTATTGAGGCACTGTATAAAGTATCGTACACGGCGAAGTTCACGGTCAAAAAAGGCTCAATGGCAACCGATTATGCGGTGATGCCACTCGAAGGTTTATGGTGGGCCGATGACATGCGCGTATTTGAAACCGGGGATAAATCCCAGTGGTTATGGACCATGATGATTATGCAGCCGGATATCGTACCCGATACTATTATTGAGCAATGTATTGAGTCGGTGAGAGAAAAAAATAATGTGTCGGGTCTGGATCGCTTGCGTTTGCAAACCTTTGACGAGGGTCTATGCATGCAAACCATGCACATTGGTCCATTTTCAGAAGAAGGCCCGACGGTTGCCCGCGTCCACGAGGCCATTACCGAGGTGGGCAATTTGCGTGGTAAACACCATGAGATTTATTTGAGCGATATTCGCCGTGCCAATCCCAGCAACTGGAAAACGGTGATTAGGCAACCGTATGAATAGCTCAGGGTATATTTATTGCCTGCACGTTGGCGTTATTGAGTTTCCAGTTCAAATTTTATTGTCGTGCCGTTAAGTGAGTCGCCCTGGGCTGGTCTGACTGCAACTTGATTCGCCTCTAGTTGCTGAGTCAGTAGAAAGGTTTGTATTTTTTCGCTGCGAGCATCGGCTAGGGCAAGCAGGGATGCGGTATCGACAGTTACATCTTGCACCAGTAAATCGAAGGCTCGGGACAGTGCTTTGGTGTCGGCTGCATTTTTGTCTTCTTCTTGTGATCGATAGCTTTCACGCAGCTCTTGGTATTTACCTGCACCGCGTTTGTTAAATTCACGAACTATGGCCGCCGTATTTTGTTGGCGCCAGTTGGCCAGCGCGGAACTGTCTACCTTTTGATTTGGCGTAATACGATTCACGACCTGTTGGCGCGCGATAGCAACGGCATCTTTGCCTGGAGTAGCATTGCCCCGAATATCCAGAACCAGCTCGGGTTTTGATTTTAGTGCGGATGCCAGCGCTTTTAGCGTTGTCTGGCTTTGCTCGTCCAGCTCGGCACTGGCCGCTGTAAAGGTAACTGAGCTTAGGTCTTGGTCAGAACTAAGTAAGCTTCCCAACATGGTGAATGGTGATGCGGCGACTTTAACTAAAATATTCGTGAGGGCCTTTGCCAAAAGCCCGCCTACGCTAAAGCTTGGGTCACTGCGGTCGCCGTTAATGTCCAGGTCGAGACTGATACCGCCTTCAAAATCACGCAGTAGTGACATGCCAAGTTTAACCGGGGCGTTGATGGCTTTCTCACTGGGCACTCTTTCACCTAAGTAAAAGTCGTCGGCTTTTATGCGATTGCTTCCGTCTACCTTTGTGCCCTCAAGCGTGTAACCAAAATCGTAATTGAGATTGCCCCGTTCCGTAGCAAAACCCATAAACGCTGCTGTGTAGGGGGAAAAGTGGCGCAAATCGAGCGCCGCTAGACTACCTTCTATGCTGGCCTTAGTTTCGTTTAGGTTGAAGTTGGATTTTAGCTCAAAAGGCGCTTGGTGATTAACATTGGCGCTTAGCTCGGCCTGGGCTGGCTCCGTTGCAAGCGTGCTGAAGTTGGTCACCTTCATATCGATATTGTTAAGGCTGGAGCGCAGAGTAGGTGAGAGTGAGGCATCTTCAAAGTTGACGTTGCCATTGGTCAAAGACAGATTGTGTAAGGCAAACTCTATATTTGGCTTTTCATTTTTGTCATCGGTATTCGGTGGTGTTACTTCCTCAGTTAAACCCTTCTGCCCGTCAGCTTTCATGAGTTCCCAGTTAGGTCGCTGGGCTTGCTCGAGCGTAATCGTGGGGTTGGCAAGCTCGATATTGGCAATGCTGACACTTGTTGCCGGCAGCGTGATGTTAGTATCTTCTATATTCAGATCACTAAAGGACAAAACATCAGAGTGAGTCTCTAGGTTTTCCAATTCAAAATTGGTAATGGCGAGATTATTGGATACAGATACGGAAAGCTCGGGCAGGGTTTGCACTTGAACATTGCCCGATGTGCTGAGTGTTCCCTGGCGCATTATCGCATGGCTAATGGATGCCAAATAGGGGTTAAGAGACTCCAGTAAAAAATCATCTACGGCGTATTGGGATGAAATGCTAAAAGGTATTGCTGTGAATTCGCCCTGTAGATGTAATGACGTTTTTTCATTTAAGGTGGCTGAAATTTGCAGCGGACTGGGTTGGTCTGATGTGAGATGCAAAGGCTCTATTAATAGCGAAATGTCGTCAATATTCCACTGTGCGGCGGGTTCAAGTGTTCGGTCGCTAAACAATACTTGGCTCGACTGAATCGAGAAAGTATTGATATCGACTTGCCACGGCAACTCTTTTGGGCTTTGCGCGTGGGGTGATGTTGTCGGGGCTTGCGCAGTTGCAGGCGTGTCTTCTGGTTGTGCTGTGCGTACCATGAGTGATTGGTAACGAAACTCACCATTGTTGTTGCGCCATTGGTTTAAAGTAAGGCCGTCGTAAATCAGTTGATTAATCGTTAGCGACTGTCGATTTAAATCGAAAGCGATACCACTGGCTTTTAACGTGTCAATTTCGACAACTTTTGGGCCTTGTTCAAGGTCGTCCAATGCCAGAGCGGTAATAACAAGATCGGTATCAGTAAGGTTGAATGCCAGAGGCTTATCATCAATTTGTTGCACAGTTAAGTGACCGTTGCCATTTAAATGGCCGGATAAGTCTGCATTGACTATATTGCGCAGAAAATCAGAAACCTCGGCTAGTGCCAAATCTGAAAGTGTTATCTGGCTATCCAGATACAGCGGTTCCAAGCGATACTCGCCCTTTAAAGTGACTGTTCCGCCATTGCTGAGCTTGGTTACGATGGAGTAGGGGTTGTTATTGTCAGCGCCAGTGGCGATATAAAGGTTTTCAAAGCTTACGTTAATGTTCTCGAGATGAGCATCGGCAGCAATTGATTTTGAGCTGTCAAAGTAAGAGGCTTCGCCCGCTTGAATATTTATGCTCTCAATCAATAACCGGAGGGGCGCGCTGTCGGCTTGGCCTGATGTTTTTCCTTCATGCTCAGGTTGAGCGGCAGATAGATTTTCAACGATACTGTCAAAGTTAAAGCCGTGTGCCAGTTTATGTACTTGAACTTCTGGCGCAACCCAGTCTATGGATTCGATAACGGGGTAAAATTTAAACAGCGATTGCCAAAAGCCCAAATCAACCGAAAGCGACTGAAATTCTAGAATCGGCGTATTGGGTGTATCGCTAACGGCCAGCTGATGGCAAGTAAGCTGCAATTGAAAGGGGTTGAACTGAAATGCTTCAACCGAAATGTCGCGCCCAATCATGGCGGCGACATCGTTCTGAACGATTGTTTTTAGTTTTCCTGGCAAGTAAAAGTAACTTGCCAGAACAAACACCATATAAACGGCGAGGAAAAACGTAGCGGTAACTAAGAGTGGTTTCTTCGCCTTCATGGATTCCTTCCACTTTTGGATTAATGTGCTGCGTAGTGGTTTATTTCTCCAGCCATTGAAGCTGCGCATTCACAGGCGTTCGCCAGACAAACGCATCGCTTGAACGCCAAAAATACGATGATTGCGGTGAGGTCATAATCAGGCCGTTATCATCGAGGCCGACGGCAGCATCAGTTAAGTCGCCAACATCCGCGCTACCGGCGAGCGCCCAAGAGTTGGCATCATCGCTCCAGTATACCTCTGCATTGGTTACGCCGGTATTACCGCCCAACAGATACAGGCTGTCATAGTGTAAAACCACTTTTGCATGTGATTGTGGCGGGAAACCTGCGCTGGCACTAAGCAGTTGCCAGTCGCTGCCGTTGGCGGAGTGCCACACATCTTGCAAAAGCGCATCGCTGCCATCCAGTGCTATGCCGCCTAGTAAGTAGAGCTGATCGTGAAAGGTAAACACCGTGAAGTTATTGCGGGCACTGAAGGCCGGCGCATCGGTCAGTAAACTCCATTGATTACCGTCGCTACTGTGCCAAATACCGGCGCTGCTCACCAGCCATAGCGAGTCGTTGTAAACAACTAGATGACTGCTGGTATCGGTAGCGATTTGCGGGTCGGCAACCTGCTGCCAGCCAGTATCGGTAAGCTTCCAAATGGTATGCAAATAACCCTCGTTCCAGCCGCCGCCAATATACACTTCGTTGTTAAACACTACAGCGCTCAAATCGCGGGCGGCTTGTGCGAGAGTAAAAGGTAATGCTTGCCACTGCGCCCCGTTGGAACTAAACCAGACCTCATCGTTGACGGTTCCATTGGTGGCGCCACCGAGTGACCAGTACATACCCTCTACAAATAAAAGAGAGTTTCCGGTTGTTGGTAGAAATGGCTGCTCTGTTGGCGCTACCAAAAGTGGCTCAGACTCATAGCGGTCGTTGCTAAATTGAAGATAAGCCGTGCGGTCAATGCGAGGATAGGTGTCCAAGTAAGGTACTTCGTCCGCGTTGGCGAATATTTGCAATGAATAGTCATAGCAGCCAGATATCACTCCTGGCTCGCAGGTCGCAAACCGAGAGCGTTGTACATTGATGCTACCACTCTGGCTGGCCCACTGTATTTGAGTGTCTGTTAGGCCTGCGTCGATCTCTAACTCGCCAACAATGTCATACGCATTGATGGTGTAGCTGGTACTGGTAGCTTGGTAGTAATCGTCGTCGAGTTTGGTGGCGGTAATGTCGGTACTGCCGGAACTGACCAGTGTAACGAGGCCGGTATCTGATGCGACAGTGGCAATGCTTGGATCTTGGGATGAGAACACGACTTCACCATTGCCGCTGCCACCACTGAGCGAATTTTCCTCTGGCGCGAACCCTATGGCTCCCTCAATGTCGGTTAAGGCAAAGTTGAGAGGTTCTTGGGGGTACTTGGAAATGCTGATGGTGTAGCTCGCACTGGTTTCGTCGTAACGCTCGTCGGCCGGTCTGTAGGCGGTAATGCTTGCCGTACCGTCGTCAACAAAAGTAAGAGCGCCGGTTGCAGCGTTGACCGAGACAACACTAGGGTCGCTGGAGCTGTAGACGGTTTCTACAGTGCCTGAACCGCCGCTAAGCGTATTGACCACCGGTTCCTCGTCGATGTATTGCTCAATCGAGTTGTGAGCAAACACCAGAGGCTCTTGCGCCGCGACTGCAATCGTTAATACGTAGGTGGCTTGGGCGGAAAAGTTATTTGCATCGGCCGCTTTAACCGCTGAAATCGTTGTGCTACCTGATTTGCGAATATCCAGCCGGCCGGTACGCTCATTGACGGCCGCAACATCGACGTCGCTTGAACTGTAGGTGACGAGCCCTTGGCCCGCGCCACCCAGAAGTTGGTTCTCCAGTGGGGTTTCGCCAAAGTCCATAACGACTATAGATTGCGAAAAATACAATGTGGGTTGTTCTTGCTTGATTGTATCTGGGTCAGAGGGGCCGTCGGATGTGGTGCCGGAGCTGCCTCCACCACATGCAGACATCACCAAAATCGAGAACAGCGCAGTAACTTGGGCCAGCCAACGCAGGGGCGAGCGTGTAATCAGGTTCATCATTATGACGTCCGGTTCGTAATGGCGGAAATGGGAGCTTTGGCCAATATAGCGTATTTACTCTGCAAAGGCACATTCACTGGCAGATTAAGCGCTCAGGTATTGGTACTTGTTTACAAAAACCTACTGGCTCGATGAGGTGTCTGTGTACTATATTGCGCGCTTTTTAGCCAAAAGGGCTTCATGATCAAGATACCTGCCAATTCTTCAGCACCGCCTATTTGGCGCAAGATGCTAATACTCGCTCTGCCCGTAGCCCTGCAAATGGTATTGCAGGCGTTCTTGGGTATGGCCGATGTGATTATGGTGGGTGGTTTGGGCGCTGAGGCTGTCGCCGCTGTGGGCCTGGCTGCAAAGCTGCATTTTTTAATGTTGGTTACGATGATGGGCGTGGCGACGGCCTGTTCTATCATGGTGGCGCAATATACGGGGGCAAATAACACCCGTGCGAGCCAAAAAACGTTGGCAATTGCCTTGTTGCTCGGCGCTGTGTTTATGGTGCCATTCACCTTGATATTCTGCCTTGGGGCATTTTGGTTGGGTTGGATTAACCCAGATCAATCGGTTGTTCAGCTAACGGCACAGTTTTTACTTATAACGGCTCCGGTGCTGCTACTCACTCAGCTCATCACAGTTTATGAGGCGGCGCTGCGGGCGTTAGGCAACACCACGGCCCCTCTTATATTTGCAGCTATTGCCGTTGTCCTAAACATTGGTTTTAACTATGTGCTGATATTCGGCAAATTTGGGTTGCCGGAGCTGGGTGTCGCCGGCGCGGCCTGGGGTACATTGCTTGCGCGAATCATTCAGCTTGGTTTGACATTGGCTTGGCTGTATCTCACCCGCCATCGCTTTGCGATTGGATGGCAGGAACTCAAACAGGCACTGGAGCCTGTTGAGTTACAGCGTTTTGTTCGGTTCTCTATACCCCTGTTGGTTAACCATGCGATTTGGGCGCTTGGCAATGCGGCATACCATGTCGCCTCGGGGTTTGCGGGTACCACGGCGCTGGCTGTCATGGGCGTCATGGTGCCCATAGAAACAACTTTTTTTGCGCTGTTTGTCGGTTTTGCCAATGCCGCGGCTGTAATGGTTGGCCAGGCATTAGGGCGCAATGATATTGCAGGCGCAGACTATCTTTGTCGGTTTTTCAGTCGAATAACAATCACCACGGTGATTACGCTTTCTTTTATATTGTGGTTGATTAGCCCCTGGATTTTACAGTTCTTTGATCACGTCGATAGCGCCACCACAACGCTACTGCGCCAAACCATCGCGGTTTTTTGTTTGGGTGTCTGGATGAAGGTCATTAACATGCTACGCATACTGGGTGTCTTGCGAGCGGGGGGCGACACCCACTACTGCCTGCTAGTGGATGTGATTGTTATGTGGGTTTTTGGGGTGCCTATTTACTTGGGGGCAGTCTTTTTTACTGACTTCTCTTTTGTGGTTTTGTACGCCCTTACTTATGTAGAGGACGCACTGAAGTGGTGGCCCATTCGTCAACGTACAAGCAAAGGGGTATGGTTAAAAAATCTTACCGGTTGAGCCGCGCATCCGGTCGCGTAAGTAGGACCCCGCCACGGTCTTCTATTTTGTTCCAGCCTTGCTTGCGTAGTGCTTCAAGTAACTCTTGGCGCTGAGTATCATCTTCCTTGGCGGGCTTCTTAAAGAGCATGTGATCGATCTGATACCGCTGCATATAACTCACAAAATTTTGCGTTGTTGCTGTGATTTCTGGCCGCATAACCCAGATTGAGAAAAACGCTTCCGTGCGGACCGGAAGTAGCACAGCGGTTTGTTTTAAGTATCTCGATACCAGGCGCTCCGTGTTAGGGCGAGTTTCTAAGTATTGGTTGATCTTGGTGAGCCCGGCTTTATCCAGCCGTTGGGTTCGCCAGTTTCCTGGCTGCCAAGGTTTTTGCGTGAAATTGGTGTCGAGTGTCCGGGTGCCTGGTGGCGTCCAGGCGGCGTTCATAAAACTTAGAGATACGTGCAGTGCAAACGCGCTCAGGAAAATTATTTGTAGGGCCACTGTGCTCGCCGAGCACTGAGCCTTCATTCGAAGCGTTAAAGCAGCCATGGCCAGACAGGTTACCGCCACAATCGGAATGACGAAATAATTGCCATCGCCACCTCGCGAAAAATACTGCCATGCCACCGCGATAACGAGTCCGGCAATAGCCAGAGGCTGTAAGAAACGATTTATTGCCTGCGTTGGCTGCGTTCGCTTGTGGCCAATCAGCATCGCCAATGCGGTCAGAAGCAAACAAACAAACCAGATATTGCCAAACCAAGTGATGCGAATGGAGGGCATATTGCTGGGCGCCAGCAACCATTGGTAGAGCAATGTGGGTACGTCAGACCATTGTTGCGATCGGGTCCAGTTCCAGGTACCCGCGGGGGATTGAATCTCCATGCCCAGTGCCTGCCAGATCGCTATCAGCGGGTCGGGCCCGATGGTCGGAACGCCCGTCAACAGCCAAGTTCGCAACAGCAGGCCGAGTGAAACCAAAAGCGCACTGGTGACCATAAGCCATTGCGAAATGTTGGGCGGGGTAATTGCCGGGTAGCTTTTGCGAGTAAACAGTATTTCGTAAACCAGAGCACAGATAAACACAATACCGACATACGGGATGGCAATCAGTTTAGTCGAACAGGCCAAAGCGCCGGCGCCAATCGCAATAAATAGATCACCCACGCGGCGCTTGGTACTCCATTGTGCAAGACCGGTACACATCATCATGACAAACGCGGCGCACAGTAAATCCGTTTTTAACGCGATCGAAGAGTTAGCGATGGCAGGTAGGCTCAACAAAACAAGCAGTGCATACCAACACCAAATGCGCTTAATGTTTAGTTGCTGACAAAGACCGTAAATAGTGAGACCCAGCCAGCCTAGTATGGCCAGCGCTAATCCTTGCTGTACCCGAACGTCATCGAAATAGGTTAGTGGCAGCAGTAACGTCTCCCACAATTTGGGGAAATAATGAACGGCGGATACAAGACCAAGTTGGTCAAAAATGGAGCCTTGCGGGGCGAGCAAGCGGTCGCCCTGTGCTAAGTACCAAAGAGAATCGTGTGTTACGACATTTGCCGTGCGTGCAGCCAATATTAAAAACCAGCTGGCAAGTAAGCCAATGAGCGCTCGTTCATGTTTGGGTAGCGTCAGGGAAAACCGCGCAAATTGATAGGTAATCGGCGCTTGTTGGTTTACCCAAAAGCACGCTGTGCCGAGCACTGCCAAGGTTAGCAGCAGTGTTATGGGGTAGGCGAAGCCCAACCAGGACAATAGCAAAGACAGTAATAGCCATAGACTAATGCCGGTAATAAAATCGGGTATAAGTGATTGTTCGGCGCACGGCGACGCAGACAGTCTGGTGCGAAGTGTACGGCTAAACCCAAGTATAAATTCCAGGTAGAGCACGCCGGCGAGTAAGCACAATTCGGCATTGTGCCTGCGCAAATACGCCAGAGTGACACAGATGCCGATGCATAAGGCAATACGGTTTGCTAACAATGCACAAACAGCGAGAATTGATGCCAGCGCGATAGCCTCGAGGCCGCCCTCTAGCACCGCAGCCCGGGTAATCAATTTTCCGAAGGGTCCGTTTTCATACAGGTCGAACCCTGCCATTGCTATGGCAAGAATACCGATAACAACTGTAACAGTTGCGAGGAGTCTATCGCTCTTGAGTAGAGAGTTTGGCATAGGGTGCGTTGCGCTTGCGGTAATGTGGCCAGCAGAATACTGCCAGCGCCGCGCTGCGTCAAAACCATGTCCCTCATTTATGCCGGTATGATCCATTTACGCGTCGCGCTAGCTACAGTTAACTGGCTTTGTGGTAACCTCGCCCCTACGAAAAGCTAAAGAAAGGAATCCAGAATGAAAAAACTCTCAGGCATTATTGTTATCGCACTGATTATCGCCTTGCTGAGCGCTCCAATGCTTTTGGGGCGCCAGGCACAGGGACATATTGAGCAAGTGGTCGAGAGCTTAAATAACTACCCAGGCTACGAAGCCAATATTAAAAGTTATCAGCGCAGCTGGCTCACCTCTACGGTGGAAGTAGAGCTGGGTATTGATGTGGCTCAGTTTAACAGCGAAGAGCTGGCCGGGTTGCCGTCCATGACATTTAAGGTATTACTCGCTATCGACCATGGTCCGGTACTGCTAAACGATGGGGTCGCAGTTGGGCTCTACGCATGGCGGGCAGGGCCGGCCGGCGAAACTCTGACGACCGTACACGATGCCTTGGCGTTAGAAGGCGATGAACCGTTTTACCGTGTTTGGGGTAAAACCTCGCTGTTGGGCGAGACTGAGTTTCAGGACAAAGCGCGCGGTTTTACCTTGCAAACACCTGAGTTAAATGCCGACTTTTCCGGTTACCAGGGGGAGGGCAGAGTAACTCGTGGCGGCGAGCTGAGCTATCAGGGCGCTATGACGGAGGCGTCGTTTAGCGACGGCAGCAGCAGTGCATCCATGCGCGGCCTAAACGCCGAGCTGGCAGCCGATTTGGCACATCTCGATTGGCGCACAATGGTGTACCCAGGCTCGATGGAGCTGACTTTAGAGGGGGCTGAATTTCGCACTCCGTTTGGTGGTAGTGGTGGCTTGGACGCGTTGCGCGTCGCCTCGGACGTTGAGTTAAGTGATGACGGCGGTGCGTTCGATGTTGTCAGCGAAGTGAGTCTGGACAAGGTGATGGGCGATGCCGGGGCGGCCACAGACCTTAAAATCGTTATGTCGCTGGTCAATGTAGATCTAGACGCGTACCGCGCCTATCTCGATGCTTACACTGAAGTTATGCAAGCGGCGTCGGCGGATGCTGCCACGCCCGAGGCCCCTGACTTTTCCAAAATGTTTAATCAAGAGGTGATGCAGCAGTTCGTTGCGCGCGGGCCAGAAATTCGCATCGATGAATTGGCGTTTACCGTGCCTCAGGGCACTATGGAAGCGGATCTGGCCATGACCTTTGATAAAGAATCAGAGGTGCCGGAGCAAGAGATGATCATGTTTTGGCTAATGACCGCAGTGTCGGTTAACGCTAATGCGGAGCTGGATCGCCCACTGGCGGAAATGTTTGCTCAGTTGGGTGCGGCGGCGCAGGGGATGACGCCCGGAGATGGCAGTGATCCCGGTGTGGATATGCTCAATATGATGATTGCTCAGGGCATATTTACCGAGAGCGACGGTAAAATCAAAACCGAGCTGAATATGGCCGACGGCTCTTTCACCGTTAATGGCCAGCCTTTCCCGCTCGGCGCAATGATGCAATAACGGCGTATTGAGCTATTCCTCCAGCAGGATGTCGCGGGTTAAACCCGCAACACCCTGCTGGCCCGTTAGCGCCATGGCCACGCGCATTTCCTTGGCGAATATGTCGATTATGTCGGCGACACCACGCTCTCCGCGAGCGGCTAATCCATACACCCATGGCCGACCGATCATGACTCCGCTGGCCCCCAATGCCAGCGCTCGCACAATATCGACGCCGGTGCGAACACCCGAGTCCAGCAGAATGTCGAGATCCCCAGCTACGGCTGCACTGATGGCGGGTAGGGCTGCAATACTGGAGCTGGCGCCGTCGAGCTGGCGGCCGCCGTGGTTACTGATAACAATACCATCGGCCCCGGTGTCGCGCGCGGCCATGGCATCATCGGCGTCCAGTATGCCTTTAATGACCAGCTTACCTTGCCATTTTTCGCGAATAACGGCCATATCATCCCAGGTAACTCTGGGGTCAAAATTCTCTGCCATCCAGCGCCAGAATTCGTCGATTCCGGCATTCTCGCCGAGTATTGGCGCAATATTGCCGAGATTGTGCGGCCTTCCCCACAGCCCAACGTCCCATGCCCAGCGCGGCTTAAGCATGGCTTGCGAGGCTCGGGCCAGTTTTCTGCGAAGTGCGGTGCCGCCCGATAAACCTGAGCGAATATCGCGATAGCGAGTTGCCGGTACCGGCATATCCACGGTAAAAATCAGTGTGCGGCAGCCGGCAGCCCAGGCGCGCTCGAGCATCGCGTCGAGAAAGCCGCGGTCGCGAATCATGTACAGCTGAAACCAGAAGTCGGAGGGGGCGCTGGCGGCGACCTCTTCTACCGAGCAGGCGGAAACCGTGGAAAGGCAAAAAGGGACACCGGCGCCGTGGGCGGCCTTTACCGCCTGTACCTCGCCGCGGCGGGCATTGAGCCCGGCGATACCAACCGGAGCCAGCACCAGCGGTAGTGCAACGTGTTGGCCCAGAATTTCGGTGGAGGTGTCGACATTATCCACATTTCGCAGAATGCGTTGGCGCAGTCGGTAGTGCTCGAAGTCGCTTTCATTGCGCCTCAGGGTTGATTCACTAAAGGCGCCACCGTCGATGTATTCGAACAGAAACTTAGGTAGGCGACGCTGTGCGAGTGTACGATAATCGCTAACGCTGGCAGGAATCATGGTGTGAGCCTTGAGGTTGTTTTTTCTAGTATTCGGCAGATTACGACATTTTAAATATAAAGACCATTTTACTTATAAATATTTTTTGTGGTATACAAGACACAATAACGAATAATCATAATGCCCAGTGGAGATCTTGTGAGTAATTCTCAGTCATCCAGCCGTCCCGCCCTTATATGGGTTGCACTACTGCTTATCGTCAGCCTGTTCTTTATGTGGGGTGTGGCGAACAACCTTAACGATATTCTAATTACGCAGTTCAAAAAAGCCTTCGTACTGTCGGATTTGCAGTCGGGTTTGGTGCAGTCGGCGTTCTACTTTGGTTATTTTGTGTTTGCGATACCCGCGGCTCTCGCCATGAAGCGCTTTGGTTACAAGGCGGCGGTTATCGTCGGGTTACTGCTCTATGCGGTTGGTGCGGGTTTGTTTTACCCGGCTGCGCTTGCCCACGAGTATGTCTTTTTTCTGGCGGCTCTCTTTATTATTGCCAGCGGTTTGTCTTTTCTGGAAACCTCCGCCAATCCGTTGATTGTGGCGTTGGGCGATCCGGCAACGGCCGAGCGACGACTGAATTTTGCTCAGTCGTTTAACTCATTGGGGACAATATCGGGTGTGCTTATCGGCCGCGAGTTTATTTTATCGGGTGTTGAACATTCCCCCGATGAATTGGCCGCTATGAGTGCCGCCGAGCAAACCGCGTTTTACACCTCGGAGGTGCAGGCGGTGGCCGGCCCCTATTTGGCCATCGCAGCGGTGGTGCTGTGTTGGGCGCTGGCCGTGGCGCTGGTTAAGTTTCCAGTGTTAGCCAGTAAACACACTGACAGCGATGAAACCTTCCGGTTGGCTGATTTTAAAGCGTTGTTTAACCAGCGGTACTATATGTTTGGTGTGTTGGCGCAGTTTTTCTATGTGGGGGCGCAGGTTTGCATTTGGAGCTTTATGATTCGCTACGGTCAGGAGGCAATGCCGGGCGCGGGTGAAAAGTCGCTGGCAACTTATCTGACGCTGTCATTGGTGGCGTTTATGGTGGGGCGCTTCTTCTCTACCTGGCTGATGGGCTATGTAAATCCGGCCCGTTTAATGGGGTGGTACGCGCTTATCAATATTCTGCTATGCGGTTACGCTGTGGTCGCGGCCAATCACTCTGGGCTTATTGCGCTGGCCTCTACCAGCTTCTTTATGTCGCTGATGTTCCCGACTATTTTTGCCCTTAGCATTAAAGGCTTGGGCGGTTTAGCGAAGACCGGGTCTTCGCTGCTGATTATGGCTATTATCGGGGGCGCTATCATTACCGCGATCATGGGGTTGGTGTCCGATTTGACCAGTATGCACACGGCGGTTGTTGTGCCTTTATTGTGCTTTGGCGTTGTTGGGTTGTTTGCTAAAAGAAGCTTGAGCGAAGGCGGGCATGAATAAATCTTCACCCTGGTCTTGCATCGACGCACATCAGCACTGTTGGCAACTGGCAACGGCCGAGTGGCCCACATCGGAGCTAGAGCCCATTTACCGAGACTTTAGCCCTCTTGATTTCGCCGCAGCTGCGGGACCTGATGTGGCATCGGTACTGGTACAGTCGCAACCGACTGAACAGGACACTGAGTATTTACTCAACTTGGCGCGAGCCCACCGGTCTGTATTGGGGGTGGTGGGTTGGGTGAATTTGGCCGAATCCAATGCCGTGCAGCGCCTTGAGCACTTTGCTCGCGACCGGCTGTTGCGCGGTGTTCGGCCTATGCTGCAGGGGCTACAAAATGACCGCTGGATACTGCAAGATGCAATTGCGCCGGCGCTTGATGCGTTGGTAAGACTTGATTTGTGTTTCGACGCTCTCGTGTTTACCCGCCACTTACCGCATATTCTCGCTTTGGCGGACCAATATCCCAACCTGCGTATCGTCATTGATCACAGTGCCAAGCCAGATATCGCGGGGGGCGAATGGACGCAGTGGTATGGGCACTTGGTACCATTGGCGGCGCGCTCGAATGTCTACTGTAAACTGTCGGGCTTGATTACCGAGGCGGCGCCAGGGGCATCTCTTGCTGTGGTTACACATTATGCCGAGGCTGTGCTTAACCTATTTGGCAGTGAACGTGTGTTGTGGGGTAGTGATTGGCCCGTGTTAAATTTGGCGTCAGAGTATCGACAATGGCACGACTTCTGCCAAAAGTTGGTAAAATCCTTCGATTCGTCAGCGGAAAAGGCGATTTTCTGTGACAATGCCATAAAAGTTTATGGTCTGGAGCCGGGTCTTCCCGAGCCACTACTTAATAAAAACGATTAATTTTGACTGAGCAGCGACGCATGAGCGACAAGACACCCGCAAAAGCCGTAGAAGACGACGGGCGCAAATACAAAGCACCCGCCCTGGAAAAAGGCTTGGATATACTCGAATTATTGGCGTCCTCTGTAGAGCCAATGACCACCTCACAAATGGCGAGCAAACTGGGACGCTCAGTCAGTGAATTATTTCGTATGGTACTGGCACTGGAGTATCGGGGTTACATTGTTCAGTCGGACGATGGCCGCGACGGCTATATTTTATCGAATAAATTGTTCACCCTCGGCATTGCCCGGGCGCCGACCAAAACCTTGCTCGAAGAAGCGCTGCCGGTGATGGCCGCCTTGAGTCGGGAGGTGGGTCAGTCCTGCCATCTGGCGGTTGCCTCCGGTGATCAAATCGTAGTGGTCGGACGCATAGAGAGCCCGGGCGACCTCGGTTTTGCGGTAAGAATTGGTTATCGCCGCCCTATGGTTAAAGCGGCTTCAGGACGTATTTTGTACGGCTTTCAGGCCTCCGATGTGCAAGAGGTGATGCGCAGGGCGCTGCAAAGTGCTGACGAGCAGGATCTGGCGGCATTGATCACTGAGGCCGCTAAGGCAAAGGAGCAAGGTTATGTGCGCACGCCCAGTGATTTTATTGATGGTGTCACCGATCTGTCGGCGCCGGTAATGGGTTTTCGTGGTGCGGTAGCGGCGTTGACGGTTCCGCATGTGGTTTACCACCCCGCCCCTTGCAGCGCCGATGATGCATTAGCGAAACTTCGGGCAGCGGCGCTTAAAATTTCATCTCAGTTGACCCAGCAAAGCCACTAATTTTGCGTATTAAGCCGGTGCTAAAGGCCCGGCTTATACATATCTAAGCGGTGATCAATTACATTGGCCTGACCAAATCGTCTAACGGCTTGACATTTTTCGCCTACTAATTTTTACTTGTAATATAATTTTCAATTATAAAAAGAGGTGCCGTGGTAAATAGAAACCTAATACTGGGTCAGCAAGTCGGTAACACTGGCGTAGTTGTGCCGCCTTATGCTTTAGGTGCGGCACCGCTGGGCAATTTGTACCAAGCTGTCGCGGACGATGTAGCTGAAGCTACGCTCAGGGCCGCGTTGGGCGCGGGTTTGAATTATATCGACACCGCCCCTCATTACGGCTTCGGTCTAAGTGAATCCCGGGTGGGACATTTCTTACAGGGGCTCGGCGCGGAGACCGTCGGTGCCCCGTTGGTGTCGACCAAAGTGGGCCGGGTACTTGAACCCATAGCGCCAAGTGAGCGCGCTGATGTGCGATTTGGGTTTGCCGACACGCCCGACCTTAAACCGGTGTTTGATTACAGCTACAGCGGTGTAATGCGCTCTTTTGAGGAGTCTTGCCGGCGGCTGGGGCGCGAAAACATCGACATAGTATTTGCGCACGATTTGGGAGAGCTGACCCATGGTGATCAGCACAAGGTGCACTGGCAGAACTTTTGTAGCGGCGGAATGCATGCTATCCAAGCGTTGAAGGCCGAGGGTCGAATCAAAGCGTTTGGTTTGGGGGTGAATGAAGTCGAGGTGTGCCAGCGCGCTTTGGTCGAGTTGGATGTGGATCTATTTTTGCTGGCGGGGCGCTACACCTTATTGGAGCAAACCCCTTTGCAAACGCTGTTTCCGGCTTGCCAGCGGCGCGGTGTTGCGGTGGTTGCAGCCGGGCCATTTAACTCCGGTATCTTGGCGGGAACCTTAGATTATGGTCAAATCTACTATAACTATGCGCCGGCACCGGATGACGTTGTCCGTCATGCCCGGGCTATCAAGGCGGTATGTGATGAGTATGCCGTTCCATTGCCGGCGGCCGCGTTACAGTTTCCGTTAGCGCACCCGCAGGTGGTGTCGGTGCTGGCGGGTTTCGCCAGTGCCGAGCAAGTGAATAGCGCCAAGCGCTGGGTGAATACCGACATACCGCAAGAGTTTTGGCGACAGCTGCGCAATACGGGCTTAATAGACCCGAGCGCACCCACGCCGACGGAGTAATTGGATCGAATGACTGACAATAACGCGGCTAATGCACCGAGTGTGGTGCTGTTGCATCCCGACGACAATGTGCTGATCAGTGTCTGTCACCTGGCCGAAGGGGCTGAGTTCGACTTTCACGGCCAGCATTATCGTATGGCCCAGGCGGTGCCCATTGGCAATAAAATTGCCCGTGTGGACATGCCCAAGGGCACTAAAATTTTTCGCTATGGCGCGCCCATAGGCTCTTTGTTTGCAACGGTTCAGGCCGGGGCGTGGGTGCATATGCACAACCTCAAGAGCGACTATTTGGCGAGCCATACCCGCACTGGACGCGCGGGCCAATGATGAAGGTAGAAATACAATGAGTGCGAGTACAAGGACCTTGCGAGGTTACCCCCGTGCCGATGGCCGCAAAGGCATTCGCAACGTGGTGGTTGTGGCCTATTTAGTGGAGTGTGCACACCATGTGAGCCGCCGTATTGTCAGCAAGGTGGATGATTTGGATGTACACCTGATTGGTTTTCCTGGGTGTTACCCAAACGAGTACGCCAGCGAAATGATGCGCGCGGTGTGCACGCACCCCAATGTGGGCGGCGTGTTACTGGTGTCACTGGGCTGTGAAAGTATGGATCGCGATGGCTTGCTCAATCATGTTCGCGACTCGGGCCGCGCCGCGCAGTTGTTGGTTATTCAAGAGTCAGGTGGTACCGCCAGTACTATCGCTGCCGGTGTTTCAGCCGTAGAGCAACTGCAAGAAGAGTTATCCCGCACCGCTACTGTCCCCATGGCGCTCAATGAGTTAATAGTGGGTACCATTTGTGGCGGCAGCGATGGCACCAGTGGTATTTCGGCCAACCCGGCGGTGGGGCGCTGTTTCGATGCCCTGGTTGCGCAAGGCGCTACCTGTATGTTTGAAGAGACCGGCGAGTTGATCGGTTGTGAAAATATTATGGCGGAGCGCGCGGCCACTCCTGAGTTGGGTAAATTGATTCAAGAGTGTGTTGCCAAGGCCGAGCGCTACTATCGCACCATGGGATTTGGCAGTTTTGCACCGGGCAACGCCGACGGCGGCCTGACCACCCTGGAAGAAAAATCCATGGGAGCCTATTCCAAATCGGGTGCCAGTCAAATTCACGGGCTTATTAAGCCTGGCGACGTGCCACCGCGCGGCGGCTTGTACTTGCTGGACGTGGTGCCCGATGGCGAGCCGCGATTTGGTTTCCCCAATATCGCTGACAACGCCGAAATTGTCGAAATGATTGCCTGTGGCTGTCACCTCACACTGTTTACCACCGGTCGCGGTTCGGTGGTGGGTTCGGCGATATCACCGGTGATAAAAGTGTGTGCGAATCCCGCCACCTATGAGCGCCTTGCCGATGATATGGACGTAAATGCCGGCAAAATTTTGACCGGCGAAGCGAGCCTTGACGAAGTCGGTGAAGAAATATATCAGCAGGTACTTGCGATCGCAGCGGGCGAACGCAGCTTGTCGGAAGCGCTTGGTCATCAGGAATTTATTTTAACTTATAAATCGTTTGAGCCCATTGGTCCGGCATGTTTGCCAGTGCGCCAATAGCGTTCAGCCCTAATATTCACTGAGGAAACTATGGCCCGCTTGCAACATAAAACGGCGTTGATCACGGCCGCCGGGCAGGGGATCGGACTGGCTACAGCTAATTTGTTTTTGGCTGAAGGTGCGCGCGTGATTGCCACGGATATTAATCCCGACTCGCTGCAGCAATTGAATTGTGAAACGCACGTGTTGGATGTGACCAATACACAAGCGGTGCATGACCTGGCTGCTGCAGTCGGTCCTATCGACGTACTGTTTAATTGTGTCGGGTACGTACATTCGGGCACTATACTCGATTGTGATGAAGACAGCTGGCAGCGTTCTATTGATATGAATATCAATTCAATGCACCGAACCATTCGCGCCTTTTTACCGCAAATGCTGGAAACCGGGGGGGGCTCCATTATTAACATGTCCTCTGTAGCCAGTTCCATTAAAGGCGCACCAAATCGCTGTGCATACGGCATGACGAAAGCGGCTGTTATCGGCTTAACCAAAGCCGTAGCGGCAGACTTTGTTACACAGGGTGTACGTTGCAACGCCATATGCCCCGGCACGGTTGATACTCCTTCTTTGCAAGAGCGACTCGCTGCAACCGGTGACTATGAAGCGGCACACAAAGCCTTTGTGGCTCGTCAGCCAATGGGGCGTTTGGGTACGGCCCAAGAAATGGCGAAGCTGGCACTCTATCTGGCCAGTGACGATAGCGCCTTTACCACAGGCACCGTTAATATCATCGACGGTGGTTGGAGTAATTAGGTTTTCTGGGTGACGGGTGACGGGTGACGGGAAGACGGGAAGACGGGAAGACGGAAAGACGGGAAGACGGGAAGACGAACTATACTTTTACCGTAAACCGTAAACCGTAAACCGTAAACCGTAAACCGTAAACCGTAAACCGTAAACCGTAAACCGTAAACCGTAAACCGTAAACCGTAAACCGTAAACCGCTAGAAAATTAATATTTTTTGTTTTAAACGAAAAGCGCAGAAACTAAATACAAATCGTACGGATCTAATTATGAAATTACTACGTGTGGGTGAGCCGGGGGCCGAACGTCCGGCTATTGTCGATAGCGACGGCAAGTATCGCGATCTTTCCTCTGTTGTGGCGGATATTGATGGCGCGGCTCTTAGTTCAGAAATTTTGGCAAACATTGCAGGCACAGATATTTCTGCTCTGCCAGAAATTGCGTCGGACTCGCGTATCGGCGCCTGTGTAAACGGTGTCGGTAAGTTTATTTGTATTGGCTTAAACTATGTCGATCACTGCGAAGAAACGGGTGCGGCTGTCCCGGAAGAACCCGTGGTATTTATGAAAGCCACCAGTGCCATTACCGGTCCCAACGACGGCGTGATTAAGCCTAAGGGTTCCGAAAAACTCGATTGGGAAGTGGAGATGGGCATTGTCATTGGTCGTGATGCGCGCTACGTCAGCGAAGAGGATGCGATGGATTATGTCGCTGGATTTTGTGTGGTGCACGATGTGTCGGAGCGCAACTTCCAGTTGGAGCGCGGTGGCCAATGGGACAAAGGTAAAGGCTGCGACACTTTTGGTCCCATCGGCCCATTTTTGGTGACCCGTGACGAGGTTAAAAACCCACTGGATCTCAATATATGGCTGAACGTAAATGGTAAAGAATTTCAAAACTCCAGCACCAAGAACATGGTGTTCGGGCCCGCCAAACTGGTTTCCTACTTAAGTCAGTTTATGAGTTTACAGGCGGGGGATATTATATCTACCGGTACGCCGCCGGGTGTTGGTCTGGGTCAAAAGCCACCGGTGTACTTAAACGAAGGTGATGAAGTGCATTTGGGTATTGAAGGGCTTGGCGAACAACGCCAAAAAGTATTGCCGTGCCCGTACTAATCGATTGAAATGAACTGAGAAAAAATAATGAAAATTATTGCCCAGAGCGCCATTGCGATTACCTCATTGTTGGCCAGTTTGGTCAGTGCACACAGTGCGAGCGATTCAGCCCAGAATCAGCTGCAGCTGTGGCCAGCTGTTCACGAGCAAACGGTTAACGCTCATAACCACGATGATGTTCAACCGTGGCACGGGGATGTGTTGAATTTAGGTGATGAGCGAAAAACCATACTGTCTAAAAACCAAAATGGGGATTTGGTTTTCGAGTTTGAAAACGCTTGGTGGAGTGCGTTTAGCATCAACTTAAAGCAGCCGGCAAACTTGGAAAAATTTCGGCGCGGTGGGTTACTGCTCAATCTATCGGTTGAGTCTTTTCAGGAAGCTGGAATGGACATTACCTGGCAGTGTGGGCCAGGTTGCGAGCGTAAAGCGAGTGCAACACAACAAATGGGTGCGTTTTTAGGAGCAGGCACACAGAGTTTGCTTGTACCATCCAGCTGCTTTATTCGCGATACCGACAATGCCGGATATGTAAAAACACCTCTGCGCATCGGTGCGGGTGGTACAGGTAAGGTGGCGTTTTCAGGTATTAAGTGGGTTGACTCGCTGAATGAGGTAAAGGCGACAGTGCTTGAGTGCCCAAACTACAAGACGGTTGCCCTGGAGCCCGCACCGCTCACCGAGCACTGGGCATTGAGTTGGTGGATGCCGCGCCACGAAGTCAAAGTAAAGCTTGCGCAAACAACTGATCCCGAATTGGTATTTATCGGTGATTCGATAACCGAGGGCTGGGAGAATGCAGGGGCCGGTGTGTTTGAAAAATATTTTGGCCAGTACGAAACCCTAACCCTGGGTTTTGGTGGTGACCGAACGGAAAATGTTTTGTGGCGCCTTAACCACGGTGAAGTCGACAATATTGACCCCAAACTTGTGGTATTGATGATTGGCACCAACAACACCGGCCACCGTCAGGATTCGCCTGCACTGGTTGCCGAGGGGATTAAAGCAATTCTCGACAAGCTGCAACAGAAGCTGCCCAATACTAAGGTATTGTTGCACGCCATCTTCCCCCGCAGTGCGACTGCTGACAATCATTTGCGTGAAATTAACAGTTTAATCAATGCGCGCATTCGCAACTTCGCTGACGGCGAACGCGTCTTCTTTAAAGATATTAATAGCGAGTTTCTCACCGAAGACGGTGTGTTAACTGAAAAGGTAATGCCAGATCTTCTACACCCGGAAGAATATGGCTATTCCCTGTGGGCCGAAGCGATTAAAGACGATATTAAACGCTTAGTAAAATGAGCAAAAAAGGCCAGATGAGCATACGTCTGGCCTTTTTGCTTTTGTCCGGTTCAGAACGGTATGATGAGTCACATCGTCAATGGAAGATGAGCCATGCATACTCTCTATCAATTTCAAAGCTCAGGTAACTGCTACAAGTTACGCCTTGCCATGCATCAGTTGGGTATCCCCTTTCATAAAGTCGAGGTGGATATTCTACAAAAACAATCCCGCACGCCAGAATTTTTAGCGATGAATCCCAATGGTCGCATACCCGTTTTGAAAGTGGGCGAGCGTTACTTGCCGGAGTCCAATGCGGCGCTTTGGTACCTGGCGCAGGGTTCAGCATTAATGCCCACCGATTCGTTTGCGCAGGCCCAGCTTTTGCAATGGATGTTCTTCGAGCAATACTCTCACGAGCCCAATATCGCCACGATAAGGTACTGGGTGCATATTGCGAATACCGCGGATCAGTTCGAGCAGGAGATTGAAGCCAAGCGCAAGGCAGGTTATGCGGCTCTTAGGGTGATGGATACACACTTGGCAGGTAATCCATATTTGGTGGCCGGTCAGTACAGCATTGCCGATATAGCCCTTTATGCTTATACCCACGTTGCCGCCGAGGGCGGATTTGATTTGAGTTCTTTTACGCATATAGCACGGTGGCTAAGCGATATTGAAGCGCAGCCTGGCTATATTAATATGGCAAATTCTTAAAATAAATTTACACCTTGGTAAGAATTGTCTTGCCCCTGCGACTAAGTATGTAAACCGCACAACATATATTGCGTTGATAGGGAGAGGCAAGATGCATATTTATCATAGGATTGGCGCCGTACTACTAAGTTTGGCGGCGTGTCAGGCGTCTGCTACACCGGCTGAGGATATTGAGCAGTACCTGACGCATAGTATAAGTGAGCAGGGGCTCGGTGTGGGTGCCGCCGTTGTGGTCATTGAGGCGGGCAACACATCTGTTATAACCTTAGGCTTGGCGAACGCTAAAACACAAGAGAAGCTTACGCGCCAGCATGCCCTAGAAATTGGCTCCATCAGCAAAACCTTTACCAGCTTACTGCTAGCCGACTCGGTACAAGGTAAAGTAGTAAAGCTCAATGACCAGGTTGCCGGGTATATGCCTGAGCAGGTTGCTAACGAAGCAAACGGATTAACGAAGGTTACCTTTGCCGATCTTGCCACTCATCGCTCCGGCTTGCCACGTATCCCGACTGATTTTTCACCATTGAATTTTCTCGACCCCTATGCCGATTATGATCGCGAGCATTTGTGGAAATTTTTATCCGGCTTTGACAAGACTCGTGAACCTGGGACTTTGGTTGAATACTCAAATTTAGGCACTGGATTACTGGGTGAGCTCGTGGCGCAGGCGAATCGGAGTGAATACGACAAGTTACTCGAGCAAAAGATATTAACCCCACTCAAAATGCAGCACAGCTTTATCAACGAGCCCGCTGACAACAATCAGAAGGTTGCCTCCCCGCACTTTACTGCCAACAGCCCCGCCCCACGCTGGCACTTTTTAGCCATGGCCGGTGCCGGCGCTATTAACGCCAGTATCAATGACATGCACAGGTATTTAGCATTAAACCTTGCCCCCAGTGGTGAGCTGGCCGATGCCATTTCCCTAACCCATAAGCCGATCGCCGACGTTGCTCCCGGCCTGAAAATTGGCTTGGCGTGGTTTATTCAATCCACTCCTAATGCGACCTACCATTGGCACAATGGCGGTACTGGTGGTTCGCGATCGTTTATGGCTTTTGACAAAGAGAATCAACGCGGTATTGTGATTCTCCTAAATGCAGCGCAAGACTTCGATGCGCTAGGCCACGCTTTTATGGCCAGAACCTTGGGGCAATACTTAGCGGATCAAACTGCCCAGCATGCTGTTGCGCCCGATCAGTTAAGGAAACTTACCGGGGAGTATCAGTTGGCACCGGGTTTTGTACTTAGCGTCACACTGGAAGACGATCAGCTGTTTGCTCAAGCAACGGGGCAAGGCAAGTTGCCTGTTTTCGCTCGCTCGGATACTGAATTTTTCTTTAAGGCGGTTGAGGCAAGCTTGCACTTTGAGCTGGATGATACGGGCGTGGCACAAGCGTTAACATTACAACAAAATGGGCAGGTAATGCCTGCCAGTAAGTTGTCGTTGTAAACGCAACGTAAATCCGCGCATAAGTTTGAACAATGCGACATAGGCATGAACAAAATCAGAATAAGTTTTCACAAGCACGTGAATGTTTAGAATAGGCTATCGACAGGGCTACGAGTGCCAGCACTAACTTTGCGATTAACCACGAGGTAGCGCTGAAACCTTTCTATTTCTGCGTTCTCTAACGCCTCGGGGTGTAGTTTATCGTTAAACAAGACGAAATGACGAATCCAGTAAAGATAGGTACGCTCTGTGCGCATGCTATACCCTCGCAAGCGAATCTCTTGGCGTACCATTTCAAGAAAAGGACTCCGTGACATATTAAACCTCCTTAGTGAGCTGGACGTTTATGGAACTATTCTACTCGAGGTTGCGCTCAGAGAGCTTGGGCTCGTTGGTACGGATGGGCGGCCCGTGCCAGGCTAACTCCGATTAAAACAGTGGTGGCTAGCATTAAGAAGAATCTCTGGGGAATCATCAACGCAATCGTTCATAGAAAAAGCAATGCTGGAGCAGAAAGTATCAATAGAAGAATAAAACTGTTGAAGGTACGTGGCGAGGATTCAGAAATAAAGAACGGTTTAAGGCGGCCACTCTGTTTCATTTGGGAGAGCTGTGTTTAATTCCCGCCCACCTGAACTAGGGAAGACCCATGGATAAATAGGTAAATTTCCCCCGCAAATTTTGTCAAAACACTTTTTCACGTAGCTTTAAGCAAAGTTTGACGCCAATTCGAGTGAGGGTTGTAAAAACCGCAATACAATCATTAGGTTGCATAGGGGTTGTTCAGAACAAAGAAAACGAATAAAGTCAGAATTATAAAGAAAGAGTCTTTCTTTTCTCGGACAAGGAACTGTCAAAAATTGCTCCTTGTCTAGTAATATCAATTGCTTAGCAACACTTTTTCGTCTAACTTCTCGGGGTGTTATATTGCCGCGAGGGATTTTACTTAGTCTTTTGAATTAACTGTTAGGCTATTAATGAGATTTGAGTATGAAAGAAAGGATAAACCTCGGAAAAACCTCGCCTGAAATGTACAAAAAAGTAGTAGAGCTAGATCAATTGGTTTCTGCAGACCTTGAGGGCGCGGGCTTCACTGAGGGGTTTTGCCATCTACTTAAACTGAGGGTATCACAAATAAACGGTTGTGCTTTCTGCATGAAAATGCATTCGAGTGACGCAGTAAAATCCGAGGAAAGCCTTGATCGACTAGCTGTTCTTTCATTGTGGAAAGAGACACAATATTTTACAGAAACTGAGCGAGCAGCATTAACTTTAATAGAGGCTATTACAAATATTTCGGATGGCCAGATATCTGATGACGTTTATAAAGTGGCCAGTTCGGAATTAACAGATGTTCAGATTTCGTCAGTCCAGTGGGCTGGAGTTCTAATGAATAGTTGGAACCGTATTGCCATTGCAAGCAGGTATCCAGTAGGGGTTTAGTCGTTAAGCCTAACAAACAAATCTTGCGGAGCGCCTTACGCTTCGCTTCAGTCGCCCGCAAATTTGGGCGTTAGTGCGACAAGAAGCTTGTCGAAACTTGCAGGGTGAAAGTCCCTGTCGGGCAAGAGTTAGCCGCTCACCGGTATCGAGTCTTGCGCGCTGCGCGGAAGCTGTGGATCGCATACACTTTCCGGTGCGAGGGGCGACCCTCCCACAAACAGCAGAAACAACCAGCGTGAAGCGTAGACAGAGAATTATATAGGCCATAGGGGCTGCCGTGGCCCTGAAGTGTTGGTATCGCTCCGAAAGTAGCGAATCCTAGGTGACGAGGTTTGTAACGCCATCGAAGTCCATGCTGAGCAATCATTATTTTTTTTTCAGGCGAGATTGTAAAGACCTAGCGGAGTTATCAAACCGTGGCATGTATAAAGAGTTTCGGCAGGAACTTGTGAGATCCAGAGTCGTTCCCAATGGAGTGGGTAGGGCAGCTAAGTAAAAGGCGAGGCAACCGAAGACGCTCTGGAAGTCGGATCAGCTCATAGTAGTCTGAGAGTGGGAAAGCCACTTACACGGCAAAGGGGCTGACATTAATATCGCGGCGTTTAACAGATACATAGTCCGGACAAAGTAGGGCTGGAATTACTATGACAACCGAATTAAACGCCATAGCATTTAAAGCACAAACACACCCGAAACATCGCTTTCAAAATCTCTATGGACAATTGACTGCGAAATCACTGTTTAATGGGTGGCTTAATCTCAATAAATCTTCAGCGGCAGGCATAGATGGCGTAACAGCGCCAGACTATGAAGCGAGGCTGGTCGAGAATATTCATTCGCTCGCGGGTGCTCTCGAAGCTAAACGCTATCGGGTCAGTGATGTGAAGCGTGTGTATATTCCCAAAGCAAACGGAAAGCAGCGCCCTTTAGGGTTGCCAACGTTAACCGATAAAATCGTTCAGCAAAGTGTATCTGATTTAGTGCAGAGTATCTGGGAGCCGGAATTCTTAACGTGTAGCTACGGCTATCGCGCTAAGAAAAGTGCTCACCAGGCGGTTCATAGTTTACAGATGAACTTACAGTACGGCAGTTATGGCTATATTGTAGAGGCTGATATTAAAGGCTTCTTTGACAACATGGATCATGATTGGCTGCTGAAAATGCTTGCGCTTAAAATCGAAGATCATGCGTTGCTGAGCTTAATCAACCAGTGGTTAAAAGCACGTGTTGTGGAGCCGACAGGCCGAAAGCAGAAGCCGAGCGCGGGAACGCCGCAAGGCGGTGTGATCAGTCCTGTTTTGGCAAATATCTATTTGCACTACGCACTTGATCTCTGGTTTGAGAAGGTTATCAAGCCACGACTGCAAGGACACGCCATGCTGATACGGTATGCCGATGACTTTGTGGTCGCTTTTCAGTATAAAGATGAAGCCGAAATGTTTTACCAAGAGCTACCTTCCAGACTGAATAAATTCAGTTTAGAGGTGGCGCGGGATAAAACATCGCTAAAGCGCTTCAGTCGTTTCAAGCCGAATCAGGCCATGCACTTTGATTTCTTGGGATTTAGACTATTCTGGGAGATTGACTATAAAGGCGAGGCGAGGGTGCGGCGAGAAACCAGCCCTAAGAAACACAGGGCGGCACTGCGTACTTTCTATGGTTGGATCAAAGAGCACCGCCATAAGCGGCTATGCCAGTTGATTCCTCAGCTAAATAGAAAGGTGCAGGGCTTTCGAAACTACTTTGCACTCAGTGGTAACAGTCGCAGTGTGGGTAGGGTCTTTGACTATATACTTGAGAGTCTTTACAAATGGCTCAACAGGCGTAGTCAGAGGAAGAGCTTCACATGGAATGGAATGAAAAGTATGCTTAACCACTTTGGTTTCCAGTCAATGCGAGTGCGCAAGCCGCGCGTCATTGTGGATTGGTATGATGAGAGAGCTTGTGATTTACGCGGGCAATGATATTAATGAGGAGCCGGATGCGGTAATTCCGCACGTCCGGATCTGTGTGGGGGCGTCTCAGTAATGGGGCGTTCTACCACGACTGTTTTTAAGTCCTATTTTTAAGTAATGGAGTGTAAAATTGAAAAATTTAATAATGATAATCCTAATTTTTACTGTTTCTACGTTTGCCACTAATAAAACAATGGCATTAACCAGCGCTTCAGCAAGTATCGAGGCGATTGGATTTTCCTCCGAGAATCAACCATATGAAGACTTTATAACCTTAAACTTGTCCCAGCTTGGCGGGTGTACTTTAGATTCTGGAAAAATACTTTTAAGATTTAAGAGATCCACTGACTATAGTAAAGGCTATTCAATAGCTCTGGCTGCATATATGGCTAATAAGCCAATAAGAGTTTGGGTAGATGAAAGCGATGTGGATTCGCAAGGCAGGTGTTATATCCAACTATTAAGAATTTAGCAAATAAAAACATAACAAAGCCATCTTGCCGGAATTTTTGGCTGTTGCTTGAAAGACAGCAACAACCAAAAATCTGCAAATGTTGGCGTTATATGAGGGGGCGACATGCGTAAACGAAAGTGCCCGAAGTGTGCCCAACACAGTGTCAGTCTATTCGGGCTTATTGCGCCAATAGCAATCCGCGGTGCTAAATGTGGATCATGTGGGGCAAGAGTAAGGGCACATTGGATTTTCGGTACAGTGGTTTTCACACTGGGATTCGTTGTATTCTTTTTCGCCGCTATATTGTCTCTTAATACGTTCGGTGTGGCGGGTATTATCATAGTCGGTATTGCGTGGTTTATTTTCGATGTGGTGTACGCAGTAATATCTCCATTGGAGGTGGTCGAATAGTGGCATATAACAAGCGACTGTGGTAAAAATCAAGCCTGAACCAACGTATTCTTTTGACAAATTAAGCTTGCTGCCATTCTTTTCCGTCACGGATCATGGCGTTTAATATTGTCATCATTTTCCTCATGCAAGCAGTTAATGCGACC
>NZ_JAULRU010000072.1 GCF_030518155.1 Gilvimarinus gilvus | reverse complement strand
CAAAGCTTTGATTTTTGCCTTTGTAGCACCAAACGTTAATGGAATTGCAACACCAAGGTTTACAGAAGTAAAACGATCAAGGCCATTGTAATACCTTTGTACTCCATTTTTTTCGTGCATTCCAATCATCGATAAACTGTTTACACCAAGTGAAAATTCTGGTAAACCTTCGGCTTTTACGACTTCTTTGTTTCGTTCTGTAATTTCCATCTGTTGGTAAAAAGCTTTGAGAGTAGGATTATTATCAATTGTAGAACCGTCTAAAATTCCACTCAATTTTAATGGAATATAATTTGTCTCTTTGGTAATTGTAAAATTCTCTTCGGTATTCAATAATACGTTTAGATTTTTGTACGCATTTGCTAAATACACTTTGTTTTGTTTCAGCAACA
>NZ_JAULRU010000256.1 GCF_030518155.1 Gilvimarinus gilvus | reverse complement strand
AATCGATTCCGCAAAAATATTTGTGGGATTTGGTATAAAATCTCATGAGATGATCTCCTTCTTGATTAACTTTTTTTCGCACTCTAAGTTTAGAAGGTTCCTCCGGAATCTAGAGGAGGAGGTCATCATAAGTATCAAGGCGCTGCTGTCGGACAAATTTACCGCTGCGCTCCAAATTTGCCGCAGAGTGCGGTGTTATGTTCTTTGGAGGTTTCGCGTATTAAGCCCAGTTGGCTTAGGTTATTAAGCGTAACGCCGGCCCTATTTTTTGCTTTTTCGGTAATATTCTTCGGTCATCTAGAGCCGGGTTATTCCCACGTTAATATGGCAGTAAGTAAGCTCGGTGCATTTTCAGCTGAAAATACAGTACTGATGAATTTATTCGGGTTGTTCCTACCTGGAATACTGATATCGACATTCCGTTTGCTTTCACTATCGAGCGCGTCAGCTAAGCAGGTAACGGCAGGTCTATTATGCTTAATACTTTTCGGGATTATGTTTGCAGGCTTAGCTCTGCCAATGGATATGAAGCCAATTTGGGGTACCGAATATACTGGTCATTATATTCTCGCTTTCGCAACGCCTGCTCCATATGTTGTCTCTGTTGTTTGTTTTTGGGCGGCTATTCCGAAGCTGCGGGCGAATAAACCTATAAAAGTGCTTGTTGTGGCCCTGCCACTTATCTTTATTCTGTCTAGTAAGTTTGGTCTGCCATCTGGTATGTATCAAAGAGTATTGCTAGCTTGTATATTTCTGTGGTTACCAGCGGTTGCTTTTCTTATCGAAAAACGGGGCTGAACATACAAGGTGCTCAGGCCGGACCTTCACCTACGTTTCGCACAGCGTATGGCTTCGCCATTGTACGCGCTGTGCTACACTCTCGGCTCGGCCAGCTTAGCACGGCGCTACATTCGCAGTATATATGAGTATGTATGATTAAAGTAATTGCATTGGATTTAGAAGGAACTCTGATTTCTAATGCTGTGAGCCAGTTTCCACGTCCTGGTCTATTAGACTTCTTGAATAAATGTAAGTCTATGTGCTCCCGAGTGGTAATTTTTACAACGGTAAGAGAAGAGGTTTTTAGGGCGGTTGCGAAACTACTGGTTTCCGAAAGCTGTGCTCCGGATTGGTTTGAAACCATCGAGTATATAAACTGGCATGGTAAAACTAAAAATCTGAGTTTTATTCCTGACGTTGCTGTAGATGAAGCATTGTTAGTTGATGATATGCATCTATATGTTCATCCGGGCCAAGAGGCAAGCTGGGTAGAAATTTCCAAATTCGAACATCCATATCCCGAAACAGATACTGAGCTGAGTAGTATATTAAATGAGATTCAGAAAAGGATGTAACAAGAAGTCTTGCAGAATTTCGGGAGCATACTTGAATTAATTTAACATTTTTAATATAGGATTTGTCTGAGTAAAGTCAGACCTTCTCACCTTAATCCTCGAAAATCAAATACTGATTGAGAGTTTGATTATACGATTCCTAAAGCGGCCGAATAGTCCAAGGTTTGCGTCGTAAGCGTCTGCCAAGCTAGTTAAGGAAGGATTTTTAGTGAGAGCTTCAGGTATGTTTGAGATAGCTTCTCTCTGTTCAAGATCAGAATTCTCGTCGCTGGCTAGATGTAAACCGATCAGATTCTTCGATTCTTCCAGTTCGGGCGAAAGATCCTTCGCATCCTGTGTGCTTATGTCAAGACTCTGCCTAAGATTTTCAATCGATACGGTATTTTCTGACGGAACGTCTATAGCCACACGATGGGCAAACTCCAGTAGCGTTGGTTCTGCAGGCATTATCAAATGCGCATGCTCATGAGTATTTTTGTTTTTTCTCAAGATTCGACCCAAAACCTGCCGATAATAAAGTTCGGTTTTAACTTTTGTTAAGTAGCAACACACTTGCAGGCGGGGAATGTCTGTCCCTTCGCTGATCATGCCGACTGAAACAACCCACTGGCTATCCGAATCCCGAAACCGCTGAATTTGAGCTTGAGGGTCGTCATGTTTATACGTGACAACTGTCGGATACTCGTGACATACACTTTCTAAAATATCAGCGATAACAAGCGCATGCTCCACTGTCGCAGCCACAATTAGGCCTGCAGCGTCTGCAGATTCTTTACGGCACTCTTTGAGCTTCATCTGGCTCCGTTCGAGCAAGTGACGAATGAGCACAGTATTTTCAATAAGTTGTTGGTAACTGCAGTTTGAAGACTGTAGTAGTTCACCAAACGACCCATAAGCGTCTTCATCGCTGTGGTGGCTTAGGGTAATGCGGTCGTTGTCGATGGCCGTGATATTAGGCTGTCGACAAACCCCATCTTTAATTGCGTCGGCTAGACCATAGATGTAGTCACAGAATACCTTTCCATCACGGCAGTAGGAGGCTAGCGATATCGGGAATCGGTCAGATCGCCAGGGTGTACCAGTCAACGCTAGGCTGTAGGTCGTGTTACCTTGAAGGTGCTGGATGATGCTCTGGCCCCAGGCGTTGCCGTTACCCAAATAATCGCCTGCGCAATGGTGTATTTCATCAAAAATTACCAATGTGCGGTGGTTTAGCAAGATCGACCAGAATGCTGGATCGAGGTTGATCATGGATTGATAGGTTAAAACGAGTCCTTTAGCTCCCAACCGTCCATCAAGTCGGGCACCAACAATGGACTCCAATGTGGTTCTGAATGAATCCGAAACGGCTACCGATGGCGAAAAGCAGAGCACTAAATCGATTTTGTCTGAGTTGAAAAGCCGTTTTGCAACCGTTGAGGCCATGATGGTTTTACCCGCGCCAGGCGTGGCTAAACATAGAAAATGCTGCACTCCGCTTTGAAAGGTAGACAAGCAACGAGCCACGGCTTCACTTTGCCATTGCCTGAGCCTCATGTGGGGCCTTCGTCAACAAGAGAGGACATCAGAGTTTCCAATGCTTTTATTCGGCCGAGTAGCAACGCGCTGCGTTCACGCGCATCGGCATATAGGTTTTTTGCCTGGTCGTTGAACCCTGGCAAGTCTTTACAGAGTGCTTCGTACTCTTCGGTTTCTCCCATGGCACACAGCATTTCTGAGCGATGTTGGCTGAGACGCTCCCGCAGCACACCAAGCTGCGTTGACTGAGATGTGCGAGAAAATGAAGGCGTTGATGTCACCTCTATCCCCGATTCTTTGACGGCCTTCTTAGTCGGTGTCGAGATATGAAGTACCGCGAATTTTTGGGTCAGGCGATACTTGGGCCATCCAGCATCGTTGGGTAATTTCTCCAGAAGACCTTTTTTCTCCATCCTTACTAAATTCCGGTATATGAACTGTCGTGCGGGTTTTTGCCGCTGATGAAGGCTTTTGGGGTGCTCAAGATAAAACCGCGTTAGCTCCGCGACTGTGAAGGGGCTCGACTCTAGGTCGGTAAGGACGTTAAGAAGCTCAGGTTTTAAGTGCATGATGCTAGTGATGTCATTGAGTGTCTCGAATTTCGCGACATTCTACCTTGTCTCTATCATCGAGACAATGAAGACTTCCTCTTATTCACCTCAATACGACTTACTTCGCGCCTGGATGAGGCAAAAGCGAGAGGAGAGTGGTTTGTCCCTGAGGGCGGTGGCGACGATTCTAGGTCGACATCACTCTGTCATTGGTAAGCTTGAACAGGATCGTCGCAAAATAGAGATTCTTGAGTTCGTTGCCTACTGCCAAGCTATTGGTGCTGATCCTCACGAAGGGCTCGATCTCATCATCAGTTGCCCTAATCGCTAGAACGTCTTTTGCTTGTAGTAGCCCCAGCTTGATTTGAAGTAACCAAAATCAGCATAGTTGGCAGCTATTGCTGATTCCTCAATTTTCCCATATTCTCCCAATACTCTGGGGGAGTTATCGTAATGTCTGATCAAATTTTAACCTTAAAAGAAGTGGCTGATTACTTAAAGCTGGCCGAAAAAACCGCCTACCGATTGGCCGCTGAGGGTAAGCTGCCGGGCTTTAAGGTTGGTGGTAGCTGGCGTTTTAAGTGCCAGGATGTAGAGGCGTGGATTGAGCAACAAAAAAGCAAAAATAATGGAGCACCACAGTGAATGCGGTAGAAATTGAAGAGGCCATTACCGAGCTGGCCCAGCAACCCTTTGATGCGGCCAACTTCCCCTACGCTTACTTGGAGGCGTTTGGCAATAAAGCCACCACCATAAAACGGCTCAAAAGCGGCTCGTCTAACGGCTCGGATATCGAAGGCGCCGTTTTACAGCGCAACAACATCCATATTGCGGTATGTGCTGAAGGTGAAGTAACCAATACATTAACGGCGCTGAAAGCCAGCCCAGCTACTGCCAAAGCCAAAGCCAAGTTTGTACTCGCTACCGACGGCGCTACCCTAGAGGCCGAAGACCTGGCCACGGGCGAGACAGTGGTTTGCGATTATCAAGACTTTCCTAATCACTTTGGCTTTTTCTTGCCGTTGGCTGGCATTAGCACTGTTAAGCAAATTCGCGAAAGCTCGTTTGATATTCGTGCCACCAGCCGTTTAAACCGTCTGTATGTGGAGCTGTTGCGCCACAACCCCGAATGGGGCACAGCCGAGCGCCGCCATGATATGAACCACTTTATGGCGCGGCTGATTTTTTGCTTTTTTGCTGAAGACACTGATATTTTTAATGGCAACAATTTATTTACCGCCACCATCGAGCAAATGAGTGCGCGAGACTCCTCCAATACCCACGAGGTAATTGGTGAGATATTTCGGGCTATGAACACTAAGCTAAGTGACCGTAAAGATGCTGGTATTCGTAGTTGGGCCGATGGTTTTCCCTATGTGAACGGCGGGCTGTTTTCTGGCAGCACCGACGCTCCTCATTTAACCAAAATTGCCCGCAGTTATTTGCTGCATGTGGGCTCGCTGGATTGGAAGCAAATCAACCCCGATATTTTCGGCTCGATGATTCAGGCCGTTGCCGACGATGATGAGCGCGGATCGCTGGGTATGCACTACACCAGCGTTCCCAACATACTTAAAGTGCTAAACCCACTGTTTTTAGATGACTTGCGCGAGCAGCTGGAGCAAGCGGGTGACAATCCCCGTAAGCTGTTAAACCTGCGTAAGCGCATGGCCAATATCCGCGTTTTTGACCCAGCCTGCGGCTCGGGAAATTTTTTGGTGATTGCCTATAAACAAATGCGCGAGATAGAAGCCGAGATAAACCAGCGCCGCCAAGAGGCAACCCGCGCGACCGATATACCGCTAACCAACTTTCGTGGTATTGAGTTACGCGACTTTCCCGCCGAGGTGGCGCGTTTGGCGCTGATTATTGCCGAATACCAATGCGATGTGCTCTACCGTGGCCAGCAAGATGCGCTAGCAGAATTTTTACCACTGGACTCTCAAAACTGGATTACTTGCGGTAACGCGCTGCGGTTAGATTGGTTGTCGGTATGCCCACCTACAGGTACTGGTGTGAAGCTTACTAGTGATGATCTCTTTGAAACGCCGCTTAATCAAGTTCAGATAGATTTTGAGAACGAGGGTGGAGAGACGTATATTTGTGGAAATCCACCATACATAGGCGACAAAAAGCAAAATAAAAATCAAAAGTCTGATATAGAAATCATATTCTCGGGTTTGACAAAGAGCTGGAAATCTTTGGATTATATATGTGGTTTCTTTTATAAGGCTTTTAAGTTCTTCTCTTGTGTCGATGGATCAGGTGCTTTCGTATCTACTAATTCAGTAGTGCAAGGTCAGCATGTTCCTAGGTTTTGGGGATTGGTTATTGATAGTGTTGAAATATTCTTCGCGGTCCAATCGTTTAAATGGTCTAACTTGGCTTCCAATAAAGCTGGTGTCACATGCGTAGTTATAGGTTTTCGTTCGAGGGGATTGAAAGGTCCGAAGTTTATTTATGAGGAATCTCAAGTAAAAAATGTTGAGAATATCTCTCCCTATCTAATTGAGGGAAGAGATATTATTATTAAACCTTCTAGCAAATCTATTTCAAGTCTTTCTAAAATGACTCTAGGGAATGTCCCTAAGGATGATGGTGGATTGCTTCTTTCAGCCGGAGAGCTTGAAGAATTAGGGTTGTCCCCAGACCAAAAGAAAAAATGGATAAAAAAAGCACTAGGATCAACGGAGTATATTCAAGGAAAGTTACGGTTTTGCCTTTGGTTGTCCGATGAGGAAAAGGATAAAGCAATAGAAAATATTAATATTCGGAAGCGAATTTCTCATGTGAAGAGTTTTCGAGACTCTAGTGTTGATTCTGGTATGGCTCCTATGGCTAGAAGACCGCATCAATTTCGGGAGATGAATGTTCCTAGTGAAGCCGCAATAATAATACCGCGTGTTAGCTCAGAGAATAGAGAGTTTTTACCTGCTGGATTAATTGGATCTGATTCAATAATTACCGACAGAAACTATGCTATTTATGATAAGCCATTATGGAATTTATCCCTCGTACTGTCTAAGTTGCATTGGGTTTGGATTGGAGCGGTTTGCGTGAGAATGAGAACGGACTTTTCGTATTCTAACACATTGGGCTGGAATACGTTTCCTGTGCCAAAGCTAACCGAAAAAAATAAACAGGATTTGACGCGGCGTGCCGAAGAAATCCTTTTGGCCCGAGAGTCCCACTTTCCAGCCACTATCGCCGATTTATACAATCCAGAAAAAATGCCCGACAACTTACGTCAGGCTCACGAACGAAACGATGAAGTATTAGAGCGTATTTACATCGGCCGCCGCTTTAAAAACGACACCGAGCGTTTGGAGAAGTTATTTGAGTTGTACACAAAAATGACGAATCTCGCCAGAAGCTCTTCTGGGGGAGAAACGTGACTGAAATGGTCTTGTTTCAGATGTGGGGATCCTTTCGGGAATCGTTGATTCGCGAGCACCAGTTCTATGTGGAGCAAGCTGAAGCGCGACTGTTGTCTCAGTTTGACCACATCGAAGAGGATGCCGACCGAGCTGCGAATGCATGGCTAGAGGAAAAAAGCTGTCAATTTAACCCCGACATCCATGATCCTGCTGATTTCTATGAAAGAGCCAATGAGGAGGCAATTGAGTACTATCAACTCCTAAAGGACATGGAGAACCGTACCATACTGAGTGTCGCAGCAGGTATGTATCATGAGTGGGAAAAGCAGCTTCGTGACTGGATGGATTCGGAAATTAGTCGTTGGCACAGAGGGGAGGCTGTTAAAAAAAGGATTTGGGCACAATCGCTACCCGAACTAATTGAACTTTTCCAGGGGCTTGATTGGGGGGTGAAAGGGTGTAATTTCTACCGAAAGTTGGATGCTTGTAGGCTGGTCGTAAATGTATATAAACATGGCGCAGGCCCTTCTTTTGATGAACTCAAGACGAGTTACTCAGAATATGTGCCAGACCGCTTTTATGAGGTAACAGGCTGGGAAGGGCAATTCCTGGGGTATACGGACCTTAGACTGAGTGTTGATCAGTTAAGGGAATTCTCCCAGGCTATTTTAGAGTTTTGGCGAAGTGTTCCGGAGAATATTTTCTCTTCTGAGCAGTTTGAAGTGCCAAGATGGTTTGAGAACGCATTTAACAAGGACCGAGACGATAGTTAAAAGGATATGAATATGAAGACTAATGATTCTACAGCGGTACCTTCGGTATCAGTCTCTTATGCTCGAAACGGTAGCTCGAAAAAATCCAACGAGCTGGGTATGCGCGTGATGCAAGAGCGTGCCTATGAAAAGCGCGGTGAGCAGTACCTTCTGATTAAATCGCCGCCCGCCTCGGGTAAAAGCCGGGCTCTAATGTTTATTGCCCTCGATAAACTGCATAACCAAGGCATTAAAAAGGCTTTGGTGGTAGTACCCGAAAAATCCATTGGGGCTAGCTTCAATAATGAGAGCTTAATCGAGCATGGTTTTTATTGGGATTGGCTGGTAGAGCCTAAATGGAACCTGTGCAATGCACCGGGCGAAGAGGGCGGAAAGGTCAAGTCGGTAAAGGCATTTTTAGGCAGCGACGACCGAGTACTGGTTTGCACCCACGCGACCTTTCGCTTTGCGGTAGATCAGTGTGGCGTGGCAGCCTTTGATGATTGCTTAATCGCGGTGGATGAGTTCCATCACGTTAGCGCCAACCCCGACAATAAACTGGGCTACCACTTAGGGGCGTTTGTCGCCCGCGATAAAGTGCATATCGTTGCTATGACCGGCTCTTACTTTAGGGGCGACGCGGTGGCCGTGTTGGCACCTGAGGACGAAGCCAACTTTGAAACGGTCACTTACACCTACTACGAGCAGTTAAACGGCTACGAGTACTTAAAAACCCTAGATATTGGTTATTACTTTTATTCTGGCTCTTACGCCGATGATATTCTTAAGGTGTTAAAACCCACCGAGAAAACCATTATCCACATCCCCAATGTAAACTCCCGCGAGAGCACTAAAGACAAAATTAAAGAGGTTGAGCATATCATCGACTCGCTGGGCGACTGGCGCGGCACTGACCCAGATACCGGTTTCCACTTGGTGGAGATAACAGGCGGAAAGGTCATTAAAATTGCCGATTTAGTCGAGGATGACGCTGCCAAGCGAGAAAAAGTGTCTTCCGCGCTACGGCAGCCCGAGGCGAAAACCAACCGTGATTATGTGGATATTATTATTGCATTGGGTATGGCCAAAGAGGGTTTCGACTGGGTTTGGTGTGAACACGCTTTAACCGTAGGCTATCGCTCTAGCCTAACGGAGATCATCCAGATTATCGGCCGTGCCACCCGTGATGCCGAGGGTAAAACCCACGCCCGCTTTACCAATCTGATTGCCGAGCCCGATGCCGAGGAAGGCGCCGTCACTGATGCAGTCAACGACACGTTAAAGGCGATAGCCGCCAGCTTGCTGATGGAGCAAGTGTTAGCCCCTAAGTTTAACTTTACCCCTAAGCGAAAAGGATCAGGCCCGGTTGAGGGCTATGACTATGGCGAAGAAGGCTATAACCCTAACGGTACCAATGTGGGGTTTAACGAGTCTACGGGTCAGTTTCAGATAGAGATTAGCGGTTTGGCCGAGCCCAAAGGGAAAGATGCAAAACGCATTTGCCAAGAGGATTTAAACGAGGTGATTACCGCCTTTGTGCAAGACAAAAACGCCTTGGAGCGTGGCCTGTTTGATACTGAAACCGTCCCCGAGGAGCTAACCCAAGTACGCATGGGTAAAATTGTTAAAGACAAATACCCAGAGCTAGACGATCAAGACCAAGAGGCTGTTCGCCAGCACGCGATTGCGGCTTTAAACCTTACCCAAAAGGGCAAAGAGGAGGGCACAGATACAGGAGGTGGCGGCTCAGTCGGCCCAGAGGAAAGCGGCAGCAGTCGGGCATTTGTGGACGGTGTGCGCAAGTACGCCATGAATGTAACCGAGCTTGATGTTGATTTGATCGATAAAATTAACCCCTTTAGCGAGGCCTACGCCATTTTGGCCAAAGCTATGACGGAAGAGAGCTTAAAGCAAGTGGCTGCCGCAATTGCGGGTAAAAAAATCTCTCTCACGGAAGAAGAGGCTCGCGAGTTAGCCACCCGCGCCGTTAAGTTTAAAAACGACCGTGGCAGGCTACCAGAATTAACAGCTGCCGACCCGTGGGAGAAGCGTATGGCAGAGGGTATTGCCTTTTTGCAGCGTAAAGTAGCGGAGCAAAACAATGGGTGATTCGACAGGAAAAAAGTCTAATGAAGACCTGCTTGCCGAGCTGGGCGTTGATACTCAGCCGGTAAAAAAGGCGGTAAGAACGCCTAGAGAAGAGCGTATTATTGCCGGGTTTGAAGAGATCCAGCGCTTTGTTGACGAGCATGGCCGGGCACCCCAGCACGGCGAAGAAAACAATATTTTTGAGCGCCTTTACGCCGCTCGGCTAGATTGCATACGAAAGCAAGAGGAGTGCCGACAGTTAGTGGTTGAACTTGACCACCAAAACCTGCTCGCAGATGGTATTGCCCAGCCACCAGCTGATTATAAAAGTGATGATGAGATACTGGCCGATCTAGGTGTAGATACCCCCAAGGAGGGGGACGTAACTTTTTTAAAGCACGTTAAACCAAGGGCTGAAGTCAGGGCCGCCGAAGAAATAGCAAACCGCACTCCCTGTGCCGATTTTGAGGCTTTTAAACCGTTATTTGATGCGGTTCAATCGGACTTGGAGTCTGGCTTGCGCGAGGCAAAGTTGCTGTCCAAGAATGCCAAGGTCAACCAGGGTGACTGGTTTATATTGCAAGGACAAAAGGTTTATGTAGCCGAGGTGAGCGACGAGCGCACATATGGTTTTGATGGCAATGATTATCGGCTGAGGGTTGTTTACGATAACAGCACAGAAAGTGACCTGTTGTTACGCTCTTTACAGCGTGCATTAGACAAAGACGAGGCCGGACGACGTATTATAGAGTTGTCGGCGGGCCCATTATTCGATGATGTGGTTGCCGATGATGATCAAGCTAGTGGCACTATTTATGTGCTGCGTAGTAAATCAGACTTGCCCGTTATTACTGAACGTCGCGATTTAATCCATAAAATTGGGGTTACCGGGGGTAAGGTAGAAAAACGCATTGCTAACGCCAAACAAGATGCTACCTATCTATTGTCGGATGTGGATGTGGTGGCGACATATAATTTAGCGAATATTAACCGTACCAAGTTAGAGAAGCTGCTACATAGATTTTTTGAAGAGGCAAGGTTAGACATTAAAATTAAAGACCGTTTTGGCAATCCGGTCACGCCGCGAGAGTGGTTTTTGGTACCTATTTTTATAATAGATGAGGTCGTCGATAAAATTAGAGCAGGTACCTTGGCTAACTATAGTTATGATGTTCAGTCGGCCGCTTTGGTAGAGCGTGGTATGGATTAACTTTCGTTTTCGGCAAGAGTTACCCTTTTAAAGAGAAAGGATGATTAAAAAGCGATTCATTAGAGAGTATTCGCGAAATAATAGCGACATCTGATACGCTGGAGGAGCACAGAACCTCCCATTGGTTAAAGCTGGGAGGTTGCTGGCCTAGGATTGGGTCGGGTAGTGGGTGGTTGGTTTGGCGCTTACATTTCGCATTATTTTAACTAAAAGTTTACATAAAACGTTACATATGTTTGAATAAATGCTTTCAAGTTATAGTTTAAGCCTTGCCAGGATTGGTTTAAAAGAAAACTTTACACATTTTTTTGTTCAGTAAAGTAAGGGAAACCGTTCTAGAGGTTGGCAAATAGAATCCGTCTAGAAAAAGGCTGCACTTTGGTGTGGCCTTTTTTGTTTTTTGTAATGGAGCTAGGAACTCTGGCTGGAGAGTATGTAAACTGTTTCCGGAGTGATGATATGGCGAATTGATTCGATGATCGATGAGGTGCTGATCCAGTTAGTTGTTGATATGGGTGAGCTAATAGATTTTCGAGTTGGATAGGGATTCTCAGTATATGAAAAATGTAAAATTATTGGTGTTGTTAGGTTTGGCAGTATTTGGCGCAATTGTATTTCGGTTTTTAAGCGCAACAAGCAGCCATGATGTATTCGTCGAGCAATCCGTTAATGAGATGCTAGAGGGTGACAATGAAATACTGGAAATCGTGATTGTAGATCAAACCGATGTTTATCCGAATAGTCTTTCGGCAAATGTCCGCTATCGATATGTAGGTGATAAGCGTCGTGTGGCTTTACGTATGGCATTGTTGCGAGAGGATGAGGTTGCCCCGGAGGAATTTTACGCATCCTCGTTAATTCAACGAGGTGCTGGACAGGTAAAGCCGAGCGTGAATCGTCTAAAAGACTACACATACCATATAACGAAAAGTGTTCGTATAGATATGTATGATCCAGATACAAACCAAATATTAGCCACCAAAGATCATTATCATCCTGTAGTCTGGAAGCGAATATCAAAACCTCAGTATGCGTCATCTATACAAGAAATGAACGTGCGACAGTTATATGTAAAGGCTGTTGATGAAATTAACTTTGGCACGGTTGGAAGCCTAGCAGAGGCAAAAAAATATATTGATGCGGTAGTGGCTAGAGATTCATCCTTCGCTCCTATTTATGTCGAGGTCGCTCGCTATCAAATGAAAACTCGAGGCGGAGAGGAAGGTTACCGAATAGCCGAGCAGGCTCTGAAGCAAGGTTTATCTATTGATCCGAATTATGCAAATTCATATGTACTGCTTGGTTTTGTGTACACTCATCAAGGACGGTTTAATTTGGCTATAGGAGCGTTTGAAAAAGCTAATAATCTAGGAACTGATAATCCGTGGTTGTGGGTGAACTGGGGGGAGATGTTAAAGATGCAGGGCGAATACGATGCTGCCTTGAAGATGTTTGAAAAAATAATTGATCGGGGGCGGCCGTACAATAGATATTACCAGGCGAGAGAAAATGCCTATATGCTTGCGCTGGGTATTCATGTCGAGTTAGGTGATATGGCAGAAGCCGACAGATTGTTTCGTGAGCGTCTTTCTCAATACAGTGAAAATGATTGCCTCAATTATCGTTATGCGAAGTTTAGGCAGGAGCATTTCGATGATCTCGATACGGTTTTGCATCATGCAATGTTGGCAAAAAATTCTAATTGCCGGAATTCTCAGGAAATAGCCGAGTTTGTTGGCGTTGCATTTTATTCAAAGTGGGCCAATGCTACTGATGAAAACGAGGTCAAAATGTCTTTGGTTCAGGCGCAGACATTTTTTCCTGTGGGGCCAAAGCTGATCTTTGAATTGGCTTCTGATGCTAAGTCGATACCTATCTTAGAGAAGCTTATCAACTCCGGCTTTAGTGTGGATGTTGCCGACAACGAAGGTGCAACGGCACTGATTTATTCTGTATTCAGGAGCAGAGAAGTAGATGCTGTAGAGCAATTATTGGCTTTAGGTGCCAATCCAAACGTGGTGATGGGAGAAAGCGGACAGCCATTGATACTTTTGGCGCTTATGTATCAACGAATCGATGTTGCGGAGCTTTTAATTAACGCAGGTTTAGATGTTGAGGCGCAGATGAGTGACGGGGAAAGTATTCAGGAAGCTATAAGAAGAATGGGTTATGGAGAGCTTCTCAACATGAAAGATGCATAAATTTGAATAAAGATTTTAGAGGTGGGGCCTATGGCCCGGCCAAAACGCTGTTCAATATGGAGGCTGTTGTCCAGCCAATCTTTGGAAGGAATACTAAGCCTCTCTAGAATGTTTGGTTGGCGGTGATTGAGCGCGCCGCGCTTATCGTTGCGAATGGCCCGACCGCTCCAGTCTACTAGCTCCAGGTAGTCACTCAGATCAAAGGGTCGGTGATCGGGTTGATCATTTTGGTGTTCTCCGCCAGAAAACGGCATTAACTCAGCCAGCAATATGGGGTGCTTGTTTGCTGATCTATAAAAAATATAGGACAGGCACAGTTTGAAAGATCGGGCCCTTAGTCTTAAGTAAGTGCCATTCAGGCCTGACCCCGATGCCCCGAGATGTAAAATGTAAGGCCTGCCCCCGATGCCCCGCTGACCCCGATGCCCTCCTGTGCAATTCGCCCGTAAAATTAACGCTTCTTCGGCTGGATACGATGGGGAAGGGTGCTTCGTTGCGAGGTTTGGTTTTTGCATGGGACATCCGGCGCCAAGCGTGCCAGATTCCTTGTGGGGTTGTTTTTTGGGGGGGCTGAGTTTAGGCCGATCTCGCGATACTATCTCTGCTGTATCCTCAACCTTTAGTGCTGGGCCATAAACGTTTTAAGAATGATGTAGAGCAATTGGTGGGCGCCGGTCAGTATTGCGAAGCTAGGTCGTTCGAGGCGTTGTTGAATTTTGTGACATAAGTTTTATTTGACCCAGCTTTTTGCTTTTTGCTGTCTGAATGGCTCTGGCCACTCATGCAGTTTTTTGTTAGCCTTTCTTATTTCTCTCGTTTTCAAAATGGATTGACTTAAAAGGATCTTTTCCGTGATTCGATATTCTGCAGTACTGCGATCTCTCTCGTTTTTTTTGTTTTCTGTATGGTCAGTGGTTACGCTAGCACATCCGGCGGATGGCTGGTTGGATGACGAGGTACAGATTACTCCAATGCACACGAAGTTTATTACCCATCATAAAACACTCGCAATAGCGTTGGCTGCATGTAATCAGGTCGCCGCGGAACATGGATACACAAATCATTGCGTCGGAGGTGCATACGATAACGGCTATCGAGCGGTTCAAGGAGGGTGGTTTGCAATTGACGGTAATAAAAGCAACGGATTTGTTTATTTTGAGGGCTGGTATGAGCAGTATTATGTGGATGGCGACCCAGATAAATCGTGCGATACTGGGGCAAATCCCTGTGTACTGGCTACCGGTGAGAAAACGCAAGTTGAAGTTGATTATGTCGGAGGCGGAGACTTTCCAATTGAAGTTACTCGGCATTACTCGAGCTTTCGCTTTAATAACCCACAGCCTTTCGGGGTAGGTTGGGGGCTGAATATGCCACAAGGTATCGATCAGCAACGCAATCGAGACAATTTTGAGAACAAGCGCTCAAAAACAAGATCTCGTTTGTTTTACACACCCGAAGATGCGTGTACCAAAGGCGCCATTGAGGTTCTTCGCTCCGCGGTAGGGGGGGATCTAAGGTACGCCACAGCGACATTTAATTCCAGTACAGGGTTGTGTGAGGTAGAGAAAAACGGTGAATTGGTCCTAAAGCTTGTTGTGCACAGTAACGGCCCATGGGAAGGTGCAAATTTGCCAAAAAACAAATATTTGCTCGATGCTGGTGGTAATACCAAATGGTTTACTGAGCAAGGAGCCGAATGGGTTAGTGAGCGTACACCCAATTCTCGAATGCTGACAAATGGCCAAGGATATCTCATTAAGAAAGGTGCCGGTACAAGTTATTATGGCAGTGACGGTAGGCTCGATCGAAAAGAAGATGGCAGTGGGAATTTCCAAATATACATCTATGATCTGTCCCAGGCTCTTGGTGGGGATGGCGATGCAAAAACGCTAGATCGCATAGAACACAGCGCAGGCTACCAAGTTTCGTTTGCCTACACCAATGGCTCACTGACGAGTGTCTCTACTCCTGCCGGTGATTTCGCGTATGCTTATGATGAAAATGGGAATTTAGTCACGGTGAGCAAACCAGACGGGGAAGTTCGCCAATACCTTTATGAGGTGCCTAGTCTCCCTAATCATCTGACCGGCATAGTGGATGAAAATGCTGACAGATACAGTACGTGGAGCTACAACAGCTACTCAGGTCAAGTTACCAGCTCATATCATGGGAGCAATGTCGATAAGTACACACTGTCGGTAGCGTCAAGAGGCAATTCTAAATTTTCAAATACGAAAGGTGAAACTTCCAATTTGGTATTTGACATAATCGGTGGCCAATCTCGTATCAAAAGTGTCTCTGGTGACATCTGTAGCGGCTGTAACTTCCAAACTTACCCCCAAGTCTCGTACAACGCTATGGGGCAAGTGACTCAGAAAACCGATTGGGAAGGCGGTGTCACTAAATACGAATACACCAATGGCTTTAAAACTAAAACCACGGAGGCTTTTGGCGAGCCGGAAGAGCGAGTTACTGATACGGTTTGGGATGAATCTTTAGGCCTACCAATAGCAATAGAGACGGCCGATAAGCTCATTGCCCTTGTGTATGACGCAAACGGCAAGTTGACCAGCCGTACCACAACCGACAAAGCAACGACTTTATCTCGCGTCGAAACTTATAGTTATGATGGTGATGGGCGCTTGCAAAGTTACGATGGGTCTCGTACCGATGTAAATGACACCATTACTTACGAGTACGACCTGAACGGCCTGTTGGATAAAGTTACCAACGCATTGGGACACCAGTGTCGCGTACTGGAGTACACCAACGATGGTAGGCCCCAAAAAATTGCCGATGCGAATTTGGTAGAAACGTCTTTTACCTATAACTATCGCGGGCAAGTGCTTAGTAGTACAACCAGTTCAAGAGTAACAAGTTATGGGTATGACGGTGTGGGCCAGCTAACGTCCATTACTTACCCCAGTGGCAAGGTCAGTACGTTTGAATATGATTCGGCTCATCGCCTAACGCGCGTTACCGATAGCGCAGGCAACGAAACGATTTATACGCTCGACGATTACAGCAATGTAACCAAAACCGAGTTCAAAAACTCACAGGGTGATATCTTATTCAGTCAAACCTATGAGTACAATAAACTCAATCGACTATTAAAATCGATTTCTGGAGAAGACGTCGCCGAGACTTCGTATGCATACGATGCGTTGGGAAATCTTACACAGTCCACCGATGCGTTAAACCGAGTAACCACTCGCGAGTACGATGCACTGAATCAAGTAAGCAGCATGGTGGATGGACTTACCCAAACCACCAGTTTTTCTCACGATGAAGACGGGCAGCTGACGGGTGTAACCGACCCCAACAACCACACCACCAGCTACACCTACAACGGCTTTGGTGAAGTCACGCAGCTCACCAGCCCGGATACCGGTGTCACTACCTACGAATACGACGAGGCCGGTAACCGCACGGCGCAGGTGGATGCCCGTGGAGTGCGCACCGAGTACAGCTACGATGCGCTGAATCGTTTAACGCAGGTACGTTACCCCAGCGACTCGTCGCTGGATGTTACCTACACCTACGATCAAGGTACCAACGGTATTGGTCGCTTAACCCGTATTGATGATGCCACCGGTTACACCACTTATGGTTACGATGCCTGGGGCAATGTCACCAGTCAAACACAAGTGACTGGTGGTCACACATACACTGTGGGTTACAGCTATAACGCCGACAACCAATTAGAGAGTGTGGCGTACCCTTCTGGTAATGTGGTGAACTACAGCTTTAGCGCTATCGGTAATGTGAGTGACGTCATTCTTACGTCAGGTGGCACTACAGGCAACTTAGCGACAGGTATTGGCTACTTACCTTTTGGCCCCTCTACCGGCTGGACGTTGGGCAATGGCTTAGTGGTGAGTCGCGACTTTGACTTGGACTACCGTTTAACCGATGTGCAAACCACGCCAATAATTGACTTTAGCTACGGCTACGACCCCGTGGGCAACATTATTCAATGGGATAACCTGCTCGACACCAGCCGCTCGCAGAGTTTTGATTACGATGCGTTGGATCGTCTAACCGATGCCACCGGCCTATACGGTGATTTCGATTACGGCTACGATCCCGTCGGTAACCGTTTAAGCAAAACCGAAACTGTCAGTGCCGCCAGCGACACTTACGCCTACGATCCGGACAGTAACCTCTTAACCGGCATTACCGGTGCCAACGCCGAGTCTATAACCTACGATGCTGTGGGTAATATTGTTGCGCGCGGTACTGATACCTTTACCTACAACGTTCGCAACCGCTTGGCTCAGGTCGAGCGCAACAGCGCTGTAATCGCTCAATACCAACACAATGGTAAAGGCGAGCGCGTGGTTAAAACCGCTGGCGGCAACACGACTCATTTCGTCTACGACTTAATGGGCAATATTATTGTTGAGGCGAATGGTGCTGGCACAGTAGAGCGCGAATACGTTTACGTAAACGGCGAGCGTTTGGCGTTATTACAACAAAGCCCAACGCAGACGACTTACTATTACCACAATGATCATCTAGGCACGCCCAAGGCCCTGACCAATGCCTCTGGCACCGTGGTATGGCAGGCCGATTACACGCCCTTTGGCGAGTTGACGGAAACCGTGAGTATAGTTGAGCAGCCATTCCGTTTCCCGGGGCAGTATTTTGATGGGGAGACTGGGTTGTATTATAACTACTTTAGGGACTACGATCCGGAGACCGGGCGGTATCTTCAGAGTGATCCGATTGGGTTAGCCGGAGGCATGAATACTTACGCTTACGTGGGGGGGAACCCTCTGAAATATGTAGATCCACTAGGACTTGTTTGGGTGACTACAGGTGTAGATCATCACGGAGTCAAAAATTGGGCTATTGGCATCGCCGACAGGCTTTCCAGCCTTGATGAAGGCACTGTCATGAATGCATATAATTTTGAAGGGGCTACAAGGGATGTGACCCAAACTTGGGTTGATCACCCGAGTGATCCGCAGAATCAGAGAGATTATTGTATGCCAGATGATCCTATGGAGGGAGACACTCGAACAATTGAACAGACGTTTGGGAATCACCCTGACCCATGGGCAGTAGAAGGAAACTCTTGGCATTGGACGCCACCAGTTCCGTCTCCAACCTGGGATGTTCTGCCATGAAGCTTAATTTAGATCGAACAATAATATTTTGGGGTGCGCTCGATCTAGTGTACGTGGTATGGGCGGTTGGACTCGCTATTTATCATGGCAATATTCCATATTACACGAATTTTGTTACCGATTTGGATGCTGCTAAGTCTTTTGGAGCCGCTTATCCCGTTACCCTGACGGTTGTTGGACATTTGATGAAGGCTTCAGTGATCGTATCGGCAATACTTATGCTGTTTAAAATGAAAGCGGGCGTGTATTTATCTCTAGCGCAGGCGCCTTTCAGGTTTTTCCTAATTATTCCCCCAACTGCATTTTTTGTTGTGTCGCTAAAGCAGTTTGTTCCAGCGCTATGTATAGTTCTTTTAAGTGCTGTTATTGTTGTCGAAATTACAAAAGTTTATACACAAATTAGATGGCTGCGGAAAATGGCGACGTAGTGATTTAAAGCCCAGCCGGTAACCCGGTTGGGCTTTGTGCCTTCAACCCGCCTTGTCACCAGCGGCGATCAACACCAGACAGCCCTCCATCACCCGAACACTGACCGGCGTATCAATGGCAAACCCGGCCTGTTCGAGCCAACAACTAAAGGGGTCAGGCCTTACATTTGACACGCTGGTGAAGTGTGCTAGGTTGGAAGGGGTGTTCTGATTAATTTGGTGACTTTATGGCTCGCCCTCTACGTATTGAGTTTTCCGGCGCTTTGTACCATGTGACTTCTCGTGGCAACGCGCGTCAGGACATATTCTTAAGCGATGGTGATTTTGAGGACTTCTTGCGACTTCTGGGTGTCGCCTGCGAGCGATTTCAGTGGTATTGCCATGCTTATTGTCTGATGTCGAATCATTACCACTTGCTGATAGAGACTCAGGCGCCGTCTTTGTCGAAGGGAATGAAATACCTCAATGGTACGTATACCTCCGCTTTCAACCGGCGGCATCAACGTGTGGGGCACGTGTTTCAGGGAAGATATAAGGCCATTTTGGTTGAAAAAGACGCCTATTTGCTGGAGCTGTCCAGGTACATTGTCTTAAACCCTGTTCGGGCACGGATGGTGCGCTCGGCAAGAGAATGGCCCTGGAGCAGTTACCGCGCTACAGTTGGTCAAAAAGAGCCGCCAACAGCGTTAACCACAGATTGGATTCTGGGAAACTTTGGGCGACGTCGAAAAGTGGCCGTTGAGGGGTATAAGCGTTTCGTACAAGAGGGGAAAAATCAGCCCTCTCCTTGGGAGGCGTTGAAGAATCAGGTGTACCTTGGGTCAGATGAGTTTATTGAAGATACACAAGCCAAGATGGATCCGAATCAGTCCTTGCTTGATATTCCAAAACCCCAGAAGCTCAGCCCGCCGAAACCATTAGAGCATTACGTCGACAGTTACAAAGACCGAAAGCAGGGCATGTCAGAGGCTTACCGCAGTGGTCACTATACGCTGTCTGAGGTTGGTGATGCGTTTGGAGTCAGCTATGCAACGGTAAGTCGAGCAGTGAGGAGCTTCGATGAATGACGAGATGTAAAATGTAAGGCCTGACCCCGATGCCCCTGGATGCCCCCTGGCGATGCCCCCTGGAGGTTAATCAGAGGTTCCTAAATTTACTTTGGCTCACTTGTATGGCATTGTCAAATTGGTGGGTGTCCAAGATTTTGTCCCGATTTTTCTCGTTCAGGTGGGACATCCAACGCTCGGCGAAGTGAGAATAATGAATGTTGTGTCATAGGTTTCATCTCACCCCAGCGTTGAGCGTGTTGAGCTAAGCAGGGGTTAAGATACAAGGCATGATCACCGAGAAGAGTCTGGATGTCCGAAATAGAGAAATATTGATTTGTGTTTTCACAAGGAATATATAATGAAAAAATACAGGATTTTATTACTCTCGTTATTGACAAGTTTCCTATTGTCTTGCGGAGGCAGCAACGAGTCTAACAGCTCAGGCCCAGACGTTGGAGACTCTACTTCAGATGTTCAGAGAAGGAGTTTAAGTTTCGATATGGATGGAGCCATGGGGCAAATGATGCAGAGTAGTGGTGCGTCCGCTATGCTTTTGGCCGTCGCCAAGGATGGCGAAATACTGTATGAAAATGCCTTCGGATTTCAAGATGCGGAAAGAACAATAAGGCTTAGGCAGGACGCTCTAATGCGTACTGCAAGTAGTGTTAAACCCGTTACAGCCGCCGCGATGCACGAATTAGAAAAATCCGGAGTTTTAGCGCTCTCTGATCACGTTTTTTGCACCGGCATTAACTCTCCTTGCTGGTTGTCTAACGAGTTGTTGCCGCCGGAGAGTGATCCCAGGGCAAAGGATATTACGATTCTGCAATTGATTGAACATGCCGGCGGATGGTACCTGGAGTCGGGGAGCGTAGTTACTCAGGAAGCTGAAATAAGAGACGCCCTTGGGCTTTCGGGTCCGCCAACGCGAGAAGATATAGTCCGCTTTATAATGCGGCGGCCGCTTGATTTTACGCCGGGCGAACCTGACGCCAGCATCGCTCGCTATTCCAATTTTGGTTATCTACTTCTGGGAATGATTATTGAGCAGGCCTCTCAGACAACATACGTTCAGTATGTGCAAACAGCAATCATGGCGCCATTGGGGGTTTCCGATTTGGACTTTGATGCTGCCGAGTCTAAGCCTATAGATCGTGACCCGCGTGAACCCCATTATATTTCAGACCAAATGTGTCCAAGCATTTTTACAATTGGTGAAGAAGCGCTTTGCGTTGACGAAGGTCTTGAATCTAAAAATTGGGTTGCCGTTGGGCAATCCGTTTCCACAGCTGGTGCGATGGCACTGTTCGCTCAAGCGTATGAACTTCCAGGTGGCGAGCCACTGCAGCCCGGGGAAATGTTTGATAGCTACACAAACGGCACATTGTGGGGCACAAGTACTTTGGTGCGACAATTTCCCAATGGCGTCAGCTACGCTCTTTTTGTTAACCGTGATATTGAGATAGGTGCCATTTCTTATCGGGTCGACACTAAGTTGCGAGATTTTAGTCCTTACGATTAATACAGCCTAAATCAATAAATTTAGTCGTGTTATATGAAACTTATGGCCGGTAATCTTCGTTGCTGTGTCGTAAGTTTGTACCACTATTTTTTAATATATCGCTCGTTTGTATTCAAGAGTGAAGCCATGGACAGCCTAGGTCGTATTGAAACTGCCGATTACTCCAGCATACTTCGATTAACTGAGGTTTAGTACTGGGCTATGTACGCTTTAAGAATTAGGTAGAGCAACTCACGGGGCGCAGGGCCAATGTCGCGAAATGTGGCGTACGACGATTCGATAAGTGAAAATTAAGCCACAAGTCTTATCTGGCTCCACTTCTTTCCATAGATGGGCTGTTTTCTTCATCAAAATAAAGTTAAAGTAGTTTTAGATTTTTCGTCAGCAAGAGGAAGCTATGCGAGATCGACCAGACTTTGATTCCTACTCACTCGAAGAGCTGTTTGATGCTCTTAATTCTATAAATGGTGAGAAATACCCTGAAAATATTAAGGCCGTAAAGAAGGCTATCGCTGATAAACAAATGGGGCAGTCATACAGTTGCCCGAAATGCGGTTGTGAAGGTTATGAACCTGGGTATTTGCATGCGGCGGGCAGTGGTCTGCATGCCGTTATAGATGTAGAAACTGAAAGGTATATTACAGTCAGCTGTATGGACTGCGGATATACAGACATTTACAAAAGAAAGGTTGGCGAGGGGCAGAAACTTTTGGATTTCCTATTCTGAGCATAAGTGGTGGCGGACTGGACTTCCCACGATACCAAGCACGTTCTTCCCTGACTTCTTGCATCTAGCCCCGCTTCTCTAACGTATCAGTACTAAGGAGGTCTACTTATGACCAGATCCATACTGATATTAGTACTAAGCCTATTCACTTTCACTGGGTGTGGGGGCGGCAGTAGTTCTAGCGCGCCTTCGGTAAGCAGCTCGTCATCTTCGTCTTCAGTTCCACCATCAATGCCAAAAGGCGATGTGACGGTTAACCGGGTCAGTTGGGGGCCGCTGGATGATCAGTTTGGCGATCTGTATTTGCCCACTGAGGCTCAGGCATCGCCCTTTCCCCTTGTAGTCATGATACACGGCGGGTGTTGGCAGCTTCCCTACGGGCTTGAGTATACGCAGGCGTTGTCTCACGCGTTGGCATTGCGGGGGCTGGCGGTTTGGAATATTGAATATCGGCGCTTGGGTGGCGGCGGTGAGTGGCCCAATCTGTTTAAGGATGTTGCCAAGGCCGCTGACTATGTTTCGGAGTTGGCGCTAAGCTACCCCGTAGACCCGCAGCAAGTGGTCAGTATGGGCCATAGCGCGGGTGGCCATTTGGCGTTGTGGCTGGCGAGCCGGGATAAAATTGATTCGGCCAGTGTGCTGTACTCTGATGCCCCGTTAGCACTGAGTGGTGCGGTTAGTCTGGCGGGCGTAGCGGATCTGTCCTCGCGCGTTTGTAGCAGTATTGGCCAGCTGCTTATTAACGCGGATTCACTTTCGCCGCTTGGCCTGGGCCAGCGCATGGCCAACACCTCGCCCATTGAAATGCTACCAATAGGGTTGCCTACTCTACTGATTGGTGGCGCGGCGGATACGATTGTGCCGCCGCGTATATCCCAGTCCTACACTGATGCCGCACTAATCGCCGGGGATATGAGCGAGTACATGGTGATTTCTGGTGCGAACCATTTTGATCTGATCGATCCAGAGTTTATGGACCTAACGCTACTGACTGACGCCGTTGAGGGTATGGTTGATTCCCACAGCGAGTATGCGGGGCAATTTAACGTTGATTTTACCATGTTAAGGTCGCCACAAAGTTTTCTCCGGTGCTGTTAACCGACAGTGTCCAGCCCTGATGTTCGGCGATGCGCGAGACTAAATACAGCCCCTGTCCAATACCGCGACTGTCACTGTTGTGAACACCCGCCGCGGTGAGGTTTTGCAGTAAGGATGGCGCTGCTGGGTTGGTGAATGCCAAACACTCGTCGTCAGCGACGATGGACAGTTTGGCTGCACTGCAGTGTTCAAGGGCATTGTTAAGCAAGTTGATCAGCACAATATCCAGCAGCCGGGGGTTGGCATTGACTTTAATATCGTCGGCAATATCGAGTGATAATTGCCAGTGATTGGGCAGCACAAGCTCTTTCGACATCAGTTGCTGTTCTATGTGGTGTTTAAGCCGGCACAATTGCGTTGAGGCCTTTTCTGAGCGGGCCATGGCTAAGAGCGCGTCAATGGTGTGCTGCATTTGGTTGCTGGCACGGTTGATGGTGTCTAGGTCTGTGGTCGTGTAACCGCGCTGCGCAATCAGCGTGCAAGCGTTGTTGATAACGGCCAGAGGTGTGCGCAGCTCGTGACTGACGTTGTTGGCAAACGCTTTTTCTTTTTCTAAGGTGGTGTTAAGTGCGGTGAAGCTTTGCTGCATTTTCTCGGCAAGGTAGCCAAGCTCATGGGGCAGCTGTGGCATGGCGGTGTCGGCGTTGGGTTCTTCGGCGGCTTTCGCGGCGTCGGTTAGGGTCAGTATGGGGGTGACAATGCGCCGCGACAAAACCACCGCGAGCCATACGGCGCCGACTAGGGAAACACCCAGGCCCACGGCGCAGAGCAGGAACAATCCCGGTTGCCGACTGACAACGAGCAGAGGCGAGACTTCGGCAATGAGGTAAGCCGGTTCAGTTTCACCGTCTATTTTTCGGTAGTGATAATGTTTGTCGTCAGCGCTGAAAAGTTCGCCGGTGTTTTGCGGCCGTGCCAATCGCACTTGAGCACTTTGCGGCGCCGCCTGCAGGGATGGATAGTAGCGCATACCTATCGGTAAAGCCGGGGCTTGCTCACCTGGGCCGAGCTGCTTCAGTTTTTGCGCTTGCTGGTCGATCACTCGGTAGAGCAGAGCGTCTTCCACCGCAAAGGCGGTTATTAGAACAAAGCCGGAAAACACCAGCGTCAAGCTTACCGCCAGACCGATCAAACTCAGCATGACCTGATGCTTGATGCTACGTATCAAAGTCATCCAGCCCCTCCAGTTTGTAGCCGACGTTGAGAATGGTTTTAAGCATGGGGTGGGCAAAAGGTTTGTCGAGTGCCTGGCGCAGTGCGTACACGTGGGATTTGAGTGCGTCCGTTTCCGGTGGCGAGTCGCCCCACAAATGGTGACTTAGCACAGAGCGGGAAACGGGCTCTGGGTAGGCCTGGGCCAGCGCGTCGAGAATCTTGAATCCGGTATGGGTTAGGTTGAGCAAGGTGCTTTCTCGCCACGCCTGTTGTGTGCGCGCGTTCAGGCGCAAAGACCCCACCTCCCATACCTTGGGTTGGTGCAGCGACTGACGGCGGGCAAGGGCCTGACAGCGCAGCGCCAGTTCGCGCAAATCGAAAGGTTTGGTAAGGTAATCATCCGCGCCCCGGTTGAAGCCCGCGGCCTTGTCCTCAAAGCTGTCACGTGCGGTCACCATTAAAATGGGCGGCGTGCGTTCGGCCTCGCGCTTGATGGTTTGGCACAGATCCAGGCCGTCCTGGTCGGGAAGGTTCAAGTCCAGCAATATGACATCGTAGATTTCGGTGCGGGCTAAGTGCGCGCCCAGCGCGGCATCCGCAGCAAAATCCACTTGCCACATGAGGCCACAGAGAAACTCGCCGGTTTGCGCGGCAATGGTGGCGTTGTCTTCAATGATGAGTATTTTTAATGAGCCCACTGCAACTAAAAACCTCCCGGATTTTGCGCCCACCAGAATAACAGTTTTACGGTTGGCCAGTGACTTTTTGCTCGTGCCCTGGCGCGGTTTTTGAGCGCTGCCAGTGTCGTCTCATCATAAATAAGCCGCCCCTGAAGCACCATATGAATGGATTGCGTATGTTGGATGTTTTCTACTGGGTTGGCATTTAATAATAGTAGGTCAGCCTGTTTGCCCACAGCTACGCTACCCGCGTCGTCCGTTTGCCTAAAGTATTGGGCGGGGGTGTGGGTTGCCGCGGTCAGTACATCGAAATTATCGATGCCAGCGCGGTTCAGTTCGAGCATCTCTTCATGTATTGAGGCGCCGGGTATCACAAAAATATCGTTGGCATCGGTACCCACCATTAAGTTGGCACCCTCATGGTGGGCGCGAACAATGGTCGCGGCGGCCGCTTGGTAAAACTGATCAAAAACCGGCGCGTCTTGCTCTGGGGTGTCACTGAGCCCGGCAATCTCTTCGCGCCATTCCAGGGTAAATAAGTAGTGGCCAAACTTATTGGCGGGCCTCGATGTCAGTTGCCCCTGTAGGCCCAGGTAATCGTTGCGTCGGGTCAGCAGAGTAGGGGAGAGAAAAACATTGTGTTGTGCCAACAATTGATAGCGTTGATCACACAGTGCCGGGTCGTGAGTGTCGAGCAGCAGTTGGTAGAGTTGAGCCAGGGGCAAGTCCCAGTGCTTGCCTTCGCGCAAAGCTTGCGCCTCGCTTGAGCACTCATACATAAACAGGCGGGCGTGGGCGAACGAGCGCTGCCCCGCGAGCACTGATGGTTCGAGGCCGACTTTGCGTGGCATGTGCCCGCCGATTTCCAGACCCCTATTTTGCGCCATATTAACCATGGCAAAGTAGGCGTCGGGCTTTACCCAGTTGTAATTTTTTATAAAGAAGGGGCGCAGTGATTCCGGCAGGCTTGCGTAGTAATCCACCAGCGTTTCGGCTTGCTCTAAGCTGTCGGCGCCGTGCCAGGTTGGCGAGTCCGGGTGCTGGTGGTCAGCTCCGTTTACGGGAAAGGTACCGGACCCGCGAATGCGAGGGCCGATCAGTTGCCCCTGAGCTACTCGCTGGTTCCACTGTTGCTTTTGGGCAAAACACGGGTAGAGCGAAACCCGGTCTTGGTGTGGGCAGGTTAAGTTGCTGCGGATGGAGGTCACACCGTGCGCGATAAACAGTGGGTAGTCCAGCTCGGGCGACAGTCGCGTCAGTACCGTATGCATGTCCCACAGCCCTGGCATTAGGTATTTACCACGCCCATCAATGCGACGCAGGTTTGGGTGTGATGGCGGGTTCAGCTTATGAGTGTCCCAAGCGCTGATTTGAACAATGCGACCGTCGTCGACGGTGACAAAGCGGTTGGTGAGTAACTTCTGATTGACGACATCGATCAGGGTGACCTGCTCAATAATATACCGATCAACAGGCGTTGGTGCGGGAACCTTCTGGTAATAGCTACAGGCACTGACCAAGAGGGTCACGGCCGCAAGGCTAAGAATCAACAGCAGTGTTTTGTACAGCACTGCCTTAAGCGGGGTTGAATTGGGCATATCGGCTTTCCTCCGTTAGGGGAAAGCATGCATCAGAACCGGTGAAATTCAGGTAAAATATGGTCAATGTAGCCAGGCAGGGGGTGTAGCTCAGATATGACCGCCCAGGCGTGCTACACTCCCAATTTCGATAGGTACTCCCCCTTGAATCTCCAGCAGTCTATACAGAACCTCAACAACCAACTCGATAAAGCACGCCGAAAACTAGCCGCCGCTAAGGGGCGGGGAGATGACGTGATGGCTAAGCAGTTGCAAAACGACATTCGCAAGCTCGAAAGCGAGCTGGCCGCCAATAAAGAGATTAAAACCCGCGAGGCCGACAAGGCCGCTCAGGATGTTAAAAGCATGGCCTTTAATCGTGCCTTAACCAAGCAGGAGCAGGCGGATATGGGCAAGCTTAAAAAATCCGTGAAAGGTTTGGTGGTGGTTCACCCTTTAACGGCCGTGGGTAAGAAAATGGGCGTAAAAGTTGTTACCGGTTTTGCGCCTAAAGAGTTTTAAACGATTTTATTGTGTAAGCCATATTCTGCCCTTCGGTTAACCTCGGGGGTGTTGACTTTTGACTCGTCGGCATTGCCTCTTTCCCCTCGCATTAGCGCACATCTGCTGCGCTTTGCCTCTAGGGAGCCTCTGATTAAGTCCTCAGTGGCCTCTGGCTTACAGAGCTTTTCGAGAGGTCAAGGCGGCGATCCGATGGCGTGCCGATGGCTCGGTGAGGGGAGCCAACACAGAGATCGGAAAGCTCTGCAAGCCCCGAAGGGCGCGGCCAAAACGTCCATCCGCTGTGTTACACCTCTTGCCAAGGACTATGGCCATTGCCTGCGAAGCGCGCCTTGCCGAGTGAACGTTTTGACTCGCGCAGAGTCCACTGGAGACTTGATCAGAGGCTCCCTAGCAAAGGGAACCACCCTGTCCGTCGAGACAAGACACAACATCTGCACGCTTCAGGCTACGCTGAGCATGCATGGGTTTTTTCAACAGCCTGCTAGTTCGGTATCAATGTCTTGTAGCGTTGGCGCCAAAAAATGCAGTGGCCAGGCCATGGCAGCCATGATGCGTACATGCCCCACGCCTGAGTATATTTTCTTTGTTGCGGAAACGTTAACCGCAGCGAGTTTGCGCTGCAGCGAGTGCGCCGAGTTGGGGGTGACGGTGTCATCATCCGCGCCGTGCAGAATAAGCGTACGCGGGTTGTTTGCGTGTATATGCTCCACGGTTAAAGCGGAGCGTTGCTGGTCTGCTGCCTCACCGAAGATGCTCACCCAGCGCGGCTTGTCGCTTGGTAGAAAATAATCGTGGGGCCCGGCGAGACTGATGTATCCGTCAATGACGGACTTGTCTAAACCTTGAGAGCGCAAGTAACGGTCATCGTAGCTAATCAGGCCGGCAATCATGGCGCCGGCGGAATGGCCGATGAGTATCAAAGGCCGTTCGTTGCGCAATTCGCTGACTTTTTCACTGGCGATGGCAAGTGAGACGTCTTCGACAAATGTTGGGTACGCAACATCTGGGTACAGTCGGTAGTCGGGTATAACAACGGTGTGTCCGCGCTTGGCGAGCTGCGCTCCCACAAAACCATATTGCTCTTTGCGGCCAGAATCCCAACCCCCACCGTAAACAAATACCACCAGGCAGCTGGCTGATGTAGCATCGGGTTGGCGCGGTTGATAGACGTCCAGCGTTTGGCGCGGCTGCTGCCCATAAGTCAGGCTGGTATGCGTGCGGTAATGCTCCGCCCGGTTTAACGTATTCAGCACATCGGTGCTCGAGCATGCGCTCAGGGTAGCCAGGCCGGTGATAATGCCAAATAGTTTTGTCATTGTAGCTCTTTTTTTCACAGTCTTGATCAGAGGTTCCTAAGTCAATGGGATTGTCTGATATGTTACGTAAGCTACGCATGATTGGACCAGCAGGCTGCTGAAAAACCCCTTACGTACTCAGACTCTCAGGCTGGTTCGTAATCTAGGCGCCACTTTGACGGTGTGTGCCCACCCATCGAAAAGTGGCAACGACGAGTACGGGCAAGCCTGAAAGTCCCGCAGGGCTGGCCGGGCAGGTGGGTCGTATTATTCCACTACGCCCTCGCCGGAGTAACTGGCGGCGTTGCTGGAGCCATTGCTTACCTCTTGCCGCACTGTAGAATACAATTAGCTTGTCGTGCGGTTATGCCGACAGCCTGCTAGAGCCGGTGCATTACCCTACAAAGTTGTTAACTATTTCCAAGGATTTTCACGCCTTAGGCGTCCTAAGGAACGATGACCGACCATCTGACCACAGCGAAAACAGATCAGCTGATACGCGACGCCCAGTCGGGGGATGCGGATGCCTTTGAGGCGTTGCTTGAGCATTACTACGATGCTATGTACCGCTTTGCCTATCGCTGGTGCGGTGATCAAGGAGCGGCCGAAGACGTCGCTCAGAATAGTTGCATGAAAGTCGCGGGCGCTATCAGCCAATACCGGTTTGAGGCGAGCTTTAGCTCTTGGTTGTATCGTTTGGTGATCAACTGCGCGAAAGACTGGCAGCGCCGTGAAAATCGCCACAATGGCGAGGAATACAGCGAAGGTGACGTCGCCAGTTTAGGCGGCAATGCCGAGTCACAGATTTATCTCAGTCAGCTGATGGTACGTATCGACCGCTGGGGCAAAGGCTACAAAGAAACGGCTCTATTGGTGCTGTTCGAGGGGCTGAGTCATGCCGAGGCCGGAGCCGCACTGAGTGTGTCCGAGGCCACCATATCCTGGCGGATTCACGATATTCGCAAACATCTGGCACAGCTCGAACGAGAGCAACTCTCATGAAAGATTTTGACCGACATATCGAGCAAACAACGCCTACCCCCGATCCTTCGGCGCGGAGAAAGGCTATTGCTTTGGCACGCGAAAAGTTTGAACAAGAGGCTGCGCAACAGCAGCACTCGCAGTCGAGTGAAAAAAATTCCCAAGGATTATTCTCCCGCTTGCGTCTTATGGCAACAAACACACTCGGGAGAGTTGCCATGATTATTGAAAATCGTACATTGTTGGGCGGTGTTGCCAGCGCAGGCTTATTGCTGGTGGGCGTTGCATTGGTGTTGCCGACCTTTTTGAACCGAGATGTCGCTAACGAACCCGTAATGTTGGAAGACATTGCTATGGAGGAGGCGGTGATCTACACCGAGCCTCAGGCAATCGAAGTTCGCTATGCAGCGGAGAAGGACGTTGCCGCGCTGGTCATGGACGCCGCACCAGCTCCTGTAAGCTCCCCACCAGTACTGGGTAAAAGACTCGAACGCAAGGTGAATCCCGCGAGGCTATCACTGGCAGATTCCATGTCCTACGAACTTCACCATGGTAAAAAGTTAGAAAATAGAGACGAATTCGAAGAAATTAAACACAATAACGTTAAGTTGACCCAAGAGCAGCCGGTGTCAACGTTTTCAATTGATGTAGATACCGCCTCCTACAGTTTTGTGCGCCGCAGTTTGAACGAAGGTCGTTTACCTCCGGCCGATGCTGTTCGCGCTGAGGAGATGATTAATTATTTTGATTATCGTTACCCGTCGGCAGAGTCAACGGAGCAACCCTTCCGTCCATTAATTCACGTGGTTGATTCACCCTGGGCGCCAGGCAAAAAGTTGGTGCATGTGGGTATTAAAGGCTATGAGCCTTCAGCCATTATTAATAAACGCACCAATCTGGTGTTCTTGCTGGACGTGTCTGGTTCAATGAATGAGCCAGATAAATTACCTCTACTTGTGCAGTCAATGGAGCTGTTGGTCGAGCAGCTGAGCCCGGAGGATACACTTTCCATCGTGGTGTACGCAGGCGCAGCCGGCACTGTACTTGAGCCTACCGCCATTAAAGATAAAACCAAAATTCTTAACGCGCTGCGTCAACTGCGCGCGGGTGGCTCTACTGCCGGCGCTGAGGGTATTGAACTGGCTTACCAACTCGCAGAGCAAAATTTTGATAAAGAAGCTGTTAACCGGATTATCCTCGCCACCGACGGTGATTTTAACGTGGGCATTAATGATACCGAGCAGCTGAAGAGCTTTGTGAAAAGAAAGCGCGAAACCGGAGTTTATTTAAGTGTACTTGGTTTTGGTAGCGGTAATTACAACGATCATCTGATGCAAACGTTGGCGCAAAATGGTAACGGTATTGCCGCCTATATCGATTCGCTTAATGAGGCGCGCAAAGTGTTGGTGGATCAGGCTAATTCGTCCCTGTTCCCGATTGCCAATGATGTAAAAATACAAATTGAGTTCAACCCCGCTCAGGTGAAAGAGTATCGCCTGATTGGTTATGAAACCCGTTTGTTGGACCGCGCCGACTTCAACAACGATAAAGTCGATGCGGGTGACATTGGCGCCGGACACAGTGTGACTGCTTTGTATGAAATTGTTCCCACCGGCTCTGACTTGGCAACCATTGACCCGCTGCGTTATGGTGTTCAGGATGAGCAAGCAGCCGGCAATAAAACCAAAGAGTTTGGGTTCTTTAAATTGCGCTACAAGCTGCCAGAGCAGAGCGAATCACGAAAAATTACCGCATCGATAATTGAGAACTCCATCGCGCCGAGTTTGCGCCAAGAAATAGATTTCTCCATCGCGGTAGCTGCGTTTGCCCAGTACTTAAGTGGCGGTGAGTACATTGGTCAGTATTCACTGGATGATATTATTGCACTGGCGCAGGCTAATAAAGGGTCAGACCCGTTTGGTTATCGGACTGAATTCGTGCAATTGGTGCGTGCCGCAAAACTGGCGAAAGATATATAAATTTTTAGTTTGCGTGTAAAAAGGGGGCACCGTTCGGCGCCCCCTTTTTTTGCAAGTGACGACAGTGCTCCAAGTAAACTACGGCGTTTCTAACTGGTTAATCCAGGTCTCCAATAAGTGTAGGTAGTCCTCATCGGGCAGGTTGCGCCCTAGCGGTGGCATTCGATCGCCAACGTCTGCACTTTTGTCGCGAATGTATAAAATGGAATTGTCTGGACTTCCCGGGCTAACGACGGCGGGATTTGCCAGCCCGTACTCGGTTAGATAGTCGCGCTGGTTGGCCAGCGCACCGTTGACAATGCCTTGTTCGTCCAGTGGTGTCGTCATGCGTGCATCCCACAGGCTGGCAATGCCCTGTACACCATGGCAGTTGGCGCAGTTGACATCCCAGTAACTGCGAACTCGCAACTCAAGGCTCGCGGTGTTGTCATTTACCGCGGCATGGGCTGGCAGGCTTGTTAAGTCGGCTGCGGTTAACACAGTATCAAGTGCGCCCAAATGACTGAGTGTTAACAGCTGATGGTCGGTAACACCGGATGGGTATTGCCATGTGCTGTTTAGCGCAGCCGTTTTAACACCGAGCACACCCTGTGCGTCGATGTTGTGACACGCCAGGCAATCTTCGGGGCCTGGGTACGTCCACGTTTGTTGCCGTTCACCATTGGCTGGGGCAATGGTGATGGTTTCATTTAAAGCGTCGTTGAGCAGGTCGGCGTCAGAGTTGTCGTCGCGCCATTTATAGGTGGCGCCATACACACTGCCGGCAGCCCCGACTACCAGCAGCCGCGTTTCCAGTCGTTGCCTTGCACTGGTGTCGCTTTCGTCGATCGGTAAAGTGAAGTGTTTTACGAAAACGGTGCCCGCTGGCCACTGCCATTTCTCGTTTTCGTTCCAGCCGATGGTGGTGCCTGTTGGCAAAGAAAACCATCGGTCTTTTTGCGCGCCGTCAGACCACAAAGGCGCGATAACCGAGTACGGAATTAAGCTTTGCGCCGGGGTTAAAGTGGCCGTGTCGGCAAACGCGCCGGTTTGCGACAAGAGCGCAGGCAGGTTGCTGAAATCGGTGGCCGGCACCTCGGGCATATTCAGATAGGCGGGGGCGTCGGTTCGACAGGCAATGCCCCGAGACTCATCGAGCGTGCACGCTTGCGCGGCATTCAAGTCAAAGATCTGTAAGTTGCCTACCGTATTGGCATTAGCAGACAAAAATAGATCACTGCTGCCAGCCAGACTCACGTATTGGCATAGCCCCGAGGACTTTAACGCATAGCTGCCGTCTTGATTTTGCTGCAGTTCAAAGGCTTCGGCTTGTGCGGTGTTTGTGGCATCGAGCACCAAAGTGCCGGCGTCATCCAGACGAATGTATAGCCCTGTGGATACTGACTGTAAATAGACATGGTTGCCTGTTGCGCTTTCTAACGAAAAGATACTGGCATTGCCGGCCGGAGCATCGGCAAGGGCCAAATTGTTATTGCCAAGGGCCGTTAGTATTTTGCCATCGATACTAAAGGTTACGCTGTCACCTGCGGTATATGTTGGCGTTGTCGGTGACGGCGTTTCGGGCCCACTACCCGTGTAACGAACTTCTGCCAACATGCCGGAGTTGGCCGGTGAGTCGCAGCAGTTGCCCCCGTAACCGAGTAAGTACAAACGGTGATTTTGCGGTGATATTTTTGCATCAATAATGCCGGCGAGCCGTGAGGTATCGAGCCAAGTGCGGAAGCTGCCCGCATCGTCATCGACGTGCACTTCATACATACGGTCATTGTTAAAATTCCAGAACAGTAGGCGCCCGTCAAAATAGCTGGGCAGCTTGTACTCATCGGCAATGCTGTTGGACCAGCGGTAAACGTCGCCGACCATAAGGGCGCGGTGACTCATGCTTATCCATGCGGGTTGAGCGGGTGGTAGTTCGATGCTTCCAGTATTGTTAACGGACAAATTGCGCAGAGCATGGGCGCTGAATAAGGCACCAGATTGACCCGTGGCAAAGTCGTAATCGTAGTAGGCGATGTTGTTACCGGCCAGATAAGGCCAGCCAAAATTGCCTGCTTGGTATGTTTTATTAATCTCGTCAATACCGCCGGGGCCGCGGGTTGGATTGGAGCCGCCGGCATCGGGGCCGATGTCACCCCAAAACAATTGGTCGGTGAGAGAGTCGAGGGCGGTTCGATAGGGGTTGCGGAGCCCCATAGAAAATATTTCGCCACGGTGTTGATTGTCAGCCACGAACAGATTGCGGTCGGGAATTGTGTAACCGCCATCGGCATTGGGTTTTATGCGCAGAATGCTGCCACGCACGTCGGCGCTGTTGGCTGAGGTGCGCTGGGCGTCGAAGACGTTGCGCCCCGGCCGCTCGTCAATAGGAGCGTAGCCATCGGAGGCGAATGGGTTGGTGTTATCGCCGATGGCAATGTACAAATTATTTAACGAGTCGAAGGCCAGGTCACCCGCTACATGGCAGCACTCAAAGTCTACGGGATATTCGAGCACAACCACTTCAGAGCTTAAATCCAGTGAGTGATCACCTTTGATCGTGATGCGTGAGACTTTCTGTGTGGCTGAATCCGGCGCTGTGTAATGAAAATAAGCGTGACGGGTTTGAGTGAAATCAGGGGCTAAAGTAAAACCAATAAGGCCACCTTCGTGAACACTGTTGGTGGCAATTGTATCGGTTTGCGTCAATTGGTTGTTGCGCATTGCATAGAAGGCGCCACGCCGACCGATAACATACATTTCCCCCTGCTTGGAAATTTCCATAACAACGGGTAAATCCACACCACTGGCAATGACCGTCGTGGAGAAGTCGGTGTCGGGCGGGGCTGCGCCCTGCCAGTCGGGAGTTGAGCTGCTTAGCCTTCCCGCCCAACGCAGTGCGCCCAAGATGTGATTTTGAAAATCTGCGTCCGCGTAGGCTTGTTCGGTGTGACCGAGGCCGGTGTAAAACGCGCGGCCCAGGCCAACGGTGTGGTACCAGGCAATGGGGTGATCCCCCATGGCGCCTTCACCTGGGTCGTAGCTGGTTTCATCCAAACTAAGCACAACCTCAACGCCTTCACGCGGGTTGTTCCTATAGTTGTACCACTCGTCATAGTGCTGCCAGATATCGCCCAGGTGCTGGCTTGCTGGATGTTGAGCATTTTCTACGTGCACAGTGGCCGTTTGATTTTGTGGATGCGAGTGAAAATAGGCTCCGACCAGGTCACCGTACCAAGGCCAACTGTATTCGGTGTCTGCCGCAGCGTGAATGCCCAGATAGCCACCACCGTGCTCGATATATTCTTCAAAGGCCTGTTGCTGAGCGCTGTTAAGTACGTCGCCGGTGGTACTGAGCCAAACCACGGTGTTGTAGTGGTTGAGATTGTCCAATCGAAAGTCGGTGGCGTCTTCGGTGATATCCACGGTCCAGTCGTTAGCTTGTGCGATCGATTCCAGCATTTGCTGGCCTACTTCAATGCTCGAATGCCGAAAGCCTGCTGTTTTAGAGAAGACCAGTATGCGAGCGCTGTTTTCAGGCTTGGTATAGCCGGGCCATAACCGGGTCTTTTGATTTGCAGGGCATGAGCCCGAGGGCGAGGATACGCTCGAAGAGCTAGAGGAGGCTATTGAGGAGCCCGAGCCGCCTGTGTTACCGGAATCGCTGGTACCTGATCCGCCGCCACACGCTGTAAGTATTGTACAAATAGCAAAAAGTATTAAGGTGTTACTCTGTATATTGGCCATGGTCGTCTCAGCATTATTATTGGTGGTTGCTGTGCACCAGAGTTTACTCGCCACTGGCTGAAATATCACTAATGCTGCAGCCAGTGGGCGCTATTGTGACTCAGGGCAGGGTGAGGTTATACGGGCTGGCCGCCGGCATATTGCCGAGCATTGGGCTTTTGTCAGAGCCCGATGTCATGGCTGAGGTTTCTGGCGCCGGTTTGAGCTGGCGTTTCAATGGCAATCTGAACCTGACAAAGCACTACTTGCCTTGGCTTGTAAGGCGTGGATATTTGTGTCGCAATCACAGACTAATGTTTGTCATATCCGCAATTGTACAATGGCCGGAATAGGTACAGGAATACGGTATGAATAAAGGCTCCGGGTGGATTAGGCGTTTGCCGGATGCGAAATGGGTGCTGCTGAGTTGTGCCTTTATGTTGGGCTGTGCCTCGGCGCCCGAGCGAAGTGGTATCAATGCCCATTACGTGGCTGGCACATCTCCGGCGGGATACTTTAAAGATCTCGATGTTGAATTGAGAGCCACTGGGGATCGCCTTGGTACCGGCGTTCGTCTGCTGGCAAGTGGTGTCGATGCGGTAGCTGCGCGTGTTGATCTTATCCGTAAGGCGCAACATACCCTAGACGTGCAATATTACCTATTTCACGGTGACGCCACCGGAATACTTTTGTTTCGCGAGCTATGGATGGCGGCCGAGCGCGGAGTAAAAGTGCGCTTGTTACTGGATGATCTTGAGCAGCGCGCGGGTGATTACCCCCTGAATATTTTGAATAGCCATGCCAATATTGAGGTTCGTCTTTACAACCCGTTTTATTGGCGCCGTGCACGCGCCTGGCAGTTGCTCGGAGAGTTTAGTCGGTTAAATCACCGCATGCACAACAAGTCGCTTACCGCAGACAATCTGGCCAGCGTCGTCGGCGGGCGCAATGTTGGAGACGAATATTTTAGCGCAAACCAGAGCGTGAACTTTGGCGATGCCGATGTGTTTTTAATAGGCGATTCGGTGCCTGCAGTGACCGGTCAGTTTGACGATTATTGGAACAGCGACCTGGTATATCCCTTGAGCGTGTTAAACAGCGAGCCACCCGCACCGGATTTAATAAAGCGTGCGGGCGCGGAAATTGACGCAGCCGTGGCTCAACTGAATGCCATTGAATATCTGCAAGTTGTCAATGCACAAGACTGGCTAGGAAGTATTCGCCGGGGTGAAAGAGCACTTTATTGGGCGCCGGTTGATGTTTGGTCTGACACCCCCGATTTGCAACTGTTCAAACAAAAAGACTCATCTAATGCTTTGGTGGTTAACCGGCTTTGGCAACTTTTCGAAAATGCCGAAAGTGAGCTTTTTCTAATCTCACCTTATTTTGTACCAGCACAAGCGGGTACTCAATTGTTGACCGGGCGCGCACAAGAAGGTGTTACCGTTAGCGTGGTAACCAACGCGTTGGCGGCCACAGATGTGGTTGCCGTCCACAGTGGTTACGCGCAAAGCCGGGAGGCTCTGTTGGCGGCAGGCACCGAGATTTTTGAAATAAAGCGCACTCCTAATACCGAGCGTAAGGTCTGGAGTGTTTCCTCAACATCAAGTTTGCATGCCAAGGTTTTTGTGGTCGATAGACGCTGGGTGTTTGTCGGGTCGTTTAATTTAGATCCGCGTTCGGCTTGGCTAAATACCGAAATGGGGGTGTTGATAGACTCCCCGGAGCTGGCAGAAGCCGTTTTGACTGGGACGCGTCAGCTGCTCAATGATACGTCATACCAGGTGTCGCTGAATGATGAGGGGGAGCTGTACTGGCGAGATCTACACTCGGGTCAGACTTTTAGTAAAGAGCCCAACGCCAGCTGGTGGCGCAGGGCGATGAGCTCGATCCTGTCTTTTTTGCCGATTGAATCCCAACTCTAGAGGGTCAGGGAGCTGAGCGGCTCCAGCCGTCCGCGCTATTACAGAACTCATAAATACCCTTGCTGCGGGAGGTGGTATTGCTAATGACGATAGACATGACGCGGCATTTGCCACGGTCATTGGCAGTGGTTGACAGTGGGGTAATGGCGGCGGAGATGTCTCCGATCACTTGTGTATTGGTTTTGCCGTCTGGGTTTGTTGCTATAACGCGGTTGAACTGCTCATGCAGCGTTTGCCACTGAGCATGGCTAAAATCGCTGGCTTCAGTTTTTTGTAATTCCCATTTGTCCCCGTTTTGGCAGACATTAAAGTGAAAAAAGTCGCGGCGCCCGTCCCGCCCCCGAATATCCAGTATCGCTTTGCGGCACAATATTTCGTTGTGGCGATAGCTGTACTTGATTTTAACCCGACCTTTGGTATCCGCGTCGGGTGATTGCCAGTGTAAAGTCACCAAGTCAGGTGAGTCGTTCAGTGCACTGCTTACGGTGTGAACGAACGACTCCAGCTCTTTTGGGGACAGCTCACTGGAAATACTGCGCCCCATAAAATTGAGATTTGCCGCCGTTGCGGAGCCTGCCAATAGGGTGCACCCGATAAAGGTGGTGAATGTACGAAATAGCATACGATCTCCTTGTAAAATCTGCTGCGTGGTACACTGACGTAGCGCTAAGTTGTACATAATACCTGTTTTGTAACGGCTCGGGGACTGCCTTTGACAAAGTCTGGAGCGGCCCATTAGGAGACTATGTGAACGGATTGTTAACGCTGATTCAACAACTGCTGATCTGGGGCCACCTGATACTGGTGGTGGCAATGGCGGTGCGGGTGATTATGCGTCGCCTCCCGGTAGGGGCAACGCTGGCCTGGATACTCGTGCTGATGGTATTCCCTTATTTTGGCGTGGCGCTTTACTTACTGTTTGGCGAGCGTTTTCTTGGTGTGAAACGGGCGCAGCGCGAGGCTCGGCTACGGTTTGTTTTTCGCGATGCCCCCGTCAGTCCCCCGTCAGCTGTGGCCATTGACTGGAGTGACTACCATGCGTCGGCGGAACCGCTGTCGCGCCTGGAGGCGTTTATATCAGGTATACCTCCAGTCGCTGGCAACAACGTCGAGTTTTTACAGTCTGCCCCTCATATTATTGACTCACTGGCTGCGGATATCAAAAGCGCTGAGTCTTTTTGCCATATGGAGTTTTACATTTGGCAGCCCGGCGGCGAGACCGATAAGGTGGTGGCGGCTATTGAGCAGGCTGCGGCGCGCGGAGTGGTGTTTCGTATCATGCTCGACGCCGTTGGCAGCTCAGCGTTCTTTGGCTCCGAAGCTCATAAACGCCTAAAGGACATAGGCGCTTCAGTGGTTAAGGCTTGCCCGATTGGTATCATTCCGTGGCAGTTGGCGCGCTATGATTTACGTAACCATCGCAAAACCGTGATCATTGATCAGCGCGTGGCTTATATGGGCAGCTTCAATTTAGTTGATCCTAAACTGTTTAAAGTTGATGCCGGTGTCGGCGAATGGATTGACGTTATGGCAAGAGTGTCGGGCCCGGCGGTGCCGCAATTCGATGCAGTATTTCGTTGGTACTGGAGTATTGAACGCAGCGAGCCTTTACTGAAAATGTCGGGACAACCGGTAGTGGTGGTGGGGGAGGCTCTGGTGCAGGTCGCTCCTTCGGGGCCGGATGTCGCCAAAGAGAGTATTCTCAATGCATTGCTGCAGGCGATCTATGGTGCGAAATATTCTGTGGATATTGTCACCCCCTACTTTGTGCCCGGTGAGGCATTGGAGCACGCACTAAAAATAGCGGCGCGACGAGGTGTACAGGTGCGGTTGTTAGTGCCAGAAAAAGTAGATTCGTTTTTGGTTCGTCACGCTAGTCACTCTTATTTTTCGTCTTTGATGGAGGCAGGCGTATCCATAGCGACCTATGGTAAGGGCTTATTGCATACTAAAGCTGTTGTTGTCGATAACAGCTTAGCCTTTTTCGGTACGGTAAATATGGACTTGCGCTCACTGTGGTTAAACTTTGAAATGACCATGATTATTTACGATGTGGCCACGGTAAGAAGTTTAGCGGAAATTATAGAGTCTTACCGTCATGACTCGGAAGTTGTTGAGCTGGCACAGTGGCGACAGCGCCGCGCTGTTTCGCGCTTTTTTGAAAATATCACTCATTTGGTTAGTCCGCTGATTTAGGGAATCTTCGATTAAGTCTCCCGCGGCCTCTGTAAGCCCCGAAAGGCGCGGCCAAAACACTCCTTGGTTGGCGTTTTTTTTCTTGCCAGGGGCTACGGCCATTACCTGCGAAAAACGCCTTACGTACGGAGCATTTTGGATTCGTGCAGACGACTGGAGGTTTAATCAGAGGCTCCTTAGATGTTTGTACGTTGGCCCGGCCGCTTAGGTCAATAGTGCATCACTTAAAGTATTCTCGCCGTTTACTAGCGGATAAATTCTGTTCGCCGCCTGTGTGTTTTGCAAACAAAAAGCAGTGGTGGCGGCCACATCGGCTCTAGTTATAACCTGTTGTTCTGGTGCGTTGGGCATGGTGGTGCTAATTCTCCCCGTTTCTGGGCTGTCTACTAAGCGCCCAGGGCGTAGAATGGTATAAGGCACTGTGCTGCGCATTAGGTGGTCATCGGCTAATTTCTTACAGACCGAATAGTGTTTGATGGCGACCGGCCCCAGGTCTGGATTGTCGGCGCCGCGACTGCTAACCATCACAAAGTGTTCAACGCCCGCGTCGGCCGCATAATCAATGGCTTTCATCGCACCCCATAGATCCACCAATATGGTTTTATCGGCTCCAGTCTTTGCGCCAGATCCCGCGGTGAAAACAACCTTTGCACAGCCATCAATGGCTGTTCTGAAATCTTGTTCTAGATCACCGATGAACAGTTCGGCTCCCATTGCGGCCAAGTTTTGATTGTGCGAGCGCACCATGGCACGGACCGGCTCGCCGGCCTGGCGTAGGTTTGCAGCAATCATTTGGCCTATTTGTCCACCTGCTCCAATAATTAATGTGCTCATCCATCGTCTCCGGTGTAAGTATGAATCGGAGCTATGTTAACCTAAACGGTAAGTATTGCGGCGACTGACGGCCATAAAACACTTTAAGGAGTTTGATGTATGAACGTTGTAATTACGGGTGCGAATCGCGGAATAGGCTTGTCTTTTGTAAAGCATTATCTGGCAAACGGCGCAAAGGTATTTGCGGCTTGTCGCGAAGCCTCGCCCGAGCTTGGGCAATCTGGTGCGCAGATTATTGAAGACGTTGATGTCAGCACGGATCAAGGGATCGAAACATTAAGCGGCGCGTTGCAGGGCGTTAATATTGATGTGCTGATCAACAATGCTGGCATTTTGCGGGACGAACAACTGGGCAATTTGAATATCGAGACTATTCGGGATCAATTTGAAATCAATGCTCTTGCCCCCCTGCGTGTGACAGAGGCCTTGGCAAACAATCTGGGCGACAACGCCAAGGTGGCGTTAGTTACCAGCCGCATGGGTTCAATCAGTGACAACACCAGCGGTGGTCGATATGGCTATCGTATGTCCAAAGCGGCCTTAAATGCCGCCGGCATGTCATTGGCACAGGATTTAAAAGGTCGCGGTGTGGCGGTTGCGATATTGCATCCAGGTTTGGTAGGTACCGACATGATAGGTGGCTATGGTGACATTACCCCGGATCAAGCTGCCGAGCGTTTAATAGCTCGCATCAATGAGTTAAATCTGGCAAATACCGGTACCTTTTGGCATTCCAACGGAGAGGTTTTGCCTTGGTAGCTGGCATAGGTGAAGCGGATTACGGCATCGCCTTTTGTATCGCCAACCGGCCCCCTTTGGATGACTATTCCCGCCGGCGCTGTTTGGTGCCTTTACTGCCTGGCGAGCTTCATCATATCGTGTCCAATAGCAGTAACCATTGGCGCAAATTGTTTAATGTGTACGCCAAGTTTATCTATTCCCTGGCGCCAGAGCTAATCGTTGCTAATAGCTCGCCCCCGACATGGCAAGAATATCGCGATCAACAATTGTTGCAGGCAGGTTCGCGCTTGGCATTGCTTTTTACGGCACCTCCTTGGAAAGACGATGCTTTGCACATAATAGCGGGAAAGGGGTATGCCGCGACTTTAAACATTCCAAAGTTGCAATGGCTCGATGCACATTTTGCAATTGCACCTGCTCAACGGGTAATTGTTTCGCCTTATCTCGATTATCGTCAATTGTCGAATGAGCGCATAGAGCGGTTGGTTAAAATTATTCGTCAGTACTCACTGCTGTCCTTCTAATGCATTTTGAGCACGGTGAGGACGGGGTGTTACACATACGCTAGCTCGAGGCTTCATCTCTTAGTTTTAGATCTCGAACCAAGGCTCTAAGCGTTGTAGAGTGAAACTCCCGGCGATACAACACACCGACCACGGCTGCCACTGCGGCGATAAATATCCAAGTGTTAAAAAACCAAGGCAATATTGCCAGTGAAAAATAGTATGCGCGCAAGCCGTAGTTATAGCTGTGGCCAGCTTGATCAATAATTTTTGCAGTACTGGATGCGTAGCGTGCTTTTTCTTCAGCGGAGATGTTGGCATCGTGAGCGGGAGCGGCACCAAACAAAATGGCGCAAAATCCATACTGGCGCATAGCCCAGGTCAGAGTAAAAAACGCGTAGACATAAATCATTAACAGCAAGATAACTTTTAGCTGCATGTGACGTGGTGTCATGGTCTCATTGGCAAAAGGCAGGGCGCTTAGGGTTACGTATACCTTGTCGATAGATGCCATTATGGTCACCAAACCGGCAATTATCAGGATGGATGTTGATGCCAGGAAGGATACGTTGCGCTCCAGGCTGGCCACCAATGCCGTATCGGCAATGCGGTTCTCGCGGTTGAGTAATTCCATCATCCAGGTTTTACGGTGAATTTGCAGGACGGACGCCAGGCAGTGATCAGTGCGGGCCCTTTTACGGGCAAAGCGGGCATACCCCATCCAGGCCACGAAGAGCCAAAGGGTGGCGCTGAGGTTTATCCAGTCAGTTAAAGTCACGCGTTTCTCCTGTATCGCCTGGGGTATTCTACCCTAATCACAAGGTGCTTCGGTGCTCTCGCCGGGGAAAATAGTACACGTATTGCTTTTATTGAGGTGCGCTGTCGTTGATAAATTAGCCAATTTGGACTTGTTTTTTGACGCCACGGGCGTATTCGCCTATAGATTAGTAGGCTAGCAGGCTGTTGAAAAAACCCTACGTACTCAGACTCTCAGGCTGGTTCGTAATCTAGGCGCTACTTTGACGGTGTGTGCCCACCTATCGAAAAGTGGCAACGACGAGTACGGGCCAGCCTGGAAGTCCCGCAGGGCGAGGCCAGAAGCGCACATGTGCCGCTCCTTGCCTCTAGGAAAGGGAACCACCCTGTCCGTCGAGACAAGGCACGACATCTGCACGCATCGGGCCTCGCTGAGCATGCAAGGGTTTTTTCAACAGCCTGCTAGGGCACTCTGGATCGGGAACTTGGTGCCCCAGAACCATAATATCTACCAGGGATGATTTCGATGGTCTCATTAAGGTTGCCCGTAAATTGCCAATTCTCGTGTGATTTGGTAAGACAATGAAGGATAATACCCCTGCAATAACACATTTTCCGGCGGCTGCGGATGTCAGTACCGGACTTGAGTGGATTCAATGGAAAGTTGATGAGGCCGCCGCTGTCGCCGGTAACTGTGCCAGCGTCTTTTTTTATCGACACAATGACTGCGCTCTTGAGCCTTTGGCTTATAGTGGACTCGATTCAGAAGACTTGTGCCTGGAGTGTTTGCTGGCGGCTAACGCTCAGGCGCAATCATCTTTACGCGCGGTGTGCGTCGAATGGACCCACACGACCGCAGCCGCCTCCCCTCTTTACTATCATGCGTTGCCGTTGTTTGACACCAATGCGGGCGATGCAATGGTCGGTGTGTGGGGTATCGTTTCATCGGCCACTTTTCTTGCGGGTGATTACTGCACCGAGCGGATACTCTGCCGTGCCGGCCACGAAGTGGGGCACGAGTCGGAATTGATTGCCCTGCGTCGCGGTAATGCGCAACTTACCCGTCAACTTGAAAACTCTCCTCTAGGCGCGATTGAGCTCGATCATGCACGCAAGATTACGGCGTGGAATCCTGCTGCTGCTCGAATCTTTGCGATTTCAGCGGATGACGCCATTGGTGCGAACGCGGACACACTATTGTGGGCCGAAGTGACTGAGCAGGAACGTCGAGAGCTGTTTGATCCGCGGGTACGCCACACCCGGCGCAACATTTATCATCGCCTGGGTACCGGAAAAATGATTATTGCCGAGTGGAATATTACACCGCTTGGCGACAATGGGGGGGAGGGCTACATTGCCTTGGTGGGGGATGTAACGCGCCAACGAGAGGCGCTATCAGCGCTGGCCCGCCGCGAGCAGGAACAGTCCGATATTCTCAATGCCATGGCTGATGCAGCGATTACCATTAATGATCGCGGTGTCATTTTGACGTTTAACCAAGCGGCGGTTCATATGTTTGGCTACCAGCAACGTGAGGCTATCGGGAAGAAGGTGAACATGCTGATGCCCAAGGGCATTGCCGATGCTCATGACGGCTATATAAGCAATTACCTGCAAACCGGGCAGGCCAAAGTGATTGGTTTAGGACGTGAATTGGAGGGGCTGCATAAAAATGGAAGCCATTTCCCTCTGCGATTGTCGGTTGCGGAATTACCCAGATCCGACCAGGGAGGTCGCCGTTTTCTTGGCACCTGCCATGACTTAACGGAAGTCAAAGAGCAGGAGCGGCGATTATTTCACAGTCAAAAAATGGAGGCTTTAGGCAAGCTAACGGGGGGCATTGCCCACGATTTTAATAACATTCTGGGAGTGATCGCTGGCTACGCGAACCTGCTGGAAGACGAGGTTGACGAAGATGAGCCCGCTTTTCGCTATATTCGCGAAATAGATCGCGCCGCTGAGCGCGGTGGCAAGCTAACGAAACGCCTGTTGTACCTGTCCAAACATCGAAAAATGGAAACATCTAAGGTCAATCTCGGTGAAATCGTTGAAGCTATGCAATACGTGTTGAGTCGTACCATGACACCGAGCATAACAGTGCACCTGGATATTGATGATACTGGTTATCTTGCCAATATAAATGCTGATTTTTTAGAAGATGCCATCTTGAATCTAAGTATCAACGCTATGCATGCCATGGAGGGCGGCGGCAATTTGTGGATCAGTACGCGAGCTTGCATTGAAGTTCCAGAATCTATGGCCAAATTCTACGATGTCACTCCTGGGGAGTACCTAGCCATTTCGGTTAAAGATGATGGTTGTGGTATTCCCAGTGACATATTAGATAAGGTGTTTGATCCGTTTTTCTCAACCAAGGGCGATAAAGGCACAGGCTTAGGGTTAAGTCAGGTGTATGGCTATATGCGTCAGATGGGTGGTTTTATAAGGCTGAAGTCAAAAGCAGACGTTGGCACCACGTTCATCTTATATATACCTCAGTTGGCTGAAACCGTAACGGTAGCGCCGCAAGCAGTTGAAGTGGAGGCGGCTGTCGGGGGGAGTGAAACGATATTGGTGGTCGATGATGAAAAGGCTCTGATTGAAACTTGCTCTAAAACCTTGCAAAAAGCCGGCTACACTGTATTTACGGCCAACGGTGTGGCCGCTGCGACAACAATATTGGAAACTCAAAGTCTGGACCTATTGCTCTCGGATGTCATTATGCCCGATGGCAACGGTTTTGATCTGGCTGAGCTAGCTTACAAGATTGCCCCAGATATAAAAATTCGGTTGGTCAGCGGTTACGCTGATGTCGCCAATAATACCGTTAATGAGGATTTAGCGGCAAATATACTGCATAAACCCTACAGCCAAATTGAGCTGTTAAATGCTGTTCGCGTAACCTTGGATGTGGATTAGTGGAGCGATGTATGGAGTCAGTCAGTGGTATCAGTAAAGAAATATCCAGTGATGATGTAGAAAAAGCGTTCGCAGAAGATTGGTTTACAGTGGTTTATCAGCCACAGTTTTCCCTGTCTCGCGACACAGGGTTTACCGGTGCCGAAGCGTTTGTGCGGCTCAAACATCCAGAGCATGGCTTGATGATACCTGGCGCCTTTCTTCCTATGGTGGATTCCATGCACAAGATGCGAGAATTGACCGAACGGGTGGTGGCACTAGTGGCAAACGACTGGATTGCCCTATCTGAACAAGGCACCGATATTAATGTCGCGATTAACGTTGATCGTAGCCTGTTACACATTGACGGATTTGGTAAAGCTCTAGGTAAGACGCTTAAACAACATAAAGTTCCACGACAAAAAATCACCTTAGAATTTACTGGTTTGCTGGAGCCGGACTTTCTTTCTGAGACTGTGCGCAAGTCTTTGATGGAGTTACATCTAAAAGGGTTTTGTATTTCTCTCGATGGATTTTCGGTTGCGGAATCAAGCCAGTCGTTGCCGGATGATGTGGTGATCGATGAAATAAAACTCGACCGCGATTTGGTGAAAAGCTTGTTAACCAAAGAGCGATGTAAGGACGCGATGCGCAGTGCGATGCACAACGCGAATAGGTTCAGCATGCGAGTCGTGGCGGTTGGCATTGAAGATGAGGAAACCGCCGATTTTCTGGCGCGCAACGGCTGTGATCGGGGGCAGGGTTACTATTTTGGCACACCAGAGGAATTTAGCACTCTGCGCGATACATACGTAGAGGGGGCGGACGAGCGACACAGTGGCGCCGAACGGGCAAATATTCTGATTGTCGAAGACGATGTACAGTACCTGAACTTGCTCAACGAAAGTTTGAGTGATAATTACAATGTGCGTACGACTGATTGTTTGAGGGGGGCGCGCGAAGCGTTACAAGATTTTTCTCCCGATATTGTCATTATCGACCTGAACTTACCTGATGGTCGCGGCGTTGACCTGTCGGGCAGTGGCGAGCTCGGTGATAACGTCAGTACTATTTTTATTTCTGGCGCGAAGGAGTTTGCCAGTCGGCTGGAGGCTTACGAGGCTGGCGGCATGGACTTCATTGAGAAGCCCTTTTCGATCAGGGAGCTGATGGCAAAAATTCGTCAGATGGCCACTTATCAGTTGCGCAGTCGCGATATGTCTGACCGCAACAAAGAATCGCAGCAAATGGTGATGCGCTCGTTACAGCAGACTGCGTATTACGGGGACATTGTTCAGTTTTTTAAAAACATTCTGGTGTGTACTGACGAAGAGCAATTGTCCCGGGAATTTTTTCGCTTTAGCGCCGGGAAAGGGTTGCGCACGGCGATTGAGTTTAGGAGCAAGAATACGGTCAGTAGTTACGATCAGGATATGGGGGTGTGTAGCCCTACCGAAGTTAATATATTTGAGGTTTTGAAAGAGAAAGGGCGTCTGTACGAGTTTGCCCAGCGCATGATGGTCAATGATGATCACGTATCTTTTTTGGTGAAAAATGTTCCTGTGGATTCTGTCGAGAAAGGTGAGTTGCGTGACTATGTCGCTGTACTGGTAGAGGCGCTGGAGGCGCGCTACCGAGAGATATTAAGGCAACGTATTGTCAACGAGGCGACAGAGGTTATGCAGGAATTAGTTCAGCAGTTGCTAAGCTTGGTGAATGTTGACAGTGGTGAGAAGAAAGAGCTTTTGGATGATTATTCAATGGAGCTGAAAATGAGTTTCCACGTACTGCAGTTGACGCTTGAACAGGAAAATTATCTGACGGACATTATTGAAAAAATGCTTAATCATAACGAAGCGGCTGAGAAGAGTACCGTGGAAATTAGCAACACGGTGGAGTATATTCTCAAGCAAATGGCCACTGATTTAGCTGAGCTTGAGGTGAAAGCCCCTGCTGCGGAAGAAGAATCGGCAGGTGGAAGCACCGTCGAGTTGTTCTAAGGTTCCCTAATACTAAAAAGCCGCCGCACCGTTGAGGGGAGTGCGGCGGTAAAAGCAGCGGTGATGCGTTGTGGAAGCGGTGCACCACCGCGAGCGCCGTGTGGAGTGACGGCGTGGTGGTGCCGTCCGGCGCAGGGGTGAATCCAGCGGGTAAACTATTGATTGGCCACAAGCGGAGTAACGCTGTCGTCACTGGCCTCTTCGAGCAGTAGTTCGGGCTTGCCCTTACAGGCTTTGGCCAGCACTTCACTCTTACCTGCCAGCAGCAGGCCAATGGCTTCGCTGTGTTCCTCGCTAATGCCTTTAACCGAATTTTCAATTAAATCGGTAATATTGGCCGCCAACTCCAGCATTTTGTCGTGAGCTTCAGCGGCTTTTTTATCATCAAACATCTTTCCATCCCGGTCACATTTCCAGACGGCAACTACAGCCATGGTTTACCTCCATTGCGATACTGTTTAAATGTACAGTATCTGTTGTGGGCGTATGTGTCAACCAGAAAATTATTCAGAATATGGCCATTAGGGCAAGTGCGAGGCTGGCGGCCACTAATCCCATTTGTGGCCAGCGGCTCCAGCCCATGTGTTGCCAGGCCTTACCCAATTTTGGCCCGCTGCGGCGTGTGCCGAGTCTGAGGGCGCAGAGCCAAAACCCGCTGGCGCATAGGGCCGTCATCATGGCGCCAAATAAAAACCAGATAAATTTTGTCAAGTAGCCGGCAAAGGTGCCAAAGTGTAGAGGGTCTGCCATTTCAGCTATGCGCTGGTGGACCGTGAGCGACTCGCCTTGCCGCTTCGTTAACGTGGTTGCGGTGTTGGCATCCACAGCCAAAGTGTTGGCCCGGTCGCGCACCAGCCAGGCGCTCGCTTGCCCTTGCAGTAGTAATGGCTTGTTGGGCTGCACAATTATGCCCTTCAATACAAAGTCGGGCCAATTGTTTAGTGCTTGGTCAATGGCGGCATTTAGTTTGACGGCATTGTGGGGCTGGTTGAGGGTCGCCAAATCAGCCAATGGTTTGGTGGCAGAAGGTGCGGCGCCACCCCAGCGTTCGATGAGGTACCACAGCCCGGTAATGGCTATAAGTGCAATGAAAGGCACGCACCATAAGCCAATGAGTCGGTGCAGGTCGCCCCACCAGCGCCTTGGTGGAGTGTTAGGTTTGGGCCGCTTAGCGAAGCCCTGCCACCACTTTTTGTATATCGGAAATGCGGAGGCAAGTGAAAGCAATAGTGGAAGGCTGAGCAAGCACACTATGGTTAGGCCCCACTTGAGTGGCAACATGAGATGGCGATGGGTTTGACGTAAAAATCGGTGGGCGTTAAACCATGGCTGTATCGCTATAACTTTAGCGGTATAGGGGTCGATGTAAATTCGGTTTAGCTCGCCACTGGCCGTTCGCAAAATGGCTTCACTGGCCATAAACGGAGGTAGCAACCGAAGCGAGCTTACCTGCCCATCTTTAGCGGCCGAGTGCGCGGCTGCCAACAACGTGCCTGCGGGCAGTGGAGCCCGGCCTTCGGCACTGACGCGCAGCTCGGGTGTAATCAACCAATCAATTTCATAGGCGAATACCGCTAAAGTGCCGGTTAGCGAAACAAAAAACAGCAGCAAGGCGAAACTCGCGCCGGCAAAACTGTGCAGGCGAAACCATTGCTGTCGAGTTATTGTTTTCCCAGGTTGGCGCACAGAATGTAACTTAGAACGTGCGGCTTAGGGTGGCGACAACGCGGCGAGGCTCGCCGGGAAAGTGGCCAGTGCGATGAATAAACCCGCTCTCTGCGTATTCCTTATTGAACAAATTGCTTACGTTGAGTTGTAGCTTCCACAAGTCCCATTCGCTTTGCCAGCTGGCGTCGAAAGTGGTGTAAGGCTTCACATAATCACCTTGAATGCTGATTTGATCCGATTTGTAATCTGCCCCGAAAGCAATCGCCGAGCTAATGGAGGGAAAATCGTAGCGGGTCCAGAGACCGATTTGATGTTCAGGCGTGTTGGCAAACTTGTCACCAGTGGCGTTGGTAATGCCTGTGGTCGCCTCCAGTACGCGGGTGCGGTTGTAGCCATAGTTTAAAGTCATGGTCCACAGCGGCTGCAAGTCAGCACTGAGGTCGAACTCAAAACCACGGCTGCGCACTTTGCCGATAGCTACTAAGTCATCGACGCCATCGCCGTCTACATCGCCCTCGGGGTTGCCTTGTAGTACATTGCGTTTTTCAGTTTCATAAATCGCCAGATTAAGGCGTGCACGCCCGTCCCACAGGTTGAGTTTTGCGCCCAGCTCCATATTTTCGCTTTCTTCTGGCGCGAATGGCCCGCCTTTGTCGGTGTCTTGGTTTGCGGCCGACTGTGGTTCAAAACCTTCGCTGTAACTGAGGTAAGTGTTTAGATTCTCAGTGATGTGATACACGCCACCTAAGCGATAGGTAGTAGCAGAGTCGCTGTCGGTTACGCCGTTACTGTCACTTTCAAAATCATTGAAGCGAAGGCTGGCGAGTATGTCGAAGCGCTCGGAGACGCGAACCAAGTCCTGAATGTAGAGGCCCGATTGCGTGAGGCTTGAGGTGGTATCGCTCTCCCAGCCACGCAGGTCTAAACCGTATTGCGCGCGCGAGGTTTGGCCATACAGTGGGTCGTACAGGCTTAACGGTGGCACAACACCGCCGGATTCAATTGGGCTGCCCCGCTTGGCCTTGAAGTCACTGTCTTCGTTGTAGTATTCAAGCCCTGTTAGTAGCTGATGCTCGATACTGCCGGTGGCAAACTCAAACACCAAGTTGGCGTAAGCACTGGTGCCTTCACTATTGCGAATCTGATCGCGGAATTGGCGCGCCATCATATCGTCCACACCGTCGCCGTTGGAATCATAAAGGCCGCGTGGTTCATGGTAGTTTTGTTTTTCCTGATTGTCGTAATAGCGCATTGCGACATCAAGACGAATACCATCGGAAAAGCTATGTTCGATTCGAGAGTAAACCGAGTTTGCGCGCAAGGTGAGAAAGTCGGTGGGCTCATTGTGGTTCCAGCTTGGCGCTACCAGAAAGTTGCCGTCTTCGTCGGCCGGCACGCCTCGTAGTCGGTTTGCGCCCAGTGTTTGGTCAACAAAGGAGTACTTTACCTTGATGCTGGTTTTGTCAGAGGGCAGCCAGATAAAGCCCAAATCACCCTGATCATTGTCGTTGGAGCTGTGCTCGCGAAACGGTTGTTCGGTTTCTTTGAGCATGGCCACGCGATAGCCAAAATCCGAATCGCCTATTTGACCGGTGGCGGCTACGTTCACGCCGGTTAAATCAAAATTACCGGCGACCAGTTGCGCGCGTCCATAGTTTTCGAGTGTGGCCTGACTGGTAGCGTAGTTGATGAGTCCGCCGGGGGCGCCTGCGCCATAAAGAGCGCCACTGGGGCCTTTCAGAACCTCTACCTGATCGACGCCAAATAGGCGCGGGACAGTGAAGCCCGCGTATGGGTCGCCGCGCAGACCGTCGTAAAGCACCTCGTCCTGGCGAAAGCCGCGAAAGGTCACGCCCGAATAACTAAAGACACTGACGCCACTGATGGCGCGGTATAAGTCGCGGGCATCGCGAGCTCCTTGATCCTCAATAAGGTCGGCGTTAATGATCTGAACCGATGCAGGTATACGAGTCAGGTCGGCGTTAATGCGGGTGGATACAGACGTTTCATCGACACGATAGAGCGATTGCGCGCGGCCGGTCACCAGCATGGTTTCTACCCTTTGATCGGCCTTGGTGTCCGCCTTAGAGTCGGCAAGTGTTGCATGGGGTAGAGCGATAGTGACGGCCAAAGCCAGAGTCATTCGTTTGGGGGGGGTCATGTGTCCTCCTGTAATTTGATAGTAATGATAAGTATTATCATTTGTATTTGCAAGTAAAGTTGACGCTGTTCAAGAGGTGGTGGGGTATGGATAATGGCGCTACCAACTATCAGTGCAGGACGAAACGTGTCGACAGCCCCCGTTAAACCTAAGCCCGGCTTGCTGAGATCCAGCTCCAAAGTAGGGGTGATGACCATGGCCTCGCGCGTGTTGGGTTTACTACGCGACGTGGTATTTGCTCACACCATCGGGGCCGGTGGCGGCGCCGACGTGTTTATCGTGGCCTTTAAAATCCCTAACTTTATGCGCCGGCTTTTCGCAGAGGGCGCCTTTGCGCAGGCGTTTGTACCGGTGTTGTCTGAGTACCGGCAAAAAGGCCCGCACGCCGCCGTGCAGGCGCTGGTAGATCGTGTTGCTGGTGCTTTGGGTTTGGTATTGCTGGTTGTGACTGCCTTGGCGGTTGCAGGTGCTCCTTTGGTAGCGACGGTATTCGCACCGGGTTTTCGGGTAGATAGCCCGGAGAAGTTCGCTCTGGCTACAGACATGATTCGCATCACCTTCCCCTATTTGATGTTGATTTCGCTCAGCGGATTTGTCGGCGCTATCCTCAACAGTTACGACCGTTTCGCAATACCTGCTTTTACGCCGGTGCTGTTGAATATCACCCTAATTGCCGCCGCTCTTATCATTTCGCCTATGTTTGAAGCGCCAGCCATGGGGTTGGCCTGGGGGGTACTTGCTGCGGGTGTGCTGCAGTTTCTGTTTCAGCTGCCGTTTCTCAAGCCTCTGAATATTACCCCGGTGCCTAAATTGGATTGGCAAGACCCCGGGGTAAAGCGCATTCTTGCTCTGATGGTGCCGGCGCTGTTTGGCGTTTCGGTCAGCCAGATAAATTTAATGCTGGATACCATTATCGCCTCGCTGTTACCCGATGGCAGCCCCTCTTGGTTGTACTACTCGGAGCGCTTGGCCGATTTGCCTTTGGGGGTTTTTGCGGTGGCGATTGCCACGGTTATATTGCCCAATCTGTCGCGCCAGTACAGTGCCAGTAACCCCGAAGCTTTCTCGCGCACGCTGGATTGGGCCATTCGCATCGTGGTCTTGATTGCCGCGCCTGCCGTTGTCGCCTTGGTTATTATGGCGGAGCCCATTTTGACCACATTATTCCAGTACGGTGAGATGACGCCGCGTGATACCTTGATGGCGAGCATGAGTTTGCGAGCGTACGCGCTGGGCCTGATGGCCTTCATGTTGATTAAGGTATTGGCGCCTGGGTTCTATGCGCGCCAGGATATGAAAACACCGGTGCGAATTGGTGTTGTTGCCATGGCGGCCAATATGCTTCTCAACCTTGTGTTTGTGCTGCCGCTTCACAGCTATTATCAGCTGGGCTTTGTGGGCCTAGCGCTGGCGACGAGTCTGGCCGCTTACATCAATGTGGCGCTGCTTTATCACGGCTTGCAAAAGAGGGGCGTATACATCAGGGCCCCGGGTTGGTCGCCGTTTTTGGTGCGGGTGTTGACAGCCAATATTGCCATGGCGGCACTGCTGCTTTGGGGGCTTAGTGTGTGGCCACAGTGGGGCGACTGGAGCGCGCTTGCGCGGGTTTGGCGTCTCGCGGCACTGTGCCTTGCCGGGGCCGCGGTTTACGGCTTTACCCTACTGGCCACAGGCCTGCGTCCGCGAGATTTCCGTCAGGCTTCTTTTTAGTCTGAAAAGCACAGCAAAGCCGCTGCCTGTCTCGCGTACAACCTGCCTGTGCTGTATACTCTCGCGCCGGGATCGGCAGCTTTGGCGGCCGCAGAGGACGAACAAATGAGTTACGACACCTGAGTGCAATTAATACGCGGTTTACATAATCTGCGACCCGATCATCGAGGTTCGGTAGCAACCATTGGTACCTTTGATGGTGTGCACCTAGGGCATCAGGCCATATTGCGCCAGCTTGACGACGCCGCCCGCGACATGGGTTTGCCATCGGTGGTGATCCTGTTTGAGCCCCAGCCGCACGAGTATTTCGCGCGTGATAAAGCGCCGGCGCGTTTAATGCGGTTGCGCGAAAAGCTTCAGGCGTTGGCGGCTGCGGGTGTTGAGCGGGTATTGTGCCTGAACTTTAACGAAGATTTGCGCAGTTTAACCGCCGAACAGTTTGTCAATCGTATCTTGGTAGATGGGTTGGGCATTCAGCACTTAGTTGTCGGCGATGACTTTCGCTTTGGCTGTGACCGCGCCGGGGATTTCCGGCTGCTGCAAGCGATGGGCCTTGAGCAGGGTTTTTCCGTCACCGATACCTGCACGCTTATGATGGGGCCGGAGCGTATTAGCAGCACCCGCATACGCGAGCTGCTGGCCAGTGGTGATTTTGTCAAAGCTGAAGCCTGTTTAGGGCAGCCGTTCTGTATAGCCGGAAGAGTGGGCCATGGTAGAAAGCTCGGCCGGGAGATCGGCGTGCCTACAGCCAATATACGCCTGCAGCGCTACTGCTCACCGTTATCCGGGGTGTTTGTGATCAGCGCCGACATCGCCGGCGAGACGTTCGCAGGTGTCGCCAACGTGGGCATTAAGCCTACCGTGGGGGGTGAACCGGAGCCTTTGCTTGAGGTCCATCTGTTTGACTTTGAGCGCGATATTTATGGCGTTGCAGTGATAATACGTTTTCACGCAAAGTTGCGTGATGAGCACAAGTTTGCATCTCTCGATGCGTTAAAAGCACAGTTACAAGACGATATTCATCGGGGGCGGGCGTTTATTGCCGGCGTCGACATTAACACCGATTAGGTAAGACTAACGACCATGAGTGACTATAAATCGACCTTGAATTTGCCTCACACGCCCTTTGCCATGAAGGCAAATTTGGCGCAGCGCGAACCCCAGATGTTAAAGGCCTGGGATAAGGCGGGGCTGTATCAGGAAATTCGCAACGCCCGTAAAGGCCGCGATACCTATATTCTGCATGACGGCCCTCCCTACGCCAACGGCGATATTCATATTGGTCATGCGGTTAATAAGGTCCTCAAGGACATCATTGTTAAAAGCAAAACCCTAAGCGGTTTTGATGCGCCTTATGTTCCCGGTTGGGACTGTCACGGCCTGCCGATTGAGCATAATGTTGAGAAAAAACACGGCAAGGCCGGCGTCAAGCTCGACGTCAAAGCCTTTCGTGAAAAGTGTCGCGCCTATGCCGCGCGCCAGGTTGATGGTCAGAAAAAAGATTTTGTCCGGCTCGGTGTATTGGGGGAGTGGAACAACCCTTACCTCACCATGGATTTCAAGTTCGAGGCGGACATTATTCGCGCGCTCGGCAAAATCGTAGAAAATGGCCACCTGCAGCGAGGCTTCAAACCCGTTTACTGGTCAGTAGTGGGGGGCTCGGCGTTGGCTGAAGCCGAAGTTGAGTACCAGGATAAAACCTCGTTTAGCATCGACGTTAAGTTTGCCTTTGCCGACCAATCTAAGGCCGCTGGCGCCTTTAGCGAATTGCAGGGTGAGGGTGAGCTTTCGGTTGTTATCTGGACCACGACGCCCTGGACTCTTCCCGCCAATCAGGCGGTGAGCGTGAACCCCGAGCTGGATTACGTTGCCGTACAAGTGGGCGATGAGCGCTTAGTGATCGCCGAAGGTTTGCTGGAGTCTGTAATGGCGCGCGCTGATATCGCCGATTACAAGGTGGTAGGAACAGTTGCGGGTAAAGCCCTTGAGGGCATGGTGTTGCAGCATCCGTTTTACGATCGTCAGGTGCCCGTTTTATTAGGTGATCACGTGACCCTTGATGCTGGTACCGGCTGCGTTCATACCGCGCCCGATCACGGCATGGACGACTTTATTGTCGGCCAGAAGTACGACATAGAAACGCTTAACTATATCGATGATAATGGCCTGTACCGCGATCATGTGCCGGTATTTGCCGGAGATCACGTCTACAAAGTGGACCAAAAAGTTGTCGATTTACTGCAAGAAAAACAAGCGTTGTTTTGCGAAGGTAAAATCACCCACAGCTTTCCCCATTGCTGGCGCACCAAAACGCCATTGATTTTCCGTGCTACGCCGCAGTGGTTTGTAAGCATGAGTAAAAATGATTTGCGCGGCCAGGTTGCCGAGGCGGTCGAAAGTGTTCATTGGGTGCCCAATTGGGGGCGCGCCCGTATCGACTCCATGCTTGAGTCCAGCCCGGATTGGTGTATTTCTCGCCAGCGTACCTGGGGCGTTCCTATTGCGTTCTTTGTGCACAAAGAAACCGGTGATTTGCACCCCGATACGCCAGCGCTAATTGAGCAAGTGGCTAAGGCGGTAGAGGCCGAAGGTATGGATGCCTGGTACGAACTGGATGCCGCGCCCTTGTTGGGGGATGATGCGGATCAATACCAAAAAGTCACCGATACACTGGATGTATGGTTTGACTCGGGCGTGACCCACTACGCGGTGCTGGAGCAGCGCGAAGGTTTGCGTTACCCCGCCGACTTGTACCTTGAAGGGTCGGATCAGCACCGCGGTTGGTTTCAGTCGTCATTGAAAACTGCCATGGCCATGAACGGCACTGCGCCCTATAAAACGGTATTGACGCACGGTTTTACCGTGGATGCCGAAGGTCGCAAAATGTCAAAGTCCATTGGCAATACCGTCTCGCCACAAAAAGTGGTGAACGAGTTGGGCGCCGACGTGCTGCGCCTGTGGGTAGCGGCGACCGACTTCAGCTCAGAGATGAGCGTGAGCGATGAAATTCTAAAACGTACTGCAGATTCTTACCGCAGAATTCGCAACACGGCGCGCTTTATGTTGGCCAACCTCAACGGCTTTGATCCGGCCACTGATATTGTCACTAGTGATAACATGATGGCGCTGGACCGCTGGATTGTGCGCCGTGCCGAGGCGTTGCAGCAAGAAATTATCAGCGCCTACGACAATTTTCAATTGCACCAAATTTATCAGAAGTTGCACAACTTTTGTGTGGTAGAGCTGGGCGGTTTTTATCTGGATATTATTAAAGATCGCCAGTACACCACCAAGGCCGATTCGCGCCCGCGTTTGTCTGCGCAAACGGCGCTGTATTACTTATCGGAAGCGCTGGTGCGCTGGATTGCCCCGATTTTGAGCTTTACCGCAGATGAAATGTGGCAGCAGGTACCGGGCGACCGGGATGGCAACGTTTTTATTGCCGAGTGGTACGAGCTGCCGGCTATGGCCGACGACGAGTTCGGTGATGCTTTCTGGCAGCAGGTGGCGCAAGTGAAAACTGCCGTAAACCGCGTCATGGAAACGGCTCGTGGCGAAGGCGCGCTGGGTGCATCCCTCACCGCCGAACTAACGCTTTACTGCGATGACAATTTAAAGTCGGTATTGAGTAAAGTGGCGGATGAGCTGCGCTTTATTTTAATCAGCTCCACGGCGGCTCTTGCGGATATTGCCGATGCGCCGGCCAGCGCTGTAGCGACCGAGGTTTCAGGCTTGAAAGTTGGGCTGGCTAAGTCAGAACACGCCAAGTGCGAGCGCTGCTGGCACCACCGCGCTGATGTGGGTGCGGTGGCGGCGCATCCGACGATTTGTCAGCGCTGCGTTGATAACATCGATGGTGCCGGCGAAACCCGCCATTACGCATAAGGGGCTGGCAATGAAAAAATATCTGCACCCTTGGGGCTGGTACCTGCTGGCATTGGTGGTCGTTGGGCTCGATCAGTGGAGTAAGGTGATTGCCGTGGAGTCCCTCAGCTACGGGCAGCCGGTTGCCGTTACCCGTTTTTTTGATTGGACGTTACTGCATAACCGCGGCGCGGCATTCAGCTTTTTAAGTGACGCCGGGGGTTGGCAGCGCTGGTTTTTTACCGCCATCGCCTGTGGCATGAGTGTGTTTATTACGGTCTGGCTGTTTCGCATTGCGCGCGAGCGCTGGCTCGAAAGTATGGCGCTCGGCTTTGTATTGGGTGGCGCCATTGGTAATTTGTACGACCGGGTTACTCTGGGCTACGTGGTCGATTTTATTTCGGTGCACTACCAGGATAAATATTTTCCCGCTTTCAACGTGGCGGACGCGGCCATCTGTTTTGGTGCATTTTTAATGATTGTGCATATGTTATTTTTTTCTGAAGAAAGCAAAGTGAAGCGTAAGGAGTCTGGTCGTGCGTGAGTTATCCGTCGGTCCCGGCACTACTGTGACGTTACATTTTTCCCTCGCACTAACCGATGGTGAGCTGGTGGATTCTAACTTCGACAGTGACCCCGCTGAGTTTACAGTCGGTGATGGCAAGCTGCTCAAGGGCTTTGAGCAGGCGTTGTTGGGGTTGCGAGAAGGCGCTGAAGAGGAATTTGTAATCGGCCCTGAGGGAGGCTTTGGTGCCCATAACCCCAATAACGTTCAGGTGTTGGACCGCTCCGAATTCGAAGCTAATATTGAGCTGGAGGAGGGCTTAATGTTGTCCTTTGCCGATGCGCAAAACACAGAGTTACCCGGTGTTGTCGTTGATTTTAACGATGACGAGGTTACCGTGGACTTTAATCACCCGTTGGCTGGACGTGACATTGTTTTCAAAGTGGCTATTTTGGAAATAAAGCCGGCAACGGTACACTGACTTATTGGGAGACGGGAGACGGGAGACGGGAGAGTGGCGCCGGCTCGACTCATAATCTGACAACCCGTAACCCGTAACCCGTAACCCGTAACCCGTAACCCGTAACCCGTAACCCTAGGCTTATCTATGCAAATTAAGCTCGCCAATCCCAGAGGCTTTTGTGCCGGCGTTGATCGTGCGATTGATATCGTTAATCGCGCTCTCGACGTATTTGGCTCGCCGATTTACGTGCGTCACGAGGTGGTGCATAACCGCTTTGTGGTGGATGGTCTGCGCGAGCGCGGCGCGGTGTTTGTGGAAGAACTCAGCGAAGTGCCGGACGATGTTATTGTTATTTTCAGTGCTCACGGTGTCTCTCAGGCGGTGCGCAATGAGGCCGATCGTCGCCAGCTTAAAGTGTTTGACGCCACCTGCCCGCTGGTGACCAAAGTACATATGGAGGTGACGCGCTATTCACGCGAGGGGCGTGAATGTGTGCTTATTGGCCATGAAGGACACCCTGAGGTTGAGGGCACAATGGGGCAGTACGACGCCTCAAATGGCGGGTGTATATACCTTGTGGAAGATGAGGATGATGTGGCGACCCTTGAGGTGAAAGATCCCTCACAACTGGCCTATGTTACCCAAACCACGCTCTCTATGGATGACACCGCTAAAATCATTGAGGCGTTACGGGCTAAGTTCTCGGATATTGAGGGTCCGCGAAAAGACGATATTTGCTATGCCACCACCAACCGGCAAGATGCTGTACGTCAGCTGGCTTTGGAGTGTGATTTAGTCCTGGTGGTGGGTTCGCCCAATAGCTCTAATTCCAACAGGCTGCGGGAACTGGCCGAGCGTTGCGGAGCCGAGGCTTATTTGGTCGACTGCCCAGAGCAAATTGATAACGCCTGGCTGGCAGGTAAGCGTCAGGTGGGTATTACCGCCGGTGCATCCGCGCCCGAGGCCCTGGTGCAGCGGGTTATTGCGCGGCTGGTAGAGCAGGGGGCTAGATCGCCGCAAGAGGTAGAGGGTATACCCGAAAATATCCGGTTCTCGCTGCCTAAAGAGCTGCGTTAGCAACTTAGCACTCTTCTGGCTTTAACTTCTCTTTGCGCAGCCGGCCCCCTCGGGCCAGCACCAGTTCATAGCCAGGCCCGTCTTCTTTCGGGCAAACAGTCAAGGTACCGGCCTGAAACCCGCCACCTTTGCGGCCGCTGGCCCAGCGGCTCTCGCCTGTGCCCAGGTAAGAGATATAGTCCGCTACGGGCCGGTTGCCCTCCACCCTTACGCTTTCGTGTAACTCTGGCGCCTCGTAAAGTGCCACTTCACCCGCATCCAAAACGCCATTGTGGTTGTCGTCGTAAAATATCTGCCAGCCCTCCTCCCATGAGGCGTTGGCTCTCATGCTGGCCCGACGGTTGGCCTTGATAGCGTAGGAGCGCGTAAGTTGGGTGGCTTCGATCAGGTTCCACATGGTGGTCTCAACCCGCAGACGCTGCAGCAGCCGCTGTAGCGGGGGAGCCGCTAGCGAGCAAAGAATTGCGAGTACAAGCAGGGTAGAAATAGCTTCAATGAGGGTAAATCCCTTTGGTTTCATATCGCCCTCCGTGGCGTATGTATTGGAATGTTGCTCCGTTCAGTCGGAACTGTGAACCGTATATCCTACCGATCGTTCACCAATCGCATCCTTATGTTACTTTAAACAACATAGTAATGGGAAAAATGTTTGTCAATTGCACCTAAGCTGGAGATAAGCTTTTGAATTGGATCGCTCTCACTAAACCTAAACAAATACATGGTCTCAGACAATTTTCGGGCTTTACCTTGCTCGAATTAGTGCTGACGATGCTAACGGTGGGTGTATTGGTAGCCATTGCGACGCCAAGCATGGTCACATTGATAAAAAACAATCGTTCTGATGCACTAGCCGAAGAACTGTCGGTAGCATTGCAAATTGCGCGCACAGAGGCAATTAAGCGAGGTGAAAGAGTTAGCTTATGTGGCGCCAATGCAGCGATGACAGACTGCGGTGGTAATTGGACCGACGGGTGGCTCGTGGTTACTGATAATGCCACAACAGACGGCGCGGCAGCGGTTGTTGTCGGTGAGGTTATTGCGCAATTTGGTGAGCCTCACGAGGATAGTGTGATCAGTGCCGATAACAATGGTGCTGTGTCTTTCGTTAGATATACCAGTCTTGGTGAATTGGCCCGAATTGGTGGTCTTAACAATACCGCCCCGATCGTATTTACGGCGTACATGGAAGGGTGTACAGGCGCAAGGCAACGACAGATAACGGTTGGCGTGGCTGGGATGATGAACGTCAGCAAATCGGAATGTCCGGGATATTAGTGTATGAATAATCTCAAAAAGCAGTGCGGAGTAGGCATGATCGAGGTGTTGATAACGGCCCTGATTCTCTCAACGGGTCTTATGGCTATCGCGGCACTGCAGACACGCTCTATTCAATACAACAGCAGCGCCTATTTGCGTTCGCAAGCCAATATTATTGCCTACGATATCCTGGATCAGTTGCGGGCAGGGTCAGCATCAGAGTGGGACGGTGGTGCAATTGTCGAACCCGACAATGTCGATGATTTGGTCTCTATTCTTCCCGACGGGGAAGGAGCAATAGAGTGCGTCACCAGAGTGTGTACTGTGTCCATCACCTGGACTGAGCCTGTTGAAGGCGGCGTAGAGGGTGAAGGCGAGGAGGCAACCTTTGAATACACTTCGCGAATTTAAAGAGGTTGGAATGAAGCAGCAAAAAGGTTTCTCTTTGGTTGAACTGATGATTGCCATTACGGTCGGGATTGTTCTGATGACGGGTGTGGTGCAAATGTTCCTGTCCAGTAAAACTGTTTTCACCACTCAGCAAGGTATGTCTCGGTTGCAGGAAACAGGACGACTGGCTGTAGACTATATTTCGCGTGATATACGTCAGGCGGGATACTTTGGCTGCGCAAATATAACGTCATGGAACCTTAAAAATAATCTGGCCAATCAAGCGCAGTACGGCAGTAATTTTAGTCTTGATAACTTGGTTCGTGTTTACACAGCTGAAACTTTGCCTGTCGGTTTAGATCTGGATCCTGCTCCGGTCGCTCAGTCACAAGTGTTGATTGTGCAGAGCGCCAATGAGAGGTCTGTAGCGGTTACCAAAGAAAATACAGCCGACAGTGTGTTCGTGGACCTGACGACGGCTGAGGATGCAGACTGCCCTAGCGATATTTGTGCCGGCGATGTCGTTGCCGTGGCTGATTGTGATAAAGCTATTATTTTCCAGGCAACTGGTGTGGCGGGCTCCGAAGCCAGTGGAGAGGTCACTATTACTCATGAAGCTGGTGCGGATCCAGGTAATAGTCGGCTCACCTGGGGAGGTGGTGAAGCCCGTGTTGATATCGTCGACACGGGTGCGGAGTTGTTCGGATTGAGCAATGTCGTGTACTACGTCGCACAACCTGATGCGGACGAGCCGCCAGGGCTATATCAGAAAGTGCAGTTCAATCCTGCCTACGAGTTATTGCAGGGTGTAGAGGCTATTAATTACTTTGTCGGTGAGGATGTTAACGCGGACCGATCAGTGGATGCGTTTGAGGAAGTCGCCGCCGACACTAATTGGTCTAATATTGCGGCGTTGCGAATGGACATATTGGTACAAACACCAGACGACAATGTATCGAGTGACAAGCAAACCTATGAGTTTTCTGGAGCGGGTGCCGAAGCGGTAACGGCTGACGATAATCGCATTCGCCAGGTATTTTCCACCACTGTTGGCATTCGGCCACGTTTGAATTAATAATTGGAGCAGTGTGACATGCAAAGCGTAACTTACTACCAGCAGCGCGGTGCCACAATTATTGTGGGACTCATAATGTTACTGGCTCTGACTATAGTAGGGCTATCTGCAATACGGGGCACGGCGTTGCAGGAACAAATGGCCGGCAATATGCGTGACCGACAGCTCGCGTTTCAGGCATCAGAGGCCGCACTGCGTGAAGCAGAGGCTGAGCTTATTGGTGGGGTGGCTGCTGTCAATTTGAATGCCGTGGGCTTTCAGGAAATGTTTGAGCTGCAAGACACCCCCGTGCTGACCAGTACGGCATTCTGGGAGGATTTTGATACCCATTGGAAGGCACAAACGGCCGCCTACTCAGAAGATATCCCCAGCGTGAGTGAGAAACCACGTTATTTGGTTGAAGAAATTAGTTTCTATGGTTCTGGGCTTGATGGTAATGCCAACGACTTTGCCAGTTTAATGAAGGCGGGTATGGATATTCGCTATCGGGTAACGTCTCGCTCTGTGGGCGGCTCGACGGATGCACAAGTTATTGTGCAGTCTACTTATCGAAATGAAATTTAATCTACTCCCGTAATGCTCTACGGAGGAATCACTATGCGCTTATTTGCTAATGTTAAAACATGTTTTGAACGCCCTCGCTGGTTGGTTGCATTGGCAACGGGTGTGTTAACTCTCGGGACTGTACACAGTGTGTCTTCTGCCGAAATAGATCTGGCACAAATGCCCCTGTTTTTAGCAGAGCCGGTACGGCCGATTGTTATGTTGAATATGTCAAACGACCATCAGTTGTACTTTAAAGCGTATGATGATTACTCCGATTTAGATGGCGACGGCCTGGTAGATACCACATATAAGAACAGCTATGATTACTACGGATATTTTGATAGCGAAAAGTGTTACAAGCATGACGGGGCTATGTTCAAAGTATCGAGCTCAGCGAGCAATCATAAGTGCTCTGGTGAATGGAGCGGTAACTTCTTGAACTGGGCGACCATGACGCGAATCGATTCCGTGCGAAAAATTCTGTACGGCGGCAAACGCGCTAAGAATGGTGATAGTGCTTCACAAACTGTTCTGGAGCGAGCGTTCTTGCCACAAGATGCACACTCGTTTGCTAAGTATTACAACGGCACCGACATGGCTGATTACACGCCCTACAGTTGGGGGGGGGCGGGGATAAATGACGGTATTACAATGTGTAATACAACTCTTCCGAGTGTCCGTTCTCAGCAATCACAAAATGTAACTGACCCGCCAGTGGTGCATGTCAAAAAAGGCAACTATTCGCTCTGGGCAAGCAATGAGCGGTGGCAGTGTGTTGTCGGAAAGGCGCCTCACAATAGCAGCACGGTTTCCAACGGCAACGATAGTACCAAATCAGGCATCAATGCACACAGTAGTAATCCAGACACTGTTGATGCCACTCTTATTGTCCGTGTTGAAGTATGTGCGAATGGCATTAGTGCCACCAATAATGAGAAATGTGAAGTATACGGAGCTGATGGCAATGGCTTAAAGCCTGCGGGTTTGTTGCAAAAATACGGTCAGGATGACTCGATTTGGTTTGGCCTGATGACAGGTTCGTACTTGAAAAGTAAATCAGGCGGTGTGCTGCGTAAAAACGTTTCCAGCATGGCGGACGAAATCGATGAAGACGGCACTTTTAAGACGCCGACCGACAGTATTATCGGCACCTTGGACAAATTGCGCATCGCCCGTTACGCATCCAGTGATGGGCGCTATAACTCCAGTGACAACTGCGCCTGGGGTAAGGGTAGTTTTAACAATGGTCAATGCACTAACTGGGGTAATCCGCAGTCCGAAATTTATTTGGAGTCTTTGCGCTATTTGGCGCGAGACGTCACAACACCAGCATTTGCGGTAAATGATAGTACTATTATATCGGGTTTAAATACGGCAACCTGGGAAGCGCCTATTGGGGAGGACAATTATTGCGCACCTACAGCGATTCTGCAGTTTAATGCTTCCACCAGCTCTTATGATGGTGATGAGCTGGGCAAGTTTTCTGATGTGCAAAATGGCGCTGGAACTTTAGACTCCATAACCAACACTGTGGGCGCCGCTGAGCTCAGCGCATCAAGTTATTTTGTCGGCGAAACAGCGGGTGATGATAACCAACTGTGTACGGCCAAAAGTGTTGGAAGTCTTTCGGATGTTAGAGGTACCTGCCCTGACGCGCCTAGGTTGGAGGGTAGCTATGCAATAGCCGGCTTAGCGTACCACGCGCGCATTAATGGCGTGAGCGCCAACCAAGAAACGATACAAACCTTTGGGGTTGCCTTGGCACCGGCAGTTCCGAGTGTAAGCATCCCCGCGACTGCCGATTCAGTTGTGACCATATTGCCTGCGTGTCGAAATGATGAAATGGATGGAAACTGTGCCATTGTTGACTTCAAAGTTGTGAAGCAGGATCACTCAAGTGGCACAAAAACCGGCACTCTCTATGTGAACTGGGAAGACAGTGAGCAAGGCGGGGACTTTGACCAAGACATGTGGGGAATCATTGAATATGAGGTAAACAGTACTACGGTCAAAATAACAACGGATGTGATTGCCCAGTCTACGCCTAATGTTATGGGGTTCGGGTATGTTATAGCCGGTACCAATATGGACGGGTTTCATGTCCACAGTGGTATTAACAATTTCGATTATACCAATGATATTGACGGCGCCCTGGACTGCGTTGACTGTCAAACAGGCAATGGTGCAACCACGCAAGAGTTTTCGGTGGCTTCATCCGGCGCGAGTCCTTTACCTCAGCCTTTGTATTTTGCCTCCAAATGGGGAGGGTTTGATCCAGACGAACTTGGTGATGATGGTAATCCTCGTACGACACCACCAGCTGGCGCAGAAGCTCCAACCTATTTCTACGCGACAGATCCACGCGAATTAGAAGCGTCACTAGAAGACGCGCTGGAAACCTTTGCTGAGGGTGCGGGTGCGGCCAGTGCTGTTGCGACTAACTCTACCCGCTTGGGAACCGATTCTGTCGCTTATCAAGCTACCTTTAATACCTCCAGTTGGAGTGGGGATTTAATAGCTGCACCTTTGAATGATGTAGGGTTGGGTGCGACCAATTGGTCTGCTGCCAATATGCTGGCTGCAGCCGGAAGTCGGGAAATCTGGACTCACAATGGCTCGACGGCTGTTGAGTTCAAGTGGGGTGGCACACCTGGCTTGAGCGACGAGCAAAAAGATATTCTTAATGCCCACGATGATAGGGGGGAGGACCGCGTTAGCTGGACTCGTGGGAATGAGGTGACAGGCTTTAACGAACGGGAAAGCCACCAACGGTTAGGTGATATCGTTAACTCTAACCCGCAGCTAGCGAGTACTGACAATTATGGCTACGGTCGCACCGCTGCAGTAGGGGCGAGCTCGTATAATGCTTTTGCCTCGGGTAAAACGGCCAAAACAGTATTTGTGGGATCAAACGATGGCATGCTACACGCCTTTGATGCCACAACAGGTGCCGAGCGCTTTGCCTACATTCCCGCCGGGGTTTACGAGCAGCTGGTAACTCGTACCCATCCTAACTATGGGTCTTCGTTTATGCCCCACCAGTTTTCGGTAGATGGGCAGGTTTTTATTGGCGATGCTTACTTTGACGGCCAGTGGCGAACTATTTTAGTCGGAGCGCTCGGTGCCGGCGGCAAAGGTATTTTCGGTTTGGATATTACGAGCGATATCGGCACTGATTCCATCTCCTTTTCTGCTGACAACGTATTGTTTGACTATACGGTTAGCAATGATAGCTCGTCTAAAATGGGTAACGTAATGGGAGCGCCGGTTATTGCCCCAATGCCCGATGGCAGCTGGGCGATCCTTATGGGTAATGGCTATAACAGCACAGGAGAAGAGGCGCGCTTAGTGATAATTCCGCTCGATGGTGACTTTGTTCCGGAGTACATTGCAACGGGCAAGACGGGCTCCAATGCTTTGAGCGAACCTTCGTTATCGGTAGGGGCTGGCTTTTTGCCAAACTTTGCCTATGCTGGCGACCGACAAGGTAATATGTATAAGTTTGACCTTAAAAATAAAAACTTAGAATATTTACTTTTCGAAGCTACCGACTCTTCTAATGGAGAAAATGCTCAACCCATAACGTCTGCACCTGTGCTAGGTGTAAACCCTTTTCGCAAATTCAGTGATGGAAGCGACGGGGTGATGGTGTATTTTGGTACTGGCAGTTATGTAACGCGCGGCGATCTAAGTAATACCTCTGAGCAGAGTTTTTATGGTATCGCCGATACCGGTGAAACTGTTACGCGTGACCAGCTATTCCAAAAGAGAATTTTGCAAGCGGACGGAGCCACTACGCGCAATGTAGATGAAGGAGCGGTGGACGAGACTGAGGATGAGTTCCCCTGGGATGAGAGCGCTGGCTGGTATATGGACTTTGACACAGTTACCGGAGAGCGCGTGGTTGACAAGCCTATTTTGTTGTACGATCGCGTGATTTTCCCAACCGTAGTGCCAACTGACAGTCCTTGTGATTACGGGGGTAAGAGCTGGATTATGGCTTTGATTGGTGTCGGACAGCTTTACACTTCGTACTCACCTTTCTCTGAAGGTGAATCCGATACGGACCCTGTAGAAGGTGTTGAGAGTGATACGCTAACCAAGCTCTCCCCTCCGAATGATGCGGGGCCAAAAGAACCAGGAGTCCCTGTCCCCTGTGATGGCGGCACCTTTATTATTCAACAAAATAGTGATGGCAGTGTAGAGTTTATTTGCACCGGTGAACCAGATGTCATTCGTGGCCGTCAATCTTGGCGACAGATCCAATAAGGGGAGCGCTATGCATAAGAACAAAGGCTTTACCATGATTGAGATATTGATCGTTGTAGCGATTTTGGGGATTATTTCAGCTATTGCGTATCCCTCTTATATGGAAAGTGTTAGGAAAAGCAACCGAGCTGATGCTAAGGCAACACTAAATCACGTATCTCAGCAGTTGCACCGTTGCTACAGCCGCGACTTTAAATATTCGGGTTGCGCGGCCGCATCGAGTACAACGCAATCGGGAGAAGAGTTTTATTCGATAAACGTAGCGACGACTGACAGCACGTTTACTGTGACAGCGACTGCGACAGGAGCACCACAAGATAAAGACACAGACTGCTTAACGTTTACTATTGACCACTTGGGAGCCAAAACCTCGACGACAGATGGTGTGTGCTGGTAACCGATACTGGGCTGGTTTGGCCTAGTCTTGGTCCAGTCCTAGTTTTTGCAGGCGGTATCGTAGGGATCGGAAGCTGATGCCGAGCTTTTTGGCCGTTTGTGTTTTGTTCCAGCGACAGTTCTCAAGGGTGGCGCAAAGAATTTCTTTTTCTACCTCCTCTAGATATTCGTCTAGCGACGTGTATTCTTGGCAGCGCTGGTAGTAGCCACCCCTTTCTGTATTTTCGCTCGGAGTTGTACTAGAAATTTGCAGTGAGGGCGACCCTAAATCTTCTGGCAGCTGTAAGTCTTCTGCATCGATGGTGATACCTTCACATAGGGTGAAAGCCCGTTCTAGAATATTTTCCAGTTCTCGTACATTTCCCGGAAAGGAGTATTGGCTAAGAGCTTGCATTGCTTGATTTGATAATGCGGGTGGGGCCTCGTCGTTAGATTGGGCGATTTTTTCTAGCAGTTGCGCAGCTAGTTGGGGGATATCTTCGCACCTGTTGCGAAGTGCGGGTACGGTCAGTTGTATAACGTTGAGCCTGTAAAATAAATCTTGCCGAAAGGTGCCCTTGGCAACTTCTTCTTCCAGACTTTTGTGTGTGGCGCACAATATGCGTACGTTTGTTTTGATCTCGCTGGAAGCGCCTACAGGCCGCACCGACTTTTCCTGAATGGCGCGCAAGAGCTTGACCTGCATGTCGAGCGGCAAGTCTGCCACCTCATCAAAAAAAAGCGTACCTCCCTCGGCTGCTCTGAATAATCCAGGTTTGTCCTGATGAGCGCCGGTAAAACTGCCCTTTACATGACCGAATAGCTCACTTTCTAAGAGCTCTCTGGGGATTGCCCCGCAGTTGACGGCAACGAAGGGTTTGTTTTGCCTTGGGCTTTCGTCGTGAATGGAGCGGGCTACGAGTTCTTTACCCGAGCCAGACTCGCCGCTGATATATACCGGTGCCTGCGAGCGAGCGAGCTTAGTTACGCTATGCAATAGTGTGCGCATGCAGGAGGACTCACCGGTTAGCATCCCGGGGCTTTTTTCCAGCTTTTGATCGAGCTTTGTTGTCTCTATTGCGGTATTCACCAAATTGCGAAGCGTAGCTAAGTCGACAGGTTTTGAAATGAAATCAAATGCACCGGCCTTCATGGATTCAATTGCGATGTCTACATTTCCGTGAGCCGTGATAACCGCCACAGGAAGGTCCGGTTGATGCTGCTGAATATACTCAACGACCTCCAGGCCATTGCCGTCTGGCAAGCGCATGTCTGTGAGGCAAAGCGAGAATTCCCGTTGCTCTAGTAAGCGTTTCGCTTGGCTAACATTCTCTACGCTAAAGGTATCAATGTGCATGCGCCCTAACGTGATCTCCAATAGCTCTCGAATATCGGGTTCGTCATCGACAATAAGGGCGCTTTTGCGTTTGCTCATTTTTGTACCTTTTGAGGGTGTGCAAATTGTATTGTGAATTCGCTACCATTGGCTTCGCTGTAATGATAGTCAATGTAGGCCTGATTGGCCTCGCAAAGTTCCTTGCATATAAATAGCCCCAGGCCAGAGCCGTTGTTCTCTGTCGTGAAGAAGGGCTCAAAAATATTTTTTTGGTTTTCTTTAGGGATGCCAGGGCCATTGTCGGTGATCTTTAGGTATGGCGTGCCGCGTTCTTTTAGTTCACCGGTGGTAATTTCAACGGGTGGCCGTGTTGCGTGATCGATATCGGCATAGCGTAATGCGTTGTCGATTAGATTTGTCATAACTTGATGTAATTGCGATGGGTCGAACGGTGCCAGAATACCTTGTTTCTCGTGGGCCGTTTTAATTCTTACTGATGATTTTCCGAACTCGTTAACATATTTTTCAGTCCAAGCAGTCAAGTCAAGGTTGGTGGGCGATGCTGCTCGGCGTCTTGAGACTTGCAGAATGTTCTCAATGATTTGGTTGACGCGCAATGTGTGAGATTTAATGATTTCCAGTAGGCGTTTGTCGGCTCCATCGATATGATCTGACTCATCAAGTAACTCACTGGCATGAGATATTGCGCTTAATGGGTTGCGAATCTCGTGCGCGATGCTGGCTGTTAGGCGTCCAAGAGACGCTAGCTTCAGTTGTTGAGCTTGTTGGGTTATGGCTCGGTTATCTTCCACGAACACCAATGTGTCTTCGTCTTTGCCTAATTCGAGGTGTGCTAAGCTGATTTTTAATTCATGGAGTGGATTGTCACTTTGTACAATGGTGCTGCCTGAAGGTGAGTTGGGCGTGTTGCGCCAGTTTTCTAATTGTTTTTTTATGGCAGGTATGTTCTCAAGCGTTAGTGTTAGTTCACCAGCGCTTTTCAGACCTAAGAGTGACCGTGCGGAGTTGTTGATTAGCTCAATCTTATTGTCTTTATTCAGTACTACAATGCCGGTGCGCATTCGTTCCACAATCAGTCGGGCCAGTTTTTGCAGGTGTGCGACATGCTCGGTTTGGGCTTTTAACTCGGCGGTGCTGCGTCGAATTTTCCCCGTGACGTATTGAAAAGCGATGGCCGTAAGGAAGATGAGCGCACCCAGCGAACCTGCTGAAAAAAGCGATTTGGTGTCGATACCCGAGATAATATGATGGACTATGCTCTCCCCAATTAAGGCAATCGTCGCTAAAGCGGCGATAAATATTGCCATTTGTGCCGGAAGCAGCATGCCCGCGGCGGCGACCGACACAATCATCAGGTAGCCTAATCCGCTCGTGGCGCCACCACTGGAATACATCATCAGAGTGATAGCGACGATATCTGTTAACAGTGCAAACACACGGTTTTGTATCGAAGGTTGGTGTTTATTGCGCCATAAGTGCAACAGCGAGGTTAAACTGATGATGGTGTATACCCAGCAGGTAACGGAAAACACCGCACCATCTTCGCTGCCCAGTACATTGGTCAAAGTGTGGCTGCTATAAATGAGCAGCATTAAACAGCCTAGTAATACACGGTAGTAGGTGAACACCCTTAACAGCTGGTAGGGGTCGTATCCCTGCTCAATAATGGACTGGTGCTTTTGCATAATGGGGAGAGTGAGTCCTGACGGTGGCTAATGGCTTTAGCGTTATGTGCTGCATTGTACAGTATCGCTTTGTTTTGCTTAATGGGCGTAATTCTAGGAAAATAGCGCCGTTTTCCAGACGGGGAGTAAACATGGACAATTTGACAATTGCCCTGGGGCAAATAAATACCTTGGTGGGTGACATCCCAGGCAATACCGAGCGGGTGTTGGAGGTGGCGAATCGCGCTCTGCAGGAGCGTGCAGCTGATGTCATATTGTTTCCGGAGTTAACGCTCACCGGCTATCCCCCTGAGGATCTGTTGCTGCGACCGAGCTTGCAGCTGCGGGTCGACAAAGCGCTGGCAGAACTTACAGGTGCCAGATTACCGCTGGCGATTGTCGTTGGCTACCCTAAGGTTGTGAGCGGCCGTGTCTTTAATATGGCCGGTGTTATCGCAGACGGCGTATTAGTCGCAGAGTATGCCAAACAGCACTTGCCAAACTACCAGGTTTTTGACGAAGTAAGGTACTTCGTTGCTGGTGACTTACCGTGCGTGTTTGATTTAAAAGGTATACCCACAGCGCTTACAATCTGTGAAGACATTTGGCAAACCGAGCCCATGACCCAAGCTCGCGCTGCGGGCGCCAAATTAATGCTCAACCTGAATGCCTCTCCCTATCACCAAGGTAAGTCTGGTGAAAGAGAAGCGCTGCTGGCCACGCGTGCGCAGGAGGGCGATATGCCGATTGTTTACACCAATCTAGTCGGTGGTCAAGACGAACTGGTGTTTGATGGTGGCTCAATGGTGGTTTCGCAAAGCGGTCAAGTGTGTCTGCGCTCCGCGGCATTTGCCGAGGCGCTTGATTATTGCGTCATCACCCGCACAAGTAATGCAATAGCGATTGCCCCGCAAGAGCCGATCGAGCCACACATGAGTCATCTCAGCGCTGTTTATCAGGCTTTGGTGTTAGGGCTTCAGGATTATGTAGAAAAAAATGGTTTTAGGGGCGTTGTTCTTGGGTTGTCCGGCGGAATTGATTCTGCACTGACGCTGGCCATTGCCGTCGATGCGTTAGGCTCAGATCGGGTCGAAGCGGTGATGATGCCGTTCCGTTACACCTCAGATATGAGCAAGGATGATGCAGCCGATGAGGCAACGCGCCTAGGGGTTCGCTACCAGTCTATCAGTATTGAACCTATGTACGATACATTTATGGCGGCGCTGGCGGACGAATTTGCCGGTACCGACATTGATACCACCGAGCAAAATTTGCAGGCTCGCTGCCGAGGCGTGGTGCTAATGGCTCTTTCTAATAAGAAGGGGCTTCTGGTATTGACCACAGGCAATAAGAGTGAGTTGGCGGTGGGCTATTCCACTTTGTACGGGGATATGGCCGGCGGCTTTGATGTGTTAAAGGATGTGCCTAAAACGCAGGTATTTGCTCTGGCCAGATACCGCAATGATGTTGCTCCGGTTATTCCTGAGAATGTGATTACGCGCCCGCCATCGGCAGAGTTGGCACCAGATCAAAAAGATGAGGACTCGCTGCCACCCTACGACGTGCTTGATCAGATTTTAGCGATGTATATCGAGCGAGATTACAGCGCGCAGCAAATTGTGGCACAGGGATTTGCAGAAGAAGCGGTTAACAAGGTTATTCGGCTGGTTGATATCAATGAATATAAGCGACGTCAGAGTCCAATTGGGCCGCGGATCACGACGCGTGGATTTGGGCGAGATAGACGCTATCCGATAACATCAGGCTGGAAGGCTGGCGAGTAGAGAAATTCGTTGGTAGAACCCCAAAGGCTCCAGGGGAGCCTTTGGGGTGGGGGATATATTTTTGCGTTATTGAGCGGCGCGTGGAGCATCCTGATATTGTGGATCGTAGGTGCGGCGAGAATCGAAGCCGCGCGGGTCGCGTTTATCGAACAGACCAAAAGTCACCTTACTGACCCAGCTGCGATCTTCGATATCGCCGTGTTGGAAGTTAAACTCACCGTTGCGGTCAAACGCCGGGTGATCTGGGTAATTCAGGCGCAGTACGGCAAGAGTCCGATCAGACAACTCATCCATGTCCAGCAAATGATAACCCTGTACGATCACCGCAAGTGCATCGGGCACCGCTGGGGTTTCCTGAAAGTTTTCCAACACATACTGCCCGCGGTTAACGGATGCTAAGTAGGCACCGCGCTTGAAGTAGTAGTTGGCGACATGAATCTCGTAGCGCGCTAGACGATTGCGTAAATACAGCATGCGCTTTTTCGCATCCTGTGCGTAGGTGCTGTCAGGGTAACGGTTGAGCAGTTGCGTAAAGTGGGCCAGAGATTCGCGCGCAGCACCCGGATCGCGCTGGGTTTGGTCCAGCGGTATGATTGAGGCCAAAAAATTCTCGTCCTTACTGTAGGTGCTTAATCCCTTCATGTAGTACGCGTAGTCAACATTGCGGTGCTGAGGGTGCAGGCGAATGAAACGGTCGGCGGCAGCGATGGCGGCATCCGGGTCGCCAGATTTGTAGTAAGCGAAAATGAGCTCCAGCTGCGCTTGCTCGGCGTACTTGCCAAAGGGAAAGTGCTCTTCAATCAGCTGTAAAGAGCGGATGGCACTGTCCCAGCGGCTGCGTTCTAGCTGCTCAATGGCTTTGTCGTAAAGATCGGCCTCTGAGGTGAAGTCTTGACGGTCACCGGTGGAAGAGCAGGCGCTGAGTAGCAATAAAGCTCCACTCAGAAAAAAAACTAGAGCTCGCATAGGGTTACAACTCACAATTCGTTATCATTCAACCTTACGGTCGGTTATTCGACGCGCTCAGACATAGGTGTATGGGCGCCAACCCGCTATTTAAACACAGACAGAGGCCAAGCCAAAGCGGCCTCCGCCACAGAGATTGCCTGAATGACAACAACCATAGAGCTTACCGCGCAAGTTCCAGTCGAATGTCGGGGTCAGCGCTTTGACCAAATTGCGGCCAGCTTGTTCCCCGATTATTCCCGGGCCAGACTGCAAGAGTGGATTAAAAACGGCGATTTGACGGTTAACGAGGCTGTTTTAAAGCCTAAGGATAAGCTTATTGGTGGTGAAACCTTGTCTGTGAATGTGCACTTGCAAAGTGAGGAAACCTGGCAAGCCGAGGCCATAGACATTGATATTGTCTATGAAGATGAGCAAATTATGGTGGTTAACAAGCCCGCGGGTTTGGTGGTGCACCCCGCGGCGGGCAACTATACCGGTACGCTGGTGAATGCACTACTGTATCACCTCCCGCAGATGGCTGAGCTGCCGCGAGCGGGCATTGTGCACCGGCTTGATAAAGAAACGACGGGTTTGATGGTGGTTGCTAAAACGTTGGCCGCGCATCATAGCCTGGTTAATCAGCTGCAGGCGCGCACGGTAAGTCGCCAGTATGAGGCTGTCGCAATCGGTCAGTTTACCGGGCCGGGCAAGGTTAATGCACCCATTGGCCGCCATCCTAAACAGCGCAAACAAATGGCTGTCGTTCTGCACAGTGGCAAACCTGCCGTGACTCACTACAGTGTGTTAAAGCGGTTTCCCCGGCATGCGCATTTGCGTTTAAAGCTAGAGACGGGGCGGACGCACCAAATTCGGGTACATATGGCGCATATTAATCATCCGTTAGTGGGCGATCCTGTTTACGGTGGTCGATTCAAGCGGCCCGCAGGTATCGGCAGTCAGCTGGCCGAAACACTTAAGCAGTTTCCTCGTCAGGCGTTACATGCTATTGAGCTTGGACTGGAGCATCCGGCCAGTGGTGAATATATGCAGTGGGATGTACCTTTACCAAGTGATATGCAAAATCTGTTGTCTGCACTGGAGCGCGAAGATGAGTATGGATCATAGGTTTGCGGTGCCCGATTGGCCTGCCCCGGCCAATGTGCATGCTTTCACCACGACTCGTGTCGGTGGTGCCAGTACTGACGGGTTTGCGGCGAATAATCTGGCGCTGCACGTTGGCGATGTTGCAAGTGCGGTAATGCGAAATCGGCAGGCGTTAGTGGCTGATGCCGGGCTGCCTTGTCAGCCGCAATGGCTAGAGCAAGTGCATGGCGTGAAAGTTGTGGAGGCGCAGTCAGGGGGGCGACTGCAAACAGCCGATGCCTGTTTTACTCGGACCTCAGAATTGCCTTGCGCTGTATTGACGGCCGACTGCTTACCCCTATTGCTGTGTGATACAGAGGGGGCTCAGGTTGCTGCGGTTCACGCCGGTTGGCGTTCGCTCGCCGCTGGCGTTGTTCGCAACAGCCTCAAGAGGTTCGCCGAAGGTGGGCGGGCGAGTAGAGATCAGGTTATGGCCTGGCTGGGCCCGGCCATTGGGCCTAATCACTTTGAAGTGGGCGTGGATGTTCTCGAAGCATTCTTTGCAAATGCCATAAATGATCAGCATGCGGATGCTATTGCTGGCGCCTTTAAGCCAGGTGAGAAACCCATGCGTTTTATGGCAGATTTGTATGCTCTGACTAAAGCGGAGTTATACGCCGCCGGGGTAACGCAGATTTTCGGTGGCGAATTCTGTACGTATGAGCAGGCTGACACCTTTTACTCTTTTCGCCGTGACGGACGGTACACCGGCCGTATGGCAAGTGTTATTTGGATGGACTAGCTGTTGAAAAACCCCTTGCATGTTCAGCGTAGCCTGAAGCGTGCAGATGTCGTGCCTTGTCTCGAGAGACAGGGTGGTTCCCTTTGCTAGAGGCAACGCGCAGCAGACGTGCGTTTCAGGCCACGCCCTGCGGGGCTATCAGGCTGGCCCCGCACTCGTCGTTGCCCTTTTTCGATGGGTGGACACACACCTTCAAAAGGCCGCCTGGATTACGAGCCAGCCTGAAAGCCTGAGTACGCTTGGGGTTTTTCAACAGCCTGCTAGGTACGCTTCTTTGCGCGTCACACAGCTCAAGCCTGTCCCTCAGCGTTTATTTGTTACAAAAAAGTCATCTGGCGCTACCTTGTATTATTACTGGTCGCCCCTATTTATATATCAGTACGTTTTGTAAGGAATTAGGTGTCGTGCCATGGTATGCGCCTACCCTGACTTTAGTGTGAGGAATCGCTATGCGGATAGACCGTTTTACCAATCAGTTACAGTTGGCGCTGTCGGATGCGCAATCAACGGCCGTCGGTCGTGATCACAGCCAGCTTGAGCCGGTGCACCTGATGTTGGCGATGCTGGATCAGCAAGGCGGTACCGTGCAGCCACTGCTAATGCAGGCAGGGTTTGATGTTAAAGGGTTGCGAAACGAGCTTAATAAATCACTGGATCGTCTGGCCCGGGTGCAAGCACCTGATGGCGATGTGCGTATGTCGCAGGATTTAGCGCGGTTGCTTAATCTGGCCGACCGCCATGCGCAAAAAGCGGGCGACAAATTCGTTTCCAGTGAATCCCTGTTGTTATCCGCGATGGAAGATGCTGCCAGCGAGCTGGGTACACTGCTCAATAAGTTTGGCAATACTGAGCGTTTAAAGCAGGCGGTTGAATCAGTGCGCGGCGGAGAGACTGTAGATGATGCCGACGCCGAAGGGAACCGTCAGTCGCTGGACAAGTTCACCGTTGATTTAACGGCGCGCGCTGAAGCGGGAAAGCTCGACCCGGTGATTGGCCGCGATGACGAAATACGCCGCACCGTTCAGGTATTGCAGCGCCGCACAAAAAACAACCCAGTATTGATTGGCGAGCCCGGGGTGGGGAAAACCGCAATTGTTGAAGGTTTGGCTCAGCGGATTGTAAATGGTGAAGTTCCTGAAGGTCTTAAGAATAAACGCTTGCTATCGCTTGATTTAGGCTCTTTATTGGCCGGTGCAAAATTTCGCGGTGACTTTGAAGAACGTTTAAAGTCAGTGTTGAATGAGCTCGCTAAACAGGAAGGTCGTGTCATTTTGTTCGTCGACGAGCTGCACACTATGGTGGGCGCGGGTAAAGCCGAAGGCGCGATGGATGCCGGCAATATGCTTAAACCTGCGTTGGCTCGCGGCGAGCTACACTGTGTCGGTGCCACCACCTTGGATGAGTACCGTAAGTTCATTGAAAAAGATGCGGCATTAGAGCGTCGTTTTCAAAAAGTATTGGTGGATGAGCCTTCGGAAACTGACACGATTGCCATCTTACGAGGCTTGAAAGAACGTTACGAGCTGCATCATGGTGTCGATATCACCGATTCCGCCATTATCGCGGCCGCCAAGTTGTCCCAGCGCTACATTACCGATCGTCAGCTACCGGATAAGGCCATCGATTTAATCGATGAAGCCGCGAGTCGTATTCGAATGGAGATTGACTCTAAACCCGAAGAAATGGATCGGCTTGAACGGCGTCTAATACAGCTTAAAATTGAACGTGAGGCGGTTAAAAAAGATGACGATGAGTCCAGCCGCAAGCGCTTGGTTAAAATTGATGCAGATATTGATGACTTGGAGCGTAAGTACGCGGAACTTGAGGAAATTTGGCGCAGCGAGAAAGCTGCGTTGCTCGGCTCGCAAGAAATTAAAAGTAACTTAGAGCAGGCGCGTCTCGATTTAGACGCAGCTCGTCGCGCCGGCGATTTAGGGCGAATGTCTGAGTTGCAGTACGGCATTATTCCCGAGCTGGAAAAGCAACTGGATATGGCCAGCCAAGTCGACATGATGGAAATGAAATTGTTGCGCAACCGCGTTGGCGAAGAAGAAATCGCCGAGGTGGTTTCGAAATGGACCGGCATACCGATAGCTAAAATGCTCGAAGGTGAGCGCGAAAAACTTCTGCAAATGGAGGCGGCGCTACACAAACGTGTGATAGGGCAGGAGGAGGCCGTGGTGGCCGTCTCAAATGCTGTTCGCCGCTCGCGGGCAGGTTTATCCGATGCTAACCGGCCCAACGGGTCTTTCCTGTTTTTGGGGCCAACCGGTGTGGGTAAAACCGAGCTGTGTAAAGCGCTTGCGTCTTTTTTGTTTGATACCGAAGATGCCATGGTGCGCATAGACATGTCTGAGTTTATGGAAAAGCACTCAGTGGCCAGGCTTATCGGGGCGCCTCCAGGTTATGTTGGTTACGAAGAGGGCGGTTACCTGACTGAGGCGGTGCGGCGCCGGCCTTATTCGGTACTTTTGCTCGATGAAATTGAAAAGGCCCACCCCGATGTTTTTAATATTTTGCTGCAGGTGCTGGACGATGGCCGTTTGACCGACGGCCAGGGCAGAACGGTGGATTTTCGCAATACCGTGATTGTAATGACCTCTAATTTGGGCTCAGATCGTATTCAAGACCTGACTGAAGATAGGTCCTTCGATACGGTGAGCTTTGATGCCGAAGGCGAACTGGCTGATTCTACCAATAATGAGAATCGCTATGCGGCTATGAAAGAGGCCGTTATGGAGGTGGTTAGTCAGCATTTTCGTCCGGAGTTTATTAATCGGGTCGATGAGGCGGTGGTGTTCCATCCGCTGGCGAAAGATCAAATTCGCGGCATTACCGATATCCAGATCGCTCAGCTGGCCAAGCGCTTGGCGGAGATGGAGATGTCTTTGGAGTTGAGTGACAAAGTGTTGGCTAGGTTGGCCGAAGCAGGCTACGACCCGGTATACGGTGCCCGACCTTTGAAACGGGCTATTCAGCAACAAATTGAAAATCCGCTGGCACAGGAAATTTTAGCGGGCAAGTTTGCGCCGGGTGATATTATCGAAGCTGAGTTAGGCGGAGAGCGAATTGAGTTTAGTGCAAAGCTGCGGCATTAATTGCGCGATCAGGCTAATGGCAGCGTGCCGGGGGCGCAGTTTTGCGTCCCCTTAAGTTTGGCTAAGGGTTAGCAGGCTTCGGCTATCGCTTTCTGAGCTGCTTCAAGCCGCTTCTGTTTCTCTTCTTCCTCTAAAAATCTGAAGCTGCCGTCGTCAGTGCTTTCCCGTACCCGGCCGCCACGGCTCAGTATGTCTGCATTTTTTCTGGCCGCCGCACAGCGCTCAGGATCTTTTTTGGATTCAGCTTCGCCGTCGTTGCCAGCTGACTGCGGCTGCGATGCGTCGTCCGCGTTGGCAGATGTGTGTTTATAGTTGACCGGTTCGCTGTGACCTGTCTTAGGCGTAATTGCGGTGCTTTCAACGCCATTGGGAGGGCGGGTGCCATAGTGCGTGGTCCCGCTTTCATCCACCCATTTGTAAACCGTGTCTGCGGCTTGCACTGAGCCTGCGCTCAGGACCAAGAGCGCGCAGGCCAGCCCAAAGCGCCAATCGAGTTTTCGCATGTGATTACCCTGTTATGCCTTATCAGTGCATTCACTATAACGTTAATTTCAGATCGACGCGAAAGTTTGATGGGGATTCTGTGATATAGATGGGCTCGAGGGCGCGAAATAGGTGGATAAATGCGGTCAAATCTTGACTTTAAGGCATATATTGCGACAATACACGGTCTCGCTAGATGGAGTGTAGAACCGGCCGACAACCTCGGCGCCTATTGCTACGCCCAGCAAGTCACCCACTTGTTGAACCATCCGCACCGCGTAGGCGCATCCACCGATGATGCCTGCCCAAGGAACCGCAAGAGCTACAAGCGCGTCACTTGGGGAATCCAGTAAATTCAATAGCTTCAGTGATCCGGTCCTGATAACCAAAAGGGTCGGGGCAGGTCATTGGGGCTCAGATTGAGACGAGCAGTTTAAAGGGGAAGTGACGTGGAAATGCTATCAGGCGGCGATATGTTAATTCGCGCACTGCGTGACGAAGGCGTTGAGTACGTTTTCGGTTATCCAGGCGGCGCGGCGTTGCATATATACGACGCAATTTTCAGACAGCAAGATGTACAACATATATTAGTTCGCCATGAGCAGGCGGCCACTCACGCCGCGGATGCCTATTCGCGTGCGACAGGTCAGGTGGGCACCGTTTTGGTGACCTCAGGCCCAGGGGCAACCAATGCCATTACCGGCATTGCGACCGCTTACATGGACTCTATTCCCATGGTGGTAATTTCGGGGCAGGTGGTTTCTGAGCGCATTGGCGAAGATGCCTTTCAGGAAACCGATATGGTGGGTGTCTCGCGTCCAATCGTAAAGCACAGCTTTATGGTGCGCGATGCGCGTGAAATCCCAGAGGTGGTGAAAAAGGCGTACTACATTGCTGCGACCGGGCGCCCCGGACCTGTGGTTATCGACGTGCCTAAAGATATCACCAGCCCATTTGAAACCTTTCCGTACGAGTATCCGGAGAAGGTGAAGATCCGCTCCTACACGCCGGCAACACGTGGCCACGCGGGGCAAATTAAGAAAGCTGTGCAGCTGTTGCTCGAAGCCAAACGCCCGGTCATATACGCCGGCGGCGGCGTGGTACAGGGCAATGGGTCTGAGTTGTTGACAGAGCTTGCGCGCAAGCTGAATTACCCGGTGACTAATACATTGATGGGGCTGGGGGCATACCCGGGTACCGATCGACAGTTTTTGGGCATGCTGGGTATGCATGGCACCTATGAGGCCAACATGGCAATGCACCATGCCGACGCCATTTTGGCCGTTGGGGCGCGTTTTGATGATCGTGTTACCAATGCGGTGAACAAGTTTTGTCCCAATGCCAAAATTATCCACATCGATGTAGACCCGGCGTCCATTTCAAAAACGGTGACGGCTGATATTCCTATTGTTGGTGCGGTGGATAGCGTATTGACGGATATGTTGGCACTGGCGAAAGAAAGTGAAGAAACGCCTGATGCCGCAGCCATTAAAAATTGGTGGCAACAAATCGATGAGTGGCGTGACAACCACGGTATTTACATCGCACCGCGTTATAAACAGGCTGACTCTGGCAAAATAATGCCGCAAGACGTCATCAAAACTCTGCATGAGGTGACCAAAGGCGAGGCTTATGTGACGTCGGATGTGGGCCAGCATCAGATGTTCGCAGCACAGTACTATTTGTTCGACAAGCCGCGTCGTTGGATTAACTCCGGTGGCCTGGGCACCATGGGGTTTGGTTTGCCTGCCGCCATGGGGGCACAGATGGCGGACCGTGACGCTGTGGTGGCTTGTGTGACCGGGGAGGGGAGCATCCAAATGTGTATTCAGGAGCTCTCCACCTGCACTCAGTACAACTTGCCGATCAAGATTATTTGCTTAAACAACCAGGCTCTGGGCATGGTGAAGCAGTGGCAAGATATGCAGTATGGTAGCCGTTACTCCGAGAGCTTGTACGAAGATTCGCTGCCCGACTTTGTCAAATTGGCTGAGGCGTACGGTCATGTGGGTATGCGTGTTACTGAGAAGGATGATCTCAAAGCCAAGATGGAAGAGTGCTTTGCAATTAAAGATCGCGTGGTATTTATGGATATTGCAGTGGATAACTCCGAGCACGTTTACCCCATGCAGATTGCGGGCGCTTCTATGCGCGATATGTGGCTAAGCAAAACGGAGCGCACTTAATATGAGACGAATTATTTCTGTATTGATGGAGAATGCGCCGGGCTCGCTGTCGCGTGTCGTTGGTTTGTTTTCACAGCGCGGCTACAACATTGAGTCATTGACCGTGGCGCCGACAGAAGATGAAACTCTGTCACGCCTGACGCTGACAACGATTGGCGATGACCACAAGATCGAGCAGATTACTAAGCATCTCAATAAATTGATTGATGTGGTTAAATTAGTCGATTTGACCGAGGGAGCGCACATTGAGCGCGAAGTGATGCTGATTAAGGTTAAAGCCGCTGGAGCTCAGCGCGCGGAAATCAAACGCTGTGTAGACATTTTTCGCGGTCAGATCGTCGATGTAACGGCAAGTTTGTACATTGTGCAAATTACCGGTACGAGCGATAAGCTCGATGCTTTTTTACACGCAGTGGGGGACGCTTCTATTCTGGAGGTGGTTCGTTCCGGCGTGTCGGGTATTGCCCGTGGTGAGAAGGTATTGAGCCTCTAGAGGTTGATTGAAAGCGGGGCAGTTCAGGCTGTCCCCGTTCTCCGTTCTCCGTTCTCCGTTCTCCGTTCTCCGTTCAGGCAATTTCCGCCCAAAGCGCCGAAACTATGGGGCTTTTAAGGCGCTTATCCAAAACACATATCCCGGTTTCAAACGGACCTAGATCCGGCTGATCGGCCAGAAGCCGGACCCGGTCCTGCAGTGGGCTGTTTTCAAGCACAATATGCGGCACCAATCCTACCCCAAATCCTAAGCTAACCATGCTGACAATGGCCTCATTGCCTTTCACTTCTGCGTAAATGTTGGGGGTGAATCCCTGTTGTTGGCACCATTGGTTAAACCGTTCGCGGGCCAGCCCCTCCTCTGAGATGATCATCGGCAGCGATTGCCAGTGACTGGCTTTCGGGACGGGCAGCAGGGACGAGTCTTTCGGGGCAATAAAACGCAGCGGTGAACTGGCGATAGCCTTAAAGTTTAAGCCCGCCGGCAGTGTGGCTGGTCTGGCGGCGATGGCAATATCTTCAAAGCCGCGGGTTACTCGCTCGATTGCCTGCGCGGGATCTCCAGTATGGAGCTTAATATTTATACCGGGGTGGCGGGTGCGAAACTCGGCCAATATTTCATAAAGAAAGCTGTAGCTCGCCGTCACTGAGCAATAAATGCTGAGCTGGCCACGCAGGGTGTTGGCATCGGCCAAAATGGAATCCTGAAAGGTTTCCCACTGCTGTAACGTTTCGCGGGCAAACTGTAAAAATCGATGCCCCGAATCTGTCAGTGCAACGGATCGGTTGTCTCGCTCCATCAGTGAGGTGTTTAGCTCTTGCTCCAATTGCTTCAAGTTACGGCTCATGGTGGATGGGCTAACGTGGCACTGGGCAGCCGCCTTGCCAAAGTGTCCGGTAGAGGCCAGTGAGATAAACAGTTTGAGCTTGTGCATGTCCATGCGCCTATTATTGCATAAAGTGCAACATAAGGTTTCAAATATATCATTTTACGTAATGAGGATTATTGACTAAACTGCGCGGGATTCCCATTCATTCACTTATTCTAAGGAGTCTGCAATGCAGGTTTATTACGATAAAGATTGTGATCTTTCGATCATCCAGGGCAAAAAAGTGGCCATCATCGGTTACGGTTCTCAGGGCCACGCCCACGCATGTAATCTGAACGATTCTGGTGTAGACGTGACCGTTGGTCTGCGCAAGAGCTCTTCGTCTGTTGCTAAGGCTCAAGCTCATGGCCTGAAAGTCGCTGAAGTGGCCGACGCTGTTGCCGGTGCGGAAGTTGTTATGATCTTGACTCCGGACGAGTTTCAGTCGCAGCTGTATAAAGAAGAGATTGAGCCTAACCTGAAAGACGGTGCTACTTTGGCGTTCGCTCACGGCTTCGCGATCCATTACAACCAGATCGTTCCGCGCAAAGATTTGGACGTGATCATGGTTGCTCCTAAAGCGCCGGGCCACACTGTGCGGACTGAGTTCACCAAAGGTGGCGGTATTCCAGATTTGATCGCTATTTTCCAGGACGCCTCAGGCAAGGCAAAAGATGTTGCGTTGTCTTACGCCTCAGGTGTAGGTGGTGGCCGTACCGGTATTATTGAAACTACCTTTAAAGACGAAACCGAAACTGACCTGTTTGGTGAGCAAGCGGTATTGTGTGGCGGCGCCGTTGAGTTGGTGAAAATGGGTTTTGAAACTCTGACCGAAGCGGGCTACGCTCCAGAAATGGCGTACTTTGAGTGTTTGCACGAGCTCAAGCTGATTGTAGATCTTATGTACGAAGGCGGTATCGCCAACATGAACTACTCCATCTCCAACAATGCAGAGTACGGTGAGTACGTAACCGGCCCAGAGGTGATTAACGCCGAATCACGCGAGGCCATGCGCAATGCGCTCAAGCGTATCCAAAATGGCGAGTACGCCAAAATGTTCATCGCTGAGGGTGCACACAACTACCCTTCAATGACGGCCAATCGTCGCAACAACGCCGCACACCCAATTGAGCAAGTGGGTGATAAGCTGCGCGCCATGATGCCCTGGATTCAGGCTAACAAGATTGTCGATAAAGACAAAAACTAAGTCCAGCTTAGTGTTGGTTTGAGACTTAGTCTCAGCGCACAAACCCTCGCTTCGGCGGGGGTTTGTTGTATTTATGTTAGGCTATGGTTTTTCAGCCCTGAGTGAGAGTGTATGACCGACGACATTGACAAGCATCCCGACAATGAGACAGATGACAGCCTGCTGCCCTTTGACGAGCATGTTGAAGAGGTTCAGGTGGGGGATAAGAAAGTTCGACACAAAGGCGTGTACTTGTTGCCGAACTTGTTTACCACTACGGCACTGTTTAGCGGCTTCTATGCCATCATAACGGCGACGCAGGGCAAGTTCGAGGTGGCTGCTATCGCCATATTCGTGGCGATGCTGTTTGACGGTATGGATGGACGAGTGGCGCGCCTAACCAATACCTCCAGTGCTTTTGGTGAGCAATACGACAGCCTGTCGGATATGGTCTCTTTTGGTCTGGCTCCGGCGCTGGTCATCTTCAATTGGGCTCTGGCGGATTTGGGTAAGTTTGGCTGGGCTGCTGCTTTTGGGTTCGCGGCGTGTGCGGCCTTGCGGCTGGCTAGGTTTAATACTCAGATAGGCAAAGTGGACAAAGGTGAGTTTGTCGGGCTGGCAAGTCCCTCTGCCGCAGCCCTTATTGCGGCAACGGTCTGGTCTGGCTCTAATATCGAAATGAATCTCGGGTTGTCAATCTTGGCCGCATTGCTGACGGTAATTGCGGCACTGTTAATGGTGTCTAATGTCAGGTATAGCAGCTTTAAGAATATTGATTTCAAGGGGCGCGTACCCTTTGTCAAAATGTTGGCCGTGGTATTGATCTTTGTCGTCGTCAGTATTAATCCTCCCAATGTGCTTCTGGCAATGGCTCTTTTGTACGCATTTTCTGGCCCGGCTTTATGGGTGTGGCAGAGAAAGAGCATGTTGGCCCCAAAGCTGAATCGCTCGGCGGACTCCTCTGTCGGGGCTGAGACGGTTGACGAAGAGGCCGCTAAAAAATCTGAATAGCGCAGCGGTGTCCCAGTAACGTAAAAAGGCGGCCGCAGGCCGCCTTTTTTGTGGGCGTTTTGCTGGCAAAGTAAACACCTCGCGATTGATTTCAAAAATATGACAATTTAGGGGTTGTGCGATTCGAATCACTGCGTATAATGCGCGCCTCGTCCTTAGGGCGGAGCGGAAAACGGTGGTGATATTGATCGTTTTTCGGGCTTGTAAAATGACTTGAAATTAAGTGTTTACAAGCGCCAGTGGATGCGTATAATGCGCCTCCCCAACAAGGAGCCAGAGCGGCTTTGAGTTGTCTCGGTTAAGGCGGTTTGATGGCTTTGACCGGCGGCAAAAACTTTTATTAAAAAGTG
>NZ_JAULRU010000219.1 GCF_030518155.1 Gilvimarinus gilvus | reverse complement strand
GGCTTGGCTGGGCGCTTGCGCATTTCGCTTGGGCGCTCGGCCACGGCGCTGCCGCGGTTGCCTTTGCGTGGCGCTTCTTCACGCGGCTGGCGTGCTGGGCGCTCGCCAGCGGCAGCACCTTCGTGGGCCGGGCGCAGGTTGCGCACGCGCTCGCCACGGCCCAGCGGGCGGGACGATTTGCGCTGCAGTCGCTCCATCTTGTCCTTGGCCTTGAGGTTCAAGGCAGGCAGCGCAACCGGCTGCAAGCCGACTTCAGCGGCCAGGATGTCGATTTCGCCCTGGGACATTTCCCGCCAGCGGCCCATCGGCAGGTCGGAGTTGAGGAACACCGGGCCGAAGCGCACGCGCTTCAGGCGGCTGACCACCATGCCCTGGGATTCCCACAGGCGACG
>NZ_JAULRU010000218.1 GCF_030518155.1 Gilvimarinus gilvus | reverse complement strand
GGTCGGATAGGCACGCCACCTGAACGATGTGATTTGGCCGCGATCGAACCTCCAGGGCCTGGTCTGGCTTCATCGCTCGCAAGCAAGCGCATGCTGCACAGGCCACGAGCTCTCCAGCCGCAGCTCGTAAGTGTTGGCCGAATGGATAGGTGTTGTGTCAGTTCTGCCACCCTGATTTCCCTTCGATTTCCATATACTTTCACTGTTGTTTTCAAGATATTTCAGCCAAATTGGCGCCAGGCGTTAAGGTGTTCCGTGACTGCAAATCCAACCGATGTGAAGCTTGGCGAGTTACTGCTGGCTGATGTTCTCAACGCTCCAGGCGTGTGGGTAGAGCCGCCTAATGTCC
>NZ_JAULRU010000217.1 GCF_030518155.1 Gilvimarinus gilvus | reverse complement strand
AGGATGAATAAATGTAATATTTCCTTCTTGGGATAATTGATGTGCAAAAGCCGATGCATCATCAAATGTATCACCATGTAAAATGATTTCGATTTGATCTTTCCCAAACCATTTTACTTGTTTTATTTTTTGTTGAGGTGTCGTAGTAGGCATTACAATTTTACCTTTAATGTTTAATTGTTGACACGAATATGCGACACCTTGTGCGTGATTTCCTGCACTTGCGCAGATCACACCATTATTTTTTTCTTGTTCTGATAACTGAACGATTTTATTATAAGCACCACGCAATTTGTACGAACGGACGACTTGTAAATCTTCTCGTTTTAGATAGACATTCGCTTCAAATTGACGACT
>NZ_JAULRU010000216.1 GCF_030518155.1 Gilvimarinus gilvus | reverse complement strand
GGTCGTTCTCGTTGGTGATCAGCACGGCGGCAATCGCCGGGTCGTCTTTGTAGGCCAGCCCCGTGTAAGGGTTGACGTGGGACAGGTACTGTTCGGCGAAGCGCTTCATTGCCTGCTGGATACTGCGGTTGACGTAGGCGTAGCCCTTCAGGTCGATGCGCGCTTCGCCTTTGGCCAATTCGTCGAAGTCTTCGATATTGTCGTTGGCAGTGAGCGCCCGCTGCACATGCATGTCCAGCCAGATGTAGATACCCTCGTCCTTGAGTGCTTTGATCCACAGGTCCAGCTTGCGCAGCGATTCGGCG
>NZ_JAULRU010000215.1 GCF_030518155.1 Gilvimarinus gilvus | reverse complement strand
GATAGTGTCGGCAAGACTGGATAGCATGCATATGGATCGGCTCTTTGGTTAGGTGGTAAGTTTGGCGATTTACAGCCTACCATTGAGCCGATCTTTTTATAAGTATTTCAATTGCTTAGGCTTAAGTAAGTGCCATTCGGGCCTGACAGGTTATCTGCCACTATGGATAGCTTTGATGCAAATTATAGTGATTTAGTTCATTGGGCAGTCCGTCATCATGAAGGTTATAAATTTCCGCATCAGGAATATTTTAAGAAGCACCTTGAGGATATGTATGAAAAATATGGTAGCACTGAAGAAGAAGTTGGGTATGAAACAAAAAAAATGACGTATAGAACCCCTATAATGGTTGACACCTTGAAATCAAAAGGGGCATTTTCGTTAGAGTATATCCAAGCAGGATTTGATGCTTATAAGCATTTTCAAGAAAAACATGAAAATAATTCCAAAAATATTGAGCTGCTATTGGGTATAGGCAGCTGAATATTTTCTCTAGAAACTATTTTTTCGAATTTCTTCTGATCGTCTACTTAAGGCGTGCTGAGAATTCCGAGGACAGTTTACTTATTTCAAACTGGATCTTAACTATACTACGAAGCACCGGGTTTCTAAACCCCTTAGATCCAGCCGAGCGGAAGTCTATTTTAGGAGGTAAGCAAACAGGACGTTTGCGCAAGTATCGCCAGGGCATGGACGCCCTGTCGAGACGGCCCCTAAAATAGACTGGAGCGAGGGCACCCCACAGGGGCGGGATCTCCGGGGCGTGTTTCTTGATGACTTCTTTTCACGTAAAAAGAAGTTATTCGCCCCGCCCGGCGACAGAGGGCAAAAACAAAAAAGAAATATAAAATTATCGTTTTAACACAGAGCTCGCTTAGTGCTACAAAACCCCACCGCCAAAAGGCGAACCCCAAGCGTCAAAGACGCCAAGCCGCCGCAGGCAAAAACCTAAACCGGATTCCCAATCCCCCCATCCACAATCGGATTCATCGCCGTCAGCCGATCCATCAACGCCGCCGTCCCCAACCCATGCTGAGGAAACAGCGTGGGGAACAAATGCTGCTCGTTGTGCAGTGCCATATAATTCAGCACCAAGGTCTCCACCAGCAAGTTCACATTGTTGGCCGCTGGGCTCGATGCCGTTTCCACATCGCCGCTCTGGCGCATATAGCCCAGCTGTTGATGCAGCGCTTGCTCTTCCATGGTGCCGCCGACAATACCGGGGCGGCCGGTGGGGTTGTACACCAAAAAGTAGGAAGCGGCGGTTTGTTGATTGTCACCGGTCCATACACCTTTGCCGCGCCCTTCGACGGAATTGTCCAACATACCGTTAGAGAACACCGAGCCGTCGGAGAACACATAAATCATCACTGGCACGCCGATGCGCGCCGCGTACTCTAAACAGGCGCCGATGCAGCGCCCGGCGCGCAGGTCGCGCAGCTCGCCGGTGGAGCGATCCCCGGTGTGGTAATCGTAACCGCCCATGGTAATGGTACCGGCACCGGCATAGCCGTTCATGACCAACTTCATCACCGAGGCGGCCTTGCGAAACTCACTGTCGCCGTCGAACTCCTCGAAGCTGAAAATACCCGCGGGGCCGACAATGTCCGGGTCGGCAATGGGGTCGATGGCCGAGGGGTCGCCAAAGCGATCGGCCAGATCCGCACTTTTTACATAACCGCAGCGCATTAAATCTTTCAGCACCGTGTCGCGCACGCTGCCGGTATTAACCGCGCCCAACTTAGCGTTGCTGATGCGATACATGGATTCCATGACCGCGACTGTGTCGCTCTGCTCAAGCAGGCCCACCAGATCGCCCACATCCACTAAGCCCGACACGTCACTGGGCCGGTCCACTTTGGTGGGCCGCACTTCCGGGTTCATTAACATCGCCGGTGCCATCGAGTTGCCGCCGGAGTCACTGGAGCGCGAGCCAATCAGCGATAGCAGCGAGCCGTCCGCGCCGACGCGGTTAATGCCGTACATGGGGTTGTGCGGGTTGTTGCCGGTGTCGTTCTCTGAGCGGGCGGGAATCACCGCGCCGTTAATGTTGGCGGCACGATCGGCGCCGATGCGCTCCAAAATACCGCGCAGCATTTGGCTGTCAGAGTGAAAGGCGAGGCCCAAATCCTGATTAATAAAGTTGCCTTGCCCGCTTTGCGGTGTCATGTCACCGGGCAGGCCCTGCTTGCTGTAACCGGCCGTGGAGAGAAAATCCATCTGCCCGCCAGCGCCGCCCACCAGCACGTTAGAGCCGGCAATATTGGCGCCGCCGGCCAAATCGAAACAGATAAACGGAATTTTACCCGCGCCCTGTGTGGCAATGCCGCAGGCGTTGCGCATAGCGGCGAGATCGGACGACAGCGCCGCCTCCGCCTGACGCGGGTTGGTAAACAAACTAAACGCAGAGGCGCCCATCACCGTGGCGGCACCTTTTTGAAAACCCTGACAAATCATATCGCGCCGGGTAATGGGCCGGGCGTGATCGTTGAGCTTGAGCGGCGCGTCCGGGTGCAGGGGTTGTTTGTGTTTAGGCATGGGTTGGCTCCTGAGCCAGAGTGCGTTGGTTCAGCTGGGGCTGTTTGTTAAGTTTGCTTTGTTTGTGTTTCATGTTTTTCTCAGCCCTGCTGACCGGTTTGTTGCTTGTTTTGTATATTTTTCGCCTCGAAGGCGAGTTACTTTTTTCGAAAAAAGTAACCGCGTCGCTCCTGCGCACAGCCCAGGCTGCCTTCTCTGCCTTCGGCATTCACCTTGTCCGTGCGCACGCGACATTAGTGAATCCCTTCACGTCAAAACTGTGCCCAACAACTGGCCCCTTTGGTCGCTAAGCGTCCGGCCAGCAAGCGCAGCTTGCCGTCGTTCGGCTACGCGCAAAGCAGCGCTTTGCAAGCGCTAGGCCTCACCCCTCGTTCCGACAAATTTTAGAGGGCCGCAAAGACGCACCGTGCCCCAGGGCACCTTCTCTGCTGCTTCACAGCATTCACCTTGTCCTTGGCCTGACGATACTTGCGCAAACTTCCTGTTTGCTTACCCCCTAAAAGAGCCCTCCATTCGGCTCATCTGCAATCGGACAAAACCTCCGCAAACCCAACATGGTTGTTAAATATTCGACGTTAAAAGCTCCAAGTTCTAATGCACCAACATAATCGCGCTGCCGAGGGCGGCGGCGCAGGTGGCTTTGACGGTGGTGGCGGTGCGATTTGTATCGCAGCTGCCACCGCAGGCGGTCATGGTGTCTATCAGGCTGTTGAGCTCGGTGCGAATGGTGTCCGGATTGGGCTGGCTGGCAAGCGCGCTGCCGCTCACCTCGCCCGCTACCATGGCCGAGAGCAACGGCTCAATGACTTGATTGCGATCGCCCACATCAAAGGCGCTGCCGGCAGTTGCGGCGAAATTAAAGCCCGGGAAGAAGTCTGCGCGCAGGCTGCTGTCATCCACCAGCGCACTGCAGTAAGACACCGCCAGTTGGGTAATGCCCATTTGCTGGGCGGCGAGGAAGCCGTCCATTTGGCTGATAACCGGCAGCTGCTGTTCTACTTTTTGATAGGTGCTGGCCACGCTCGCGGTGGAGCGCGGTACGCCCGTCATGGCGGCCAGTGACGCGTCAATCTCGGCGAAGGTTTTAATGCCAATTAACGGTTGGTCGTCAATATCTGCCGCCGGCTGCGGCGCCGGTGGCTCGGCCTCTACCCGCACATATTCGTGCTCGCCCAAGCGGTCGAAGGTGAGAAAGAAGGTGTCCAGCTCGGCGCCCTGCTCCAGGCCAATCACCGCGCCCTGGCGGGATAAGTCTTGCTTGCCCTCGACATAGTTGGCGGCGTTTATTTCGGTGTCGAGTGCCGCGAACACTTGCCCGACGATGGCCTCGCGGCCGTTAATGCCGATGCGTATGCCTTCCACCGGTACGGTGGGGATGGCCTCATCGCCCAGGTTGGCAAAGAAGGGCTCGCTAAACAGGTAGCTGTAATCGTCAAACTGTTGCACCTGAAATACTAGGTAGGCCTGACTCAGGCCAATCAGTTCGCTGATGTTAAACAGCAGGAAGTATTTTTGGCCCACGCCCACTTCGTAGTTAGCAGCCACCGCCTCGGCGCTGAGAGCGCGGTTGTGAATCGCCAAAAAGCGCAGGCTGCCCATCCACAAACGGTCGGAGGAGACTTCGTTGCCCACCACCAGTGCGTAGCTGGAGTCCCACTCGTTGAGATTGCCGGACTCCACCTCGTCGACATCGCCGGTGTATTCACCGTTGACGTAAATGCGCCGCCCGTTGACCGGGTCGAAGGTGATCACCGCGTGTTGCAAGCTCGCTTGCAGACGCTCGTCGGCGTCCGCCGTGGACAGCGCGGGCATGCCGTTGCCATCGGTGGTGGAGCTGCGGTGAAAGAAATCGTAGTTGTAGAGGGTTTGGCCCAAAGTGAAGTTGCGCACCTGGGTGCTGCCGGAGTAGCCGACAATGTGGGCCTCTTCCTGAGTGACGTTGTCGGGAATGACCCAGGTTTCAATGGTGTATTCACCGGTGGAGGTGATCAGGTCGAAAAGTTTGCGGCTGGTGGCGGTAGACGCCTGAGCCTTGCCATCGTTGATGCGCAGGCCCCAGCTCGACATCCACTCCACGTTGCCATTAATGGTGAGGTCCGCCGCCGGTTCCACACCACTGGTGTCGTAGGCGATGCTGCCCTCACCGGCTTTGAACTCGTACTTGGCGATTACATCGCTCTCTACCCGCCCGCCCGAGCTGGCGATAATGCCGTCGCCCAATTGCAGCGCTTTACTGATAGCCAGATTGGGGTCCACCTCGGTGACGGGCAAGCTGGCGACAAAGTCTTCAATGGCTTGGGTCATGCTGGCCGCGTCACTGGCGCAGCTGCCGCTCCAGCAGTTGTGGCTTTCCAGTGCCAGGCGCTGCACCAAACGGGAGTTGTCGGGGGCATCCAGCCGAATGCGACTGCGCGCCGCCTCATAGGAGACCTGAATATCGTCACTGCCGAGATAGGGCTGCTGTTGCAGCGGTGCGTCTTCGGCGTGGCAGGCGCTGCAGTATTGCGCCAGTAAGGGGTATACCGTTGAGCTAAAGGCGCCCGGGTCTGCGGTGAAGTTTTTGCTGTCGGCCACTTCTTTGTCTTCGGGCGGCAACAGGACAATTTCATTGGTGAGGGTGCCCACGCTGCTGGCCCAGCTGGTGATATAGCCTTCAATAATATCGGCGCAGGCGGTGGCACTGTCGAGCCAGCAGTTGTGGCCACCACCGACCTTACTCACTAAGGTGGACAGTTGCGGTGTGCCTAAATCGATGAGCGGCTCGGCGACGCGGTAGGCTTCGTTAATGTCGTCATTGCGCACAAAGCTCGGTTGCTGGCCACTGGTGCCGTGGCAGTCGCCACAGCGCTCGGGCACGGCCAGGTTGTCCCACACATGCAATTTAAACAGCTGAATATCGTCGGTTTGCGGTGCCGGGCCGTCGTACTCAGCACCCGAGTTACCGCCATTACCGGTGTCCGGGTTGACGTTGTTGGTGGTGGGTTCGCCGCTGTCGGAACCGCAGCCGGCCAATACTGCCAGCGCGATCGCTGTGAGTGAGTATTTACTGATGTGCTGTTTAAGCACCGCCATGGTGTCCATCTCTATTGGCCCTTGCAGTAGTCGGCGGTGTCGATAAACACCTGTTTCAGGTTGTAGCCGCTGCTGGCGAAGTTACTGGTGGCCGTTTCTACCAGTGCGCGGTCGGCGCTGTTGCCGGGTTGGCGCAGGCAGACTTTGGTAAAGACCTTCTCTACCTGACAACTGGCAAAGGCGCCGGAGTGGGCCAGTTCCATACCTAGGCTTTTAGCACCCGCGCCTTCGCCGGCGAGGGTTGGGTCCCACTCGAGAATGGCGTTGGGGCCGGCGCGCCAGTAGTTGTCCCACTGGTCGTTTTCGGTGATGTAGCCCGGGGCAAAGGTGCCCGCATTAATATGGTACTTGGCCTCAACGCGGGTGCCGGTGGCCGGGTCGGTTTCGCCTTCGCCGTTATAATTCAGAGCGCCAAACTCGGCGTCCGGGTCGGTTTCCATGTCGTATTCGTAGTCGTAGTAGGCAAAGGCCTGCGCCATAGGGTCCATGCCCGAGTGGCAGCCCACGCAATTGTTGAGAAACACGCGGCTGTCACCGCCCGGGGAGCGGCTCACATCCTGGCGAATACGGTCGGGGGTGCGGGTGGTGTCGTGCACCTGTTCTAAGTCCCGGCACAAGTGGTTGAGCAGGGTAAAGCGGAACATGGCACGGTTGGTGCCGGCGTAGTAAAAGGCCTTTGCCCCGGCGCGGCTGGTCATAACCCCGGCGGTGGCGGCACTGGGCAGCCCAGTTAACGTCGATTGCGGCTGCTCGGTAAGTGCATCAATCAATTCGACGTCGGCCGCTTCCAGCGCCTGATAGTGTTCATTGTTATTTAGGCTGTAAGGCGGCAGGCCGAGGTTGCCGGCGCCGGTGTAGAGCACATCGCCATAGAGCAAGGTGCGAAAGTCGCGCTCATCTCGCACCAGTCCCATAACGGTGGCGGTGTAGTCGTTGAGCGGGGCAAACGGGCTGAAGTCGCGATTGGTCCAGGGGGTGGCCATGGCTTTTAACGTGGCTCGGTAAAAGCCGTCGTTTTCCATGGCCATGCGCACGGCCGCGGCCACATCGTTATTGTTAATGTGATCGGTCATTGCCAGCAGCACGGCTTGCGAGGGGGGAACACCGGCCACCCGCGAGTGAATTTGCATGGCCTGCTCGCGAGCACCTGCCAGAGCTTGTACACTGCAAAGCAACAGCCCGGCACATAAAGCCCGTTTGATAATAATAGGCGTGAGGGACATTCCCCTGGCTCCACGGTTTATAGAATAATGATTGTGATTGGCCACATTATAGGCGGTTGCGCAGGCTAAACCTGAGTGTTCAGGCCACTAACGGGTGTCTACCCCTTCACAAAACCATTAATTAGGCGCAGGTTTAGCCCTTCATGCGGATAGAATAGCGGCTAGCGTCAATAACAATACACTTTCGCCAATGCCAGGGGTAGGCCGGATATGCAGAGCCAGATGACAACTCCCAGTCGACAATTGCGTTGGCGCGCCCTGCCATTGGCACTGGCGACTGCGCTGGGTTTGGCCGCTTGCGGTGGCGGCGGTGGTGGCGGTTTGTCAGGTGGTGGCCAGGAGCCCGATCCGGTGGTGGTCGACTTACCCATCGCCTACATTGAGCGCGCCTTGCCGCGCGATGAGGCCGGCGAATTACTCCCCCCCGAGCCGTTTCGGCGCAGTGACTTTAACCCCGGCGCGCAATTGTTTTTGAAAGAGCGCGCCACCGATGATGCCCTCACCATAAACATCAGTGACGAGGCGTTCGCGGGCGGCGAATACGATGTCAAAGATTTAAGTGCCCACCCCGATGGCGACCGCTTGCTGTTCGCCATGCGTGCCCCCGAGCTCGAAGATGTCGACGAAGACGATCAGCCCAATTGGAATATTTGGGAGTACAACCTTGAGTTGGGCGAGCTGCGTCGGGTTATAAGCTCGGATATTGTGGCCGAACAGGCCGACGATATTAACCCGCGCTACCTGCCCGACGGCCGCATAGTATTTTCCTCCACCCGGCAAATACGCAGCCGCGCTATTTTGCTGGATGACGACAAAGCTCAGTACGCCGCCGAAAGCGAAAGTGGTGACGGTCCGGCCTTTGTGCTGCACTCCATGAACGACGACGGCTCTGATATTCACCAGCTCTCTTACAACCAGAGCCACGAGTGGGAGCCGCTACTGTTGGCCGATGGGCGCCTGCTGTTTACCCGCTCTGACAATTACAACAACAACCGCATTAGCTACTACACCGCTCGCCCCGACGGCACCGACCTGCGCCGTCACTACGGTTTTTATACTCTGCTGGGCGAGGAAACCCCCTGGTTGTTTAACCCGGAATTAATGCCCGATGGCCGTTTGGTGGGCATTTACAAGCCGCGCGAAAGTTTGCTTGGTGGCGATTTGGTGGCGATAAACCACACTGACTATGTCGAGAGCAATCGCTCGATCGCGTCAGTCAGTGAAGACGACACCGAAGCGGATGCTGCCGCGCTCGATACCCTGACTGTGCTGCCGGTAATGATCGACGGCAGTGTCTCTCGCCACGGTGAGTTTTCAGCGCTGGCGCCGCTGTATGACGGTACCAATCGCCTGCTGGTGAGTTGGAGTCAGTGCCGCCTGATTGAACCGGCCAACCCGGAGGTGGATGGCAGCGAGGAGCGCTATGTGCCCTGTACCGAGGCTAACCTCGCTCTGGAAGAGCCGTTGGAGCCAGCACCGCCGGTGTATGGCTTGTGGCTATATAACCTCGATGACAACCTGCAGCAGCCGGTGATTGTGCCCAAAGAGGATGTCTACTACACTGATTTAGTCACCCTGGAGCCGCGCGCGCCGGTGGAGTATCTCGCACCTGACGTGGACCCGGATCTTGCCGAAGAAGGCGTTGGGGTGCTGCATATCAGCAGTGTCTACGATATGGACGGTGAGGATAGCAGCAACGCCGGCTACAACAATTTGCGTGATCCGGCTCAGTTCACCGCCGCCGAGCGCCCGGCCAGATTCTTGCGTTTGCTAAAAGCGGTGTCGCTGCCGCCCGATGATATTCTCGACTTTCCCGGTAGCGCCTTTGGCTTTAGCGGCGGTCAGCGCTTTAAAGAGATTCTGGGTTATGTGCCCATTGAACCAGACGGCTCGGTTAAAACATTGGTGCCGGCCGATGTCGCTTTTACAGTCTCCATTGTAGACGCCAATGGGCAGCGTATATCCGACCGGCACGAGCACTGGTTGCAGGTACGTCCGGGCGAGACCTTTGAGTGTCAGGGCTGCCACCAGGATGGCTCGCCAATACCACACGGCCGTACTAACGCGGGGCCGCAGAAGCTTAACACCGGCGCTACCACTACTGGTGTACCCTTCCCCAATACCGAGCCCGCGTTGTTCGCCGACATGGGTGAAACCATGGCCGAGGTGTATGCCCGCATAGCCGGTATTCGCACGCCCTCGGTGGATATTGAATATACCGATGACTGGACCGACCCCGCCGTGCGCGCCAAAGATGAATCTTTCAGCTATCGCTACGCCGCTATTTACGACACACCGGACCCGACCAAACTACCGGCCAGCGAGTTGTGTCAGCAAAGCTGGAGTGCCGAGTGCCGCACGGTGATTCATTACCCGGAACATATTCAGCCGCTGTGGGAAAAGCCAAGAGTTGTGTTAGATGACGCCGGCGCTATCCTTGCGGACAATACTTGCACCAGCTGTCATAACACGGTGGACGTGGATGGCCTTGTGCAGGTTCCGGCGGGCCAGTTAGACTTAACCGCAACTGAGAATAACAGCCCCCACATCACCTCGTACCGCAAGTTGCTGGCAACGCATTTTGAACAGGAAGTGGTTGAGGGAGTTCTACAGGATGTGTTGATTGAAAGCGGAGAATTTGAGCGCGACGAGGAAGGTGAGCTGATATTGGACGCCGAGGGTAACCCTATTCCGATTTTGGTTCGCGTACCGGTGGGACGCTTAATGACCCCGGCCGGCGCCATCTTCAGTGGCCGTTTTTTCAATCGCATGAACCAGTTTGATCAGGAAGATGCTACCTTTGATCACCGCGGCCTGCTCAACGCCAGCGAGCAAAAGCTGATTTCCGAGTGGTTGGACATCGGTGCTCAGTATTACAACGACCCCTTTGACGTACCCGATTAATGACAAAAACTGGCAAAACATTATCAGCTCTGGTGCTGGCCTTCAGCACCGTGCTAGCACTGCCGGTTAACGCGGGCTGGTTTGGCGACGATGAGCCTCTGGTGGTTACGGTCGATACGGCCTACATAGATGTTTACTCGGGCCCCGGTCGCGGTTATCCAATATTCCATGCGCTGGAAAAAGGCGAGCGTATTACGCTGCTAAAAAGCCGCACCCAGTGGATTAAAGTGCTGACCGACAAAGGCACCGAGGGCTGGATAAAACGCGACGCCATGTTGGCAACAATCGATGCCACCGGTACCACCCCGGACTTTGCCGATAGTTCCCGCGCCGATGCAGTGGACGGCAGTTTTGAATTGGGGGCGGGCTTCGGCGGTTTCGGCGGGGCCGACTCTACTACCCTGACACTGGGTTATCGTTTTACCCGTAACTTAACCATAGAGGCGCGCTACGCCCAGCAGGCCGGTCGTTTTTCCGACAGTGAAATTATCGCCGGCGGTATTACCCATCAGCCCTTTCCGGATTGGTGGGTATCGCCCTATTTGGGTATGGGAGCCGGCAGCATAAAAATTCACCCCAGCGCCACCTTGGTGGACACCGAAGATCGCGAAGACTCGGTACTGCAGGCAAGTGTGGGTGCGTACGTGTATTTGTCGCGTCGATTCTTTTTAAGATTGGACTACACCAATCATTACCTGCTCACCACCCGTGAGAACAACGATGAGGTTAACGAATGGCGAGTTGGATTCAACGTTTTCTTTTAACAGGTTGTTGCCTTGTGCCGCTCATGGTGAGCGCGCAGGATGATGATCCGCTGGAGCCGATTGTTGGCACCGACATAGAGCGTCGCGCCATTAGCGAAGATATGCTCGATTCGGAAAATTTCGAAATCGGCGTGTATGGTGGCGTGCTCGGCATTGAGGATTTCGGCAGTAACGCCGTCACCGGGGCCAACATTGCCTACCATATCACCGAAGACTTTTTTGTTGAGGCAATTTACGGGATCAGCGAAGCCAATAAAACCAGCTATGAACTGCTCAGCGGCGCCGTTGAATTGTTAAACGATGAGGAGCGCGAATTTACCTATTACGCTCTATCGATTGGTTACAAGTTATTTCCGGGTCAGGTATTTATTGGCTCCAACACCGCGTTTAATACGCACTTTTATATTACCGCTGGCGGCGGCAATACCGAATTTGCCGGCAACCGCTATGCGACCTATACCTTTGGCGCGGGTTATAAATTTTATATGACTGATTGGTTCGCGCTGGATATTGGTATGCGCGATCATATGTTCAGCCACGAGCTGTTCGGTGAGACCCGCAACACCAACAATTTTGAAGGACGCATGGGCCTTTCTGTATATTTTTAGTAACCCAGTGATCTAATGTGCCGGGTTACTGGTGCGGAGCAGGGATGTACCGCCATCGGCGTTAGGCGACATTCAAACCGGTCAGAATGACCTGTTTAAATACTCATTATAGGAGTAAGCATGATTAAACAACTATTGTCTTTGGTGCTGATATGCGGCGTTTTTTCGGCCACCAGTGCCTGCGCCAAAGATATTGCACCCGACTTTACGCTCAAGAGCAACGGCGGCGAAAACCTGCGTCTGGAAGAACAGCGCGGCAATGTGGTTATGCTGAATTTCTGGGCGACCTGGTGTGCACCGTGTCGCAAAGAAATGCCAGTGTTGGAAGAAATACACCAACGTTATGGCGCGGCCGGATTTGTACTGTGGGGCGTTAATGTAGAAGAGGACAGTGAAGCGGCCGCAGCTATGGCTAAAGATTTAGGCGTAACCTTCCCGATTGTGTTTGACCCTGAAAGCAAAGCCAGTCAGGCCTATGGGATTGATGCGATGCCCACCACCATTTTGATTGATCGCGACGGCAACGTTCGTTACAAGCATCGCGGTTTACCCAAAGGCTACGAAGAAAAGTATCGCTCCGAGGTGCGGGAGCTGCTTGCCGAATGAAATACTTGAGTCGCGGTATGTTATTGCTCGCAATGCCTTTATTGTTGTCGGCGTGTTCGCCTTGGGTAAAACCCTATGAGCGCGCGCATTTGGCCGACGAGGTAATGAGTTTTGACCGCGACCCCATTGCCAACGGTTATCTACACCATGTGTACGAGGCGCGTGAAGCAGCGCGCGGCGCCGATGGTGCCAGCGGAGGTGGCTGTGGCTGCAACTAAAAGACTACTGCTTGCCTTTGCCCTATTGCTGCCATTGATTGTTCAGGCAGAAGTGCTGGCGCCCGACCGCTTGGATGTGATGTACCACAGTTACGATGGCGGCGGAGCCACCATTGACGGGCCATCCGTTTTAATTCGCAAAAATATTGGCAACAGCGTTGCGGTGTCTGCCAACTACTATGTGGATATGGTTTCCAGTGCATCGATTGATGTGTTGGCCACCGCCAGCGAATACACCGAGGAGCGCACCGAGTACTCAATAGGCGCGGAATATTTAAATGACCGCACCATTATTCGCGCCGGTTACACCAGCAGTGAAGAGAATGACTACAGTGCGCAAACCGGTAGCATCAACATAAGCCAGAGTTTTTTTGGCGATCTCACCACGCTGACTCTTGGCATGAGCTACGGGGAAGACACGGTGGGTCAAAACGGCAATACGGAATTCGAAGAGGATGTCGCTCGTCGCCGTTACCAGCTAAACCTCACCCAGATTCTGACCAAATCACTGATCGCGGCGTTTAATTTTGAATCCGCTGTGGATGAAGGCTTTTTGAACAATCCCTATCGGCAAGTTCGCTACCTGGACCCCAATGCCGCGCAGGGCTACAGTTATCAAAAAGAACTGTACCCGGAGACCCGCAATTCCGACGCAGCGGCATTGCGGGCAATTTATTATTTGCCCTATCGTGCCAGCCTGCGTGCCGATTACCGTTTGTACGAAGACAGCTGGGGCATTGAGGCTAGCAACTGGGAGCTGCGTTATACCCACCCCTGGGGTGAGCGCTGGTTGTTTGAATTGAAGTATCGCAGTTACGAGCAAACTCAGGCCGATTTCTACTCGGATTTATTCCCCTACCGCGATGCGCAAAACTTTCTTGCCCGTGATAAAGAGCTTAGTGAATACACCTCCGATACTATTGGTTTAGGTGTCACCTACTATGTGCCGGAGCAATGGCTGTGGGTGTTCGATAAAAGTACCGTTAACTTGTACTGGGACAATTTTCAGTTTGACTACGAAAATTTCCGCAACGTGCTGGCTGAAGATGCCGTTGTCGGCGAAGAGCCTATGTATAACTTTGATGCAAACGTGATCCGATTGTATTTTTCATTTTGGTACTAAGGATATTTTTCTGGTCATAGCGTAATAGAGACGACAATTATGGATTCATTTTCTATGCTGGGGTTTTTGTTTGGTGCTATGGGCTTTGGTTTTGGCGTCGCAGGTATGGTTCTGGGGATTCGCGCCAATAAGCGACTTGACGAAATGTCGTAGGTTCAAATAGGCAAGTATGAAGTGTTCGTCAATAAATTCAAATCATAAGCCAAGTTGATGTCTAAGCGAGGCATATTGCTTCACGCGCGTTCGCGCATAGGTGTTTTCCCGTCCGTTTTAGTCATCTATTTTCTGTCATTTTACTCTCCTGTTTGGGCCGATGACTGCGTCGTGCTTTTACACGGCATGGCGCGAACCGAGCGTTCGATGAGCAAAATGGAAGATGCATTGGTTAAGGATCGTTACGCCGTCGTAAACTATGGCTACCCCTCTACCGAGCTTACGATTGAAGAAATATCCCGCGATCATATTCCTAAAGCCTTGCAGCTGTGTGGTAATTATACACGCGTCCACTTTGTGACCCATTCGTTGGGCGGAATTGTGGTGAGAAAGTATCTAGCCGAAAATTCTATCGAAAATCTAGGGCGTGTGGTGATGTTGGGGCCGCCTAATAAGGGTAGCGAAGTTGTCGATAATCTCAAAAATATACCGGGCTTTGCTCTTATCAACGGACCAGCAGGTAGTCAGTTGGGTACTGAGAGCTCTAGTGTGCCAAATTCTCTGGGGCCAGTAACTTATGAGGTTGGTGTGATTGCCGGCAGCTCTACGATTAATCTATTGTTATCGCTTATGCTACCCAATCCGGATGATGGTAAGGTGTCCGTTGCGCGGACCAAAGTCGATGGCATGGTGGATCATATTGTGGTTCCTGTATCGCACCCCTTTTTAATGAGAAACGCTAATGTAATTCAGCAAGCTAAGAATTTTTTGCGGACAGGAAAATTTGTTCACTAGGTGACGACGCTGGCTAAAAGGAATTGAATCGTGGATATATTGGTATTGATTGCTGGTATTCTCAGCGTAACAGTTGGATTTGTGCATTCCTTGTTAGGGGAATGGCTTATTTTTAAAAAGCTCAGAATAAATTCGATTGTTCCAACACTTGCCCCTAAGCCCTTCCGGGAAAAACACATTAGAATTCTTTGGGCTACCTGGCATATATCGAGTATTTTCGGCTGGATGGTGGGGTACATGCTTTTGGTGCTAGCGATAACCGGAAGTATTGAAAGAACACATCTAATCCCCACAATTGCTGTCGCTATGGCGGCCTCTGGAGTTTTGGTTCTGTTGGCGACCCAAGCGAAACACCCCGGCTGGATTGGATTGCTCGGCGTCGCCTTATTGTGTGTGTTGAGTAGTTTGAACTAGAATGTCGGGCGGCTAGGATGGTATTAATAAAAGGAGTTAGCAATGAAGAATCTAATAATCTTGGCACTGATTGTCTTCGCAGGTTACAAAGGCTGGGAGCGTTTCGGCCCCGGTAACACCGTTGAGCCGCTGATGGATTATTCATACGTGGCTGTTTACGGTCGCGATAGTTGTGGCTGGACGCAAAAAACTCTCAAGGAGCTTCGCCAAGCCGGTACATACTATCAATATTACAGCGTCGATAACTCTCAGGTTGCCGATAAGTTGCACAGTCGAATGAAGGCTTCAGGAATAAAGGTCCGAAGATACAATTTGCCTGTAGTTGATGTAAACGGCTCTATTATGATCCGGCCTGCGGTCGATAAAGTGGTGTCCATGTACCGCGAGAAATTGTAAGCCGTGTTGAAGGTTCTGGCGTTGTCCGGCAGTTTGCGGCGGCAGTCGTATAACACCTGTGCACTTGAAGCTATACGTGAACTTGCCGCTGCCAATGTTTCAATCACGTTAGGCGACGTGGGTAGCTTGCCCCTATTCAATCCCGATTTAGAAGATAGCGGTATCGCTTCTGTTGATATTTTAAAAGCTCAGCTAGCGGAGGCTTCGGGACTCATTATTGCCAGCCCGGAGTACGCCCATGGCATCAGTGGCCCGATGAAAAACGCCCTTGACTGGTTGGTCAGTGGGGTGGAGTTCCCGGGCATGCCTATTATGCTGATTAATACATCCCCCAGAGCGACTCATGCACAAGCATCCTTGCGCGAAGTACTTACCACCATGTCGGGCAGTATCGTTGAGGAGGCCTCCGTTGCAATACCGCTGCTGGGTAGTGAGCTGGACTCCAATGGGATACTAAGGGATAAACAGCCTAAGGAATTGTTACAGCGTGGGCTGAATAGCTTCGTCGAGTCTATGAAGGCTTCTTCGCGAATTCCCACCTAATTTAATGGAATGCCAATGAAAAAAATATGGATGTTTGTACTTGCTTTTCTTCTTTCCAGTGCTGTTTACGCCGAGGTTACCAACTTAACAGCGCCGCTGCATAAGCTTGTGCAGGACGGTCGCGACATTTACCTTGGTGAAATACACGGCACGCGGGAAGTTCCAGAGCTTGTTTATGAGTTGGTTACGGCGGCACTCAGTGACCAACACCCGGAACGGGTTACGGTGTCTTTGGAGCTGGATAGCTCTGCGCAAAGCTTGCTGGGTTTTGCGTGGTCTGGCACCGATGGTCGGCACTCTCAAGCGATGTTTGAATTAGTAAAAAAATTGCAAGTATTGACTAAGGATTATGCCTTATCAATACACTATCAACATGATGATTATAATAAATTCGAATCGTCTCAGAGTGTTCGTGAGCGGCAAATGGGACAGGCCATAAAAGTCTTAGCAAAAAACACGCAGCTCATTGCCCTAAGTGGCAATGCTCACTCCGCAGAGCAGCCTTTTGGTGCCGGTGCGCCGGTGCCGGTCGGAGCGTATGTGGGTTCGGGAGTATTGAATATTTATCTGGCTTCGGTGCAGGCGTACACCGCATGGAATTGCTATCAGGGCCCTTGTAAGGAGCAACAATTTGAGCCCTGGCCCGATAACCAGCCCAATGCGGGTACTTTGGTTAGTGGTGAGCTGGTGCATCACGACTATATTTACTTTATGCCGATAGCTAGCGCTTCACCGCCACAGAGTCTGTTGCCGTAGCCTAAAAGTTGCGTGTTGAAGTATGTGTCGGTAGTAGGAGATGCGAGTGCCTAACATTCTGTTTCTATGCAGCAAAAACCAACTGCGCAGCCCCACGGCCGAAGCCGTATTTTCTGACATCGACGGTTAGCAGGTGTATTCCGCAGGGATCAGCAATGATGCTGTTGTGCACGTGGGTCGGGAAGATATTGAATGGGCCGATTTTATATTTGTGATGGAAAAGTCCCACAAAAAGAAGTTGGCACATAAATTTGGTTCGGCCATTAAAGCCCGGTCGGTTGTATCGTTGGACATTCCAGATAACTACGAGTACATGGACAGCGAGTTGATAGCGATACTTAAGCGCAAAGTAGCACGCTATTTTGCTTGACCAGAGTAGGTCGGATAACGCTACTATAGACCTTCGGCGTTTAGCTGCAGTTATGCCCCGCTGGAGCCGCTACCAAATCTTTAGGGGTGACAAGGAGACAGTATGAACTGGTACCTGGGAGTCTTAAAGAAATACGCAGAGTTTACCGGGCGAGCGCGACGTACCGAATATTGGATGTTTGTGCTGATCAATTTAATTATTGCCATTTTACTAGGCGTGATTGATCGGGTCGTCGGTACCGGGGGCTTATTAGGCCTTGTCTATGGGTTGGCCGTTCTTATTCCTGGTATAGCGGTGGCCGCGCGGCGCTTACACGACACCGGTCGAACGGGGTGGTGGCTGCTGATCGCATTTGTACCCGTTATCGGCTTTATTGTTTTGCTGGTGTTTATGGTGATGGACAGCAAGCCCGGCGATAACGAATACGGCGCCTGCCCTAAGTAAGCGGAGCAATGAATGTAGGCCGCTGACTGAAACGACCTCTATTGGCCGATACAGAGGTCGTTTTTTATTGTGTGATGGGCTGCTCGGGGCTCGCGAGCTTGGCGTGTTCGGGTTGTGTTAACCCCTTCGGTAGCTTCGCTTTTAGCAGTGGGTCCATCTGCTGCAGGGCTTTATTAATTTCTGAGTGTTCTTCTTCGCTCAGCGCTTGGTAGCCGCGCCACTGTTGCCATCCATAGCCCCAGCGGAAATCAGTGGGCACAAAGGGTGTTCCTCCGATCCGCACGCCAAGAAACATCAACAAACCAATTTCGGATTCACCCAACTGCGCCACGCAGGCTTCTAACTCGCGATCGGCTGCCGCGCGTTCGCTGTAACTGCCCCCTTTCCAGTAGGCGAAGTCGTGTTGCACACAGCAATTTTGCCACAACTGTTGATCGGCCCAGGTGCCATCGGGAAAGCGGCTGCAGCCGTCAGTGGTAAAAAGGGCTATGCCGCCAGTCGAGGCCTCGCTGGGTTCCTCGCTATGAGCACAGCGCATACAAAGCAGCAGGCCAATAAAAGCGAGGGTCTTGATGGTGCAGTTGTCACTCATTTGTCACGCCTGGTTTGTATCCTTAGGTGCAATGATAAATCCCTTGGGCCAGTGGGGGCCACAGCTTACGCGTTTTGCCATTACCGGTGCCGTGCTCGGCAGTGCGGATTTGGCGCTGTTTGTGAGCTTAGTGGCGGTGGGCGTGGCCTATGAGTGGGCCAATGTGGCCGGCTTAGTGCTGGGCTATGCCTTGGGGTTTGTTCTCCACCACAGTTTTACCTTTCGCTGTCATCATTCGATGTGCCGTCAGTCGGCACAAAAGTATCTTGCCATCTTCTTGCTTAGTTTGGCCTTGGGCAGCGGTGTGCTGCAATTGGTGCTGGCATTGTCGGCAGTACCCCTAATGGCTAAGGGTGCCTCCATGGCAACAGTGGCCCTGACCAACTTCCTGCTGGGGCGTCGATTCGTATTCGGGCTGTAAAACGCTACTCATGCGACCAATCTGAGGGTATAATTGACTATAAGGGCCTTAGCCGCACAGACGGAACTGCCCAATTCATGTCGGGAGAGCCATAGTCCGGCTGGCCACGTAAATGCGCAGTTGCTTGTTTACGTGGCCTTTTTACGTATATGATCCCAAGGCCTAATCGATGGCCTGTCTGCTCGGCTATCAACGATTTAACTATAATCAATAATAGGGAAAATCCATGAGCAACACATCGGGCCCAAATCAGGGCAGTACAGCTTTTATTGTCTTTATCAGTTGCATCGCCACTATCGGTGGGTTTTTGTTTGGTTACGACAGTGGTGTTATCAACGGTACGGTAAAAGGTTTGCAAATCGCCTTTGATTCCGACTCGGCCGGTACCGGTTTTAGTGTTTCTTCTATGCTGCTTGGCTGTGCGGCAGGTGCGCTGTTTGCAGGCCGTCTAGCGGATAAGTACGGCCGTAAAGCACTGCTTGTGGTTGCAGCGGCATTTTTCATTGTCTCGGCCTGGGGCTCTGGTATTGCCACTACCACCGCCGAGTTTGTGCTCTATCGTATTTTGGGAGGGATGGCGGTTGGCGCCGCGTCTGTTATGGCCCCCGCTTACATTAGTGAAGTGGCGCTGGCCAAATATCGCGGTATGCTGACCTCAGTGCAGCAAATTGCCATTATCTCGGGGCTTACCGCGTCGTTCTTCTCCAACTACTTTCTCGCCGAAACCGCAGGTGGCTCTACAGAAATGTTTTGGGCCGGTTACGAAACCTGGCGCTGGATGTTCTGGGTCGAGCTTATTCCCGCCGGTATATTCTTCTTTGCTCTATTGGTGATTCCAGAGAGTCCCCGTTTCTTGGTGGCACGCGGTAAAGAAGAGAAAGCCAAAGCGGTCCTGGTTCGCCTTTACGGTGATGTCGACGGCATTGCTAAGTACACCGAAATTGCCAACTCATTAGCCTCTGATCACCACAGTCCGCGTTTCTCCGACCTATACGATAAGGTCAAAGGTCGTGTTCGCCCTATTGTTTGGGTGGGTATTGGGCTGGCCGTGTTGCAGCAGTTTGTGGGTATCAATGTGGTGTTCTACTACGGCGCTGTACTTTGGGAAGCCGCTGGCTTTACCGAGAGTGAAGCGCTTCAGACCAATGTGTTGTCGGGCACTATCAGCATTGCCGCCTGTTTAATTACCTTCTTTTTGGTGGACAAAATAGGCCGCAAACCACTGCTGTGGTTCGGCTCGGCCGGTATGGCCATTAGCCTGGGTATTGTCGCTTACGCGTTTGCCGGAGCTCCGGTGGATGCCGCGGGTAACCTGAATCTGTCGCAGGAGTCGGGTTTGTTGGCTTTGTATGGGGCGAATATCTATGTATTTTTGTTCAACCTGTCCTGGGGGCCGGTAATGTGGGTGATGTTGGGCGAAATGTTCCCCAATCAAATTCGCGGCTCGGGTCTGGCGATTGCAGGTTTGGCGCAGTGGCTGGCTAACTTCTTGGTGACCTGGAGTTTCCCTATTATGCTGGCAGGTATTGGTTTATCAGCCGCCTACGGCATTTATACCTTCTTCGCCGCTCTGTCCGTGTTCTTCGTAATTTTTATGGTGCACGAGACCAAAGGCATGGAGCTTGAGGACATGAAAGGCTAAACCTTCGCGGTTCTCCTTGCACTAAAGCCACCTTCGGGTGGCTTTTTTGTGACTGCGATGTGCATCTGTTTTGAGCGTTACCGCGTCTTAAGGCTAAGAGAAGTTCTATCCGAGAGGAAGCCAATATGTTCGATCTAGTGCCGATCATTGCCATCATCATGGTGTTTGGAACACCTATCGCGTGCCTGGCCATTTTGATGAACAGCCTGCACAGACGTAAGCAGATGCAAATGGAGATGGTAAATAAGTTGATTGAAGCGGGCCAGCCAGTACCGGAGGCGCTGTTTACCGGGGGCTATACCAGCGCCAATCAGTCGGACCAACTCTATAAGCGCAGTATGTACTTACTATGGGTTGGGGGCGCTATATTCCTAGCGCTGTTCTTTATAGCCGGTTTGAGTATCGCAACTCTTGCGCTGATTCCTCTCGCCATCGGTGGGGTCAATTACAAGCTCTGGGAAGAGAGCGTAAAGCGCGAGAAGGAAAAGGTAACGGATTCAGAGTAATACGCCCTAATGGATATCAGTGACCACGTCCTGATTGAGCGCACTGTTAAGTCTCAAGATCAGCACGCCTATAGCCAGCTCGTTCGGCGCTACCAGTCCCGGTTGCGTGTCGCGCTGCGCCAGATGTGCAATGGCGATGAGGCGTTGGCCGATGATATTGCCCAAGAGGCGTTTATTAAGGCGTATAAAGCGTTGGCAGGCTTCAAGAGTGAATCCCAGTTCTTTACCTGGCTGTACCAAATTGCCCGCAATCAACTGGTGAGCCACCTGCGCAAAAAATTCCCTGAAGTGGACAGTGAGGCGGTCGAGCGGGCAGGCGCAAGTACCGTAGCACCTGGCAGCGGCGAAATGATTAAGCGCGACCTGGGCCAGGCCATGGCACAGCTCAGCGCCCATCAGCGCGAAGCCATACACCTTACCTACCAACTGGGACACAGCAACGAAGAGGTGGCCAATTTAATGCATTTGCCCGTCGGCACGATCAAGTCGCATATCCTGCGCGGAAAAGCTAAACTGAAAGAGATTCTCCATGAGTGGCAAGGGGAGACACCCAATGAGTTCGGATAAATTTGACCAATGGCTGGACGATGTACTGGCCGAAGAAATGTACCTTGATGATGATGGCTTTACCGAGTCAGTGATGGCGCGTTTGCCGCAAACTCAGTTGAGCGAGCGGCGGATTAGAACCTGGAACTGGTTGGCAGGCACTTTGGCTACCGCTGTTGTCGCGGCCTTTTTTCCATGGGCGCAAGTGACAGGTGTCGTTACTGGCTTAAGTACCGAAACCTGGATGATCATCGCTACCGCTACCGGCGCACTGTTTACCGCTGCGGCTATTGGTGGCGGTGTGTGGAGCGAGCGCGCACCCGTTTAAAAGCGCGCTTGTTGTCCTTTAACAAACATTCATTTCCCGTCCGATTCCCTTTTTCGTAAAAACCGGCACTGTTTCTGCACTATTCTAAGTTGCAGGGGCGGTTGTTGAGCAAAACAGTCGTTTCCTTCCCCAAAATTACAGGCAGTATTGTAAAAGCTGCAAAAATGGCGATCAGGTGACGGAACTAAAAGTACTGACAGTTAATATTCACAAGGGTTTTTCTACCTTTAACAAGCGCTTTGTGCTGCACGAGCTGCGCGATGCCGCTCGCGAAGTGTCGGCCGACCTGGTGTTTTTACAGGAAGTTATCGGTCAGCATGATCACTGGGCAGAACGCCACAGCGCAGTGTGGCCCAGTGAGTCTCAATATGAATTTTTGGCCGATACCCTCTGGCCAAGCTTTGCCTATGGCCGCAATGCGGTGTATCAGCAGGGGCATCATGGCAATGCGTTGTTGAGCAAGTACTCTATCGAGCAATGGGAAAACTACGACGCTTCTGTGGGCAAGCTCGAGGAGCGCGGCTTGTTGCATTGCGAGATGAATTTGCCGCACGGCAAGCGACTGCATGCGGTGTGCGTTCATTTGAGCCTGCGCGAGAATGACCGGCGCATTCAACTGGCGCAATTGAGTGATCTGGTGAACAAAATCCCACGCGACGAGCCGGTTATTGTCGCCGGTGACTTTAACGATTGGCGCCAACGCTCGCACGCGATCTTAGAGCGCAAATCAAATATGGCCGAAGTGTATGTCAGTGGCCTGGGCGCGCCGCCACGTACTTTCCCCGCATTTTTTCCGTTACTGCGGTTGGATCGAATCTACGTTCGTTCGGTGCAAACGCACCACCCGATTACTTTACCCAAAACTCCCTGGAATAAGCTGTCGGATCACACGCCACTTCTGGCGAGCATCACAATATAGGTACTTCAATGTTTGGCTATCACAAAAGGCAGGGTTCGTATGTCGAGGGTAATAGCTTTCACCTAATGGAAAATGGTGAAGCCTTCTTCCCGCAATTAATTCGTCGAATTAAACATGCCCGGCACGAGGTGCTACTCGAAACCTTTATTTTGGAAAATGACCGCATTGGCCGTGCGCTAAAGCGAGCTATTTTGTTGGCATTGCGTCGCGGTGCCTGGGTAAGCCTTACCGTTGACAGCTGGGGAAGTCACTATTTAGATTCCGATTTTATTGACGAACTTACGGCGGCGGGCGTTGTGTTTCAAATATATGATCCGCAACCGCACTGGTATAACGGCCGCCCCAAATTGTTTCGTCGTTTACACCGCAAGCTCGCGTGCATAGACGGTAAATACGCCATGATCGGTGGTATTAATTACTGTAATACGCATATGGTGACATCAGGGCCGGAAGGCAAACAAGATTATTCGGTGGAGTTGCAAGGGCCTGTTATAGCGTCAATACGCGAGCTGTGTAAAAGTTATGTGCGCGATGCCAGTGACAAAAATTTGGAAGGTGTAGAGATCTGGCCACCAGTTGAAGTCGAAGATGGTCATAGGGTTAGTTTTGTATCGCGCGATAATCGGCGCAATCGCCGCAGTATTGAAAAATCGTATTTGCAAGCCATTGGCAAAGCAAAAGATAGAGTGTGGATAGCCAATGCGTACTTTTTTCCAGGGTATCGATTTATTCGCGCCCTTATTAAGGCGCGTAAACGCGGGGTAGATGTGCGATTGGTCATTCAGGGTGACCCGGATATTCCGTTTTCGCTCAGCGTTGCGCGCACACTTTACGATCTTATTCTGCGTAATGACATTCAGCTCTACGAATTTCGAGAGCGCCCCCTACATGCAAAAATTGCCGTTATAGATGACACCTGGTCAACTATTGGTTCGAGTAATCTCGACCCCTTAAGTTTAGCGTTTAATTTAGAAGCAAATATTCTGGTTGACAGTGCCAGCTTCAATAGGCAGCTATCGGATAAACTCAATGACTTAGTTGAACGTAGTGTAAAAATAGAAAAAAGTTGGGTAAAACACCGTCCATGGTATTGGTTGGTGAAGGACTTTTTAACCTACCATGCTTTGCGCCGCTTTCCTGCACTGTCGGGTTTATTCCCGGCCCATACGCCAAAGATTAGAGAGCTTAAAGTGGATCACGATACGGCGAATGGCCGCACTAAGGACCCGGATCTACAACGTCAATATCCGGAGTCAAAACGGGCCAAGCGTGTTGTTAAATCCACTGAGTATGACAGCAAAGCAGAGGTTGAATAATGAGTGTGTTAGCGAGAACTGTGGTACAGCCGTTGCAAAATGTAGCCTCCAGCGTGCGCGACTCAAATACGTGGCCAGTTCTTAAAAAGTTATTCACACTTGCGTTCTTTGGCTTGCTGGCCTACTTGATCGGTAAGCAGGCAATGACCATTGAGTGGGGTAAAGTACTTGAGGCGTTTCGCTCCAACGAACCGGTAACTTTTGTGATCGCCGCTGCACTTGCTTTATGCTGCTTCAGCGCCTATGCCAGTTACGATTTAATAGGGCGCTATTTACTCGGTGTAAAGCTGCATCCGGCCAAAACCTGGTTGGTCTCTATACTTAGCTACGCGTTTAACCTCAATTTGAGCTCGCTTGTCGGAGGCGTCGCGTTTCGCTATCGGTTGTACTCTCGCTTTGATGTTCGCGCCAGTGAGGTCACTAAAATAATAGGCATTAGTGTTGCCACTAACTGGCTCGGCTACTTATTGTTAGCGGGCATTCTTTTTTCTTCCGGGCAGATTGATGTGCCAGCCAACTGGGCTATATCCGATCAGATGCTACAGGCTCTGGGGGTTGTTTTTGTGGTTGTGGTGCTGGCTTACCTTGGCTTGTGTGTATTTCGGCAGGGGCATGAGTATCGGATAAAGTCATTAAACGTCACCGTACCGTCGGTTCGTTTGGCCGCGGTTCAGTTGCTGCTGGCGTGCCTGCACTGGACATTGATGGCGTCGGTCATCTATACATTTTTCTGGGGCGAAGTATCCTTTGCATTAGTGTATGCAGTGCTGTTGGTCAGCGCAGTGGCCGGCGCCGTTACGCATATACCCGGTGGGCTTGGTGTGCTTGAGGCCGTGTTCGTCGCTTTGTTGTCGGCCAAATTGGATAAAGCGCAAATATTAGGTGGCCTGTTTGCCTATCGCTGTGTGTTTTACCTACTTCCCCTGGCGCTCGCTACGCCGGTTTATCTAGGTTTGGAGGCATCGGTTGGCACTCGCGATAAAAACTGACCATACTTAGATCCTACAGTGCTGTGGGTTGGGGATTTGAATGTACGCTCGTCTATTTTGGCTTTTGCCGCTTGTGTGCTTTGGGGCGCCATTTGCTGACGCTGAAAATAGCGATTCACAGCCTGTACCCGAGTACATCTTTTGGATGGGCGCCGATACCCCCGGGCGCAATGAGTATCAAATGGCCGTGGCGGACGCGGCTTTGCGCCGCTCTACGGAAAAATTCGGAGGCTATAAGCTAATCTCCGATACGACCCACCTTCCCGCGGTGCGCAGCCGACGGGTATTGGCCGAGGGCAAGCGTTTTCACTTTGTAGCCACCACCTTTTCCGCCAGCGAGAATGCCCTGGGCGTTATTGTAGTGCGTGAGCCTATTCAATTTGGCCTGTTGGGTACCCGCCAGTTGCTGGTTCAAACTCAACACCTGGCAAAGTTTCAAGATATTAGCCGCCAAGAACTCGCCAAATTGGTGGCAGGACAAGGTCGTGGCTGGCCTGAGATCGGGATATATCAGGCAAATAATTTCAGTGTTGAAGGTTTTTCTGAATTTTTTCATCTGTTCCCCAACCTGTTGGCCGGGCGTATTGATTATGTGCCCTTGGGTATCGAAGAAATCGAGCCAACGATGGCGCGTTACGGGGAAAAATACAGCGGGATTTCGGTTGTCCCCAATCTTCTTATTAAGTACCCATTGCCAGTGTATCTGGTGGTTAGTGCAAATCAACCAGAGTTGGCCAAGCGCCTAAAGTGGGGTTTGGCTAAATTGCGTGAAGAAGGTGAGTTGAGAGATTTATTTAATCGCCATAAGTCAGAATATCTCGAGATTGTGAACGCCGCCGATGTGCGTATCTTTGAACTTGCCAACCCAGACCTCATCCCTTCTGAATAAATATCTCTGTACTGCAACTTTATGGCTCTAGCTCGCGTCTAGTTGATAAGAGCGAAATACTCAGTAACGAGTAAGTATGGAGAACGATTATGAAGACCTTAACGGGACTGACAGCTACGGCAATATTGCTTTTAACAACGAGCATTCACGCGGCTACCTCGACGCAAACCGTAGATTTAGACGGTGTGGATGATCTGTATTTTGCGGGTGATGTTGAGGTTGTGCTGACGCAAGGGAACAACAATGAAGCCGTTGTCGAGTTTGATGAGAAAGACAAAGATAAAGTCGATATAAGCGTTTCCGGAAGTAAGTTTGTTATTAAGCGCAATAGCGGCTTCTGGGATTTTTGGCGCCACAGCGACAGTGTCAAAGTTACCGTTGTCGCTGAGCTTGAGAATCTCGCTTCGATGGAGATATCCGGTGCAACCAAAGTGCGAGCGGGTGATATTAATGCCGAAGAGTTGCGCGTTAAAGCATCTGGTGCCTCAGAATTTAACATTGGGTCTATAGAGGCTGAAGAGCTGCATATTGGCTTGTCCGGAGCCTCTAATGTTGCCCTGGGCGATGTCGCTATTGAGCGGATGTCAGCTCACTTGTCCGGCGCTTCGCGTATTGAGGCTAACGGTACGGGCACCGCTCAGTCGCTTCGCATTGAGGCGTCCGGGGCCAGTCACTTCGTGGCTAAAGATGTTGTGGCGAGTGATGTGAGTGTTCATGCCTCTGGTGCTTCCAATATGACGCTGAACGCATCAGACCACCTTAAGGTGAATTTATCGGGTGCATCAAACTTGCGTTATGGTGGCGCGCCGAGTACGGATATTCACACCAGTGGTGCCAGTAACATCAGTACTTTTTAATGTCCCATCCCCCTTGTGCCGGGTTAACCCCCGGCGGTTTTTTTCCGCTAGTCGCAAGCCGGCTCTGTCATAAAATGTAAAGCTTGCGAGTCTTGGTGGCGGCTTACCTTCCTCTGTGCCAGAATTGGCCCGGCTATAAAGCGGGACTTGCCCGTAAAACAATAAAATTATTTTGCCTGATAGAGATACTCCAAACTTAACAATACCGCTTTTGCGCGGAAATGGATTCGGATTGTTATTTAAGCCAAGCCGAATATTACTTAGGAGTATTTATGACAAAGCTACATTTTTCTTGGTTTATTTTTACTGTATTTATTTTGTTCTCTTCCTGGTCGGCGGCACAAGACGCACCTGACACGTTAGCGGGTACGTGGGAGTTGGTCGACGGTTGGGTCATTACCAAAGACGAAGAGATTAAATACGACATTGACGGCATTCGTTCACGCAAGATGCTAAACGGCACCGACTTTGCGTTCGTGTCAAAAAAGCAAGGTGAATTTTGGGCGGCCAGTACAGGTGAGTATCAAATTGTAGGGAACCAATATACCGAAATACCGCAGCTTTTGTCTTACGATGTTGCCGAAGGTACCACCTACGTTTTTAGTTTTCGGCTAGAAGGGGATGACTGGTATACAGAGCGTAAAGAAGACGGCAAAGTGGTTGAGCGTGAACACTGGCGCCGCATTCGCTAACGTTATTATTTCAGCTTTGCAGCTGGTCGAGATCACGGTACAGCGACTCGGCCAGCTGCGGTAAGTTATTCAATTTTGCCAACGCAGCAACCGTTTCCAGAGTACATAGACCTCCTTCCAGCTGATTTCGCCTCATTGTAAAGCGCGACGCTTCCGTATCAGTCAATGCGTAACATGGCAGCTCCTGTATATACGGGCTGTGATTGTAAATCTTCCTTGCCTGCTGCCAGGTGCTGTCAATTATGACTATATGTTCTGGCAGCGACGGACTTGCTTTAGTACTTAATTTAATGGCGTCGGGAGAGGGATACATCAGCCCGCTAGAGTGTTTTTTCAATCGTGCCAGCAAATCTTGGTTTGGTTGCTTACGTTGCCACGGTACCCGGTAGCAAGCCGTTGCTGCCTGGATGGTTAAGCGTGTGCAAGCCAGCCGACCGGTATTGGTGGTTTTGCTAAATTCATGCGGGTGGGTTAACAGAGTAATAATCACTGGCGCATTATTCACTTTCTACTAGACTGTGTATATGGCACGTACCATAACAAGAACTATACCGCTGCATACCTATTTATTGCTGCTGTTGCTTGTGGGCAGTACGTACGCTTTGGCTGAAAAGTCCACCTACCGCTACTGGTTGGGCAATGGTGTACCCGGCAGCCAAGCCTATTATCTTGCAGTCGCCGCAGAGGCTCTGGCACTTACCGAGCCAGAGTACGGACCATGGCAAGTCGCGCAATACGACAGAAAAATATCGGTGTTGCGAGCGCGCAGAGCAATGGATCGTGGTGAGTTCGATTTTCATGCCACTACGGTACTGCCCAGCGAATTTACCGAAAGTGGTCGCTTGATTGTACCGCATCCTCTCCAGTTTGGCCTGCTCGGTTATCGTAACCTGTTGATCAGAAAGGAAGATGAGGCGAGGTTTGCGAAAATCACATCGCCTTCACAACTCGGAAAACTCAAAGCAGGTTTGGGGCAAGGCTGGCCCGATGTACAGGTACTTCGGGAAAATCAGCTGGCGGTGGTGGAATCCGCAACCTTCCAGCAATTGTTTCCGATGCTGGTCGCCAAGCGGTTTGACTATATACCCCTGGGTGTTGAGGAAATAGACGCGACCTTAACAAGTGTCCAACCCAAATACCCCGATATAGTCCAGTCTCACGCGGTTATGTTGGTTTACCCATTGCCTGTTTATTTTTTGGTATGCGGTTGTCGCCCAGAGTTGGCAGAACGGTTGGCCTTGGGGCTTGAGCGTATCCACTCTAGTGGCCGTTTGCACGCGCTCTTTGCCCAGTTTAAAGGCCCGGCTATTGAGAAAATCAGTGAGCCCTGGTCTTTTGTTATGCGAGCGACAAACTCGCAGCAGACACACTTTGATATTGATAAGGAGTCGGTAGAAGTTAATTTTGTTCCCTAGCAGGCTGCTTAAAAACTATATTTCTAATATGAGGCCCGCTCTTTTTGAACTAAACTGATTGTATGACGCAAAATACATTCAGCGTCAGATCGCGGGCTGCTTTCTGCATTGTGCTGTGGTTACTAGGGTCTGATTTCGCTTGGAGTGCACAGGAATCGACTTACCAATTCTGGACCGGAAACGGCGCCCCAGGCAGAGCGGAATACTATCTAAGCCTCGCTGAGCATGCTCTGACGGCTAGTGAGGACGAGTTTGGCCCCTGGCGTCTCACCCGATTTGATCGGGAAACTCCCACTTTGCGTGCCCGTCACGCTACCCAAACAGGGGAATTCGATTTTCAGGCGACCACTATCTGGCATAAAGAGATAGCCAATCCCAAAATCACCATTATTCGACAGCCATTACAGTACGGTTTATTGGGCTATCGCAATTTTTTGATTCGAAGACAGGATGAAGATCGTTTTGAAGCGCTAAAGTCGCTCGACGACTTACAGGGGCTAACGGCGGGAATGGGGCGCGATTGGCCCGATGCTGCAATTCTGCGAGCCAACGGATTGAGGGTGCTCGAGGCACCAACCTTCGGCGCACTGTTTCCGATGTTGATGGCTAAGCGCTTCGACTACATCCCCTTGGGCGTCGAGGAGATTGAGCCTACCTTTGTCGCGTATCAGGATAAATACCCTAATATAGTGGCGAGTGAGAGCATCTTGATGGTTTACCCAATCTCAGTTCACTTTATGGTGTGTTCCTGCCGTCCAGATCTGATTGAGCGTTTGCAGGTGGGATTGGCAAACATGGTCGAAAGTGGAGAGATGCAACGCTTTTTTTCTGAACAAAAGCATGCGGCAATTGCGCTGATCCAACAGCATTGGTCACAAGTCTATCGGTTAGAGAATACTATTCAGCCCCAGCTGGTGCAGAGCCCAAACCTAGAAGACGCCAGCGCCATTCAATAAAATTGCCGCCTTTCCTTACGGTTCATTCATCGCCACCAGCCAATCAGATTCACAGTAAATGCCGTGCGCCGGCAACTCGGCCGAAAGGGTTACCCGCGCACTGGCGGCATCGGCTTGCCCGTATTGCCTCAGCCGCTTTTCATCGGTTTTGCTCCAAAGGTCCGCGAAGTCGCGCTTCATGGTCGCAAGGGTGTTTGTCGCCGCTTTGAAGTCCCCGAGTTCATAATTGGCGCGAGCTAGATAGGCAAGCTGCTGGCGTGTGTAAACGGGTTCATCGCCGAGCGCAATAACCGCGTCATAATTGCCCAGCATTAGGTGCGAGTGCATGGCCGAGTAAACGGCGTAGCCAAAGGTGGCTGTTAGATTGGTTGACTCACTCAGGGTCATGGCCTCGCGATAGTTAGTCAGTGCCTGTGAGTGGCGCTTTAGGTCGGCAAACCCCCACCCTTGCAGTACCAATGCCTGTGCACGCAGCATCGAAGTGACCGGCGCTTGCAGCAAGGTGTCGAATGTTTCCACGGCCTGTTCCAGTATTTGCGCGTTACCGGTATGGAGGCCGCGATGGGATTGATCCAGACCCTGATCAAGCAGTGCAAAAGCCCGATAAAATGTCAGCGTGTGCTGGTTGCGGTAATTCTCCAGCGGTGCTGTGGTGGCTTGCGCCTGAGTGATAACATCAAACGCCTCCTGACCGCGGTGCTCTTGCAGATAGAAAAACGCAGCGTAAATTTGCGCTTCGGCCAGCTCGTAAGGTTGTCCGAGCGTTTTAAACAGGGCAAGCGCCCGGTTGAGATGCTGTTCACGTTGCTCCAGCGCAAGGGTGTAGTTGCGGGCCAGGGCCAAATGACTGGTGGCCGTTTGCGGTTTGTTGCCCAGCGCTTGGTAAAACGCCAGTGCACGTTTAAGTTGTTTTATGCGAGCTTGTTGTTGCTGAGCGCTGATTTCTGGCCGCTCCAGCCCCTCGCCCACCGGGTTGCCCAGGTACAGCAAGCGATTGGCTTCCACTGCCATATCATCGTTATTCGGTAGCACCTGTGAAGCGAGGTCACGCCAGTGCTGGTAGTCCGACCAACGCTGTTGCAGCCAGGCGATTTCCGCTTTGAGGTGGTAGGCGTCGGCAAGTATATCTATGGTGTGCGAGTCTAAAGCCTGATTGATCGCAACTTCCAGATGCGCATCCGCGCTGTCTACCCGACCTTCGCGAAACGCTAACTGTGCCGACCAGAACTCAACAAAGGCTTTGAGCGGTGCTTGGTTAGGCTGGGCTCGCAAGTCCTGTAAGCGTTCGCGAGCACTCTGCCATTGACCTTTAAGCAGTTCAGATTTCGCGCGGCAGGCGGTAATCCAGGGGTCACCTTTAACCAGTAAATCGGCGGCCTGGAAAAGCTCGTCGGCACGGGCCGGGCCATCAGTCTGCAGTGCACTAATGCCTTCGGCAAGCACTCGTCTGGCCAGTGCGATCTCGGGTGAATCCCCGGCGAGAGTCAACTTAGGTACGATGTTGCCACTGTCGGGCGCAATTAGCTGTAACAGCTGGCCCGCGACCTCCGCTGTTGCGTCGGTCAACGATGGGTAGGTCAAAGAACCCTGCTGAACCTTGCCACTGCGATTCAGAACTTGAAAATCGATAACTTGGGTTTGCTTGTGCAGGCGGACACTGGCGATCAGTGCCGCATCTGTGCCCTGTTCCTGCAATAAGCTTTGAATGTACACAGGCAGCGTTGGCCAGTCGAGACCGGCTCCGGCCAATAGTTCAGCGGCGGTTGAGGGCGGAGTGATTTGTACTCGGCCGGTGCGCGCCAGCGTTTTCGCCAGCATATCGGCATAGCCTAGCTGCAGCCAATCAAGTGCTGCGTCGCCGGTGTGGTTGGTAAATGGCAATACTATCAACGACGTCGTTGACGAGGGGTTGCTGTTTTCTTTCGGCGTGGATTGATACCACCATAGTGCCACTCCAAAAATGACAGTGCACAAGGCTGCCACCGCCACCATGGGTATCGTCCGTTTCGCTTTAGCTTGAGTTTGCGCCTCACGCACCGGACTAACATTGGCAATCCATTGGTAACCGCGCCCGGGTAGGGTGCGGATAAATTCGGGGTTCGTCGCGTTATCGCCCAGTGCCTGGCGCAACTCGCGAATGCTTTGGGTGAGCGAACGCTCGCGGTAGTCACCGTGTTGCCACAATTTATCCAGCAGTTCTTCTTTACTGACAGGCCGTTCACGATGCTCGATCAGGTAGGAAATCAGCTGTGCCACTTTATGACGGAGTACGACGGCCGACTGGTTGCGCGCGCTGAGTTCACCGCTGCGTGTGTCGTAGGTAAAGGGTTCAAACTGCCAAATACTCATATCAAAGAAGCTCGTAGCATTTCATACGAGCATTATAACCCTCTGAATTTATTCACATAATCCCGCCAAACGACGATTTGACCTCGATTTTACCTGAATTTGATAAGTCTCATCGGGCTTTTGGGTATAAATCTATTCAACAGTTACTGGCGGAGACAAACCTCGTGGAATTCGAGATACAAAATTTACTGACCAGTGGTGATCTATCTATCGGTATTTTTGCCCTGGTTTTCGTTGCTGGTTTATTAACCAGCCTGACACCTTGTGTGTATCCCTTATTACCTATCACGGTCGCTATGGTCGGCAACGCAAGTATGGAGCGAGGTAACTCTTTCATAAATGCACTGATTTACGTTATTGGGGTGTCGGCGACCTACGCACTACTGGGGATACTGGCGGCACTCTCTGGGCAACTGTTTGGCGCTGTCGCCAGTCACCCACTTACCCTCGGTTTAATGGCGCTAGTGTGTTGGCTGTTCGCAGCTTGGATGCAGGGCTGGTTGGTATTACCCAGTTTTGCGCCGAGTTTCTCTACATCGGCTAAAGGCCCTGTTTCGCTATTCGGGGGTGGCGCCCTGAGCGGTCTTGTGATGGCGCCATGTACCTCGCCGGTGCTGGGTATGTTGCTTATGTACGTGGCAGCCAATGGCGATTGGCTCGCAGGTGGAACCCTAATGTTTCTTTTCTCGCTGGGTATGAGCGCACTGTTGCTGGTGGCAGGCACCTGCTCGGGTGCCTTAGGCAGATTACCAAAAGCCGGGTCTTGGATGCTCGCCATCAAAACGATCCTGTCACTGCTGATGGTGGCCGCCGGTCTCTACCTAGCTTTCTTAAGTATTCAAAACTGGAGGATTTTTTAATGAATATTTCAAACGCTATTTTTCGCGCTGTTGGTGCTATCAGTCTATACGCTGCAATAGCCGCACCGGCTAGCGCACTACAACCAGGGGCAGAGGCAATACCGTTTAGCGGTACCACGCTTACCGGGGAAAAGATTGAGTTGAATGACTTTCTTGGCAAAAAGCCAATATATCTAAAATTCTGGGCCACATGGTGCAGCTACTGCAAACGGGAGCTACCTCACGCTCAGTCCATATTCAACGAGTTTGGTGATGAGGTCGAAGTCGTGATGGTTAACGTAGGTATTAATGACTCGGTGGAAAATATTAATCAATTGTATGGCGATCGCAATATCAGCTTACCTACGATCATCGATGAGTCCGGAGAGATTGTTGCGGCTTACGGTGTGATGGGTACCCCGAATCACATATTGATTGACGCTGAGGGTAGGGTGGTTTACCGATCGTTTTTGGCGACCGATGAGCTCGATGCAAGAATCGAAGCCGCCGCTAGCAAAACAATCGAGGAGGTTGCGCAATGAAATTACTTATTTGGTTGAGTTTATTTGTAACCTTCCCTGTAGTGGCAATAGAGCCATTACACAAGGATGATCTCACTAGCGCTTTGGCTGTAAAAGATCAGACTGTACATTTGGTATTTTTTGATGTTTGGCAAGATGGTTACAGTGATAAAGGGCCGGTTGCGAACTCAAAAAATATTTCTGCGCTATCGAAGGGCGGCCAGAACGTAATTTGGATTGCACCAAAATTCAATATTACCGATCAACAAATTCAAGATTTTCTGAGTTCCCAATCAGAAATCAAGAAGTTTATCGCTGATGAAAATCTTTCGGTCATGCGTCAGTTTAAAGTGCGAAAAACACCTACCCACATTCTAGTGAAAAATGGTGAGATTTTGTTTAAGGGAAGTACAGAGGAAGTTCTGCATCTCAACGAGAAAGGAGAAAAGTAGTGAATATTTTTAAGTTAGTTTTAATCGCTTTATATGCCCTAACCTTTTCGTTCAATGCAATTGGGGGTGAAGAGACTAAGCATTCACATAACTTGCCCGATGATCTGTCTCAAGGCAAGGTGAAGCTGATATTTTTTGACGCTTTATGCCCAATGCCTCAATTTCCCGGTTGTGAAGAATACTTAAGCAACGTAAATAGCGAAGTGAGTAGTGAATTCCCTAAAACGTTTATGGTCTTCAATACGCTCTATGTCGATAAAGCGTCAATTAAGACGTTTGTGTCAAAACACAACATAAAAATTCCAATCATTATCGACGGGGATATGGCACTGCACGACCATTTTGAGGTTTACGCTACACCGTATTTGATCGAGCTTAATGAAAGTCAGGTACTTTGGCGTGGTAACCCTTTAATCCGTAAAGAATCGGCAATGGAGACAAGTCATGAATCCTAGTACATCGAAAAAGACGCTTAGTGCACGCGTACTGCATTGGAGCGTCGCATTCACCATATTGCTTCTAATACCTATGGGGTTTTATATGTCCGATGGCCATGCGTACTGGCTATACGATTGGCACAAAACCATTAGTATGCTTTTGCTCGTTATATTGGTGTTTCGCGTGTTGTATCGACTCATACAGGGTTGGCCGGAAGCCTCTGGTGACTACACAAAATTCGAGCAAGTTACTGCACGTGTTGTGCATTGGTTGCTTCTGGTGGCGGTGTTGGTGCTACCCATCTCTGGAATAATGTATTCGGGTTTGGGTGGTTTCGGTGTGCCGGTGTTTGGGTTAGAAGTGATTCCATCCAACTATATTAATGGTGAAGCTCAAGCTTACAGCGCCTATTGGTCTGATATTGGCAAAGAGATTCATAGTTTATCGGGTTGGATCTTGTCGGGCGTTGTTGTTTTACACGTTGCCGGTGCGCTCAAGCATCATATGGTGGACAAGGATAACACTCTCAAAAGAATGTTGCGTGGTTAATGGAATGAGCAAAGTTGTATATAGAAGAATAGTTGCTACCACCAGCATCGCATTTGCGTTGATTGTCATTCTGGTGACGTCATTACTTATGTTTAGCCAGAGTTATAACAACACAACGGCCATTATTCATAGTGTAATAGGGTTTGTATTCCTGGCGAGTGCATTTTGGCACTTGTTCAATAATTTCACTTCCATTAAGAAGTATCTTAATCCTGTTGGTCTTTTGAAAAAATCTGACAAGTATGGTCTCGCACCACAGATCTCCATAGTCGTTATGAGTTTGATTTTGATTTTGTCTTGGATTGAGTTCACACCAATGCAACGTTTTCATCAGTGGGGTATTCAACTTCGGATTAACGACAGGTTCGAAGGCCGTCCTCCGGATTCCATAAACTATCAGGTGGTGGGTGACTATAACAACAGTCAAATAAGCGTAGAGCTTAAAAAAGGCCCCGCAATGCGCTGGCCGCAGTATGCCATTTGGCTGGAATCTGTCGAGGGTGAGTTTATACAGCCACTATATGTCAGCCAAAGTGTTGCAACGAATCGGTTCGACAATACGGTTGAAAAAATTGACTCCAGTGGCCAACTGAACAGCAATGTGCTGGATTACAGTGACGAAGAATTTTTTAGTATTTTTTCAGAACGGAAGTCTGATGGCAAAGCTCCGGACCGATTCAGGCAAGAGTCACTGCCTGTATTTTTGCACAAATTGAAAGGCGATAAAGACAGCGACCGTTTCTTGTCGCCGGGCGAAATTGCTGAGTTGGACGCCTATACCGGAGCAACACTTGCGGATAATTTTATGGTTGGTCGTTCACTAAAAAATTCAAGCCACCGTCTGGTTGACGTTTATCTGGAAGTGAATCAATCGTTTGATTTCAATGAGTACTACAGCAGCGATCGCTTTCCTGATGACTTGATTTACTCTGGCAACGGATTCAGCGCTCAGCCCTCGGTAATTTATCGGGCGCGCGTTGACTTATCGAAAGCGGAAACGGTAACGGTTATGGAATTGGTTGGGCATGGCCATCACTCAGGTAATGATGGTGTTATCTATAAAGACGTAAGCAATCTTACCACTGCGCTCGATATTGTAGACAGAGTATTGGTAGAGGTGAGCGGATGAAGGCTTTTCTTGTAATTATGAGCTATTTTGGAGGCTCGATGAAATACGGTAAGTGGACAATGGTGGTATTTGGCTTATTGTTGCTTCCCTTAATGAGCTTTGCCAAACCTGCCGCGAAGGGCAATACATACTTCTTTGAGCGAGACGATATATCGCTTAAGGTAGATGTTATCCTGCCCGAGTCCTATGACAGCGAATCCAGTGCTTTGTACCCGGCTGTGTACCTACTTGATGGTTATTGGACTCGGGACCTTGTCACCCGTATGTACGTTAATCTGCGGTTTGACAACATGCTGCCTGAGTTGATTTTTGTCAGTATTGGCTATCCGGGGGAGGTAGAAAATATTGAACAAAAGCGTTTGACGGACTTAACGCCAGCCTACGATTCAGGTTTTAAAGCTGGCGGTAGCGCAAGCTCTCTGCTTGATCTTATCTCGAATTCAATCGTGCCTATGGTTGGGAATAATTACCGGGTTGATGCAAGTCGAAGGGTGCTTACAGGGCATTCGCTGGCCGGTCTTTTCACTTTGTATGCTATGTATCAAAAACCCAATACATTTAGTCACTACGCGGCGATTTCACCATCGGCGCTATGGGCTAATGAAACATTGGCTTCAATCGACACGGGTTATGCTAAGCAAAATAAAAATCTTAAGGCTCAGGCGTACATTACCTATGGCTCGGATGAGTACGTGCCGTATGTGCGAGCCCTTCAGCGCTACACAAAGCAACTTGAAGCCAGGGATTATGACGGCCTTGAACTCTCATTGGCAAAGGTAGAGGGGATGCGGCACGTAGGCATGCAGTTTGAAGGGTTTATTCGTGCCTTAGCCTGGGCATTTGCAGATCGGCGACCCGAAGGGCCGAGTCAGTTTGAGAAAATGAACCTGAAGGCACAGGCTGAATAGTTTAATTCTACCAGAGCACTTTTGCTCTGAGGTCTAATCGGCAAGTGGCTGCTCCTGATTGGAAGAATTAAGGCTAGCAGCCAGCGTGTTATTATTCTTTTAAAGCAATAACTAGCAACGTGGAGAAAACGTGCGCAATACCTCCAAAGTTTGGGCAACAGTAATAGGGCTTGTCAGTTTTTTACTGGTACTAATTGTATCCCCACCTGCGGGTTTAACGCTTGAAGCGTGGTACACGGCCGGCCTTGCCACAGCCATGGCCGCCTTTTGGATTGGCCAGGTTATGCCCTTGGCCGTGACCTCTTTACTGCCGCTATTGGTTGCGCCACTGCTCGGAATCTCGACGATTAAAACGGTGGGCGCTCAGTATGGGCACCCGATTATTTTTCTGTTTCTTGGCGGCTTTGTTTTAGGGCTGGCAATGGAGCGCTGGCGCTTGCATCGGCGGGTGGCTCTGTACTTATTGATTGTTTTTGGTCAGAGTCCCAAAAAGCAGCTCGCTGCGTTTATGGTGACGACAGCACTGCTAAGCATGTGGGTGAGTAATACCGCTACGGCGATTATGATATTACCGATTGCGCTTTCGGTGGTTGGTGATAGCGCCAATGACAGGGACATTCCGCACTCCACGCACTTTGCCAAGACACTGCTGTTGGGTATTGCCTACAGCGCGAGTATTGGCGGTGTTGCTACCTTAATAGGAACACCGCCCAACGCGTTAATGGCCGCTTATCTACAAGAGCAATATGCCATCACCGTAAGTTTTGTCGGCTGGATGGCCATGGCGTTGCCTTTTAGTGTGCTCCTACTCTGCGCATGCTGGCTTTGGTTGAGTCGAGGATTAAAGCCTGAAACTGTGAGCAGTGGCGACAGTGATCCGGTGTCGGCTTCGCGCAAAGGTTTACAACATGAGCTGCAACTACTGGGCCCGATTAGCAGCGCTGAGTTGCGAGTGGCAACAATATTTATGATCACCGCTTTGCTTTGGGTGTGCCGGCCTTTGATCAATGAGGCGGTTTTCGCTGGCCGCTTGTCTGATACAGCCATTGCCCTTGCTGCGGCCGTTGCTCTGCATTTGGTGCCGGCCGGTGGCGATAGCAAAGGCCCGATAATGGACTGGAGTCATACCCAGCGTTTACCGTGGGGCGTTTTACTCTTGTTTGGCGGCGGCCTGGCTCTCGCCAGTTTAATGAATACCAGCGGTTTGGCGCAGGCACTGGCGGGAATGCTGGAGATCGCTCAACACTGGCCCGTTATCGTGCTTATCTTCATGGTGGTTGGGTTAATAATTTTTCTCACCGAGGTGACCAGTAACACGGCGACAACGGCGGTGTTTTTACCCTTGATGGGCGTGCTTGCCCTGAGTATGGAGTTGCCGCCTGAGGTGTTGATAATGCCCGCGGCCATCGCCGCCAGTTGTGCGTTTATGTTGCCGGTGGCGACACCACCGAATGCAATCGTGTTTGGTGCCGACAGACTCACCGTGGCCGATATGGCGCGGACCGGCCTGGTACTGAACTTAATGGCTTGGGTGTTGATCAGCGCGCTGGGTATTTGGTTGCTGTAGGTGGCTACAGTTGCCCTTGCAATACACATAACGTGTATTTATAGTCGCTAGGACTATAAATCATAACCTGCGGTACCACTCGCTATGAAAATATTATCTTCTCTCGCTCTGGGCATAACGCTCACAACCGTAAGCGTGGCAACGATTGCCGATATCGTCCCCTCTAAATTAATCAGTAGTGGCGCTGTCTTGCAGCGAGAAATGCCGCTCACCCTTTGGGGCCGTGCAACGCCTGGGGAAGACATTAGTATTCGGTTGAATGGTGAAGTGCTGGCGAGCATTAGCGCTAAAAGCGACGGCCGTTGGCACTGGGAAGGCGAAAGCTATGCCGCCGGTGGACCTCATCGGTTAGTTCTGGAGGGAGACAATCGTATTGAGTTGAGCGACATCTACTTTGGCGATGTCTGGCTGGCGGCTGGACAATCCAATATGGAAATGAAGATGTCCAACGTTAACGAAGTGTACGCCAGTGAGTTGGCCAGTTCAGACAATCCTCGTATTCGCCATTTTCAGGTGCCTAAAAACGCGGTTTACGATGGTCCCAAACAGGACCTGGACGGCGGCGAGTGGCTGGCTGCGGGCCCCGATAATGCGTTGAACTTCACCGCCGCGGGCTACTTTTTTGCTCGTCATATTGAAAAGACGCAAGATGTACCCGTCGGTATTATTTTGAATGCCTATGGCGGCTCTGGTGCGCAGGCATGGATGAGTATGCGGGCTCTGAAAAATTATCCACATTATGTTGAGCAAGCCGAACGCAACGCCGCCCCTGGGTATGTGGACAATATTAAGGCCGAAGACAGTGCCCGTGGCGCGCCCTGGTATGAAAGCCTGCACAAACAGGATAAAGGCATGCACGCGGAGCCAACGTGGTCCTCCACTGATGTCGACGAGAGTCACTGGACCAAGGTGACGATGCCAGGCTCCTGGGTGGAAAATAATCTGCCGGACATTAACGGCGTAATGTGGCTGCGTAAAACCATTCAGTTACCGAATCGGGCGGCGGGTAAAGCGGCCATGTTGCGTCTTGGCCGTGTGGTCGATGCCGATACGGTATTTGTCAATGGCGAGCAGGTGGGTAATACCACTTACAAATATCCACAGCGCCGCTATAAAGTTCCCGCAGGGGTACTAAAAGCCGGTGCAAATACCGTGGTGGTTCGCGCAGTGACAAACGCAGGTGGCGGCGGTTTGGTAAAAGATAAACCCTACCAATTGGAAGTGGCCGACCTGGAAATATCGCTGCAGGGCGAATGGTTGGCGCGTGTGGGGGCATCAATAGAACCTGCTCCTTCGCGTCAGTTTTGGGATATGAGTCAGCCGGTTGGATTGTACAACGCAATGTTGGCACCCATCACACCTATGCCGCTTAAGGGCGTACTCTGGTATCAGGGTGAATCGAACGCAGGCAAGCCCGATGAGTATGCCACCCTTTTGCCCACCATGATTCGCCAGTGGCGAGAAGAGTTTGGCCAAGCCACGCTGCCGTTTATATACGCACAGTTACCAGGCTTTGGTGAGCCGGTTGACGAGCCAGTGCAAGAGGGGTGGGCGGCCATGCGCGCGGCACAGGCTAAAGTGTTGGCCGAGCCCAACACCGCTATGGCAGTCACGATCGATTTGGGAGACTGGAATGACATTCATCCACTGAATAAAAAAGACGTGGGTGAACGTCTGGCTTTGTTAGCTCGAGAGCGCGTTTACGGCGAGACCAAATTGCTGGCAGAGGCCGCAGCACCTTTTCAAATGAGCGTTGACGAAAATGGCGTTGTGGAGATTGTCGTGGCTTACGCCGGTAAAGGGTTAACCGCGAAAGGCGGTGAGCCCTGCGGTTTTGCCATAGCGGGTGCCGACGGCGAGTTTGTCTGGGCCGAGGCTGAGATAGACGGAAATACGATTCGCGTGCGCAGCGATAAGGTTAAAGAGCCTGTAGAGGTGCGTTATGCGTGGGCAGACTTTCCCGCTAAGGCAAATGTGTATAACAGCGCGGGCTTACCACTTATGCCATTTGCGTTAAGTGTGAAAGCTAACGTAGATCAATAAACAAAGACGGGGCCGCGCCTGGCCCCCGTTTTTTTGAGTATTTTTGCGCGACTAGTCTCCACCGCCGCAGCCGCTACCACAACTACTTCCGCCATCGTTGCCGCTGCCTGAACCACACCCGCCCGAGCAACCACCAGAGCCACAACCGATATGGCTGGCGCAGTAGCCGCTGCCATTTTGTTCGCAGTTGAGCGAATAGTGAAATCCGTCCTCGATATTAAGTTCGGCGTCCATCGCGAACAGTAAAGGCAAGCGCTCAGGATTATTGCGACTAATACCCTCACGCCGGCAGGAAACTTTCCAGGCTGTTTTAATACCAGCTTGCGCTTGGGTGGGGGTTTGCATGGCCTCGGCCGGGGTGTGATGTAAAAAACGCCCCAGTGCTTTTTTGCAGAAATAGCTGTACATTTGCGTAAACAAAATGAATTCGTGCCAAGCGACATCCACCGCCTGTGATGGCATAGCCACGCTGCGCCTGCCGGCGGTGTTACACAGTTGGAAATACTCCCGCAACCCGTCAATAACTTTGTTGGCCTGATCGTCAGACAAATGCGGATAAGTGTCTAACACTTTTTTATGTAATCGTGGAGGGAAGCGATAGGTAGCAATTAAGTGCTCGCGCTGAGCTGGCGTTTGTATAATACCTAGTCGTTTTAGAAAAACAAACGCTACTATTGCAATTGCAATTAGGGTGATCAAGCTAGCCATGGGGAATGGTCTCTATGCTAATAGGATTTTTATTTCTGATGTAGATACTCGGAAAGCAATCAATGCAAGGTGGGTCTTTTGGGGTTAATTCGATATGCCAAATTTGCTTTATGTAATCAAAGCTTACATGAAAAACTATCACCTTATCTGTGGACGTATTGAAGTGGTTAAGTGTGGCCTCTATTACTTCGCTGGCCGAGTGTATGGGTGCATTTAGTGTGTTAGCCGGTTGGTTGGCCCGGGCGGTACTGAATACACATAACCAAAGTATTAAAAAGACTCGCATAGTGACACCTCCGGTTTGGTATTATAGACCCAAATGCCAAAACAAGACGATTATGAGAAAGACGATATGAAAAAATTCCATGTTGCTATGTCAACCGACAATATAGACGCAACGGTAGATGATTACAGCGCCCGTATAGGCGCTTCTCCCGACGTGCATGTAAAGGGTGAGTATGCTCTGTGGCGCACAGACAGTTTAAATATATCTGTTCGTCAAGATACGCAATGCAAGCCGGGAGAACTTAGACACTTAGGCTGGGAAGACAATACGGCAAGCAGATTTAGCCATGATAAAGACATCAATGGTGTCGTCTGGGAGCGCTTTAGTGCGCAGCAACAGGCGGATGAGATTAATGAGTTCTGGCCCGGAGCGCAATACAGTGTGAAAGCGGAGTAGCAACATTGTGGGTTAATATACAGTGCAGAGGTTGCCGACGATTTGATTCAAATACAAAACGAATATACACAACAAATTTTGAAACTGCTCACAGTTTTCGATGCCAGCGCGCAGAACGATGGTAGCCCAGCCGGATAACACGACAGGGCCGCCAGCCAAAAGGGGATGAACCCATCGTTAGGTGACAGAGTATGCCAAACGTAACCTCCTGCAATCGGATGATAAATGGTTAAGGCTAATAGCCTATGTGGAACAAGGGCGCTTATTCAAGCGACTGCCACCAGTGCGTGCTGGGAAGTTGATCGCCTAGTGCTAGTACCTCCCCGACTACTGGAGTGGTGAGTTCTACTTGCTGAGCAGCGGCGGCTTCGCTGACTCGGTTTAGTGGTTCGTACCAAGGGTGAAAAGCCAGATTGAAGGTGCCGTTATGAATGGGCATCATTACTTTACCGTTTAAGTCGATATGGGCCTGTACGCTTTGCTCCGGTGTCATATGCACGTCCGGCCAATCATCGTTGTAGGCACCTGTCTCAATGAACGTTAAGTCGAATGGCCCGAATTTGTCGCCTATGGTCTTAAAGCCGGGAAAATAACCAGAGTCGCCGCTAAAAAACAATTTTCCCTGCTCGGTTTCGATCACCCAAGAACCCCACAAGGATTCATTGGTGTCCTGTAGGCCTCGGCCGGAAAAGTGCTGAGCTGGGGTAAATGTTATTGTCGCATGGGTATCCACAACCGACTGCCACCAATCAAAGGTTTGAATATTGTCCTTGGCGATGCCCCAGTCCAGAAGTTGCTTGTCTACTCCGAGGGGTACCAAAAACTCTCGGGCTTTATCAGCCAATGATTCAACAGCTTGCTTATCCAGATGATCATAGTGATTGTGGGAAATCAGTACGATGGCAATGGGGGGTAATTCTTCCAGACTTATGGGTGTGGGTTGAAAGCGTTTTGGGCCCATGAAGCCAACGGGTGATGCGCGCTCGGAAAATACCGGGTCAATCAACCAATACTCGCCTACCACCTTTAGTAAAAGCGATGAGTGGCCCAGCTTAATAATGTGCAAGCCCTCATTACTCAAGTTATCTAATTGTTGGCGGGTTACAGTTTTCATCGGCAGTTCTGAGGTGGGCTCGGGGTCAACGCGAGACTCGGTTATATAGCGCCAGAAAATCTGTACAGTGCGCCAAACGCTGCTGGGTTCGGTGGGCTTGTGGTTGAGAAACTTGCCTTCATCTACTCGGGCGGGTGTGCCTGCATCGATTGTGTTGGTGTTTTGTACGGAATCTGCGGCGAGTGAACTGCTCAAGGTACAACCTCCCGTAATCAGGGTCATAAGTAGTGTTGTAGCGTATGCCTTTAACGACATGTTGGGCTCCAAAAGTAAACTATACGGTGTAGTTTATCTTACGGGCAAGTGAAAAGTAAACTGCTGAGTGTAATTTTTTATGAGTTCGGGTAAGATGCTGACAAACTGGTGAAAACGTTGAACAATGAAGCTATCTGAGCAAAAACGCCTACAAATCGTTACCGCTGCCGAAGCGTTATTCTCCGAACATGGCGTGGCGGCGACCAGCATGGACCAAATAGCGGCTCGCGCTGAAGTGTCCAAACGTACGGTATATAACCATTTCGCAACCAAGGCCGATTTGTTTGCGGCTATGCTGGAGGCAATGTTCGCCAAGGTTGATCAGGGCGAAATCCTGGCTTATGCACCGGGCGAGTCAATACACGCTCAACTCACCGCTATTGCTCAACAAGAGATAGGTTTGCTGACCTCGCCGGCCTTTTTGAAAGTAGCCCGCGTGGCATTTTTGCAGATGCTAACCGATGCATCTTTGGCAAAAATGATTAACAAGTCGTCGATGGGTTGTTTGCGCTATTTCTCCGTTTTTCTACAGGCGGCCGTCGACGATGGCGTACTTGCTATTGATGATCTGGAGCTGGCGTCCAAGCAGTTTGTGTTTCAGCTAAAGTCTTTGGTTTTCTACCCTTTGCTGTATGGCTTAAGTGATAGCGTTAGCAATACGGACTACTTGGTAGAAGAAAGTGTTAAGTTATTCCTCGCTCGCTACGCTATACGTTAACGTCAGCGCTATAAAGACCGTTATCCGAGCCTAGCACGTGTTCGTCTAGCGGTGGTTCTGGATAGTACTCCATATACCGCTGAACATTCTTTGCGAATGCCTCACCCTCGAGTTTTTTGACAAGCCACAGGCTCATATCAATACCCGCAGACACTCCGGCGGCTGTTAACACATTGCCATCTACCACATAGCGAACTTGATCTAACACCTCCCCTATCAGGCTTGTTTTGCGTAGTTTTTCGGTATAAGCGTGGTAAGTCGTGCACGATTTACCGTTTAGCAGGCCAGCTGAGGCTAACAGGAAACTCCCTGTGCATACGCTACATACCCAGGTGGCCGTATTGGCCAGTCGGGTAACATGTTGCAGAAAATTGCTATCAGTCTGCAATGGCCAGACGCCCTTACCGCCGGGCACTATTAAGATATCGCAATGCTCTACATTCTCGATGCAGCCGTGTGCACCGATTTTCATGCCTTTGCTTGCCGTGAGGTCGTTCCCGTCTGGCGTGTAGATCTTGCAATCAAAACTATTGTTTAACTCGCGCGCCGACTGTAGTACTTCCCAAGGCCCGCCTAAATCGAGTTCTTCTAAATCATCGAATGCCAAAATAGCGACGTTATAAGACATAGTGTTTCCTCCGTATTTACGCTCAGTATAAAGAGTGGGTATGATGGCCTAAATGACAAATTCTAGATGTTTTAGGTCAGAGGCTTGCTGTGAAAACCATTGCGCTGTTGTGTTATCAGAACTTTCAGATACTGGATTTGACCGGCCCAATGGAGGTTTTCCATCAGTTAAACACGCTGGATAAACCGACCTATCGTATAAAGGTCATCTCTGAGCCCGGTGGACTGGTAACGGCCAGTAACGGATTGCAGGTGGCCACACAAAAATGGTCTTCGTTGCGAGATTGCCACACGTTGGTGGTTATTGGTGGCGTCGGTATTGAACACGCAGTCAGCAATAAAAATTTTCTGCGTTTTATTCAGCGTCATACGAGCCGCGTGGAGCGCATGGTATCGGTGTGTAGCGGAAGCCTTGCTCTAGCGGCAGCGGGAAGTCTATCGGGAAAAAGTGCCACAAGTCATTGGCGCTACATTGCCAGGCTCAGTGAGCTGGACACGAGTATCCGCATAGAACCGGACGCAATTTATATAGAGGATGGCAAGGTATTTACTTCCGCCGGGGTTACAGCGGGTATGGACTTGGCGTTGGCGCTTGTGGAGCGCGATAGCAGCCGACAAGCTGCGATGAAAATAGCACGCAATCTTGTGATGGCGTACAGGCGTGACGGAGGGCAATCGCAATACTCCGAAAAACTTCGGGCACAGCAATGCGACGATGACGTTCTTTCTGATGTCTGTCTCTATATTCAGGACAATCTGCAGCGTGATCTTCGTGTAGAAGTATTAGCCCGGCGTTGCGCCATGAGTAGTAGAAATTTCTCCCGTAAATTCACTCGTATTATGAAATGCTCGCCCGGTCAGTACGTCGAGCAACGTCGCATCGAGCGTGCAAAAGATCTACTCAACAATAAAAGCATAGCGCTGAAGGCGCTAGTCGAACAATGCGGCTACCAAAATCTGGATGTTTTTAGGCGAGCATTCTACCGCAACGTAGGAGTGTCGGCGGCGGCTTATCAGAAGAGGTTCGGACCTGGCGCGACCCTGCAGCAAGACCTCGGCGTTGAAAGGTAGGTTTAGAATTCAGGTATAAATTTATCATGTGATGAAGACGATGTGCTAGATATCCATTTAGAACATATTCAGTCGTATCGCTCCATTTCATTTATGCGCATGGGCATTCTGTCGATTTTTCTGAATAAAGAGTCCAAAAGCATTTGCGAATCTCGCTCCTTAACTCTGCCATCTTTGCCAATTAACACTACCTGGTTGTCGGTGCTTTGAAAAAATTGCTTTGCGCTTTCGGTAAACTCTTCTGTGAGTTCCCCTTGGTAGTTAGTCGCCACATCTGATTCACTAAATAAAAACCAAATAATGTCGCGATCTTCTACTTCGACTGCTTCGAGTTTTAGTTGTTGTTTCGACGCTGCTATATTATTTGACCAGACCAATATTAACCGGTTTTTCCAGACAAGATCATCAATGTTCTGAAGTGTTTTATCAGCTGACGTTGAGACGGATAACAAGGCGATTGCCAGAGTAATTAAAGCTCTCATCTGCGGACCTATGCACAACTTAAAGTTTTGGGTTCAGTGTATATACTGGCAAAAAACAATCTGGATCATCCAAGGCTCTTTGGTGAGAATGTCGCGGTTTTTGGGTAAGCTGAGAGGTTTTGTAGCGCAGGTAAACAGTTTGTCTAACCTGGCAAACTAACGGGAACCAAAATTAAGCCCACGAGCAATCTACTCTGGGGCTAACATCCAGAGGTCTGCACATCCACAACGGGGGGTGTATTTACGACGGTGGGCTGTCGGTAACGTATATAGCATTGGGCTGCGCCCGCGTCCTCTTGAATAACTCCGTGCCAATAAACCCAGGCACCTGCGAAAACACTGGCTCGCTTTTGCCAACCGCTTTGATTGATCATTCGGTCAATGCCAGTAGCGGTTCCGGTTGGGTATCCATAGGCAATATCGATAACAAGCCCGTTGACAGTAATAGTCGCCGCTGCGTCCTGATGCACATCTTCAACAATCGCCTTGGCATAAGCCATGTTGGCGGCGCCTTTAACCGCGCCGACCAAGTCCTCCATCGACATTTCAATAGCGGCTTCTTTAAGGTCAATAAATTTAGGGACAGCGACGGCGGTGAGAATGCCAAGCAGAACGATAACGGCAATAAGCTCGATGAGCGTAAAGCCTGTTTGCGGGTAGTTACTGGAAATTCCGGGTTTTCTCATAAAATAGCGGTTATTGGCATTTCTTTCATTATAACACGCAACTGTCCGTGCGGGCAGGCGCGCCTAAACAGGCGAGATAAGTGATGTTCGATGGCATTACGCCTTTCGAAACTGGCCAAGCGCCTGTGGCTTTTACGCGCCAAGCAAAGGCAAGTGTTTGACCCGATGATAACTCAACGTCATTTGCAGGCAGTGGGCTAGAGGCGAGGTCGCAATGTCCGTCGTTAGGGGAATTACAAGCGCTCTGTTGCCTTCATAGACAAATTCGTGCGGGTAAATCTCTTTAAAGGTCTCAACCAGCTTGGTTTGGCAGTGAAAGAATAGTTTTATGGCGTTGGGTGTAGCTGGCTTCCAATCCATACGAACAGCACTGCCGCCTTTTACCGTGTAGCTTGCCTCTCCCCATTTTATAGACTCTTCTACGGCGCCCAGACTGTACTCCTGTGCGATGTGGCCGATAAGTTCGCGAACAGCGTGCAGTTGCTGTTGAGCCAATGGGGGATAGAGCGAAAACTTTTTTAACAATTCTGCATTCATTCGTATAGCCGAGTATATATAGCCTTGGAGGATTCTCACACTAAATACATTGCCATACTATAAATTTAGCTGCCAAGTGCCGTGTGCATGGGAATATCGGCACCTTAGAGCGCACTATTTCGCCCGGAGAGTGCTAATGTAATGGCAATATAGCTGGAGGCGCTTATGTACAAGGTCACGAGTATTGTTGCGGCTACATTGGTGTTGGTGTCTTGCCACCCCCGCCCTACCTACGAGCATATTTCGTTGCAACCCGATATACGTCAACAAGTATTCACTCTGCGAGTCGGCTCGCAAAGCGGGCTTATATGCAATGCGTTTGATGGTATCCCATTGTCATATTTCACGTACGATGACTTACCTGGCGACAGCGCAGAGGTTGGTTACGTAAGCCATGATAATGACGGACAAAGACCTCGGTGTCGCCGTGACCGCAACTGGGAGTTTCATGTATTACTGTCATTTGACCTAAGTGAATTACAGACAAACCCTCCCGAAGGTTCGTTGTATCAGGTGACCCTCAGCGGGTTGGATACAGGGCACACCGAAAACAGTGGTTGCGAATTAACACGTGATACCTTGGTTGACTCGGTAATTGTTGACTGGTCTCCGCTACCGACAGAGGCCACGCTCGATTCTGATGTTGCTGTTGAAATTACGGAATTGAATATTGATGGGGAAGAGCTCAACTTGAGAGAGCGCACGGATTTACTGGGTGACGGCCATACCGAAGCCCGGCTGGGCAGCGGCCCCAATTTTGTGTTTCCCTGGACGGCGAGTTCGGTCGATAATCTTAGTTTGCGGCTCGCTTCAGGTGCAGGTACGGGAGGGCCAGAATATCCTGTGCTGGTACTAGGCAAGGCGAATCCCGGCTGGAAGAGTGACCGGCAGTGTTTTACAACCTTATCCGAGCTTAGGCTGAATCTTATATACCGCAGTGAGTGATGATGATAAGTTAAGGGCGAATCCCAACTCAATGTCGCCTGCTTTGTCCGGAAAATCTGACAGTACTAAGCTGATTGTAGTTCCCATATTACAATGCCATCGATACGGCTTGGTATTGTTCGTGTGATTCGGAGGTTACATCTTTTCGCGTAGGTTGGTATGCCTTTCGCGCTTCTGTAGTCTCTAAATCTTTGGTAATGACCAGATACTATTTCATCAATCTCTATCAAAAATTTGGCTAACAATGAGCGTGGCTGAGCGTAGTCTGCAATAACAATTTTAGTTGAGTGTTCGGCCATAGTTTTCAATAACTGACAGGCCTCTTCGAAACGAAGCTCATGTACGCACAAGGTGCTAAATGCGATATCAAACTCTACTCCATAGGTTGCAATAGCATTGAGGCAATCGAACTTGATATGAGAGTACGAATTTTGCTTTGCCATATTCTGGGCGTGTTGAATCATATTAGAATCTAGGTCAATGCCATATCCTTTTGAAATAGTGGGCGCTACGAGAAGCAAAAAGTCACCTGTTCCGCAGCCAATATCGATTACCGAGGCATCATTTTCTATTAGCTCCGCCATTTCTTGACGAAGGGGAGCCAAAGCACGGTCTGCGACCTTAGATTTTAACCATACTTTAAAAGTCATGTTGACGGTCTTTACCAAACACTCTATCTAAAGTTAGCAGTATAGATCGATTAATTGATGTATTAGTACATTAATTTTCGTCTGCATAGGTGGTCAATCTCGAAAAACAATATTCGTGATAGAGACGAAATTAGGCCTACCTATACATGGCACACATACACCGTATTGCGGGCCTGGTTGTTCTGAAATGGGTTGTAGAAGCTCACCAAATGGGATTCGATGCGGCTGAATACGGTTTTCAGCAGCGCCTCAAAGGCGGGTTCCGGTGGGTTTTGTGACCACATGGCAAAAACACCCTTAGGTTTTAATTGCTGGGCCATAAGCCCGAGATTTTCGGTGGTGTAAAAGCCAGCATTGCTCTGGTCTAAAAACTCGGTGGGCGAATGATCAATGTCGAGCAAAATTGCGTCAAAGCGGCGGCCTTCCTGATTCGGGTCAAACCCGGTATGGGGCGCTACCGCCAAGTCGAAAAAGCTGCCGTGAATATAGCGATTGCGCGAGTCGGAGTTAAGAATTTTGCCCAAGGGAACCAGTTCGTGTTTGTGCCAGCCAATGACAGTCTCTAGAAAGTCGACCACCAGCAGCTCGTTGACGCGCTTATCTTTCAGAGCCTCTACTGCGGTATAGCCAAGTCCCAAACCTCCCACCACCACATCAAGGTTGCCGCCCTCTAAGGCGGCAAGCCCGAGCGAGGATAGCGCCTCCTCGGCGGCGACAAACATACTCGACATTAAAAACTCGTCGCCCAGCTTGACCTCGTAAATGTAGCGCTCGCCAAAGGCGGGAATACGTCGGCGGCGCAAGGAAATTTCCCCAATGGGGGAGTTTTGGCAATCCAGCTCTTCGAACAGGGGCATGGTTGATCCTAAAACGATATTGAGCGCGCATCATACCGGTTCTTGGGTAGATCCTCGACCCCGCTTGGTATCAATATGTATGGTCTGATGGCACTTGGGGTAGGTTGAGCAGCCCCAGAAGCTATTGCCGCTGGCTTGCCCCCGTTTAGCTTTGCGTAAAATCATTGTATTTCCGCATCGGGGGCAAAGTATATGCGAAGATGCGCTCGTCCTGTTTTTTAATCGCTGCACATGCTCACGGGTGGTTTTTCGGTTCGGTTGCAGGCGCCCGGTCTGTAGTTTTGCCAGCGCGTCGTCAACTTGTGTGTCTGTAAGAACGGGTGCGTTAAACGATTTGATATAAGATACATAACCACCAGAGTGAGTCACATTGGCGGGCAAAGGTGTTTGAAATTTGCTGTTGCCAATAAAAACAATGACTGAGTGAATCGTGTCGCTGCTAAGCTCCAAAGCAGATTTTAGTGCTTTGACGTGCTTGTAATTCTGGCGCAGAGGGTTTTGAAAGCGGTAGCTTTTTCTGTAGATCTTCTGTGTCCATTGCGCTTGCTTTTCGGCGCCAAATATCCAACCCTTCATATTCTTGGTCTCAACGACGAAAATACCAAAACGAGAGACAAAAATATGATCTATTTGGGTGCTGCCATCAACAGTGGGTAGGGTAACATTGTGGAATGCGTGATATATATCTCGCGGCAGTCTAAGCTTTGCGATGAGTTTGACTTGTAACTCACCCACAATACCTTTGAGCCAAGGTGATGAAAAAACAACAATAACGACTGCGGCGGCTAGCAGCCACCACATTGATCCGAGTGCTTCGATTACAGCAGGCGCGGAATCCATTAAGGCAGCGCTGTACAAAGAAAAGCTAGCCATTTAGCCGATCCAATTTTCGCTTTGTACCTCAACTAGCGTCTGCGCTAGGGTGTGAAACATCGCTCTTCAGTGATAATACGGCTATATAAATTAATGACAGTGGTGGGCAGAAAGCGAGAACAAAGCCGATAAATGTATTTAAAAACGGTGTTTCCGTTTTTCTCCGGCCCAGATAATAGCAAAGTGCCGTATTAATTATTATCCAGACAAAAATAACCTGCCCGATGAGTGTTAAGTTCATATTCATTGCGTCGACCCCGTCCCTTTATGTCTAATCAACTACGTCCATAGTCACTATACCCGATACCTCAATAGTGATACAAATAGCCTGCAGGGGCTTGTAACAAGAGCTGTTGGTAAATTTTCTTTAATTCCGCACATTTGCGATGGTTAGAGCCAACATTTTTGCGAGAACACTGTTACGTACTTTTGCCCCTACCCATTAGAAACTTCATAACACCGCCAAACGCTAAACCGCCAAGCAACCAAATAGCTGCCTGAATGAGAATGTCTTGTTGATTCAGTTCGCTCGTAATAAATTTGATCAGCGTCATCGCACAGAACATAAACGTACCGTAGGCGAGCCCCATTTTAAGCCAGGATACATCCTTGGCCTTTGTGGGCTCAGCATCTATATTCTGCAAAAGCTGCTTTTTCTTGAATGCCCGCCAGCGAGTTTCAAGCGGCCGCCGCAACCAGCCCCAAATGGGAAAAGTCATGGCAAGTAAAACAAGGCTGGTGTAGTTCCAAAGGCAGGGAATAATTCCATCACAACTGGGGCACAGCAATCCAAACCAATTGCCAAACATCCCCTTTTTCGGCCATGCATCGCTGCTATGAATGGTATGGCAGTGCGGGCAAGGCACATACTGTCGCTCCATCAAGGGTGCATCACTGGTTTTATCCGTCAAAGTCACCTTGGGAATACGCTGCCCCAAAACCAACTCATTAAACACCAAACCCGGATTCATCACCCAGTGAACTAACATCAAATTCGGTAGCTTTAGTACCTTGTACCTATTTTCATCAAAATCCATTTAGTTTCACTCTGTATTATTTATAACCGGGTTTTATGTTGCGCTGAATCGCCTATTGGGGCGCTGCTTAACGGGCTAGACGAACGAAATGCATCTAGCCAGAAACGTTTACGTTCTACTATTCCCTACAGGCGCTAGGAAGCTGACTATTTTTAATGTCTTCACTCATGCAAACCCATATTGTTTCATTGTATTCATTGGTCGTGGGTACAAACAGCAAAGATTTACCTCTAGCAGCTCTTTGCGCTAGAGTAACTTCAATGATGCCCGTGTCCTGATTGAGATTCATATTCAACACTTCGGAAGGGTATAATTGGTCAATGCCGAGTGATTCTAGGCTTTCGGGTAGGTTGCCGTAGGAGTTGTAATGCCGTTGAGTTAATTCAGCGGCTTGGGCGCCCACATGATATACCTGACTGGTGGCGGCGCGTACAGTGTAGTCCTGATAAGCGGGTAAGGCGATTGCTGCGAGGATTCCAATAATCGCAACGATGATCATCAGTGGAATTATGCCTGTCCCTATACCCAACCGCGGGACAAGCAGCGCTAGAAGCCACGCAAGAGGGTTTCGCCCAGGGAATTTGTAATCTTTATCTTGCAAGCGGCACGCACGTTTAACGAGCCATGGATAGTCCCCAATCAGCTCGTGAAATGCCATCCAGAACTTTCCGGTACTCTTTGCCTGCGTTAAGTAAACGTCAATGTTGACATGTTTATAGTGCTTTCCACCAGCTGCTAGCAGAAGCATACCATTAAGAGCTTGCAGTGAGTCGTCGCAGCAGAGCTTGCCAAATTGATCGCACGTATACTCACGTGCGCGAGAATATGCAGCGCCTATCCAAGGAAGAATATTGGAGGGCCAAATTACCACTCCCCAAGTTAAATGATTGCGCTTAATATGGGCTAATTCGTGACCAAAGTAAAAGTTAATGGACCCCGGTGATTCATTCATGGCGTCAATAACGTCTGAGTAAACTACTACAAAGTTTCGGCCCAGAAATCGTGTTGCAAAGGCGTTAAGTATTCCGCCGCCTTCCAGAATGTAAGCTTCCGGGATGTCTTTCATATTTAGCCGCTGGCAGCTTTGTAAGTAACGTTCATAGAGGTCAGGGAACTGCTGCTCAGAAATCTTTATACCATTGCCCTTTATCCAGGAAATGAGTCCTGATTGAGCGAAAAGATAACCAACGAAAAATAGAAGAACGTAAATTAGAGCTGTGCCAAAAGTGCCTAGAATGATCAAAAACCAGAAAATCATGCTAAGCACTAAGTGAACTACAAATAGAGATTTTTCATTTCCGTAAACATGAGCGTTTATTTGTCGCTCTTTATTATTTCCTTCCATACTGGAACTCCGCCAGGTGTGATTTTTTGTGATTGTTAAAGGTGGCCCCGTGCCATCTTTCTGAGAAAAGGTGACAGATTTATTTTAACTGGACAGATATTTATAATGGAACCCCCCGTCCCCTTTATTAATTACAATAAAAATGAATCGAGCCATGCCTACTGTCATATGCAGCCTCGGCGCCAGAATTTTAGCACACTTATACGCGCTTATAAGTGTACTAAATTACGTCAAAAATTAATCACCGCCATCGCCACCACTTTGGCTCGATCCGCAATGTGAACCGGGCAACTCCTCGCCATTATTCCCTATTCCATCACTTCGCAATGGTTGACCAAGTACTAACCTACTAAAAGGCCAAGGAATAAAAAATCGATTGGTAATACCAGGGGAATGCCCGGAAACCATTCTTAGAATAAAAGAAGCGCCAATGAATGGGAGTAAAAAAACGATGAATAGCTGCCCCCATCTTTGAACAGGTTTTAGGTCTCGATCAAGAAAAAGGCAGGCTGTTGACAGTAGAGTTAGCCACGCCCATAGGGAGATAACAATGATTGTAACTGCTAAGTAAAGAGTGTCCATGAAAAATAATCCTTCAAAATGATCTGTCTATTATTCTAATCTCTTATTTGATAAAGCCAGTACGTAGCCTTTTCTTCGGAATATCCAGACCACTGTTCATTGCTATAGAGGTAATACAGGCGTGACATGGCGGTTCGGTTGCCAGATTCAGCGGCTTTTAAATACGACTTTTCTGCGAGGTCAAATCTCTTTTGGGCGGTCATAGTCTTACCGTAGGAAATGCAGGCGTAGGTGCAATTATTATTACATTCCTGCTGCATATAGGCTTCGTACCTTTTTATAAACTCCTTGTGACGGGATGATGGTATGCATGAGACCTCGTCACTATCATTACATTCTATATTGCTTTTTACTGATTCATAAAGCTGATAAAGGACATCGTTAATATTATTATTCTCTAAGTCATCTATATATCCAGTCTCTGTCGAAAACCTGTATTGATTATACTTGTTCATAGATTCATACGTAGGCTTGATAGAGCCCATTATCAAAGGGTGTACATAAAAAACCTGGACAGCTAAAAAAGCAACTATAAATAGCAGCGTAATAATCGTCGCAGTTTTAATTTCTTCTTTTGCTAATTTCACTTTTCATCCATAAATGTCTCGATTTTCTTGGGCTCTGACCCTAATGATTATATCTCGCACAAAGCTACGATGTGAGCAGTGCATAATTTCTACTCATGTTTGTTTGCAATATAGGTCCAGTTTAACGATATACCGGCAAAATAACTTAGGCCAATCGTGAGCCATATCAACGAGCTATAGACCCAGAATCCAACACCCAAATTTATAACATAGCCCGTTTTCACAAAAAACGGTACAAAGAAGCCATATACCCCTCTAACGGTACATAATAGGGCTATGGCCGGTAACGCGAACTTTAATAACGGGAGACGCCCAATCAGGCCAGCGCCGGAAAGCGCGTAAGCAGACCAACCTAGAAAAATAAACGCTAAGCAAGTGCCTAGAAAGGCGGGATAAAGCGAGCCGCTTGCCGCAATTTGGGCCAGCTTTTCGCCTGCCCCGGACGCTCGATACCAATCGGGGCCGCCTATGATAATCGCAAAATGAAGAACCGCTCCTAACGCAGTAAGAACAGATCCGATCACAAAGCTCCATTTCTTCATACTATGAATGTACCTATGGTGACTATCATTGCGCTGCTGGTGCGAGCTCAGGGGAGAGGTCGGTAATATTCAAAAATTCATTTCATTAAATTTAAATAGATTACTATACCAGGAGCGGGCCTTGGGAGCCACGCCCTGTGGGCCATTCATTATTCGCAGTTTGGCGTATGAAATTTTATGTTAACAGTGTTGCTATGTGCTGCCTAACCATGAAAATGATTTTTTAATAAAATCGATTGCATCATTAAAAATGCACTCTCCATGAGAAATGATAATTCGTCTCGGGCTCCACGATATCATTGTTTCTAGGCACGACCTGGCCTGGCTCTTTCCCAGTAAAAACGACATTCTCCAATCTAGCGGGGTTTTCCCATTCGGGCTGACTATGCCGGTTATTTTTGCTAGTACCTTTTGATATCCTGAAAAATAATCTGGATGAAAATTTTCCACTAGATCGGTAAGTATAAGGGTTTGGCTTGCTCTGTGATAGAAAACGACCTCTTCCATTACAGAGCTGCCTTTAAAAATAATTTGATCTATTTCGCCTTCCCAGTACTTGTTTGGGTAGTCTTCCAGGTTCTCTGCAAATTTAATATCTGGTCTCTTATCTTTAAGCCCCGGCGAAGCGTATAGAATTGCCTCTGGATAGTGTGCTTTCCATTCCTCCATAAACAAGTGATGGATTTTGTTGGGTGATACCAGGTGCTTGACTGGGCCCAGTATACCTATCTCCGAACACAATTCACTGGATAGCTTGCCCGGTGAATGAACCCATAGATCGCCGTTTTCCAATCTAACGATTGTGGTCCTTGTGGTATAGGGCATTCCAAACCAAGGAACTGCATCTCCGTCTACAATCCAAATGTCTTCTGAAATTTCTTTTACAATATCCATACTGTTCCGAATTGTACTCTCTATACAGACAGCACTGTATTTCCAATTTATCCCAAGCCTCTATCAGCGGCCGTGTTAGTGGCGAGTTCGCCTTACTGATTTATGCCGCGGAGCTTGTCGGCTTTCCCACGGAATCCTAGTAAAATATTCAACGATAGCGGCAGTTAGTAAAGGGGAAGATTCCGTCGGCGAGCCTTCAAAAATAAATCTGTCCCCTTTGTTTATGTTACGTTTTTATACCGAGCTCTATAGCTGCAGCTTCATGCAGCACTTGTAAAACAAAAATTATTCGTTGAATATTGACGTATTCAGTGCTCTTATCATAGATATACCGCCAATTAATAAAAGCATGATTTATGCTTTTAAGGTGGTCTTTGAACAGAACGCCTTTTTCTACCTCGTACTGACTCTCAAAGCTCTTACATGTCTTGTTTATTCTGTCTTTGACCTTATTAGGTAACGACTTAAATAAGGTAGTTAGAACATGTGACTCTGTTACCTCGCCATGAATTTCTTGAAGGCACTTGAGATACATCTCTGCACTAAAAGCCGCATTAACGACAAAAGGAGTAATGCCTTGCGGGTTAATTGGTGACGACTTTAAATCTTTCTTATAAATATGTGCTGATGCATTCGCAAATGACTGAGCTTGACCATAGATCATCTCTGCCTTTGGTATGTCATGCCAAAGGCCATTAGACTTGAGTAGTTCCTGAGCAAGCCTAGCAGCTTCTTTTGGATCTTGGACATCTTTGACATAGCCAACAGGCTTGTTGTCACACATCACCGTTTTCATACCTTCCGGTGGGTTGATGTCGATATCCATTTTTACTCCGAACTACCCTGAAACATAACTGCTATTAATGCGCGCGGGCACATTTAGACACTATGTCTAAATATAGGAACCTGTGGCCATATATGCCTATACAGTGTCTATATCTGTACACCGCCTATTGTGCCCCTTAGATATCAATATTTGAATTAACCAAAGAAAGTAAAGTGCATCACACCACTCCCGATGCGCTTGGATACCTTCCAGTTGGTCAAATCTGTACAACACTTGAAGAAAAGAGTGCCACGGACTCTGCAACTTGGCAAGTGGTCAAAACAAGGTCTGATGTCGGACGTCTGTGGTCTGACGCTAAAGCCCAAATTCACTACGAAGCGCCCTACCCCATCGTATCCAGCCGAAGGAGCGGCTATTTTTCGGGAGAGTTGCACATGGACGTGCAATTCAGGAAAAGCGCTGGGAAGCGATTTTTTCCGGCCCGGAAAATAGCCGTTCCTTCGGGAACCCGCAGGGCTGAGATGCGCGGGCGCGTTTCTTGATTCCTTCTTGTCGCGTCACAAGAAGGAATTCGCCCGCCCGGCGAAAGAGGGCAAAAAAGAATAAGTCAGACGACTGATGTCTGAGGACGGACGCAAAACCTTAATCCTACAATTGCGGCAAAAAATTCAACGTATACGGCCTTGTCGTCACCTGTACCCCAGAGTCCGCCGGAAAGGTAATCAACTGTAAGCGCGCGAGAATTTTGGCTTCCAAATCCGGGTCGTTCAACCCAGAGCTGGTAATAGTAACCGCCAACGAACCATCCGGGCTTATCACTAACTGCAGTATCACCTTGCCTTCCAGCGTTGGGATGCTGCGCAAGGCGCGGCGATAGAGTCTGTCCAATGCCGGAGCGTGCTGGCTCATAACTTTGCGAATTTCTTCATCGCTGCGCTCACCGGCCTTGCGGGTGTTTTCATTCGCCTCACCCGTTGCCACCGCATCAGCGCCATCCAGCGGACTTTCTACCTGAGTGGTCTCGCGGCCGGACAAGGCAACACCTGCGGTGTTGCTCGAAAGCGCAGCGGTGTTGATGCCGCCGCTGTCCGACTCGGCGCCACTGGTAATTAGATTGCGTTCAGTTTTTTGCGCATCGGCCGCGCCGCGGGTGATTTCTTCACTGGCCAGAGCTTCGGTATCAATTGCCTGACGCATATCGGCGAGCGCGTCTTGGAATTGCAGTACGCCGGACACTTTAGCCACTTCCCGCGCCTGGTCGACTTCGCTCACCGGTTCGGGTTCTACCTCGGGTTCAGGCTCCGGCTCCGGCTCCGGCTCTTCTTCAGGTTCTGGCTCTTCCTCAGGTTCGGGCTCCGGTTCCTCTTCGGGTTCTGGCTCAGGAGGAGGCGGTGGCGGCGGTTGAATTTCTTCTTTCTCTAACAATACCCGCGCTAGCTGCGGCGGTAGTTTCTCTTTTTCTTCGCGCTCAATTTCCGGCACAGTTATCAATGGAATGGCAATGCCGATAAGGGCAAAAATGACGACGGCCACCACCAGATATCTGCCAAAGCGCGCATCGTCCTCGGCGCTGCGGGCAAAAGGTGATTGCAGTAAAGGGTTATCGCCTCGGGCCATATCAGTCAGTGGCTCCCGTTTGTTCTAAGGCGTCGTCACGCTCGTCGGCTTGTTGGTTAACCGCCAGTGAAATATCCCGGTAGCCCGCTTGTGCGCAGGTATTCATAACCTGTTTGAGCAGTGTATAGGGAATCGCTTGATCGCCCATAATGGTAATGGGCAAGCCATTGGCTTCTTGCTCGGCGGTGAGCGTGCGGCGCTCTGCGCGGTAATTGAGTTCGTTTAGGAGCGGTTCAATTTCATTGCCCTCGCCAATGTCCGCAACCTCTACAATGGGGCGGCCGCTGACCATAATACGGCTGTCGTTCACCATAACCACCAAAGTGGTTTCCGGAATGGTACTGGCCACTGATGCGGGCAGTTCAATGCTTTTATCGTTGGTGAGTACTTCTACATCGGACGAATTCACCAACAGGAAAAACACCAAAATGGTGAAGATATCCATCAGCGACACCAGGTTTAACTTGGGCACGGTTTTGTTGCGGCGATGGTGCTTGGCCATGCGCTTGGCGCGCAGCGATTGCTTCATGGCGCACCTCCGCCTAAATCAGTTTGTGCGTCGGTTGGTGCCAATTGTGCATCGCCGCAGGGAACTTCGGTGGCCTCCGGGTCATTTTCCGGCGCGTCGCCCAGTGAAATTTCCGGAAAAAGCGATGCATCGACAACGCTGGCGGCAACCACGGCTTTAAATGAGCGCACCGCATCCATGGTGCTGACGATGGTTTGGTAATCGGTGTCCGGTTGGGCCAGCAAAACAATATCGTTTTTCTCTATATCGTAAGTGTCTTCCAAACGAATTTTAATTTGTTGCAGAGCGGTGGTGAGCTCGCCGAAGTTATGGGTACCGGCCTGTTCGCCTTCGGTAAGGGGGCAAACCGAAAAGGCTCGATTGCCCGCCGGGTGATTAACGCCCAGGTACTCGGGGTAAATCACCACTTCGAGAAAATCTAAATCTTCGGATTCCTCGCTGGCACTGCCAGAGGCGCTGTCCGGCAGATTGAGTTCCAGTACCGTGATGCGCGAGAACACCATACTCAATAGCAACACCGGAACCAGAACAATCATCAGGTTCATAAACGATGTGATATTGAGTTCGGCCTCTTCGTCGTGCCGACGTCGTCTAAACCGCATGGTTAAGCCTCAGCTTAGGCGCCGGCTTTGGCAGCAGGCTTAGCGGTGGTAGCGGTCAGCAAGTTAAGGCATTTGACCCCGGTCATTTCCAGCGAATCCACAAGCTCGGTGGTTTTGGTTTGCAGCATGGCGTGAAACAGCAGCAACGGAATGGCGGATATCAAACCGAATGCGGTGGTGTTCATGGCTACGGAAATACTGTTCGATAGCAAGGTGGCTTTCTCGGCCGGGTCGGCCTCAGCCACCGCGGTAAAGGCGGCGATCAGGCCGATAATGGTGCCCAAAAGACCCAGCAGTGTGGCGATGTTGGCGAGGGTCGCCAAATACGGCGTGCGTTTTTCCAGCCGCGGCATAGCTTCCAGTACACCCTCTTCCATGGCCAGCTCAATATCGTCGCGGCCACCGGATTGCCCCATACGCGCTACACCGGCGGCGACGATACGGGCAATGGGTGCTTCGGCCGAGCGGCCCATATTCACGACCCCTTGGTAGTCGCGTTTTTTCAATAGTGGCATCACCCGGTTAAAGGCCTGCGCATTGGCACGCTTGGCGGCGCTTAACACCAGGTAGCGCTCAATGGCGATGACCAAACCAATAACCAACACCAGTGCAATGGGGTACATAAATGGCCCACCATTTTGGAAAAAGCGCACGATCGTCGTCAAAAAGTCCATAATCTGTTTACCTTAACTCTGGCCTTGGGTTGTAATTGGTAAGGGCCACAAGCGCCCCGAAAATCCTAGATTTGCATCGTTAGCGACGCATTATGCATTATTCAGCGGGCGTAGGTGGTGACTCGCCCGAGCTTTCTGTGTGATCTTGTTCACTTTCTGCCGAGTCTTCCTCATTGATCAGTTCCAACCAACTGAGTTCGCGCTTGAGCTCTGAGCGTTCCAGGTGTTCGTAGACCTTGGCTGATTGGCTTTGCACGACATTGTATTTAAGGGTCGGGCTTTCCGGAGTTTGCCAGGGAACAATGTACAGCACCTGCGGTTGCTCTTGATTGCCCGTTATGGTGCTTTCCAGTCGGTCTTCTTGCGCACTACTGAAAAGTGGCACAAGGGTAAGCCCGGCAATTGCGAGTAAGCGAATCATGGCTGCCCTCCTGCGGCAATGCGGCGCTGCAAATCAATAATCCAGCCGGCCAGTTCTCGGTCCGGCTCGCCTTGGGTTTGCTCAATAATATGTTGCGCCGCCTGGTAGTGCAGCAAAGCCTGCGGCCAGTTGCCCAGATATAAGTCGTAGAGTATGCCGAGGTTTTTGTGGCTGTCTACCGAATGGGGCCATACCGCGAGTGCGTCCTGATAGAGTTTTTCGGCTTCGTCAAAGCGACCTTCGCGGCGCTCGAGTGCTGCCAGATGGTTGTAGGCATCGACATTGAGCGGGTTGGCGGCGAGCGAGCGGCCAAAAGCTGCTTTGGCCTGCCCCGGTTCGTTCAACTTGACCCAGACAACTCCTAAGTTGAGCCATGCGGCGGATAGCTCAGGCGCATTGGCGACAATGGCCTGCAGCGCTTGGCGTGCCTGACTCCAGTTTTGGTCGTCCATATAGCCCAGGGCGGTCGCAAAGTCATTGCGCAGGGCGCGACTGACCTTAGGGCCCGGGGTGTCCAGGTAAGGGTTCAGTGTGACGGGGCCGGGGGGAAGTGCCGCGATAAAGGTTGAGGTAGCGTCAGCCTGTTGTGTTTCTGACGCCGGCTCGGGTTCGGGTGTTGTCGCACAACCGGCAAACAGGCATGTGACAATGGTCGCCAGGGCGAGGCTGTGCAGTGAGTTAATGCAGTTCACGCTGAGCCTCCACGGTGACTTCTTGTTTGCCGTAGCGCGCGGGCAGCATTTTGGCTAGTGAGTCGATGCTCGCCGCGACCCAATCATCGAACAGCCCATCAAAGCTGCGTCTTGCATTGGCCTCGTGCAGTTCTATGGCTTTTTCCTCAAACGGGTAGGCCTGCTCTTCCAGCAGAATATCGTACTGCTCAAGCTCCAGCGCGTTAAGTCCATCCGGGCGCTCCGACGCCATCAGGTCGCGAGCGAGTAAGGTGTAGATTTCGCCGATAAAGAAATTTGCCTGTGTGGTAAATTCGGCCACTTTGAAATCAAGTACCTGGCGCTGGGCGGCCAGAGCGCTGTCGAGCGCGGCACGCTTGCGGTTGAGGCTTGTCTTGATGGGCAGCGTAAGGGCGATGTTGCGAAAATTCGAATACGGCGCCTCGGCCAAAGTGGCAGCAGCTTTAGCGCCCAGGTAGCGACTGCGCTCGGTGGGTGTTTGCCGGCCACTTTGAACCAGACGGCGCAGCCAGAAGTCCCTGCTGGATTCATCGCCCGCTTCAGCGTACAGCTCAGATAAGCGCAGCTCTACCTCCAAGCGGTCACTAAAAGGCTCTTGATAGGTGTGAGCGTAGTCGCGGTAATGATTGCGCGCTTCCTCCCAATTATCGGCCTTATCGTAGTATTCGGCGGCGGTGAGCAAAGACTGGCGGGCCAGTTCGGTGTCCTCGCTGCCAGATTGTTGGCTCAGGAGCCCTGCCGCGAGCTCCCAGGCACCCATGGCTTCGTAAATAACAATCAATTTGGCTGGAATACGCGCGGCCAGCTCGTGATTTGGGTAATTGGCGGCAAAGCGGGTCAGCAGCGCTTCGGCCTGTGCCCAGTTGCCAGCGGTTTGCGCTGCATGGCCTGCGTCAAACAAAGCCGTACTGGCGATTTCGGTATTGGGCAGGTCGCTGTCAATACGCAGCAACTGGGCGATAGCCGTTGCGGTGTCACCGCTCGCCAATGACTGCTGAGCTTGCTGATAAATGCTGGCAGCGATACGCTCACGCAGTTCGTTGGCGCTGGGTGAGCCGGGCTGATCGCCCCAATCGCGGTGCAGTTCCAGCGCGCGCCAATAAGCGCCTTCGGCCTCGGCGTAGAGCTGTTGATCGAATTCCGCGTGGCCCAGCGTTAACCAGGCGCTGTAGAGTAATGGCCCCTCGGGTACCGGTTGCCAGGTGATGACTTGACGGGCGACGACTGAGGCGCGCGCTAAATCCCCCTGGTACATTAATTCTGGCGCGGCGGCGGCCAGCACTTGCACGGCGCGTTCATCGTTTGGGTAGTACTCGGCAAATTTAAGCGCATTTTCGATTTTGCGCATTTGCCACTGCCAGAGCTGACTTTGTACAGGCTCTTGGTTGGCGCCACTAAGCTCAAGCGATTCCCCCGCCGCTGATTTTTCCACCAACTGCTGCGCCAGCAAAATACTGCTGTAACCGGCCTCACTGCCGTAGGCTGGGTCGCGTCGGTTAAAGGCGACCGTTTCGTAGGCGGTGAGTGCCGAAAGTGTGCGCCCACTTTCGCTATAGGCCTCAGCCATAAGGAAGTTCATTTCGCCCGCGGCCGGATCTGCCGGGAAGGTAACAATGTACTGCTGGTATAAGTCAGCGGCCTCTGCGTAGGCGCGATTGACATCGGCCCGGCTCGGCGCCAGTTCGCCACCTGCGCCGAGGCTTGCCTGCAAACGTTGCGCTTCGGCGTGGTGGTGGCGGGCCAGCTCATTCAAGTAGAGCTTAAGTTTGGCCAGTGCTTCTGAGCTCATGTTGCGCGGCTTTTTACTGCGCACTACCTGTTTGGCTTCCAGCGCGCTGGTGGTTTGCGGTATGCCGGCTCGCGCCTGCCAATATGGGCTGTAGACGCCATAGCGATCGACGAACGAGCGTTTCGCCGGCAAGATTAATGACGGGAAGCCGCCGCGCTGGTAGACGTCAATTTCCATTATCGTGAAGTCCGGCGCCAAGTCGGCGTCCGGGTTGTTATTGACGAAGCGGGCGTAGGTATCGGCGCTGTCGAGGTAGCGCTCCTGAGTTTCATAGAGCTTACCGAGTTGGCGATACAGGAGGTACTGATAGGGGCGGGTACCGATGGCTTGTTGGTGTTCTACAATGCTCTGGGCGCCGTCGAGATTGGCGTAGGTAAAACTGAGTACGCGCAAGGTATCATCCACCAAATTTTGTTCATTCGCATCCATGCGCGCCAGTGCGGTGGCCACCTGCCCCGGCAATTGCACCGCGGCAAAGCTTTGGTCGAGCAGCTGGGTAAAGTTGCCCATAGCCGTCTCATAATTACCGAGCTTATAGGCCGACCAGCCTTGCATGTACAACGCATTGTCGGCAAAGGCGGTGGTGGGACTGACCGCTACCTCGCGGTAGAGAGCTTCAGCCTCTGCGTAGTCGCCGGCGGCGAAGGCGCGCTCGGCGCGGCGGAACTGCGCTTCGTGCAGGTAGGGCGAGTCGGGAAATCGCACGGCCAGTTGGTCTAACACAGCGCCCGCGTCTTCTGTGCGTCCCTCCAGTGCCTGGGCCTTGGCCAGCTTGTAATAGAGTGCATCGGGTGCGCTGGCGACCGACGTTTGCGGATTGGCGGCATAGTCATCCACCAAGTTTTGGTAGTGCTCAATGGGTTTTGCGAAGAATTGAGTTAGAGTGCGCGCGTCTTGTTGGGCCTGTTCGCTGCGGGCCATTTCTAAATCGGCCAGGCGCACCTGAATGTGATGGCGCACTTGTGGGTCCTTGGCGACCAATAGCGCCGAGCGATATTGCGCTTCGATCTGGGCCAAATCTTCGGCGCTTACGGTTAAATCAGCAGCGGGTAGATTCGCCTCAGGCAGATCGGCCAAGGTTGTGCCCACATCGTCTAGCGGTTGATGGCCGCAGGCGGCTAATAGTCCGAGTGTGACGGCGACAGTTAAGCGTTTAGGCAACATCATTGCGGCTCCACGTCGGGCAATTGTGGGCCGTCTTGCTGAGGTCGAGTGCGGTAGGCGTCGTCCAGCAGGCGCGCGACACTGAGGCGCGTTTGCGCCAGATAGTCATTGAGTCGGGCGCGATGGCTTTGCAGGTGTGCCCTCAGTGTTGATGTGAGTGCTGCGCTGCGCTCGGCGATGGCGCCGCGCTGTTGCTCGAGTAACTGATTGTTGCGTTGGCGGGCCTGGTTGAGGCGATTTAATTGGCCCTGCAAGTCTTGTTCTTGTGCCAGCAAACGCTCAATACGCCCGCTGGCTGCGGCACTGCTGCGCAGGGTGCGATCAATCGTATTGAGGTTTTTTTGTACCTGCCAGCGCTGGGCGGCAAACTGTTGGTCGGCGCGCCACTGAAGGACACCCTTAAAAAAAGCCATTTTCTCTTTAGCCGCGAAAGGCAAACGCTGCTGACCGTCGAGCGCGTGCAGCGCGCTGTTAGCGTTTTGCCAGCGCTTTCGCAGCGCTTGCGTGGATGCGTCACTGAGGGCCAGAGACTCGTCATTAGCGTCAATAGCCTGGAGTTGACCGGCTAAACGGTCGCGCTTGGCCTGCAGAACCTGGTGTTGTTGTAGCAACTGCGAATCGGCCAGAGCCTCGGCGCGCTCTGCCCGCCTGGCGCGTTTGTGCTCAATCAGTTCGGTGTAAATAGCAAGCTTGCGCTGCCAGTTTTGGTGGCGGCTCTGTAAAGTCAGAAGATCGCGCAGACTTTGCGCCTGTTGCTGCAGTGCGTCGTCGCGCAGCAGCGAGTCAAAATAGGTCAAATCACTGCCGATAATACTGGTGCTGTGCAAGCTCAGCCAGTTGCCATTGGCGGCTTCGCGCTGACCTGTAAATGAGCGGATGGCGCTCTGTTCGGTTGTGCCCACAGCCGCCAGATAGGCCAGCAGCGCGTCACTGGTGAGCTCATCCAGGTGGGCGTCTATCTCTGCCAGATTGTCGGTGAGCAGTGTTTCAGATTCGCGATAGGCGAGCAGCGCGGCTCCGCCAGATCCCATTTGTTCATAGGCCCAGGGCACCGCCAACAGTGACTCCTGTACCGCCGGGTCGGTCAGTGAACGCTGGCGCAGCGCCTGCCAGGGTTTTAGCGCGAGTACAAAGTCGTGATAACTTGCCGCTGACCAGCCGTAGCCAAGCAGTGCCCGGTTGGCTAGCGCGGTATCGAGCCGAATTTGTCGAAATGCGGCTTTGGCAGAGGCGTAGTCCTTCTGCCCCAGGTAAGTGTAGCCCAGTGCCGTTAGGGCTTTGTCGCGTAGCGCCAGATATTCTTGGCTGCGTTCGCGCCGCTCGGGGGGATCGGCCTCGAGAAGCGCTTGGTAGTAGGATTGGGCGCGAATTGGGTCGCCGGCGCGAGCGGCGCTGTTGCCTAGATTAAGCAAGGCCAGGTGAGGGTTGTCGGCCAGTGGTTCGAGTAAGTCCCCGACGCTGTTCAGGCTGGGAGCGCTTTGACGGGCAATGCGCAGGTTTACGGCCAGTAGGGCCGCCTCTTCGGAGAGCTCGGCGGGTAGTGCATCATTTATCGCGCTCAGGTTTGCGGCCGCTTGCTTGTAGCCACCGGCTTGATATTGCAACCGGGCCAGATAAAGTCTTGCGGTGTCCTGCACTCTGGCCGGTTCGCCCTGCCCTAAATGCTCGCTGAATGCCTGTTGCGCCTGATCTTTCATACCAAAAGCCAGCAGCATACCGGCGCGCATCAGTTGCGGGTAGTGTTCATGTCCGGTGACACCGCCACGGCTTTCGGCGAGGTCGAGTGTGGTGAGTGCCTGGGGCAAATCACCCAGGTAGTAATGGTATAGGCTTTCTCCGTAGCCCAAGTCCTGAGCTGCCGGCAATGGTTCGGCCTGGGTGCCGCCTGCTAGGGCCACCACGGCGACAAACATGGAGCGATAGAGGGTTACAACTCCCATTGTTTAATATCAAATACCGGCTGCAATTTCTGGCTGGAATCGACAATCTTTAGCTCCAGTACCAGTGGGGCCGTAGTTTTCTCGATGGTGATGCTAGTGGCGCGTTTGTAGGCTTGCCCATTGGGGCCAATACCGGTGAAAAAGGCGCTGATTTCGTGTTCACCCTGACGCAGGTTACCCACGTACAGTTTTTGAATGCCGCCGCGATGCAGCGCGTCTACCTGACGCTTGGTATAGAGCTCGCTGCTGATAAAGTCATCGTCGAGTTTAACTTTTACCGAATCGAGCCCGAAGTAGTCGCCCACATCCAGCGATAGGTACACGGCCATTTGACTGCTGGCGGGAAACAGTAGCTCTTCCTCTAAGATGAGCAGGTCGCGATTCAATTGTAACGATTGTTGCTTGAGTGCCTCAGCGTTATCGGCCAGGTCATTGGCATTTGCCGGCTGAGCCGCTACCGAAACAGGCATTGCGCACAGCGCTAAGGCCAGTGCCAGTAACCGTAGGGGCGCCTTGCGCGGGCGGGTTGCCGGGTTCGAGCTGATCTTCAGGCCGATCATAGTTGCTTCCTGTGGAATTGGGGGCACGTTGTGCGCCCAGCGATATACTCGCTAGTTTAATCAATTGTGGCGCAGCGCGCAGTGACTGACGCTATTGTAGTGTGATCCGCCGTTGCGAGATGTGAAAGCTATCACCTTGCTCGGTTTAATAGTCGGTGTATGGAGCGTATCGCCACTATTGTGGGGGCATTAACCCCGAGCTGTAATGCACTTGCCCGGCCCGGTCGATAATAATGGCATCGAAGTTGGGCAGGCTTTCTATCAAAGCCAAGCCGCGCTCTTGCCCCAGTACAAACACACTGGTTGAAAGAGCATCCGTGTCAAATGCACTAGGTCCCAATATGGTGACGCTGGCCAACGTATCGGTACTTTTCCCGGTTTGTGGGTTGACGATGTGGTGCACACGCTCACCCGAGTCGTTGATAAAAAATCGCTCGTAGTCGCCCGATGTCGAAATGGCGGTATCGCTTAGCGGTAGGGTGATGGCAATGCCTGCATCGCCTCGCGGTTGTTTGATACCCACCATCCAGGGGCGGCCGCGCCGGTTGCCCAGCACACGGCTATCGCCACCGGCGCTCACACTGGCCTGGCTTATACCCTGCTGCTGCAACAGTGATACCGCACGGTCGACAGCGTAGCCTTTGGCAATACCGCCGAGGTCAACGTAAACAGCGGGGTGTTGGTAGCGCACTGTCTGCTGCTCCCGATCCAGTGTGATATGGCGGAAATCAATGGCGGGAAGCAACGCCTGGCGCTGGGCCTCGGTCGGTGTTTTCTTGTCGCGATAGTCATAGTGGCGGGCGAGAGAGGCGAATGTGATGTCAAAGGCACCATTGGTTAGTTCACCGTAAAACAGCGATTTGTCGAGTAGCTGGGTCATCTCGGGGCTAATGGATAGTGCCGGTGCGCCGCTTTGTCCTGCCATCGAATTCATCTGCGACAGGTCACTGTCGGGTCGATAGGGGCTGTAGGCGTTGTCGATGCGGCGCATTTCCGTCATCACCTTGTCGACGGCAGCCTGGCCTCTCGTCTGATCGGTATGCCAGAGGGTCACGCTTACCCGGGTGCCCATAATCTCGGCCTGCTCGCTGATCCACTCGGCCGAGGCGCTGCTGCTGACGATCGCCATCGCGAGGATAAATAAACGCTGAACAGACATAATGCAGGCCGGTATAAAATTAGATACCGTTTTTTAACATATTTTAGGCGTCAGTCGCGCGATACCTTCGCCATTTTTGCCAAGTTAACAGCAATATATAAATCAACATAACCAGCAAAACCGTATTTTCGGGAACACTGAGCCATGCACTGCCTTGCCATGCCTCGGGAAAGGCTTGTGCACCAGGGCCGGTAAACAGCGAGCCGGCTGCTAAAAATAGACCCAAACACATGCGCCATAAATGACGAATCAGACGCTGATAAAACCCCAGCGTTTGCCTGCGCAGCAAAATCCAGGTATCAAAAAGCCCTGTCCATAGTGCAAGCCCGCCAAAAAAATAATAGGAGGCTGCGTGGTAACCGGCGTGCATGTTGTCAGAGCTGGCACTGGCGAGTTGTCCCAAATAAATACCGGCCACGGCTATGCCCCCGGCAACCCACGGGGCCAATTGATTGATGCGCTTCGGTGCGGTTGCAGGCTTGGCAATCGCTGCCCAACTCGTGAGAACCAAATAGCAGGTGAAAACACCGGCTATGGTTGCGATTAGAATGCCTACCTGCAGGGCAATTATGGCGCCCAAGGATGCCATAATCAGCATGGAAAAGAAGAAAGTGCGGCCGGCGATACGGTGTATGGTTGAGCCCTTGAGGGAAAAGAGCGCGATAAACCCACTGCAAACCGCAACAGTCCCTGTAATAATATGAACTATCATGTAAACAGACATTTTGACCTCTTCTGGCCGGCAGTATTAAAGACAGTAGACGCAAAAAGTAGGATATTGGATGCGGCGTGACGGCGCTCGTGTAAAAGAAGTGAGGTGAGAGCATGAAGTATTTACTGGTAATAATGGTGCTACTTTGTCTCGCCAGTTGTGGCGGTAATAATGATCCCGTACTAAACGCTATAAATAATCCACTGGACGTCGAGTTCGAGAGTTTTTATGTGGATCGCACCGATATTTATCCGGGTGAATCGGTGTGGATTGAGTGGCGGGCCGAGGGCGCGTTGATTTTTGATGCCAAATTGTTTGTCAGCAAAGACGATATACTGTCTGACGACGATCTGAACCTGGTCGATGAGGAATGCGGCGTAGAGAACAACGACCACTGCACTAGCGGGGAGTATATTGATTTCTTTTGCCACTATGACTCAGAAAATCAATTCACTTGTCGCGAAAACGGCGAAGTTCTGCAGCGCAATAATTTAAGTGTCTTTATTGATCAGTACCCACAGGAGGCCTATCTCATCCTCGAGCTGTGTAATGACAATTGCGAAGAGCGCTCCTGGCCGCTGCTGTTTCGTTAGCCAGCGGCCGCACGATTTACTTAAGCTGTGACTGAGTCCAGTGCACCACATCTTTGCTGAGGTCTTTTAAACACTTCTCGACAGCGCCACACACCGTAACGTTTACGCCCATATCCAATATGTCTGAGCTTGGCGTAAACTCTTTTAACGACGCTATAGCGCAGCTGTGGTTAGCCTGGACATAACCATTCTTAAAACGGTTTTTGTCAATCAAGGCGCTAGTGACTTTGACACTGGGCAAATTACTATGGGTTTGGGCGCCATAGTTGTATTCATCAGCGCCAAGTACCAGAGCATTTATGTCGATAGCCAGTACAGGAATCCCTTGATCGTAGATATCCCCTTTGGTATCGGTTGCCTCTATCGCCAGATGTTGAGCCTTACTTTGCTCTACGATCTGTTTAACCAGATGTTTATCGACCTCGCAGGGGTATTGCTCTTGCTCGTACTTAAAGCCCTCCACGTCAAAGCCGATGTTCTCATTCAGGTACACCTCGGTGGATGCTTCGCCATAACTGAAAGAGTTAAACCCGGTTAGTAAGGCTACAAATACAACTGCTCGCATACTTTCATAATTTTTCATATTCTCACCTGTGTTTTAATGTTATTGCTACTTGTTCAAGGCTTCTTTACTTTAGAGAACGTTGAGAGAAATATCCGTACCAATCGCTGAAACTGTGATTACCATTTCCTTACCATAAAATAGTCTATAATTTTCAATAATTTATAGAGCTTTATAAGTGTTGCATCGGATTGCTAGTTAAAGGCTTGTGGGGCAAAATTGTTCTGGTGTTGAGACTGTAAGCCGAAGGTAGGACGCGGCTCTCAGTAATATAAAAATGACTAAACTCTGGATAATTTCAAGACAATGAAAGGTGACGATAGCACGGCTTTTCGAATTGGCGATATCACCGTTTACCCCGCCCGAAACGAGCTTTGTACAAAGGCTAGCACAGCAAGTGTTCAGCCCAAGGTCATGGCAGTTTTATCCTATTTGTCGGAGCAGCATCCGCGCGTTGTCAGTACCGATGAGCTGATGGACAAGGTGTGGTCGGGGCGGGTGGTTACGCAAAGTTCGGTGCAGAAAAGTATGACCTTTTTGCGGAAAGCCATTGCCGCTTTGGTTGGCGATCAAATTTATATTGAGCATCATTCAAAAAAGGGCTACCAGTTAATTCGAAAGCCAGAATGGCTACGCGACGCGTATCAGCCCAATACGTCTTCTTTATGGCGTAACTTGGCTAACTTACTTGCCTCGAAGGTTGTTTTCTCAGGTTTAATCCTTGCACTGGTTGGCGCCCTACTTATTACCTATGGATTTGCCCATAAAGATCGCTGGCTATGGGGAGTTTCGCACAGCACCCAGTTCACGGCAGGATCTACGTTATCATTGAATGTCGATAAGGTGGCAGAAGTTGTTCCTCACCCCCGTAAAGACTATATCGCCTTGATAGGCGTTACAGGTTCGCAACATCAAGTGCTGGTGCGAAATTCGAATGGAGATATCTGGTCGATAGCGCGCAGTGCAAGGCGCTGGTCACTACTGCAATGGTCGCCCGATGGACGGTATCTTGCCGTGGTAGAGCGCGACTCCCTGGGCGCTAAGGGTGTTCCATTATTTGGTTCACAGGCTTCTTTGTTAACGCTACATGTCTATGAGTTAGATTTAGAAAATCGTGTTCTGCTGGATAAACATCGGCTTAGTGATTGGTACGGTGATATTTATAGTGTGACCTGGTGGCAGGAAGGCGTATTAGAGTTTGTCGCGCGATCCGGATCGAAAGCCGTGCGCAATCGTTATCGGTATGCCTTAGCGACGCAGAATTTGCAACAAGTGCGCGCCCTTGAATTTTCAGTCAATCCAATAAACAGTCAAGTCCACCAATCCTTCACTGCATTGTTGACGCCTGCTGAGCCCGGGTTGCAATTGGATTTTTTGAATGAAGATCAGCAGCGATTCCAAAGTTTTCAGATCGATGCCAGTGCGGCTGAAATAAGTTGGTTGCCCGATGCCAGTGGCGTGCTGGTCACGAAAAACCACAGAGACTGGAAGATTTACTACCGCGACGGTACTGTCAAAACCGTTAAAAAACCAGATACCGATCGAGCGCTTTCAAGCGCTCATTTCGAGGAAGACGGCGATAGCTTGGTCTACCTTGGTACATCTATGACGGATCAGTTGTGGCTGCAAGATTCATCGAGAGTATCGCTACTTGAGAAAAAGGGGCATATAGATCAGGTTCTGCCAGACATAGGGGAGTCGGCACTGATCTTGGTGCGTCATCATCAGGACACTGCGCAAATCCTTAAGGTATTAACTGACAACAAAAACTCTGAGACGCTGGACAGTCGGGCGACTATATTATACGAGCGTGATGGAGCTTCTTTGGAAAACCTCAACTGGCAGGTTCCGGGTCAAACGCTCACGTTCAATGTCGGCGCGGACGTATTCACGATGCAGCTCGCTTCCGGCTTGGTGGAAAAGCTAACCAGTGCCCGGGGGGTTGGCCGAGCCTGGTCGGTAAGCTCCGATAGCAAAGATATGATTTTTGAACGACGCCATATGAATGTGAAAAATTTGTGGCGTTACATTGCTGACGATAAAGGGTGGACCCAGGTTACCTTTGGCGATGTTGCAAGCACCGTTGGTATGAGTGGCGTCGTCTACTATCAGAATGTGGACCAGCCAGGCGTTTGGCGCCTGAACGCGGACGGGCCATCGCAACGATTACTGGCCGAGCAACTGCCTGCAAACAGTAAGTTGTTGGCGATTAAAGCTGAATATCTTTACTTTACGGTGGGGGTGCAGTGCTCGGAGTCTGACATTATGCGGGTAAACATAAATACCGGCGAGTTAGTGCGACTACAACCGGAGGTTCCTGATAGCGAAACCCTCGCCTATCATCCAGATATGGGGCGAATTTACACCCCATGTCTGGAAGCGGAGGCTGAAGTTAGTACCTTAATTGCAAATAGTCATTGAGGCGCAGTGGGCAAGGAATAATCTGCTAAACTGCATAGGCATGGACGCAATTAATACGGCTTTTGTACGAAGAGCCTGCTAGGACCCTTTATAGTTGTAAGCCTAAGACTCAAATGCCTAACCAATAAATGATTTGCTGCAAAGCACTTAACTATGTCGCGTATTCATGTCTACTCGTTAGTACTCAGCACGGCGCTGGCAATAATCATTGTTATCGGCCTCTATGCTGCTAGCACGCACCTAATGCGCTGGGATATGACGCGCCAAAGTCAGTCGATATACAAATTAATGGATCATCTCAATCGCGATGCTCAATCCAGCTGGCAGCGCCTGGAAAACAGCTACTCGGTTCCCTGTAGTGCCAAGCAGTTACAAGAAATGCGCTCGGAGCTGTTTTTAACCTGGCACATTCGCGATATCGCATTTACCGATGGTAGTAACATACTGTGTACAGCTACTGCAGGTGTACTGTCAGTGCCAAAAGCACTGCCAGAGATTACCTACGTGGCGATACGAGGTGCACAAATATCAATAAACCAGGACTGGCCCGTGCTCGGCAATATGCACGATGTGGCAATGGCTAGGCGGGGTCATTTTGTCCTGGTAGTCGATCCTCGCAGTTTGGAAAATTTTGTTGAGTTGCCTTACCCTTGGGAGCTGGTCCATTTTCTGGGCGGTGTTAGACACCATGCCGCAGGACTTATCCTTAATAGTGAAGCCACTGTGAATCATAAGTACTTCGGCCAGTTCCGGGTTGAACAGTGTAATAATTTTGGTTACTGCGTTAATGTATTGAGCGATATTCATACTTACCTTGCACGCAATTTGCCCACTACGGGCCTCATCGTTCTACTGGCCTATTTGTTTGGTTGGTTTTCCTATGTGCGCATTCGCCGCTACCTAAATCACAGGCAATCCATAGAGTATCGGGTTCGGAGAGGTGTTGCGGCGGACGCATTTTACCCACTTGTGCAACCTGTAGTAGAACTCGAAAGTCAACGGGTTATCGGGTGCGAAGTATTGGCGCGATTTAGAGATGCCAGAGGTGATCTCTACCCCGACCAGTTTATACCCGTCGTAGCCAGCCAAGGACTTTCTTGGCCATTTACGATCAATATGATTGAAAAAGCGCTGCATGAAATCCGAGAAAATGATCTGGAGGATAAAATTAGCGTGGCTTTCAATTTTATGCCGAGGGACATTACCAATGGGAAAATTTTGGATCTACTTCAAAATCCTCTGGTAGTTGGCTGGAAAGGCCAGCTGACTATTGAGTTGACCGAGAGTGAAGAATTTGAAGGGTCAGAAGCTCATCAGGTTTTGTATAAGCTTAGCCAAGCTGGGTTCGATATTGCAATTGATGATTTTGGTACCGGTTATTCAAATCTAAAATATATTGATCAGCTTCATTGTAGCTATTTAAAAATTGACCGTACGTTTGTGATGGATGTTGAAGAAGGAGCAATTCGCTCGTCCATAATCCCGAATATTGTCAGTATTGCGAATAAGGCCGGTTTGCGTGTGATTGCAGAAGGTGTGGAAAACTTGGCACAAGCGACGCAATTGCATAATATGGGGGTAAAGTATGTACAGGGCTATTTCTATGGCAGGCCCATGTCTGCAGCTAAGCTGCAAGAGAAAATAGATGAGTAGGCCTTAACTGTTGTCCCTTATGAAACTTACCAGGTGCTGAGGCTTGTGGATTCCATAGCCTTGGCCGTAGTTAACTCCAATTTCAATCAGCAATTGTTTGGATGGCTCGTCTTCAACAAATTCCGCAATTGTTGTTTTTGAAAGAGTTTGGCCTATCTCGTTTATCGCTTTTACCATGGCTAAGTCTGTTTTATCACTGGTTATATCTCTGACAAAAGTACCATCTATTTTTAATGTGTCGACAGGTAAGCGCTTTAAATAGCTAAAAGACGACAGACCGGTGCCGAAATCGTCAAGGGCGAAGCTACAGCCGGTTTCGCCCAAGCTCTCCATAAACTGTACCGCATCCAGCAAATTGTTCACCGCGGCAGTTTCGGTTACCTCAAAACATATTTTGTGAGGGTCTACCTGGTATTTGTCGAATGCGTCGATGACAAACTGATAAAAATTTTTTTTGTCGAGCGATAGGCCTGATATATTAATATGACATTTATCGAGTTTACTGAGATGGTCAGGATACTGGCTGAGGGTGAGGAGTGTATGATTTACCACCCAGCGATCGATTTGCTGGGCGGCACCGAATCGTTCAGCGGCAGGTAAAAAAGCGGAAGGCGGGACAATTTCCCCGTTTTCATCCCTCAGACGAACAAGAACTTCATACGAGATATTGGATTCAGCCCTTTGTAGAGGTTCTATTTTTTGTGCATCGAGAAATAATCGGTTTTCATCTATCGCATCGCGAATTCTTGATATCCACTGTAATTCTCCGGCTCGCTCTTGGCGGTGTGAGTCATCTTCGCGCGCCAAGTAGACGAAGTTTCTACCTTTTTCCTTCGCCAAATAGCATGCAATATCTGCCGATCGCATAATCGACTCGGTATCCAGGTCTTCTTCTGAAATGGGAACAACGCCAATGCTACAGCTAATGTCATAGCTGTGTTTTTGACAGCTGAAATGAAAATCCTCAAGCGCGATACGTAGTTTCTCGGCAATTTTTCCGGCATCGTCGATTGAGCAATTTTCTAAAATCATTGCGAACTCATCACCACCGAGTCTTGCTAGCATATCCCCTTCACGTAAATTATGCGTAAACAAATCGGTAACTTGCTGAAGTAACCGGTCACCCGCTGAATGGCCAGAAGTATCATTGACGACTTTAAACTGATCTAAATCGATAAAACAAAGTGCATGAGTGACGCGCTCATTGCGAGCACGCGTTAGGGACTCGGCTAAACGGCGTTCGAACGCTCGCCTGTTGAAAAGTCCGGTTAAAATATCATGTGTGGCCTGAAAACTTAGTTCGTTGGAAAGCCTGCGAGACTCAGAAATATCTTCAATGATCAGTGTTAAATGATTGGCTTGCGAAGGTTGTTGCGAACGCGAGTAGGTAAGACGGGCCCATATAAAGTTGTTGCGTTTTGCCAGGCGCTGCTCAATGGTATAGCGGTCAATTCGACCGCGGTTGAGTTCTTGCCTACTCACTTCGTCCAGTGACCAGTCATCGGAATGAATTAAGTCTCGTATTTTTCTCCCCTTTAAACGCTCGGGCTGGGTACTTAGAATATCGCAGATGGCAGGGTTTATATCTTTAATGATTTCATTATCGCTTAAGTGAGCAATGCCAACCGCGGCCTGCTCAAAAATTGCCTGATACTTAAACTGAGAGCCCTCGAGAAGATGGTTTAGTCGTCTAACCAGCCAGAATGCAATGCCCGCCATTAACAGGATAAATGCGATGCTGCCTAACGTTAAGACGTGCGTTAACCAGCGAGCGGTACCCGTCATAACTTGACGAAACTGAGTTGACTGCTGTTCTAGATCCACATTGATAGCGCTCAGTTCTATCTGCAGTTGTTGAATCGCTTTGATGTCCGTTTGTGGTGCAGACCACAATTGCTCGAGCTCATTGGCAATACTTTCGGTCTTTAACAGCCCGACATCAGCGCGCTTCCACACCTCGAATGCTTTCTGCAGCTTTCCCAAGTTGCCAAAATAATCGAACAGCAAAATCATACGACTAGCATCGTCGGGATGATTATCACCTGCAATTAAGTAACTGGCGGCAATATCCAGGCTTTCACCAGATTCCATGGCCAGACGCGCCTGACGGTCTGCCAACGGAATTTTGAGGTATTTGCGCGCGCTTACTAGCTCGCGCGCGTGACCTGTGTCAGCGTAGCGAGCCAAATGGTAGGCGCTGCTAACTTGGGATTGCGTCCAGACCGACAGCCCGCTTAAGTAGCCTGACACAGCGGCCTGAACTTGAATCATTGCCACAATGACGCCGGTGGCGACGAGCAGTAGAGAAACCAGGCCTGCTATTAGAAAGGCAATCCTAATAGACTTTGAGTATGACTGATGGTGTTCGGGCACGTCCTGATGACCATTGCTTATAAGTATATGAGTAAGTTAAGCAGCTAAACCGCCGAAATTCACTATATTTATTGAATAGCGGCAATAGCGTTCGAGAGGGCCGGGTTGCAAAGGGGCGTTTGGCCTACCGGGCATGATCGATTTTAGAAAATTGATAAGCCTGAAGGGCCTGCAGGAGTATACTGTTAGGGAGCCTCTGATTAAGTCTCCAGTGGTCTCTGCGCGAGTCAAAACGTTCACTCGGCAAGGCGCGCTTCGCAGGCAATGGCCATAGTCCTTGGCAAGAGGTGCAACACAGCGGATGGACGTTTTGGCCGCGCCCTTCGGGGCTTGCAGAGCTTTCCGATCTCTGTGTTGGCTCCCCTCACCGGGCCATCGGCACGCCATCGGATCGTCGAAAAGCTCTGTAAGCCAGAGGCCACTGAGGACTTAATCAGAGGCTCCCTAAGCGTCTTCTTTCGACAAATGAACATCCATCTGCGGGAAGGGAATGCTTATACCGTTTTCATCGAAAGCCAATTTGATCTTTTCAGTGAGATCAAATTTAACCGGCCAAAAGTCAGCGCTATCGACCCATGGGCGAACCACAAAATTGACGCTGGAGTCCGCCAGTTCGCTAACCGCAATTTGCGGAGCGGGCTCGGCGAGAATGCGCTCGTCTGCCGCAACAACACTTTCCATAATCTCTTTGGCTTTTTTGATGTCGTCACCGTAGCCAATACCAAAAACCAAATCAACGCGGCGAGTTGGCAATGCCGAATAGTTGATGATGTTGCCCGAGTAAATAGCACCATTCGGTACGATAATTTCTTTGTTATCGGGGCTGTTTAATGTGGTGGTGAAAATACCGATGGTTTTTACCACTCCGGCGGTACCGCCGGCTTCAATGTAGTGACCTGCGGTGAATGGGCGAAATACCAACAATAAAAAACCCGCCGCAAAATTCTGCAGTGAGCCCTGCAAAGCCAGTCCAATGGCCAAGCCGGCTGCACCGATAAGGGCGATTAACGAGGTGGTGTCGACCCCAAGTTGGTCCAAGGCGGCAATAATGACGAAAATCAACAGTAGCGCGTTGGCAATGGCCTGGATAAATTCAACCAAAATATTATCGAGCTGGGTGCGTCTGAGCAGCTTGCCAATAAGGCCAACAAGAATCTTAACCACAATCTTACCGATTATGAAAATCAGCAGGGCGGTGCCAATATTGATACCCCATGGGATGATGTAATCATGGAGAATTTGTTCGGCGTTGTCTTGCTTAAATTCGAACATAATGCTTCCTTCACTAGACGAAATGGAGCCGACCTAAATGTAGTTCTGGGCGACAATTGGATGTGGCATGAGGCAGCGGCAGAAAGTGCCCGCCAAAGGTTCTCATATTATTAAGGCTAGAAGGGGAGTTTGGCAAGGCTTGGACCGATAAAAATGTCCAAGCCCTGCAGGGGTAATTAGGCGATTTTTCCAGTCGTGCGGACGCGTTTACTGCCCTTGACGGGTTTGTCTTTCTGCGCCGCTGCTTTGTCAGCCAAATGCTTATCGATGACATTCTTACCGGCAATTAAAATTCCGGTAATGATAAATGCGCCGGGCGGTAGTATGGCCACCAAGAAGCCGGGGTAGTCGGCAAACAGAGTCAGAGTCCAGTTGCGTCCCACTTCACCAAACAGCAAATGCATATTGGCGAACAGCGTCCCGGAGCCAATTATTTCACGAATCGCTCCCAATGTTACCAGTACTAGGGTAAAGCCTAAGCCCATCATAAAGCCGTCCCATGCCGCAGGTAGTATTGGGTTTTTACTGGCAAATGCATCGGCCCTGCCAAGAATGGCACAGTTGGTAACAATCAGTGGAATAAAAATCCCAAGTATGGTGTAAAGCTCATAGGTATAGGCCTGCATAAGTAACTCAATACAGGTGGTAAGCGATGCAATGATCATCACAAAGGCCGGGAGGCGAACGGCATCACTGACAGTTTTACGAATCAATGACACGGCCATGTTTGAGCTGGTCAGTACCAGCATAGTTGCCAGACCCAACCCCAGAGCGTTCACCACAGAGCCGGATACTGCCAACAAAGGGCAAAGTCCAAGTAGCTGAACCAGCGCCGGGTTATTGTTCCATAAACCTTTTTGGGCGATATCACCCCATTGGTTTGTATCACTCATGGCTGTCTCCGTTGTTGGCAGAGTCGGTCGGAATTTCAAACAACAGCGCGCGTTGTTGTTCTACTTGCTCCAGCGCACGTTTTACCTGGGCGGTTACGGCACGCGGCGTGATGGTTGCGCCGGTAAATTGATCAAACGCGCCACCGTCTTTTTTAACTTTCCATTGCTCGCGGGCTGGGTTTTGCAAACTTTTGCCATTAAAGCCCAAAATCCAGTCGCTTTTAGCCAAATCAATTTTATCGCCCAGCCCTGCAGTTTCCTTGTGCGACAAAGCGCGCACACCGGCTAAACTGCCATCTCGGTTGACGCCGATTAACAGGCGAATATCTCCACTATAACCGTCAGGAGCAACCGCTGGCAGGATTACGGCAATGACTTCATCTTCCTTGCGGGCTCGGTGAATTTTTTCGCCTTCTTCTAGTCCCAGTGCTGGCCACATTGCTTCAGGTATTGGCAAGGTATCGGCGAGTAAGTCGTTATCTATCCGCGATGACGGTACAAGTTCATTGAGTGCCCGGGCCGCTGCAGCGCGCTCAGCGGCCTGGATACGCTCCTTGGTGCCCGAGTGGGTAACCGCTAAAATGCCCGCAGTTACCAGAGCAAATAAACCGAGCAGTACACTATTTTTGCTGATGGAGGCGCCTAACATTAGGTGTCATCCTTTTTCGTTGCGCGTTGACTTTTGCTGTGGCCATAGGTGCGCGGCAAAGTGTAATAGTCAATAAAAGGAGCGGCAAAATTCATCAACAATACAGCAAAGGCAATTGCGTCAGGGTAGTTACCCCAAATGCGGATAATGTAAATCAATACGCCGATCAGCGCGCCATAAATTAACCGCCCTTTGTTGCTTACCGCAGAGCTTACCGGGTCGGTGACAATGAAGAATGCGCCGAGCATCGTGCCGCCAGACAATAGGTGAAACACTATGGAGCCACCGCTGGTAGAGCTGCCGCCGTCGTAAAATAAAAATGCCATTAATGATAGGCTCAACAGCATGGCCACCGGGGCGTGCCAGGTAAAAATGCGGCGATAAAGCAAAAAGGCGCCGCCCGCTAAAAAGGCAATATTGACCCACTCCCAACCGGCCCCGGCAAACTGACCTGCGCTCAATACCGGGTCTTGTAGATACGCATCACTGACTAACAGAGTGCTGTTCTGTTTTATGGTGTCGAGAGGTGTAGCGGCGGTATAGCCGTCGATACCTTGTCCCAGCCAGATTTGCTCCAGGGCTACAACAACTCCCGGTGTCTGGCCGCCAATATCCAGCGGCGCTGCCCACTGGCTCATTTGCAAAGGAAATGAAATTAGCAAAACGACATAGGCAACCATGGCGGGGTTAAAAGGATTAAAACCCATGCCGCCATAGAGTTGCTTGGCAAGAATAATCGCTATACCACTGCCCAGCACCACCAACCACCACGGACAATAGGGAGGCAGAGCAAGGCCCAGCAGAACACCTGTGACCAAAGCGCTGCAGTCGCGCAGGTAAAACATAACCGGGCGATGGCGTAATTTCATTACCAGGGCTTCGAATCCAAGCGCGGCAATACTGGCCAGTAGCACATTGTGCAAGGTGCCTAACCCAAAGAAGTACGTGAGTACGGCAAGCCCGGGTAGGGTGGCCAGCACGACAGTGCGCATCACCGACCCTGTGCCTAGGGCGCGGTGTGTATGGGGTGAAGATATGCGCAAAAGTGCCATTGCTGCGTCCGTTTCTCTGGTTAGGTTAACTCGGCCAACTGTTCGCGGGCCATGGCTAATTTTTCTTCCAATTTATTAACGCCGGTTTGAAAGGCGTCAATATTTTCATCATCTTCCTGTTTGGCTTTGGCCAGGCGCGCTTGCGCTTTCTCCAGCCGAGCTTCCAATGCAACGACCTGATTGCGCAATTTGTCTTCGGCGCTCATGGTCGCCATGGCGGCCGCTTTTGCTTTGGCCTTTTCAATGGCGCTGCTGGCCGCGTCGCTCGTAGCCGAATCCATCGGTGTGGGTTCGGCTACGGTGCTGGGTGCAATATCGTTCAACTCGCTTTGGGTGGTTGCGATTTTCTCTTTTAACTTTTCTGCACCTGTACGTAGCGCATCCAGTTTGTCAGAGCCTTCAGCTTGCGCTTCGCGTACCTTTTGCTCGGCCTTTTGCAAACGCTTATGTAGCGACTCAAGGCTTGAGCGCAGCTTTTCTTCCGGGCTCATGCTTACTTTTGCTTTGGCGCGCTCAATGGCAGCGGCCACTGGGTCATTGGATTTTTCCGCACTGCCACTGGCTGATTCTGTTTGAGACGCTACAGTTCCGCTCGCCGTCGCGGTGTCCGTAAACGCTTGCAGTTTTTTCTTGGCATCGGCCACTTTGAGTTCCGCCTGCTTAATACGCGAAGCTTGCTTTTCAAGCTGTTCGGGCGTCGCGTCCTCTTGCGGTTTGTGCGCTTGTCTTAGGCTGTCCTCAGCGGCGGCCAGCAAGCGCTGCAGCTTGGCTTGTTGCTTGCCGGTATCGGGGCTGGTGGCGGCCGCTTGTGTTTTTGCCTTCTCCACTGCGTCGGGCTCGGCCGTTTTTTGTTCGGCCAATTTCTTTTTTGCCTCTTCCGCGGCCTTCTTGCGCGCCTGGCGCTTAGCTTCTTTTTCCGCCTCTTCTTTGGCTATGCGATCCTGGCGGAACTCAAAGCGTCGCCGCGAGCGGTCGGACTTTTCTTTATCAATACGGTGTTGGCGAATTTCACCCTTGGCTGCACGGTAGTATTGCACCAGTGGAATATGACTGGGGCAGACGTAAGAGCAGGCACCGCATTCAATACAATCAAACAAGTTGTGCGCTTCGAGCTTTTCTAAATCTTCGCTCTGTGCATACCAGAAAAGCTGTTGTGGCAACAAGCTGGCAGGACAAGCTTCCGCGCACATGCCACAGCGAATACACGCTTGCGCAGGTTCTGGCGGCGGCAATTCTTTCTTGTCCGGAGCCAACAGGCAATTGGTGGTTTTAACCACGGGCACGGAAATGTCTGGAAGGCTGAAGCCCATCATGGGGCCACCCATGACCAGACGAGATGCGCGTTTATGATTGTAGCCGTGCTGCTCCAATACAAAGCTAACCGGAGTGCCCAACAAAACTTCAATATTCCGCTGGCTCTGCAATGCCTCACCCACTACCGTGGTAATACGCTTGACCAGTGGCTCGCCGAAGCGCACGGCTCGATAGATCGCTGCGGTGGTACCAACGTTTTGACACACGACACCAATTGAAGCTGGAATCTGTCCTGATGGCACTTCACGCCCGGTCAAAATTTGAATCAACTGTTTCTCGCCACCTGAGGGGTATTTGGTGGGAAAGCTCACTACCTGAATGGCGGTACCATCGGCCGCTTCGGTCAGCGCTGCAATTGCCTCGGGCTTGTTATCCTCGACGCCTATGACTACGCGCTCGGGCTGGTTCAGTAGTTTGGCTAAGATTTTAGCGCCAGCGACGACATCGTCGGCACGCTCGCGCATTAGAATATCGTCGGCGGTAATATAGGGCTCGCACTCGGTACCGTTAATAATGAGGGTATCAATCGGATGATTGGCGCGTGGGTTGAGTTTTACCGCGGTTGGAAAGCCTGCGCCGCCAAGCCCGGCAATGCCCGATTGGCGAATGCGCGACAAAATATCCTCTTTACCGCGAGTATCAAAATCTTCCCACGGTACAAGCGATACCCATTCATCTTTACCGTCGGTATCGAGAATAATGCACTGATCCGTCATACCGGAAGGATGCGGGACGGTATGCTCTACAATGGCGGCAATCCGCCCTGACGTCGGGGCGTGTACATTTGCACTGAATACGCCGTCGGCTTCTGCCACAACCTGTCCGCCGAGCACCAAATCGCCAACCTTGACGATGGGCTTGGCCGCGGCACCAATGTGCTGACTGACAGGCAGTATCAGCTGCGGAGCAATGGGAATGCTGCCCAGAGGCTCAACCAGCGATTGCGCTTTATTCTCCGGTGGGTGTACGCCCCCCGGAATATCCCAAACCTTTATCAATTCCATCAAGCTGCTTCACCGGTTTTTTGCGCTTGGCCGCGGCCGAGATCGGTTGCAATAAGATTTTCGGCTTGCTCGTGACTGGCCGGAGGTAAGTCCCAGCGCCATTCCTTGAGCGATGTTTCGACGGGTATCATATCGATACAGTCCACCGGGCAAGGTTCTACGCACAGATCACAGCCAGTGCATTCATCGGCAATAACCGTGTGCATTTGTTTGGCGGCGCCAAGTATTGCGTCCATAGGGCAGGCTTGAATGCACTTGGTACAGCCGATGCACTCGTCTTCGCGAATGACCGCTACGGTCGGTAATTCGGATTCCTCACCGTGCTCTTCGTCCAGTGTTGGTGCGTCCACGTCCAGCAAATCCGCCAATTCATTGATTGTGGTCTGGCCACCGGGGGGGCATTTATTAATAGCGTCGCCATTGGCAATGGCTTGGGCGTATGGCCGGCAGCCAGGGTAGCCACATTGTCCGCATTGAGTTTGCGGCAGAATACCGTCGATCTGCTCGACAATTGGGTCGCCTTCCACTTTGAAGCGGACAGCGGCAAACCCCAGCAGTGCGCCGAATAACAAGGCCAAACCAATCAAAGCGATTAGCGCGGCGGCAATGGGGTACTGTGTAATGGTTTCTAACATAAGCGTTTCGTTATACCAATCCGCCAAAGCCCATAAAGGCCAGTGACATAAGTCCGGCGGTAATCATGCCGATGGCTGCTCCCTTAAACGGGGTGGGCACATCGGCCACAGCCAGGCGTTCCCGCATGGCTGAAAATAAAATAAGTACCAATGAAAAACCCAGGGCTGCACCAAAACCAAAAATCGTGGATTCGACAAAGCTGTGAGCCTTTTGCGTATTTTGTAGCGCGACACCCAGCACGGCGCAGTTGGTGGTGATCAGGGGCAGAAACACACCCAGCACCCGATACAACAGCGGGCTGGTTTTTTCGATAAACATTTTCGCCAGCTGCACGACAACCGCAATCACCAGAATAAAGCTAATGGTGCGCATATACTCGAGCCCCAGTGGTTGCAGTACCCAAGTGGCCACCAAATAGCTACAAATCGATGCCAGCGTCAAAACAAACGTGGTAGCACTGGCCATGCCAATGGCGGTCTCCAACTTGTTGGAAACCCCCATAAAGGGGCACAGGCCCAGAAACTGAACCAGTACAAAGTTATTCACCAAAATTGTGCTGAGCAAAATAACCGCTAAATCGGTCATGCTGTTCACCTCGAAGTTAGTCCCGCTAGGGCCTGTTCACACTCATCATTGTGAGCAGGCCCCAGGACCATAGCGCTTAGGGCGCATTATCCCGGATGCACCCGGCGCGGTTCAATATAAAAACGAATCTCATTTAGGTTGATTGGGTATATGCTTATAAATGGAAAACGGTGAGCGGGGAACGGTCGACGAAAAAACCACTTCGTTCACCGTATGCCGTCACCCGTAATCCGTATATTACATAACCCTCTGACCTGGCAGCGCGCCTTGGTCGGGCTCCAGCAGGTAAATCTCTTTACCACCGGGGCCTGCGGCCAGCACCATGCCCTCTGACATGCCGAACTTCATTTTGCGCGGCTTGAGGTTGGCCACCATCACGGTTAAGCGGCCTTCGAGATCTTCTGGCTTATAAGCCGATTTAATGCCCGAGAATACGTTGCGGGTCTCGCCCCCGATGTCGAGCGTGAGCTGCAGCAGCTTGTCCGCTCCTTCGACATGACTGGCGGCAACAATTTTGGCCACGCGCAGATCTACCTTGGCAAAATCACCAAACTCGATCTCGTCGCACAGGGGCTCGTCAGCTAAAGGCCCCGTCGCCTTGGGGGCGGCTTCTTCTTTGCTGGCTTCAATCATAGCGTCGACCTTGTCTTTTTCGATGCGTTGCAACAGAGGCTTGAATTTATTGATGGCGCCGCCGCGGTAGGCGAGGCTATCGGCCCAGGATAAGGTTTCACCGAGGAACTCTTCGGCGCGCTCGGCCAGCAGCGGTAAAACCGGTTTGAGAAACGTCATCAGGGCGCGGAACATATTTACGCCCAGGGAACACACGTCGACCACTTCGCGCTCGCGGCCTTCTTCTTTGGCCATTTTCCAGGGTTCGGCGGCGGCAATATACTCGTTGGCGGCATCGGCCAGAGCCATAATGTCGCGCATGGCTTTGCTAAAGTTGCGCTGCTCGTAGTGCTCGGCAATCACGCTTTCCGCATCGACAAAGCGCTGCCACAGCTCGGTATCGGCAGGCGCGTCGCTCATGCTGCCACCTGCTTTGGCGACAAACTTGGCGGTGCGACTGGCAATATTCACCACTTTACCCACCAGGTCAGAATTGACCCGGGCGATAAAGTCGTCGAGGTTCAAGTCTAAATCATCCACGGCACTGGTCAGTTTTGCGGCGAAGTAGTAGCGCAGGTACTCGGGGTCTAAGTGCTGCAGATAAGTCTGGCCATTGATGAAGGTGCCGCGCGACTTCGACATCTTTTTACCGTTAACGGTGACAAAGCCGTGCACATTGACTTTGGTTGGCGTGCGTAGCTCGGCCGAATGCAGCATCGCGGGCCAGAACAGGGCGTGGAAATTGACGATATCTTTGCCAATAAAGTGGTGCACTTCGCACTCACTGTCTTTGCTCCAAAACTCCTGCCAGTCCATGCCCTGTTGGTCGGCGAAGTTTTTTAAGCTGGCGATATAGCCGATGGGGGCGTCCAGCCAGACATAAAAATACTTGCCAGGGTGACCAGGGATTTCAAAGCCAAAATAGGGCGCGTCGCGGGAGATATCCCACTCTTGTAGGTCCGCATCCAGCCACTCGGCCACCTTGTTGGCGACCTCATCTTGCAAGTGGCCGGCGCGGGTCCAGTCTTTCAGAAAGTCCGCAAACTCTGGCAACTTAAAGAAAAAGTGCTCAGATTCTTTTGGCACTGGGGTGGCGCCGGTGAGAGCGGAAATTGGGTTGATGAGGTCCATGGGGCTATAAGTAGCACCGCAGGCTTCACAGTTGTCGCCGTACTGATCCTCGGTCTTGCACTTGGGGCAGGCGCCTTTGATGTAGCGGTCGGCTAAAAACAGTTGTTTTTCCGGGTCAAACGCCTGGGTGATAGAGCGGCGCGCGATATGCCCTTTGGCTTCAAGGCGTTTATAGATCAACTCCGACAACTCGCGGTTTTCGGTCGAGTGAGTGGTGTAGAAGTTATCGTGCTTTACCAAGAAGCCTTCGGCTACCGACTTGTGCGCGGCGTGCATATTTTCAATATGCTGCTCGGGGCTTATGCCTTGCTCTTCAGCCTTGAGCGTAATGGCGGTGCCGTGGGCGTCGTCAGCGCAGAAGTAATAACACTCGTGCCCGCGCAAATTCTGGAATCGGACCCAAATATCGGTCTGAATCTGCTCCATAATGTGGCCCAGATGCAATTCGCCATTGGCGTAGGGCAATGCACTGGTGACCATAATTTTGCGGCGAGTAGTCATAGCTGTCCTGTTTTCTGGGGCGCTTTGTGGGCGCCTGGTTACGACCCAAGGATGGACGGTCGGAAAAATTGGTGCGGCACTATAGCATTTTTTGACGGTATTTTGGATGATTTTTCAATCGCTTAGGACTAAATCTTACCGTGGAAAAGGAACCCCCTGTGTGGTCTCATAAGGCTTGTAAAGCGCGGTTTTGCCCCCACCATCTACGTCATGAATACACTGTAAAGAGATACCACTATGCCAGCTCTGGAACCCCGGGCACTTACCACAGCGTTGGGCGAGGTGCAGGACCCAAACCTCAACTTATCGCTAGCCGCACTGAATATTCCCCACGAGGTGCGCGTTGACGGCGCAAAGGTATTTGTGTCGGTCACCATGGGGTACCCGGTGGGCCATGATACACGCCTCGCCGAGCGCATTCGTGCGGCGTTGCTAGATGTACCTGGAGTGGACGCCATCGAGCTCACATTAGACTGGCAGGTGGCAGCGCACCCGGGGGCAAACTCCATTGCCGCCATTCCCGGTGTCAAAAACATCATCGCTGTGGCCTCGGGTAAAGGCGGCGTGGGTAAGTCCACGACCACTGTGAATCTGGCACTGGCACTGGCGGCCGAGGGTGCTCGGGTAGGTATTTTGGATGCCGATATTTACGGTCCGAGTCAGCCGCAAATGCTGGGCATCGGTGCCCGCCGGCCCGAGATTGTGGGCGAGGGCAAAGAGCAGCAGATGGTGCCGATTGATGCACATGGCGTTCAGTCAATTTCCATGGGCTATTTGGTGACCGAGCAAACCCCCATGGTGTGGCGAGGGCCTATGGCCAGCGGTGCGCTCAAGCAGCTGTTAATGCAAACGCGCTGGGACGATCTCGATTATCTGCTGATTGATATGCCGCCCGGTACCGGTGATATCGCCCTGACGCTGTCGCAGAGTGTGCCGGTGAGCGGCGCTGTGGTGGTAACAACACCGCAGGATATTGCCTTGCTCGATGCGAAAAAGGGCATTGAAATGTTTCGTAAGGTCAGTGTGCCGGTACTGGGGGTGGTTGAAAATATGGCCGTTCACACCTGCTCCGAGTGCGGCCACAAAGAACATATATTCGGCACAGGCGGAGGCGAGCGTATTGCCCGTGATTATGATACCGAGCTACTGGGAGCCTTGCCTTTGTCGCTGGCCATACGCCGTGACGCCGATAGCGGAAAACCGTCTGTGGTCGCCGATGCCCAAAGCCCCGAGAGTTTAGCCTACATTGATGCGGCTCGTCGTTTAGCGGCTCGGCTGTGGATCGATGGTCAGCAGGCGGGGCCCGCGACCATCATCGAGACCGATTAAGGCTGGCTAAACGGGTTGTCGGTCATGTGATAGTTTATAAACTCAATGTCATCGCCTCGGGTGAATTCTGCAAACTCGGGGGATAGCAACATATCGAGCTCAGAGCCGCGGTGCAGCGCCACCAGAGGCTCCATTTCTGCGGTATTCATTGTGGCGTTGTTAAGGTCAATCAGCGCCTGCATTTCCGGTTGATTGCGGGCCGCGTGAATAACCAGCACATTGACCTTGTCTTTCTCAAGCGAGTTCTTCAGGTGACTTAAAAACCGGGATTGCTTCTCTTCGATGGGGACATCAAACATGGTGGTGACTGCCTCGCCCATGCGCATCGACATTCTCAATTCATACTTTTGGGCCAGCCCGGTGACCACCGCAAGCAGTTCCGGTGTGGCTAGCGCCGTACGCATATGGTAGTCAACGTACGCGATGTTTAATCCCGTAGCCAGCGCGCGCTGAATCTGCGCTTCTAGTTCCAGGCGAACTTCGTCCAGGCTTATCTGTTGCTCCAGAAACTGTGCCGTTGACGGGTAGAAATAGCCGGTATCGTTGATCAGTGAGGGCACCTCATTGCGACCAGCGATCGGCCCCCAACGATAGTGTCGCCACTCAGCGTTGAGAGTGAGGTGAACGCCTACCGAGATGTGTGGGTTGGCTTTGAGTATTTCCACACCCTCCTGATACCAGGGGGTGGTAAACATAACCGACGCTGCAAACGGGATGTTCAGCGCCGCAAGATCCGCCAATCCTTGATTGGTGGCGTGGGTCATACCGATATCGTCGACCCTTAGGATCAGTCTTGCTTGGTCGCTGGCGAATACGCCGGTGCTTAAGCCTGAGAAGATCAAGCCCCAGAAAAAAGTGGTCAATCTGTGTCGTATAGCCATTAATGTCTCCTTTTTCCCGATCTTCCACCCTCAGATACAACGTTGTCAATTGAATAAATGTCGGGAAATGTTTACATCTGTGTCCCAGGTTGGGTTGCAAGCGCTGCCAGCATCAGTTGTAGCTCGGCTGGAGTCGCGCTCGTTGGGATTGCCAAAGGTAGGGGGGTATGGTTTGGCCAGTTGGGGTGTCGAGTAAGGTGAGGGTGACTCGGCGCGGCCGCCCACGCACCTATTCAAGATGACACTGGGCGATCCTGACTTCGGTGGCCTGCGGTCGTTATTATATGTGCTTGCGGGCCTTTTGTTATTCGTTGCTGCACACTTTAATCAACCCCATAAAAAGGCTATCATGCGCCCACTTTTTAACACCTTATCAGGAGAGACAATGAGCATTAAGTCGGATAAGTGGATGCGACGCATGGTCGAAGAGCAGGGTATGATTGAGCCTTTCGAGCCTGGCCAGGTTCGCTTTGATGAAAATGATCAGAGAATTGTCTCCTACGGTACCTCGAGTTACGGTTACGATGTACGCTGCGCCGACGAGTTCAAGATTTTTACCAACGTCTACTCCTCGGTGGTGGACCCCAAGAACTTCGATGAGAATAGCTTTGTCGATGTAAAAAGCGATGTTTGTATCATTCCCCCCAACTCTTTTGCTCTGGCTCGCACCGTAGAGTACTTTCGCATACCTCGCTCGGTACTGACCGTGTGTTTGGGAAAATCGACTTACGCTCGCTGCGGCATTATCGTCAACGTAACGCCGTTGGAGCCCGAGTGGGAAGGCCATGTGACATTGGAATTTTCCAATACCACACCGCTGCCTGCCAAAATTTACGCCAACGAAGGCGTAGCGCAGATGCTGTTTTTTGAGTCAGACGAAGTCTGTGAAACCAGTTACAAAGACCGCGGCGGTAAGTATCAGGGCCAGCGCGGTGTGACCCTGCCGAGAACATAATCAGGCTTTGCTTGACCAAGTTCCTCCGGTGCCGCCGGAGGAACTAATTCCCCACCTTTAAGTCTACCTCAGCGTGTGTTGTCCGCGCACCTGCCGATATAACAAGTTAAAAAAGGAATAGGGAGAGTTGTTAGTTTTTATAGAGACAAATTATGGAAATAATAGCGACTAAATTTTTAGTGACACCCGCTTTGTTATTGAGTGTTGCCGCGCAGGCGGATATGGCCTCTCTCAATCTCGAAAGCGAATATCAATTCGAGTTACGAGGCAGTTATACCTATGACGACCAACCCATTGCTTCGCTTGATTTTGATTCCCAGGCCTATGGTGTAGAGGCGAGCTATTTTTACGCACCCGTCAAACTGGGACAGCAACCCTATGCCGAGGCGGCTTTTTTACAGGGGGTAAGCTCCCTTGAGTTATCCATGCAGCGCAGAGAAACAGAAAGCCGCTTCACAGACTGTGCTAGTTGCAATGCAGCGTCTTCAACTTACGATTACCTCACCTTAACATCCCGCAGCTATGTCGCAGATTATCTCTATTTGGAAGGCACCTACAGCTATTCTGATTACGAGTATCAGTCTTTCAATTCAACCAGTAGCAACGATTCGGACTTTTGGTTCGCCTCTATTGGTGTGATGCCGCTAGAGGGATTGTTGATTACTACGGATTTTAATAAACGCAATTCGCTTTTCGAAAATGGATGGAACCTGGGGGCGAAGTATGTGGTGCCCGTGACCGAAACGGCTGCCATTAATATGGAGGCGACCTACTCGGACCCCGACATCGGTGATGATACCTGGTTGCTTGAGGCAGATTATTACTTTACTCCGACTTTGAGTTTAGGGGGTAGCTACAGTACTCAAAGCGAGCTGTATACGGCGCGTTCTACATGGTATTGGAGTAAGTCTTTTGCTGTGGACGTAGAATATCAGGAGCAGTATCTCGGGGATAGCTATACTATCGGAGTGAGCACACGTTTTTAGCTTTGGATTGTGAATCGTTGCTTATGTACTTCTGTGTTATAGAAAGGGCCGGCCAATAGCTGGCCCTTTTTCATGGCTGGTACTATTTGCAAATCCGCTCAAGCCAGCCGGAAATTTTTCGAGCTAATTGTAGGGTTAGAATACTCGCATCATCGCCCCGTGTTTGTCTGTGACTTGCTAAGCGCTAAATGCCATCGGTAGCCCAGTAGCGGCAAGCGTTTCATAGGCTTGGGAATTGAATGTGTACACGGTGGATAGCCGGCCTTGAGGTGAGCGGGCTTTTTCTTGTGTGGCCGTGAGCAAATTATTGCGCTGTAGCTTGCGACGAAAATTGGGAGCGTCAAGTTCAATATCGAGTAGCGTTTCGTACAGGTCTATTAATTCGCCAATCGTAAATTTGACAGGCAAGATGTCGCGGCCCATAGGGTGACTGCTCACCGTACTTTTGAGGGCTCGGCGGGCCAGGTTAAGAATCTTTGTGTGATCGAAAATCAAAGTAGGAACTTTATCCAATGAATACCATTGAGTGCAAACATCGTGATTGTTTTTTAGCTCAGAGCACTTATCGCAATGCGTAATCATCCAGAAAGCCGTACCGATGGCTCGCTCACTTGGGTGCCGGTTCAAGGCTGAAAAAGTATAATATTGTTTGAGTGTTGCCGACTCTAATCCCGTTCTTTCTTTTAAGATTCGTTCGGCCGCTTGCTCCAGTGTTTCGGTTGGGTGTAACCAGTCGCCGGGCAGTGCGTGCTGCCCCTGCAGTGGTCCGCGCAGGTACTGTGTAACCAGAACGTACAGCTGTCTCTTGTTGTAACCAAAGACCACGTTGTCGACAGAGTGTAGGTACGGTGTTTTCATTGTTATAAAGTTTGGTAAATTTGACGAATAAAGCTGGATTTAGCTAAGTGTCCGGAGGACAATTAGTGAAATTACCATAATAAACCTCGCATAACTACTATTGGTACAGGCGGCAACCCTTAGTTAGCCCAGGGGTTGACGGTCGCATGGAGTTGGTGAGTTTAAGCGATGCCCAGCAATGGAGAAGTGATATGCGCCACCGCAGTGACCGCACCCATCTCGACCGTAACGCCGCAGCGGACATCCGCATCGAGAAATTGCTCAGCCAAATGTCCTACAAGGAAAAAGTGGCCCAAGTGCAGTCTGTACTCGCAGGGCGGCAGGCTTTCGAGAGCGAGGAGGGCGAGTTTCAGAGCGATTTGGTGGGCGAACACCTAAAGCAGGGAATTGGTCATGTCGCTCGACCTGCAGAAAATAAAGCCACCGTGACCCCCAATAAATCAATTGCCGCCACCATCAATTTTGTAAATGCGACGCAACAGTGGTTGTTAGACAGCACTCGCCTGGCGATACCTGCCATTTTTCACGAAGAGGCGTTGCACGGTCATGCCGCTCAAGGTGCAACCAGCTTTCCTCAGGCTATTGCCATGGCCAGTACATTCTCACCAGAGCTCGTCGAGCGGGTACACGAGGCCATTGCGCGCGAGGTCAGAGCTCGCGGAGGCAACCAGGTACTATCGCCAATATTAGACGTGGCGCGTGATCCTCGCTGGGGGCGGATAGAAGAAACCTTCGGGGAAGATCCATATTTGGTGTCTGCAATGGGGCTGGCTGCACTGGCTGGTTTGCAAGGGCAAGACCCTGATTGTATTGCCGAAGATAAAGTATTGGCCACGTTAAAACACTTAACGGGCCATGGTCAGCCCAGTGGTGGTTTGAATACGGCGCCTGCAGAAATGGGCGAGCGCGCGCTGCGTGAAATTTTCTTGCTCCCGTTTGAAGTGGCCGTGAAGCTGGGTGGGGCGAGCTCGATTATGGCCTCTTACAATGAGATTGACGGTATTCCGTCTCACGTAAATAAAACCATTTTGAATAATATTGTGCGCGAAGAGTGGGGGTATCAGGGCAGCATAGTGAGTGACTACTTTGCGATTGATGAGCTGGTAACAAAGCATCAACTTTGCGCAACAAAAGAGGCCGCTGCAGATCGTGCATTGCATGCGGGTGTGGATATAGAACTCCCCGATGGCGATGCCTTTGCCGCGTATTTTGCCCATCCTAATCAGGTGAATTTAGCAGCGCTTGATGCTGCGGTGTCGCGAATCTTGCGCAATAAACTGCAGTTAGGATTGTTCGAGCAGCCTCACATCCCAAAAAGTCTTGAGCCGGAGCTGATTGGTTGCGGCAAGCATGTTCAACTAAGCCAGCGCGTGGCAGAGCAGGCTATCGTTTTGCTTAAAAATGATAAGCAGTTACTGCCGCTCGATGCGGATTCGCTAACAACGCTGGCCGTTATTGGGCCGCACGTTCACGAAACTTTATTGGGCGGTTACTCGGATGTGCCTAGCCACACAATATCGGTGCTCGATGGTATTCAAAACTACTTACGGGCTAAAGATGTAAAAGTAGTGTCCGCGCCGGGCGTTAAGTTAACTGAAAATCACTGGCAGGCCGGCTACGATTCGATTGCAGCAAATACGCTATCAAAAGAGCGTTGGCATACGGACCAGGTTGTATGCGCCGAGAGCGAAGAAAACAGTCAGCTTATAGAGCAAGCTAAGGCGGTTGCCCTAGAGTCTGACGTGGTCGTACTAGTGGTTGGTGATAATGAATCAACTTGCCGTGAGGCTTGGTCTGAGTCGCATTTGGGTGATGTGTCCTCTTTAAAACTGCCCGGGGATCAAGAAACACTCGTACAGGAAATTGTAGCTGCGGGTAAACCGATCGTGCTGGTGCTCAACAATGGCAGACCGTATGCCTTAGAGTCCGTGGCTGAGGCTATGCCGGCCGTACTGGAGGCCTGGTACCTGGGGCAAAACACCGGTGCAGCTTTAGCGAATGTACTGTTTGGTGTGGTGTCTCCCAGTGGCAAATTGCCGGTTAGCTTTCCGCGTTCCGCCGGTCATATTCCGGCCTACTACAATTACAAGCCTACCGCTAAACGCGGTTATGCCTTTGGCGACACGAATGCACTGTTTTGTTTTGGGCATGGTTTAAGCTACTCGACATTTGAGTACTCCGGATTGGAAGTCGATGAATCGCGAGTTTTGAGTAATGGTTACTTGAGATTGCATTTTCATCTGCAAAATATCGGTCAGCGTGATGCGTATGAAACGCCTCAATTGTATATTCGCGATCAGCATGCGAGTGTGACCCGCCCAGTTCAGGAACTTAAAGGTTTTAAAAAGGTGTTCCTCGCAAGCGGGGCAGAAGTCCGATTGACATTTAAGGTGCCTGTATTTCATTTGGCGTTTTACGACCTGGAGATGAAACGTGTGGCCGAGGCGGGAAAGTTTACGCTATCCGTAGGCGCGTCATCTTCGGATATACGGCTCAGCGCGGAGTTTGAGTTGGCACAAGATGTTGTGAATCCACCCATTAAAATGACCGAGTACGTAGTTTCTACATTGGAGGAGAGTACATGAAAATTATAAACCTTGGCGTGATTGCCGCGCTGGCCAGTGTGCTAGCCAGTATCTGTGCCAATGCATCGACTTTGCGTGTAGAGAATGGAGCAATAAAAACTGCTGCGGGCGAACCGCTGGTCATGCGTGGTTTCAATGAAATGTTTGTTTGGTCAAATGATCCGACGGGCGAGCGATTGATCCCCGAAGTTGCGCAGTCTGGGGCGAACACCCTGCGTTTGGTGTGGAGCTATAAATACCCTAATACGCAAGACTTAGTCAGCCTGATTGACCGCACCATTGCGCATAAAATGGTGCCGGTTATTGAGTGCCACGATGCCACCGGTAAGTGGGGGGAAGAACTGCAAAAATGCGTGGACTTTTGGAAAGACCCGGTCATTACAAAGGCCATTGAGTCCAACCGACAGTGGGCCATATTGAATATTGCGAACGAAGCAGGTGGGCACGATATAAGTGATGAGGATTTCCTCGCCACCTATAAAAAGGCCATTACTGAGTTGCGCGATTGGGGGTACACAGTCCCCATAATGATTGACGCTGCGATTTGGGGGCAAGATATCGCTCAACTACTGCGCACAGCGCTGCATTTATTGGAGCACGATCCTCTGCAAAACGTGATTTTTGCAGCCCACTCCTATTGGTCAGAGCAGGACAGTATTGCCAATTATGAATTGGCTGCGAACAGTGCGCGAGAGCAAGGTGTGGCACTGATTATTGGAGAGGGGCCATCGGTTACCCGTGTCGGTCAGTGCGAAAACCCCAAACCTTTGCCTTATTTAGAAGGGATGGAGATCTTGCAAAAAGCGGACATTGGTTGGCTTAACTGGTCTTGGGGCGGCATGAAAAACGGTGATTGTGATGACTACCTCTACTTTGATATCACCCGTCAGGGCGAATTTGGCCGCTGGACGCATGAGCCGGGTGCGCAGATTGTAGCGCTTAGCCCGAACAGTGTTATGCAGACCTCAAAGCGACCCGCGTCTTTTTACGCAGACGGCAAGGTTGATGTAGCCGGAGTGTACGTTTATGTCGAGCAAACAGCGTTGGCTGTCGATGCAACATCAAAGTATCAGGTACTACTTGCGCCTATTAACGCTCACAATCAGAGCTACACAGTGGTGTGGGAAGGAGACGCAAATGCCGTTGAGCTGGATAGGGATACGATGACGCTAACCGGGAAAAAAGTAGGTGAGGGCGAGCTGGTGGTAACCACTGAGGATAGTAGTTTGATTTGGCGAGTGCCTGTTACTGTCACAAAATAATGGAAACTGTGGAGAGTTGTGATGAGTTTAGTCAGGTGGAGCGTCTCCTGGGTATGTGTATTGATACTGAGCGTCAGTTTAAGTGTATCGGCTCGTACGGTCATATTGGATGCAGATACAGCCAATGAAGTTGATGACCCCTATGCCTTGGTAAAAGCCTTTTCGGTTCCAGATTGGGACATAGTTGCCATTAATGCCGCACAGTGGCAGGTAAGTCAGTGGTCTACGACCAATACTATGGAGCAAAGCCATCGTATTAATCAGGAAATAGCCGCATATTTAGAGCTACCCTCCAGCATTAAGGTTTTACGGGGTGGTCACCGTAGAATCTATGATTGGGGAGGCGATCGCGCCATTTATTCCTCTGCGACCCATAATCTGGTGCAGATGGCCGAGCAGGCAGCCGAAGGGGAGACGATCACGGTTATTGTGCTAGGTGCCCTGACGAATGTGGCATCTGCGCTACTCATTAACCCGGCGATTGAAAGCAAGCTTGACATCTATTGGCTTGGTTCAAGCTTTAACGCAGACACCGAGCGGCTTAAATTTCTTGATTTTAATCCGTTGATGGATCCGCAGGCCGTCGACATTTTACTTAACTCGCAGGCTCGCCTGCACATTTTGCCGGTAAGCAGTCTGGGCAAGTATGTAGCCGAGTTTACAAAAGCGAAGCAGCATTTTTCAGGTAAGGGGGAGTTGGGAGACTACCTTATTCGACGCTGGCGAGAGCACCGCGATGGCGGCAAGTATCAGCGCATTTTGTGGGATGTGGCACTGATTCAAGCGGTGCAATATCCCGAGCACTTTAGCAAAAGAAAGATAACAAGCTATTCCAATAGAAATTTGTGGGTATACGATTCAGTTAAAAATGAATTCTTGCTTCGGGATTTGTACAGTTCTATTGAAATGCGCTTAACACAATAATCTTTTCTCAACCGGACAAGGATCAGGCAATGAAAATAATAACGGCCATTACGCTAATAACGGCTCTATTGTCGAGTTTTTCTCTGGCGAAGTCATCGCAGCACTCCTATTTGGTTTTTGAGCCCGATGGTATTTCCGACGAACCCCAACATGTTGTTTTTGTCACCGGGGATGAAGAGTACCGCTCGGAAGAGTGGGGGCCGATGCTGGCAAAAATTTTGAGCAAAAAACATGGTTTTAGAGTCACCGTTCTATTTGCCCAAAATAATGACGGAACAATTGACCCCAATAACAACCACAATATTCCCGGAATGGAGGTACTCGATCAGGCAGATCTTCTTGTGTTAGGAACACGCTGGCGGCAACTGCCCGAAGCACAAATGTTACCCGTGCTAAATTACCTCAATGCGGGTAAACCTTTGATTGCTTTGCGCACAGCAACCCATGCGTTTAACAATGAAGAGGCCATCGGGGGCTACGACTGGACGAATTTTGGCCGCGAAGTGGTGGGCGAGAACTGGCTGAATCATCATGGCGAGCACAAGGTGCAGGGCGGACGTTCGGTGGTTAATCCCGCTCAGGCAAAAAATCCACTGCTGAACGGTGTAGAGCCATTTTTTACCTACTCCGATATTTACGGTATTGAGCACCTGCACAATGTTGAGGCTACTGTGTTGCTGCACGGTGCGGTTACCGAATCGCTCGATCCGCACTCGCCGGCGGTTGAAGGTGAGCAGAATAGTCCCATGATGCCTTTGGCTTGGATTAAGCCCTACGCCGCGCCCAATGGCGAAGCACAGGGAACATGTTTTGCCACAACTGCAGGGGCCGCTGTCGACTTTAAAGATGAAAATTTGCGTCGGCTGGTGGTGAACGCTGCTTATCACCTTCTGGGACTTGACGTTCCGCCGCAGGCTGATGTGACGCCTATTGATCGATTTGAGCCCTCTTTTTATGGCTTTCAGGATGAAGACTACTTTGTTAACCGCGGTTTGAAAGTCAGCGATTTCTCCTTGGGGCGCTCCGGCCGTTCTATTTTAACCAATCAGCAATTGCAGTGGCTACAGGAGAGTAAGTTAGCGTCGCGCGCTAATGTCGACTTTGCCAATAGGGATTCGATTGCCATCGTAGGCAATGGCTTGGCGGAGCGCATGTTGCACTACGGCTACTTTGAAAGTGAGATTTACGCGTACAATGCCGGTAAGAATGTGAGTGTGCACAATTTGGCGCGCGCTGGGATGACGCCTGTGTTTCGCCCGCATTCTTCCCGTGATACGCAATGGTTATTTCCTGAGGCTAGTAAGCTTTATCCTCAGTTAAGCGAACACAGTGGCGTTGGTACTCATCCCAGTCCCGACGAGTGGCTTAAACACATTGCCGCCGACAAGATTATCGCCTTTTTTGGCTATAACGAATCTTTTGATGGTGTCGATGGTATTGCGCGTTATAAGAACGAGTTGCGCGCGTACATTAAGCATACTCGCGCACAACATTACAATGGTAGGGGAGAGCCCGAGCTGATTCTTGTATCTCCCATTGCTTTTCAGGATCTATCGGCTGATCACGCGTTGCCAGATGGTGTTGAGGAAAACCGTAACCTCGCCCTTTATACCCGCGCTATGGCCGAGGTGGCAAAAGCCGAGGGCGTAGATTTTGTCGATATTTATACACCAACCAAGCGTTGGTTCGTCCAGTCTACTGAACAGTTAACGGTTAATGGCGCGCACTTAAATCAGCGAGGGTATCAGCGTTTGGCGGCGGAATTGGCGCGGCAATTAATGCCCGCTGACCGTCAAGCGACAACGCCCGAAATCGTGTCTCTGGTACGAGAGAAGAACTTTCACTGGTTCAATCACTATCAAATGCCCAATGGGGTGCACGTTGACGGCCGCCGTTTTGAACCATTTGGCCCGGATAACTATCCGGCCGAAAAGAAAAAGACCTGGCAGCTGACTCGTAATCGCGAGGAAGAAATATGGGCTGTTTTGAATGGCAAGGGTTACGACCGTCAAGCCGCCGATGCCGCTACGGTTAAACTGCCTGACGTCGAAACTAATGCACCGGAGCGCGCCGAGCAAAAATACCTGTACGGTGATGATGCCTTGGCTCGTTTTAACATCGCACCTGGCTATGCAATTGAATTGTTTGTCTCGGAAAAAGATTTTCCGAATATGGCCAATCCTGTGCAATTGACGTTTGATGGCAAGGGGCGATTATGGGTTTCGGTAATGCCGAGTTACCCGCACTACCGTCCCGGTGACCCTGTTCCCGATGATAAGATTCTGATTTACGAGGACACCGATGGTGACGGTAAAGCCGATAAAGAAACCGTGTTTGCGGACAAACTGCACTTACCTGTCGGGTTTGAGTTAACCGCTGAAGGTGTATACGTATCTCAGGCACCAAACCTACTGCGTCTACGTGATACCGACGGAGATGATCGGGCGGATGTACGCGACATTATTTTGAGTGGTTTTGACACCCATGACACCCATCACGCAATAAGTGCATTTACCCGGGATCAGTGGGGCGGCTTGATCTTCGCCGAAGGTGTGTTTTTACATACCAATGTCGAAACAGCCTATGGGCCGGTGCGGGCCGTTAACGGTGGGTTTTACCGATTTGAGCCGCGATCGCAAAAACTGCAGCGCCTGGTACAAACTCATATTCCCAACCCTTGGGGCGTCGCTTTTGATCGCTGGGGGCAGGGCTTTTTCCTGTCGACTTCAAACCCTGATATGCACTGGATGCTGCCAGTGGAATTGCGAACTCACTATGGTCAGCTAACCGTAGGCACCGAGTCACTGATAGAGTCGGACCACCGCGTACGCCCCACGTCGGGTCTTATTTTTATCGACAGCGATCACTTTCCGGATGAAGTACAAGGCGATTTTATTCTCAACAATTCGATCGGTTTTCTGGGAGCGAAACAGCACCGACTGACGGATGAAGGTACGGGTTATACCAGTCAGTTTGTAATGGATTTGTATAGGTCCAGCGATCCAAACTTTCGCGCCGTTGATTTAGACTTTTCGCCCGATGGTTCACTTTATTTGGTGGATTGGCACAATCAGCTTATTGGCCACATGCAACACAATGCTCGCGACCCCTTGCGAGACCATGCCCACGGGCGTATTTACCGAATCACCTACGAAGGCGGCGCGCTCTCAGAGGTTTCAGACTTAACGGCTATGTCGCCGGACCAGTTGTGGCAGATGCTTGCTAGGGTAGACTGGCACCAGCGTCAGCGTATCTACCGCGAGCTGCGTAAGTTTTCAGCCCACGACGTGGCCATCGCGCGTGATAAATGGCTTAAAGCGTTGCGCGAGGACAAACAGCTGAGCGAGCACCGTCAAATAGAAGCGCTTTGGGCTGATAATCGCAACCTAGATCCTCAGCTAATTCGGCAATTGCTGCAAGCTGATGATTTCAAAGTGCGCGCAGCAGCTGTGGAGGCTTTGCGCTATCATCAAAGTCAATTTGACGATGCGTTGGCATTGCTAAATAAGGCTGCACAAGACGATCATCCCCGAGTGCGCTTAGAGGCGGTGGTGGCCGCCACCTGGATGAGTGACGCGAGAGCCCTAAGCATTGTTGAGCAGGCTGCCGATCTTTCTGTCGATGATTGGGCGCGTCAGGCTTATACTCAGGCCGCAGCCTATTGGGGCGGTAACGTAAATTTGCCCTCGGAAGACTCTAGCGAGCAAGACCATGACCTACCACCAGAGGTGGCCGCGGTATGGGAGAAAGGGCGTGAAATCTATCGACGCGAAGGCTTTTGCTCCACTTGTCACCAGGAAGACGGGAAAGGGTTGCCGGCTGCACAGTTTCCGCCGCTGGCGCAAACTGAGTGGGTAACGGGCAATGCTGCACGTTTGATTGATATTGCCTTAAACGGTCTAACCGGCCCGATTGATGTGAATGGACGTCACTATCCAGGTCATGTTCCTATGACGCAGTTCAAAGGCATGTTAAATAATGAAGAAATGGCAGCGGTGCTGACCTACGTGCGCAATGCTTTTGGTAACAGCGCCTCAGCAATTTTGCCCGAGCAAGTTGAACAAGTTCGACGAGAGACCGCCGACAAAACAGGTTTTTGGCTTGCGCCGGAGCTTGAACAAAAGTATGCGCAATAAGTTGCTGTGTATCAAATGAAAAAGGGGAATGCTAAACAGCGCTCCCCTTTAGATCACAATCCGTTCACCGTTCACCGTTCACCGTTCACCGTTCACCGTTCACCGTTCACCGTTCACCGTTCACCGCCTAAGAAGTAATTCGCGCAAACTCGTTGAAGTAAGTGGGGAAGGTTTTCGATGTGCACTTGGGGTCATTTATCACAATATCCGCATCGCCAAAACTCGCCAGTGAAAAACACATGGCCATACGGTGGTCGTTGTAGGTGTCGATGGCAGCGGTTTGAATTTCTTTAGGTGGCTCGATATAAATGTAGTCTTCGCCCTCATCGACAGTGGCACCCACTTTACGCAATTCGGTGGCCATTGCGGCAAGGCGGTCGGTTTCTTTAACGCGCCAATTGTAGATGTTGCGTATACGGGTTGGGCCTTTGGCAAAAAGCGCCGCAGTGGCAATGGTCATAGCCGCATCGGGAATGTGGTTTAAGTCCACATCAACACCGTTAAGCTCTGAGCCTGCTTCCACTTCAATCCACATGTCGGAGTAAGTCACTTTCGCGCCCATTTGCGCCAGTACATCGGCAAATTTCGCGTCGCCCTGAATGCTGGCGGAGCCTGTGCCGTGAACTTTTACCGGGCCGCCGCCAATGGCGGCAGCGGCCAGAAAGTAAGAGGCGGATGAGGCATCGCCTTCCACCATAATTTCGCCCGGTGCCTGATATTGTTGATTGCCCGAAATATTAAACGATTGGTAATCATTGTTGGCGACGCTGACGCCAAACTTGGCCATGGTGTCCAGGGTGATGTCGATATAGGGTTTGGAAACCAGCTCACCATCCACTTTAATCACGGTGTCGCTTTTGAGCAATGGCGCAATCATCAGCAGTGCGGTGAGATATTGGCTGGAGATATTGCCTTTTATGCTCACCGCGCCACCGTTAAGTGGTTTACCTTGCAGTGTTAATGGCGGGAAACCGTCGTCTTTGAGGTAGGTGGCATCCGCGCCCAACTGGCGCAAGGCATCGATCAAGTCGCCAATGGGGCGCTCGTACATGCGCGGCTCACCGGTAATGGTAAAGGTGCCCTGACTGAGCGCCAGAGCGGCTGTGAGTGGGCGTACGGCGGTGCCGGCATTGCCGAGAAACAGCTCGAGGGCCTCGGCTGACTGGAAAACGCCCCCCAGGCCTGAGACTTGGCAGGTCTTTTTGTCGGCAGATAGGGTATAGCTAACGCCCAGCGCTTTCAGTGCGGTCAGCATATGGCTGACATCGTCACTGTCGAGCAGGTTGGTAATGGTGGTTTCGCCCTGTGCCAGTGCCGCCAGTAACAAAATGCGGTTCGACAAGCTTTTCGAGCCGGGCAGGGTGACTTCGCCTTGCGCGGCGCTGATGGGCTTAAGCGTTAGTGTTTCCATGAATAGAGCTCACAACGGGAAAAAGGCGGCATTTTACCCAATGTGCGCAGCCAGCGCCATCGGCAGGCGCTGGCAAATTGAAGGGGGCCGGTTTTATTCGAAGTCGTATCTCAGTGGAAATTGATGGCGCAGGTCATCGAGGACTTTCATAATGGCAACGCTTTCACCGAGGGGGATAATAGGGCTTTCGCTCAACCCCGCGCGCAAACAGCGTGCGGCCTCCTCGACCTGGTGAATAAATCCATTGTCGGCATTGTCTGCGCCAAACACGCCTTCTTCGGTCGTCTCCCGGCCGTCGAGCTGGGTCAGGGTATATTCGCCCTTGCCTTGAAAGTCGGGGTAATTAACACGTCCCTCGTCACCGTAGAGCGTCATGGTTTGGCCCAGCATCATATTGATGCTGGTGTTTACCGTAGCGATACAGCCACTGGCGAAGGTCAATTGATAGCTGGCTGTCTCGTCAATACCTGTATCACTGAATAAGCAGCGCCCTGTCACCGCAGTGGGCAGTTCGCCCAGAACGCAGCACAGCATGCTGATCGGGTAAATACCCATATCCAGAGTGACGCCGCCGGCCAGGGCCGGATCGTACAGGCGCCCCCGATACTGATCGGCAGAGATTCCGCCAAAGGTGACGTGCGCGACCTTTACCTTGCCGAGTACACCTTCGGCGACTTGTTCACGCAGTGCCTGCATACTGGGTAAAAAGCGCGTCCAAATCGCTTCCATAACAAACAGGTTGCGCTCGCGGGCCGCACGGGCAATCTGTTCCGCTTGGTCTGCATTGACAGTGAACGGCTTTTCAATCACCAGATTTTTATTGCCAGCCAAAGCCTGTAGAGCGTTTTCGCAGTGGAAGTTGTGCGTGGTGGCAATATAGATAACATCAATGTCAGCGCGGGCGATCAGGCTTTCGTAGGTTTCCGCGCTGATACCGTATTTGCCAGCGAAGTCGCGGGCTTTGGGTGCGGTGCGTGAGGCTACCGCGACCAGTTCATTGCCCTCACTTGCGCTAATGGCGTCACTCATCTGATGAGCAATGATGCCGGCGCCAATAATGCCCCAGCGGATAGTTGAATTATTCAAGGTTGGCTCTCCGAATTGTTATCTGGGCAGTTTGCGCCACAGCCACACATAGGGTCAAATGCCATTATCAAATATTTTCAACTATTTACGTAGGGTGTGTATGGGTAAGATTCGCCAGCTTTCGAGTCGGGAAGTGTATAAAAATTATTGGATGCGGGTTCGCGAAGATGACATAGAGCGTCCCAGTGGCGCCAAGGGCATTTATGGTGTGGTTGAGAAGCCAGATTTCGCCGTTATTGCTGCCATTGAAGACGGCTATATCTATTTGGTACAGCAATATCGCTATACCGTTGGCGGTCGGTATTGGGAGATGCCACAGGGGGCCTGGGAGCAAAACCCAGATGCGCCAGCCAAAGAGTTGGCTGCCGGTGAGTTAAAAGAGGAAACCGGACTGACAGCCGAGCACTTGACGCACCTGGGTTATCAATATTTGGCTTATGGCTTCTGCACTCAGGGCTATCATATTTTTCTGGCACAAGGCTTGACGTCGGGCGATCGGCAGTTGGATGCCGAGGAAGAAGATCTGATTGCAGAGCGCTTTGCGCTGAGTGAGGTTAAGCGCATGATCTTGGCGGGTGAGATAAAAGATGCGACCACTGTTAATGCATTTGGCTGGCTACAATTGACAGGCCACCTAGGGAACCTCTGATTAAGTCTCCAGAGGCCACTGAACACTCGATCAGAGGTTCCCTGTACAAATTGGGCTAGCGAAGAGCAAACCCCTTACAGAACTGCTAGCATGCATGGGGTTTTTCAACAGCTGCTAGTCTATAATGCAGTTAATCTGCATTTGATATCGTCACCACTGATCCACCAGTCTCGCGGTGGCGTTTAAACGATATGTTCAATTATGTCGGCAGCTCTCTCGCTGTTGACTGTCAAGGCGGGTATTTCCGCACACCATTCCGCCCCAGGTGTCTGCTTGGGTGGCGGAGATTCAAGTCGGTACAGCCGGCAGTCGATAGACAAACACGAAAGGGAAGCCGATGGCCAAACATCATCATTCGTACATCTTGCTGTTGGGGGCGTTAGCGGCTGGGGCTGCGCATGCTGAAACGCAATTGTCTGCCGGGGTCTGGGGTACCTACCAATATATACCTGACGATGAAGCCAATACCAACAGCGGCGGTGAGTTTACTGGGGAAGCTCTTATTCTGTATCTGGACGGCGCTGCCGCCGAGGACAGTAACTGGCTTTATTCCGCTGAGTTTCGGGCAGGGCCCGGCAGCTTTACCGATCCGGCTAATAATTCCACGGGTGATCAATACACATTGCACAAAGCGTGGGTTGGGTGGCAGCTTAACAAAGACCACACGCTGCGGGTGGGCAAGTCTCAGGTGCCATTTGGCTGGAAAACGGTCAATTTTTGGCCTGGCGACATCCTGTTGGCCGGTTACGGCGATCAGATGGACGTCGGCGCCAAGCTTACCGGTCAAAAAAGCCAGCTTGGTTACGACATCGCCTACTATCATGCCGATGATTGGGGCAGTACCAGCACCGATACGGTAGACGATAATGGCCATTGGGGCAGTTCAGCGACTTACCGCAAGGTGCAGACGTTAGTGGGTAATGCCAATTGGCAGTTGGTGCCAAATCATAAGTTGGGCCTGTCGGTGCAAAGTGGTGGCTTACAAGACCTCAGTGGCGACCCGGACAGACCCGTCTCTGGTGATCATCAGGCGGCTGTTGTCTATTACGAGGGCACCGTCGGTAACTTTTTCTCTAAAGCCTCTTGGATTACGCAGTCGCGAGAGCTTCCCGACGATTACTTAGCGCAGAGTGGATTGCCAAGTGGTGTAGAGAACCAACGTTTTGCCGCAGAGGTAGGTTACAGCTCTGGACCTTGGTCATTCTACTTAGACGCTTCGGCAGCGCGCCCAAAAACAGACGGCAATGAAGCGGGTACGGTGACGGCAATAGCACCGGGCATGAGTTACAACTATGGGCCGGGCTGGATTTACATTGAGTACTTAAACCAGGATGGTTATGTCGACCGCAACGGGATGGTGGGGGAAGGCGACTTCGACGCGCTTTACCTGTCCCTGGACTTTTACCTTTAGCGTGGAGATAACATGAGTGAAAACAATTCCGAATCAGCAACACAGGAAACCAAATTCAATATAAAGGTAAACCCTCCGGTATTTATCGGTGCAGGCGGCCTTTGTATTTTATTCGTCTTGTTCGCGGTGCTGTTTCCCGAAAACGCTGAAACGGTGTTTTCCGCCATACAAGGTTGGGTGGTACATTCGGCTGGCTGGTTTTATGTTTTGTCGGTCGCCCTGTTCTTTATTTTTGTGGTGATGTTGGCCTTTTCCGATTACGGTCGGATTAAATTGGGGCCAGATCACAGCGAACCGGATTACAGTTATGTGTCTTGGTTCGCGATGTTGTTTTCCGCGGGTATGGGGATCGGCCTGATGTTTTTCGGTGTGGCTGAACCTGTTATGCACACCATGACTCCGCCAGTGGGAGAACCCGGTACAGTGGATGCTGCGCGGGAAGCTATGCGCATTACTTTCTTCCACTGGGGGGTGCATGCCTGGGCGATTTATGCTGTTGTAGCCTTATCTTTAGCCTATTTTGCTTTTCGCCACAATTTACCGCTGACGATTCGCTCCGCGTTCTACCCCATTATTGGAGAGCGTATATACGGTCCAATTGGCCACGCGGTCGATATATTTGCGGTACTCGGAACCTTGTTTGGGGTGGCAACCTCGTTAGGCTTCGGTGTTATGCAAGTCAACGCAGGTCTTAATTATCTGTTTGGTTTAGAGGTGGGTACGGGTGTTCAAATTGCGTTGATTGCCGGTATTACCATTTTAGCGACGATTTCGGTTGTGTTGGGGCTTGATGGTGGCATTCGCCGCGCATCGGAGTTAAACCTGTTTCTGGCTGTGGCACTGTTGTTGTTTGTGCTAGTTGCGGGCCCCACGGTGCACTTGCTACAAACCTACGTGCAAAACGTCGGACATTATCTGTCCGGTCTGGTCGAAACTACCTTTAAACTCTACGCCTATGAGCCCAGTGGCTGGATTGGCGGTTGGACACTGTTTTACTGGGGGTGGTGGATTGCCTGGTCTCCGTTTGTCGGTATGTTTATCGCGCGGGTATCCCGCGGTCGCAGTATTCGAGAGTTTGTTATTGGCGTGTTGATGGTGCCGGTAGGCTTCACTTTTATGTGGATGACTTTTTTCGGTAATACAGCCATTCACATGATTTTAGAGCAAGGCTTTACTCAGCTATCCGATGCGGTGGCAGCGGACACGTCGGTAGCGCTATTCCAGTTCTTTGAATACTTACCGATGACGACAATTGCCTCGCTCATAGCGACCGTATTGGTTATTACATTCTTCGTCACATCGTCTGACTCGGGGTCATTGGTGGTTGATATGCTGACCTCCGGTGGCACCGAGGAAGATACGCCGGTGTGGCAGCGTATTTTTTGGTCGGTGACTGAAGGGGTTATAGCCGCGGCACTGTTGGTGGCCGGTGGCCTGTCGGCGCTGCAAACCGCGACCATTGCCAGTGCGTTACCGTTTACCATTGTCATGCTGTTTATGTGCTGGGGGCTATACAAAGCGCTGCGGCTAGAGATTGTGAAAAAAGTCAGTTTGCGCGATGCGATGCTGGCGCCCAGAGTAGCGCACAATCCCGTCACCTGGGAAAAGCGCTTGGCGCGTATTGTTCGCCAACCGGGGCGAGAAGATGTACTCGGCTTTTTGTCCGGGACCGTTCGCAGTGCCCTACGTAAAGTGGCTGACGAACTGCAAACCAAGGGGTTGAATGCAACAGTCGATCACGACGAAAAGGACCGACTCTGGATTTCTGTTAGCCACTTGGAAGAGGCGGACTTCTTTTACTCCGTACATGTACGCCCATTTACCCCACCGACTTACGTAATGCGTGATACCAGTAAAAAGCGTGGAGAGAAACTGCGTTACTTTCGCGCGGAGGTATATCTAAAAGAAGGTGGGCAGGACTACGACATAATGGGCTGGAGTGAGGAGCAGGTTATTGCCGATGTGTTAGATCAGTATGAAAAGCATATGCATTTTCTGCACGCGGTGCGTTGATAGAGGAAGTTGCTGATATTGTCTGAGCTTGTTTTTGTTGTCGCTATAACATGGGTTGCGGGAGCGACTGCCTACGTCGGCGCACTTGTCGCGAGATTTGAGCCAACCCAAGAAAGCAACATTAAAGATGAGTTGCTGCACGGCATTACCGCTTTTGGCGGTGGTGCTTTGCTGGCGGCGGTTGCATTTTCCTTAACACCGCATGCCATGGTCGTGCTAAACCCGGGCTTGCTGGTTGTAACGTTTGTAAGCGGCGGGGCGGTGTTTTGCGCTATCGATGCGGCTCTGGCCCGTCGTGGTGGTAGCTTTGCGCAGTTTCTGGCTATGATGATGGACTATGTCCCCGAGGCTATTTCGCTAGGGGCAGTCTTCAGTCAAAACCGTAAAATGGGTTTATTGCTGGCGGCGTTTATTGGCCTGCAAAACCTACCTGAAGGGTTCAATACTTTTCGCGAATTGCGTACCAATAATTTCACCAAACGCAATATTCTATGGGCCATTTTTGTGGCCAGTTTAATTGGCCCCTTGGCGGCGTATCTTGGCTATACTTTACTACAGGAGCGCGAGACTTTAACGGCCGCTATTATGAGCTTTGCCTCAGGTGGTATCCTCTATCTTATTTTCCAGGACATTGCCCCACAGGCCGTTATGCGCAACCACTGGAAACCGCCTTTGGGGGCCGTATTGGGTTTTGCGGTAGGTATGATAGGTAGTGTTACAGTGGGGTAGTTGGGCATGCCAATTAGCGCTTTATTTTTTGACCTTTCCGGTGTGCTTTACCAAGGCGACGAGCGGCTGCCAGGGGCTGATCATGTGATTGCCCAAGCGCGCCGTAACAATTTTATTCTGCGTTTCGTTACCAATACCGCCACTAAGTCCCGCCAGGAGATACTGCAAAAATTAGCGAGTCTGGGAATTGATGCCAGAGCCGATGAACTGTTCACCGCCCCTGATGCAGCGCAAACCTACATCTCGCAACATCAACTGCGACCCTTCGCTTTAGTCCACCCAGCTATTCGGCCACTGTTTACGCATAGTGAGAGTAATGCAAATTGCGTTGTGATTGGGGATGCCCGTGACGGTTTAACTTACGAATCGCTTAATCGTGCCTTTCGCTTGCTTATGAATGGAAGCCCCTTGGTTGGTATTGGCGATAATCGCTATTTTCAGGACGAACACGGTTTGAGTCTCGATGCCGGCCCCTTTATCCATGCGCTCGCCTACGCCGCTGGAGTAGAGCCCATTATTATGGGTAAACCCAGCCGCGCTTTTTTTGAGCAAGTTGTTCGTTCTACAGGCCTTACGGCTGGTCAGTGTTTTATGGTGGGGGATGATGTTCGGGGAGACGTTGAAGGTGCGCTTAACACAGGTATTGGTGCGGCTCTCGTGCAAACGGGCAAATATCAGCCGGGTGATGAAGGCGTGTTGTCGCAAAATTTTCCCTGTTTTGCCAATGTCAGCGATATATTTAAGCTCATCGAGTATTAACGATTCTTAAGTATCCATTCTCTAGGTTTTCTATCTGTATTGAGTAATCGCTGTATACTAACCTCTATTAAATTCTATTGCCCATATTGTTATCGCGCTACGGATAGGAGGTTTTTATTTATGCGGATTGCCCTTGCCGGCCTGGGTGATATTGCTCAAAAGGCTTATTTACCTGCGCTAACACGTCACCTTAATGCAACCCCTATTTTGTGCACCCGCAACCCAGCTACGTTAGCGCGCCTGGCCAATCACTACCGCATCGACGAAACCTACACCGATTATTCGGCTATGTTAAAAAGTCGGCCGGATGCGGTGATGATCCACTCGAGTACCGAAAGCCACTTCGATTTGGCCACTGCCGCACTGAATGAATGCATCCCGGTTTTTGTTGACAAACCATTGAGCTACAACCTGAATCATTCGGAGCAGCTGGTGGCGTTAGCGATGGAGAAAAACTGCCCACTTTTCTGCGGTTTTAATCGTCGCTATGCGCCACTGTACCAGGCGCCGTTAGCGGTCAAGCCGGTCAGTGTTATTTATCAGAAAAACCGTCACAACCTGGCCGGTGCTCCGCGCGAATTTATCTTTGATGATTTTATTCATGTGGTGGATTTTGTTCGGCATGCCAGCCCCGACCCCGTGCTCGATTTTCAAGTACATCCCTTTTTTATGGCGGACGCGCTTGCCAGCATTAGTGTTAGCTGGCGGTCGGCAGGAGCTTCGTTTACAGCGGCCATGAATCGCGTCAGTGGTCAAACCCGTGAACGGTTGGAGTACAATGGCTTAAATGCAAGTTGGCAAGTCGATAATCTGCGACAAGGGCAGGAAATGCTCGGTAATCAAGTCACGGCTTTTGGCTTTGGCGACTGGGATGAAACATTGTATAAGCGGGGCTTTTTTACTATGTTAGAAGAGTTCATCGCGCAAGTAGAGACGAGGCAAGCGAACGCTGACTATCTGCAAGGCGTACTTGCCAGTCATAGGTTGTGCGAGTCCATACTGGAGCAGGCAGTTTGTGACATTTAAAAATAATACTGGCTTTTGTAGGATTAATACCAGTGACCTTAGAGGGTGGGAGAGATCTCTATGCAAAAGAATAAACAAGGTTTTACACTGATCGAGTTGGTGGTCGTGATTACTATTATCGGAATCTTGGCGGCTATCGCGTTGCCGCGCTTTATCCAATTACAGGGCGATGCACGCCGCGCGGTGCTCGAAGGTGTCCAGGGCTCAATGATTGGCGCCGCTAACCTTCTTTATGCGCGCTGTGTGATAGAAGGAAGCGAGCAGGCCGCAGGAACCACTTGTGGCGACGGTTCCGGCGCTAATGTTGCCGTCGCTTACGGCTACCCTACCGCGGCCTCTATCGAGGGGCTGTTAAATATTCAAAGTGATGACTTGGCCGATCAAGGTACAACCAATGACGGGGTGGTCGGTTATGACGTCGATGCTAACGGTTCGATTGATGCAAACTGTCGGGTGTCCTATACCGCCTCAACCGGAGTCAACGATGCGCCCAACGTCGTGGTCAGCGCGGCCGGCTGTTAACGCCCTTCGGGGCTTTCGGGCTGACTTTCGGGCTGAGTAGGGACTTGTTGTTGCCGCTTCTTGATGGGTAGACGCACACCTTCGAAACGGCGCCTGGCTTTCGAACCAGCCTGAAAGCCTGATTACGTAAGGAGTTTCTCAACAGCCCGCTAGGTATAGCCGCCTTTTGCGGCCTCCCACTGGTTTTAAACCCTGCCTTTGATAGAACGCGCGCGAGCTGTCAAGCCCGGGTAGAGGAGGCGTGCAGAGTTCAATACACGCCCAGTCACGGCTCTGCCCAATAGCTTTTATTTGATCCATCAGTCTGGCCCCGATGCCCTGTGAACGCCATGGCGGGCTGATGTAGAACTCCTGAATAATACCTATTTTACCCCCTGCGTAGAGCGCATAGCTTTCGGCAAAACTTGCCAGGCCGATATATTCTGCATTGTCTTTTGCGACGACCGCGTGGTACAAATCTTGAGCTATGAGTGCGCGGCACTTTGCCAAGGTCGAGTTATGATTAAGGGTAAATTTTGCGTTTCGGCTCTGTTGAGTTACTTCCTCGGTGAGCTCTACTACCATTCGGCTAATTGCACAGGCGTCTGGTTCGCTGGCGACTTTAAAGGTCAGGGACATGACGCCGCCACAACACAGTGAATATATAGTAAAGCGCGAACAAAACGAGCAACCCCATACTGATCGCAATGGTGATGACGGGCAGTGAGAAGGCCAGAGCAACGCAGCCCAAGAGGCCAATCACTGAAAAAATCCGCGGCCAAATTTTGCGGTCTTTGCTCAGGGTTAAAGCGCTGATATTAGCCAACGCATAGTACAGAAGCACGCTAAAAGCGCTAAAGCCAATGGCCTGGGCTAAATCGAACAGCAACACAGCGGCAATCATGGCGCAGGCAACGGCCAACTCACAGCGTGCCGGTGTTTGAAATTTGGCATTAATGACGCTCAGGGAGCGGGGCATATCTCCCGCGCGGCTCATGGCAAGCAGGGTACGGCTGATTCCCGCGATCAGTGACAACAATACCCCCAGGCACGCGAGCGCAGCAAAACAGGCAACCACATAGCGCAGCTGATCGTAGCCCGCCGCCTGCACAGCAGTCGCTAGCGGCGCTGGACTGGCTGCCAATGCGTCTGCGCCTGCTGATCTCAGTGCGGCAAAGGCCACCAGCCCGTACAAAGCGAGCGCCAGTAAAAGCGACGTTATTATGGCTTTATTGAGAACGCGGCCGGGCTCTTTAACTTCTTCGGATAAGGTGGCCAAACGAGCGTAGCCTGCAAAGGCGAAGAACCATATTGCCGCGCCCTGCAATATGTTGCTGAGGTCTAGGTGAGATTGCGCAGCTGTCTCGATAGGCGAGGCAGTGCTCAAGCAAAGCCCGACCAAGATCAGCAATCCGGCAATAACAATACAAACAATGATGCGACTGGCCTGCGCAGTTTTTTCAATACCGACCAGGTTTACGAGCGTTAACACTAGGATAGCGCTCACGGCCAGCGGTTTTTCCCACGCGGGAAAGGCATAGTGAGCAAATGCCAATGCCATTGCCGCGCCGCTGGCGGTTTTACCGCAAAGAAAACAGGCGCCGGCGATAAAACCTGCGAAGGGGTGCAGCTGTTTACCCGCGTATAAGTAGGTGCCGCCAGCACTAGGGTAGAGCGCGGCCAACTCGGCCGATGAGGCAGCGTTACAAAAGGCAATAAAAGCGGCGATAAGCAGCGACAGTCCAATCCATGGGCCGGCAGCGGCAGCGGCGGGACTGATGGCGGTAAATATTCCTGCTCCCACCATAGCGGCCAAGCCGATAAATACAGCGTCGGAGTATGTCAGTTTTCTTGCAAGAGAAGAGTTTGGCATAGCGCTTTTAGTGGTTGACTAAAAGCGCAATACCCTACAGCGAGCGGAGCCTGGGGGCAAGCCCGCCCGCTGCAGTTTTGGTGGCTAGTAGACTGTTGAAAGCCCCGGAGGGTGTAGCCTGAAGTGCACATCTGCTGCGCCTTGCCTCTAGCAAAGGGAACCGCCCTGTCCGTCGAGACAAGACACAACATCTGCACGCTTCAGGCTACGCTGAGCATGCATGAGGTGTTTCAACAGCCTGCTAGAATTGATAGGACACCGTGGCCTTTAAGTTTCGGCCCGGTTCGTAATCAAACAGGTATAACTCGCCAAAGCGCGGGTGAAAGCTGACACCGGTACGCGATGATTGCGACGCGTAGAATTCATCGAATAGATTGTCGACACCGGCGGTTATTTGCAGCCCGTCAGTGGGGGCCCACTGCAAGGAAACATTATGCACCGTGTAACCGTCTTTAGAGTTTTCTAACGTTGGGCCGTCAAGGTCTGGCCCTGCGGACACATCACCAACCATCAATAAGTCGTAGTGCAATTGAAGATCAATGTTTGCAAACTCATAGTCGAGATTCAAGCTCCATGTGTCACCTTGCTGACGGTCGATGCGAGCGCCCTGAAATTCTTCATAGCCAGCGTAGGCGTCCAGCTCACTTTCGGCATCGGAGTAGGTGAGCAAAGTGCGCAGCCCGCCAAGGTCATAGCCGATATAGGCCTCGCCACCGGTGACCTCCATATCGCCAACATTATCCATTACCGGGCTGGCGTACTGGTAGATATAACCTTCAATATTGGTGCGGAACAAGGTGGCGCCCACACTGAATTGATCAGCGCCTAGTATGGCATCACCATACGCTACAGCAATTTCATCATTGCGCCCGCTTTCAGCATCAAGCTCTGGGTTGGGGTCTTCAAATAAGCCGGCACCGACGAACACCTCAGAAATATCCGGGCCTTTAAACAATTCAGTACTTGAAACTCTGAACTGTAGGCTGTCAGTGGGTTGAAACTCGGCCGCTAGCGCAGTTGTGACGTCGTCGTAAGTTTTAGTGACGATGGCCGACTCAATATCGTACTCGTTGTAGCGCACCCCGGGAATGATCGCAAACATGCCCAATTCGATACGGTCCTGCAGAAACACGGCTGACTCTGTTGCCTCTTCACCTGCTTCGTCTACCGCGCCGCCAACGTAGGTAGCGGTGTAATTGGTTTTATACTGGGTGACATCCACACCGTAGGTAAGGGTATTGATAACGCTCTCGCCCAGTACCGTTTCACCTAGTAGGTTGAAACCGGTGTTTTGGGCTTCGCCTTCGACAATTGCAGCCCAAGCCTCGTAAGCGGGGTTGTCGGCCCAGCCCATTTCATCGCGCCAAAGCGTACTTTCATTGCGGAACAGCGCTGCTTTTAGCGTTGTACGACTGCCAATGCTGGCGTCGTAATTGAGAGTGTAGGTGTCGCGAGTAAATTCGGTTGGCCACAATAGCGGCACGTTAAGGCTGTTGGTAATGGCAAGGTCGGTCGCCAGGCCCATGTCGGGGCGGTAGCTGTAATCACCTTCGTCGCTGTAAGTCTCGTACCCAAACTCCAAACGTTGGCTGCTGGTCAGATCAACACCAATTTTTATAAGGGCGTCGTTTAGCTCGCCTTCTAGTCCCCGCACGGTGCCGTCGGTACCGGGAATGACTTCACCTTCCGAGTCCTTGATTTCGCCGCCGCCCACTTCGTAGTTGTCGCGCTCGACATGGTTGAAATAGGCCAAAAGATCGACCTTCGAACCCAGCTGTGCGTAGGCACTCAGCGATACGCTATTGCTGGAGTTATCGCTGACGGTGCCCTCTATGCGTCCGCCAAAATGCTCGCCAGCGGCTAGCAAATCTTTTGCCTCTTTGGTTTCGAAGCGCACAGCACCACCTAAGCCGCCATTAATCACTGAGTTGGTGCCTACATCGATGTCCACAGATTTTAAAATGTCCGCGTGAATTTGTAGGTTACCCATATGGTGGTACATGTAGGTGTTCTGGTTGGCCCCGTCGATGCTGATGCGCAGATCTTTATCATCCATTGAGCGGATGGTAATGCGTTGGTTCATTGAGTGGGCGCCGCCTACATCAACCCCAGGGATCGTGCGCAATAAGTCACTGATATGATCGGCCTGGCGAATGGCTATGTCAGATGAGTCCATGTATACCGAAGAAGCGCGGACTTCAGTTCCCCAGACAACCATTTGCTCAAGCTCTGGTTGTTGTGTGTCTGTTTGCGCCATTGCGAACGATGTGCTGGCTGCCAGCAACACGCCTACAGCAGAGTGCGTCTTTAACATTACGTTTCCCTAGTCTCTTTAATACAGTAAATTAGTTGATAATGGTGGTGATAATTATTATCATTTGAATGATACAGGGGAGAGTGACAATACGCAGGCTGTAAAATCGTCAAGCTATTATGGAAAATCATCAAAATATAGCGCCGTTACTGAAACGGCGATCAATCAGTGCCGATCAAATGCGTGAGCATTTGTCCGCCATAGCCACATCGCACAGCCTTAAAGGCGTTCAGCGAGGCAATTTATTGCAAGGGCATTTCTACGCCGTTGAGCTCGGCCCCGGGCTTGCAATTCACTGTGTCGATGCCCTGGAGCTAGCCAATTCCCGCAGTAGCGGAGAATTTGCCCCGGGGTTGAGTGTCAATGTGTTGCTCCGCGGCGAGTTGGCGTTCTATTTAGGTTCGCGTTCCTATACCTGTGAGGCAAAGCCGTCTGAGCAAGTCCTGGTATTGAAATCGCCATCTACAGAAATATTTACCCGGCAAATACGCGCTGGGCAGAGGGTTTGCAAGGTCAACGTTACCGCGTCAGAGCCGTGGCTGCGGGCCAGGCTTGCCGGCGATGTTGTCGATCAGCTATTGGCTTGGGGTGTGCTCAGTTGGCCTGCTGATTCAGGTTTGGTTGCCGCGGCCCGAAAGATGCTCGTACTCAGCGCGGGGGATGACGGTGCGCCACGGCTGGCCTTAGAGGCCGCAGCGATTGATCTTCTGCAAGGTACCATCGCCTGCTTGCAGCAAGGGCATGCGCCGAAAACGGCCTCTTGGCGCCAAGATAGCGCCCAGGCTTTATCTGCCCGATTGGATGAATTATTAAAACAATCTAGCGAACTGCCTGATATTGCCGGAGCACTGGGTATGAGCATCAGCACTCTGCAGCGCAAGTTTAAGGCTGAAAACGGTATTACGGTTATGGAATACGCTCGTTTGCAACGTCTGGAAGCGGCGCGGCGTGCCTTACTGATTGATGGTGAAAGTGTACAGCAAGCGGCGTTCTTAGCCGGCTATGATCACCCCTCTAATTTTGTGAGCGCTTTTAAAAAGCACTACAAAATGACGCCTGCCGCTATGGTAAAACTTCACTTGGGTAATTAATGTAATTCAGCCTGCGCGTCAAGCTAGACATTGTCATTTATCCTTGGCTAGACTGCCAACTTGTATACAGAATCTACAAGGGATGGGCTATGTCGATCGGTTTATGGATAATCAGGGCAACGCTGTTGTCGCTGGCGGTAGTGACAGGTGCAACCTATGCGCACGATGCAATAAAGCACTCGGAGGCATCAGGATTATTGATTGAAAGCACTGGCGAGGCGACCCCCTGGACCCACCTACAAATCAATAACAATCCATCTGCATTTCAATTCGCCATCGTTACCGATCGTACCGGTGGTCTTCGACCCGGTGTGTTCTCCGAGGCCGTGGATAAACTAAATTTGCTGCAGCCCGAATTTGTGGTCAGCGTGGGTGACTTAATTGAAGGCTACACGGAAGATCGGCAGCAGCTCGCAAGCGAGTGGAATGAATTCGACAGTATGGTGGCACGGCTCGATATGCCATTTTTCTATTTGGCCGGGAATCATGACTACACCAACGATGTCATGGCCGAGGTGTGGCGCGAGCGCTACGGTAAAAGTTACTATCATTTTACCTATCGCGACGTAATGTTTGTGATGCTTAACTCTAACGATGGCGGATCTACCCACAGCTTTTCGGGCGAGCAAATAGACTGGTTAAAGAAAACGCTTAACGAAAATAAAGGTTCCAAATGGACGCTGATTTTTACCCACGCACCTCTGTGGGATCGCGACGAGCAAGACCGCTGGGGTGAAGTCGAAGCACTGTTGCAAGATCGCCCCTATACTGTATTCGCCGGCCACCACCACCGCTATGTAAGGGACAAACGTCACGGTCGCGAGTACTTTACCCTGGCGACAACCGGGGGTGTCAGCAGCATGCGCGGCGCCCGATTTGGCGAGTTTGATCATGTCGTCTGGGTTACCATGAGTGAGGATGGCCCCATTATAGCCAACTTGATGCTCGACGGTATCTGGGATAAAAACGTCCGCACTGCTGAAATGCGTGATCTGCAGAACAACATGATTGACCGCGGACGAGTGTCCGCCCCGGCTATTCTATATCGTGACCGTTTTAGCGAGGGGACGGCCCAGCTTCGGTTGAAAAATGATGCGGATATTGCATATGCCTTCAGCGCCGACATTAGCTCCTTAGGGGGAGCGCTGGTCGAGAGGGCGACGCACGTTGAAGTTCAAGTTCCTCCCAATGAAATAGTCACCATACCTGTACCACTGCGAGTGCCTAAGGCAATGTCAGGCAATACGAATCTCGCTCAGGTTGACTGGCAACTGCGCTATGACCTCAATGGCGAGAGCATAGAGTATCAGGGTGAAGAAATGCTTGCTGCCGCACGTGAGTACCCGCTGCCTAAACTCAAAGGTTTCTCTCTTGATGCCGAGTTGAGCGAGTGGAGTAGCACCGCTTTTTTTGCTAACGCTCCGGGTGCTTTTTTTACCACTGAGAATTTTTCAGGCGATGAAGATTTTAGTTTTCGTTGGTCTGCTGGCGTTACCGATAAAGGGTTGGTATTGGCCGTCGATGTTGTCGATGATGACATTAAGCGCGATGAAAGCCAAAACTATTGGGTGCAGGACTTCCTCTTTTTCAATATAGATGCCCGTGAAAAGTCGCGCCGAAGCATTAAGCAGACCTACGACAATAAAGTGCCGGGTGATCGCTCCATTGCCGTTGTCGCGCCAGCGGCAGGTTTTGAGGCATTGCTGCGTGGTAATCCCGGTGTGCCCGAAGGTGTTGAGCTTTCTGCCAAAGTTACCGACAGGGGGTATGCAGCGGAAGTTTATATACCTTTTACGGTGCTTGAAGCGGACCGAGGAGGCAAGTGGGACGGACTGCGCATTAATGTGCAAGCGCGCGACAACGACTCCGGCGAGTACGGTATGGTGGGGCGCGAATGGTTGCCTAGCTGGGGGCACGAATCTGTGGTGGCCGGCAGTGGTAATTTTTATCGGCAAAGTGATTAAACGTTACATCAGCAAAAAAGCGGCCGCCTTCGGGTTTTACCGGCGGCCGTTGTGATAGGTCAAGCCAACATCAGGCTACGTCAATGTTACCCGCTGATTTTTAGCGGAAGATTCGATGGCTGCCTGAACAATTTCAATATCGCGTTTGCCATCTTCACCTGGAACGATTACCTGAGAATTATTGAGTATCGCCAGAGCATCGTTATCCATTTGCGCCGCTTGCTGATTGGCAATAAATTTATCGAGCGTTTTGCCATCGCTGGTTGTGCCCGTCACATTGTTGTAGGCCTGCATCGGGCTTAATTGGTACCACCCATCCGCGCAGTCGACTCTCAGTACATTGCCCGATTCAACCACTGACGTGCGACACTTTGCGATAACTTCGCCCGGAAACTCCAGAGTTAATGTCGTTGTATTGTCTACTTCATTAAATTTCGGGTGGCTGAAGTCTCGCTTGGCCGTAACGGCAACGGGTTCCATGCCCGTGGCGTAGCGCGCCCCGTTAATGGCGTATACGCCCATATCGTAAAGTGCACCACCGCCCATCGCCGCTTGCATACGCCAGTAATCAGCAGCTGCGCCATTGCCGGCATAAGCCGCGGTCGAGGTGACCGAGCCAATGTCTCCATAGGGGAGAGATTTGGCATACTGGATAACGGTTTGGGTGTTGGGTTCGTGCTGCATGCGGTAGCCGATGGATAACTTCACCTTGTTTTTGCGGCATGTATCAATGATGGTTTGGCATTCAGTGGCATCCATCGCCATGGGTTTTTCACACCAGACATGTTTGCCGGCGTTGGCCGCGATGACCGAGTACTTCAAATGCAAGCCGGTGGGCACCACGATATAAATAACGTCTATGTCCGGGTTGTTGGCAATGGTGTGCATATTGTCGTAGTTGTATACATTGGCATCTTTAATTCCGTACTTTTTCTGCCAAACGGGAATCTTCTCCGGGCTGCCCGTAACAATACCGCGCAATTCACAATGTTGGGTAAGTTGCAGCGCGGGGGCGAGCAAGTCACGGCTGTAGTAGCCGAGGCCCACCAGAGCGACGCCCAGTTTGCGTTGCGGGGCCGCCCAAAGGTGTGAGCTTGATACACCGGTTAATACAGCGCTACCAAGCCCCATGCGTTTAATAAACTGACGGCGTGACGATTTATTGATATTCATGGTCATTCCTACGTTTTATTAATTCAATGCTATTTCAGCAAGTGGGGAGCTTGAGTGCAACGAGCTTTACAGTTCTTAGGTGCGGGGTATGGAGCACGGGGCACGGTGAGCGGGAGTACCCTTCCGTCGACCGTCGACCGTCGACCGTCGACCGTCCACCAATTGACAAATACGCTCAACCCCCTTACATTGCGCGCCACGATATATGGTGCCTGCTGCCTGGCGATGCCAGAGCTGAGTAGGGTAAACGGGAAGTCCGGAAATCCGGCGCTGCCCCCGCAACGGTGATCAAGTGCATACTTGTAAGCCCGATACCGGCCTGTATCCGAACCGTGATGGAGCGGAGGGCTACCATCTGGCAATACGACCCTGTGTCGGCGTTTACGTCTGGCACCTCCGAATTGCTATTCCTCCCTCGATCCCAAGTCCAATTTGCTTAGGGGTTGAACCTTGAAACAAACTATTTTAGCCGTGGCGGTTTCTGCCTTATCGACGGCTGTATTTGCCCAATCTAACAATACTGAAAATACCAAAGCCTTGCTGCCTACATTGGAAACCATGGTGGTGGTGAGCTCACGCCAGCAACAGCCTTTGCGCGAGGTGGCGACCTCCATAGCCGTGTTGGATGAGGCACAAATTAAAGCGCGCGGATTTACCGCGCTGGCCGATGTGCTTCGTTCCATGCCGTCGGTGTCGGTGACCAATACCGGTGGTATGGGTAAGCCGACTTCGATTCGTGTACGAGGTGAGTCAGGCTACCGCACAATGGTGCGCGTCGATGGCGTAGACGTCACTGATCCTACCGGTACTCAGGCCGGGGCGCAGTTACAGCACATTATGAGTGCCGATGTGAGTAGGGTGGAACTATTGCGTGGGCCCCAGGGGCTTATGTATGGGGCCGATTCCGGCGGTGTCTTGAATATCTCAACCACCACTGCCAGCGACGAGACCCAGGTGAAGCTCGCAGCGGAAGGTGGCAGTTACGACAGCCAGCGTTACAACGCCAGTGTAGGTGGCGCCAATGAGACTCTAGATTACTTTGTGGGCGCCTCCTACGCAGAAACGGAAGGTTTTAACGCAAGCTTAGCCGATGCAGCCTTGCGCGACGATGACGGTTACGAGAACACGACATTGCACGGTCGGGTGGGTTGGAATGTCAGCGGTGCACTGCGTCTGGAGGCGGTGCTACGCGACACCGACGCCAGCAATGAATTTGATCGGTGCAGCTGGCCTTATCAGGACGACTGTATTGGCGACTTTGAACAGACCAACACGCGGGTAAGCGCCAAGTACCACACTGAACGTCTTAACAATGAATTAGCTTATTCCAACACCGACGTAGCGCGTCAAAATATTGCGGCAGGTGCCGTGTCCTACGATACCGAGGGCGAGATTCAAAAGCTTGAGTGGTTAGGGCGTGCTAAATTGAGTGACACACATACATTTGCCTATGGTCTGGAGCAGCGCGCAGACAAAGTGCTGGAGCTGAGTCGTGATCAATGGGCAGCCTATGCGGAGTACCAGGGGCACTACGGGCATGGGTTGTATGTCACAGCGGGTGTACGTCGGGACGACAGCGATGATTTTGGCGATTACAATACCTTTCGCATGAGTGGGGCTTACGTACTGGATTTAAATGCTGGCTCGCTAAAAGTTAAGAGCAGTTACGGTACCGGATTCAGAGCCCCAAGCTTGTTTGAAATCGACTACAATCGCCAGCAAAATAATCCCGAATTAGCGCCGCTAACCCCAGAGGAAAGTGAAGGTTGGGATGCGGGTATCGAGTACTTTGGCAACAGCGGTTTGCATTTAGAGCTGGTGTATTTTGACCAAGGCATTGATAGAGAAATTGATTGGGATGGTGGTTATGTGCAAAGCGCGGGCGAAAGTACGTCAGAAGGTTTCGAATTCATCGCCGATTTTCCCATGGCCGACTGGCTGGTAATCAATGCCAACTACAGCTACACCGATGCCAAAACGGCTGAAGGCTCTGTTCGCGCCCGTCAGCCGGAGAATATGGCCAATGTAGGTTTCACTTTCGTACCGGCCGGCGCATTGCAAGCATCGGTTAACGTCCGCACCGCCGATGGTACTCAGGACCGCTATGGTGATCCTATCGCAAGCTATCAAGTATTGGACGCCAGCGTACGCTACACGTTAAGTTCAGCCGTTAGCTTTTACGTTCGCGGTGAAAACTTAACTGACGAAGAATATGTAGAAGTGCCCAACTATCGAACTGCCGGTGCATCGGGCTATGCCGGTTTGGACGTTACCTTTTAATCGCATCACAACATTGTCAGGAATTACCATGACCGAAGAGCAGAGTAAAAACGAACGCCACAAAAAAGCCATGGAAAAACAAAAAGCCAAGGTCGATGCCCGCATTGCCGCGGCGGATTCTGAACGTGGCGTGGCCATTGTGTTGACCGGCAACGGCAAAGGAAAGTCGAGCTCTGCTTTCGGTATGGTAATGCGTGCGCTGGGTTACGGTCACAAAGTGGGCGTGATCCAGTTCATTAAAGGCGAGCAACTCTCCGGTGAAGAGCTGTACATTAAAAACCATTGCCCGCAAGTTTATCTGTATCAAATGGGCACGGGGTTTACCTGGAATACGCAAGATAGGTCGGGCGACATTCGCGAGGCGGAAAAAGCCTGGTTGGAAGCCGAGAAATTATTGACGGACGATACGGTCGATCTAGTGGTACTGGACGAACTGACCTATATGATTGCCTATAAGTACCTTGAGGAAAACAAGGTGTTGGAGGCAATTAAAAACCGCCCGCGCGAGCAAAGTGTGGTTGTTACCGGCCGCGGTGGCGGTAGTGCACTGCAAGATCTGGTCGATACTGTCGCCGAGGTGAAAGATGTGAAACACGCCTTTAAATCTGGTATTAAAGCGCGTAAAGGTGTGGATTATTAATGCTAGAACATTGCCTTAGGCGGTATACGTAGACATGAACTGCTTAATGGTGCAGGGCACAACCTCCGACGCGGGTAAAAGTACCCTGGTGGCGGGGTTGGCGCGATTATTAAACCGCCGGGGAGTAAAGGTCGCGCCTTTCAAACCGCAAAATATGGCGCTTAATAGCGCGGTAACAGCAGACGGCGGTGAAATAGGCCGTGCCCAAGCATTGCAAGCGATTGCTTGCGGGTTGGCCGCACACACGGATATGAACCCGGTGCTGTTAAAACCGTTCTCAGATGTCGGTGCCCAAGTGATTATTCAAGGCCAGTCTATTGGTAACATGCAGGCGCTGGATTATCACGCTTACAAAGCAACCGCACAGCAAGCGGTACTGGATTCTTTTACCCGTTTAAAAAAACAGTATCAATGTGTGTTAGTTGAAGGCGCCGGCAGCCCCGCTGAAATTAACCTGCGGGACAATGATATTGCCAATATGGGGTTTGCCGAGGCTGCGGATTGTCCGGTCATACTTATAGCCGATATCGACAAGGGAGGAGTGTTTGCCCATTTAGTGGGAACGCTAGAGTTGCTGTCACCCAGCGAGCGTGCGCGCGTAAAAGGTTTTGTTGTTAACCGGTTTCGCGGAGATTTAGCGCTGTTGCAGTCGGGGCTCGACTGGCTCGAAGAATATACCGGCAAGCCTGTGCTGGGGGTCATACCTTATTTACATGACCTCTATCTGGACGCCGAAGATGCCATTCACGCCGGTCAAGTGCAGGAGCAAGATCTGCTTAATGTTGTTGTACCGGTGCTTCCCCGTATCAGCAACCATACTGACTTTGACGCGTTACGCTTACATCCTCAGGTAAATTTACAGTACGTTGCCATTGGCGACGCCTTACCTGCGTGCGATTTATTGGTTTTACCGGGAAGTAAAAATGTACGTGCTGACTTACAAGCATTACTAGAAAACAATTGGCAGAAAAAGTTAAACCGACACCTGCGTTATGGTGGCAAGCTGTTGGGTATTTGTGGGGGGATGCAGATGCTTGGGCAAGCCATCAACGACCCTGAAGGCATAGAAGGGCCGCCCGGGAATATGGCAGGCTTGGGGCTGTTTGACTATGTCACCACGCTAAAGGCCAATAAAACGCTTAATAATGTGCGCGGTGAGTTTCAGCTGGGAGGTTGCTCTGCGTTATTTTCCGGCTACGAAATTCACTGTGGTGTATCTGTCGGTTCAGCACTAGAGAAAGGCGTTTTCCAGTTGGATAATGGCACCCATGATGGAGCGATAAGCGCTGATGGGCAAATACTGTCTACCTATATTCACGGCTTATTTGATCACCCCAAGGCACTCGAACAGCTATTGCAATGGGCCAGCGACGCGAGTGCGCAATGGCAAGAGTTTGACCTGGATGTACACCGCAATAATCAGTTGAATCGGTTGGCCGATACACTTGAACAACATTTAAACGCTGAGTGGTTAATGCAGTTGGAGTCGCTATGAGTACAGCGGATCCTCGCAGGCACCGCCGTCGCTGGACGTTATCGGCATTAATCGTAACGCTGATTATAAGCTTTGTGGGCGCCATTGCACTGGGGTCTGTGCGCTTGTCGTTTCCTGTGGTGTTGAGTGCATTGTTGGGGGGCGAAGCGCCGGGCATTAGCCATGAAATTGTCCGCTCAATTCGCTTGCCTCGTGCTCTGTTGGCTGCATCGGTTGGCGCTGTACTCGCGGTATGTGGGGCCTACTTGCAGGGCATGTTTCGCAATCCCCTGGCAGACCCTTCCTTAATAGGGGTGACTGCCGGCGCTTCGGTCGGTGCCAGCGCGGCGATTTTGATTGGCGGTGGCACCTTAATAGGCGGTTTATCGCTGGTCTCTCTCGGCGCCTGCATTGGCGGGCTCATGGCTGTGTGGTTGGTTTATCGTGTGGCAACCGGCCTGCAAGGCACCTCGGTAGCAACCATGTTGTTGATGGGAATCGCTGTGAGTGCACTGGCTGCGAGTGCCACTGGGCTAATGGATTATTTCGCTGACAATGAAAGTCTGCGTCGAATGAGCCTGTGGCGCATGGGTGGACTGGACGGAGCCAACAGTGCGCGCGCCGGTTTAATGTTGTCGGTACTGGCAATTATGTTGCTGGCTATGACGAGAACCAGCAAGGCGCTCAACACAATGCTGCTAGGAGAGTCGCAAGCTCGCCACCTTGGGGTGAATGTAGAGCGTTTGAAAAATCAGTTAATAATATGGGTGGCCTTAGGTGTTGGTGTGTCCGTTGCCGTGGCCGGCAGTATCGCATTTGTCGGGTTGGTTGTGCCCCATATGGTTCGATTGTGTGTGGGGCCAGATCATCGCACACTGGTGCCGCTTTCCGCATTGGGTGGTGCCAGCTTGTTGCTCGTAGCCGATACCCTTGCACGAATTCTATTATCCCCCACGGAATTGCCTGTGGGGTTAGTTACCGCGCTGATCGGCGCGCCGTTTTTTGTTTTCTTATTGATACGCCATCGGGAGTTGATTCGATGACACGGCTGCGTATCGAGCAAGTCGCCGTTCATGTGGCGGGTAAACCGCTGCTGTTGCCCATGGACTTAAACGTGGCCGCAGGCGAAGTTGTGTCAGTTATTGGCCCCAATGGTGCGGGTAAAACAACTTTGCTGCGTGCGATAGCCGGTGATGTCAATGCCAGTGGCGGCCGGGTTTTGCTTGAGAAGCAATTGCTCAGTACGATTGAGCCACGGGCGAGGGCTCGTCAAATGGCTGTTCTCTCCCAGCATAATACGCTGGAGTTTGCCTTCACGGGTTTCGAAGTTGTGGCTATGTCACGCGGGCCACACAGCACCGGTAGAGTCCTGGATGTGCAGATATGCCATGAGGCTATGGAGGCCATGGATGTGAGCCACCTGGCCAAACGTTTTTACCCCACGCTTTCAGGCGGAGAGCAACAGCGTTTGCATTTGGCGCGTGTGCTCGCGCAAATATGGCGAGAGCAAGATGCCAGAGAACGTCTTTTATTACTCGACGAGCCGGTAACCAGTTTAGACATAGGTCATCAACACCAGTTAATGGAGGCGGTTAAATCGTTTGCGGCTACCGGTGTGGCGGTATTAATGACGGTACACGATATTACTCTGGCGGCGAGTTACAGTGACCGTCTCGTCGTTCTAGATCGCGGCCGCTGCGTCGCCAATGGCCAGCCGCAAAATGTGTTAACCGAAGCATTGGTGAGTGATGTGTTTGAAACAGACGTGTTGATACTGCCCCACCCAAAAACCGGCAAGCCCATTGTGGTAGGAAACGCATCATGCAACTAATTCTTGGTGGCGCACGCAGCGGCAAAAGCCGGCTGGCGGAACAGAGCGTTTTGAGTTTGTGTCAGGTTCACGAAAAACCTGTTTATTTGGCAACGGGGGCGGCCGGTGATGATGAAATGCAATCGCGTATTGCCAAGCACCGCCACGATCGCGCCGATCAATGGCGAACGGTAGAAGAGCCCGTGCAGTTGGCCCGTGCGCTAGCCAACCTACTCGATGATAATTCGTGGGTGTTAGTTGACTGCTTAACGCTTTGGATTAGCAACTGTTTACACGCCGGGTGCTGGCCACAACAACGCGACTTGTTGCTACTGGAAATTGATAGGCAGTTGGCTTTGGGCAATACACCGAGTTGGGTTTTCGTTAGCAACGAAGTGGGTTCGGGGGTTGTGCCATTGGGGCAACTATCGCGTGAGTTTGTCGATGCCAGCGGTTGGCTTCATCAAGCGCTGGCCGAGCGATGCAATCAAGTGACGTTAGTCGTTGCCGGATTGCCAATGTCATTGAAGGGCGAGCCAATCGGTAGCCGTTAGAGAGGGATGTATGAAATTAGAATGGTTGCGCGACTTGGCCAAGCCGGTTAATAAGGTATCCACCCAAGCGGCACTTGCCCGGCAGGAAAATTTAACTAAACCTGCGGGATCGCTTGGTCAGTTGGAATCTCTTGCGGTGCGTTTCGCAGGTTTGCAGGGGCGAGAAATACCACAATTAAAGCGTATTGCAATTCGCGTGTTTGCCGCGGATCACGGTGTCGCTGCGCGAGGCGTGTCGGCTTTCCCACAGTCTGTTACGGCGCAAATGGTGCAGAATTTTTGCAGCGGAGGCGCGGCTATATGTGTGCTCGCAGATTCATTGGGGGCAGAATTCAAAGTGGTGAATTTAGGCTGTGTCGCCGCGGTACCCGCTCACCCGGTACTGGTGGACGCGATCATTGCACCTGCTACCCAGGACTTTACCGTTGCCAAAGCCATGTCGGCACCGCAGCTGGAGGCTGCGTTGAACGCAGGGCGAAACCAAGTTAATGAAACCGACATGTTTATTGGCGGTGAAATGGGCATTGGCAATACCACGGCGGCGAGCGCTTTGTTGGCCGCGCTCTACCATTTGCCTGCAGAGGTAATGACCGGACACGGCACCGGTATTGATGAGACGGCACTAAAGCGTAAAGTTGCGGTTATTGATCAGGCGCTCGCATTACACGATGCTACGGTGCAAGACCCAATGGCGCTTCTAGGCGCATTGGGCGGGTTTGAAATTGCAGCGCTGGTCGGCGCTTATATCACCTGCGCGCAGCGCGGTATTCCGGTCATCGTTGACGGCTTTATTACGACAGCCGCCGCCGCTATTGCCGTCGCCGTGAACCCCAGTATTAAACCTTGGTTGGTGTTTTCGCATCTTTCTGATGAGTCCGGACATGCAGTGGCGCTGGCAAAGCTTGGGGTCACCCCGTTGTTGTCACTTGACTTACGATTGGGCGAGGGCAGTGGTGCCGCGCTCGCCGCTAACTTGGTCCGTCAGGCGTTGAATTTACACGGGTCTATGGCAACGTTTGCCGAGGCGGGTGTTGCCGATGCAGATTGATTTACTCAGGCACGGCGCCTGTGAAGGAGGGGCAATTTTCCGTGGCTCTACCGATGTACCGCTAACGGCTGAAGGCTGGCAGCATATGGCAGGCGGCCTGAAAAAATTACAGGGCCCCTGGCAAAGCATTGTCTGTTCACCTCTCATCCGCTGTCGAGCATTTGCTGAGGGTTTAGCGACAAACTCAAATGTCTCGCTGCGTGTAGATGCGGGTATTAGAGAGATGAGTTTTGGTGATTGGGAGGGCCTGCAGGTCGAATCAGTTTGGCAAGAGCATGAGGCCCTATGTCTGGCCTGGTCGCGCGCGCCTGATCAGGTCACGCCGCCGGCGGGTGAAGCCTATACACACTTCAAAGGCCGGGTACTAAACAGCGTTTTGACGCTGGTACAAGAGTATAGGGCAAGTGAAAAAGTATTATTAATTACCCATGGTGGAGTAATAAAGCTGTTGCTAAATATAGCGCGAGGTGAAAGCCCCGCGGGCATGATGCAACTGAATGTCGGTTATGGTTTCGCAGCGTCTATCAAAATAGTGGCGCCAACATTTAATGCTAATACGGTTCATATTCTGGCCCCAGGTGAGACTGAGTATGTCTATCAATCATAAGCTAACCCATTATCTACAGGCGTTTTTATACGCGCTGGTATTTCTAACCCGTCTACCCGTTGGCAAATGGCTGCACAAGCCTGACTCTCGCACCATTTCGACGGCTGTGTATTTTTATCCGCTGGTGGGACTGGTGCTGGGGCTAGTTCTCGTATTATTTGCGTCTCTCGTTGCCGGGTTTGGTACATGGCTGGCGGCCGCTTTAACGGTAAGCTTTTGGGTGATGCTCACTGGTGCATTGCATCTGGATGGTTTGGCCGATTGCATGGATGCCTACTATGCCGGGCATAAAATTACTGATCAAAAGCAAAGGCGTGAACGCATTCTTCAGGTTATGCACGATCCGGCCTGTGGCGCTGTCGCCTTGGTGGCTCTGGTGTTGGTGATTATGCTTAAGGTTATTGCTCTGGCCAGTCTGTGGCAGCAAGGCGCCGCTCTGAGTCTACTATTGGTAGCGCCCGTGTTAGCACGTACAGCGATATTGCCATTTATGGCCTTGGCCGATTACGCCCGGCAAACCGATGGCGGAGTTAGCACTCCGGTCAACAACAGTCAGTCACTTTGGATTACCGCTTTTTTATACTGTGCGTTAGTCGCGGTTGGCTTGTCGTTTGTGCACAGCGCGGTATTAATCGTCGCGCTGGCGGTTTTACTGACGTATTGGTCGCGATTTTGGTTTAAGCAAATTGGCGGCTATACCGGCGATTGTTTGGGTGCGCTGGTTGAGTTAAGTGAAGTGTTAGTCCTGATTTTACTGGTCGCTTTGTGTTGACAGCGGCTTCACTCAGATGATTGTTTCCTTTGTGTCCGTTAGTGTTGCATTGGGTGTTGCGCTTGATCGATTGCTCGGCGAACCTAAACGCCTGCATCCACTGGTAGGTTTCGGCAGCTTGGCCCGCACCGTTGAGGCTCTGCTCAATAGGCCTGCATTTATACATGCCCGTGCAGTAGGTGCTCTGGCGTTACTGTTTACCACCGTACCTTGGCTAGTGTTGGCTGTTTTCCTTACGCGTCTGACAAGTGATAGCTGGATGATCCAGTGTGCCCTGGGGGCGGGCGCTGTGTATCTGGCCATAGGTTGGCAGTCACTCGATGCTCACATTGCGCCAATCTTCACAAGCCTGAAAAATGGCCAGCTGGTACATGCCAGAAGGGGAGCCGCGATGATCGTAAGTCGTGATTGCGATGAGCTGGAGGCAGATGGCGTGGCAAAGGCGGCCATCGAGTCTCTGTTGGAGAATACGTCCGACGCCGTTATCGCGCCACTGTTTTGGTTTGTCGTGGCAGGCGTGCCGGGAATCGTAATGTATCGTTTAGTCAACACGCTCGATGCGATGTGGGGTTATCGCAATGCGCGCTACCAACACTTTGGCTGGGCCGCGGCGCGTTTGGATGACGTTCTAAATTATCTGCCCGCCAGACTTACCGCTGCTGCTTTTGTCGTCTGCGCTTTTTCCCGCAATGGTTGGGTGTGTTGGCGTCAGTGCGCCGGCATTTGGGCAAGCCCTAATGCCGGCGCCGTTCTGGCTTCAGGTGCCGGTTGTTTAGGCGTGAGCTTAGGCGCAGGGGCAAGTTACCACGGCGTTTGGCAAGATAAACCTGCCACCCCGGGAAGGGCTGTCATTGCCGATGATTTGTTAAGAGCGACGCTATTAACACGGCGCGCCATTGTATTGTGTACCCTAGCTTTATTGAGCGTGCACGGCGTTTGGGCAGGGGGCCTCGGGTATTGAAAACTACAGTTTCCAGCCAGCATGTCGCTCCTGTACAAGACGCTACAACGCGTAGTGTGGATTACCCCGCGCACGGCGGAGATCTGGCATATGCATCCCGCGTTTTTGGTCTCCCCGATGCTGGTTGGCAAGACTTATCGACGGGCATTAGCCCCTGGTCCTATCCACTGGGGGCGGTACCGGAGTCAGTCTGGCACGATCTTCCCAACAATGTAGCCCCGCTACTCACGGCAGCTTCTCGGTTCTACGGTGTCGCGGCGCAGTGCCTAACGCCTGTGCCGGGCAGCCAGTATGCCATTGAGCGCTTGCCTAATATGTTGGCAGCAACCGGTCCGTCCGATGTGGCTGTGCCTGCAGTGGGCTATTGTGAGCATGCCCGTCGATGGCGACACGCGGGGCACCATGTGAAGTATTACGCCTCTGTGACTGAGCTAGGACAGCTTATAAAGAGTAAATCCATTGCGCATGCGGTGGTTATCAATCCCAATAATCCCACGGGTGTGAGCATTGCGAAAAATCAACTAGCGCAATTCGCGTGCGCGTTACCGGGTTGGCTTATTGTCGATGAAGCCTTTGTCGATATTGATATGACTCAGTCATTGGCCACTAATATTCAGGACCATGACAACCTGATCGTTTTGCGATCGGTGGGTAAATTTTTTGGTCTTGCCGGGTTGCGACTGGGTTTTGTGCTTACATCAGATCAGACCAACATTCGTGAGGTGGTTGCGCCTTGGTCTGTTAGCGGGCCTGCGCTATGGGCCGGAGTAAAGGCGTTGCAAGATAGCGATTGGCAGCAGCGTCAACGCGCCAGAATCCGTTCAGCTAGTGAGAAACTAGAGCGAGTTTTGCGGTCTTGCCTGACCGAAAATATAGCCCTGGTTAACTCGGGGCTGTTTATTACATTAACGTCAATGCGTGAAGCGGCTGTTAACGATTACCTGTTTGAAGTTTATAAAAATTTAGCATGCAGCGGAGTTTATACCCGCTGGGGGTATGAGTGCGGTGATGCAGTATCGGGTTGGTTGCGAATTGGTTTACCGGATGATGACTGCCACCGCATTGCAAGTGCGTTGCGTCAGTTTAAATATAGCGCCGGGCCTGTATAGAAAAGGAGAACACATTGAGAGTTGTTAAGCTTGCTTTATTCATTTTGGCGGTTGTTTTTGCGCCGCTCACCCGCGCCGACGAAAAACCGGCTCGTGTTCAGGTTGTTGACGTCCGCGGTAAGCTCATTGAGCTCGCCCAACCGGCTGAGCGAATCATTGCGCTGGCGCCGCATATTGTCGAGAATGTATACGCGGCAGGCGCGGGCGACAAACTGGTGGCCGCGGTAAGTTACAGTGACTATCCCGTGCAGGCACTGAGCTTGCCGCAGGTAGGAAGTTTTAAAGTGGTTAACTATGAGCGTATTTTGGCTTTAAAGCCTGATCTCGTGCTCAGCTGGTCTTCCGGTAACGGTGAAGATGTCGCGGCTCAGCTGGAGCGTTTGGGGCTCACCGTTTACGTGGACGAATTGCGAACATTGGGTGATATTGCTCAAGAAGTGCGCACCCTCGGTGAGCTGGCCGGAACCTCGACAAGCGCCAATGCAACGGCGGATCAGTGGTTGCAAAAGCTGGAATCTCTTAACCAACGATATAAGAATACCGAGCCTGTCAGTGTTATGTATCAGGTCTGGAATGACCCGCTACAGACACTCAATGGCGAGCATTTAGTCAGTGATGTTATTAGGTTGTGTGGCGGTCGCAATGTGTTTGCCGACGCTGTATCGATTGCGCCAAAAATCAATATCGAATCCGTACTGGCGCGCGATCCGCAGGCCATTGTTGCCAGCGGCATGGGAGAAGACCGACCTGATTGGTTGGATGAATGGCTTAACTACCCATCGCTACAAGCGGTTAAAAATAAACATCTGTTTTTTGTGCCTCCCGATATTATTCAGCGCCATACGTTGCGAATTCTCGATGGCGCTGAACTCATGTGTGAGCACCTCGATTCTGTGCGCCAATAATCATTTTCGCCTAGAGGGGCGTATTCAATAGCTTATGAAACAGCCCATTGTCGGATACCACAAAGACGACGAAGACCACTGGGTGGCGGAGCTCGCTTGTGGCCATAGCCAGCATGTGCGTCATAATCCACCGTGGGTAGTGCGTCATTGGGTCACCACCGAAATGGGCCGGGCGGCCATGCTTGGTCAAAAATTAAACTGTAAATTGTGCAAAATAGATATTGTCGGGTAAAAGTCGGGGCCATTTCGTGGCCGACAGGGCACCATTGCGGCGAGACTATCAACACACACAGGCGAGACACATCATGATTTTGAAGCAGTTGCGTATTGACCGACATTTAACGCAGGAACAATTGGCCGAGATGTCTGGGCTTAATGTACGTACCGTTCAGCGGATCGAACGTGGTCATAAAGCGAGTCTCGAAAGTATGAAGTGTCTGGCTGCTGTGTTGGAAGTAGACGTTGATACTCTCGATGAGGAAGCATATATGGTGGATAAACAATCGGATCAATGGCAACAGGTACCACTGTGGGTAAAGGTGTGGTTTGCGTTTAATTTTTTGACCTGGCGGCCAACCCGCCGCTCGGCAAAAAATGTTGAATATGCTTGTCATATAGCGGGTTTTATATTTTGTCTGGGCGGTTTGGTGAGCCACGTATCTCTAGTGGGTGGGCTATGGTTATTGGCTGTGGCGCACTTTACCTCGCTGCTGCTGCGCCAGGGCGATTACTACGGCGTCTGGCAATTTGAGCAACCCTCTGCCTAGTCGGTGTCGAGCCCCAGCTTTTGGCGCGCCAGTTGGACAATGGCTGGGTCCATAGGCGGGGGCTCAATGACCACTCCTTGGCTAAGAGTTTCTACGATGGTCCTGATGACGTCAATACGGGCATGCCATTTGTGGTGCGCGGCAATAACATGCCAAGGCGAAGCTTCGGAGTCGGTATATTGAAGCATATCGTTAATGGCATTTTCGTAATCGGGCCACTTTTCCCGGTTGCGCAAGTCCTCCATGGTGAGCTTCCAGCGCTTGTAAGGGTCATTCAGGCGCTGTGCAAAACGTTTCAGTTGTTCGTGTTTGTCGATATGAAGAAACAGCTTTACGAAACGCGCCCCATCATCAGTGAGTAAGCGCTCAAACTCGTTGATCTCTTGGAACGCGCGCTGCCACTCATGTTCCTGTGCGAAGCCTTCTATCCGCTCGACTAACACACGCCCGTAATAGGAGCGGTCAAATATAGCGAGGCAGCCCGCCTCCGGTAATTTCGTATAAAAGCGATATAGGTAATGCTTTTCTTGGTTTTCCGGCTTGGGCGCGCCGATAGGGTGTACGGTACAGCCGCGCGGATCGAGTTTTTCCGTGGTTTTGCGAATAGCTCCGCCTTTGCCCGCCGCATCCCAACCTTCAAACACAATAATGGCCCGTTTACCCGAGTGATAATACGCCTGCTGTACGTGGAGTAATTTTGTTTGCCAATACTTCAGTTGCGACTTATATGTTTGTTTGTCGTCAACCTGTGGCTGAACATCATCGAATTGGCGAATATCGAGATTGCGTTGGCGCAATCGAATCTCAGACGGAGACTGCATAGATAGGTGTCCAGTGCAGGGGGTGGGTTTGCCACGGCGTATGGTGTATAAAGTTATTATTAGCCGCAATACAGTAAAGCTGCAACCACCATGAGCAATGTCCTGCCTTTCAAGCGCCCCAGCCCCAAGCAAAAACACAAGGGCAAAACCCTGTGCCGCAGCGGTTTTCACAAGTGGGAAGTAGTAACGAGCCAGCAGTTTGATGTAAAACAGGGAAAGTTAGTGACGCGTTATAAATGCAAACGCTGTGGTGAGGAGAAGGTGGAGGCGCATTGATTGATACGGGAGAGGGAGTACGGTTTACGGAAGATTAAAAAGGAGAGCAATTGCGCTCCTTTTTAATCGTAAAGATGGATAGGGTTTCTCCGTTCTCCGTTCTCCGTTCTCCGTTATTCCGCCAACGCCGCTATTACTTCAGCACTTACCGCTTCGTCAAAGATGACTAGCTCATCCACCAGGCCCGTGTATGGTGTGTCCCAGTAGTTAACGCCAATACCAAATTCAGCGTCGGCGCCGGTAAATACATCGGGGAAGCCGGTGCCGGTAAACACTTGCTCGCCGTTAACGTAGAGGGTGATGTTGCCTGCATCCACTACCGTGGCAAAGTGAGTCCACTCGCCAGCGGCGAACTGAGCGCCGGTGTCACCGTCAAACCAAGCCTCACCTGACCACAGCATGGTATTGCCGTCGCCCGGTCCGAAGGGTACAACGCTTATCCAACTGCTTGTCGATTGCGCGCCAAAGAATGCGGTGGTGAATTGATTTAGCGCCTGTGGGTTTAGCCACAGTGCGAAGCTGTAACGGCTGCCGTCAATCAAACCGTCGGGCAGGGCCACACCACTATTGCCATCGAGGCTGAGCGCCATACCGGATTTGCCCGCGCCGTAATTAACATCGCCACCGGTATTGGTCATTAGGTTGCCGGTTACGGTGCCCGCGCCAAAGTTTGCAGTTTCATCGCTGAGGTGATCATCAAAGCTAAAGTGCGCCACAGGCTCGGCCGGAGCCAGCGAGTTCACAGTAACCACAAATGTCTTGGTGCTGGTTTCGCCGTCCAGGGTTAAGGTCGCAGTCAGCGTGACATCTGTGTCAATCGACTCAGGGCGAGTGACCACCGCCGTATTGCCTTGCACGTTGAGAGCGCTGCTGTTGGATGAGCTCCAGCTAATCGCTGAGGCGTAAGGGCCAGAACTTGGTAACTCAAAGTCCGACTGCACCCCGCTTAAGTCACCCAAGTCCAATAAGTCTTTGGCCGATTCCAGCAGTGCAGTGGCAGGCAGTTGATCGATATCCAGAGCGGTAATTTCGCCGGCACTCAAGGCTGCATCGTAAATATTCAGCTCATCGATCATGCCGTTGAAGGGTAAGTCCCAGTAGTTAACACCCAGTGCAAACAAACCTTCATTCCAGGTGAAAAAGTCTGTGATGCTGCCACCAGAGAATTTTTCCACACCATCGATATAAACGCTAACGGTGCCTTGGTTTACAGCGAAGGCTAAATGGGTCCAGCTGTTTTCGCTAATCAGTTCACCAGCGCTCGCATCAACCCACGCTTGGCTACCACTCCACAGCATGGTGTTGTTATCCCAGCTTTCGGGAACCAGGCTCAACCACTGATCCGCTAACAGACCGCCTTCCTCGTTGGTCAGTTCATTCGCCGCACCAAAAAACGCGGTGCTGAATTGGGTGATCATGGCGGGATTAACCCACATCGAAACCGTGTATTCGTAATTATCGATTAACCCATCTGGCAGGCGAACGCCGTTGGTACCGTCGAGCATTACAGCCTGCCCGCTTTGGCCTGCAGCATAGGCAACAGAACCTGCGTTATGAATACGATCGGCGGTGGCGTAACCGTCGGCTTTGTTGCCAAGGCTGTCGGTTAGGTCGTTCTCAAATTGATATTGAGCCGTTCGGTTATAGGTGACCCGCTGAGGTACAGTGACGTTAAACGACTGCATGCTGTCGATACCCTGACGACTGATAGTGGCGGTGAGTTCAACCATTGCGTCGCCTTCCCCCACATTGGGGCGAGTGACTGAGCCATCTTGTGCAATTGTGCTTGTGTCGCTGATACTCCAGCCAATACTGGCACCACGGGCGCCCTCGGTCGGTAACTCCAGAGCAGTGCCTTTAAATTCAGTCGGTAAACTTAAAGCCGCGGTAATCGCATCAACCACTTCGCCATTGGTTTTGGCCGGAAGCTGTAATCCCCAGATTGACGCCCCCTGTGCAGATAGTGCCGTGAAGGTCGGTACCAGCACCTCTAGGCGCGGGTCCCATTGCCAGGCGGCCAGACCTTCAAAGACAGTGCCGTCGTCGAGCGTGATGGTAATGCGCTCGGGTTGCTCGGCATACAAGGTGTAGCTGCCGTTGACCTCACCGCTAATGCTGCCATCTTCATGCAGTGTGGCTGCCATTGACAGGTGCGCGCTACGGTTGATGTCTTTGCCGTGATCAATGATTTGGAAGTCGCCGACAATATCTTGATAGTCAACAATATTTTCGCCCTCAATGGGCGCATAGCGCTGCGGTGAGGCTACCAGCCAACCGTCATTGTTGACCCACATCTCGTGTACGCGAATAGCGTGACCTTCGCCGCGACCGGGGAAGCGGGTGTGGGTGATCAGGAAGTGCTGACCGGTTGACTCATCGTAGTAGGCAGAGTTGTGACCGGGCGCCAGGTAGCCGCGAGACTCTGCATCAGAGCCGGGCAGGGATTGAAAAATAAACCCGCCCATCATTTTATTGCCGTACGGGGCTATGCTTTCCCAGTTGCCACGGGCATTGGCAACGTCATTACCTGCGGCGTCCAGATAGGGGCCGTCCGGGTTGCGCGAGCGCGCGACGCGAATATTGTAGCCGTCAGCGGCCTCGTAGCCACCGAAGGAGGTGAACAGGTAGTAGTAATCCGATTCGGGGCTGTAGTAAACAAAGCTGCCTTCAATCGAGCTGTGATCGCCACCAATAATATGGGTACCGTAGCCCTGTCCTGGCTCAGGTTTACCGGTTGTTTCATCCATAGCGAGCACAAATATGCCGCCTGAGTATGAGCCGTAAGACATCCAAAGCTGGCCGTCTTTATCAAAAAACGCGGTGGGGTCAATCACGTTAGGGTGGACAAAGGCATCAAAACTGGTGAGATCCCCAACACCGTAGTCACCGGTCATTTCTTCATCGGTTTGTCCCGAGTAAAGGAAAATACCCTGGTCTACGTAAGGGCCTTCTACATCATCAGAAACCGCTACGCCCAAATAGGATCGGGGGCCGTCACACTGGCCGGTGGCCGGTTGGGTACAGTGGTTGTAATAGAAGTAATAGCGCCCGTCATCCAACTGGATAATGTCCGAGGCCCACGAACCTACATAGCCGCCGGTCCACTCGATGCCTTCGGATATTTCGGTAGCATAGGTATTAAACAGAGGGTTGGCGTCGTCAACACCGTTAGCGACGGGCTCCCAGCTAATAAGGTCAGTACTTTTGGCGAAGCCTAAATGTGAACCCACCACGTAAAAAGTTCCATCGTCGATGCGGATAACAGAGGGGTCATGAACCGGTACGTCGTTGTAGTTGATTTCGGCCGCGCCCAGTGTCGGGTTGTCGAACACCTCTAATGGCGCCGAGCTAACCGAAGAGGAAGCTTCGGATGAACTCGAAGAGCTGGATGACGCCACAGATGAGCTTGAGCCGTTACTGTCGCCGCCAGATCCGCCGCCACAGGCAGCCAGAGACAAAATACTCACCGCCAGGGTGAGGGTTCGTATAGACATGGTTTGCACCTCTATTATGCTTTTATCGCAAGTATTAAATATTAATTTATCTAATAATAATACAATAGTAATAATTGATGCAATGAGCAGGAGTAATCAGTGTTTTTCAGGAGAAACCTATAAAAAAGACCACTATATGTATGACATATAGTGGTCTTTTTGACTTTACGGGGGGCGTTAAGGCCGGTCGGCGTGGGTCTACTCAGGGAGTAGGCGTGCTGTTGCGAGCCATAAAAGCGGCGCCTGACCGTGCAAGTCCCCGGTGATACGGGGGCGCTCCAGGTAGTAGGCAGCATCCTGACTTTGTCCGGTGCCTACGCAAACGTCGGTGAGCTGGCCGTTGTCCGTAACCCGTTTGCTCAGCGCCTGCCACGCCTTATCAACCGCGTGTTGATAGGACTCTTTTGGCAGTAGGCCACGCTCAACCCCAACCGCTATGGCGTAGGCGAACATGGCGGTGCCGGAAGATTCCTTCCAGGCGTCGGGGTAATCAAGCAACTGCCGCCACATACCATCAGTGGCTTGGTATTGCAGCAGGGCTGCCATCATGCGCTGATAGCTTTCGCTGATCTGACCGTAGAGTAAGTGATCTTCAGGCAGCTCAGATATCAGCTCTGCTAAACCCGCGGCCACCCAACCATTACCTCGCCCCCAGAAAAAGGGCGCGTCCGGACCGTGATAAAACAGGCCATTGGGCTGCTGCAGTTTGTGTAAGTAAGCGTTGATTTGCAGGGCGGCTCGATGCAGGTAAATGGGTTTTTCCGTGGCCCGGTAGGCTTGAATCTGCAGCGCGCCAATCATCCACACGTCGTCAATCCAGTAGCGGGTTTGCCGGGTAAGACCGTTCTCAAGGGGGGCGGCCCACTGGTCATCGGCGAGCTCAAGGCCCGTGGCCAGCGCCTGTTGATCGCCATTGGTAAAGTAGCGTTCGATAGGGAGAATGCCGTACACATTGGCATCCACATGTTCATCTTGCAGCAAGTCGGCGGTGCCGGGCACGGTTTCATAGCGCGCCAATAGGCGCTCAGTGAGGACTTGGTTGTCGCTGAGGCGAGCGTATTTGAGTGCGCCGTAGGCTGCGGCAGCTTCCGCGTAGTGAAAGCCGGTGAAGTGGTCGCTGATGTACATCATGTAGTCGGGGCGGCTAAGTAAGTCTTCTATCGCTGCCTGGGCTATCGCGTCGGTATTGTCGTGACTTGTGCCTGCAACCGCACATTCGGCGAACAGCAGTGTTAAGGCAAGTAGGGTGGAACGCAGTGCTTGCATCGGTCTCTCGCTTTTATGGGTTATAGTCTGCTAGACGATAACAACTTACGCGCTCAGAGACAAAGAAAAGTACAGAGGTTTGGGTGGCGTAGGCCAGAAGGGGAATTGGTGGCCACCATACACATGCGGTGGCCACCAGAGCGTCACTTTAGTGCTCGTGACCGCCTGCGCCGTGGGCGTGGCCATGCTCTTGTTCTTCCGAAGTGGCTTCACGCACTTCGGTGATTTCCACATCGAAGGTCAGGTCGACACCGGCCAGCGGGTGGTTGGCATCAACAGTCACGGTGTCGCCATCAACCGCAGCGATACTCACAACCTGCGTGCCCTGTTCGGTTTGCGCGTGAAACTCCATGCCTACTTCGATTTTTTCAACGCCGGTAAACATGTTGGCTGGCAGTTCTTGCATCATCTCGTCGTTGCGCTCGCCGTAAGCTTCAGCGGCGGGAACGTCAACTTTCAGTTTGTCGCCAACTTGCTTGCCAACCAGCTCTTTTTCCAGCCCTGGAATGATGTTGCTAGCACCGTGCAGGTAGGCCAGAGGTTCGCGACCGTCGGAGGAGTCGAGCACCTTGCCGTCTTTATCGGTGAGCGTGTAGTGAAAACTGGCAACGCAGTTGTCGGAAATATTCATAGTGAGAGCCTTTGCTTGGTGAATGTGTTTTGAATCAGAGTGAGCCTGTCACTCAAAGGCCGAAATCGTTTCACCGTCGATTTCGGATTCGTGGATGTAAATGGTATAGACGTCGCCACCTTCTTCTTGCTGCATACGAACCAGTAGATAGTCGTACTTGGGTGCCATCCAAGCGTAAGTGACGCGATCATCGTCTTTGCGCGAACGTTTAATTTTTACAGTGTCTACTTTGCCGAGAGGAGTTTCAAGGGTTTCTCTGCCGACAATTTCAAATTCATAATGCTTTACCCGACCGCCATCGGCGATATCGTAGGCGAGGCTTTCAGTCTTGCCGGCAATCAAGTCATGCTGCAGTTGAATCTGAAAGCTGAGCTTGTCCAGTACCCCGGGTTCGATTTTCATCTTCCAGGGTTTGTCTTGCACATTGTTTGTGACCTTGCCGGTTTCCCAGTTAAAGTCGAGTTTGGCGGTTCTGTCACGGCCTAGCCCGGTGCGTTCATAGCTGTAGCTCAAGGGGCGCAAACGATCTTGATTGGGCCAATCAAAATGGCTGATCTCCTCAATGCTGGCGACAAAAGAGTCGGCAAAAAAGCGCAGCTTGTGGCCGTCATCCAAGGCGGTAAGCTCGTGGGTCACGGTAATGCCGATACCGTAAACCCGGGCCTTGTAGATGTTTTTAAACTGTTTGGGCGGCGTGGCCTCACTAACCGATGCGGTATCGGCGGTGGCGCACATGGAGATAAGTCCAAGTGCTAAAGCAAAAATTGCGGGAGTCAGGCGCATAGCATCCTTTGTTAAGCGTTGTCAGTCCTTACTTGGTAACCACTGGCCGGCAAAGGTTCACCGTCAAGCAGTGCCTTGTTGTCAGCCATGGTTAATTTTCCCTCGGCAAACCACTGTACTGCCATCGGGTAGATCACGTGTTCCTGAGCTTGCACCCGACTGGCCAGAATACTCGCATCATCACCCGCTAATATGGGGACCACCGCCTGAATGGCGGCGGGGCCACCGTCGAGCTCAGCTGTGACAAAATGCACCGTCACCCCGTGTTCGCTGTCACCGGCGTCCAGGGCGCGCTGGTGCGTATTCAGCCCCTGGTACTTGGGCAGCAAAGAGGGGTGAATGTTGAGCATGCGGCCGCAGTAACGCTGGGTAAATGCTGGCGTTAATATACGCATAAAGCCGGCCAGTACAATCAGATCGGGTCGGTAGCTGTCGATGTGCTCGGCTAGGGCCGCGTCAAAGGCCTCGCGTGACTCAAAGCCTTTGTGATCAAGAGTAATGGCTTCAATACCGGCCTGGGCCGCGCGCTCCAGCCCCTTTACGTTGGGGCGGTTACTGATTACGGCGGCAATCTCAATGGGCAGGCCGGCACTGGACTGGCCGTCGATTAACGCCTGTAAATTGCTGCCGCTGCCGGAAATTAAAACGACAACACGGGTGGTTGACGCTGAACTCATTGAGCGATCCCTTGCAGCTCCACTTGTTCTTCGCCGTCAGCGGCGTCGCTGATGACACCAACCTTGAGAGCGGTTTCGCCGGCATTGGTCAGCAGCTCTATCGCTGCATCGGCTTGGTCGGCAGGTACCGCCAATATCATGCCTACTCCGCAGTTAAAGGTGCGGTACATTTCGCGTGCATCGACGTTACCGGCTTGTTGCAGCCATTGAAATACCGGTGGTAGCTGCCAGGCGGTGGTGTCGATTACGGCTTTGGCGTTGTCTGGCAGTACGCGGGGAATATTTTCCAGCAGGCCGCCACCGGTGATGTGCGACAAGGCGTGTACGGGGAGCGCTTTAATAAGTGCCAATAACGGCTTAACGTAAATACGGGTCGGGGCCATCAGAGCCTGGGCCAGGCTTTCACCGCCGCAGTCCTGATTTAAATCGGCACCTGATACTTCAATGATTTTGCGAATCAGCGAGTAGCCGTTGGAGTGAGGGCCGCTAGAGGTGAGGCCAATTAACACGTCACCGGCGGCAACCTTACTGCCATCAATGATTTCACTTTTTTCGACGACACCGACGCAGAAGCCGGCCAGGTCGTAATCTTCACCTTCATACATGCCGGGCATTTCGGCGGTTTCGCCGCCAACCAGGGCACAGCCGGATTGAGCACAGCCTTCGCCAATACCCGTGACAACATCGGCGGCCACATCAACGTTGAGCTTGCCGGTGGCGTAGTAATCAAGGAAGAACAAAGGCTCGGCGCCGGCAACCACTAAGTCGTTGACGCACATGCCCACCAGGTCAATCCCGATGGTGTCATGCTTTCCGAGATCCATGGCCAGGCGCAATTTGGTGCCGACACCATCGGTACCCGAGACCAATACCGGCTGGCGGTAGCCTTCGGGTATTTCACACAGAGCGCCAAAGCCACCCAGTCCGGCCATTACTTCCGGGCGCCGGGTGCGTTTGGCCACACCTTTAATACGTTCAACTAAGTCATTACCTGCATCGATATCGACGCCGGCGTCTTTGTAACTGAGTGAGGTGGGGGTGTTTTCGCTCATGCGCTGTTTGATTCCGTACTGGGCTCGGTGGTTAAGTCCGGGCGAGTTGATCACAAAGGCGCGTATTCTACCGGAAAAAACCTATAAATACCTCCGTAAAAACGTCTGTTTTGACAGGGTTCGCGCAGGGCGCGCGCCCGGTTACGGGGATGCGATACAGAGGTTCTGGCCAGCGCTAGCTCAGCCTCGACCTATTTGACAGTGAAACCCCAGCCTGTGCAAGGACAGCCAGCTCAGTAAACCCTGCTCAATCGGCTGCCGGCGCAAGGTCGGGCTCGAGCGCGGTAGAGTAATATCACAAGGCAGCTCATGGTTATCGCGGCTGCGCAAAAATTTGCCCAGTTGGCTCAGGCATGCCCCGACGGGGCTGGGTCCGTCATAGACAATTTCTACAATTCTGTCGCCAGCGGCTTGGTGCAATGTGTCCACAACCCTTTGCCAGTGCGCTCTACTCAGCGAGCTGTTGAGGTTCTCAGCAATCAGCATAAGAGGTTGTTGGCTCGCCCCACAAATACGCCGCAGCCACGGGTCAGTGTCCGGGTCAGCGAAGGGGGCAATCTGGTAATTATCCACGTCGGGAAGGACGCAGTGTTTGTAGCGCGCGGTGGCAGGGTGGTCGAGATCGTACCAGCAAAACCTCGGCCATTCGACCTGCTGGCTCAAACGGTAGAAGCGGGTATTGAGACCGGGCCTAAGAGCGACAAACTCCGCGTTGCAATGACGTCCGATAAACTCAAGGCAGCGCTGATCTATCCAGGCGCTGCGGGCGACGCGTTTTTTTTGCGCGTGTGGCTGTAGGTTGTGCTTGGGCAGCTTATCCCAAAGTTCAGCCGCCGCACGGTCAATCAGTTGCAACTCGGGCCAGCGCCACTGTGCCACAGCGTAGCTGTAGACGGCATTGGTCAAGTCCTCGGGCAGGCTAGTCATGGCGTTTGCCTCCCGCCTCATGGCGCTTGGCCAACGCCAGTGCGTAACCGGTAATGTACTCGTAGGGGTTGCCAATGCACTGCAAGATTTCACTGGCCTGCATGGTCTGAAGTGTTTCGCGGGCTACTTGTCGCGCCAGAGCGGCGGAGCCAAATCGCTGGGTTAAATAATCGCGAAGTTTGGGTTCGTAGTGGCGCAAGTGCAAAGCAAGTGTTTCCATAATGCTAATCTCCTTGGTGGTTAACTCACTCTAATGCAAATGAGAATTATTACCAAATAGAATTTGATTATGAATAGTGCAGCGCTCATTGTTTTGTCGGTGCTGTGGGGCGCAGGTGTCAGCAATTGCACAAAACTGGCCCTGATCGGCAAGTTCAGGGGGCGCAAAGGCAAAATTTGCCTGTTACAATGCGGCACTTCTTTTACTGTGGGTGTCGAATAACTGTGACGCTGATTTACCGAATTGTGACTCTACTCGTGCTATCTGTTTGGGCGGTTGTGCCGGTCAGTGCTGATCAAACCGTTGAACTCTACAGCGCCGAAGAATTAGTGAAATCGCAATCCGAGGTGCAGCGCGCGGCCGCGGCCAAACATGCACTGGAGCGGGTGCTTGTGCGTGTCTCGGGCTCCCTGCAGAGCATTGAAAGCCCTACCGTAAAACAGGCGTTAGCCAACGCGCAGGAATACGTTTACGAATACAGTTACGCCAGTACTGAGCAAACCTTGCTGTCGGCAAATGGTGAACAGGTGCCGGCTTCAAAACTAAATTTGAAATTCTCGGCGGCATTGGTTGAGCAATTACTGCGCGACGCCGGACTGTCCTATTGGCCGGCCAATCGCCCCAACGTCTTAGTGTGGGCGGTGGAAAATAATGGCGACGGTTTACGCATGGTAACGGATACCGCTACCTGGAGTGCGGTGCGCGAGCAAGCCCAGTTGCGCGGCCTGCCGATTACGGTGCCGGTGTTTGATCTGGAAGATCACCTGGCAATGCCCGAGCAAAGCCTCTGGCAATTGGATGAAGAGCGTATTCTGGACGCGTCAGAGCGCTACCGTGCCGATGCAATATTGGCGCTGCGTTATAGCGCGCTATCCGATGGCAGTTATCGGGGTGACTGGCAGCTACTGCACAGCGAGGGTGATCAAAGTTTTGATGGCCAGGGGCAAAGTGGCGATGAGCTAATGCTTAAAGCCATTAACAGTGCCGCAGATCGCTTTGCCAATGTCTACGCTATTCGCCCCAGCGAAAGCGGTGCGGCCAGCATTGTTATGTTGATCGAAAATGCCGACAGTTTCGGTGACTTTAAAACGGTGGAGCGTTACCTGAGTTCGCTGGCTGTGGTGCGGCGGGTTGAAATGTATTCGGTGGCGGCCAATGGTTTAACGCTGCAACTGTTTACCGAAGGAGACGTTGCTCAGCTGGAGAATACACTGGCACTGACACAAACCTTAGTGCCGGAAACCGGCGTGAGCTTGAGTGTTAATCGCTACCAATTGCGCGGTTCGGTCGCGCGGCCGTTGCGCTACCGGTTAACCGAGGACGTGCAGTAATGGGCAGTGCTCCTCAGCAGTTATCGTTAGGGGTAAGCCTTAAAGACGACGCCACCTTTGCCAATTTTTTTGCGCCCGAACACTCGGTTAATCTCGAAGTTGTGAACTGCCTGAAGGCGCAAGTTGAAAACAATGGCGAACAGTTTGTGTATTTATGGGGTGCCTCCGGCGCCGGCTTAACTCACTTGCTGCAGGCGAGCTGTCACTACGCCGAATCAATGGGGGTGAACGTTCAGTATTTACCGCTCAACGATGTGATGGGTTTTGCGCCTGAAGCATTGCTGGAAGGGCTTGAGCATATGGACTTGGTGTGCCTCGACGGGCTCGATGCCATTGCCGGTAACGCTCAGTGGGAAAGGGCACTTTTTAACCTGTACAACGCCCTGCGTGACTCCGGTAAACTCTTGCTGGTTGCCGCCACCCACAACCCGCGTTCGCTGGGTGTTCACCTGGCCGATTTACAATCGCGTTTTCAGTGGGGCGTAATTTATGCGGTCGAAAGTTTAGGCGACGATGAAAAAATACAGGCTCTGCGCAAACGCGCGAAAGAGCGCGGGCTGGATTTATCAGCAGACGTTGCCAACTACATAGTGCAGCGCGTACCCCGCGACATGAACCAGCTGTTTTGCTGTCTGCACAAACTCGATCACGCCTCGCTGGCCGAGCAGCGCAAATTGACCATACCCTTTGTGAAAAAGACGTTGGGTTTATAAACGCTTGATGTCAGACGACTGAGGTCGGACGCTAACGACCTCAGACCTTAGACCTTAGACCTCAGACCTTAGACCTCAGACCTCAGACCTCAGACCTTAGACCTTAGACCTCAGACCTCAGACCTCAGACCTCAGACCTCAGACCTCAGACCTCAGACCTCAGACCTCAGACCTCAGACCTCAAAGCCATTAACCCTTCTTTGCGCACTTATCCATCAAATAAACCTTGTTTACCGGTAGACTCTCCCCCATATCAATAAAAAATAAATATGAGGAAGTGCCCATGAAACCCTTACGCATTAAGGCCGCCCTGGCCCTGTGCAGCGCCTTTGTATTGGCCAGTTGTGGCAGCAGTGGCGGCGGAAGCAGCAACAGTAACCCCTCCAGCAGTGCCAGCAGCCAGTCCAGCTCGGAAGCCTCCAGTGAGAGTTCAAGCTCGGTCGAATCCGCTGGTCGTATTCTGTTGAATCAAATCGGCTTTGCGCCGCAAGCGGCTAAGGTTGCCGTTGTTCCCGAGGTCAGCGCAACCGCGTTTTCGGTGATCAATACCGATACCGAGGTGGCCGTACTGGAAGGTGAACTGTCGGCGTTTAGCGAGTGGACTCCCGCCAATCAGGTGGTGGCCCAAGCCGATTTTTCCGACCTGCAAGACCCCGGCACCTATGTGATTCGCGTTGCCGGCGCGGAGGATTCCGACCCGTTTGTGATTGCCAGTCAGCCCTATAAAGCCTTGAATATAGGCGCTTTAAAAGCCTTCTATTTTAATCGCGCCAGTTCAGCGCTCGCGGCCGAACACGCTGGCGATTGGGCGCGCGCTGCCGGCCACCCGGATACCGATGTGCTGGTGCACGCCTCGGCAGCCTCCGCCGAAAGGCCAGAGGGCACTTCTATATCGGCGCCTAAAGGCTGGTACGACGCCGGCGACTTCGGCAAATATATTGTTAACTCCGGCATATCCACCTACACCTTATTGGCGGCACTTGAGCATCACGGCGCTTTTTACGCGGCCACCGACGCCGGTATTCCCGAAAGCGGTAACGACACCCCAGACATTCTCGAAGAGGCGATGTGGAACCTCGAGTGGATGCTGGATATGCAAGATCCTAACGACGGTGGCGTATACCACAAGCTCACCACCAAAAACTTTGCCGGAGCGGTGATGCCTGCCGAAGGCACCGAGCCGCGCTATGTGGTGCAAAAGGGCACCTCGGCCACGCTAAACTTCGCGGCAGTAATGGCGGTGGCTAGCCGGGTAGTGGCAGAGCATGAGGCGGTGTATTCGGGCCTGTCTGACGATATGCTGGCTGCGGCGCAGTCTGCCTGGCAGTGGGCGCAAGCCAACCCTAATGTGGCCTATCAGCAGCCCGAAGATATTCAAACCGGCGGCTACGGTGACAGTCGCTTTGAGGATGAATTTGCCTGGGCTGCGGTTGAGCTCTACATCACCACCGGCGATGACGATTACCTGCAAGCGGCAAACTTAGAGTCCATCAGCAACGGTGTTCCGGGTTGGGCCAACACCGATGGTTTGGCCTGGGTGTCGTTGGCCAAGCATCGCGCGAACTTAACCGCAGCGGCGGATCAGGCGTTAATTGAATCGCGCATTGTCGAATTGGCCGACTCCATCGTTGCCGATATGAACAGCTCGGCCTACGGTGTGCCGCTGGTGGCGGGAAACTTCTATTGGGGCAGTAACGGCGGCGCGCTTAATAAGGCGATGATGGTACTGCAAGCGTACGATTACAGCGCCGATATGAAATACGTAAACGCGGCGCAGGCACTGCTGGATTACACCCTGGGACGCAACCCCACCGAATACAGCTACGTTACCGGGTTCGGGGCGCGCCCGCCGATGCACATTCACCACCGTCAGTCCGAGGCGGATAATGTTGTTGACCCGGTGCCAGGCTTTTTGGCCGGCGGCCCCAACACCAACGCCCAAAACGACTGCGGCGCCGACAACTACCCCTACGGCGACGAAGCCGTGGCTCGCGCCTATTTAGATCATTGGTGCAGCTACTCCACCAACGAAGTGACCATCAACTGGAACGCACCGCTGGTGTATGTAACCGGTGCGTTGGAGAGTATTTATGGGGGTGAATAACGGTTGACGGTTGATGGGGAACGGAGAACGAAATTTTATACCGATCCCCGTTCCCCGGCTCTACAACCCAAACCCACCATCAATCGTCATATGCCCATTGCGCATGGCAATGCTGGCATCGCTGAGCAGGTATTGCACGGCGGGGACTATGTCAGCGGGCGATAATATGCGCCCCACCGGCAAGCCCTTGAGGGATTCGGCAAGCCCGGCAATGTCCTCGTCGCTCATGCCGGCTTTTTTCTGAATCTCCGTTAAGGTCACCCCGGGGCGAATGGAGTTCACCCGAATGCCGCTGGCCGCCAGCTCCACATTCATAACGCCCGCCGCCGCTTCAAAGGCCGCTTTACTGGCCGCATAGGCGGCGCAGGTGGGGTGTGCTTTTTCGACCGCCACGCTGGAAATAAACACCACGCTTGCCGGGTTGCTCATAGTGCCTGCCAAGGCTTGCATCATCATAAACGGGCCGGCAAAGTTGGTGTTCATGGTGACCTGAATATTGTCCCAGCTCTCGTCGCTGATCGCGCGCGGGTAAAAAATACCGGCGTTCAGTACCAGTCCATCCAGGGTTATACCGTCTTTTGCCAAGCGTTTGCCCAGCGCGACAATGGCAGCGGCGTTTGTGCTATCACACAAAATGGCCTCAACACCGAGTTCACTTGCGGCTTTATCTAATCGCGCCTGATCGCGGCCGGTAATCAGCACTCGATTTCCCTCTGCCTTCAGGGCTTTGGCGCTCGCGTAACCTATACCTGAGGTGCCGCCTGTTATTAAAACCGTTTTGCTCATGGGGATCTCCTTATGGGGCTGGACTGAACTTGCGTTTTCATTGCAGGCAAGTGTAAATTGGGATTCTGTTTCCGATAAGTCACCATTGTGGAAACTTAATGGTTCTGGATGGGAAATAATTGTCGGGGAACGGGGAACGGGGAACGGGGAACGGGGAACGAAAGAATATGAATGTCGATATTGTGCGTCTGTTGCACCAACACCTGCCCCAGCTGTACGTGTTTACGCGGGTGGCTGGGCTGGGCAGCTTTCAGGCTGCGGCGACAGCGCTGGGTTTGCCGCGCTCGTCCATCAGTAAAAAAGTCAGCCAGCTTGAGGAGGCGCTGGGCCAGCGCTTATTGCAGCGCAGTACCCGCCAGCTTTGCCTGACCGATGAGGGCGCCAGCCTGTTGGTTTCGGCCCAATCACTGCAGGGCGTGTTGGACAGCGCCGCCAGTTTGAAAATGGCGCAACAGGCCGAGCCCGCCGGCCGGGTTAAAATCAGCAGTTCCACCTTAATTGGCGAGCGCTATTTACTGCCGGTGATCCCCGAGTTGCGACGGCGTTTCCCCAAGGTGGCGTTGGAGTTTAATATTACCGACGAGGTGGTGGATTTAATTAGCCAGCGGGTGGACATTGCCGTGCGGGTAGGGCACTTACCTAACTCGTCACTGGTGGCCAAAAAAATTGGCGAAAAGTCCTGGGCGTGTTACGCCGCCCCAAGTTACTTGGCACGGGCTAAACCACTGACGAATCCGCGCGAGCTCACCCAGCACCCGTGTTTGTTTTTCAAAAACTCTCAGTTCGCGATGGACCACTGGACCTTTGCCAACAACGATGGTGACACTGTCAACGTCGCCATAGACGATGCCATATGCGGCGACGATGGCCGCTCGCTCGCGGCTCTGGCGGCAATGGGGCTAGGGGTAGTGTTTGTCGACCCGCTACTTATTCAGCCAGAGCTGGCTGCGGGCAGCTTAGTGCCAGTACTCACCGGCTGGCGCCACCCCGAAGCCTCCCCCATTCACCTGGTGTGCCTGGGGCGCGAAGCGCGCAACCGCGCCGTGGATGCGGTGTGGCAGTATTTGGGGGAGGCGATGGGGAGTTTGACGGTTGACGGTTGACGGGCAACGGCGAACGGTTGACGGGCAATGGGTTGCGCAGAGCCACCAGCTTTGTCCCCAGTTCACGTTTACCATTATCCGTTCCCCGTTCCCCGTTCCCCTTCACCACCAAACCCATATCCCGCACCCCCGTGTTTACGCTACAATGGCGCGCTTTTACGGCCGGCCAATCGCGCATGAAAGTACTGATCGTTAAACTCAGCTCCATGGGAGACTTGGTGCAGACGCTGCCCGCGGTTTCCGATGCGGTGCGCGCTATTCCCGGTATCCGTTTCGACTGGGCGGTGGATGAAGCCTTTGCCGAGGTGCCCACCTGGCATCCGGCGGTGGAGCGCACCATTGTTTCGGCGCATCGGCGCTGGAAAAAGTCGCCAAAATCGGCCTGGAAATCGGGCGAATTAAAAGCCTACTGGCAAGAGCTGCGTCGCACTGAGTACGACCTGGTGTTGGATGCACAAACCAATTTTAAAAGTGCCTCGGTGACGCGTATGGCGCGCGGTTTACGCGCCGGGCCGGATGCCGACTCGGTGCGCGAGCGCGGCGCCCATTGGTTTTATCAGCGCCGCTTTGCGGTGGCGCAAGATATTTTAGCGGTGGATCGCTGGCGCGATTTATTCGCCGCCGGCCTCGGTTACCAGCGGCCCAGCATTGCCCCCGAATTTGGCTTGGCGGAACAAAGCTGGCCGGCGCAAACAGTGACGCAAAACCCGTATATTGTGGCGGTGACCAACGCCAGTTGGCCCACCAAGTGTTTGCCCAATACCAGCTGGCAGGGGCTGATTGATTTAGCCGCCGCACAGGGGTTGGATGTGCTGCTGCCGTGGGGCTCACCGGCCGAGCGCGAAGCGGCCAACGCTATTGCAAAAGGGCGTGACAACGCCAAAGTTTTAGAGCGTATGAGCCTGACGCAACTCGCGGGCCTACTGCACGCAAGCCGCGGCGCCGTGTGTAACGATACCGGCCTTGCTCATATTGCCGCCGCGTTGGGTAAGCCCACGGTGACGGCCTATGGCCCGACGGACCCCGCGTTAATCGGTGCCACCGGCCCGCGCTCGGTGCATATTGTGGCGCCGGGCTATATCTGCGATATGTGCGGTAAGCGCCTGTGCCGCCACCCGGATAATTCGGCCACCGTTAATGCAGGGCAAGCCAAGCGCCCACGCACGCTCGAGGTAATTAGTGGCGAGCAACTTTGGCAGGCCTTTGTAAATTTATAGACAGAACCGACACAAGAGACTCTTATGACCGTTCGCACTCGTATTGCTCCGTCGCCCACGGGCGACCCCCACGTAGGCACCGCCTATATTGCACTGTTTAATATGTGTTTTGCCCGTCAGCACGGCGGCCAGTTTTTACTGCGCATTGAAGACACCGATCAAACTCGTAGCACCGCGGAATCGGAACAGGCGATTCTCGACAGCTTGCGCTGGCTCGGCCTCGACTGGGACGAAGGCCCGGATGTGGGCGGCGATCACGGCCCTTACCGCCAAAGCGAGCGCATGGATATCTACAAACAGTACGCCGATGAGCTGATCGAAAAAGGCCACGCGTTTTACTGTTTTGCCACCGGCGAAGAGCTGGACGAAATGCGCCGCGAACAGCAAGCGCGAGGTGAAACACCCAAGTACGACGGCCGCGGTTTAAAACTCAGCGCCGAACAAGTACAGGCCAAACTCGATGCCGGCGAGCCCTATGTGGTGCGCATGAAGCTGCCGGAAGAGGGCGTCTGCGTCATTGACGACATGTTGCGCGGCAACATTGAAATCGACTGGTCACAGGTGGATATGCAAGTGCTCCTCAAAGCCGACGGCATGCCGACCTATCATCTGGCCAATGTGGTGGACGATCACCTAATGGGCATTACTCACGTGATTCGCGGTGAAGAGTGGATTAACTCCGCACCTAAGCACTTAAAGCTTTATGAATATTTTGGTTGGCAGGCGCCGGTACTGTGTCATTTGCCACTGCTGCGCAACCCGGATAAATCCAAGCTCAGTAAGCGCAAAAACCCCACCAGCATTTTGTACTATCAAAAGGCCGGTTACCTGCCCGAGGCGGTGATTAACTATCTGGGCCGCATGGGTTGGTCCATGCCCGATGAAAGCGAGAAGTTCTCTCTGGCGCAAATGCAGAAGCACTTTGATATTAATCGCGTCAGCCTCGGCGGCCCAATTTTCGACGTGGAAAAGCTGAGCTGGCTCAACGGCCTGTGGATTCGCGAAGACCTGAGCACCGAAGCCCTGGCGGACCGTCTTACCGAGTGGGCGCTCAACCGCGACAATCTCATGCAAATGCTGCCCCACGCGCAGCAGCGCATGGAAACCCTGGGCGACTTTATCCCGCTGGTGGCCTTTTTGGCCGCGGGTGCTCTGCCGCTGACCGAAGCCCACTTTGCCGCCAACAAGCTAGAGCTGGACGAGCAAAAGCAACTGCTGCAATTCGCCCTCTGGCGCTTAGAAGCCCTGCGCCACTGGGAGCGCGACGCCATCTTCAATACCCTGAAGGAATTGGCCGGGCAGATGGACATCAAACTCAAAGACTTCCTGGCGCCAATATTCGTGGCCATTGCCGGCACCACCGCGTCTTTCTCGGTGATGGATTCCATGACCCTGCTGGGCCCGGATATGAGCCGCGCGCGTTTGCGTCAGGCGATTAATGTACTTGGGGAGCCGGGGAAGAAGCAGCTTAAGAAGTTGGAGAAAGCCTTTATGGCTTTGGGGCAATCTGCCGACTGAGGTTTTCGCCCTATTTCGCCGGGCGATGGCGAGTCCCTTTTTCCTGTGCGGCAAAAAGGGACGAAAAAGCGCACCCGCGCACCTCAGCCCTGCGGGTCCCCGAATGCACACAGATTTTACGGGTCGGAAAAAATCACCTCCCGGTGCTTTTCCTGAATTGCACATCCGTGTGCAATTCACCCGCAAAATCAGCGTACCTTCGGCTGGTTGCGATGGGGGTAATACTCCGTAGCTAGGTCTGTTGGGGGCTTGAAGGGTAAGGGGGCGTAACTAGGGGATATCCTCAAATGTTGGAAAAAACAGCAAGTTGACCGCACTCTGTACACAGAAGCTAACTGGCTGAAATTTCTCAGGTAAAAGCCTTGACAGCTTTCGGTCTCGAGCCTATCATGCGCACCTCTTTTGGGGCCTTAGCTCAGCTGGGAGAGCGCAACACTGGCAGTGTTGAGGTCAGCGGTTCGATCCCGCTAGGCTCCACCAAACAAATAAAAAACCCCCGTACTCGCGAGAGTACGGGGGTTTTTTATTTGTCTCGCTGAAAGCTCAGCGAGAGCGAGGTTTAGCTCCGGTTGATGTGCATGGATGCACGAATGTCGCGGGCGCATGGAAGCGCAGGAGCGGCCACCGCTAGGCGAATCGTCGAAGTCCCGCCACTACTATAGATATCGTCCATTGGACGGGGGTTTTTTATTTGTCTCGCTGAAAGCTCAGCGGGAGCGAGGCTTAGCTCCGGTTGATGGGCATGGATGCACGAAGACCCAATACACTCGCTGCGCTCGCGGGGCCAGCTTTGTCGCGGGCGCATGGACAAGGTGAATGCGCTGCAAGCGCAGAGAGGGCAGCCTGGGCTGAGCGCAGGAGCGACCTGTAAATGGCAGGACAGCCATTTTGCACAGCTTCGCTGCCCGGAGGGGGAGGGCCACGGACAAGGTGAATGTCTCGAAGAGACAGAGAGGGCGGCCTGGGCCGAGGCCCGAGTGCATCCCGCGAATCGTCGAAGTCCCACCACTACGATAGATATCGTCCATTGGACGGGGGCTTTTGTTTGTGGATCTAGTCGGGTGAGACCGCTGACACCAGCGTGTTTGATGGGCATGGATGCACGAAGACCCAATACACTCGCTACGCTCGCGGGGCCAGCTTTGCCGCGGGCGCAGGGACAAGGTGAATGCGCTGCAAGCGCAGAGAGGGCAGCCTGGGCTGAGCGCAGGAGCGACCACTAATTCGCCGGGAGCGAATTTACACGACGGAGTCGCCCGCAGGGTGGGGCACAGGGACTAGGTGAATGCCTCGCAGAGGCAGAGAGGGCAGCCTGGGCTGAGTGCGCCATGCATCCCGCTAGGCACGATGGCTGTCGCCAGAGTACCCAACTCATATCCACTTCCACTATGCTCTTTTCTCGCTAGTCGTAAATCTCTCCAATCCCCCTCAAATAAGCCTTATCCCGTACTTCCCGCCCTCTATCGCCGGGCGATGGCGAGTCCCTTTTTCCTATGCGGCAAAAAGGGACGAAAAAGCGCACCCCGCGCATCTCAGCCCTTCGGGTTCCCTCGCTCCGGCAGATTTGGCCGGTCGGAAAAAATCGCGTTCCCACGCGTTTTTCCTTAATCGCGCGTCCATGCGCGATTAACCAACCAAATCTACCTGCGTTCGGCTGGCTGCGATGGGGAGGTGACGCTTCGTAGCTGAAACCTAGAGTGTTTTAGAGTGGCTTCTGATACTTAAGTCCATATTAAGTCCAGTTAGAACGGGTACGGGAATAGAGCCATGTCTGCCCATCGCGCTCAGAGTCAGGTGCTGGGCTATTTATGATATGTCAAATATGGCATGCTTGCGGTTATAAATTATTCAGGAGGTACGACCATGCGTTCCGATAAACGCAAAAAACTAGAAGCGGCCGGCTGGGTAGTTGGAGACGCAACTGATTTTCTCCGGTTAACGCCCGAAGAGTCACCTTATATTAATGTGAAAATATCGCTCGGTAATGCCTTAAGAAAGCGTCGAAAAAGCCAGAAAAAAGTCAGGTAGCGTTGGCTAAGCGAGTAAAAACAAGCCAATCGCGCATTGCCAAATTGGAGGCCCGCGATTCGAGTGTGTCGATTGACGCGTTGACTAAATCATTGTTGGCGTTAGGGGCTTCCTCCTCCGAGCTGTCTAAGGCAATCGGCAGTACTGGTTCGGAAGTGGCTTAAAGTATAATAATCAGCAGGATGCTTTTGGTTGGTGGGGAAGCTGCTCTAGATTGAGTAAACTGTCCCTGGAACTTCGTCTGGTGATAATTGAATAAACGCCGAACCAATTGCGAAAAAAACGTGTCGATTAACGATTTCCCGCGCAAGCGGGAAAATATATTATCGCTGTGTTTGATAAATAGCCTAATGGGCGATCCTAATACTCCTATTTATTGTGGATCATAAATGCAAATGAATTATGCTGAGTTAATTGAAGTGATAGAATCCTCTGGAAACCAGAGTTTCGACTTTAGCCATATATTTTCAGCTATTCTTGGGGTTATCGTTGCTTTCGCGGTCATTAAATATAAAGTCGGAATTTCGTCTAATCTTGAAAAGTTAGATCTTTTAAATGAATTAATAGTAAATGTCTATAAAAATAGCAGAAAGTTAGAAGCATATAAAAACAGATATATTCATCGTCTCACTAAATCCCCCTTGGAGCGAATGCTAGTCCTTCCTCTACAAATCAATATCCCAAAGAAAATAGATTATGACGTTTCAAAAATATCCTATATTTTTGTTCAAACCGATAGTTGTCCCGAGCTTTTAAAGATGACTGATTGGGTTAGGTTGGACAGAATCATTGGAATGATTGAGAACTATAATACATTGATTGATGTTCTTACTTTTAAAGATAAAGTTCACTATAAAATCGCTAGTGATGAAAAATTTAATGAAAAGCTAAAAAACTCTACTGATATACATAGTGATTTAATTGAACTTCTTGGTGAGAAAGAGGCAGCTGATTATCTACTTTCTACGGAAGATGTTATTGAGGGGGTTGATTTTATAATATATGAATTTGAGTCTTTTCTATCCCATGTTGAATATCTTGCGGAGTACAATATTGATTTAGGATTAATTAAAAAATATCGTAAAGTAATTGGTATAGGAAGGACGAATGAGGAGTTTGCTAAAATCACAAGAGACTCTTTAAAAGTAAGCTATGATTCTCTTGCGAAGTTAGTATCTTTAGATCGTAATTACGTCAAAAATCGAGTTCAATCTTATAAGAAGCGGATTCCTACGTTGAGTGATAAGTTTAGTTCTATAGATGAGTATCAGAAGAAAATTATCAATTATAAATTTAAATGTTCTGTCAAAAATAAGTTTAGATTTTCGTTCTTATGAATTCGTAATACCGGGGCGGTTTGCTTAATTCAATAAGTGGTATTTACTGGATCTAAGGAGTAGACGTAAGAGGCTGAATGTATAATTGAGTAAACTCTCCTCATCAATTCAGATGTATGCTAAGGTTTAGGTTAACCTTTCATATAGAGCAACATTTAGAGTTGGAGGTTGGAAAAATAGGGATGGGAAAATACAGGACAGCCACAAATTGAAAAGTTGATCGCTACCACGCCTAGTTGGCCCGTAGTTTTTGCTCTGATTAATTAGGTGCTGTCTGATTGGCGGGTAATTCAGTAAATTGGTGTCAAGTTTTTGGTGTCCCAGTTTTCGTTGTTTGGAGTTGTCTCAGCACAAGGTCGGGGTCAGGTCTGAATGGCACTTACTTAAGCATAAGCACTTGATATAGATACAAAAAAACTGCTCCAATGATGAGACTTTTTCCGATCAAAGAGTCCACCGTCACCAAGGAGCAGTCTGTATGCATGCTAATCGTAGCCGCCGCCAATTTCAACAAGCCGTCACCCAGAAAGCCTGAGAGCAAAAAGGTGACAGATTTATTTTTATGGAATAGCTTGTCGGAGGAAGGAAACCCCAAGGGCCCTACAATATACATGCAGAATATCAAACAGCAATGGATGGTCCCGATATTTTTGTCATCATAAAAGAAGAACTATTAAAATGCGGAGCATGTAAACACATGAAAGGACTCTTTAAAAAGTTCCTGCAAGGTATAGTGTTTGGGCTAGGTTTTGGTGTCGCTGTCGTACTTGTGCAAGCTCTAGCAGTGTCGTATTTTTTTGATGGTAGCAAATAAAGGACACCCAAAGATTGAAGAAGTAATTTCTTGCTAGGCTTTGAGCTCAGTAGCTTTTGCCCTGGTTGATTCGGTATTAAATGGCTGTCGGGAAAATCAGTAATTTGACGAATTTAGAGCGTGCGAGACCACGGTTAACGAAATAAAGGACACCCAAAGATTGAAGGGATATGTTGTTGCAGGGCTGTGAGCTCTGTAGCTTTTGTCCTGGCTGACTCGGTATTAAATGGTTGGCGGGAAATTCAGTGATTTGACGAATTTAGAGCGTGCGAGATTATGCCCTTGAGAGCACAAAGGGTTTTATGGCGAGTTGGCATCAACCGGTTTGTGGGTAAAGCCGTCGGCACTGGCTGATGCCGTATATCCAGTTGAGATTGAGTGATTCACACAGTTCACTGACTTTGGCAACGGGGCCGATGGCCCGGCCAAAGCGTCGCTCGATATGACAGAATCAAAAAAGGTGACAGATTTATTTTCAAAGGGATAGCTTGTCGTAGGTAAGTGAGAAAAATAAATCTGTCCCTATTTCGCTCCGAACTTCTCGGACAGGACTCTGGGTGTAGATACAAAAAAATCTCTGATGCCTTCATCCCCTAACGCTAGCAAGGCCGCTATTCTCCTAAAATAACTTCGACGACTTCTTTTTTCGCGGAGACTCTCATGCTCAGTAATATTGTTTCCTGGTTCACATCAGTCAGATCTTCCCACCCCGGCTCAAGCGGGCCCAAAACAGTATACTCGTCATTTTTAAGGTTATAGGACCACAATTCATCATGACTATTAATGGCGAACAATAGGTAATCTCGTACGACAAAGGTTTCACTGCCTGTGCCTGTGCCTCTGCCAGATAGCACCTCAATCGGCTGATATTCAACCGGGCCCGGCTGCCAGAACTGGCCCAACTCATCTTTGATAATTATTCGGCCATCAGCATCTTTCTGAGCCCATAGTATATTTTTGTCTGAAACGACTCGCCATGCGCCGCTACTAAAATCATACTCAACGAGCTTTTTAACACCTGCTATACGCGCAAAAACCAGAATTTTACTGCTGACGCTATCCCAATGTAACAATTGTAAGACAGGATGTTGTACGTCAAAGGTCTGAGCACTAGAATCCAGACCCACCTGTACAAGAATGTTATTCGCGTTAACCAATAGGCTTTGGCCATCTGCCGCCCATTTGATGCCGCGTATATAGGTATCTAAACCAAAGTCGGTCAGTTGCCTTGGGCCCTGACCATCGCTTACCCACACTTGTTCTTCGCCAGAGCGTGCCGAGCGGAAGGCTATCAGGTCGCCACCGGGCTGAAATGCGCCTTGGCTGTCACCCACATTAGATCGTTCAAAAGTTACATACTGTCTGCCTACCGCTGCGTCACCGCTATCGCCGAGATTCGAAAAGGAACGTAACACCACATCGGTATCATAGGGGCCCTTAATCATCAGCATACTGGTGCCACGCGGGTGAAAGGCTGGCAAATACATTCTATCGGTAAGCACTGTGTTTATTTTGAATATCTTGCCTTCATAAGACAGGGTAAAGAGCTGCCGTCCAGTACTGAAGATAAGGCGATCATTCACCGGGTCAAAACTTGGGTATATGCCACCGTACTGTGACATGCCCTCTGGCCGCTGAATGGGGTGACTGGAAAGCCGACGGCCATCAGGTGTAAGCATATCTATATGATAGCTCCCATCACTGCGCATACCTATAACGGCAAAGCGTTTTTTCACTGGGGAGTATAGGTAATCAAGAATATTACCACCTGCTAAGGAATAGAGCGTTGTGCTGGTATTGGTATGGGTCGAGTATTTCATCAAGACCCAGCGATCTGTCTGCTTTTGTAGCAACGCAATATCGCGATTGTTAAGCCACTGCGGTTTTCTTACATCAGTGTACTTACAGCTGAGCACCACCTCTGGCTGCTGCGGGCTCTGTAGCGCCGCATTAAAATCAAGGCTGACCAGGTCATAGCAATTACGCTGTGTTACTGGCTGGTTACAGGCCTCGGTCGCGAGGAAGGCCAGTTTGCTGCCGTCTTCAGAAAAACTGTGCGGCCCGTAGGCCGCCCAGTCAGGGGTCAGTAGAGTTTCCTTCCGCGAGTTAGTGTCCAGCGCCCACAGCCGGTTATCACATAATTTATCCCGATAGCGGTGAAATACGATGTGTTCGCCGTCAGGGCTATAACTGGGGTCGAATTCCTTATCATCCGTGGCCGTCAGCAATCGAATAGACTCCACCACAATCGGCTGCGGCCCCTCTTCCCTATAGAAATACCCTACTACCGCCAGTACTACCAGAAGCACACCTCCCACCACCAACTGGGGCAAGAACGCAAATCCGGTCGACTGTGCCGCCTTGCTTTCGGTTGGTGTGGAGTGAGTGGCGGGGTCCGGCGTAGTACTAATCGTCGGCGATACCCCGGACTCCTCTGCAGCGTCAGCACACCATTTGACCTCACACTCCAGGCTATAGCCCTGCTTGGCATGAGTTTTAATAAGCTGCTGGCCTTTGCCATCATCACCCAACGCGCGGCGCAGTTGAGCAATACTGCGCTGTAAGGTATTCGGGGACACCACGACGCCCTGCCAGACGCTGGATAATAAGGCATCCTGACTTACCACTTTGCCCTGGTGCTGCGCTAGGCAGGTCAGCACCGCCAGCGCCTTGGGGGCGAGGGTTTGCGACTGTCCACCGTAGGAGATCTGGTTCCTGGTGAGGTCAACACAAAACTCTCCCACCCAATACTGTGCTGTCATATCTCTCACACTCAAAAGCCGTTGCTGACTACGACGACCCCGGCCGCAATGCGTCAGATTATTGTAAGAACGGTATCATAACCGATTGATATTAATATGATTTCCAACAACAGACAAACATCAGCTAGAAATCAGGCAAACCTCAGGCATCCCCTCTTGGTATTGATTAACATTGGTTTCAACCAACTTCCCTATTGATCCTACTAAACAACAAAGAGCGGTTTCGCCACCAATCTTTAAGACAGGTGACCAAGAATATGAACATCAAAGCAATCTACCTGACAGTATTACTACTCGGATTACCAGCCTGCGTGTTAGCGACGGACTATAAGGCATACCAAATGCCACACACACAAGTTGTGCCCATCCGTGACCCGCTTACCAACGCCGATTACGAGTTATATGTAAAGCTACCCAAGAACTATTACGACAACAAGGATAAACACTACCCCGTCCTCTACTTTACCGATGCAATGTGGGCTATCGAAGCGCTGTCATCCTCAACTTATTACATTTTCGAGGATGTTATCCTTGTTGGCATATCTTGGCGAAAAGACATTACGGAAAAACAGAAGAATGAGGTAGGGGTACATGCCAGTCGCTTTCCAGATTACACTTTCAAAAAATCTGATGACCCGGAGATTCAGGCCAAATATCAACCTGGAAAAGCCAGTAGACATCTAACTTTTATTCGCAATAATGTGATTCCGCGAGTGGAAGAAATCTATCGTGCCGAAAACAATAATCGTACATATTTTGGTTACTCGACAGGGGGCCTGTTCGGCTTTTATATACTACTCACACAGCCCGACACATTTAACAATTACCTATTAGGTAGCCCATCTGTGTGGTATTACGTGCCTGAGCTCAGCGATATGGCGATAAATTTGAAACCGGCACCTGGACTCCCTCCCAGGAATGTCATGATCAGCCGAGGAACAGAGGAAATCGACTTGGGTAAACATATAGAAAAAGTGGTGTCCGCTTTAGCCTCGCGCGAAGACAATTTTATTAACATTCATCAACATTATCCTAACGGAGATCATGTTACCGCCTTTCCTGAAACCGTTATACAAAGTGTAAAGTGGTTATACCAAAAGCAATAACACTAGGTGCTTAATGTAAGGCGTGAATCACCTCGGGTCTGTCGGAGGGTGAAATAAATAAAGGATGGTTAAATAAAGGACACCCAAAAGGATGGTTAAATAGAGGACACCCAATGAGGGGTTAAATAAAGGACACCCAAAGATTGAGAAAGTGAGTTCTTGCTAGGCTTTTAGTCCAGTAGCTTTTGCCCGGGTTGATTAGGTATTAAATGGTTGGCGGGAAAATCAGTAATTTGACGAATTTAGAGCGTGCGAGACCAAGCTAAAGGGGTCAGGCCTTACATTTGACACGCTGGTGAAGTGTGCTAGGTTGGAAGGGGTGTTCTGATTAATTTGGTGACTTTATGGCTCGCCCTCTACGTATTGAGTTTTCCGGCGCACCGAAACCCCCAATTTTGGCGACCCGCAGAGTGGTGATCTTGTGG
>NZ_JAULRU010000056.1 GCF_030518155.1 Gilvimarinus gilvus | reverse complement strand
GGTCTCTGCGCGAGTCAAAACGTTCACTCGGCAAGGCGCGCTTCGCAGGCAATGGCCATAGTCCTTGGCAAGAGGTGCAACACAGCGGATGGACTTTTTGGCCGTGCCCTTCGGGGCTTGCAGAGCTTTCCGATCTCTGTGTTGGCTCCCCTCACCGGGCCATCGGCACGCCATCGGATCGCCGCCTTGACCTCGAAAAGCTCTTGTAAGCCAGAGGCCACTGAGGACTTAATCAGAG
>NZ_JAULRU010000054.1 GCF_030518155.1 Gilvimarinus gilvus | reverse complement strand
CGTCTGAAGCCTGGGTAGAAAAAGCTCAAAGTGGAAACCTGGCACTAAAAGTAGCGTTAGCCAATACTGAAGCTGCACGCAGACAAGCTCAGGCAGCCTCCAGTGGTCACCTGCCAACCCTTTCACTTACAGCCAGTCATGATCGTGATAAAGGCACTAAGAGTAGTAATGACTGGGCGGAAACGAATCAAATTGGACTAACGCTGTCCATGCCTATTTTCTCTGGAGGAGCAACCAGCTCTACCAGTCGCCAGACTGAATACGGCTTAACCCAGGCCCGCTTTAATCAGGACGATACTCTCAGAGGCGTTATTCAG
>NZ_JAULRU010000053.1 GCF_030518155.1 Gilvimarinus gilvus | reverse complement strand
GTGTAATCACGGGGGTAACGCGTTATGCGCTTGTGCGCCCTGTTCCGGCCGCAACGGCTTGGTTCCACGGAAGGTTCCGTGGGCACAATTGCGTCACGACTGTGGTGCCGATTATAGCAACCGATAATTTGCCGAACATCGTTATTTAACCTGCACCGCCATCATCCGACGCACGTTATGGCATGTGCCGGTAAACAAGTTGGGGCTTTCTTACAAGTTTGAAAGGCATGCCGGATAAAAGTTCGGGCAACAAGCTGACGAGGGGGGAATGAAAAACGGCCCCGCCGAAAGGCGAGGCCGTTGCCTGGGGACTTCTACGGTGGGTACCTGACCAGTCTCTCCAAAGAAGCCACATGTGGCAGGAGAAAGGTATAAGCAAAAGTGTCAGCGGTCAATTGCGATTATCGGCCGTTTGTTCGATAATCGCACGAATCGGCGTTTTTTTTGAGGTGTGCGATGAGTGACGAAACGGTGGACAACGCTTCTGCCAGCCCAGAGGCGGCACGGCCTGTGTTGGCGGCCATGGCGCCGCCGATCGTGGCCTCGCCGGCCAAGCGCATCCAGGCTTTCACC
>NZ_JAULRU010000049.1 GCF_030518155.1 Gilvimarinus gilvus | reverse complement strand
ACCGGCGAGCAGCGCCGAAGCCTCAGCACCGTCTGCCTGGAAGACGTTGAGTATCAGCGAAACCGCGTTGAGGGTGGTCAGGTGGCTGTGCAGCATGCTGGGTAATCCCGTGGGCCTGGAACACATTATGGAGCAAGTTGTGTGCCGATATTCAAAGGCCGCAGTGCAGCCCCTTTGCGGCGCCAGGCCGCTCCCACGTCTACCGGTGTAGGCAGGGCACGCGCCTGCGCAAGCCAGCAGGCAAAAAAAAGCCCGGTGCATAAGCCCGGGCTTGGAAAGGTTGAGAGGTGTCTAGTCCCTTAACCTGGTGAGACAGTGTGCAGCAGCCGGTTACGCCTTCAGCGGAACCAGGCGTGGCGCGATCATGTTTTCCGGACGCAGGATGTCGTTGAGCATCGCTTCGTCCAGCAGCTTCTCTTCACG
>NZ_JAULRU010000071.1 GCF_030518155.1 Gilvimarinus gilvus | reverse complement strand
CGTTTTCGGCCCACTCAAAGCCAATTGATCTTTGATAGCGCTCTTCGGCCAGAGGTACTGTCACAATGCGCGATGAAGCATAGTGTGCTGGTACTATCGCCAGGCCAATATCTGCTTCGACCAGTGCCAGTGCCCGATCGTCCTGATTAGTTACGTATGCCATATTCAGTTGTACATCATGCTGCTTCATAAGGTTTTGAATAATGAGCCGGTGCTCGCAGTGGCTGCGACCGATAAACAGTTCATTGTTTAAGTCAGTAATACTAATTACTTTCGATCGGCTGAGGTGGTGTCTGCGAGACATAGCAACCAGATAGGGTTCTGAAAATA
>NZ_JAULRU010000046.1 GCF_030518155.1 Gilvimarinus gilvus | reverse complement strand
CGTGACGCCAAATAGCAGGCTCAGGCTCCAGGCGGGAATAGAGACGAGTAACAGCGCACCTAGCCATGCGCCTGGTAGGCGAGCAATGATTGCCGGGGTTACTCTGCGCCAACTCAACTCGCCTTGATTTTTAATCAGGGTCAGCCTGGATACGACCAGAACCGACAAACTTGTACCGAGAATCAGTACCGGACCGGGCACATAGGCAGGGTTGATTAGAAAGAGTAGCGGTGCAGCCACCAGGCCAAAGCCGATGCCAAACCAGGTTTGCAATACAATACCGCAGGTCACAATCAGCAATGCCAGTAGTTCAGGCTGAGTATAGAGCATGCAGGAATAGGGTCCGTAATAGTGGATAG
>NZ_JAULRU010000043.1 GCF_030518155.1 Gilvimarinus gilvus | reverse complement strand
GTATAGAATATTTTCAACCTATACTTTCTGATTTAAATTCAGGAGAAATCGAAGTAAAAAACAGAATAGGTTTCTTTTTTAATTACAATTTATTTCAATCTAAAAATCAATAACAATGAAAAAAATATTAACATTAACATTCTTCATCATCTCTTTTTCAATTTTTGCTCAACAAAAACTAAAAGTAAAAGTTGTAAACGAGAAAGATCCTATTTGTGGAATGAATACCGCACAATTCTTAACAGATACCGCAATTTATCAAAAGAAAATTTATGGTTTTTGTAGTAAAAGCTGTAAAGTTGAATTCAAAAAAAATCCAAAAAAATACGTGAAGAAAAAGTAAGAATAAGGAAATAATTTGACAGTAGTTGCACT
>NZ_JAULRU010000040.1 GCF_030518155.1 Gilvimarinus gilvus | reverse complement strand
CGTGCAGTACTACACTTACGTCGAAATCACCCCCCGTGAGCACCAGGCGCTGTGGTACGAATACGAACGCATCGGCGAGGCCTTCCCCGACACGTTTGCCCAACAGCAGCTGGTATCGGCCGGCGACATCTACCCGGTCTTCCGTGAACTCTTCCAGCGCAGGTTAGCCACATGACCGCCAGAGCACAGAGACGCCAACCCATTTCCACCGGGTCCGAATGGACGTTCGAACTGATCCAGACCTACGACCGGGAAATCAGCCGCCTGGCCGAGCGCTACGCCCTGGACACCTACCCCAACCAGATCGAGGTGATCACGGCCGAGCAGATGATGGACGCCTACGCTTCCGTCGGCATGCCGCTGGGCTATCACCACTGGTCCTACGGCAAGCAGTTCCTCAGCACGGAAAAGTCCTATAGCCGTGGCCAGATGGGCCTGGCCTACGAGATCGTGATCAACTCCGACCCCTGCATCGCTTACCTGATGGAAGAGAACACCATGTGCATGCAGGCACTGGTGATCGCCCATGCCTGCTATGGGCATAACAGCTTCTTCAAAGGCAACTACCTGTTCCGCACCTGGACGGATGCCAGCTCGATCATCGACTACCTGGTGTTCGCCAAGCAGTACATCGCGCAGTGCGAGGAACGCCACGGCATTGACGCCGTGGAAGACCTGATCGACTCCTGCCATGCCCTGATGAACTACGGCGTAGACCGCTACAAGCGGCCCTACCCTATTTCCGCCGAAGAGGAGCG
>NZ_JAULRU010000036.1 GCF_030518155.1 Gilvimarinus gilvus | reverse complement strand
GGTGCCCCTGGCGGCCGTGGCCCATGTGGCGCCGCCCAGCACCGGGCCGCTGTCGATCAGCCACGACGGCCTGTTCCCGGCCGCCAACCTGTCGTTCAACCTGGCCCCGGGCGTGGCCCTTGGCGATGCGGTGAGCATCCTTGAACGCACCCAGCGCGAGCTGGGCATGCCCGATTCGATCAGCGGCAACTTCCAGGGCGCAGCGCAGGCCTTCCAAAGCTCGCTGGCGAGCCAGCCTTGGCTGATCCTGGCGGCACTGGTGGCGGTGTACATCATTCTCGGCGTGTTGTACGAAAGTTTTG
>NZ_JAULRU010000034.1 GCF_030518155.1 Gilvimarinus gilvus | reverse complement strand
TGTGCCGGTGAGCATACAGCTCGTAACCGCAGCGCGGGCAGAGGGCCTTTTCACCGTGTTGTAGCACGGGCTTGCGCAGCAGCAGGTCACATTCGTGGCAGGCCACAAGCTCTTCCAGCGGCAACCGGGCCAGCGATTCAGGTTCGACGGGATTGGACATGGAGTACTTCTGAGTAGGTGCGTGGGCCTATTCTAGTGTTCTGGCTCGAATTGTGGGAGCCGGCGTGCCGGTGAAGCGCACGGCGCGGTGAATGGCACCGGCTGCGCCGGTGTTCGCGGGCGCGCCCGCTCCCACAGGGATTGTGGTGAGCCAGGGGACTTTTTTGGAGCACAAAGACAAAACCCCTACCTGCATGCGCAGATAGGGGTTTTGCGAAATGAATCTTGACGATGACCTACTCTCACATGGGGAAACCCCACACTACCATCGGCGATGCATCGTTTCACT
>NZ_JAULRU010000032.1 GCF_030518155.1 Gilvimarinus gilvus | reverse complement strand
GGTAACCCTGGGTCACCCACTGCGGCAGGCGCCAGTATTCGGCCGTGGTCTGGCACAGCGCCATTATGCGCACGCCAAACAGTTCTTCCTCGACATGGGCGGCCTCTTCACCCTTGTGGATCACCCGCAGCTCCCAGGTGTCGAGCAGCTTCGGGTAGGCCAGTGCCAGCGGCCAGAGGGGCGACAGGAACAGCAGGCTACCCCAGTGGATTTCCTGCCACAGCCGGGCCAGGCGGCTGGCGAACAGGCCGCTGGCCTGCTGCGCTGCGTGCTGGCTGATCATCTGGAACTGGCACAGAACCGGCGGGATTTCTTCAACAGGCACT
>NZ_JAULRU010000030.1 GCF_030518155.1 Gilvimarinus gilvus | reverse complement strand
TGTGCTGAAGTTTTCGGTGGTACTGCTGTAGCATTTGACGGTATCGACAACGCACCGGAAGAGCGTGAGCGTGGTATCACTATCGCAACGTCTCACGTTGAGTATGACTCTACTGAGCGTCATTACGCACACGTTGACTGCCCAGGACACGCTGACTATGTGAAAAACATGATCACCGGTGCTGCACAGATGGACGGCGCTATCCTGGTATGTGGCGCGACTGATGGCCCTATGCCACAGACTCGCGAGCACATCCTGCTATCCCGTCAGGTTGGTGTACCGTACATCGTAGTATTCCTGAACAAAGCTGACCTGCTGGCTGAAGATTGCGGCGGCGTTGACTCTGAAGAATACGAAGAGATGCTTGAGCTGGTTGAAATGGAGCTGCGTGAGCTGCTGGACCAGTACGAATTCCCAGGTGACGACACGCCAATCATTGCAGGTTCTGCACTGATGGCTCTGAACGGCCAGGATGACAACGAGCTGGGTACTACTGCTGTTAAGAAGCTGGTAGAAGCACTGGATACTTACAT
>NZ_JAULRU010000026.1 GCF_030518155.1 Gilvimarinus gilvus | reverse complement strand
CGTGCTGCCTGGCTGAACCTGCGCGGTGGGCGAGTGGTGTCGGGCGGCAGCACGCTGTCGATGCAGGTGGCCCGCCTGCTCGACCCGCACGACCGCACCCTGGCTGGCAAACTGCGCCAGCTGTGGCGCACGTTGCAACTGGAATGGCACCTGTCCAAGCGCGAGATCCTGCAAATCTACCTGAACCGCGCGCCGTTCGGCGGTACCTTGCAGGGGGTGGCCGCAGCCAGTTGGGCCTACCTGGGCAAGTCGCCGCGGCACCTGACCCCGGCCGAAGCCGCGTTGCTGGCGGTGTTGCCGCAGGCACCCAGCCGCCTGCGCCCCGACCGACACCCCGAGCGGGCACAGCGCGCACGCGACAAGGTACTGCAGCGCCTGGCGGAGTATCAGGTGTGGTCGGCACGGCAAATTCGTGAAG
>NZ_JAULRU010000023.1 GCF_030518155.1 Gilvimarinus gilvus | reverse complement strand
CAGGTCCTGGCCCTGCGCGGCGGCAACGCCCCGAGCGCCGCCGGCAATCGCGTAGCGGCGTCGGCGCAGCGCTCTACCCAGTACAAGGTGCGCAAGGGTGACTCGCTGTACCTGGTGGCCAAGCGCTTCAACGTGGAAATGAAGCACCTCAAGCGCTGGAACCCGCGCAGCGGTCATGCCCTCAAGCCCGGGCAGACCCTGACCGTCTACGTCGGGCATTGAAAGTCTCAAGCTGCAAGCAGCAAGAAAAAAGCAATTCGCGTACACCGCCGCTTTTTCTTGCAGCTTGAAGCTTGAAGCTTGCCGCTCTCTTTTTCCCACC
>NZ_JAULRU010000020.1 GCF_030518155.1 Gilvimarinus gilvus | reverse complement strand
TGTGGGAGCGGGCGTGCCCGCGAAGGGTCGCAAAGCGGCCCCAAATTACTTAACTGACTGGCATTACCCTCGTGGCGGTTTTTTCACGTCTGGACTTGCCAGGTATCAGCCAGGTGTTCACGCAGGTACGCCGTGAACACGCGCACAGCAGGCGTCATGGCAAAGCGGTCTGCCAGGCACAGGTAGATGTCCATCGGCTCGGTCTGGGCGTATGCCTGGCCGTTGTCGCTGTATTCAAACAACGGCACCAGCGCACCTGAAGCCAGATGGGGCCGCACGATGAATTCGGCCAGGCGGGTGATGCCACCATCGTGCACGGCCATGTGGGTCAGTGCATCGATGTC
>NZ_JAULRU010000069.1 GCF_030518155.1 Gilvimarinus gilvus | reverse complement strand
CTTTAGGAAAACGAAGAGGTGAATAAATTAACGCCGATTTACAAGGAATTACAAGAAAATCGTTGGATGGATATAATCTCAATTTTCTTAATTCTGCCTTAGCTATAACTTGTACTGTCGCTGTAATTTGTTACATGATGTTTATTCTTTCCCCAGAAACACAATCCAAATTTCATCATTATATTATTTATACTTTTGTCTTTGTTTTTGCGGCAGTTTTACGTTATTTACAACAGACATTTGTTTTTTCGAAAACAGAATCTCCTACAAAACTAATTTTTAAAGATCATTTTTTACAAATTCTAATTATAATGTGGGGAATTTGTTATGTATTATTGATTTATTTTAATCATGGAAAATA
>NZ_JAULRU010000017.1 GCF_030518155.1 Gilvimarinus gilvus | reverse complement strand
TGGCCATGTGGCAGAACTGACACTGGCAGGTTTGCACGTTCCTGCGCTGCCCCCTGGTTTCCTGAGCTGCTTCCGGCACCTGCGCACGCTCGACCTGAGCGACAATGCCTTGCGTGAGCTACCCGAGGGCCTTGAAGGGATGCCCGAGCTGAACCAGCTGATACTGCGCAACAACCGCATCCGCCCCAGCGCCGGGCAGGTGGCTGCGTTGTTGCGCTGCGTCAATTTGCGCCGGCTGGACCTGAACGACAACCCGCTGGGCGCTCTACAGTTGGATGTGTCTGGGCTGCGCCGGCTGCAGCGGCTGCGCTTGCGGCGTACCGGGCTGACCAGCATGCCTTCAGGCCTGCAATGGTGCGCGCGCCTGGAGTATGCCGATCTGCGCGACAACCAGATTGCCGAGCTGCCTCAGGCATTGCTCGACGCCCCGGCGTCGGTGAGGCAAGTCGTGGACGTGGAAGGCAACGCGCTGCCCACT
>NZ_JAULRU010000014.1 GCF_030518155.1 Gilvimarinus gilvus | reverse complement strand
AGTGGGTTTGTTGCTTTGTACGAATTGAGCCAATGAGGCATAGAGTCCCAGGTCAGTTTTCGATGAAAATTGGCAGCTCCAGTGCCAGGAGCGGACACTGGTTAGAAAGATAGAGTTAGGCCTCTTTCGCCACAGAAGAGACATAAAGTCTCGCCATTACAAGGCTCATCTATAGTTGTATACCTGAAAACTCCATGCGGCGGCCTGAAGCTTTTCAAGTTGTCGTTGTGTTCGGTTAGGAAAAGGGTTTAGCTATAAAGCGAGAGTTTTAAGCTTTTTACACCCATTATAGCTGGGCTATAAGAATACTGCATGCTGAATGCCAATAGCGTCAAT
>NZ_JAULRU010000010.1 GCF_030518155.1 Gilvimarinus gilvus | reverse complement strand
AGTGGTAAAAGCGTTGAAAGAGCTCCGGTCAATCAAAATCGGCTGCCAGCGCTCCTGACTCAGATGACTGACCTGATGAATTCGGTCGAATATCCGAATAAGACGCTGGTACTGTTTACGATCAAGTGCCGCATTCGTTTTACGACCCGCTTTTTTCTCTTTGACCAACATCTGCTCGACAGCAGCATTGCCCTGACGAATCTGAGCACTGCGATCCGCCGCACTCAGGGTACGCTGCCCGGTCACCCTGTCAGTTTCACTTATCGACTCTGCAACGTTGTATAGCCCTTTATCCAGACTCTGCAGTGTCTGACAACCACTCAAGACAGTGACACCAATAGTAATCAG
>NZ_JAULRU010000005.1 GCF_030518155.1 Gilvimarinus gilvus | reverse complement strand
GTTGTCATGCCCATTGTTGCAGGTGGGTTGGCTGACCAGTTTGGATTGCAATATCCAATGATAATGGTGGGGGTGGCGTTCGCAGCTATCGCTGTCGTCTCAATCGCTTTTGTGGAGACAGCTCCACTCGCGTTAAAGGCTAAAGGTGCTCCCTTGGCAACACAGGCTTGAGGGGAGTTTTCTTACCCGCCTCTTGGGTTCCTTGTGAGTGCAGCGACCGGTACTCACGAGGGCTCAGGCCAGTATATTTTTTGAACGCTCGACTAAAGTGCGCGTTACTTGAAAAACCCCAATCATAGGCGATGTCGCTAATCAAG
>NZ_JAULRU010000003.1 GCF_030518155.1 Gilvimarinus gilvus | reverse complement strand
GTTGTCATTCTGATCAAAACTTAACTCAACATTCAGACCCGGATTTTCCTTTTCCAGAAGAACATCGAATTCTTGCTGAGCGCATTCAGAGTTATCTCTAAGCGCCTGCATGCGGTATGAGGTTTCAGCCCACCAGCGCTGTAGCTGGATACGTGATTCAGCATAGATCTCTTCATCATCAAAATGGATCCGCAACTCATCATCCAGATTCAGCGAGCCGATGACTTTTGTAATCTCACCCAAACCCGCAGCATTAAGCTCAGTCAGCACTTTTTGCAAGTCATCTCGCTTCACCTGAACCACTGCGCCCAGTTCTTCAGCAAACAAGGCCGCGGTAAATTCTGTGCTATCGGCCGCTAACATATCCAGATTTATATCAACACCGGCATGCC
>NZ_JAULRU010000730.1 GCF_030518155.1 Gilvimarinus gilvus | reverse complement strand
CGTGTGGGCGGCTTAGGGGTAGCGGCTTTTGGCGTATTGACGGCGGTATAAAAGATATTGCCCCCGGTCGCTATCCTGGCTACCGGGGGCTTCTCAGAAGGTCGTTATAGATATAGTTATAGCTTTCTTTTCGCTAATATTTTGAACAGGTTATCGGAGTCGTCAGCCAGCTCGGTTAAACGGCTTTTTAGCAGCTTACAAAAATCCAGCGCCAGCTGCGAAACAGGGCGGGTGGCTGAGTAGATCAGGTTGTATTTAAAGGGTATTGAGATAGAGAAGGGTTTTACCACGAGCCCCTGCTTGATAAAACTCAGGGCGGTCACCGGGTCAACCAGGGACACACCCG
>NZ_JAULRU010000729.1 GCF_030518155.1 Gilvimarinus gilvus | reverse complement strand
TTAAAAGACTGACTTGTTATAAGTTTTTATAAGTCAGTAAATCAATACATCTAAATTAATAAAAAAAATTAAAAATCACAACGTTTTGATTCGTAGCAAAATTACAAAATTTATAAATACAAAATCTTAGAAATTATTGATTCGAGAAAATGACTAAAAAATCACTAAATTTCCACTTCATTTACCAAGCAACAATTTGCCATGCAAAAGCAAGATTTACATTATATTATCGAAGTCAAAAATTTATCAATTTCTTTTGGAGATAAACAAGTTCTGAATAACATCAATTTCAAAGTAGAACAAGGTGATACATTAGGAATTGTTGGAGAATCTGGCTCTGGAAAGTCGTTAACTTCTTTGGCGATTATGGGTTTATTGTCTCCTAATGCGACAAT
>NZ_JAULRU010000728.1 GCF_030518155.1 Gilvimarinus gilvus | reverse complement strand
TGGCAAAGTGGAAGAGCGGGCAGGTGTATTACAACGGTCACTACTTCAAGGTCTGGGACAGCTACGACTTGTCGTTGTACAAGTTCAAAACCGCATCCTTTTCGGAAGATGCCCGTGGCCGTTGGTACTTCAATGTTGTAGTTGAAGTTGAGGCCGAAGCTCCTACTGGACAGGATCAGATCGGTATTGATCTGGGTCTGAAAGACACGGCTACCTGCTCCGATGGCACCAGGCTGGAAGCTGGGCGCTTCTACGGCGATCTGGAAACAAAGCTGGCAGTTGCACAACGTGCTGGTAAGAAAAAGCGCGTCAAAGCGATCCATGCCAAGGTTGCAAACAGGCGTAAGGACGCCTTGCACAAATTCAGTCGCCAATTGGTGAACCGCTCCGGTGAAATCTACGTTGGCAATGTGAAATCATCTTCGTTAACTAAAACCAAAATGGCTAAGTCAGTGCTGGACGCTGGATGGGCCATGCTGAAAACAATGCTGGAATATAAATGCGATAGCGCAGGTATTGTTTTTTAAAGAGGTTAACGAGTCGTACACCACCCAAACCTGTTCGAATTGTGGCAGCTTGCCTGATTCGAGGCCGAGAGGTATCGCAGGACTTGGAATAAGAAAATGGACTTGCAGTGAGTGTGGTGTCACTCACAAC
>NZ_JAULRU010000727.1 GCF_030518155.1 Gilvimarinus gilvus | reverse complement strand
GGTTAAGCACTGGCAACCTTTCAAGCTTCAGGTATGGATTTATTCAGGACGATCAAAGTTTCTATCTCAGAGAACGATATAAAACGACGAATGGTTAAAGACTACTATTTGTATAGAAGTACGACTTTTAAGTCGATAATCACGAAGAAACTGGCATGAGCCAGACTGAAAAATTCACTTATCAAGCTTTGGAGAGCCGCACCAAAGCTTTAGCAACAGCGCTGGGCTTTAGGGATAAGTCAACGCTGGAGCATTCTGATCGGGTACAAACCATGGCGACTGAACTGGCTAAAGCCGCGGGGTTATCTGAAGGTGATATAAGCGCTCTGCGCATCAGTTCAAAATTTCATGACATCGGCAAAATCGGAATTCC
>NZ_JAULRU010000726.1 GCF_030518155.1 Gilvimarinus gilvus | reverse complement strand
CTAAGCTTTTTGCTTGTCCGTGTCCAAGAATTTCGATTTTTCCGTTCTCATTTTTTCGTCCGACAAGCGCTACAATCTTTGTAGTCCCTATGTCTAAGCCAACTGCAATCTTACTATTGTTCTCCATTTTTTATTCGTTTGGTTGCTACAACTTGGTTTACAAATTTCAAGCTCAATTTTTCATAATCTTCAGTTCCTATAAAATCAATGTATTGATTATAGAATAATTTTAGATTATGTAACTTCTGTTCAAAGTTGTTTAAAGTTCCTAATTCTATATAATAGTTTCCTGTGTTTACAATTAAATTAAAAGAACGTTGTCCCACTTTTTGAATTGCTATGATATGATTTTTTAATAAATCGTCTGCTTTCAAAGCTTGAACAAA
>NZ_JAULRU010000068.1 GCF_030518155.1 Gilvimarinus gilvus | reverse complement strand
TTTTTGAACATTCATTTATAATTCTGCTTTTCTAAACGACTATTAAAAAATAAAATTTTCATAGATATTCTAATTTCTTTGGGTTCATTTATTATTATAGCTTTAAATGATACGCTAAATATTGTAGGTTATTTTTAAGAGTTTTATATAAATAAGATGTTTGTAAAACAACAATACTAGATCCTTAAAAACAATACCCAATTGTTTTCATTTATTCTTTTGGGAAAAGTTTCTTGAAATCTTCTTTGTCTATAAAATATTGAAGATATAACTTCACGTTTTCTTCGTAAACTTTTTTTAGATACGCTTCATCTGTATCTTTATTTTCTTTCCGCATTGATCGAAGAGCTGGATTAGCACTTCTGAAGTGTAAAATAGGCAAAGGCTT
>NZ_JAULRU010000725.1 GCF_030518155.1 Gilvimarinus gilvus | reverse complement strand
GAACCCGACCCCAGCTCAAACCACGATCAATGACTCGGTCGACACCACCACTGCAACTTTGACCGCGAGCCCGTCGGTGACCGAAGGCGGTGTGATCACCTACACCGTCACCCTGAGCAATCCTGCCCAGACGCCGGTAACCGTGACCCTGTCCAACGGCCAGACCGTAACCGTTGAAGCCGGCAAGACTCAGGGCAGTGTCGATTTCCAGACCCCGGCCAACGACGTTTACAACAACGGCTCGACCGTTAGCGTCACCATCGAAAACGCCACTGGCGGTAACTTCGAACAACTGACCCCGAACCCGACTCCGGCCCAGACCACGATCAATGATTCGGTCGACACCACCACCGCGACCCTCACTGCATCGCCGAGCGTGACCGAAGGCGGCGTGATCACCTATACCGTGACTCTGAGCAACCCTGCTCAGACCCCGGTAACCGTGACCCTGTCCAACGGCCAGACTGTGACCGTTGAAGCGGGTAAGACTCAGGGCAGTGTCGATTTCCAGACCCCGGCCAACGACGTTTACAACAATGGCTCCACCGTTAGCGTCACCATCGAAAACGCCACTGGCGGTAACT
>NZ_JAULRU010000724.1 GCF_030518155.1 Gilvimarinus gilvus | reverse complement strand
TGTTACTTTTACTTCGTTAATTGCATTATTTTTATCAAATTGTAATCCTGTAGTATAGTAGTAAAAACTGTTATTTTTGTCGTTTACAACTACTTGAGTATTATCATTGTTACATAAATATTTTCTTAGTAAATAGTTATAATTAGAATTAAAATCCAATCCATTTGCGATTGCTTGAAGTTTTATTTTGAAATCATTATTAATTGCAATTGTAGGGTCTACTTCTATTTTAGGAATTACAACTTCATCTTTTAAAGGTTCAAAAGATTTTGTGATTCTAATACGGTGTGTAGCAACAGGTTCTAATTGTTCGTCTGTGTA
>NZ_JAULRU010000723.1 GCF_030518155.1 Gilvimarinus gilvus | reverse complement strand
CAGGCATGTTTGCCGCTATAATTAGCGGCAACAACACCCCTCCCGCTACCCGTAAGATCAGCGCCCTGCGAGGGGTTACTCTTTTTTGGGGGAGTGTGAAGTGATTCCTCCATTCAAAATTCCCTTCGCTAAGCAACCCAGATCTTTTGCGGATCAAGTTCAGATATTACAATCTCATGGGTTGAATATTCCAGATCAGACCAAAGCTGAATTCTATCTTTCGCAGCTTAACTATTACCGTCTAGCCGCCTACTGTTTGCCCTTCGAGCAAAACCATGCCACCCATCAGGTGATTCCAGGTACATCGTTCGATGATGTGTTGAATCTTTATATCTTTGATCGAGAGCTACGATTGCTGTTGATGGATGCCATCGAGCGTGTCGAAGTTTCACTGAGGACACAAATGGCTTACCACCTCAGCCACCGCCATAACA
>NZ_JAULRU010000722.1 GCF_030518155.1 Gilvimarinus gilvus | reverse complement strand
TGTTATTCTTAGCGTAGTATTTAATTTGATATTAAGAGGATAATCTCCTACGAGTTTAGGTAATACTTTTATTTTACATCCTTTTTCATTCATAAATTTTGTAGCAACTTAGAACTTAGAAAAAATATTTATTCAAGAGGAAATTTCGGACGATCCATTTTAAATTTAGAACCATTTAGAGCTTCTAAAAAAGATTTCAAAGCAGTTTTTTCCTCTTTTGTCAAATTCAAAGGTTGCAATAATTGGTCTGTATATGGATATAAAGGATCAGCCGCTTTTTTTTCTGGAGTAGGATCTATCATGTGCATTCCGCTGTTGTATAC
>NZ_JAULRU010000721.1 GCF_030518155.1 Gilvimarinus gilvus | reverse complement strand
GTTTACACCTGTTTCAGGTTTAGCAACCATTACAGCAATTTTATTACCATCAGCAGTAACCAATGGATGCCCTGAGTTTGAAGTGTCAGAAGCAATTTCTCCTAATAAATGAATACCTTTTTCTGGTGTCCAATAAAAATTATTATCAACTGTGTTTAATACTACAACTTTTCCATTGTCTGATACGCTGTATGCAGTTTGACCATCTCCAACAACATAAACTTGTGCATTAACAAAGCTTGTTCCCCCAATTAAAGCTGATAATACAGCTAAACTTTTAAGTTTTGAGTAAATTTTTTTCATAATGAATTTCTGT
>NZ_JAULRU010000720.1 GCF_030518155.1 Gilvimarinus gilvus | reverse complement strand
ATTATCAATCTATATCATAAATCATAATTTAATCCATAAAAAAAGCTCGAAGAAATTCGAGCTTATCATTAAATATAAATTTAATTATTTGTTTAATTGTTTCTGAATTTCAGCTGTCCAATCTTGTAATTTTTTAGCATCTTCTGGTTTCAAAGTTTGAGTAAAACCTTGTAATTCTTTTTGAAAATCTACTGATTGTTTTGTCAATTCAGCTAATTTATTTGCATCACCAGCAGTTGCAGCTAATTTCATGTCAGCAGCCCATTTGTTGTATTTTCCAACAAATTCAGTAATTTTTGGATCAGAGAAAGTTGGTAAAT
>NZ_JAULRU010000719.1 GCF_030518155.1 Gilvimarinus gilvus | reverse complement strand
ATGAACCTGGCTTCGGTCAGCGCCGGGTCGCCCCAATAGCCAAGGGACAGATAGGGGCTGCGGATCAGGATTTCGCCGGTTTCACCTTCGCCCACCAGTTGCCCGGCCGCGTTCACGACCAGCAGTTGCGCATCGGCGATGCCTTTGCCCAGGGGCACCCGGGCCTGTTCCGCGGTCGGGTCGAGCGTGTGGTACGCCATGGCTTGCGGGGTTTCGGTGGTGCCATAGAAATTTACGTTGACGGCATTCGGCGCCACGGCACGCATTTGCTGGTACAGTGCCGGGCTGAGTGCATCGCCGCCCCAGAACAGGTAACGCAGTTGCCTGAACA
>NZ_JAULRU010000718.1 GCF_030518155.1 Gilvimarinus gilvus | reverse complement strand
TGTTCCAGCGTTGACATTATCCATGCAGATAAACGGCATTTTACCGACCGGGCCATTCAGTTTGAAAAAGGTGGTGTTATCGCTAAAGCATCCGCGCTGAGTGACAGAGAAAGCAGCGACGTTTTTGGCGCTGCACTTAATTTAATAGGGATCCAGCCGGTTTGGATAAGCATTGAAAACCAGAACGATCATGAGTTTCTGTTTTTTCCTATAGCGGTTGATAGTAATTACTTTCCCGCCTATGAAGTGGCAACGCGTGCCTCTGTTGTCGCAGGTCATGATAAACATGACCTTTATGAACTGCTTGAAAAGCATCAGTTTCCGCGGTTTGTATCG
>NZ_JAULRU010000717.1 GCF_030518155.1 Gilvimarinus gilvus | reverse complement strand
AGTTCCAGTAACCCAAGCTTGCCCTCGGCCCGCGCCCCTTCGAATGCCCCCGGGCCATAGCCGAACAGCTCGGTCTCGGCCATCGACTCTGGCAACCCGGCACAGTTGAGTGCCATCAATGGCGACTGCCCGCGCGGGCTGGCCAGGTGGCACGCCCGCGCCAGCAGCTCCTTGCCGGTGCCGGTCTCGCCCTCGATCAGCAACGGCGCATCCAGCGGCGCCATGCGCCGCGCTTCACGCACCACGGCTGCCATCACCCGCGAACTCTGGAAGATGCTGTCGAACCCCCGCAACTCCTGTTTGCGCACGTTGTAGATGCGCTCGCCAATGCGGTCGGCACGGTGCAGGGTAAGCACGGCACCAGCAAGCGCC
>NZ_JAULRU010000716.1 GCF_030518155.1 Gilvimarinus gilvus | reverse complement strand
TTTTAGAGGACTGGACAATCTCATCGCAACGGCGAGAAGTAATAAGGTGGCGGTATGCCTGGGTTTTCAGGACTTTTCGCAATTAACAAGAGATTACGGCGATAAGGAAAGCAAGGTTATTCAGAATACCGTCGGTAATGTTTTCAGTGGGCAGGTTGTAGGCGAAACGGCAAAGAGCCTTTCCGAACGCTTCGGTAAAGTGTTGCAGAAACGCCAGAGTATGACCATCAACCGAAATGATAAATCTACTTCTATTTCAACTCAGTTAGATAGTTTAATACCGGCATCTAAAATATCGACGCTAACACAAGGGATGTTTGTAGGAGCAATTTCAGACAATTTTGATGAACGTAT
>NZ_JAULRU010000066.1 GCF_030518155.1 Gilvimarinus gilvus | reverse complement strand
CGTTGGGCCCGATAACGGTGTGAATGGTGCCGGCGCGCACGTTGAGGTCCACGCCCGCGACCGCCTTGAACGGCCCGTATGCCAACTCCAGCTGGCGGGTTTGCAGGAGGTAGTCGCTCATCACAAGGTCTCCTTGGTCTTGGCCTGGGGTTTGTCGTGGGAGGCACGGCTAGCGAGCAGGCGCTTGGCCAGTTCGGCCAGGCCGCCCCACAGGCCACCGCGCATGAACACCACGACCAGGGTCAGGATCACCCCAAGCAGCATCAGCCAGCGTGGCCACAGTTCGGACAGCACATCGCCCAACAGCACGATGGCACCGGCCCCCAGCAGCGAGCCGAACAGCGAGCCGGTACCGCCGACAATGGTCATGATCAGAATGTTCTCGCTCATCATCAGGTCGATGTTCGACAGCGGCGCAAAATGCAGCAGCATGGCGTACAGCGCCCCGGCAATCCCGGTGATGGCGCCCGACAGCATGAACACCAGGATCTTGAAATGGCGGGTGTCATAGCCGATGGCAGCAGCGCGGGTCTCGTTCTCGCGGATGGCCAGCAGGGTGCTGCCGAACGGCGAGCGAATGACC
>NZ_JAULRU010000009.1 GCF_030518155.1 Gilvimarinus gilvus | reverse complement strand
CTTTTTTCTAACTCTTTTTCATTTTCGATACGAGCAGTTTTATCTGTTTGATTCCATAATGCATCATAATAATAGTATCTAACATCATTAATATTATTTCCATTATTGTAACGATATCCTGCAGAAGCTCCTAATGTATTTTTATCATCTAAATAATATTCACCTCCTAAACGTGCATTATAGTTTCTACGAATTCTATTGTTGTTCGTATCTGTTTTTCTATAATCAGAAATAATTCCATTCGGATAGTTTGTTGTCAAAGCATTCCCTTCTCCTTCTCTATCCATATAACGTGTACCTAAAGTAGTATAGATG
>NZ_JAULRU010000715.1 GCF_030518155.1 Gilvimarinus gilvus | reverse complement strand
TGTTCGACCTGCCGGCCCACCCTTACAGCGAAGCCCTGCTGGCGGCCATCCCCGAACACAGCCTTGGCGCCGAACGCCTGGCCACCCTGCCCGGCATCGTGCCTGGCCGCTACGACCGCCCCGTGGGCTGCCTGCTGTCGCCGCGCTGCCCTTATGTACAGGACAACTGCCGGCGCCAGCGCCCGCCCCTCGACCCTCAGGCGCACAGCCTGGTGCGTTGCTTCTACCCGCTGAACCAGGAGGTGGCGTAATGGCCGTGGTTCTGACTGCCCGGGAATTGACCCGGCATTACGAAGTATCCCGCGGGCTGTTCAAAGGCCACGCACTGGTCCGCGCGCTCAACGGCGTGTCGTTCGAGC
>NZ_JAULRU010000714.1 GCF_030518155.1 Gilvimarinus gilvus | reverse complement strand
GGTGATTGGTTTGATGATGACAAAGTTTATGCTGAAGGAAAATACGATGAAGTTGTAGGTAAAATTCAGGAAAAAACAGGAAAATCTAGAGAAGAAATTGAAAGTACAATCAAAGATTGGAAAGAAGACAATCAAGATTAATTATTATTTCAATTAAAAAGGTTAGGACAAAATCCTAACCTTTTTTTATGCTTCTATATCTTTATAAAATGTTTTTCTACGTTTATGGATAACAGGATCAAAGTTTTTCCATAATTGTTGCACTTTTGTATTTTCCTCAAGCAAAGGGTTCGTTTCTAAAGTTTTAATCCCTCTTGCTATAAAT
>NZ_JAULRU010000713.1 GCF_030518155.1 Gilvimarinus gilvus | reverse complement strand
CGTTCGCTCGGGGCTGCTGGCGCGCATGAGCCAGACCGCCGAGCGCGTCCGCGCGCCCAGCCACGAGCAGACGCGCAACTTCCGCTACTACATCAGCCAAGTCTATGTCTGGGCCGAGAGCTACCTCATCGCCGCAGCCTTCACGACGCTGACCTTCCTGGTGCGCCTGCTGGTCCTGGTGCTCACGTTGCCACTGATCTTCACGGCCGCTTTCGTCGGTCTGATTGACGGTCTGGTGCGACGCGACGTGCGCAGGTTCGGCGCGGGCCGCGAATCCGGGTTCATCTACCACCGTGCGAAAGCCAGCCTCATGCCGCTGGCCGTGCTGCCGTGGATCACGTACCTGGCGCTGCCGATCTCGGTGCATCCATTGCTGATCCTGTTGCCGAGCGCCGCCTTGCTGGGACTGGCCGTGAGCCTGACTGCGGGCAGCTTCAAGAAGTACCTCTAGCAGATCA
>NZ_JAULRU010000712.1 GCF_030518155.1 Gilvimarinus gilvus | reverse complement strand
GGACCCAGTCACACCCCGGGTGCCACCGTGATGGAAAAGGCAGGGGAACTCCATGCTACGCACACTCAACTTGGCCATAAATGAAGTGGGCTATTACTTCATGGCGGCCAGCCTGTGCATAGGCGGACTATTCCCAGGAAGGCGTAGGAAATTTCCTTAGTTACCGCTCAATGCCGCTTGCCGGGCAGAGGCCTTGATCTTGCGCTTGCTGCGTTGAACGCCGTATGCGCCCAGTAGCGGGCCTATAGCCAGGCCGATGACCAGCGCTGCCAGCACCAAGACAGCCACGGGCATTTCCGGCGCAGCCCAGCCGAACA
>NZ_JAULRU010000711.1 GCF_030518155.1 Gilvimarinus gilvus | reverse complement strand
CTTTATCGGCCGCTGCAAAAACGGATCAATCCCTGATTCCGATATGCCGTTAGACAGATCACCGTTCAATACATATCGAATACCGTTTTTTGATAGATAGTATGAGTCTTCACATTTTGACTTACTATCACTCAAAACTTTGACCCTTGACCGAATTACATACTCTTTAATCCGCTGCTCTAATTGGTCCCTTGTCATACTGCCTGCAAACAGTATGTTAGCTCCCCTTTCCGCATACCAACCACTTTCAGAATATTCAAGCCGATAGCCTTTTAGCCACCAATGGCTCGAAAGAAGATCA
>NZ_JAULRU010000710.1 GCF_030518155.1 Gilvimarinus gilvus | reverse complement strand
AGTTCGTTCGGATTATTCCAAAATGGACGAATCGTATATAAAATAGCAGTATTCTTTTCCCAAGAATACCCAAAATCTAATTGTTTGCGTATCTCGTGATCTTCTGGTCGTAAGCTTTCTACAAATTGTTTAATATATGCTTCGCTAATACTAATTTCTTTTCCCATTTGTGTTGATTCTTATAGTAGTTTAATTTTTCTTTACCCCTCCAACGTTGCCAAGCGACTTAACAACAACGATTGAAGTTGTGTGAGTTTTTGGTTTTGCTTGATAATCGATATTTTATAATCTTCCAATTGATTTAATTCGATGTCAAACGGTTTCAAAACATTATTTTCAGGTATT
>NZ_JAULRU010000709.1 GCF_030518155.1 Gilvimarinus gilvus | reverse complement strand
GGTTCGTTGAATTCGATGCAGTCGAAGATCACCACCTGGCCATCGATCAGCGTGGCGTTGCCCAAGTGAATGTCACCGTGGCATTCGCGAATGAAGCCATTGGCCTTGCGTTTTTCCAGCAGGCCATGCAGGCGCTCGAAGCTGCTGCGTGCCCAGGCTTGCAGGGCGTCTAGCTGCTGCAGGTCGGCCTTGTCGCTGAGGAACGGGCGAATCTGCTCGAAGTTCTGCTCCACCGGCGCCATGACGGCCTCCGGCGTGCCCAGTGGGTGCTCGACCGGTACCCGCGGGGCCTGCAGGTGGAATTCGGCAATCTGCCGGGCCATCTGGTCGATGTGCG
>NZ_JAULRU010000708.1 GCF_030518155.1 Gilvimarinus gilvus | reverse complement strand
CAAATAATAAAGCAATTCCTAACAAAGAATCTACTTGATCAGATTCTACATTCATCACCGTTTTCATGTAACTCATCGAGTAAAACTGACCTGTATACCACACAACTCCTTGTCCCATCACAGCTCCAAAAAGTGCTAATAAAACGAATTTCATATTGTAACGATTCCCGAAAGATTCTTTCAAAGGATTTTTAGAAGTTGTTCCTTCATCTTTTGCTTTTTTGAAAGCTGGCGATTCGTCCATATTTTTACGAATCAAATATGAAACGTAAACCATTAAGATTGATAAGATAAATGGAACTCGCCATCCCCAAAGGTCAAACTGCTCTTCTGATAATAATGTTTTCGTTAATAAAATAACCAATAACGAAACAAATAAACCAACTGTTGCAGTGGTTTGTATCCAAGAAGTCCAATATCCTCTTTCTCCGTCTGGTGCGTGTTCTGCTACGTATGTTGCAGCACCTCCATATTCGCCTCCAAGTGCTAAACCTTGTAATAAACGTAAGATTAATACTAATAAAGGTGCGATAAAACCAATTGATTCGTAAGATGGAATACATCCTATTAAAAAAGTTGCTCCTCCCATTAATACTAAAGTTGCCATAAAT
>NZ_JAULRU010000707.1 GCF_030518155.1 Gilvimarinus gilvus | reverse complement strand
ATTTATTAGATGGAACGGGAGAATATGCCAATGTACCTAAATACATCTATTATAAAATTGGGAAATACGATCCAACACAGACAGCCCAAAAAACTGTTTTGAGTTTAGATACTTATTTTGTTGGAAATGATAAAACAGAATTGTTCTACACTCCTTCTGTTGCTTCTACTCCAACGGGATATACACGCATAAACTGGCAAACAGGAATGGTTGCGACAATGATTAACGACGAACGAAAAGGTTGGTTACAATATTACAAACCAAATCATTCAGAATTGTTGCCAATCTATCAAGATATCATCAATACAAATTATAATTTAACACAAGATTACGGATACTAAAACACAATTATTATGAAAAAAACTTTTTATAAAATATTGATTATAGGAACAGTATTACTTACTGCAAATGCTGTAATCTCTTGTAATGAT
>NZ_JAULRU010000706.1 GCF_030518155.1 Gilvimarinus gilvus | reverse complement strand
ATTTATTCGAAAGTTTATAAACTCCAGGAGATGCTAATCCATCTATCCAAGCGGTTAAATTTCTGTATTCGTAATTTTTTCTATTTCCTCCAACATTTGCATTAAAACTGAAATCACCCCACTTATCAGTATAAGTTAATAAGAAATCGATATTTGTTTCAGTTTTAGAAACATCTTGTCTTTTATAATAACCTTTTGGTGTACGATTCATATCAAATGGACGTTTCTGTTCGCGCAATTGTGTATACGTATTAATTGCAGGACGTAACATTAAGCTCAATTTATTGCTTAATTTAAAATCCGCTCTAATATTTCCAACAATTTGATTACTACTCATAGGATTAATAGCTTCGTAAGCAATAGCATAAGGA
>NZ_JAULRU010000065.1 GCF_030518155.1 Gilvimarinus gilvus | reverse complement strand
AAAACAAATTCGTGTAAATAATTTGCAATATTTTTAGATTTCGAAGACTCTTTTGGTTTTTGCGCAATCATATACAATTGCTCTTTTGCACGCGTTGTTGCAACATAAAGCGTATTAATTTCATCCAATTGAACCAAATTTTCTTCTTCGTCAATCTTCGATTTTATCGCTTCATTTTTGATTGATTTTAATTCATTATTAATTCCAACATAAAATGTTTCAAACGGATTTTCTTCATCTTTTTGTAATGGAATCCAAATTTTAGAATTCTTACTTTGCCAATCTAAAAACGGCAAAATTACAACT
>NZ_JAULRU010000705.1 GCF_030518155.1 Gilvimarinus gilvus | reverse complement strand
CGCAGGGCGTGACCTGAAGCGCACATCTGCTGCGCCTTGCCTCTAGCAAAGGGAACCACCCTGTGCGTCGAGACAAGACACAACATCTGCACGCGTCAGGCCACGCTGAGCATGCATGGGGTTTTTCAGCAGCCTGCTAGGGTTAACTACCCCGCCAGCTGCCGCAACACATAATGCAAAATGCCACCGTGACGGTAGTAATCCCACTCCACGGCGGTATCGATACGTACCTGTACTTCAAACTCTGTGATTTTTCCGTCTTTGTGCGCGCTAATGGCCAGTGTTTTGGGCTCGCCCTCTATGGCGGAAAAGTCGAAAGTTTCTGAGCCATCCAGTCCCAGTGACTCGTAACTGTCGCCGTCGTTAAATTGCAGCGGTAAAACACCAAAGCCCACTAGGTTGCTGCGGTGAATGCGCTCAAAACTCTCGGCGATGACGGCTTTAATACCTAATAGGTTCGTACCTTTAGCGGCCCAGTCGCGGCTGGAGCCGGTGCCGTACTCTTTACCCGCCATCACAATCAGCGGCGTATCTTCGGCCAGGTATCGCTGCGAGGCGTCATAGATGCTCATTTGTTCATTGCTGGGCAAGTAAGTGGTCCAGCCGCCTTCGGTACCGGGCGCCATTTTATTTTTTAGGCGCACGTTGGCAAAGGTGCCGCGCACCATCACTTCGTGGTTGCCCCGACGCGAGCCGTAACTATTAAAATCTTTTTGCGAAACACCTTGGCTGTTCAGGTACTCACCCGCGGGGCTGTCGGGCTTAATGGCACCGGCCGGTGATATATGGTCGGTGGTAATGGAGTCGCCTACTTTAACAAGGCAGCGCGCACCGACTATGGCCATCTGCTCTGTTAACTGCATGCTCATGCCATCGAAGTACGGTGGCTTTTTTACGTAGGTGGAATCGGGCCAGGTGTAGATGTCATCTTCCGGAACCGGCAGCGCCTGCCAGTCGAGGGTGCCGGCAAACACATCGGCGTATTTTTCGCTGTAAAGGCCTTCGGTCATGGCGCCGGTAATGGTTTCGGCCACTTCTTGCGGCGTCGGCCAAATGTCTTTTAGGTAAATCGCCTTGCCATCGGCCGTGGTTCCCAGCGGCTCATTGAATAAATCCACGTTCATGTTGCCGGCCAGCGCATAGGCCACCACCAGTGGCGGCGATGCCAGGTAGTTGGCCCGCACGTCCTGATGAATACGGCCTTCAAAGTTGCGGTTACCCGACAGCACGCCACACACCAATAGGTTTGCGGAGCGTATAGCGTTTTGAATAGGGTCTGGCAGCGGGCCGGAGTTGCCAATACAGGTGGTGCAGCCGAAGCCGACAATATCAAAGCCCAACTCGGCGAGTGGCGCGAGCAAACCGGCGTTTTTCATGTACGCCGGCACCACCTGCGAGCCCGGCGCGAAGGAGGTTTTAACCCATGGCTTGGTGGTTAAACCGAGCTTACAGGCCTTTTGCGCGACCAGGCCTGCGGCCACTAACACGGCCGGGTTGGAGGTGTTGGTACAGGAGGTGATGGCGGCAATCACCACCGCGCCCGGATCAAGGGTGAAGGTTTCCCCTTTATATTCCACCGGCACACCGCCGGTATCACCTGCGTTGGTGTTGTCGATGGCGGTTTGCCCGCCCTCACTGGCAAAGCGTTCAGAGGCGGTTGAAGCCAATACCTTGCCCTGCTCTTTGCGTTCATCACCCAGCAGTTGCGCAAATGCCGTTTGCGCATCGGTCAATGCAATGCGGTCTTGCGGGCGCTTAGGGCCGGCCAGGCTCGGCACGACATCACCTAGGTCGAGGCTGAGAATATCGCTGTAATCCGCCACCGGGTCGTCGTCATTGCGCCACATACCTTGGGCTTTGGCGTAGGCCTCCACTAAGGCGATTTGCTCAGGCGCGCGCCCGGTTAAGCTCAGATAATTCAGGGTTTCATCATCGATGGGGAAAATCCCGCAGGTGGCACCGTACTCAGGCGCCATATTGGCTATTGTTGCCCGGTCGGCCAGGGGCAAGTTGGCAAGCCCCGCGCCGAAAAATTCTACAAACTTGCCTACCACGCCATGCTCACGCAGCATTTGTGTCACCGTAAGCACCAAGTCAGTTGCCGTGGCCGATGGCGGTAGCTCGCCCTTGAGTTCAAACCCAACCACTTCAGGTATTAGCATGGTAATGGGCTGCCCGAGCATGGCCGCCTCGGCTTCAATACCGCCTACGCCCCAGCCTAAAACACCCAGGCCATTAATCATGGTGGTGTGGGAGTCGGTGCCAACCAAGGTATCCGGTAATGCGAACATTTCACCGTCTTTCTCTTCCACCAATACGGCTTTGGCCAGGTATTCAAGATTCACCTGGTGGACTATACCGGTGCCGGGCGGCACCACGCGGAAGTTAGAAAACGCCTGTTGGCCCCAGCGCAAAAACTGATAGCGCTCGTTATTGCGCTCAAATTCGATTTCGGTGTTTTTACTGAGTGCGTCGCTGGTGCCGTAGAAGTCCACCATTACCGAATGGTCAATCACCAAATCAACCGCGCCCAGCGGGTTAATTTTGGCCGGGTCCCCCTGCAGCTCGCGCATGGCCGCGCGCATTGCGGCCAAGTCCACCACCGCGGGTACGCCGGTAAAATCTTGCAGTACCACCCTAGCTGGGGTGAAGTTGACTTGCTCGCTGGCAGTATCGCTGCCCTGCCAACGACACAGGGTATGAATATCCTCGGCGCTGACGTTCTTGCCGTCTTCTTTACGCAGCAGATTTTCCAGCAGTATCTTCAGGCAAAAAGGTAGGCGATCGAGATTGTATTGGGTCGCTAGCGCTCCCAGATGAAAATATTGGTATTCCTGACCTGCCACCGACAGTGTGGATTTAGCATTAAAGCTGTTATTCACAATGACCTCCGTTATGGGCGATTTCTTCGAGCCATGTTAGGAGCGCTTTGGCAAACAAAGCACACTCCGCGCAGCTCAGCTTGTTATTAGATTAAGGGGTATTGCGAGGTTTTTCGAGGTTAAAGCGAGAGAAAGACAATTAAGTGGGTAAATTAGGCGCTAAGCTGAAAAAAACGGCGCCCCCACTGTGGGGCGCCATAAATGATGCGAGGCATCAACTCATGCATAGACGACTCAGAAGCCGCCAAAGAAAACCGCTGTATTCGGTCGTGAAACAGCCACTGGTATGCCAAGGTCAAACAGGAAGCTGCAAATGAACAACTACCGAACCGAGTAATGGACCATTAACTTTACTATTTATACCCCACATATTTTATATGTGCAAATACTTTTACAAGGAAAACTCAGACTGACTGTGTTCAGTTGGCCGCGCAATGCCGTGCAATATACTGCTCATGGGTAGGCAGTGATTCTGCACCAGCAGCTATTGTTTTACGCATTTTGGCCATAACCGCGCGCAGCCGATCGATATCGTAAGTATCAACCAACGGATCATAACGACGAGGCTCGATGCCCTGGCCCTCAAATACGGCGACCCAACTGGTATCGGCAAAGAGCTCCTCGTCGTAGCGAAACACTCGCCCGCGGCTACGGTACAAATCGAGCTTGTGTTGTAGGGTGTCGGGTATGGACATGTTGCGCGTGTAGTTCCAAAGTGGGGAGTCGTCCCGCTCAGTAGCCATGTAGTGAAGCACCAAAAAATCGCGAATGCGAATAAATTCGGTCGTTGTCAGGCGGTTGTATTCGGCGATGTCGACAGGGTCGAACGCCCGATCCGGGAACACCGTCATCAACTTGGCAATGGCGGTCTGAATCAAGTGAATACTTGTCGATTCCAACGGCTCCATAAAACCCGCCGACAGTCCAATGGCCAGGCAGTTCTTGTTCCAAAACTGCTTGCGCCGCCCGGTCACAAACCGTAGGTGTTTGGGCTCGGCCAGGGGCTCTCCGTCGAGGTTGTTCATCAAGGTGGCGGTGGCTTCGTCGTCACTCATATACTCCGAGCAATACACATGACCATTGCCCAGTCGATGCTGCAGGGGAATGCGCCACTGCCAGCCGGCGCTGTGAGCCATTGATTTGGTGTAAGGCAGCGGTGGGCCGGGTTGCTCACAGGGTACGGCTACGGCGCGATCGCAGGGAAGGTAGTGCTGCCAGTTTTCATAACCGGTATGCAACGCCTCCTCAATCAACAGACCTTTGAAGCCGGTGCAATCGACAAAAAAGTCCGCTTCCAGCCGAGCACTGTCCTCCAGACGAATGGCGTCGATAAACCCGTTGTCGGGATTGAGTTCCACACCTTGCACATTGCTCTGTATATGCTCAACGCCTCGCTCTAGCGCATAAGTTTGCAAAAACTTGGCGTAGAGCCCCGCATCGAAATGGTAGGCATGAGCCATGTTGGAAAGCACCGAGCGGGGATTGGGATCGGGGGGCGCAAATCGCCCTTTTAAAGCGGCCACGGAGGGAAGGCTGTATTGCAACAGGTCATTGTCTTCCCCGAGGCTGTTCATTTTGTGCCAATAGTGGTGAAACGGCACGGCATCAATGTCGGCTCCGTAGCGCCCAAAAGGGTGGAAATAGCTGTGCCCTTTGCGACGCCAGTTAATAAAATCAATGCCCAGCTTAAAGGTACCTTGGGTGGCCTTTAAAAATTCGTTTTCATCCAGCTTAAGCATTCGGTTGTAGAGTTGGATGGGTGGTATGGTCGCCTCTCCAACACCCACCGAGGAAATGTCGGGTGATTCCACCACCGTGACTTGGCAGGGGTGGTTTTGCAGGGTTCGCCCCAGTGCCGCGGCAGTCATCCAGCCCGCGGTACCGCCACCTACAATCACAATTCGACGAACAAACAAATCACTACCGGACATTATTGTTATCTCAATCCAAGAAAAAAAAGGCGCAAAACTGTCTCCAGTTTTGCGCCCAGTTTAGCCTATGCGTGGGGCGCGATTAAAACTTCATGCTCAAACGCAGGCGATAGCGGCGATCATTCAGCGAGTAGTCACGTGGACGGTTGGGGAAAGCCTGGTAGGTGTAATTGGTTTCATCCAACATGTTCACGGCATCCAGCGAGATGCTGAAGTTGTCACTGAAGTCATAACTTACGGAGCCATCCAGCTGACCATACTCGTCGTTGTAGATCGGCAGATTGCCCGTACCGTTGCCGGCAGTGGTTATGACCCAGTCGTCACGCCAGTTATAGGCCAGACGCGCAGAGAAACTTCCTTTTTCAAACAGCCCCACCAGGTTGTAGCTGTTTTCCGAAAGCCCTTCCAGGGGCACCAGCAGGGGGTTGCCCTCGGTGTCGGTGGCCGATGGACTTGGCGCTTCACTGTCCACATAGGTGTAGTTAGCTTGAATACCGAATCCATCGAACGGCGCTGGCAGAGAGTCGAAAAAGTGCTGAATGCCGATCTCGTAACCCTGGATGGTGCCATTTTCGCCATTGACAGGCGCGGTGACTTCAAACGTTTCGGTGCCTTTACCCGGCACGTCAAAGTCGGCGTCGTACACACCGTTTTGGGTGAAGTTTTTCACGTCTTTGTGGAACAGCGTTGCGTACATCATGCTGCCGTCGTTGTAGTACCACTCAATGGCGGTATCAATCTGGTCGACGGTCAGCGGCTCAAGGCCCGGGTTACCACCACTGCCAGTTGAGTCAAAATACACCGGCGGCGTAGTTGGATCGCTGTCATCGTCAATGTAATTTTCGCTCAGCGTAAAGTTGGCCGCCAAGTCGTTAAACGATGGGCGTGACAAACCTTTGGAGGCGGCAATGCGCCAGTACAGGTTTTCCGTCAGGAAAAAGCGCAGGTTCAGACTCGGCAAGACTTCGGTGTAATCCTGCTCCACCACGATCGGCGTTTGATACTGAATTTCTGTGCCTGTGTCGCTCGGTTCACGATAGGTCAGAGTCTGCACACCATCAGCGGTGACATTGGTTTTGACGACGCGTACACCGACATTGCCGTCAAACGGCAAGGCGAAATCGTCCATACCGAAGTCCAACATGCCGTAGATGGCCTGAGTCTCTTCGTTTTGAACGTTAAGCTGGTTCTGCTCAGAGAACTCGGTCGGCGCTCCGGATTGCGGGTTGAGCCCACCGAGAACGGCCAGAGCGTCTTCGCGTTGGGTCATGAGCTCTGGGCTTACGACAAAGTGTGAGCCGAACAGGCTGTCGGAACCTTCACCGCGCCAGAAGCTATCCTGATGGGGATCCGGTGCGTAGTAATCGGGAAACTCTTCGTAATCGGCCTGAGCGACATCACTGCCGTCCCACGGAGGGCCTGATATCGCCGACCAGACAAACCCGGAATCGGACGTTTCGATATCTTTATTGGTATAGCGAACACCGGCGGTAAACGAGCGCATCAAACCACCTTCATCGAAATCCCACTCCAGGTCACTGCGCAGCGCAAGCTCGTCGCCCACGTTGTCTGCAGTGCGATTCATCATCGCCTGGTAGAAATAGTTGGTCGGATCATCCATAAAGCCTGCGGGCTCGAGCATAAACTCCGGCAACTCTCCGGTCAGGTCGAGATAGAAGGTGGAACCACCATCCAACGATCCAAAGCCTGTCACATCGCGGTACGTGGTTTCAGAGTCGACGTATTGCAGGTCGGAACTCCACTCCAGTGCTGGTGTAATACTCCACTTAAACCCAACGGCGTAGTCTGTGGTTTGCGAATCGCGGGTGGAATCCCGGGTAAAAGATTGTGTCGGCGGGCTGACAAAACCACCAGTCAACAAGTTGCCGTCTTCGTCAAAACTGTAGCTGCCCTCAACCGGTGTCAAGGAGCCACCTTCGCCGGCACCATAGGCGAAGAAGCCGGTTTGCGGGTCGTAGAATTCGTACTGTGAAGTCAGGTAGGTCGCATAAAGCTCCATATCGTCATTGGGGGCCCACTGAAACGCCACGGCCGCACCCGTGCGCTCGCGGTCACCATTCCACGAGGAAATACCACCGCCGGAGGCCACCTCTACCGACTCACCCTCAAAGCCGGGAATGTCGGTGCGGGTGAAAAACGGCTCGACAGTAATTCTGTCTTCGCGGAAAACCGCCTCACTGAAGGAGAGGTTCACCAAAAACCCGAACTCACCGGCGCTGGTTTCCCACCGGTCAGAATACAGGCCGGAAATGTCATAGCCCTCGTCATCGCGCACGTCGTAGTGTGTGGTGCTGATCGAACCACTGATCAGACGTCCGTCGGCGTCAAAGGGCATGCGGGTGCGCAAATCGACCACACCGCCAATGCCGCCTTCAATTTGGTTGGCAGCCGGGTTTTTGTACACATCGATACCGGCCAAAAGTTCGGAGGGGACATCCTCAAAACTCAGCGATCGGCCGTTAGTGGTGGAAAAGCTGTCGCGGCCATTAACCTCGGTGCGAATCTGGGTTAAACCTCGAATGGCAATATCGCTACCCTCACCGCGATTGCGCGAGATCTGTACACCTGAAATACGTTGTAAAGTTTCAGCAACATTAACATCAGGTAACTTACCAATGTCAGTCGCAACAATAGAGTCTACGATAACTGTAGAGTCACGCTTGATGGCTTGGGCAGTCTCGATGCTGGCACGCACGCCGGTCACGACAACCTCTTCTAAAAATTCTTCTTCTGCGCTTGTTTCTTGAGCCATTGCCGGGCCGACGACACCGAGCGCGCACAGTACCAGTGAGGACGCACAGGTAGTCGAGATCCAACGTTTGCTGGACGGAAGTAGCTGGGGCTTTCTGATCACAGGTCTCTCCTATTTTTTTATGTAAAGCGCTTGTGCCCCCGCGACAAAACGATTGAGTAATCGCGTCGAGCGCATTTCCAGGACACAGCAGATATTATTCACATGGAAAAATATTTTCTTATTTGAACTTTCGCCATACTTTATACCCTAGGCATTTTATTGGTGCAACTCTTTTACTATATAAAACGCATGAGGTGGGTAACAGCACCGCTCAGATTGGCGTCAGTGAGCCCACCCCAGTGCAAAACTGGGGCTGAAGGCTATGGTTTAAGGAGGCTAAAGAGAGTTGAGAAAGAAGGTAAGTTATTGCAAGACTTGCGGAAATACCGCATACGTGTGGCCAGCCTCAGCTAGGAAAGAGAGGCCGCGATCGCTGGTCTTAGTGGTTTGTACTGGTTTTGCGGTTTCTAGGTTTCGCACCTGATACTGCTGACCCACCAAAGTGATATCACCGTCAGCCGCTGGAGTTAACACCGCTTGTTTAAGTTGGTCATTGGCCCATTCTATGTCGACTGTGATGTCGCCACGGGCCTTTAGCCCCGTGACTTTGCCGGCACCCCAAGCACTGGGCAGTGCTGGCAGTAAGGTAAGGCGCAAGTCGTGACTGTGCAGGAGCATCTCGGCCATACCGGCGGTAGCGCCAAAGTTGCCATCGATCTGAAACGGTGGGTGGTTGTCCCATAGATTGGGCAGGGTACTGCGCTTGAACTGTTCGCCCAATACTTTATGAGCGCGGTTGCCATCTTCCAGGCGCGCCCAAAAGTTGACCTTCCAGGCCTGTGACCAACCGGTACCGCCATCGCCGCGCGCGTTCAGGCTCACCTTGGCGGCCTGGGCCAAGTCGGGCGTGGTTGCGGGCGTGATGGTGCGGCCCGGGTGCAGTGCGTATAAATGTGAGACATGGCGATGCTTGCTCTCGGGGTCGTCCCGATCCTCTTTCCACTCTTGTAACTGACCCCAGCTGCCTACCCGCAAGCCGTTATCGAGCTTGGCCAACGCCGCCTCTAACTGGGCGGTAAAGGCCGACTCCATGCCAAGCTGGCGAGCCGCGGCCACGGTATTAGTAAACAGCTCGGTGACAATTTGCTGGCTCATGGCCGCCGCTATCGTAAAGTCGCCATGCTCGGGGCTAAAGCTCGGGCTTACCACCAGCTTGCCATCGCGGGGGTCGGTCACCAGCGCGTCCAGCCAAAATTGTGCTGCGCCCCGCATAATTGGGTAGGCGCGCTCTCGCAAAAAAGTCTCGTCCTGAGTGAATAAGTAATGTTCGTAATAGTGCTGCATTAACCAGGCACCGGCCTCCGGTTGCCAAAACGCGGTGGGCCAGGCAATAACACCGGTGAAACCGTAAATGTTGGTGTTTAAAAATACCGTCCAGCCATCGGCGCCGACCAACCTTTGTGCTGAAATCTGACCTGGTTCAACCAGAGATTCAACAAAGTCGTAAAAAGGCAGCGCGGTTTCAGCGAGATTGGTCACCAATGCCGGCCAGTAATTCATCTGCATATTGATGTTGACGTGGTAATCCGCGTTCCACGGCGGTGTATTGGAGTTGTTCCATACCCCTTGCAGGTTCGCCGGCAAAGAGCCCGCACGCGATGCGCCGATCAACAAATAGCGCCCGTACTGGAAGTAAAGCGCCTCCAGAGTGCGATCCAACACTGCGTCCCCTTGGCCATAACCGCTCAACAGCTGTTCGGTCGTACGCTGATACGGCTTTTGACCTATGTCCAAAGCCACGCGACCAAACAGCGATTGATAATCTTCCCGGTGGCGGTTCTGCAGCTGAGTAAAGCCGCGGGCCTCGGCAGCTTTTATCCGGGCCTTCACTTTGGCTGCGGGGTCATCACCGCGATAGCTAGGGAACTTCCCGGCGTAGTCGGTCGCCGCCGAGAACAAAAGCACGGCTGTATCTGCTTTTTCGACAGTCACCGAAGCAATATTTTCTTCGACCATCAGCTTGCGATGGCCGGAGTCTGTCAGTACAGCCAACTGGCCCTGATAGACCAACCCATTATCATTGAGCGCCCCGCGCACCATTATGCTGTTATCAACAACCGTATCTTGCCGGGTTCGGTTATCGGGTATATCAAAACGGGCGTTAAAGGTAATGCTGCCGGGTTGGTTCGCGGACAGGCGCACCACTAACGCCTGATCGGGATAACTGTAAAAGTACTCCCGCTCATAGTCGATATGATTCTGTCGGTAGCTCACCGTCAAAGTGCCTGTCGTCAAATCAAGACGACGCTGGTAATGGCTCGTTTCGCCCGGTGCGGCAAACTCCAATTCAATCGCACCAAAATTTTGATAATTGCCGTACCCCGGATTGGCGCGCCCCATTTTTGCGGCGGCCGCTTCCGGGGTCATATGTCCTTCTTTTTGAAGGGTTTGCTGCACCTCAGCCAGTGCCCCATGTTGGTTGCCCTCCTCCGGCCAACCAAAAGTATAACCCTGCCTGGAACCGGGCCCGCCCTCCCAAAGGGACTTCTCATTCAGCTGAATACGCTCTTTGGCAATGCCGCCAAATGGCACCGCGCCTTGCGCCCCGTTACCAATGGGCAAACCTTCGCGCTCCCAATCGGAAACAGGCTTATCGAACCACAAGCTTAATGGTTCGGCCGCCTGTGCGGCGCCTAAGGGACAACAGATGACACTCAGAACAAGGGCCCGGAGGGGCGCAGGTACACGAATCATAGAGTTTGGCTCTTTTGTTCAGCGCCGAACGCGCATTTTTATAGAGACAAGCACTTTACTATATGAAATTACGCTTGGTAAGGTGGGCGAGGCAATTTAGCGCTCAAAATAGCAAAGCTGCAAGAACCTAAGCTGCCGCTACGTGGGTGGCCAGGGCTAAGCTCTGCGGCATCTGTTGCTAACCATCAAAGCTCTGATAGATAGAGCTATAAGTCGCTTTAAGCTTTGCCAACTCAAACGGCGGCTTGAAAAAGCCATGGTAATCGCCACGCGGGTTAATCAACACCACGTTGCCGGAGTGATCTATTGTGTAGTCGTCACCTTGAGTCACTTTACTAAAGGCTACGTTAACCTGATTAGCAAAGCGCCGAATAGTGAGAAAATCACCGGTTACGCCGGTGAAGTCTGCGCCAAAGTAGGTCACGTATTGCTTCATCAACTCAGGTGTATCTCGGGCTGGGTCGAGGCTAATCAGCATAACCTCGGTATTGTTCGCAATATCTTGTGGCAAAGCGCTAACCAAACGTGACATATCGGCCATGGTTGTGGGGCAAATATCAGGGCAGTGGGTAAAACCAAAATAGAGCAAAGACCAGTGCCCTTTAAAGTCTTCCTGCGTAAACGCCTCAGCATTTTGATTAACAAGTTCAAAGGGTTCAAAGCGCCTAGGCATATCAAACATAATAGCGCCGTTTAATCGCAACTCATCGGCATTCATAACGCGGGGTGAAACAATTTTGTTCACCACCAGAGACACAACGCCAACAATAAACAGCAAGCAAAATGCAATGGTCCAGCGAATATTACGCTTGGTTTTCTGGGCTTCGGTTACTTCACTCATTTAACGTCAGTTTCCGTTACATTGTCAGTGGATGCGTGGGCAGTAGGTAGTGGTCGGCCAACATAGCGACAAACAAAGCCATTAAATAAATAATGGAATATTTAAACGTTTCCATGCCTAAGCCTTCGCGTTTACTCACCATCAACATAAACGACCAGTACAAAAAGCCTGCTCCCAAAACCAGAGCGCCCACCAGATAGATCCAACTCAGCATACCAGTGATAAAAGGCAACAATGTCACCAAAATCATAATAATGGTGTAGAGAAAAATATGCAGCTTGGTGTACTTTTCGCCGTGCGTTACCGGCAGCATTGGAATATCGGCTTTGGCGTAATCGTCTTTGCGGTGCAGCGCCAACGCCCAAAAGTGCGGCGGGGTCCAGGCAAAAATAATCAACACCAATAGCAGAGCGTGGCCATCCAGTGTTCCGGTAACGGCGGTCCAACCCAACAGCGGTGGCGCCGCACCGGCAATGCCCCCAATCACAATATTCTGTGGTGTCGCCCGCTTTAAAAACAGGGTGTATACCAAGGCATAACCAAGCAGAGATACCAAAGTCAAAATCGCTGTCAATGTGTTGATAAACAATACCAACAGTGCCATACCCAGCGTGCCAATAACCCCGGCAAAAATAAGAGCATGCAGTGGCTCAACACGGCCCTTGGCTACGGGCCGGTTAAGTGTACGCGCCATTTTCTGATCGATACCGCGATCGACCAGATGGTTTACCGCGGCGGCTGAACCCGCACACAGGGCAATACCCAAATTACCGATAATTAGGACATCGAGAGGTACCATGCCCGGTACGGCCAGCAACATGCCTATCACTGAGGTCAAAATCATCAACATGACGACTTTGGGTTTGGTGAGCTCGTAGTAATCGCGCCAGCTGGATGTTGCCATTGTGGCTTCGGTTTGACTCATGATGCTGCTACCCGGTTGCTGGTATCGTTAGAAATTGTGGTGCTACTTTGCGCCGTAAACACACGATGCGTCAAGGTTACCATGCACAGCAGTAGAACAGCGCCAACCGCATTATGGGCGACGGCCACTGCGAGCGGCAAATGCGCCAAAACGTTGGTAATACCGAGGACGATTTGCAGCAAAAGAACACCCAACAATACGAATGTCATGCTGCGGGCGACTCTGACTTTAAACAGGCGTCGCAACAATAATAATAGGGTTACTGTCACCACTATGGCGCCCATGCGATGCGCCATGTGAATTGCGGTGCGCGCATCGCCTTCCAACAGGCCGCCCAAATAATTGGGGCCGATGGTTTGAGTTAAATTGAAACCCCGGGCGACGTCCATTTCCGGCCACCATTCACCGTGGCAGGTGGGAAAGTCCGTACACGCCAATGCGGCGTAGTTTGAGCTAACCCAACCACCGAGCGCTATCTGAACAATCACAAAGAACAAGCCCAGCACTACCAAAGGCTTTAGCCCAGTCAACATTCGCAGTTGATCGGTTTGCCAATGCCATGGGCCCAACCGCTGGGCCAATAACCACAGCATACTCAAGGTGGCAAAACCGCCCAACAGATGTGCCGTAACCACTTGTGGCCAAAGCTTTAGGGTCACAGTCCACATACCAAAAGCCGCCTGAATAATCACCAGAATCAGCAAACCCAGGGTGTGCCAACGCGGCAACGCAGCGCCGGTGGTCGCCGCTTTACGCCAGGTGAAAATGGTTACACCTAAAATCAGTAAACCCAGGGTGCCGGCAAAGTGACGATGCACCATTTCCGGCCAGGTTTTATCATGCTCAACCGGCGCCTCGGGGAACAACGCCTCCGCGGCCTCGACATGCTCGGCGGTGGTGGGCCAGGTCAGGTGGCCATAGCAACCGGGCCAGTCGGGGCAACCCAAGCCGGCATCCGCCAGGCGGGTAAAAGCACCCAACACAACCACAATCGACGCCAGTGCGGTGGCGATCAGTGCCAACCGGAAACCCCACACAATATCTTTCTTAGTCATATTAACAACTTCTTGTACTTAGTCTTCGTAGGACGTTTTTAACATTTTTTTCATATCTTTGAGCAGCTCACCGCCTTTATCGCCCGGATGATAAGCCAACATTAAAAACCCCTGTTGATCCATCAGAAAGTAACGCCCGGCTTTCGCGGCGTGACCTGCAAAATTTGTCGCAGCCAGCATTTTTTCAACATCCGCCCTATTGGCCCGCATAACGCGCAGTAACGGGTGCTCGGCCGCAATATGTTCGCTCAGTTCGGGCGCAAGGGCGTCGTCAAGTAACAAATAGATTCGTTCTGCCCGGCGTGCCTTGTCATTCAGCCGAATATGCACTTGCCGCGTCAGGTAAAGGTTGTCCATACAGGTGCGGTCGCATTCGGCGTTGCCCGGAATAACGTAGCGCCAGCGCTTATCTTCTGCATCGATATCCCATACGTCTCCGTCCGCTGTTAGCAATTTTAAGTCGCTTAGCCGCTGCGGCGGTTGTACCAGTTCGCCTTTATTCACGGTTCCCGTCGGCATTCCCCAGCCGGTATGATAAATGGTGTAGGCCGCAATCATTGGAAGAGCAACCACCAGCATCAGCAAGAGCGCTTGTATTTGTCCACGTTTTTTATTGGCTTGTGCTGTCATTATACGGCTCACCTCAATGCGTTTTTCGTTGGCGCCACCATGTGGCGATATTGGTGTTGGCAAAAATAGAAAGAATAAACAAAGCGAGCGCCATGGCAAACCATTGCACAGCGTAGCCTGTATGCTTACTGGCACTCATATTGATTGGCTGCCACTCAGTACGCAGGGCGCCGACGCTGGCGGCGTCAATACGGACATAATACTCGGTAACAGTGTGGTCGCCTGCTATCATTTGCTCTGGCACAATTTGAGTTATTATCTTAGGCCAGGCATCGCTGTCGGTTTGAGCACTTAACATTGGATGGTCGGACACAACCGCGACGGAGCCAAACAACATTTGCCTGCCTGCCACTAAGTTAACCACCGGTAGTTCCTCGCGAGTACTCGGTGCCACCACCCATCCGCGGTTCACCAACACTTCCGGGCCTGAGCTTAGAATAAAGGGTTGAACGACCTCATAACCCGGGCGACCGCCTCGCTGACGGTTGTCCACTAACCACAAGCGACTGTTATCAAATTCCCCCTCGGCAATGATACGGGTATAGGGGTCAATTAACGCGCGGCCATTGATGGCCACTGGCGCATTGGATTGACGTTCATTCAGCAGTGTTTCCATTTGCTGTTTTTCGTCAGCTCGATCCAATTGCCATACACCCAATGCAATTAACACAGGGAAAAACAGTGCCGTAAATATCAGTAGCGGGGTGCTGGGAGTCCACTTAAGTGAAGGTGATGATTTGGGTGTCACAGCGTTACCTATTACATCTTCTGCGATCCCGAATTCAGTCTAGGGTGACTAATGCATTCGGCAAGGGTATCCTGCCTCGGGCAACATTTATTTTCAGGATAATACTATGTGGTTGAAAATTATCATTCTTGTTTTGTTTATTGGCGTCGTACTCAGTCTTAGTGCGGGCCTAAACTTTCTGTTACGCGATGTGGGCGTACCTGATTCCAAGCGCACGCTTTACGCGTTAGGTGTTCGTATTGCGCTGGCGGTTTTGATGATGATTTGTGTGGGGTACGGCTTTTACAGTGGAATACTCAATGACAGCGCTCCCTGGGACCAGCACTTACGCTAGCCCCAGGGTTTTGGCCTTAGCCAAATACGTAAACAGCAAAAAATAATCCGACCCAAACCACATCAACAAAGTGCCAGTACCAACTGGCCGCTTCAAATCCAAAGTTATCGTCTGATTTAAAGTGGCCTTTTGTTATCGATCGCAACCACATAACCAGCAGCATCATGGTACCCATGGTGACGTGGGCACCGTGGAAGCCCGTCAGCATAAAGAAGGTCGTACCGTAAATGCCGGACTCGAGCGTCAAGCCAAGCTCGGTATAGGCGTGAATATACTCTTCGGCCTGCAAAATTAGGAAGATGAACCCCAACAACACGGTGACGCCGAGCATTATATTAAACTGCTTGCGTTTGTCGCTTTTAATCGCTGTGTGGGCAAAATGCACCGTCACACTGGACGTAAGCAGAATCACTGTATTCCAGAACGGCAGCCAGCCAAGCAAGCCCGCAAAACCAGGCCAGCTCATATTTTGCTCAGGGCCTTTCACCAAAGCGTCTTCACCATTAACAGCCATATCCGGTGTCGTCATCAACGGCCACTCGGCATTAAAGCCCGGCCACAACAACTCACTGCTCGCACCGCCGTCACCTTCACCGGCCAACCAAGGCACAGCCAAAGTGCGGATATAAAACAGAGCGCCAAAAAACGCAGCAAAGAACATCACCTCAGAGAAGATGAACCATTGCATCCCCATGACATAAGAGCGTTTTAGCTGTGGGCTGTTCATACCCGCCATATTTTCCGATATGACAATACTGAACCAATTCCAAAGTACCGCGGCAAACGTCAAGCCACCGGCAAAAAACAGCCAGGGACCATAAGAATTACCGTTCATCCAATTGGCCGCACCAAATACCGTTAAAAACAGACCAAAGCTTGCCCAGATTGGCAACTTGCTCTGTTCCGGTACGTAGTAGGTTCCTCCACTCATAGTTCTACTCCCCGCGCAAAATGTTATTGTTCTGCGGTTAATGTTATAGGCCCGGTTGCGGCCATGCTTAACAACTCTTCTTCGCTGAAGCGGTCAGTAACATCAAACAAGGTATAACTTAACGTGATTGTTTTGATGTACTTGGGCAAGTCCTGATCGACGATAAAATACATCGGCAGAACTGCGTCATCTCCGGCTAACAGCGCCTGTTGGTTAAAACAAAAACACTCTGTTTTGTGAAAGTAACTGGCCGCCTTGTAAGGTATCAGCGACGGTATGGCCTGGCCGATCATGTCTCTACCCGTGGTATTTTTCACCAGGTAGTTAATTCTCGTCTGCTCGCCCGGATGTACCGTTACGGTTTTAACTTCCGGACCAAACTGCCAGGGCATGCCTTCATTGTTGGTGGCGACAAACTGTACTTTGATTTCGCGGCTGGTATCGACTTTGACATCGACCGCTTGGTACTTTTCACCCGTCTTACCGTTAAGGCCAGTTATTTCACAAAACGCATCGTACAGTGGCGGCATGATAAATATGGCAAACACAAACATGAAGCTGACAACGGCGGTTAACTTTACCGTCAATCGGGCGTTGGGGTTTTCCGGCAACCACTTCATGTCTGTTATCTCTACCGCTTACCTAACCGATGCTTACTTGTACTCCGGTGGCGTTTCAAAGGTGTGGTAAGGCGCCGGTGACGGAACCGTCCACTCCAATCCTTCTGGATTTTCCCACACTTCATCGGTGGCTTTTTTGCCCGACACGATGGTCGCGATGATGTTGTACAGGAACATAACCTGAGCGGCACCAAACAAGAAGGCGCCAACAGAGGAGATCATGTTCCAGTCCGCGAACATCATGTTGTAGTCGGGAATACGACGCGGCATGCCGGCCAGACCCGAGAAGTGCATAGGGAAGAAAGTCACATTCAAGCCAATAAACGCCAACCAAAAATGCATCTTACCCATGGTTTCGTTGTACATGTTGCCGCACCACTTGGGCAGCCAATAGTACACACCCGCCGTAATCGAGAAGATTGCGCCTGGCACCAACACATAGTGGAAATGCGCCACCACAAAGTAGGTGTCGTGATACTGGAAATCCGCCGGGGCGATGGCGAGCATCAAACCGGAGAAGCCACCAATGGTAAACAAAATCACAAAAGCGATGGAAAACAACATGGGCGTTTCAAACGTCATGGCGCCCTTGAACATGGTTGCCACCCAGTTGAATATCTTCACGCCGGTGGGTACCGCAATCAACATGGTCGCCCACATAAAGAAAAGTTCGCCGGCAATGGGCAAGCCCACGGTAAACATGTGGTGCGCCCAAACCACGAAGCTTAAGAACGCAATCGCTGCGGTGGCGTAAACCATTGAGCTGTAACCAAACAGAGGTTTGCGCGCGAAAGTTGGAATAATCGCACTGACAATACCAAAGGCTGGCAGGATCATGATGTACACCTCGGGGTGCCCGAAGAACCAGAATACGTGCTGGAACAATACCGGGTCACCGCCGCCAGCGGCGTCGAAGAAGCTAGTGCCGAAGTGGATGTCCATCAGCATCATGGTGACTACACCCGCGAGAACCGGCATAACGGCAATCAGCAAGAAGGCCGTGATCAACCAAGTCCAGACAAACAGCGGCATCTTCATGTAGGTCATGCCAGGCGCGCGCATGTTCATGATGGTAGCGATAATGTTGATCGCCCCCATAATCGAACTGGCACCCATGATATGCACGGCAAAAATAAAGAAAGTCACCGACGGCGGGGCGTAGGTGGTCGACAGTGGTGCATAGAATGTCCAGCCGAAGTTTGGTGCGCCGCCTTCCATAAACAAAGTGGAAGAGAGCATGGCAAACGCGAACGGCAGAATCCAGAAACTCCAGTTGTTCATCCGCGGCAGGGCCATATCCGGTGCACCGATTTGCATCGGTATCATCCAGTTTGCCAGGCCGACAAAGGCCGGCATGACCGCACCGAACACCATCACCAGGCCGTGCATGGTGGTCATTTGGTTAAAGAAATTAGGTTCTACAATTTGCAGACCGGGCTGGAACAACTCGGCGCGAATCACCAGGGCGAAAATACCGCCCAAAAAGAACATAGCAAAACTAAACCACAAGTACATGCTACCGATGTCTTTATGGTTGGTGGTATACAACCAGCGCGTAATACCTTTTGCGGGACCGTGAGCCATTGTCTACCTCCTATTTGCCCTGTTTATGATTATAAATATCGAGCGGCTGGGCGAGATCGCCCATGTTATTGCCCCAGGCATTGCGCTCGTAGGTTACAACGGCAGCAATGTCGACTTCCGACAATTGCTCACCAAACGCCTGCATAGCGGTACCGGGAACACCATTAACCACAACATCAATGTGATTTTGAATTGGGCCAACAGAAATGCCTTCCTTCAAACTTGGGAAAGCGCCGGGCACCCCTTCACCATTCGCTTGGTGGCAGGCGGCACAGGAACGGTTGTAAACTTCCTCACCCTTGGCGTAGAGCTCATCGAAGGTGAAGGTTTTTTCAGTAAGTTCAGCCAGCGCGGCGGCAGCGGCTTTCTTTTCGTCGAGCCAGGCGCGGTATTCAGCGTCAGATTTGGCCTCTACGACAATAGGCATAAAGCCGTGGTCTTTACCACACAACTCGGCGCACTGGCCGCGGTAAACGCCAGGCTCTTCGATCACCGCCCAGGAATCGTTGGTGAAACCGGGAATGGCATCGCGCTTCACGCCGAAATCGGGTACCCACCAGTTGTGGATCACGTCATTGGCGGTCACGATAAAGCGAATTTTCTTGCCCACTGGCAACACCAGAGGCTCATCCACTTCTAGCAAATAGTTCGGATTCTTTTCCGCGAAGCCGTCGATCTCATCGCGCGGGGTGGAAAGATTACTGAAGAAGCTGACGTCCTCACCGAGTACTTCGTATTTCCAGCGCCACTGGTAACCCGTAATCAGTACGTCCACTTCCGATTCGGAGGTATCGTACAACTCGATCAATGATTTCGAGGCGGGAATACCCATGGCTATGAGGATAGCGAAAGGAATTGCGGTCCAGGTCAGCTCCAGAGCGGTGCTTTCATGGAAATTAGCAGGTTTTACACCCCGGGATTTGCGGTGCACAAACATGCTGAAAAACATGATGCCAAAAACCACCACGCCAATCCCGACACACCACCAAAACATCAGCATGTGCAGGCCGTGGATATCTTGACTGACCGGCGTCACCCCCCGGGTCATATTGAACTTCAACTGCTCAGCTTCTTCTGCTAACACCCAACTGGATGAAAGCATCACCGCGAAACCAAGCAACCAGGCACAAAGGCCACGTGCTGTTTTCAACATTGCCCATCTTCTCCGTTTAGTTTCATTATGCTTATTCTTGCGCAGGCAATTCTCTTGCCCGCGTTATTGTTGTTGCCCCTTTGGGTCGGCGGACATCACGGTAATGTTCACCATCACTCATACAGAGGTATGTATTGCTGAGGCTAACCCCCAGACGCCACTCTAACTCAAAGCAGGTATCGCTTATATGACAAGCCACACGGGTGCTTTGAATCCTGTTTCTACTGATTCAGTCGTTACGGCTAACACTCGATCTTATCAGGCAGCGGATATCGCTTTGCCAAACTCCAAACTTAGCCCAAATCACGGGGCTGTGGTGACAAGCCACCACTCGTTTATTGGGAGTAACTAAACGAGACTCCAAGCGCCTTGTAAGTCACAACAGTACCTACTGAATCAGCATGACAGGGCCTAGCTTATTGGTACCAGCGAAGAAATTCGGGAGGGTACAACGAATAAACTGCGGCAATTTGTCGCAACTACAGCGATTTATCTGGCCATAGCACGGCGCAAAAGTCAATAAATTTATCACTGAGGCCACACTCTGTGAGAAGATACACGGCGTCTCTTAGTTAAACTCCAAAGCCTAATTAATGATGCAAAATCAATCCCTTAGAAAGCGTTGGCGGGTTCGCAGTGCCGGCATTTGGCCTCTGGTTTGGCCGATCATGCTGAGCAATTTATCCGTGCCCTTGCTCGGTGCTGTCGACACGGCCATTCTCGGCCATCTGCCCTCGGCAGCATACCTGGGAGCGGTAGCGGTTGGCAGCAGCGTCATAACCATGGTGTTTTGGTCGTTAGGCTTTCTGCGTATGGGGACCACCAGCTTAGTATCGCGCGCCGTGGGACGTCAGGATTGGGAAGACACCCTGGTGCTCTGGCTGCGCTCAGTTGCTTTGGCGCTCTCACTGGCAGCGGTTTTACTGCTGTGTCGCGGCTGGATCGTGGAGCTTGCGATGAGCTGGATGAAGCCGACCCAGGAGTCATTGACACTCGCTGCCAGCTACAGTGGTATACGATTCTGGAGCGCCCCTGCCACGCTTATCAACTACACCATCATCGGTTGGTTTATTGGTCATCAAGACACGCGCAGTCCGCTGGTGATACTTCTTGTAACCAATGCCCTTAACATCACGCTGGATTTTTTGTTCGTGCTGGGGCTGGGGCTCGCCAGCGACGGCGCCGCTTATGCCAGTGTAGTCGCCGAATACACTGGGCTTGTTTGTGGCTTGTGGATGTTGCGGCGGCGCGTATTGCGGTTGCCGCTCACCCAAACGTGGCGCCAGCGACTGGCACACATGCGCCTTTGGCATGCTTACTTACCGCTATTGCATATCAATCGCCACCTATTCGTTCGAACTGCATGCCTACTCGGAGTGTTTACGTTTTTTACCGCTCAGGGGGCACGGGCAGGCACTAATATCGTAGCCGCTAACGCTATTTTGCTACAGCTTTTGATGCTCACCTCCCACGCTCTCGACGGGTTTGCCCACGCCGCCGAGGCCTTGTGCGGCAAAGCGACGGGCGCGCGCGATCGTCGCGAGTTGTGGCGCGTCATACAGGCCACGACCGTAATGGCTGCGGCAAGCGCACTGCTCATCAGCCTTATTTTTTGGCTGAGTAAAGACCCTTTACTACAACTGTTTACAACGCTACCGACCGTGCTTTCGGAGGCGAACAAACAGTTCCCCTGGGTAATTGCCTTGCCATTGATCGCCGTTTGGGGCTACCAGCTCGATGGTATTTTTATCGGCATGGGCATGACCCGAGCGATGCAGTTCTCCATGGCAGGCTGCATGCTTCTGGTATTTTTCCCGGCGTGGTGGCTGACTACCGACTGGCACAATACCGGGTTGTGGTTTGCTTTCTGCCTGTTTAATTTAACCCGGGGGCTGTCTATGGCCTGGGTACTTAAACGCACTTTAGCCCGCTAGAATGTGGTGGCTATTAAAATACACACAGCATATAAAGCGCCGCTTAAATGGATTAGAGAACTGTGCCGCCCCTGACAACCGGTAAGCACCCATTCACCCTGAAGCGCCTGAAACGAATGAGGGCCAGCTTAAACGATTGAACGTTCACAACGTACTTAGGCAAAAATGATATCGGCCAGTTATGCCTTTTTCTGCCTACCTGGCGATTATTAATGCGTTATTAATCTCTTGGATAACTTGCAATGGCGCATATTTATATTACTTTTTAAACAAACCAAGTATATTTACAAGGCACCTCAATGCATCCACGGGCGAACCCAAATAAAAACCCACCTCTGCGAGTGCCAGACATTCAAATCGAGCGGCCCGCGATGCAAGAACAAATAGGCCAGATTCGCGACATCATCGAAAGCGCCACCGAGCGGCAGGGAGAAACCGCCTCTCTGGTCGAATGTCTGGCACTGCGAGCCCCCCAACTACACAATGCCATCAGCCTGCCCGCCGATTCCGCCCCTCTACTATTGGCAGATTTCGTGGTCCGTTATATTGAGCATGTACCAGACTTTATCGAGGCGATATACGAAATCGCCTGCGACGCCGGACTGATCAAAGAGGTGCAACCGCTGCTCAGTATTGCAACGGACTATTTTCTTAAGCCGCCAGACTTGCTTGCCGAGCACAGCCCGCTGGAATCGCTTCTCGATGAAGCCTACCTTGCTCACCGCTTGCTAGAAGAGATTAACGACCGCTTTATTCAACACTGCGGACAACCATTGGTACCGATGGACACCACGCGCGCTAACCTAATTGCCCACGAGCTGATTGGCGAGCCCTTTGCCAATGAACTCGATCAGGCTGTGCTGTTTTCCGCCGAGCTACTACTGAGCGAATACAGCTTTACCGGCGCCGCGTTTGAGCACTTTTTTGAACGACACAAAAAAAATGGCTGGTCTGTTGAGCTGTCGCGCTGGCCTTGCCTTGCGGCCGACAGAGCGATTTTTCTAAATTTTGACACCAGGCGACGCTAAAGTTACAGCGCCTGCTCATACGCTCTCCATGCCTTACCAGACGACGCTCTAATCCTAATTGTTATTAGACAGATCGCTGGACAGGTGCCATATTGAATTAGGCTTATGTCGAATTAACCGACTACCTCTTTACACTCATTCTGGTCGAGCTATGGATGAAAGCGAGCACTATATCGCGCTCCATAAACAACTGATGGCTTTCAGCCACAGCGAAGGCTTTGTGCGCCTATCCCGCCGCGACAAACTCGATGAGCTATCGGTGTTGTGCTGCGAACTTCTCGATGTACAACGCGCCAGCGTTTGGCAGCTCTCGCACGACCAACTGCGCCTGGATCTTGAAACCCTGTACGACCAAACCACCGGCTCCTCGCACGAGCGTATTCACCTGCTCAACAAAGATCATCCAGAGTATTTCTCGGCGATGTTAAGAGAGCGCATTATTGACGCTTCGGATGCGTACCAAGACCCACGTACCTGCAGTTTTGGCGAGGAATATCTGAAGTCAGCGCAAGTTGCTTCCATGCTTGACGCCCCGGTGTTTGATCACGGCGAAATTTTTGGTGTGCTATGCCTTGAATCCCGACAACAGCGACATTGGAACGTAGCAGAAATCGCATTTGCCTGCTCCGTGGCTGACACAATCAGCTTGATTAACACTTATGAGGCTTGGCAACAAAGCCAGCAAGAATTGGATTACGTTACTCATTTCGACGATCTAACCGGCTTGTCCAATCAATGCTCTTTGCAAAAACGCCTCAGCCATTTAGTGCGCAATACCAAAACCGACGGTGCAAGCGAGCCCTTTGCATTGGTCTGGATTAACATTGATAAACTCAAACAAGTTAACGACGGGCTCGGTCAGGAGGTGGGCGACGAAGTTATTCTTATGGCCGCCAATAAGCTGCGCCAGCTGGTGGTGAAAGGCAAAGATAAGGTGGCGCGCATCGGTGGTAACGAGTTTGCTGTGATTATTCGCAACCCTTCCAGTCGCAACAACTTAGAGCGGACGATTGAAGAGTTCCTCGATCAATTGCTGAAACCACTGCACTTACCTGCGGTAAGCATTCCCATTACCTTGAGTTCGGGTGTTTGTATTTTTCCGGAAGATGGTCGCGAATACTCTACACTGATGCGTCACGCCGAAGCCGCGATGTACCAGGCAAAAGAAATTGGCCCCAACAGTGTCCAATTTTTCAATGCCAGAATTTCTCAACAAGCACGAGCCAAATTCACACTCGAGCGCGAACTTAGACGCGCTCTGGACCTGCAGGCGCTGGACGTTTTTTATCAACCAATTGTCAGCAATAACGGCTATCACCTAGTCGGTGTAGAGGCCTTAGTGCGGTGGCAACATCCGGACAAAGGCCTACTGACGCCTGCCGATTTCTTGCCCCTGGCGAAAAGTTCCAACCTAATCTATCAGCTAGATGCCAACGTCATACAACGCGTGTGTCGCGACATAAAAGACCTCGAACAGCATGGCATTAAAATGCCCAAAGTCTCTATTAATTTGAGTGCCGAACAAGTCCGCCATCCAGATCTACCTTGCCATATTGCCCGCTGGCTTGACGAAAATCATATAAGCGGAGAACAACTAGAGTTCGAAGTCATTGAAGATATCGTACAGCATGACTCGCAACAGTTAATGCGCTCATTGCAAGCGCTCGTGAGTCTCGGTCCAACATTAGCTATTGACGATTTTGGCACGGGTTACTCTTCACTGTCTCGCCTCAAGCATCTGCCCTTTAACAAGCTTAAGATTGACCGTTCTTTTGTAAGAGATTTACCCGGCAACTTACAAGATTGCGCCATAGTCCAATCGATCGTTGCTTTGGCCAAAGGCTTAAGTATGGAGGTGGTCGTCGAGGGAATTGAAACCGAAGAACAGCGCGACTGGATCAGCCGGCAAAATATTGATTACTTACAGGGTTACTTTGTTGGTTATCCCATGCCCCTAGAGCGTTTGCGAGAGTCCTTTCTCAGCAACGCTGCTAGTGCGTAGAACTCACGTCCGGTTTCATTTTTTAGGCATTTTTACGATATTGACTACCTGAGTCGGCACCGCCTCTTGCGCTGCATTTACCCGAGTTTCGAGCTCCCGGGCGTTTGCCGCAAAATGCATTTCATCCTCAAACCCACAGGCAACACATTCTCGAAAGTCCCTGCCGTTTTTAGAATAAACTTTAATTCGGTCAAGAGCTTCACACCTAGGGCAAATGGCGCCAGCTAAAAATCGTGGCGTTTCACTGTAGCTGCTCATGATGCCTCCGCAATCAAACCACTGTGCTTGAGCAGTGGCTCAATCGCCGGTTCGCGACCGCGAAAGCGCATAAACAATTGCATCGGTTCGTCCGAGCCGCCCTTTTCCAGAATTTCCTTAAGAAACCGCCGCCCCGTTTTACTGTTAAAAATACCTTCTTCCTCAAATGCCGAGAAGGCGTCTGCAGACAGTACTTCGGCCCATTTATAACTGTAGTATCCCGCGGCGTAGCCGCCGGCAAAAATGTGACTGAAGCCATTTTCAAAACGATTGAAAGCAGGCTGAGGAATAACTGACACGCGACGCCTAACATCGTCCAGTACAACAGCCGCGGGAATGGGATTGGCCGGGTTATATTCAGCATGTAAGCGAAAATCAAACAGCGAGAACTCAAGCTGTCTCATCATTTGCATTCCCGATTGAAAATTCTTTGCCGCTAGCATTTTATCAAGTAGGGCTTCAGGTAACGCCTCGCCACTTTCATAGTGGCCAGAAATCATGGTGACGACTTCTTTTTGCCAACACCAATTCTCCAGAAACTGGCTGGGTAACTCCACCGCATCCCAGGCAACACCGTTAATACCGCTAACGGCCGCTACATCAATGGCCGTCAACATATGGTGTAAGCCATGTCCAAACTCATGGAATAAAGTGGTGACCTCATCGTGCGTTAGCAGCGACGGAGTTGTACCCACAGGCGGCGTAAAATTGCAGGTTAAAAAAGCCACCGGCAATTGCATACCGGATTCAGTCTGCCGCCGCACGCGGCAATCTGCCATCCATGCGCCGCCGCGTTTGTGCTCGCGGGCGAACAGGTCTAAGTAAAAACTCGCCAGCTGTTTGCCGTCGCGATAGATTTGATAAAAACGCACGTCCGGATGCCACGAATCAAAAGCCGCAACCGGCAAGATCTCAATATCGAAAAGCTTCGATACAACCTCGAACATACCGCCAATCACTTTTTCGGCGGGAAAATAGGGCCGCAGCTCTTCCTGAGAAATATCGTATTTTTGCTTGCGCAATTTCTCACTGTAGTAGGTCAAATCCCACGCTTGTAGATCTTCACAGCCTTGCTCAGCCGCAAATTCTCGCAGCTCTGCCACATCTTGTAGTGCCTGCGGGCGCGACTTCTGCGCCAGCTCTTCTAAGAAATTTAAAACCTGCGCCGTGCTGTTGGCCATTTTTGTCGCCAATGAGCGTTCAGCGTAGTTACTAAAACCTAATAGCCCGGCCTGTTCGTGACGCAATTTAAGAGTCTCGGCAATCAGCGGCGTATTATCCCACTGCGCCGCGCTCGAACCATCGGCCTTAGTACCGTCGGCACAGGCACGGGTAACAAAAGCTCGGTACATTTTTTCCCGCAATGAGCGGTCATCTGCGTACATCATCACAGCCAAATAAGACGGAAAGTCGAGGGTAACGACATACCCGGAAAGCGGATTGCCATCCTCGTCTTTTTTATGTTCAGCGGCCTGCACGGCCTGCGCAAGAGCAGACTCCGGCAAACCAGCCAGCGCCGAATCGGACTCAAAGTGAAGATACCAGGCTCCTGTGGCATCGAGCACATTGTTGGAAAATTGTGTCGACAGCTCGGATAAGTGCCGGGAAATATCGCCAAATCGCTGTTTGGCCTCACCGTCGAGCGCCACCCCACCCAGTACGAAATCGCGCAGTGCATTATCCACGACCTTTTTCTGCGCAGCCTCTAAAGCCGTGTATTGCTCACTTTGCGCCAGGGCCTTGTAAGCTCGATACAGATCACGGTTTTGTGAGACTTCCGTATTGTACTCGGTCAGAAGTGCGATACTGGTATTGTAAGCATCGCGCAGCTCTGGGGTATTGGCCACTGCATTGAGGTGACTCACGGGTGAGAAAGCGCGCTCCAGGCGATCGTCTTCGGCCTCCAGGGGCTCCACCAAATTTTCCCAAGTGGGCAGCAGATTACCCTCGGCAAATTGCTCTAACAACTTTTGCAGATGAGTTCGACCCTGCTCAATCAATTGCTCTACCGCGGGCACAATATGATCGGGTTTTATTTTGCTAAATTCTGGCAAGGGTTGTTCACTTAGCAATGGGTTGTGCGCATTTTCTTGCGTCATTCTTCCTCCGGGGATACGGTGCACCACATACAAGCCGTGCACCTGAAACTGGGTTCTGCCTACAACAGCCGGTCAGCGTATTAAGCGTCGGCTGAGGTGATTAATTTCCCTACAATATGGCGTATGATACACCGCTTAGCAAAGGTACCTACTATGAATCGCACTTCAACCGCAGGCAACACCCGCACCTTTAAGGGCCACCTACCCAAACTGGCCGCCCGGGTATACGTCGACCCCAGGGCCTTGGTCATTGGCGATGTCGAGATTGGTGAAGACTCCTCAGTTTGGCCGTTTGCGGTCGCCCGCGGCGATATGCACTCTATACGTATAGGCGAGCGCACCAGTATTCAAGACAACACGGTGCTGCATATCACCCATGCAGGCCCTTTTAATCCCGACGGCTACCCGCTGAGCATTGGCTCCGACGTCACCGTGGGCCACAGTGCTTGCCTGCACGGCTGTACGATTGGCAACAGGGTATTGGTAGGAATTGGCGCGACCATACTGGACGGGGCCGTGGTTGAGGACGAGGTCGTCATCGGTGCCGGAACTCTGGTGCCGCCCGGCAAACGTCTGGCGTCGGGTTTTGTTTATATGGGCTCACCCTGCAAACAGGTAAGACCACTGAGTGATAAAGAGCGCGACTTTTTCCGCTATTCAGCTAAGAATTATGTGGACCTGAAAGATCAATATCTGGCGGAGCTAAACGGGGACTAAGCTTAACCTCGCCCACTGGCAACCAATTAGTACGCAGGCGGCTTAGGCAAATAGTTCTGCGAAAAGACTTCAGGCTGCAGTGGTTTGTCGAACAAATAGCCTTGAATCAGGATATCGTCATACTGAGATAACCACTGAGCCTGAGCATCGGTCTCTACGCCCTCTGCTACGATCAACAGATTCATATTTCGCGCGATGGCAATAATAGAAGCCACCATGGCGGCATCCTGAGGGTCGATAGTAATGTCATCGATAAATGATTTATCAATCTTAACTTTGTTGACGGGTAGACGCTTTAGATAACTCAGCGAACTATAGCCGGTACCGAAATCGTCCAGAGCAAAGGTGATGCCCTCATTTTGCAACTTGCGCATTTTATCAACCACTTCGTCGAGGTTGTGCAAGGCCGCTCCCTCAGTTATCTCAAACTCCAGACAACTACCGGGCAACTTGTATTTTTGCAAAACGGACAAACACTTACCGACAAAATCGGCATCGTATATTTGACGCTCGCTGATGTTAACCGCAATACGCATTTCCGGCGGGAAGCGCCCCTGCTCTTTATGGGAGCGAATAAACTGACAGACATCGTCCAGCAACTGCATTCCCACCGGATTGATCATTTCCGAGTTTTCCAGGAATCCTATGAATTCATAGGGCGAAACGACGCCGCGCATGGGGTGGTTCCAGCGAATCAATGCCTCGGCACCGACCAAAGAGCGCGCGTGTAAATCAATGAGCGGCTGCAAATGGAAGGTAAAACGATGCTCTTGATACGACGAGCGAATGTCCGATTCCAGTTGCAATAAACGATTCACCTCGGCGGCCATTTTCGGTTCAAACACCTGCAGCGAGCCGTGTGCGCGCCGTTTGGCCTCATTGAGTGCGGTATCGGCTTGAGATAACAGCGATTCAACGGTGGAGTCATTCACAGGATAGAGCGCTATGCCGACCGTTGCCTGCACGGCGAAGTCCTGGTTGGCTAGCGTGACCGGCTGATTAATCGTCTGTAGAAAACGCTCTGCAACATGCTCCGCACGCAACCTTACTTGCTCAAGATTGCTGCCAATTTCCGGCATACTTAAAATAAACTCATCACCGCCGAGGCGGGCCAAGGTTTCCGGCTCGCGAACACGCATTGCCATACGCTGCGAAAGGCGCAGTAATAACTCGTCCCCGAGCGAATGCCCCATAGTATCGTTAATGCGCTTAAAGTCGTTAAGGTCAATCAACAGCAAAGCGCCATAAGTGTTGCTGGATTTGCAGCGATGAATGTCCTCCTGCAATTGCTCCAGAATCTTGTTGCGGTTGGCCAGCCCCGTCAACGTATCGCAATAAGCGAGATACTCTACCCGCTCTTCTGCCTCGACCAATTCGGTAATATTGTTGAGCACCACAATAACGCGAGTAACATGCTCGGAGACGAAGGGTACCAGTGACATTTGCATCACATGGCTCTCGTTGTGAATACCACTGAAGTGTTGCTGGCGATTAAAAACCGGCGATTGCTTCTTACAGACGCGCTGTATGAGCGAGCGAATTTGGCTCGACTCTTTAATGTTGCAAGATTCCAGAAGAGCATAGTAATTATCTATGTTATCGGTGCCAAAATAGCGCTTAAACGCCTGATTAAAAAACAACATATTACCGTCGAAGTCGACCGCGAAAACCTGGTTAGGGCTGGCGTCGAGAATCAGGCTCAACTGCTGCTGTTGATGTTGGAGCTCGGCGTGCTTCTCGTTGAAGTTACTGAGTAGCCGGTTTGCCGAGTTGACGATATAGCCCAGCTCATCGTGTTCGTGCTTGCGCAGGTGGGCAATATCACGCACCGGTACCTGGGCGTGATCCAAAGCGGCAAAGCGCGTGGCCAGATTCACCAGCGGCCGGGTTAGCAAAAAGTGATAGACCATCACCAATACCAAAGCAATGCCGATATTGCGCGCAGTACCGGTTAGCAAAACGCGCCAGGCGCGGTGATAGAAGGGGTTGAGAGCGCGATCTTTGTTAAGCTCTAAGCTCAGGGTACCGACAACCAAATCGCCGTTAGAAACAAGCGAGTAGTCAAAGGTCTCCTTTTCACCGACCAGCAGCCGGGTTAACCATAAAGTCTGACTCGGATTAACGTTTTGGCGGTACTGCGCCATCAACTGGTTTTGATCGTCAAAGATAGCGATATGGCTGAGAAACCGGTACTCCGCTAAGCCCTGCACCACCTGCTCGGCAAGACTTTCATCGAGTAAAAACACCGCCCTTTGAGCCGACGTTCGACTGACCCGGCTAATTTCATCGACATTGCTGAGAATTTCCCGATACTGGGTACGAAAGTCCAAATAAACCTGCAAGCTTGCAACCAATACCCCCAAAACAACAACAACAACAAAGCTGGTACGCGCCAGTTTGTAGGATAGTCGCTGAAATAAGTCTATGGTCATAAGTTACGCTGGACTTTTAATGGTCATACTGCTCTCAACTGAAGATCACATTTAACTGGGATAGTTGGAACCACGGTTTACCAACCTTCCGTGTTGATACCAATGCTGAGCTAAGTCCATTATTTACAGCTTCCAACAATGACAGAACTCATGCTTATACTCAAGAGGTATAAAAATCACAGGGCCGCCCCCGATAAGTGGTGCGAAAAACGAACACATTGCCGGCTCGAGGCTCCCGTTGGCGCTGCTCTGGGGTCATATGTTCCCAGGCACTGGTGACCAAAAGGTGATCAAACTGATCGCCGCCAAACGCCACACAAGTGGGCTGGGTTATCGGCAATGCCAACCTGTCCAACACTGCACCGCTATGGTCGTAAGCGACCACACAAGAGCCACCCCAGTGAGCGCTCCATAGATTGTCAGCCGCATCTATAACGGCGCCATCCGGATAGCTATTAACCGGCGTCTCAACCAGCAGCTCGCCCGCCTCTACGCCTGCGGCTCGCATTTTAAATCGACGAATAAGCCGCGATGGTGAGTCGGCGTGATGAAGATAGCCGCCATCGGTCGACCAGCACAAACCATTTGCAATCGTTAAACCCTGTAAAATGGACTGTAGTGATCCATCAAATCGATACAGTTGCGACTCGCCCGGCGCGCTGGGTGACATAGTACCCGCCCAAAAAGCGCCATCGGGACCAACACGCCCGTCATTGAAGCGCTCCGCACCACCCAGGTCTGGCTGCGCCAACCACTCAACGGCGCCTGTTGCCGGCCAAAAATACGCGATACCTGAGGCGAAGCTAACAATGAATTTTCCCGCCACTGAGGTAAAACCAAAGGCCGTAACTGGCTCGGGGGTTGGGTACCACTGCTGTGCATCCCCGAACAGGTTTGCACTGTACAACCGGCAGCCCAGAATATCTGCCCACCACATGCGGCGCTGTACGGGGTGCCACAAAATAGCTTCGCCCAGCTCGCATCCACAGGGAATTTCAGCAACTAATTGCACATGACCTCCGCTTAAGTGTAGCGGCTTTGGGGGAAATATGTGATTGACAGAAGTTTGATGAGATTCATCTATAAATTACGAAATTATTATTCTAGTGATATCGGCTTTGTTAGCGACAACTGTTAAGCAATGGCGAACAACAGAATCTTACAGTCGGCCGCCATCCACCACAAACTGCTGACCGGTAATCATGTTCGCATCATCGGAGGCCAGAAACAAAGCCATATTGGCAACATCTTGCGGCATCAACCGACGCTTGAGACGCACATGCTCCATCCACTCTGCCTCGCTTTCTGGCGTCAGGAATTTTTCCAGCTGTTTATCCGTTACCACCCAGCCGGGAATAATGGCATTTACACGCACATTATCCGGAGCAAAATCAGAGGCGAGCGCCCGGGTTAAGCCCAGCAACCCGGCTTTAGCCGTAGCGTAACTTGGCATTTGTGCGGGCCCGAGTATGGCATTGATGGAACTGAAGTTAATGATCGAGCCACCGCCTATGTCTACCATATCCGGCACAATAGCACGAGTCGTGAAAAACGCTGCATCGAGGTTAACCGCCAGCGAGCTGTGCCAATTTTCGTCGGAAAGCGCGCGCGGATCACAGCGCTTATCGTTGGCCACATTATTAATCAGTACGCTAAAGGCGCCCGTCTTCGCTTTGAGCGACTCAATCGCTGTTCTCAACGCCGGCACATCGGTGACATCGCAGGGGGCAAAAAACACCGAATGCGGATACTGCTGACTCAGCGTCTGACACAGCAAGTCTCCCTCTTCAGCAGCGATATCGACAAACCCAACACGACAGCCCTGATACAAGAACGCCTCCACCATGCAGGCGCCAATACCCGTGGCACCGCCGGTAATAAATACCGACTTATTGCGCAAGCTGGGATACTGGGTTCGCTCAGGGGTTTGTGTCATGCCACACCTCTAGTCACCGAAACGGTAAAATCACTGAAACGGTGCAGAGTATATCGCCTTCTGCAGTCAATTTCTGCGGAAAATACACAGAATATCGTTGTCGACTCTCGCTCGGGATTGTATGCGGCGGGTATAGCTTCAACTGGCCTGGGCAATTACCCCGGTTTTTTGCGGTGAATTAGACTCGCTGATTAACCCCAAGGCCTCGCTCAACAGCTCACGCATAGCTGCTCCCGCCGCCTCTGAGTTACCTTCACAAATGGCATCGTAGATACGCTTGTGATCTCGGTAGCTACCCGCCGAGATTCCTTTGAGTTGGTTGGTACAACTGATACTGGCCTGCAAAGCCGTCTGGATGAAACTGGTCAGCTGAATATAGAAGCGGTTGCCGCTAGCGAGCAATACAGCTGTATGAAATTCTATGTCTGCCGCCAGTGGATCATCCAGCCCATCGCCGGCTCGCTTGAGCCGCTCCAGTCCTCGCTCAATTGCGCCTATTTCCGCCGCATTTTGCCTGGAGGCGGCCAACATGGCAGCCTCTGGCTCGACGCCGCTACGCAACTCAGTAAACTCTTGCAGCAGGGATAGCGAAGGCCGCCCCTGAAGTATCCAATTGAGCACGTCACTGTCAAACACATTCCAACAGGCCGTCGGCTGAACGCGTATGCCCTGGCGAGGCCTGGAGTTGATCAAACCTTTTGCCGTCAGCATTTTAACGGCTTCACGAATAACACTGCGACTAATTTGAAAGTGCGCGCTCAACTGCGCTTCTGTGGGAAAAACATCCACGCCCGAATATTTACCCTGGACGATGGACAACCCAAGCTCGTAGACCACTTGTTGGGTTAGATTACGGCTGCCTTCGAAATTATTCATCACGAATCCATGTATTTATTGTAGGTGGGGCTGGAATTGGAATCTCAGCCTCTCAGCACGATGTTACCGCAATCATTGGCAATATTCTGCCTATATATGATAAAAATGTAACCGTTTATAGAAAGTTTCTAATTAGCCTCTCCATTTATGGTAACGACTAACTGACGACTGCCGGCTCGGTTGCGGTGTTCGCACAAATATATACCCTGCCAAATACCGAGATTAAAACGACCGGAAGAGATAGGCAGCATCACGCTAGCCCCCAAAATACAGCTTTTAATATGAGCGGGCATGTCATCATCGCCTTCGTAATCATGCTCATAATAGGGCGCACGCTCTGGCACAAACTTGTTGAAATGTCGCTCCAGGTCGCCTCGCACCGTCGGATCGGCGTTTTCGTTAATTGTCAGGCTGGCAGACGTATGTTTTATAAACACTTGCACCCAGCCCACCCCTATCGAGCTCAAATCCGAAATCTGACGCTCGATTTCATCCGTTACCAGGTGAAACCCCCGAGGCTTGGGCGCCAGCGAAATCTCAGTTTGTATCCACATATGCAAGTCCTTCCCTCATTCACTCGCCCCTCAGGGCACGGTTTAAACAGCTATTATTGCTTGCCGACAGGCATTTCTGACACTAGTGTTGTCGTTGATATAGCCCTGTCAAATTGACGAATATTACAATTCTGTCAAATTTAATCAGTAAAAGGCTTGAATTTTTTCTAAATCGGGCTCATGTTTAAAGCGTGGCCCGGCAAAAAATCGTCCGGACCTGACAGCCACTTATCAGAGGTAAAAGGAAGGAATATACCCTATGCAAATCAATCTTTCCGGTCATCACGTTACTATTACCGACGCAATCAAAGACAATGTAGAAGCAAAATTAGGCAAGGTCGCCAGTCACTTCCCACAGCTCGATTTAGCCAATGTCACCCTTACCGTAGAGCGCGCTGCGCAGAGTGTTGAAGTTACCACTCAATACCTCGGAGCCCCCGTCGCCGTGCAAGCATCACATCAAGATATGTACAGCGCGATCGCTCAAGCGGCGAAAAAACTCGAAGCCGCCCTGGCTCACCGCAAAGGCGCGGTCAAAGGCCATCGGCACGACAAACCTACCATCGCCGAAGCCTCCTAAAGCTCTGATTTGTCTCTGGCTTTACGCCCGGCGCGCGAGCGCCGGGTGAAGACGTCTTTTAAATTTCACTAAACCTTCACCTTCGTACTATTTAACCGTCATTTTCACTTCTTATAGTTGCCGGCGTTCAACAACCGATTAGCCAAAGCAACATCAGGAGATAAGAATGACATTTGAATTGAATGCGAAGGGCCGTTTGCTAATGGCCATACTCAGCGCGATGGCACTGTCCGCCTGCGATGGTGATGATGGTAAAGATGGCGCACAAGGACCTCAGGGCGAGCAAGGGCCACAAGGCGAACAGGGTCCGGCCGGCGAAGCTGGTGCAGACGGCGCGGATGGCGAAAGCACCACAGACGGTGACAGCAGTACCGCTGGCCTAATGACTCCGGGCTTGACCCGCCTGGCAACCGTGCCTGCAGGCGCTGAGGTCACCGGTGCTTACGTTACCGAAAACGGCGACCTTTTCTTCAACGCTCAACACCCAAGCGACGCCAACGCAGCCGTGGACAGCGAAGGCAAAACCTTCCACACCGGCACGGTAGGCGTAGTTGCCGGTGTTAATATTAACAACCTGCCTAAAAATCTAGTCTCAGTAGGCGTTCCTCAGAGCCAGCAAGAACGCGAAACCATTCAAGTGGCCTATGGTGAATATCAAGTGCTAGCACAAACTATGGATACCTTTGGCGGTGCCCTACCCGAAGGCATTGGTAGCGTGATGGCCACCGACGGCAGCACCCAGGTCGTCTCCAGTGATATGCCGGACTTTAACGCTTACATCCCTACTGGTGACAACGAAGGTTATCTGTTCACCAACTGGGAATCGATTCCCGGCGGCATGAGTCGCATCAAACTGAACAAAAACACCAATACCGGGTACTGGTCTGTAGACAGCAACGATGTTCAAATGCTGGACTTTGGCACTTACGGCACCATCGCCAACTGCTTCGGTTCAGTATCACCCTGGGGCACGCCGCTGACCTCAGAAGAGTGGGGCAATCAGGGGGATGACACCCAAGAGTGGAACGACCCCTCGATGCAGACCGCACGCGACATGCTGGCGATGTACATTGACCCCACCGCCACCGATGCCGATGGTGCCGCCAGTTTCCCCAACACCTATCGCTATCACTATATTGTGGAAATCACCGAGCCCACCAGCGACAATCCGGTGCCGGTTAAGCACTACTCCATGGGACGTTTCGAGCATGAAAACTCCATCGTTATGCCCGACTCAAAAACCGTGTACCTGTCACAAGACGATACCAATGGTGTTTTTTATAAGTTTGTTGCCGACACCGCCGGCGACTTGTCCTCGGGTACTTTGTATGGCGCCAAGCTGACCCAGGATGCCGGCAGCTTTGAACCACTGACCACCGGTTTTGATATCGAATGGATCGAGCTGGCCCACAGCGACAACACCACTATTGACGGTTGGATTGCCGACTTCGATGACATCACCACCGCTGATTTTGTGGAAGGCCAGAGCAACTACCTGACCGATGCCGACGCCGAAGCCTGGGCCGCCGGTGAGACCAACTACCCGAGCGTTGCCAACGGCGGCGGCAGCACCACCGCCGGTATGCCAATGGATGATCGCATCGCCTTTTTGGAGTCGCGCAAAGCGGCGCGCGCCAAAGGCGCTACTGCTGAGTGGCGCAAGTTCGAAGGTATTTACGTTAACCACAAGCGCGCCGAAGAAGCGGTTGAAGGCACTGACCTGATCGAAGGCGAAGAAGTGAACCAGGCCTATGTCTACTTCGCCATTGCCGATATGGATAACGGCATGGTGGACGACGAGGGCGATATCCAACTGACCCCACGAGTCAAAGACTGCGGTGGCGTTTACCGTATGCCACTGATGACCGGTGCCGATGCCTATGACGTTAGTCGCATCGAACCCGTCGTAATGGGTTCTACCTACCGCTCTACTCTGGACGGCGCCGAGCGTTGTGATGTGAATGCCCTGTCGCAGCCGGACAATGTGATCGTATTGGAGGATGGCCGTATCGTAATCGGTGAAGATGGCTTCCAGGAAAATAACACCCTGTGGTTGTACGACCCATCCGTTAACGACTAGTCGACACCGACCCATTACCTCGTTTGACAGGAGCCGCATTGCGGCTCCTTTTTTCGTATAGCAAGACCTGCAAAGGCAGACAATATGTATCGGCTAATAACCGCAGTTTTCTTCGGCGTTGTAACACTCAGCGCCTGCAAAGACTCAACAACGACAGCACCAAGTAACAGCTCCATAACAACAGTTTCGGCTGAACCTTCGGCACAAGATTTCGTGACACACAACGAAACCTACAACCCCGAAGCGGTCATTCCACCACAGTGCTACACCAAAACCGAGGGTGCCAATAACCCCTGTTATGTGTGCCACCAAAGTTATCTTGGCGAAAAAACCCGTCCCAACATGATGAACGATGGTTTTCTGCAGGGCTCCTACGATTTTTCCGACATCGGTAACACCAATCGCTGGAGCAACTTATTCAAAAATAGATCCGCCGAAATTGGCGAGATCAGTGACGAGTTTATGCTTGATTACATTAATCAGGATAACTACTCGGCATTGGTAGACTGGTTTGCAACAGACGCATGGCAGGGACAAGCGCCGGCCATAGATAGTCTGGCAGACGGTGCAAAAGCGTTTGATAACAAGGGGCTGGCGCTCGACGGTAGCCGCTGGGTCGCCTTCAACTACAAACCCTTGCCCAGCACGTTTTGGCCCACCAACGGCTCTACCGACGACGTTATGATTCGTTTGCCACCGGCATTCAGTGAGATAGATGGAGAATTCTCTGAAGACGTCTACTTTGCCAATCTGGCACTACTGGAAATGGCGATGACGGAACTGTCCTCGGTTTCCACCATTGCACTCAATGAAGTTGAATCCCAAGTCGATTTCAATGGCAATGGTAGTTTGGAAACTTCTGTTAGCGAGATTAAGTATCAGAACCACTACTTTGGCGACGCTTCTGACATCGTCACGACCTACATGCTATACCCTGAAGGTACCGAATTTCTGCACTCGGTTCGTTATGTCGGAATAGACGGCGAAGAGATAGTTAACGCCCGACGGATGAAAGAAGTGCGCTACATGCGCAAGCACACTTTTATGCCCAAAGAGCGTTTGAAAAATTCCTACTATCGCGAGGCTAAAGAAAAGCACTTTGGTAACCTCCCTGCTGTATCCAGTCACGGCGACCGCGGCACCAGCAACGGAATGGGATGGTTACTTTGGGGCTTTATTGAAGATGCCAAAGGCGAGCTGCGCAAACAAAATGAGCAGGAGCAATTCTTTTGCATGGGCTGTCATAAAACCATCGGCACCACCATTGATAGCACGTTTGCGTTTGCCCGCAAACAACGGGGAAGCGAAGGCTGGGGTTATATTGACTTAAAAGCGCTTCGGGATGCTCCCAATTTAGGCGAAAGTAAAGGCGAATATCTTACCTATATGGAGCGTGTGGGCGGAGGCGATGAATTTCGTCAAAACGGTGAGATGTTAGAGCGCTGGTTTGATGCACAAGGAAAGCTCGACCACACAAAAGTCGCGACGGCTGAATCCATTTATGATCTAGTGGCACCGTCAAAGCGCCGCGCACTGGATCTTAACAAAGCCTACTTTCGCATAGTGCAAGAGCAAAGTTATTTGTTTGGACGCGATGCCGTACTCTCACCAGCTAAGAATGTTTACCGTGAAATTGATACGGCGATTGAGCCACTGGCCGGTGAGTTTCGCTACCAATGGGATATTCGGCTCGACTGGCACGCCACAGACACTTTGAATGTGACCGCCCTGCAAACAAATGAAACAAAAGAAACAACGCCTTAGTAAAAGAAATCGCCGACACCCCCAAAGGTTGTCGGCGATTTCTTTAAGCAATTAAGACTTAGACTAACTCGCCTTCTTTTTACTTTCTTTCATTTTACGACGTAAGTCAGTAATAACGGGTACCACTTCCGGGCGGATATGTCGCCAGGCATAAAAGGATTCCGCAGCCTGACCCACCAGCATTCCCAAACCATCAGATAGCTTGTCGGCACCTTGCTGCTCTGCCCACTGCATAAATAAGGTCGGCTCAGCAGCGTATGTCATGTCATAACAAGCCGCTCCCGAACGACAGAGCTGATCAGGCAACGTCGGTAAGCTTCCGTGCAATCCAGCTGAAGTGCCATTGATAATCAGATCATACTTTTTTCCGGCCAAAGCTTCGAAGCCACAGCCGTCAATACTGCCCAGATCGTGAAAGTCTTGCGCTAATTCCTCCGCTTTTTCAACGGTGCGATTGGCAATGGTTACCTGTGCAGGATTCTGGTTCAGCAGGGGTTGTAATACGCCTCGCACGGCCCCGCCAGCTCCCAGCAAAAGCACGTGCTTATCTTGAATGTCCCAACCTAGGTTTAGCATATCATTCACCATGCCAATACCATCGGAGTTATCCCCCGTAACACTGCCGTCAGCTTCTTTAATCAATAAATTCACAGCTTTGGCACGCTTTGCTCGCGGTGTTAGTGCGTTGGCATAGGCGTATGCATCTAGCTTAAACGGCGCTGTAATGTTTAAACCGCGACCACCTGCACGAAAGAACTCATCCGCCGCTTGTTTAAATTCGCCCTCGGCCACCAACTGTTTGGTATAACTCATATCCTCGCCGGTTTGATCGCAAAACTGTCGATGAATAACCGGAGATTTACTCTGGGCGATGGGATTGCCAAATACGGCGTAATTATCGGTCATTGGGTACCTACTGTTTGCAACGAGCGGCAAAGCTAACAGATGTTCTTTACCGAACGTTTACTAAGATTCTTTATTTTTATGCGCCCTTCAGCCAATCCTGGGCGGGCAGAAAATCGCGGCAAAGAGCGGCCTCAGCACTTTCAGGCTCTGGAGCAAAGTCATACTCCCAGCGCACTAAAGGAGGCAACGACATTAATATCGACTCTGTGCGGCCGCCTGTTTGCAGGCCGAACAGGGTACCGCGATCATACACCAAGTTGAACTCCACATAACGCCCGCGGCGGTAGAGCTGAAATTGACGCTCGCGCTCGCCATAAGGGGTGTCCTTGCGTTTGCTCAATATCGGTACATAAGCATCGGTATAGGCATCACCCACCGAGCGCATAAACGCGAAGCTTTGCGTAAAACCTGGCTCATTTAGATCATCAAAAAACAGGCCACCCACGCCACGCGCTTCCTCGCGGTGGCGCAAATAGAAATACTCATCGCACCATTTTTTATACTTTGGGTAGGCCGCAGGCCCAAGGGGAGCGCACGCATCACGGGCAACACTGTGCCAGTGGACACAATCCTCTTTAAAACCATAGTAAGGCGTTAGATCAAACCCGCCGCCAAACCACCATACCGGAGCTTCGCCTTCTTTCTCCGCAATAAAAAATCGCACATTGGCGTGAGACGTTGGGGCGTAAGGGTTATTGGGATGAATCACCAGCGACACCCCCATTGCCTCAAAGGATCGTCCAGCCAACTCAGGCCTGTGTGCGGTGGCCGAGGCAGGCATCTCCCGACCCGTCACATGGGAGAAGTTAACGCCTCCCTTTTCGATAACCTCGCCATCGGCCAATACCCGTGACTGTCCGCCCCCACCTTCAGCCCGCGTCCATTCATCACGCTGAAAGCTGCCACCGTCTACCGCCTCAAGCGCCTGACAAATGCGATCTTGCAGACCTAAAAAATATTTTTTAACAACAAATTTATCGGGGATATCATTCATAGTGTCCTCACAGGGGCGCTATTGTACCAGCACCGGCCTGAGGGTACATCTGGCGTTAGCCGCCGCGCAAAATTCTACCTGTTAACAAATCGCGAATTTGCGAAGGCTGACGCCGCCCCGACGTTTGCCCAGGTGCAATGAAGTCTAACTTGCGGCCAAAATAGCGTCTTACCTCAACGGCAGTTTTAGCGGCAGGCCGTTTTTGCGGATTGGCAGAAGTGCTGATCAGCGGGCCACCAAATGCGAGGCATAAGGCTTTCGCTACTGGATGGTCGGTCACCCGCAGGGCAACACTGGTGTGATTCCCGGTCACCCACGGTGAAGCTATGGCGCAATTGGGCACTAGCCAGGTATTTGGGCCGGGCCAGGAGGCTTCCAACTGGGCACGCAGATCACTGGGTAGGGAGACGAGCCAGGGCTCTACCTGCGCCAAAGAGGCGGCAATAAGAATCAAACCCTTATCCCGAGGACGGTGTTTTAAGTCTAGCAGTCGGGCAATGGCCCGAGGGTTCGCCGGGTCCGCACCGAGCCCCCAAACGGATTCTGTCGGGTAGGCTATAACCCCACCTTGCCGTAACACTTGCGCGGCCTGCCGAATACGGTGATGCCCGAGCCAAGCCGTCATGAGTAAAAGCCTTGTTGCCCGGCTAGATTATTGCGAAGGGCCACCATTGCCCGCGAGCCAGAACCTGCAAGCATCGTAAGATATGATTTGCGCATAGTGCCAAACCCCGCTGGAAAAACGCGCAAATTTACATTAATTGCGGTGCTCAAACAATAAAAACCCCTTAATACAAAAGGCAGAACCACAAGCTGTCAACGATTTGCCGCGATCCAAGCAATACAAAGTTTGATCCGCATCAATAGCCTTACTCACTGTGGGGATTAAGCTATTAGCCACCATAGGAATTTCGGAGCTTACTTATGTTTGACTTTGTCTTGCTGCTTAGTACGGCTACTATCATCGCCATTTTGCTGATTATGGGTTACCTCGGTTACTACGCTTATCGGCACATTCAAGATGATAGCCGCGCCCACCCTGAAACCGCTGCGGGTAGAAAAGACCCGATGCCTTAAGCTCGCGCTATCGCACACGGCAATAGTAGCTACCGCGCTGCTCTACCGCGCCATGAAGCTCGAGTTCGATTAAACTGGTTAGTATATCGGCCGCTGGCGCCCCGCTGCGCGAACACAGGTGGTCAACGGTGACCGGGTCATACCCCATAGTTTGCAGCAACCAATGCTCCTGAGCCTCATTGATGTCGCCGGTAGGCTGGCACTGTTCATGTTTAAAAGCCAGGCCGGCGCCTAATTCTTCGATGATATCCTGCGCACACTCCACCAATTTTGCGCCCGAATTAATAAGACTATGACAGCCCCGGCTCATGGGGTTGTGTATAGAACCGGGCACAGCGAATACCTCGCGCTCCTGCTCCAACGCATAGCGCGCCGTAATCAGTGAGCCGCTCTTTATCGCCGCCTCCACGACCATGGTGCCCAAACTTAATCCACTGATAACACGATTACGCCGCGGAAAATTTTTTGCCTCCGGTGCAGTGCCCGGTAAAAACTCACTCACTAGGGCGCCCCCTCCATCCACAATTTCTTCCGCCAACGCCCGGTTGCGCGCGGGATAAACGCGATCAATCCCCGAACCCAGTACGGCCAAGGTTACACCCTTAGCATCAAGAGCTCCCCGGTGCGCGCAAGCATCGATACCCAACGCCAAACCGCTCGTCACAGCGAAACCAGAGGCCGCCAAATAACGGGCGAAGTCTCTGGCAATTTCACTGCCCCCCACCGTAGGGCGGCGTGTGCCTACCATGGCAATCTGCGGCAGCTCCAGCGCCGCTATACTCCCGCGAACACTTAATATTGGCGGCGGAGCACTGGTGTTGTACAACAAGTGAGGATAGTCATCATCGGCAAGGCATAAGTGCGTTACACCGCGAGTGCTGGCCACCCGGTCAAGATCACGCTGAACTCGCTCGCGAATTGGATGAGAAAGGTTGTCCTGCCAAGCTCGCAATGCACACAGTGCAGCGCCCGGCATATGGTCGATTAATTGCTCTTCGCCCATGTCTAACAAATTGGGGAGAGGGCCAAGTGCTTGATGCACTTGTTTGAGTCGGGCGGGGCCCAATTGGGGGAGGTAAGACAGCGTCAACGCCGCTTCGATGCCATCCATGGCAAGTATCCTTTAATTTGATCGCCCTAAGGCAATATTACCGAAATTAGGGGTTGCGCAAAATATCGCCGACTGCCATCGGACGCTCAGCTTCCACCACAATCACAAAACTCAGTTTCTCGAAGGTGCGGAACACCATCAGCAGACCAGCCGATTCATCCAAGAGCTGAATAGTATCGCCGGACACTCGATCCTGAATGGTCTCGCCGCGGACAAAGCCCTCAAAGACATTGCCCACCTGCACGCCGTCGCGACGACCTCTATTAATAATGGCAACGTCCATGGTGCCTATTTTGCTTACACCACCTTCTACCGCGATAATTTCGGCCTCAATGGGGAAATCTGCAGCGCTGGGATAGAAGATCGAATCAACCGCCCGCTCCGCACTTGGCAGCAAAATGTCACCCGCACGCAGCTCTTCATCAGAGCGGGTGACAAGAACCCGGGCGATATCACCTTGCACTTTATCGACGGAAACTGCACCCACGCCAACAGCGTGAACGCCCAACAGCTCATCCTCTTCGCCAGTCTCATCAACAAACGTCTCACCCTGACGAAATACACTGAAATTGTAAATATCATCGGGGAAATCACCGCGCGCGTAGCCGATATCGCCAATGGCTACGATTAAGCGTTTATCCGGGCCAGCCACTATGTATGGCACACCTTCAACGTCCTCCGGCATTACGATGCGAGAGCGCGATAGGTAAGAGGCGATTTTGTCCAGTGATATGGCCGGGATTGCAGCCTCAATGGGCAGCACCCGAATCGTAGGTTCCAGCTTGGCATCACCAGAGGGAACCAACCGAACCGTGCGATCTACCGTCAAGCGCGGCTTGCCATCGATGTACACCATACGTACAACGTCGCCCGGGAAAATGAGGTGGGGGTTATCAATTTCCGGGTTGGCGTGCCAAATTTCCGGCCACAGCCAGGGCGCATCGAGGAATTTTTCCGAAATTCCCCAGAGCGTGTCACCATCGGCCACCACGTACTCTTTGGGTGAATCCGACTTGAACGGCGAGGACTCGGCCCAAGAAAACACACTGGCGACGGATAGTGCCAGAACAGCAAAAATCATTTTTTTCATAGAAACCGATCCTGTTTTTGTTCGGCCCTGAGCGGTTTAGCCGTTATAATAGCGCAATGTTGCGCACTACGCGACCAGTAAGCATGTCTCTGGACTCAGGTTAATTCCTGTACGATCATCATGTTAGCAGCGCTTGTTACCTTTTTACTAGAAGTTTGTCACAAAGCTTATGGCCCTACTTGAAATTCTTGAATTTCCCGACCCACGTTTGCGCACTATCGCCAAGCCTGTGGAAAATGTCGATGACAGTGTTCGCGAGCTGATCGACAACATGTTTGAAACCATGTATGCCGCGCCGGGCATCGGCCTCGCCGCCACACAGGTCAACGTCCACCGGCGCATTGTGGTCATGGATATATCCGAAGACCAAAGCGAACCCCGGGTGCTTATCAACCCTGAGGTTACTGTGCTCGGTGACGACGCAGCCCCTTATGACGAGGGCTGCCTCTCTGTGCCCGGTTTCTATGAAAGCGTAGACCGTCCCACGCAAATCCGCGTCGATGCGCTCGACCGCGACGGCAAATCTTTCACTCTGGAGCCCGATGGGCTGCTGGCGGTGTGCATTCAGCACGAACTCGACCACCTTAATGGCAAGCTTTTTGTCGACTACATATCGCAAATCAAACGCCAGCGAATTCGCAAAAAATTGGAAAAGCTCCACCGCGCCAAAGCCTAGTCACAGCCGCGCTCAACAGGAAGATTTTATGAGTTCACCCCTGCGAATTATTTTCGCGGGTACGCCTGAGTTTGCGGCGACCCACCTGCAAGTGCTTATAGACAGCCCGCACCAGATTGTCGGCTGCTACACCCAGCCAGATCGCCCGGCCGGGCGCGGCAAGAAACTCAAACCCAGCCCGGTCAAACAGGCCGCCGAAGCTGCCGGCATTCCAGTTCTGCAGCCCCACAATTTCAAAGAAGCCGATGCCCAGGCCGAACTGGCTGCGCTGAACGCCGATCTTATGGTAGTGGTCGCCTATGGCTTGCTGCTACCCAAGGCCGTGCTAGACACCCCCCCTCTAGGTTGCATCAACGTCCACGCCTCACTGCTGCCGCGCTGGCGCGGCGCGGCGCCGATTCAGCGGGCCATTGAAGCCGGCGACAGTGAAAGCGGGGTTACCATCATGCAAATGGATGTTGGACTGGATACCGGCGCCATGCTGGTTGAGGCCCACTGCCCCATCACCCCCAGTGATACCGGTGGTAGCCTGCATGACAACCTGATGCGACTCGGTGGTCCGGCACTTCTGACGGCCATCGGGCAGCTGGCAACGGGCACCGCAAAACCGCGTAAACAAGACGACACTAAAGCAAACTACGCCGCCAAAATAAGCAAGGCCGAAGCCGAAATAGACTGGTCAGCCCCCGCCTGTGAAATCGACCGTAAAATCCGTGCATTCAACCCTTTTCCCGTCGCTTTTACGCGCCCCGCGCAAGCTCCGGACGACCGTATCCGTATTTGGCAGGCCAGCCCGGGGCCAAACTCGCAGGGGCAAGCCGGTCAGATCCTCGCAATCAACCGCGATCATATTGTCGTTGCCTGCGGTGCAGGCAGCCTCTGTATTGAAACTCTACAAATGCCAGGCAAACGCGCTCTGCCTGTGGCCGATATTCTGCGTGGCAATGCCAACTTGTTTGCCATCGGCGATCGTATGCTGGAGCCCGGCCAGTGAAACCACGAGTAGCCGCAGCTCGCGTACTCGCCGATCTATTGCGTCACAAGGGCTCTTTAGCGAGCAGCCTGCCCGCCATGCAGGAACGGGTCGATGAAGGCAATGAGGCCTTACTACGAGAATTGTGCTACGGCACAATGCGCTACTACCCGAGACTGCAACTGATCGTTCGCAAGCTACTCGACAAACCCTTGCGCGCAAAAGACAGCGATATTCAGGCCTTGTTGTTGCTGGGCTTATATCAGTTAGATTACATGCGCGTTCCCGATCACGCCGCAATCGGCGAAACCGCGGGTGCCGCTAAGGCGCTGAAAAAGAACTGGGCAACCGGGGTGATCAACGCCGCTTTGCGCCGCTACCAGCGTGAAAAAACGACCATTGTCGCCAAGCTGGGCGGCAACCCTGAATTTCAAAAGTCGCACCCTATGTGGCTTATCGACGCCTATCGCAACGCCTGGCCCGAGCAATTTGCCAACATGATCGAGGCCAATAACGCCCACCCGCCGCTGACATTGCGCATCGACACCCAACAGCAAACGCGCGACGCTTATTTAGACGCGCTGCGAGAGGCCGGAATAGGTGCCAAGCCCTGCCTACACAGCGCCTGCGGATTTACCCTGGCAAAGGCAACCGACCCAACCGCCCTGCCCGGTTTCGACAGTGGTTTAATCAGTGTTCAAGACGAGGCGGCGCAACTTGCGGCGCCCTTGTTGGATTTAGCCCCGGGGCTGCGCGTACTCGATGCCTGCAGCGCCCCCGGTGGCAAAACCGGGCACCTGTTGCAGACTGAGCCGAACCTCAACGAGGTGATCGCGCTCGATTGTGACGAGCGCCGACTGAGCCGCGTGCAAGAAAACCTCAGCCGCCTCAACGTCGCGGCAAGCGTGCAAAAAGGAGACGCCACAAAGCCTCACGACTGGTGGGACGGTGCAGGTTTTGATCGTATATTACTCGACGCCCCCTGCTCGGCCACAGGCATTGTTCGTCGCCAGAGCGACATTAAATTTTTGCGCAGCGCCGCTGACATAGACAAGTTGAGCGAACTGCAAAACCATTTGCTCGATGCACTTTGGCCCACCCTTAAGCCTGGTGGCATATTACTGTACGCGACTTGCTCGGCGCTTCCACAAGAGAACCGACAAGTAGTTAAACAGTTTCTCGCTCGCACGCCAGATTGCGAGACCATAACCATTGCCGCTGATTGGGGCATCGCCCAAGATGTGGGCCGGCAGTTATTGCAGTCTAGTGATGGCCACGATGGCTTTTACTATGCAAAGTTGAGAAAAATAGCCAAATGACCGCCAAAAGCGGTAAAGTTGTGCGAGCAGCAAGCAAAACCAGCACTGACACATCAGTGAAGCCCCAATGTTAAGGGATAACCTGGCAGGTTTATGAAAATCATTATTCTGGGTGCAGGACAAGTAGGCGCCAGCCTTGCGGAAAACCTCGCCGACGAATCGAACGACATTACCATCATTGACACCAATCAAGGGCGCCTGCGTGAGTTGCGCGACCGGCTTGATATCGGCGTGGTTCATGGCGAGGGCTCACACCCTGACATATTGATACAAGCGGGTGTTGAGGATGCCGATATGCTGGTGGCCGTCACCAACAACGATGAAATCAATATGATTGCCTGTCAGGTGGCACACAGCTTGTTTCGCACCCCGACGAAAATTGCCCGGGTAAGAGCAACCGCTTACCTCACCAACAACAATCTATTTTCCAACGATGCGATCCCAATCGATGTGTTGATCAGCCCGGAACAATTAGTGTCTGATTACATTCACCGCCTCATTGAAACACCGGGGGCCTTGCAGGTTCTCGATTTTGCTGAGGGTAAGGTGCAACTGGTAGCGGTAAAGGCCTATCACGGCGGGCCGCTGGTGGGGCAAGAACTTCGCTTTTTGCGCGAGCACATGCCTTCGGTGGACACGCGAGTCGCCGCTATTTATCGTCGCGGCAAAGCTATATTACCAACCGGTGCCACGGTTATTGAAGCCGATGACGAAGTGTTTTTTATCGCCGGTAAAAATGACATTCGCGCGGTAATCAGCGAATTACGACGCATGGAAACCGCCTACAAACGCATCATAATTGCCGGTGGTGGCAACATCGGTATGCGCCTGGCCCGCAAATTGGAGAACCGCTATAGCGTTCGCGTCGTCGAGCACAACAAGGAGCGCGCCGCGCACTTGTCAGAACACCTGGAAAGAGCCATTGTCTTGCAGGGCAGCGCCTCTGATCAGGACTTACTGGCCGACGAGAACATCGAAGATACCGATGTATTTTTAGCCCTCACCAATGACGACGAAGCCAATATTATGTCCTCAATGCTGGCCAAACGATTGGGGGCTCGCAAGGTCATGGCACTGATCAACAACCCAGCCTACGTTGACCTGGTGCAAGGTGGCGACATCGATATCGCCATATCGCCGCAAACAACCACCATCGGCAGCTTGCTCACTCATGTTCGCCGGGGCGATATGGTCAGTGTTTACTCGCTGCGCCGCGGCGCAGCGGAAGCCATCGAACTTATTGCACACGGCGATAAAAACTCGTCCAAAGTGGTGGGGCGGGCGCTGGAGGATATCGACTTACCGCAAGGCGCCAACATTGGCGCTATTGTGCGCGAGAACGGCTCAGGCAGTGAAGTGATTATTGCCCATGACGATGTCGTGGTAGAAAGCGGCGATCATGTGATTGTGTTTTTGCTCAATAAAAAACATACCCGCGATATCGAAAAGCTGTTTCAGGTGGGGTTTACCTTTTTCTAAACAGGTTTCTAAGATACTTTGATGATTACACCTATGCCCACAGTTGAGAGCACCATTCCGGAGACGCTATGCATTTTGCGGTAATCGCCCGCGTGCTCGGCGTACTCCTGATGATGTTCAGCCTAACGCTGCTTATTCCCATCAGCGTCAGTCTCTGGTTTAACGACCACAATTACATGACCTTTCTTATGGCCTTCGCCGTCACATTTGGCTGTGGCCTCGCCATATGGGCACCGGTTTATAAAAGTCGCGCCGACCTGCGTACCCGCGACGGCTTCTTGATCACCGCGTTGTTTTGGTTTGTTCTGGGCTCCTTCGGCGCCGTGCCCTTGTTCTTTTCCAACGGTCTGGATTTATCTATTACCGATGCCATATTTGAATCTATCTCGGGCCTGACCACCACGGGTGCGACAGTCATCACCGGGCTCGACACGCTGCCGCCCTCGATCCTGTTTTACCGTCAGCAGCTACAGTGGTTTGGCGGTATCGGTATTATTGTAATCGCCGTGGCCATCCTCCCAATGCTGGGCATCGGCGGCATGCAGTTATACCGTGCTGAGGCACCGGGCCCGGTAAAAGACAACAAGTTAACACCGCGCATTACCGAAACGGCGAAAGCACTGTTCACTATGTACCTGGTGTTCACTGTTGCCTGCGCAGTCGCCTACCGCGTTGCAGGTATGAATTGGTTTGAGGCCATCAGCCACGCATTTTCCACCATTGCCAACGGCGGCTTTTCAACCCACGATGCCAGCATTCTGCACTATCAGTCTCCCGCCATTATGATGGTGTGTACGGTCTTTATGCTGATTGCCGGAATCAACTTCGCCCTGCACTTTTTTGTCTGGCGAGAAAAATCTCTACGCCATTACTTTGCCGACGCTGAACTCAAATTCTTTTTGTATTGGATAGTGGTTGGCACTGTGATTACTGTCGCCTATCTCGCCGGTTCTAAATCATATACACCTTCAGAAAGTTTCTATCTGGGGACATTTAACTTTGTCTCCACCATGACCACCGCGGGTTTTGCCAGCAACTACTCCAGCTTTCCCAGCTTTTTGCCCTATATGCTATTTATATTTGCCTTTGTTGGCGGCTGTGCCGGCTCCACCGGCGGCGGCATGAAAGCAATGCGGGTGCTGCTACTTTACAAACAAGGCATCCGCGAAATTCACCGACTGATTCACCCCAACGCGGTTATTTCGGTCAAGATTGGCAAAATCACCGTACCCGATCGCGTTATTGAAGCCGTTTGGGGTTTTTTCGCAATGTATGTAGTGGCCTTTGCCGCCATGTTTTTGGTGCTCATCGCCACTGGCCTCGATTTGCAAACGGCCTTCTCAGCAATTGGCGCCTGCATCACAAATTTGGGGCCCGGCATGGGCAAGGTAGCGTCTCATTACGGGGACATCAACAGTCCGGCAAAATGGGTACTGTGTTTTGCAATGCTGCTGGGCCGGCTAGAAGTGTTTACGCTGTTAGTATTGTTTAGCCCCGTGTTTTGGCGACGCTAAGTAGACACGAACTATGTAAGTGACTTTATACAAGGGACATCTGTATGGATTACCATAACAATATTCAGTACCTGGAAATTCCCTCCCAAGACTTAGATGCAACCAAGGCATTCTTTCAGGCGGCCTTTAACTGGATTTTTACCGACTATGGCTCCGAATACACCGCCTTTACCAGCGCCACTATCGAGGGCGGCTTTTTTAAAAGCTCGGCCGTTTCACGGACCGAACAGGGCGCTTGCCTAATTATTTTTTACAGTACAGATTTGGAAGAGACTGAACAATTGGTTGTGGGTGCCGGCGCAACTATTGTCCAACCCACCTTTGAGTTTCCCGGGGGCCGCCGCTTTCACTTTTGCGAACCCGGCGGCAGTGAATTTGCCGTTTGGTCTGATACCTAAATGCCCCCACAGTGAAATATTCACTCGATATAGCAACAATCCACGGCCTGTTACTCTGCCTTTTTGTAACAGCAAGTGCTTGCAATAAACAAAATGACGAGCAGCATTTATCGCAACAACTATCGGATCAAGATTTAGCAACCAGCGATTTGGGTAAGCTTTGGCAAGAGCGCGCACACAATGTACAAACCTTTGGTCGAGGTCGGGTGTTGCGAATATTGGCCGATGATAATAAAGGGGACCGTCACCAGCGATTCATCGTCGAACTACCGACACGCCAAACCCTACTGATTGCTCACAATATTGACCTGGCAGGCTGTTGGAAAACCCCAAGCGTACTCAGGCTTTCAGGCAGGCTCGTAATCTAGGCGGCCTTTTGAAGGTGTGTGTCCACCCATCGAAAAAGGGCAACGACGAGTGCGGGCCAGCCTGAAAGCCCCGGGGGCGTGGCCTGAAGCGCACATCTGCTGCGCCTTGCCTCTAGCAAAGGGAACCACCCTGTCCGTCGAGACAAGACACAACACCTGCACGCTTCAGGCTACGCTGAGCATGCATGGGGTTTTTCAACAGCCTGCTAGCACCTCGCATTAATAATCTGCGACGCGGCGATACGATTGAGTTTTATGGCATTTATGAATGGAACGACAAAGGTGGCGTTGTACACTGGACGCATCGCGATCCCGCAAGACGTCAGGAGCCTGGCTATCTTATGCATCAAGATAAAAAATACTGGTAGGGTTTTGCATAAAATTCGCAATCAATCGAACTTGGCAAAGTTCTGCATTACATAAGCTACGCGTGCGTCCGCGTTTGCAAACTTTTTCTCACTTAATTTTTCGACATGGCGCAAGCGCGGGAGCAAACCAAATCCATTGGCCACCTGAATCGCCAGACCGGGCCTTGCATTTAACTCAAGCAGTTCAGGGCCACGATTAGCATCCAATACTAAATCGGCGCCTATGTAACCCAACCCCGTCATATCGTAGCAGCGCGACGCCAGTGTCAGCATTCCTTGCCAACCGGGAATTTTGATTTCTTTAAGCGGTTGTTTGGTGTCGGGATGTTCAGATATTGGCATGCCGTACTGCACCGCATTTAAACATCGCCCGGTTGCCAAATCTAAACCAACACCCACCGCCCCCTGGTGCAGATTAGCCTTTCCGTCTGAGGCGTGGGTGGCCAAACGCAACATAGCCATAACCGGAAAGCCTCGAAAAACCACAATCCGAATATCTGGCACACCTTCAAACGAATAGCCTTCAAAACAGTCGTCTATTTCAATGAGATCCTCAACGATGACTTCATCGCTCACGCCCCCCAATGAGTAGAGGCCCGCTAACGTGTTACTCATATGCCGACGAATATCGTTCAGAGTAATTTCCGCGCCGGATGACTTTATAAAGTTGGCGTCCTGACGATGGGTGATTACCCAGATCCCTTTGCCGCCTGAGCCTTTGGCCGGCTTGATGGCAAAACCTTTGAGGTCCCTGAGCTGTTGCTCAATATGAACTATTTCATGCTGCTCCCGCACCACAAACCGTAGTTGCGGTGTGGCCACGTCATAATCTTGAGCCAGTAGCTTGGTTTCGAGTTTGTTATCAACGAGTGGATACAATTCGCGTCGATTGTAACGCCCTATAAAATCGCGATTGCGGCAATTCATCCCGAGCATGCCTAAATCGCGTAGTTTGAAAGGACTAATCAACATCGTTGGCATTACTCATGGAGCGGAAACGATGGAGTTCAGACAGCTTATAACCGGTGTACTGGCCCATCATTAAAATCAATGCCAAGATCACGAGATTGAGTTCGGGGAAATTAAAACTCAGGTGACTGATCACTTGTATGTTCATAAGCAAAAAGGCAAACACCGCAACCAACAGGCTGCCGCCGCCCTGAATCAACACTTCATGCGCGCCCTCTTCTTCCCAGAGAATACTCATCCGCTCGATGGTCCAGGCAATAATAATCATTGGGAAGAACGTAATCGTGATTCCCGTATTGAAACCAAGCTGGTAACCCACCAAACTTAATATGGATATCAAGAAAATGACCAACACGATAAGTGTGGCTATACGAGCCACCAGTAGCAGGTTGAGATAGGACAGGTAACTGCGCAACAATAAGCCCAGTCCGACAATGAGTACAAAACTAATGAGCCCGGGTACCAGTGACGTTTGTAAAAAGGCCAAAGAGATCAAAATCGGCATAAAAGTCCCTGCGGTTTTTAGGCCGATCATAACCCGCATAAATACCACCACCATTGCCCCCAGTGGCAACAAAAAGAGCATTTTAAACATGCTTTGTTCTTCAATAGGCAAGCTGTAAACGCCTAACATACTGAACAGGTTATCGGTAAACTGTACCTGCGAAAGCGCCATCGCCGGTACAGTTTGACGAATCATAGAGAAGGTTAGCCGCGAGTTTTGACCGCCGATAACATCCAGTTGTGAATTTTCTCCTCGCGACCAAAGTAACAAATTGTCAGGTAGGCCCTGCTCGCCGGTCATAGAATCAATCAGCAACCAGCGCCCATCGGCATAGAGCTCCACCATAGGCTGCAGTACCTGGCGCCGGCGCGCATCTTCAAGTTTAAGCGCCATGACTTGGCGGGCGGGAACCTCCGCCTGATTGAGCAACTTAACCAACAACTCGGCTCGGCTCGACTCGTTTGCCAGCAGCAGCTCCGCATTTTGATCTGCGGCATTGGGGTTGAGTAATTTAATTAACTCGCGAGCGGTGCTCGCCGGGGTGCTTGAGCGTGCGAGAGCGCCTCGCAATAACTCGCGGGCTGCGGTGGACTGAGGTTCGCTCCAGTACACAGATTGAGTTTTGGGCAGGTTAGCGGACTCGGCGGTGTCAGCTTCTACTGGTTGATACTGCGCATTGTAATATAGTGTTTGTAAGCCATAGGCTTCGCGCTTTGTCCATTCGGCCCGACGATTTTTTTGATCATCGAGTACGGCAAACCCATAACCGGGACTTGCCGCCTGCTCGCGAATCAAACGAAACGCCGGCGCCTCATCTGGCAAATCTAGCGTTATGGTGGTGGCTCCGCCATCGGCAAAAAAATCAACTCTGGCCTCAATCAACCACACGGGTTTTTGTTCGCCGGGAACGAGTGGAATTTCGGTGGTTGAATGTCGCAACCATGCCGTCGTCAATCCAGCACCAATAAGCGAGAGAACTAATAGGTAAAAAGGTATTTTGCCTCGATTCATTGAGCCTCATCCACGTTGGAAGCAATATGGTCGCGACTCACGTCCACCACCATGACATCGCGCAGGGCCATTCGGCCAATTCGAACCGGGTTGCGCGGCATCGCTGTTTGCGTCAGTGCAAACTCGGCACTCTGGGTAACGTTGCCCAACGTAAAGCGCAACTCAACCACGGGTTTTTTCTTATCGCGCTGGCCTGTAACAAGCGCCTGGCGCAACAGTTTTTTCTCCAGGCTCGTAGCGCTGTCAATCGCAAAGCCAACCCAGTCTTCACCATTGCGCTCAAAGAGCTGCACATCTGTCACGTAAAGGACCGACAAACTAACACCGGTATCGATCGTGGCCGGTAACGCCAATCCGAACTCCTCAAAACGTACCGTTTCGTTAGCACCCACCAATTGCTTGGCGACTTCATCCACATCATCGGTGCCCCGCTGCGGTGTCTCGGGCATAACAGATACGCTGATACACTCTTGAGGTGTTGCACTTAGCTCAGCAACCTCTGAGCGCGAATGTTCTAACTCCGTCAGCAAATCCGCCATACCCTGTTTGAGCTCCAGCTGTTGCTGCAACAGTAGCTGGTGCTGGTTGTCAGCGCTGATTGCGCAGGCGTGCAATTGCGATAGGTCCTCAGTTGCGACCAATTGATAGTGGGAGTTACTGCACGCTGTCAAAGTGGCGGTTATTAAGCCAAGCGTAAGAACACGCTTCGGTAAATTCATGCCTTTATACCTTAAATTTAGTAGGGTTCGCCCTGTTTGCGCCCTTTAAATCGTTTGTACTCCCACTGATATTGCGCGGGCGCTTTTTCAATACTGCTCTGTACCGTTTTGTTTAGCGCCGTAGCGCCGACGATTAGGTCAGGCTCATTAATACCACCTTCGCACGGTGTAACCACAACCTTAAATCCCCCCGCCACTCGCAGTGCATAGCACATCAGCACCTCACAATCGGTGCGACGCATCAGATTGTGTACCAGCGTCATTGTCATTGCGGGCTCGCCGAAAAATAGCGCCTCAACACCGCCATTACCTGAATCCGGCACCTGATCGGGCAGAATTCCGACCATTTCTCCAGCTTTTAAAGCCTTAATCAACATTGCGACGCCACGGCGATTAGTCGGCGCTAATGCAACCTGGCTGCGCCGGCGCGCACTCGCAATATAGTCTTCCAGCGCATTGTCCTTGGGCGGCTGGTACAACACAGTGATTTTGCCATGCAAGGTGAGGATGCAGGGAAGTAGCTCCCAATTACCCAAGTGGGGCGTCAGCATAATGATGCCTTTGCCCGCCTCGCGCGAGCGCCGAATATACTCGATGCCCTCATACTCGAGCGCATGTTGACGCAACCAGGACTCTTTACGCTGCCAAAGAACGGGGATTTCAGCGCCGGTACGCCCCGTTTCTATCAAACTCTTGCGCGCTAACTGATCTCGCTCCGGTTGCGGCATAGCCGGAAAGCAAAGGGCCAAATTCACTTTGGTGACACGGGCGGCTCTGGAGTTGGTTTTATACAGTAACCACCCCACACAAGCACCCAGGGCCCGAGCCATCCCCAAAGGTAGACGTCCCACACCTTTTAATAACCAGAGAACGAAACGCTGCTTCAAGATACACCTCAACCTCAAAAAGAGGTGAAGCTTACCGGAATTTATCCGCCAGCGGAAAGAACACTGGCACACTTTGCAGTCAGTTTGTGCTCCTGCCATACCAATGCACCCGCTGTGACGCTATAATTCGCCCCTTTGAATTCCGCAGAGCCTCGAAATCACGGGGGCTGCAACACCAAAATCCGGAGAAATCTTGTGTCCGAAAGACCCCAAGCCGACGTAAGCACCTTTCAGGGGCTAATTCTCGCCCTGCAAGAATACTGGGCTCGCCAGGGCTGTGTTGTATTGCAACCGCTCGATATGGAGGTGGGTGCAGGCACATTCCACCCCGCCACCTTTCTGCGTGCTATCGGCCCGGAAACCTGGAACAGTGCTTATGTGCAACCCTGCCGTCGCCCAACCGACGGCCGTTACGGCGAAAACCCTAACCGGCTGCAGCACTATTACCAGTTTCAGGTGGCGTTGAAACCTTCACCGGACAATATTCAGGAACTCTACTTAGAATCCCTGCGCGAGCTTGGCATTGATACCAGCATTCACGACATTCGCTTCGTTGAAGACAACTGGGAATCGCCCACACTTGGGGCCTGGGGGCTCGGCTGGGAAGTTTGGCTAAACGGTATGGAAGTCACCCAATTTACTTACTTTCAGCAAGTCGGCGGCATTGAATGCTACCCGGTTACCGGTGAAATTACCTACGGTCTGGAACGCATTGCCATGTACTTACAGGGCGTTGACTCAATTTTTGATTTGACCTGGACCATTAGCCCGGCCGGCGAAAAAGTCACCTATGGCGATGTCTTTCACCAAAATGAGGTGGAAATGTCGACCTACAACTTTGAACAGGCCGATGTCGAATTCCTGTTCCAAACCTTTGATGTATGCGAGCGCGAAAGCCAGCGTTTAGTGGAAGCCGGACTGCCCCTGCCCGCCTACGAAATGGTCATGAAGGCTTCACACGCCTTTAACTTGCTCGATGCGCGTCACGCTATTTCCGTTACCGAGCGTCAGCGCTTTATTTTGCGCGTGCGTACCTTGGCCCGAGCTGTGGCTCAAGCCTACTTTGATGCCCGCAAACAACTGGGCTTTCCTCTGGCGGAGGAAACATTACGCCAGGAAGTACTCGCCGCGGAGGAGAAATAAGCCATGTCTGCCGATTTTTTGTTTGAACTGGGTACCGAAGAGCTGCCCCCCGTTGCCCTAAAATCACTGCTCAGTGCGCTTGCCGCTGGGGTCACCGACGGCCTGGCAAAAGCCGGCCTGGAACACGCCGGCCTAGAGAGCTATGCCGCCCCGCGCCGACTGGCCATTATCATTAAAGATCTGGCGCCGGCCACACCGGTAAAAGAAGTCACCGTGTGGGGGCCGCCGGCAAAAATCGCCTTTGATGGCGAAGGCAACCCCACCAAGGCCGCTGCAGCCTTTGCCAGTAAGAACGGTTTAGCCGTCAGTGAGCTGACGACCGAAAACGACGGCAAGGCCGACAAACTGGTGGCCCGTCAACAGGCCGGTGGCGAACAAGCAACCTTGCTACTGGGCGATATTTTTAATGATGCGCTGGCCAAACTGCCTATTCCTAAGCGCATGCGCTGGGGAGCCCGACGCACTGAGTTCGTGCGCCCGGTACATTGGTTGGTCATGGTGTATGGCGAGGCCGTAGTCGATGCACAAATCCTTGGTCTTAAGTCCGGCCGTGAATCTCGCGGCCATCGCTTCCACCACAATGAAGCCGTCAGCCTGGCAAATGCTTCTGATTATGTAGAAGCTATGCGCTCAGCCTACGTGCTGGTGGATATGACCGAGCGCCGCTCACTCATTATCGAACAGGTGAATCAGCAAGCGAGCCAAATAGGCGGCGTCGCGGTGATTGATGAAGACCTGCTAGACGAAGTGACTGCGCTGGTGGAGTGGCCAGTGGCCCTTACTGGCAAATTTGAAGAGCGCTTTTTGCAAGTGCCGGCGGAGGCTTTGATTTCGTCGATGGCCGAGCACCAAAAGTACTTCCACGTGGTGGACAATAACGGCGAGCTGAAACCAAACTTTATCACTCTCGCCAACATTGAATCAAAAGACCCCGCCCAGGTCATCGACGGCAATGAGCGCGTTATTCGGCCACGCTTGTCCGACGCGGCTTTTTTCTTCGAAACCGATAAGAAAACCCCTCTCGCCAACCAGCGTGCCCGGCTTAAAAGCATTGTGTTTCAAGCCAAGCTTGGCAGTATTTTTGATAAAACCGAACGCATTGCGAGCCTCGCCGCCGCCATTGCCGCTGAGATTGGCGCTGATGCCACCAAGGCCAAACGCGCCGGTGAGCTGTCCAAGGCGGATCTGGTCACCGAAATGGTACTAGAGTTCGATAAAATGCAGGGCATTGCTGGCTACTACTACGCGCTCAACGACGGCGAGGACGAAGAAGTCGCTAAGGCACTAACCGAGCAATATTTGCCGAAATACGCGGGTGACAAACTGCCCGAGACCACTACAGGCACCTTGATTGCGCTGGCCGACCGGCTCGATACCATCGTAGGAATTTTTGGCATTGGCCAAAAACCGACAGGCTCCAAGGATCCGTTCGGCCTGCGTCGTGCCAGCCTCGGAGCGCTGCGCCTAATGGTCGAGCAAGACATAAACCTCGACCTTAAGGCACTGCTGGAAACCGCTGTAGCCGCTCACGGCGACAGTATCGTCAAGCCAGAAGACACTGTCGCTGAAGCTTTGGCCTATATGCTGGAGCGCTTTCGCGCCTGGTATGAAGAGGACGCTATTGCCACCGAGGTGTATTTGGCCGTTGCCGCCAAAGGTATCAGCCATCCGCTGGATATCAACGCTCGCGTACTAGCAGTCGATGCCTTCGCTCGCATGAACGAAGCCGCGGCGCTGGCCGCCGCCAACAAGCGCGTGTCGAACATCCTTAGCAAACTTGACCAACAGCCAAGCGGTGCGGTCAATACCGAACTGCTGAGCGAAGACGCCGAAAAACGTTTGGCCGAAGCGGTTGCCCAAAAAGCGACCTCGGTAACGCCGCTGTATCAGGAGCGCCGCTACGCCGACGCTCTGGCGGAACTTGCGAGCCTGCGCGAGCCGGTCGATCGTTTCTTCGACGAGGTGATGGTCATGGCCGAGGATGAATCTTTGCGCAATAACCGTTTAGCACTCTTACATCAACTGCGCAGCTTATTTTTGCAAGTTGCCGACATTTCACTGCTTGCGCCCAGTAAGGGGTAGGAATATGAAACTGGCGATTCTCGACCGGGACGGAGTCATCAACCGCGACAGCGGTAACTACATCCGCTCGGCCGACCAGTGGATTCCCATTGCCGGCAGCATTGAAGCCATTGCCCGGCTCAGTGCGGCGGGCTATACCGTGGTGGTCGCGACCAATCAATCCGGGTTGGCACGCGGCTTTTTCGATCTCGACGACCTCGAGGCCATGCACGCCAAACTGACCGAATTGGTGGAAGATGCCGGTGGCCAAATAAGCGCTATTTTTTATTGCCCACACGGGCCCGACGATCAGTGCAAGTGCCGCAAACCGTTACCGGGTCTGCTGGATGCCATCGAGGCTGAATTTAATGTCGGTGCGCAAGACGCTATATTGGTGGGCGACAGCTTGCGCGACTTACAGGCTGGCCTCGCAAAGGGCTGCCAACTATGTTTGGTATTAACCGGCAATGGCGAACAAACACTAAACCAATTGAATGGCCAAGCAACCGGCTCTTACACATTAGATGACAACCCGGTCGAAGTATTCTCTGATTTGAGTGCTGTTGTCGATAAGCTACTGTCGTAAATTTTCCTACAAGGATGACCCCATTGCTCTACCTACGCACACTGCTTTTCAATGCCGGTTATTACCTGACCGGGGTGATTGCCGGTAGCCTTAGCGTTCTGCTGTGGCCTCTATTGCCCTACCGGTTGCGTTGGCGCTTTATCACCTTATGGAATCGGTTTGTTATGTTTTGGCTGCGGGTAACCTGCGGTATCCGTTTTAAAGTCATTGATCAGCGCACCCGTAAAGACCACCCAGTTGTGGTCATGGCCAAACACCAAAGCACCTGGGAAACCATGTTTTTACAATATTATATGGCCCCCATTAGCACTATTCTTAAAAAAGAATTGATGCGCATACCGTTTTTCGGTTGGGGCCTGGCCGCATTGAAGCCTATTGCCATCGACCGGTCCAACCGTATGCAGGCACTCAAGGAAGTAAAAAGCAAAGGAATTGAGCGTTTACAGGAAGGTATCAGCGTGCTGATTTTTCCCGAGGGAACCCGTATGCCCCTCGGCAAAGTAGGCACTTACTACCGAAGTGGCGCTGACATTGCTTGCGCTGCTAAGGTTCCCGTGGTGCCGGTAGCGCACAATGCCGCCGAGTGTTGGCCACACAAGCACTTCCGCAAGTACCCGGGCACGATTACCGTGGTCATTGGCGAGGCGATGTATACGGAAAATGCCGACCGCAAAGCGCTGACAGAGCAGGTAAAAGTCTGGACTGAAACAACCATTGCCAATCTACCGCTGGCGCGCAAAGACGGTATATACAGCCCGCAACAAGCCGTGAAAAACACCCAGCCTGAACAAGAGCAGGCATCGTAACGGTGCGCCAATTAATCAAGGTGCTTCTGGCACCTTAGAGACGGGCCTCGCAACAACGTTCTGCCGCCACTGTTTGAGCTCTGCCTGCAATAGTGGCCTCGCCCAAGCGCCTGTATCGACGGGCCGCCCAAACCAAACTGTGCGCGCCGAACCGGTGGCGGAACTGTGCAACGGGGTGGAGCTGACAATGTCATATCGCTGTGCCCAGAGGGCCTTATCGGGTAGACGTTCCCTACTTTTAAGCGACGTGACGGAGCGCGTCGACGCCTCGGATTGCCTCGCCAACCAGCGCTGCAGCGTGTTGCCGCGAAACCACTCGGCCGCTCCTTCCACCGAGCGCACGATCTCCGCAGGTGGGCGTTTTATGGCCATTAAGTACCGAACCACTCGCACACTTAGCGGGACATTGAGTGCCGCTATAGCCTCACCATCCGCTGCATCGGCAAGGGAAGTACTCAACCGATACGCCGACGCCCAGATTGCGAGTCGGCTGTCGTAGGCCTGCTGCATACGCAACAACAATTGGTCGCCTTTGCGCACAGCTTCGGCCGCCTGCCGGCGCATATCAAAGGGAATGTAACCGTAGGGAATCTCTCCGGCTGCAACTTTGCGCAAAAACACCTGTGCATCGAGGGTTGTCGCGGTATCAATCAGCACGGCTTCGCCCTCTTGGGGCTGATCACTGGCCTGCAACGTCCAGCCGCCATTATAGACCTGTGAAGCCATAATCAATCGTATCGCCCGGCGCGCTGCGTTGCGATAGCGCACATCACCGGTTTGCAGATACACATGGGACAAATAAAACACTTGCGGAAAAATATTGTAGTTGCGAAAGCTGGAATCTTTCGCATTCTGATCTTTAAGATACTGCAGGCGCTCTGTGTCACTGAGCCGGCGAAAAGGATTGTGATAAGCCGGCCAGCCGCCATTATTGCGCTGCATTAGCAGTAAATTTTCGGCAACAGGCAAAATATCGGCAGGCGGATACTGACTTTTCTGTGCGCCGGATAAGCCACTTTGCTGATGCCAAAAATCAACCACGCTGGCAAAATTCGCTGTGGGAATTTCGCGATATACCGGCTCGTGAGCCGTACAGCCCACTACCCCCATCAAGGCGGCCAGCAGTATACTGAGACTGAGCGAAATAAGCGGCTGATTATTCATTCTATGTGGCGTCGGCAATGGCCAACCATTGTAGCGCAAAGACCGACTGGCGGCGATGCCATGGCCCTTTCGTAAAAGTCACCCACGTTAAGAATCGCTAAAGCTCATCGTCCAAAATGGAGCAATTCCTGCCCAGAGCCTTAGCTTTGTACAAACACGTGTCAGCGCGATCAAATACACTTTCAAAACTCTCACCGTCACGCATTTGCGCCACACCCAAACTGACGCTGACCGCCATGGGCTGTTCGACAAAGAACTCGCTAGAAAACACCCGGTGACGAATTTTTTCCGCGATCATCAACGACTGCGCCGAATTGGTTGCGGGGCAAACAAGTAGGTACTCCTCTCCCCCCCAGCGCGCCAGCAAATCATCGCCCCGGGTATTGTTCAATAATATATTTGATACCTCACGAATAACGCGGTCGCCTTCGGAGTGGCCGCGTCTGTCGTTGATGCGCTTAAAATGATCAATATCGATCAAGATAAATGCCATCGGTTGAACAGCCGCCATATCCAATTTTTCAAACGCGCTGGTTAACGCCCGTCGATTAGGCAAACCCGACAATGTGTCGCGCTCAGACAATGACTTCAGGCTGGCCGCTTCGCCACGCAACTCGCGGTGACGGCTGGCAAGGTGCCTGAATTTTTTTTCACTACCGCGGGCCTGTTTCCGCCAGTAAACCGCATTGTAGAGTAAATAAAGTACCATCCCGATAATCCACGTCAGCAGGATTGCCAAGTACCAGGTTTCTGCTTTCACCATGTCACCGGATAAGGTCACCTGATTGATGGTAAATTCATGTACTCCACCATTTAACCGATCTCGCGCATCAATCCCCATTAACACAACATTGCTAAAGTCGGGTTGGGTGTACTCTCGCTCAATGTCGCGGTTCACAAGCCACCATTCCGAAACCGAAAACTCATCAAAGCTAATTGCTATCGGTTGGTCTAAATCCCTTACTCGCAATGGCAGGGAAATATGCTGTGTTGAATTGAAATCAGAGGCGTCCGAATAATCCGGATTAAAGTTGCGAAAAATTAAAGATATTCGAGACTGATCACTGTTAATATCGATATCCAACAACAAGGTGTCGTAATGACTGAAGTCGATCCCTCGGGTAAAATCTCCCGGATCTAGCGTTAACTCTAGACTGACGCCGCAGTAGGTAGAGGGCAGCTCCATGTTAAAGCGAATACAACGAAAACTGAGATTTTCCTGATCTATCCACTCACCAAGAGTGCCTCCGCCCTCAGTTTTATCGTAATAAAGGTAGGTGATTTGGTCGGCACCAGCGACTAATTGCAACTGCCGCTTCGGTAAATAATCGCGAAGGGCAATAAGCAAAATGGTCAGTAGGAGAGCACAAAGCAATACCCACTGTTTTTGATTATCCGCTACAGCCAATCAGGTCACCTCGGAAAAGCCATTGTGGCACCACTTGTCAATACAGAAAATTTTGCGTCAAACATCTTCTGTTTCAACAACACTGCAATTGCGCCCCATAGCTTTTGCACGATAGAGGCAATCGTCTGCGCGGCGCAGGGCGTGTTCAAATGATTGTTCTGAGCCCATAGCAGCGATACCTAAACTTATGGTTACGGTCAATTTTTTAGCGGTAAAATACTCGTCATTAAAAATACGTTGGCGGATTTTTTCTCCCACTTGATGCGCTTGCTGTGTCGATGTATGCGGCAGCACGAGCAGAAACTCTTCTCCTCCCCAACGTGAAAGTACATCCTGCTCGCGGCTGTGATTGTGCAATATCTCTGCAACCCGGCAAATAACTTTGTCGCCCTCCAGATGACCTCGTCGATCATTGATTCGCTTAAAGTGATCAATATCGAACATCACAAGCGACACCGGCGCTACACTGGGTATATGCCACTGCTCTATCGCCTGCGCCAAGCCGTATCGATTGAGCAGACCGGACAGCCCGTCGCGCCGGCTAATTTCCGTAAGCACTTGCGTTTTGTCGTACAGGTTCTTGTGCTCATCCGCCAGATTTTCGTATTTCTTTGCCGTCTCTATCGCTTTTTTACGGTGTGTTACGCTAACAAAAATCAGGTAGAGCAAAGTTCCACTCCAAAAAAACACAATAATGCCGAGATACCAATGCTTTTCACTGAACCAAGGGCCGGTGAGCGCAATATGCTTTATAACAATATCGTTGTTACCCGCCGGTAAATTGCTCCCCATATTGATGCCAAGCAGTGTAATGTTATTGAACTCGGGTGACCGATACGGCCTTTCTAACTTGCGCTGGTTCATCCACCAATCGGCCAGACTGAACTCTGAAAAATCTATACGGAGCTCGGGTTCACGATCCTCGGGGCGGATAACAAACTGAATATACTGCGCGCTATTGCCGTCCTCGAGTGTCGAATACGCAGGATTGAAGTTGCGCAAAAAAACGGTGATAAGATCGGCCTGCGTGCGATAGTCCAACGCTAGAACGAGTTCGCTGTAATCGGAAAAATCAATACCTTGCGAATACTCATGTCCGAGCGCCAGATTAAACCCACAGAACTGTGATTCCAACGTCGCCTCGCGCCGGCAGCGCCAATGGTGTTGATCAGCATTGACCCAACTGGCGGTGTTAGCGCCACCTATACCGGAATCATCATACAAATAGTAGGTGCCCTCCGGATGAGGCATAAGCACGAGCCGCCGCTCGGGAATCCAGCGGTAAACAAGAACAAATAGTGCCGACACTATAAGTAGAACGACAATAGCAAGGTGACCTTTTTTAACCGATTGACTCAACCCGATCGCTCTCCTCATATAGGCCGCTCAAAGGCGGCTTATATCAGTTTAGCAGTAAAAACAGACCTTCAGAGAGCCAAAAATTAGCCAACTTGGTCGCGTTGGGAACCATCAACCGTCAAGGCCTGGGAACGACTAATACCGTTTAGCAAGGCGCGAACCGCCGCCGCGACAATACTTTTATCGCGCCCAACGCCAAAAACGGGCGGCTGATCAGAGATTTTCAACTCAATATAGCCGACCGCCTCTCCCAATGCTCCACCGCCTTGAATCGCGTGCTCATGGTAATCCACGACCTGAATATCGACACCTAACCGGTCTGCCAAAGCGGCCACAGCAGCCGCAATCGGACCACTACCCTGACCAAAGAGCCGCTCAGTATTACCTTTGAAGTCGACGTCGACGGCCAGTGTGACAGACTCGTCGGTACTGTGTTGCTCGATGTTCTTATAGGCCAGCTCGTTCGGGCGCTGTAAATATTCCGACTCAAACAGGGCAAAAATATCGGCACTGCGCGCCTCTTTTCCCGTGCTATCTGTGTGGGCCTGGACGATACGGCTAAATTCAATTTGCAGCCGGCGCGGTATATCCAACCCATACTCCTGTGCCAGCAGAAAACTGATCCCGCCCTTGCCGGACTGGCTATTGACCCTCACCACAGACTCATAATCGCGGCCCAAATCCTTGGGGTCAATGGGTAAGTAGGGCACACGCCAATGCTCCCCTTCCCTGCGGACAGCAAAACCCTTTTTAATAGCATCCTGATGCGATCCAGAAAATGCGGTAAAAACCAACTCCCCCGCGTACGGGTGACGTGGATGAACGGGTATTTTGTTGCATTGCTCGACTAATTGGCGCACTTCATCGATGCGACTAAAATCCAGACCCGGCGCCACCCCCTGAGTGTACATATTCAAAGCCAATGTCACCAAGTCAACATTTCCGGTGCGTTCACCGTTGCCAAAAAGACATCCCTCGACTCGATCTGCCCCCGCCATGATCGCTAACTCTGCGGCGGCCACGGCAGTGCCGCGATCATTGTGCGGGTGCACACTGAGTGTGATGCTTTCACGCCGCGCAATATGCCGATGCATCCACTCAATTTGATCGGCATAGGTGTTGGGCGTCGACATTTCTACCGTGGCGGGCAAATTTACTATCATTTTGTGATCAGCGGTGGGCTGCCATATGGCCGACACGGCATCCACAACCTCTTTTGCAAACTCAAGCTCCGTACTGGAAAACACTTCGGGCGAGTACTGATAAACCCACTCGGTATTCGGATATTGAGCTACCGCCTGTTTCACCCAATGGGTACCCTGCTCGGCAATGGCTTTGACACCGTCCTGATCCGTGCGATAGACAATCTCGCGAAAATCCGGTGCGGTGGGGTTGTACATATGCACAATGGCCCGATGGGCTCCCTGTACGGATTCTACAGTGCGGTTAATCAACTCTTCGCGGGCTTGGGTCAGAACCTCGATGGTGACGTCCGCCGGAATATGATCTTGCTCGATCAGCAACCGGACAAACTCAAAATCCGTGGCCGACGCGGACGGAAAGCCAACCTCAATTTCTTTGAAGCCCATAGCGACCAAGGCTTTGAAAAACTTCAGTTTAGTCGCCACTGACATAGGGTCAATCAACGCCTGATTACCATCGCGCAAATCGGTACTCATCCAAATCGGAGGCTGCTCAATGGCTCTGTTCGGCCACTGGCGCTCTGGCAGAGCAACGGGCCTGAAGGCTTGGTATTTTTGGCTTGGCTGCTTCAACATATCGTTTTCCCGTGTCTGTGTAGTTAGGTAAGCGGGTAAGGCAGTAACTCGGTGTCATGGGGATCACCCAAGGAACGCGCTACTATGAGCTTTTGGCTCGAAGCCATTGCCGGCGGGTGACCCGCGCTGACTTTCCTACCCTTTGCGTAAAGTCTAAAGGAGCTACAGCAGCATATGATTGCGAAACTACCGTTATATTTACATTAATTAGCATATTGTTGCGCTACTATCTCCATAAGTGAAATTTAGAAAGGGAAGGCTCAGTGACAACGCAACTCGACCGATACGATGGCATGATATTAGAGCGCTTACAGCGCGAAGGGCGTATTTCCAATCAGGAATTGGCCGATGCCATTAGCCTATCGCCCTCACCGTGCTTACGGCGGGTACGACAGCTTGAAGAAGACGGACTGATCGACGGCTACGTTGCTTTGCTTAACGCCCGCAAACTAGGCTTGAACCTAATGGCGTTTATCCATATCAGCATGGATAAACATACACCCGAGCGATTCGAGCATTTTGAGACCACAATAGCCAGCTACCCCGAGGTACTGGAGTGTCATTTGATCACCGGTCAAAGTGCTGACTATTTGCTTAAAGTTATTGTTGAGGACATGGATGCATTTCAGCAGTTTTTACTGGGTAAGCTCACCCGTGTTGAAGGGGTCAACGGTGTTCAATCTTCATTCGTGCTGAAATCCCCGATTCGCACGACAGCTCTGCCAATACAACACAGGGCCTAATGCATACCATGCAAATTCGAGGTTGCTCAATGCGCTTTATATCTACATTTTTTCTGTCAGGGCTACTCGCGACCGGGTCCGCCACAGCCGACAGCGAGACCGCGCGCGCCGAACCACAGCTCAAACGCATAAGCTATAACAGCACGGCAGACAATAAGGCGCGCGACTTTTATCTTTATTTACCGCGCGAATACGAGACCGACAGCGAGCGCTCATGGCCTGTTATCGTATTCCTGCACGGCAACGGCGAAAGAGGCAACGGAAAAGATGAACTGGATTATGTGCTAATACATGGCCCCGTTTACGAAGCCTGGATACAGAAAAATGACTTGCCGTTTATTATCATCTCCCCTCAGCTGCACATGTTTGATATGGACAAACGGGGCATAAGCTACATTGACAATCGCACCCGATCACAAATACCGCAGCGCCTGGAGGATGGAACACCGCCAAGAGACCCGTATTTTGCCACGCCACAAGCTATGACTGGCATGCCAGAACATAAGGACATGAGTAACGTGCCACCCATGCTGCCCGAAGGATGGGACAAGGTGGAAACCGACCTACTCAACATTATTAGCACGGTGCAAACCAACTACAGAACCGATAAAAACCGACTTTATTTAACCGGCATGAGTTATGGCGGCTTTGGCGCCTGGTGGCTTGCCAGTAAACACCCCGAGCTGTTTGCAGCCATTGCCCCGGTTGTGGGCTGGGGGCATCCGTCCTATATTGCGCCTATCGCCAAACATCAGATCCCAATTTGGCAATTCGCTGGCGGCCGTGATCAAACCGTGCCGGCGCAGTACTTTTACCCGGCGCTTAATCGACTCGAACAGCTCGGCCACCCCAACGTCCGATTCACCATTCATGAGGACATGGGACACGACGCCTGGCGGCGGGTCTACCGCAGTGAAGACTTCTACCGCTGGCTGCTCGACCAAAGCCGCTAGCGCTGGGCGGTATACACCTCAGCCAAAACCGTTGGCCGCGACGGATTAGCTATTGTTGGGCTCGGCCAAAGGCAAGCTGATAAAGAATTCACTGCCTTTGCCAAGTTCAGACTCAAAACTGATGCTGCCTTGCATTTTTTCTGTCAGCGATTTTGCAATGTATAATCCAAGGCCGGTGCCGCTCTTTTCCCGCGTGTCGGTGGAATCAGCTTGAGAGAATTTTTGGAAAATTTGTTTTCTAAAATACTCTGGCATACCCCGGCCTGAGTCCCGAACCGCAATCACGGCATGTTTACCTTCTACGCCCACAGATACGATAACGCTCGCACCCTTATTCGAATATTTAATTGCGTTAGACAAAATATTTACAATGACCTGTGTCAAGCGATGTGCGTCGGCCCGAATACAGGTGGCATCTGTCACGTGCTCTTGCCAACTTAACTCTAGGGTCACACCGAAACCATCCGCAAAGCCTTCAACTTGCTGAACGACCTGTTTCACTATCGATACCAAGGGAACATCGCTGATTGCAATTTTTAGTTGATCAAACTCCAGCTTTTCAACATCCAATATATCATTCACTAAGGCGTTCAGGCGCTCGGTATTATTGCGGGCAATGGTAATCATGCTTTTTGCCTTAGCACTGATTTCACCCGTGACACCAGCCTCTACTAATTTCAAGGAGCCCACAATAGACGTTAACGGTGTACGCAATTCGTGACTGACGGTACTGATAAATTCACTTTTTAGTTTTTCAGTTTTTTTCCGCTCGGTAATATCATGCAACATCACTACATAGTAGGAGCCTTGACTCAATTCTACCGAGCTAATACCGACCTCTACCGCCACTCTTTCGCCATTTTGGGTAATTAATGTGGTATCAAAAACCGTATTGTTGTGTTCATCGAAGAATCGGCTAATAGTGACTTTTTCTCTGGCAAATGCCTCTAGCCATTCATCAATATGAGAGCCACTGATCGTCGCATCGGTTGTCGAGAACAGTGTTACAGCAGATTGATTGTGGCGATGTATTACACCGTTTGCGTCGACCGTTAAGATGACATCGGTTGCGCTGTTCAAAATAGACGAAAGTTCGGCGGTCCTTTCATCCACCAGTTCGCCAATACGTTCAGAACGAACACTCAGCGAAAGTAAAAAACCTCCCAGCAACGCACAAAAAAGAAAACCACCCGCCAGCACCGTCCACGTTAGTGTACTTTTGTGCTTGGTAATAAACGTATCGGTAGGCTCTAACGTTATTTTCAACGCCGCACCTGCGAAGGGGTAGGTCTGCTCAAATCGCAACAATGGCGCCAATTGAGACAGCTTTGCGCTATCTAAAGTCGCGAGATTTTCTTGTTGGTTGCCAACATAATCTACCGCGACAGTAAATCCCGGGCTTGTACCGTAATCACTTATCAGCTTATTGATCAGTTCTTCCATGACAACGACGGCGGTGGCGAAGCCCTGAGTAGCGCTGAGTTGTTGACGACTGACACCTTTTTTATATACAGGGTAAAAAATAAGTAACGCTTTACGTTGCACGGTATCTTGTACCAGCTGTATCGGTGAGGTCATCACCGCCTCGCCTGTATTTGCACTACGTACCAACGCTTCGCGACGATTTGCTATGGAACCGACATTGAAACTTTGCGCCATTTCATTGCCGACTTTCGGCTCTATATATTTTACGAAAATATAATCACTATGCTGTCCGGCACCTACCAACACGCCCTCTTCGGAACGCTCGCGAATCATCGCGGGCAAGCCTCGCGCTGCCAGGGCTCGCTCCTCTTTTGCACGTTCAGGGTGTGCAATGTAAGCATTCCACGATAGTGCATAGAACGCCGGATTGGTTTCCAACACATCCTGCGTAAAAACTGCAAAGTCCTGTTCGGTGACATCTTGTGAAGCTTGTAGCAAGCCATCAATACTTCTCAGGACTCCCAGTTGCCCCGCCAGAGCCGAATTGAAGTTTGCTGCGAACGGGACACTCAATTGATTAAAGGCCTTTTCTAGCCGATCAAGTTCAGCGGTATTAATTCTCACAAAAACAAGCGTCATTAAGCTCGTCGCTATGACAATAGGCAAACCAACGTGAAGAGCGCGTTTTCGCCATACATCCGCCGGTTTGCCAAACGCTACATACATCAAGGGTAACGCCAACATGACACCAATGCTGTCGCCGATCCACCAGGTCCACCAGGTAACACCAAGGCTGCCGAGTCCCACAACCCCTGCTGCGTACAGAGCGGCGGTACAAAAGCTAGCACTGAGCACGCAAGCGATAGGCCCTGTTGCCAAAAGCAGGGTCGCTATTTCGCCCTCGCGGGTAAACGCTTGTCGCTCTTTTAATATGACCCGGCTCAGCGCGTGAGCCACTGAAACCGCGAGTGTAGTGCCCAACGCGATACCAGACGCTAATAAGCCACCTTCTGTGGTGAGTGTTTGGTTACTCTGAAAGCTAACCGTCAGATTGAGCGCCAGCGACCCCAAAAAGACTGCAGGCAATAGCCGTACGCCTACAAGCAGTACGGCGCCAATGGCAATCCCAATAGGTGGAAAAATAGCCGTGGCGAAACCAGGAGGAATGGCTAGCATGAGCGCCAATAGGCCCACCACCCAGTAAGCAACCACTAACGATAGGGATTGAATAAAAAACTTAAACAAGCGGCGATCCTTAACTAGTTACCCGAGGCTATTAGAAATTGTAGTCTGATAATCTGGTGCCAAAGCAATATATCATCAGAACACCATAAACATTGCCCGGCGAAGGCTTGTGAGCATTGATCGCCCGCAGCTTAAGAGCGCCCGCTTTCTCCAACTAGCTCAATTATTAAGCGCATAGGGCCACTTCGACACCAATAAAAGAACCACAACTGTTTTCGTTGGCGTATTTTTAAGCATGTCGCGCCAAATACGGCTATAGTCATTGCAACGATGTATTAAATTTTGGCAGTAGACAACCAATACCCTGCATATATGAATCACCACTCATCCATTCGAGCGACTGCCAAACGCTGGGCCATTATTAGTGTCCTGATAGTGATCGTCACCATGCTACTCGTTGAGCTAAGCCTTGAACGCTATATCGCTCAGGTGGAAGGTCAACAGCAGCAATTGATCGCTACCCAAGAGCTTAGCCGACTCAGTGCCGAACTCAGTGGTGTCCTCAACAATAATCTTTCGTTACTCAGCGGCTTAGCCGCGCATATTGCGATATACCCAGATATCAATCAGCGTGATTTTGAACGCTATGCCAGTACGATCTTTCGCCAGGAGCCTCTACTGGTTAATGTTGCGGCTGCGCCCGATCTCGTTGTCGAACTGATCTACCCTCTGGATAACAATAATCGACGCGCCGTCGGTCTCAATTATCGAACCAATATCGAACAGCTTCCCGCTGTGGCCAGCTTAACAAAACGCGGCGATATGATTTTGGCGGGACCGGTACAAATGGTGCAGGGTGGCGAAGCGGTTATTGGCCGCGCCGCAGTCATCACCGCAGACGATCAATTTTGGGGCATTGTTTCAGCGCCTATCTATACGCAAAAGCTTTATAAGGCAGCCGGTATACTCGACAGCAATCTCCCTGTTGAGATTGGCATACGAGGCTTCGACGGTAAAGGCCGTGACGGCGCCGTCTTTTTTGGCGACCCTTTACTGTTCGACGACCCTCTGACCCAACGCACAGAATTAACGGTTGCCAATGGCACTTGGCAACTCGCGGCGAGAACCAACTCGAACGTAACCGGGGGTCAGGGTACTACCTACTGGGCGCTGCGCCTGGCGATTTTGCTCATAGGTGCTACCTTAAGCGCTCTGGTTTTATATCGCTTTCGGCAAACGACACAGGAACAGGATTTTCAGATTGCTCTAAATAAAAATCAGACATTATTAGAAGAGGTGGGTAAGTTGGCGTTAGTCGGCGGCTGGCAGCTTACCCCTAGGCGAGACTCGTTAGTGTTAAGTCTTTGGAGCGAGCAAGCCGGGAACATCCTGTGTATGGATACCCCCAACCCCAGCTTAGCGGAGATACTGCGTAGATTTGACCCGAAGCAGGCTAATGACCTAGCCGGACATTTTAAAAAAGCCTCTCGTGGAAAACCCTTTGATGTAGAGCTACAATTCACGGCGCCAGATAGCGATCAACACTGGGTTAGATTCAAAGGAAAACCACTGGACGATACTTCTCCGCCCTACACTGTTCTCGGCTCTGTACAAGATATAACTCAGCGTAAAATTATTACCAATAAAATTCAGCATCAGGCTATTTACGACCAACTCACAGGTTTGCCCAATCGCTTGCTTCTTTCCAATCGTCTTAACAAAGCAATTCATCTGAGTCAAAGAAACGGCGAGAAACTCGCCATTTTGTTTATTGATCTAGACAATTTCAAGCCGGTGAACGATAACTTAGGCCACGCAATCGGTGATCAACTTCTCAGGGAGGTAGCTGCCAGAATCAAAAGCTGTGTCCGGACAACTGATACCGTTGCCCGTTATAGCGGAGACGAGTTTATTGTCATATTGATTGATTTGAGCGACGGTAAAATACCGGTGAACATTTCTCAGAGTATTATATCTAGTATCAACAAGCCATTTTCTATCGATCAGAATACCATATTTTGTGGCGCTAGTATCGGAATATCGCTTTACCCGGATGACGGTACAAATGCCGAGTCGCTGGTATCAAACGCTGACAAAGCCATGTACGAGGTGAAGAGATCGGGTCGCAACGGCTGGCAGTATTTTACCAAGATCATGCAAATAGAATCGGAAAAAAAGCATAATCTTACGACCCAATTAATTCACGCTATACAGAACCGAGAACTGAATGTTCATTATCAACCCATAATCGATTTAGCGTCGCACACCATTTGCAAGTGTGAAGCCTTAGTTCGATGGAGCAATTCGTCGACCAACATCACAACAGAAGCGTTTATTTCTCTGGCAGAGGAAACCGGTCGCATCAATGAGATTGACCGATATGTATTACAGACCGCTAGTGACTATATTACGCAGTTAAACAGGCAGACCGGTAAAGACATAGGCCTTTCGGTTAACGTGTCGCCAAGGGTATTCAGTAGTAAAGACGATTCGTTAGAGTTATGGATAGCAATTATTGAAAAGGCAGCTCAAAATTTACACATTACTGTGGAAATCACTGAGCGCTTACTGATTGATGAATCTGACCATATACTGTCAACCCTTAATAAGCTTAAGTCGTTGGGTGTAAGTTTAGCCATCGATGATTTTGGTACTGGCTATTCATCGCTCAGTTATCTAACTCGCTTTCCTATCGACATTCTAAAAGTTGATAAATCTTTTGTCAGCCAACTGGGAGTGCAGAAAACACCTGAATCTCTAACTAAAGCCGTCCTCAGCCTTGCACACAGTTTGGGCTTGCAAGTAGTCGCGGAAGGCGTGGAAACCGATCGTCAGTTGGCTATTTTGATGAAATGGAACTGTGACTTTGGCCAGGGCTATTTCTTTGGTAAGCCTATCCCCGGTGAAGAATTTTTATTGCTCCTCGAAGACAAGTAGATCTGGCCGTTGTCTCAGAGTTGGAATATTCACTTGTTATCCGCAACCAAGTTTTTTTGTTCCAACTATTGCGGAAAAAATAATACCAGCCAATGCGCCGAACAAATGAGACTCAAAAGAGACACCTTCCCGAGTTGGTAGTACTCCGTAAATCATCCCACCATATAGAAATACCACTAACATCGCGATAGCGAAACTCTTTAAACTTCGCTCAAACCAAGCAGCGACAATGAGAAAACTCCACAACCCAAAAATCCAGCCACTGGCTCCTATGTGAACAGCGTTTCGTCCGAAAGCCCAAACCAGGGTACCGCCAACAACAATAATAAAGACACTGGCAGTAAAAAACTGACGAATTGAGCGCAGTAAAAAAATGCCGGCCAACACACTAAGGCCAATTATATTGTTAAGCAAATGACTGTAGCTTGCGTGGATAAACGGCGCCGTCAATACACCAAACCAGTGTTGTTTGTCGCGGGGTATGATTCCATATTGAATCAATTCCCCCCCCATACCTAGATTAATAATATGTACGGCGAGTAAAAGCAAAACCAGGCCTGCAATAATACGTAGGCGCAGGTATAGAGATTTTTCAACGGTAGTAATACTAGCTCGTTCCTTTATTTGGGGTACTCGCCACTTCCGCCTCCAGTGACCTCAATTGGTTTGAAATGTCAGACATTTTTTCATGGGTACGCAAATCAATTTCAAGCTTCTTGTCCATACTCCTCACCAGAGGAAATATACTATGCTCTATTGTCTCAGCTAGTACGGTCAGTACTTTGTCGATACCAGGCACAGGTTCATTGACAACTTTAATGGAGGGTTTTGACTTTTTCACGACCTCTGACAGTTTATCTATCATTGCGGTTAGCGCTTCACTTGCTGCGGTATCACTGGATTCAACTTTTTTCGTATTGATCACAGCATTTGACAGGGTCTGTACCCCACTCACCAAATCAGCCAATTGGACGACTATCTTGCCGCCCGTATTTGCGTCATCGCCACCCATGGCTTTATTACGCTGGAAGTCTGTTTTTATTTGCTGCCAACGCGATTGCTGCTCTGGGCTCATATTTCCGCGAATTTCAGCCAACTTCAGTAGGTTATCTTCTGCGCCTGTGGTTAATAACTGTGCCTCACCCTGGTAGTGATCCTCAATCATTTGCATTAATTCGCGTTCGTTCATGACGGCAGATACCTTCTCCGTCATTTTGTTCATGTTCCGATAGCTACCTTGCAGCTTAAAGGGCGGCTCTGTTCGATATTTGTCGTTCTGCACAGCAGAGGCAATATACTGCTGGTTAATTTTGAGAATAACGTCTTGAATAACGAACATCTTTTGCAGTACTTGTTTGATTTCGTTAATTTCCGCCCCGCTATAGGAGTGGCTCAAGTCAGTCGTAGCAATGTTCACGCCTTTTGCCATATCGATGAGTTTATAAACATCATTCATTTCTCGAACGGCTAGCGGTGCCAATACCGGATTGGACGTCAGCGCATTCTCAACGTAACTCAACGCAAACTGCTCGTCCATTCCACCCAGTATATCGCCCAGATTGTATATATCCGCCCGGTTAGCAAGCATATCCGGAATTTTGAATGCCTCCCCTGATTCCGTGTAAGGGTTACCCGCCATAACGACACAGAATTTTCTGCCACGCATATCATAGGTTTTTGTTCTTCCCTTCCAAACACCTTCTATACGCCGGGTACCATCACACAAGGATATAAATTTCTGCAGAAATTCCGGGTGTGTATGTTGAATATCATCTAAATACAGCATGACATTGTTGCCCATTTCCAGGGCCAGATTTAGCTTATACAACTCCTGTCTGGCGGTTGCGTTGGGAGCCTGGTCCGGGTCCAAGGACATTACGTCGTGCCCCAAAGAGGGACAGTTGATTTTCATGAATATCAACCCCAGACGGTTTGCCACATATTCCATCAAAGTGGTTTTACCGTAGCCCGGAGGGGAAATCATCATCAACAGGCCCATAAGATCAGTACGCTTGTTTTCCCCCACCGTTCCCATTTGTTTTGCTAAATTGTCGCCAATTAGTGGCAAATAAGATTCGTTGATTAACCGGTTGCGCACGAACGAACTCAGCGGTCTTGGCTTATATTCCTCTAACCGCAATGCTTCGCGGTTGCGGCCAATTACTTCCTGTCGCAGGTTTAAATACTTCTGATAGGTAGGTATGACTTCGAATTTGTGTTGCTCCATACGCTGAAGGTAGGCGTCCAACGCAAAGCTTGTTTGTCTGTTTTCGATACGCGGGTGATCGCCGAGTAATCCGTTAAACGTCAGCTCCAGATCAGCCTCCGTAAAACGTCGCTCCAACCTCTCATCGGCGTTAATAAGCGCTACTGCTTCCGGTATATAACGGCGCAAATGCTCCAAGTCCTTTTCCACGATGAGCGCTTGCAACCATGCCACGGATAGATTCCAGCGCTCCGCTGGCCAACCCATCATTTTTTCCAGCGCCATCTGGTAGCGGCGCCAGGTATTATCGTCCATAGACCGCTTGAGCTCTTCGGCTAGCTGTGTTGCGTACTTACTGCCAATAAATTCAACACGTTCGCGGCTAAGCTCTGCGACTAGATAGTCCGCAGCCCGGCGAATATCAATACTCGATACCGGTATTGGGTGACGCTCGATGAAAACACAAAGTGCTTCGCGCACTTCAGTCGCTAAAAGCTCGAGCGCCTCTGTACTGGCAAATACCGTTTGCATGTGCGACGCAGACTGAGCGCGTTCTGGCCAGGTGTTAAAAGACAATAATTCGCGCTCGGATTGTTTCGGTTTACGTTTTACCTGGCTGTTTATATTTGCCCAGAATATTTGGGCTAAACCGCGACTCAATGGATCAAAACGCAGGAGGTCTGCGCGCTCCAGTGCGGGCAGTATTTCTTTCAGCAAGACGACCGCATCGTGATCATGAATACCTCTTTCATACCCCTCTTTGTACCTGGGAGCGGCAAAGTCCTTCACAATTGTCGCCAGCACGTCCTCGTCAAGAAGCCCTTTGTTTAACTTGTCCAGCGAGAGGCCATGTTGCTGCTTATGAGCCGCATCAATAATGAGCGACGCCAAAAACTCTCCGCGATAAACGTCCGGCGTTTCAGACTCCAGAGATAGATCCCAGAAGTCTTCTGAATCCTGTAGACCGGGATCTTCCACCGGCTCAAAATAATTTGTTCCTGTTAAATGTAAGTTCAGTTTTCCTTCGCGCGGTATTATCGTAAGGTCAAGCTCCTGGGTGTTAACTGAAAACTTGTGGCGGGGGCCCAGCTTAATAACATTGCCACCATCTTCAAAAATGTCACTTTTATCGCGCAACGACCGCAGCGCTTGCTCTTTAATTGCTTTATAGCGCGACTCAATATCATCGGCTTTTACCGAGCTGTCGAGTTCGCGCAACTGTTCTACCAGCTCTTTTGACTTTAGTACGAGCGCGTCTGACGCGAAATAAGTATTTAACTTGTCTGAATCTGTGAATTTTAACGAACGTTTTTCGACACTCAGCAAAATACGCTCTGCAGCATCACCGACCGATTGCGCCTTGCGCTGTCTGGCGTCAAGCAACTTTTGCTTGTGGCTTTCAAAGGACTCATAGACTTCTTCACGCTTGTCCATTATATCGGTCAGAAACTGGTCAAAATCACTAAATTGACTTTCAAATTCCTCCAACTGAACAAGCAGGCGCGATAACTGTTCGTCGCACTTTTCTGGGGTTGTGGAAAGGCCCAATGCATTGGTTATACTTTGAGAGAACAGTTTAAATTGAGCCGAAAATTGAGATTTCGCCTCCTCTGACCCTAGATTCTTTCGTTTGTGTGTTGCATTGGCCTTGCTCTGATTAAGCTTCGCATAAACTGTAGAAATGGCGTCGATGATGCGAGTTCTAACAGTAGCATCATCCACCTTTAGTGTGCCCATCAACTCAGACAGCAAATCAAGACTAAAAGCTGACTGCTCTATAGACTCTATAAGCGGCTGCAGGCTCGCATTGGTATTCGCTTTTTCAACTTCGCTATTGAGGTCTTCAATTTTCTGCAAAAAAGGGTCTAGGGAGTTCTCGTGTGATAGAAATTCAACGGTTTTTTTAGATACCGTTGCTTCAACCTCCCGTAGCTGTTCATCGAGCTCTTCAATTCTGACAACATCGATATAGCGATAATCTTTAATGGTGGTCAGGTGACCGCGTTGCTGGCGTATTTTTGCCAGAGCATCTACATACTCTTGTGCTGCAACCCAATTTTCAGATTGCACCGATTGAACCAGTATTTGCTGATTCCGCTCGGCCTCAGACATGGTTTTATCTGACTGCAGACGTATACTTTGAACCTTTTCAAATTCATCAATAACCAGCTCTGATGTCGCTGCAATATCCTTTACAATGTCAACGATCGCTTGGGTTTGTTCGGTACTAATCCAGTAGTGATCGTCAAATATTTTCTGGGCTGCTTTGCTAAGCTCTTCGTATAGGCGAAGCGATACAGACTGATCATCGATAATACGACTTATACTGAACAGGTCCGAAACACCTCGAACTAACTCCGCATTACCAATTTTACCGAGAAAGGTTTGGCTACTGGGTACCTTGCTCGCAAATTCTGCACTTTGATAGGGTGTTTGCCATACCTGCATGGGGTGTACGCGCGTTGGCTCACTTTCTGCCGAAAAAATAACCAACTGCCCATTCTCGGCGAGTGCATAACCGTGGCCGTATATCGGATTCTGAAGCTTTTTTTCAATTAAATTGTAAGCGAAAAGCCCTACGACTCCATCAATCGGATCGTAGAATATGTAGAGTACATCCTCACCGTTTGGCGATCGGATGGAGCGCTTAAACTTTAAACTAACCGAGACTTCGTCGAAATTTTTGAACTCTCCGGTTTGCAAATAGTATCCGCCGGGAAAGACTAGCCCGTGATCTTCTGGTAGCTGGACGCATGACTGGCCAATCGCATCAACCCTAATAACTGTCTCAGTCAACGAATTGAATATAAGATAACGAAACTCGTCTTCACGGTAGGGTTTCACACGCACTAGTATAAGGTCGCCTACCGACGCATAGGCTATTTCTGCATCATCGAGAGATTGGGTTCGATCTTCCACAGGCTCGCGATAGACGCCCAGCCCGTCTTCCGTATTGTTCTCCGTTTTTATTGTGAGGTCACCGTTTGTGGTCTCTACAAAAACGGTATCGAGAATATTGATATGAGCGTGGCGACCATGCACAATATCATCACGCGTGGTGTTTACCCACTCAAAGTCATACCGCGAAGGTAGTTTTATGTCTCGTTCGCCGCGGTTATCAATATACTGAACCTCTGTGCCATCGGCCGACACCGACCAGCGGAAAACACGTATATCATCCGGGCGCTCACCGATTTGAAATCCGGCTAACAGCTTTCCATCTTTAATAGTCAGTTCGGTCAATCGGGTTTGCTTGTAGTAGCGATAGAGCTCCTCGAAGTCGTTGACAAAGCCAGACTGAGACAAAAAAGTACCCGCAAAGGGAGCCGGCTTCATCTCATAACTTTCATTGGTTTCTTCAAGTTTAAATAATGCGAAAACGTCTTCAACTTTGGTTTCTTTTTTTAACCCAATAAAAACGTTGTAACCAAATAGGAGGTACTCACCAACCTGCACAATATCGCGGGCAATGCAGTTGTTTTCAGTGCGCACCCGAACGCGCGCCTTAACTTCCATATCCGCGCTACCAAACTCCTCAAGTCGCGCAGCGTTGAGATTCGAGGCCTGTTCGAAAAGAGCTTTGCTTTGAGCTTCTAGCCGCTTGCGTATGATTTCATAGGCACCACCTTCGGCTACTGCGCTATCGACAACATCATTGTTTTCCACCGCCACATCCGGTTGTTCCATATCACCACCTTTTACTCTGTACACCTAAAGAAGCAGGGAGCAGCTGCCCCCTGTTACCCGCAAATTTTTATCCTTGGGTTTCTTCTTTATCTGTCGATGTAAAGCTTGGAATAATGGGCTTTCCGGAAATTACACGATCGATTAACGACTGAATCGTGCTACTTTTGTCAGCCAGACCATCGACAGCTTTACCGATAGACAGCGATTTCGCAAAGTTGTCGAAGAAATGATCCTCACCGCCAACAATATCGATTTTCGCTTTTTGCAGCGCAACAGCAAGAACTTCTGCATTCTCCTTCGCGATATCTTTACCGGCGTCAATAGAAGCCAATGCCTCTTTAAGCGCAGTCTCTAAGCCCATACGATATTCTTCGTGTGCGCGCGCATCTTCACTCATGCTGTTCATCGCGCCAAATTTATCGACCAGACCATCAGCTTCGGCTTTGAACTGTTCGCGTGTTACTTCGGCATTTGACATACCAATTTCTCTCGCGGCTTTGGCTTCTGATTCGCCTTTTGCTGCAATTACTTCAGCTTCTGCTTTACCCGTTCCTAAGTGAGCGTCTGCTTCGGCATCCCCTTTCGCGCGAATAACGTTGGCCTCTGCAACACCTTCTTTTTCCAACGCATCCGCTTTGGCTTCCTGCACTTTAGCGTCAGCCAGACCAGGAGCGGCTCGCTCAGCCTGAACGCCTTCAGCAAGCTTTTTCTTGGAGTCGGCTTCTTTAGCCGATGCTTCAAGGTTAGCTTGTGCAATAGTAGTGATTTCTACGGCTTTGTGTTTTGCCGCAAGCTCTTCGGCCTCAGCAGCCTTGACCTGCTTGACCTTCTCTTCGTCGGCTTGCGCCTCGGCGGCAAGCACTTGTGTTTGCTTGGCGCGATCCGCTTCTGAAATTTCACGAACCTCTTTAATTCGCTCTTCTTCAATGGCGACTGTTTTGTCAACAGCGATACGTTCGCGAATAACATTCGCTATTTCTTTTCTCTCTACCTCTACAGCTTTTTCCGCGGCTATACGTTGGAGTTCTACTTCGCGCTCTCTGGAAACAATTTCCAGGTCCCTTGCCCGGGTTACTTTTTCAACTTCAATAACCACGGCTCTTTGGCGATTTTGCTCGGCCACTTCAATTTCGCGTTTTTGGTTCTCCGTTTGAACGGAAAGGTCTTGATCGGCCTGAATGGTTGCTGTTTCAAATTTGAGCCTTTCTTCTTCCTGAACCTTTTTGGTTTCAGCTTCTTCGCGTGCGCGTATAGTGGCAATTTCTCTTTCTTGCTTAGCTTCGGCATCCGCCTGCTGACGATCCAGCTCTAGCATCGCCTCCACGGTTTCAACGTTCTTTTTCTTTACGGCGAGCTCTTCATCGCGCTCCAGCATGTTTGTTGTCACATTCTGCTTCGCGGTGAGCTCTGTAATCTTTTTGATACCCTCGGAGTCGAGAATATTGGTAGGGTCGAGTGACGATTTTGGTGTTTGTTCAAGATAGTCGATTGCCACGTCTTCAAGCACGTAACCGTTGAGATCTTCCCCGATAACTCGAATAATCTTTTCGCGGAACTCTAAGCGGTCTTCAAATAACTTAACAAAGTCAATTTGTTTACCTACAGTTTTTAGCGCCTCAGAAAACTTCGCGTTGAACAGTTCGTTAACCGCGCCTTTGTCAGAGGCCCGATTGGCGCCAATGGATTTGGCCACTTTCAAAACATCCTCCGCGGTTTCATTGACTCTTAAGTAGAAGGCAACCGTGATATCAGCTCGCATATTATCCGCACAAATAAGGCCATCCTTGCCTCTTCTGTCGACTTCGAGCGTAATCAAAGAGATTTTCATCATCTCTTTTTTGTAGATGATCGGATAGACCAGAGCACCGGTAAAATGCACTTTGGGTTTCGCTGACATATCATTGACGATAAGGGCCGTACCCTGATCGACCTTGACATAGAAGGCTTTGAATAGAGCCGCAAACCCCATTAAGACAATAAAGAAAATGCCAGCGCCAATTGCGATTGGCATAAGGCCTGATAGATCAGCCATAGTGGTTACTCCGTTTCCAAATTAGTTAAAGTAATTATTCGTTTCCTAAGAACTCTTTTTCCGATATAACCCGGAAAGTGTTTTTCTCTTTTAGGTGCTCGAGTAGAACCACACGATCACCCTTGCTAAAGGTCTCGCCAGATGTAGACCTAACTTTCAGTAGTAAACCAGCACCACCGTCTTCTAAAATTGCTTCGCCAAATGTCTCATCGACTACTGATGTTCTTACAATAGCCGTTTGTCCCACCACATATTTAATGGCCTGGTACTGGGAGCTCTTAAAAAGGGGGCGAATCGGTTTTATCACCACCGCTGTCACCATTACCGCGAGATATAGGCAGAACAACAGAACGGGTATTCCAACCAGAAAACTGACAAACCCGCCAGGAATAAAACCAAACAGGAAGTGCACGATATAGTAGGAAATTAGCCAGCCGAACAAAGCAATAAATGAAATAATAATCGTTAACGGCACACCGTGTAGGCCAAAGCGCAACATTAAACCTGCTAGCATCTCGGGATTGCTAAGCCCATCACCCTGTGCGCCGACGCCGTCCGGGTCCGGAAGATCGAAATCCAAAAATTCGATATCGATAAAACCCAATACAGCCACCAACCAGTACAAAACCGTTATGACCAGTAGAAACGTAAAGATTACGGTGGGAAAGGAAGATATATTCTGATAAAAAGGGTCCATATCTTCGAGAAAAAAGATTGTAAACATTGGCCCACGTCCCTATTCTATTTTGATGGGCGACCAAAACACGGCCGCCCTAATAGCTGTTATTTTTTCTTTAAACGCTCAAGAATGTCATCGGCACTTTTGCCACTGGGCGCAATACCTGCTTCTTCAAGTTTGGACTTTAAAGACGCCTCCGTAGTTTCTTCGGATATTTCTTTAGCCGCTTCCATTTGTGCCGCTTTCAGTGCTTGCTTTTCTTTAATTCGTTCCAATGAGTCCATTGCGGTTCTCATTTTTGACTGCGAGCCACTATGTCTTTCTGCCACGGCGGCCTGCGCTCTTTGCACATTCTCCGTGGCCTTTACCGTATCCACTTGCTGTTTGAAGCGTTTCAGGTTTTGCTCGGCCTGCTTTATCGCAATGCGCAGTGACGTCAGGCTTTGCTCAAAGCCTTTTGCTGCGTCAGCCTCATTTGCCAACTGATTCTCAAGGTCAGCTAGCTTTTCCGCCACCTCGCGGGCGAGCGCCTCTTCGCCCTTGTCTAGCGCTTTTATCGCATAACTTTCGTGCTCTTTGATCTGACCTTCAATCTGAGCGCACCGCTCTTCAGCGACCTTTTTGCGCGCCAGTATATCGGCGAGACTGTCTTTTGATTGCTTTAGCTCCTCGGCAGATTCGCGAATTTCCTGATCCAGAATCCGCAAAGCCTGGCTATCTACAATGGCTTCACCGGCTTCGTTTACGCCGCCTTTAAGGGCTGTCATCATTTTTGACCAAATGTTCATTACTATGCTCCTGATTAACTCGCCGCGACGGATAGTTTTAAATGTTCGCCATAGGCCTCGGTCGCCTGAATCACATTGCTCGCCAACACCTCGATTTCAAAGACCACATTGTGCAACAATGACGTGGAACTAAGGGCTCCGAACATTTGATAGTAATCTCCGTTGGCGCCCATCTGGTCAAGGCTAATGGTAGAAAGCGGAAAGTATTTATGAGTCCTAAGAATTAAATCGTTGAATCGAGCAACATCAACCACTTCGTCTACCGACCAAAGTACAGACTCAACAATAATCTGATCGCCCGCCACGGTTAGGAAAATCGGCAAGTCACCATACTCTTTCATGGTGATGTGTATCGCCTTGTCTACCCCCTCAATCAGCTCGACACTCGCCATATCACTGGTAAGCAACTCTGTATTGGTAAGGGCTTCATATAGGCTGGTAGTATCCCAACTATTCTCTCGTCTCTCAGTCATGCTTTTTTCTCCTTTTAAAGCAAACGACTCGCCACGCTCTCTTAGCAACTTCTCTAGCTCAGCAAGTTGTCCCGCATTTTCTGGAAGTATCCAGACTTCTTTCTTAACCAGGCCCTGTTCACGGAGCCTTTTTCGATATTCGCGCTGATAGTGTGCAGAAGATTTCGCTTTCATAGGATCATCTTAGTTTGTTACATGTGATACTGTCAAGAAATTACATGTAATATCAACAGTATCGTTTTAGTTACGGCACTGGGGCCAATCAAAAACGATAGTTCGGGTATCAAATGCACACTAGCAGACGCGTGCTGGACGGGTTGTGTTTTAGCTTGGGCAGAAATAATTCAATATCCTTATGAGTGGGCGCTTATCCTTAAAACAGGGCGCTGACGGAAACTTGGCCCCCTTATTTTATGCTCTGATACGGGACATGTACCAGCTAACGCAGACTTCGGAGAAGTATATCCAATTATCTATGTGTTAGGTATGTCTTCCATATTATCGGTTTACTGTTGCAATTTCTGGTCACTCTGGAGCGCTTTTTTGGCAATTGCACATCAGGATGCAGGGGCGGCACACCTTAGTTGCAACGAATGATGCGAACCCGCAAAAACGAAGAGAAAAAGGCGTTGGCGCACTGAGCACCTAACAGACAAAAGGTGCAAGCCTAATAATATCCCAGTTGATTCGCTTCGACACATTAGCTTCCTATAAAAAAGGCGCCAATACAAAGTAAAGGCGCCTCAAATTACTTAATAGTGAATACTTACTTACACGTCGAGGTTGGCCACCGCCAGTGCGTTGGTCTCAATAAAATCGCGACGCGGCTCGACGTTGTCGCCCATCAGGGTAGTGAAGATTTGATCTGCGGCAATAGCGTCTTGAATCGTCACTTTTAGCATACGACGACCCTGTGGATCCATGGTAGTTTCCCACAGCTGCTCGGGGTTCATCTCGCCCAGTCCTTTATAGCGTTGAATCGAGTAGCCGCGGGTTGCTTCTTTCATTAACCATTCTAATCCGGCGTCAAAGGTGTCGATTTCCTGAGTTTTCTCGCCGCGCTTCACATAGGCACCTTCTTCCAGCAAGCTATCCAGTTTTTCACCCAAACCAATAATGGTACGGTACTCACCAGAGGCAAAGAATTCATGGTTAAACGGGTATTCTGAGGCAACGCCGTGTTCGATAATCTCAATGTGAGGCAAAAACAAGTGCCGCTCCTGATCTTCCCGAACGGTCAACTCATAGCGGTCAGCACCGGCTTTGTGGCTATTGTGGAATTTAGAAGCCAGAACTTCACACCACTCGGTCATCACTGATTCATCGCCTAATTGCTCAGGCAACAGTGACGGCATATATATCATTTGTTCCAGAACTTCGGCGGGGTAAAGACGCGACAGCCGTTCGATCGTGTCCATTACACTGCGGTATTCGGTCACCAGGCTTTCCAGCTGTTCGCCACGAATACCTGGATCCTGAGGATTTACATGAAGACTCGCACCCTCGAGCGCAGCCTGGGTCAAGAATGCGATACGCGCAGGTTCATCTTTAAGGTACTGCTCCTGTTTGCCTTTGGCGATCTTATACAGTGGTGGTTGTGCAATGTAGACATGACCACGCTCGATCAGCTCGCGCATTTGACGGAAGAAGAAGGTCAGCAGCAACGTGCGAATGTGCGAACCGTCAACATCAGCATCTGTCATGATAATAATGCTGTGGTAACGCAGTTTCTCGGGATCAAATTCAGTTTTACCAATACCACAACCGAGCGCGGTAATAAGGGTGCCCACTTCGGCACTGGATAACATTTTGTCAAAGCGCGCCTTCTCAACATTCAGAATTTTACCTTTCAAGGGCAAAATAGCCTGAGTCTTACGCGCCCTGCCTTGCTTGGCAGAACCACCGGCGGAATCACCCTCCACCAGGTAGAGTTCTGAAAGCGCAGGGTCTTTTTCCTGGCAATCCGCAAGCTTGCCAGGTAGGCCTGCTATATCCAACGCACCCTTACGGCGGGTCATTTCACGAGCTTTACGGGCCGCTTCGCGGGCGCGGGCTGCATCAATCATTTTGCCCACAATCTGCTTGGCTTCTGCAGGGTTTTCCAACAAAAAATCTGCCAGATTATGGCTCATTTCCTGCTCTACCGCTGTTTTCACCTCGGAAGATACCAGCTTGTCTTTGGTCTGAGAGGAGAATTTCGGGTCTGGAACTTTAACTGAGATAATGGCGGTCAAGCCTTCGCGCGCGTCGTCACCAGTGGTACTGATTTTCGCTTTCTGCGCTAAACCTTCTTTCTCAATATAGGTGTTCAAGCCGCGAGTAAGCGCAGCGCGGAAGCCAGCCAAGTGCGTGCCGCCATCGCGCTGAGGAATATTATTGGTGTAACAGAATATGTTTTCCTGGAAAGAGTCGTTCCATTGCAACGCTACTTCTACGGCGATGCCATCATCGCGCTGATCCGTGAAATGTACGACTTTATTAATTGGGGTTTTATTAACATTCAAGTGCTCAACAAACGCTTTTAAACCACCTTCATACTCATAAACTTCTTCTTTACCGCTGCGCTCATCTTTCAGCACAATACGCACACCTGAGTTCAAAAATGATAGCTCCCGCAAGCGCTTTGCCAGCAGTTCATATTCAAACTTAATATTGCTAAAGGTATCAGCTGAAGGCTTAAAATGAATCTCTGTACCGGTTGAGCTGGTCTCTCCTACGACACTGAGTGGTTTTTGCGGCACACCATGCTTATAGACCTGTTCATTAACCACACCAGCACGGCGAATGGTTAGCTTCAACTCTTCAGAGAGGGCGTTTACAACAGAAACCCCCACCCCGTGCAGACCACCAGAGACCTTGTAGGTATTGTCATCAAACTTACCGCCAGCGTGTAGAACCGTCAGAATTACCTCGGCAGCAGAAACACCCTCTTCGTGCATTTCCGTAGGGATACCGCGACCATTATCAGAGACGGATACCGATTCATCTGGGTGGATTACCACACGAATTTCCGAACAGAAGCCCGCTAGAGCCTCATCAATGGAGTTATCCACCACCTCAAAGACCATGTGGTGCAAGCCTGTACCGTCGTCTGTGTCCCCAATATACATACCCGGGCGCTTACGGACAGCATCAAGGCCTTTAAGTACCTTGATACTGGACGAGTCATAATTGGGTTTGTCGTCTGACATAGTAGGTCTACTCCGCTTATTAGAGAGGTTGAACAGCGTTTTTATCCGCTATCACCTGCAACTCTTTGTGTTTTATTTCTCCGCGTTCCACGTGGAACACTTTAATATCCCGATTAACCGTTCTATTCCAGGGTTCATACAATGCGTCGACATCAACGCCAGTTACAAACACCTGACAATTCAATTTGTTGATCCACTCGATCATGAGCTCTTGATGTTTTTCATCCAGCTCAGAGGGGAGATCATCGACCAACAATGTACAATTTTTTTTACTTGCTTCCTGAAACACTAAACATTGAGCCAAAATTAAAGCGCAAACCAAGAGCTTTTGTTGCCCCCTGGATAACACCTCCTCCGCTTTATAGGCACCAACCTTTATTTTAATATCTGCTCGATGAAACCCTGATCCAGTAAATCCCTGCTTAGAGTCTCGTTCGAAGTTACCTTTGAGCGTCTCTCTTAAGTCGGACTCCGTATTCCACCCCTGATCCAATTCAACCGTTAGTTCCTCTACACGCACAAACTGATCGACTAACTTTAGGAATGCGTCTTTGAACGCCGAGAAGGCCGCTAGACGGTACTCAGCAAGCTTTACACTTTGGAGGGCTAACTCTCGATCCCAAACCGCAAATTCGCAGTAGGCTATTCTATCACGGCGCAGCATTGCGTTCCGTTGTTTAAGGCAGCGCCCTGCATTCTTCCAAACCCAAAAGAAATTAGGTTCCACGTGGAACACAAGCCAATCAAGAAACTGCCGCCTTTCCTTAGGCCCGCCCTCAACGAGCTGGAAAGTATCGCTGTTGATGACAAGAACCGGTAAAGAGCGAGTCAACTCAGCCAACGAACCGACCGACTTACCATTAACCTTAAATTGAGAGTCACCTCTGCGAGGCCTAGAAATACCAATCGATGTATCCGTGGAGCGCCCGAATACCGTTAGCTCCTGTGCTCCGGTATTAATGAGTGGCTTAATCTTGTGATTACGGAAAGATCTCCCCAGGCTCAAAAGGTGCACCGATTCAAGTAGTGACGTCTTGCCGGAACCGTTGAGACCGTAAAAAAGATTAATATCAGGAGAAGGCTGAAGGTCCACCTGTAACAAATTGCGAAACTGGGAAACCATCAGCCGCTGGATAGGCATGACGTTATACTTAAAGCCTCATAGGCATTACGACATAAAGAGAGTCACCCTCTTCAGGTTCTTCTAATAACGCGCTACTATTGGCATCTGACAGTGTAATCTTGACCGTATCACTGTCCAAAACATTCGCCACATCGGTCAAATAGCTCACATTAAAACCGACTTCCAGCGAATCTCCATCATAATCAACGGTCAGTTGCTCTTCCGCCTCTTCCTGCTCTGGGTTATTTGCGACTATAGTCAACTGACCACTGTCTAATAGCAGCCGAACTCCGCGATACTTTTCATTAGAAAGAATCGCGGTACGTGAAAACGCCTGTTTCAGTTCGCTGCGCGAACCGTACATAGTCTTATCGCCGCCTCTGGGCAGAACACGCTCGTAGTCGGGAAACTTGCCATCGACCAACTTAGAGGTAAACGTGTACTCCTCTGAAGCAACTCGTATATGGTTTGCACTGAGAATAATATCAACCAAATCTTCGTTATCGTTCATCAGGCGCGCTAACTCTAACACCCCTTTTCGAGGCAAAATTGCCTGTACCAACTCGGCCGTATTGATACCCAATTCGCGGGTGCACATAGCCATACGATGACCATCGGTTGCCACGACTCGCAACTGGTCCTGCTTTACCTCCCAAAGCATGCCGTTGAGGTAATAGCGAACATCTTGTTGGGCCATTGCAAATGCCGTGCGATCAATCAAGCGCTTAATCTCACCTTGTTGAGCACTGAATTGCAGGTCACTTGGGCCATCTTCCACATTGGGGAAGTCACTGGCTGGTAAAGTAGAAAGAGTAAAACGGCTTCTGCCACTTTTTAGTAAAATACGACCTTCTTCTTCGATTACTTCAATCATTGAGTCATCAGGCAAAGAGCGCACGATATCGACAAACTTTCGTGCGGGAACAGTGATCTCACCATCAACGCCTGGCGCCTCTAATTCAACGCGACCGACTATCTCTACTTCAAGATCGGTACCAGTAAGTGCGAGCTTATCGCCCTCTAGCACCAGCAACACATTGGAAAGTACGGGTAAGGTCTGGCGACGCTCAACTACACCGGCCACCAACTGCAGGGGTTTAATCAATGCCTCTCGCGATACGACGAATTTCATGTGATGGTCTCTTAGTCCTAATTAAGTGGTCAAGGAGCGCAGCAGGTTTTTCAAATCTTCCCTGATATCCGCATCCTCTTCTTCTAACTGTTTAATTTTACGGCAAGCGTGTAAAACTGTCGTATGATCACGCCCCCCGAACGCTTCGCCAATTTCCGGTAAACTGTGGTTGGTCAGCTCCTTAGCCAAGGCCATAGCCACCTGGCGAGGGCGGGCAACGGAACGACTGCGGCGCTTAGACAGCATATCGGCGATTTTAATCTTGTAGTACTCCCCGACAACTCGCTGAATATTATCAACACTCACCTGCTTATCCTGCAGCGCTAACAAGTCTTTTAGGGCTTCTCGCACCAGTTCAACATCGATTGACCGTCCAGTGAAGTGAGCGCTCGCTATCACCCTTTTTAGCGCACCTTCAAGCTCTCGAACGTTGGATCGGATTCTCTGGGCGATAAAAAAAGCCGCATCATCGGGTAAATCCACCTCCACTTGCTGCGCCTTTTTCTTTAAGATAGCCACGCGCATTTCCAACTCAGGCGGCTCTACCGCCACCGTGAGCCCCCAACCAAAGCGAGACTTTAACCTCTCTTCAAGACCGTTAATCTCTTTCGGGTATCGATCGCACGTCAGAATAATTTGCTGCCCACCCTCCAGTAACGAATTGAAGGTGTGGAAAAATTCCTCTTGCGAGCGCTCCTTGCCTGCGAAAAACTGAATATCATCAATCAGCAACGCATCCACAGACCGATAATAACGTTTAAAGTCATTAATAGCGTTAAGCTGCAGCGCCTTAACCATATCCGCCACAAACCGCTCCGAGTGCAGGTAAATAACCTTAGCGTTAGGGTTCTTTTGTAGCAACGCATTGCCCACGGCCTGCATTAAGTGAGTCTTACCTAAGCCGACGCCACCGTAAATAAACAGGGGGTTATAGGCACCGCCAGGATTCTCCGCGACCTGGCGCGCCGCAGCCAACCCAAGTTGGTTAGACTTACCTTCAACAAAACTGGCAAACGTAAAAGCGCGGTTCACGTTACTCTGATGCTTCAATCCGCCTTCGACATCAGTCTTCGACGCTACTGTTGCGGCGGATGGTTGCCGCGGCTCTTCGGGGGATGGCAGCGGACTGTCGGAGCGCCCGATAGGCTCGGAGGCATTATTGTTGAAATGGCCAGGGGCTGGACGTGGCGCAGTGGGAGCTGGACGTCGCATTACATTAGTTGTCGTACCGCGATTGCCCACACCAACTTCGATGCTCAAAGCAGGGTCAGCCTGGTACTGGTTTGCCAGCTCTCCAATGCGATCGAGAAACTTTTCTCTTACCCAGTCACAAACGAACCGATTTGGGGCCAAAATGCGCAGACAGTCGCCCTCGGCACCACCTTCAATTTTTAAAGGTCGAATCCACGTATTAAACTGTTGCGATGGCAACTCGTCCTGAAGACTGGAAACGCAATATTCCCAAACCGATTCCGGCAAAACTAACCCCCAATATTAATCACAAGCACACTGCTACAACGGTCGGCGCCCGTGTTAGAACCCGCTAGTTTACCCTTGTCACGACAAGTTATCCACATGTAAAACCAAATTTACGCATTATTGCCGTTAATAGCCGTAAATTGTTAATTTTAAGAGCTTTTATTCAGGTTATCAAAAAGATTCCCACAGACTTATCCACATATTTGAGCAAAAATTGCAAGATTACCGCATAAACACACTGAGCCCTGCAAAACTACTGTATAACTACTGAGTAAGCTGAATAAAACCACTGCAAAACCTGCATACAAACTAATTTAAGGTTATCACCTACTTAGACGTTGATTTTGCTCGCTATATTCTATAAACTCGCCGCCTCTTTTTCGCACACTGTGTGATCAATACAGGTAATCGGTAGGTTAACCCATGAAAAGAACATTTCAGCCCAGCGTTTTGAAACGCGCCCGCGCCCACGGCTTCCGTGCACGTATGGCCAACAAAAACGGTCGTGCCGTACTGGCTCGTCGTCGCGCTAAAGGTCGTAAAAGCTTAACTGCATAAGTTAGCCAATCGGCCGCGTGTGACCCAAGGGGCACCGCTGTAGCGTCTCGCCACATGTATGAGACCCTACACCGGTGCCTTTTGTTTGTGGCTCAATAATACTCCCAATACGAGGTCGCAGCCCTGTGAGCTCGAAAACCTTCAGCAAACACCAGCGCCTGTTAAACGCAACCGAATTTCAAACGGTCTTTGATAACGCGCCATTTCGCGCCTCTCACCAGTTCATATTGATGCTGTCGCGACCCAATGCAGAACAACCCGCTCGTCTGGGGTTAATCATCGCCAAAAAGAACATCCGTCGGGCTGTCGATCGCAATCGGGTGAAACGACTTATTCGCGAAAGTTTTCGTGAACACCAGCAACATTTATATGGGTTAGATGTTATTGTACTGGCTCGCCGCGGTCTGGCCGAACTCGACAACGCTCAGATATTTAAATTACTCGCTAAGCAGTGGCGACGCTTAGAAAACAAAAAAGCCCAAACCAGCCAAGAGGCCCAATCGTGAGTTGGCTCGCCATCAAACTGATACATACCTACCGGTACTTACTCAGCCCCTGGGTCGGCAACCAATGTCGGTTTTACCCCAGTTGTTCCCACTACGGCGAAGAAGCAATAAAAACCCACGGTTTTATAAAAGGGGGTTATCTAACCACCCGCCGCCTTTTAAAATGTCACCCTTGGCATCCAGGCGGATTGGACCCGGTACCGGCAAAATCAAACAATCAACCACTAACCAATGGCAAACACTAAGATGGATTGGCAAAAGAATCTGTTAATCGCGGCAATGGTCGCTGTAATCATTCTCCTGGTGATTCGCTGGGAAGAGTTCCAGGAGCGGCAAGCACTCAACACTGCAGCAGTGGCAGAAAGCCAGGTCAGCAGCGCTCGCAGTGATAATGATGTTCCCGCTGTGGTAACCAACGATGTTCCCCAGCCCGATGTACCCGGCGCGACGCCAGCACAACAAGCTACCGGACAACTAATAGAAGTTGCCACTGACTCTCTGCTGGTTTCCATCGATCCACGCGGTGGCGATATCGTCAATGTTGCACTGCCGAAACATTTCGCCGAAGTGGATACACCGGATCAACCCTTTGTTCTGGTCGATAATAGTGGTACGAAAACTTATACCGCTCAAAGCGGTCTGGTCGGACCAAATGGCACCGACAGCGCGGACGGACGGCCTCTGTTTGTGAGCACAGACTATAACTTTCAAATGGCCGACGGTGCCGGTTCATTACAAGTAGATTTAACCACTGAGCAAGACGGCGTCGTCATCACCAAACGCTTTACCTTCTATCGCGGTGAATACCGGGTAGAGGTGAACTACTTAATTAACAATGCCAGCAGCTCTACTTGGCAGGCGGCGCTATACGGTCAAATTAAGCGAGATAGCCACAAACCTAACACAGCCAATGGCTTCGGTATGCAACCATTTGTGGGGGCAGCCCTAACCACCGAAGATGAGCGCTATAAAAAGTTCTCTTTCGACGATCTTGAAGATAAGAGCTTTAAAGCGACTGTTGAAGGCGGCTGGATCTCCATGGTTCAGCACTACTTTATCAGCGCCTGGATCCCTGCTCAGGAAAGCAAAAATCAATACTACTTGCGCCAGCAGGGTAACCAAGACATTTTCCTGATGGGTTTCACCTCACCACTGATGTCCGTCGCCGCCGGAGAAACTAAAACCTTTGGCGCAGAGTTTTACGCAGGCCCTAAAGACACTGAAGCGCTCGAAGCCATTGCTCCCTACCTGGACCTGACCGTTGATTACGGTTGGCTATGGTGGATGGCCAAGCCATTGTTCAGTGTTCTAAAGTATATTCATGAACTAATTGGTAATTGGGGTATATCAATTATTGCCCTGACAATTATTATTAAAGCAATCTTCTTTAAGCTAAGTGCCACAAGCTATAGGTCTATGGCTCGTATGCGCAAGCTAGCTCCCAAAATGAAGGACCTAAAAGAACGCTACGGTGATGATCGTCAAAAAATGTCGCAAGAGACCATGAAGCTCTATCGCGACGAGAAAGTGAACCCTCTGGGCGGATGTTTACCGATGCTTATTCAGATGCCTGTATTTTTGGCTCTGTATTGGGTGTTAATGGAGTCAGTCGAACTTCGCCATACTCCGTTCCTATGGATGGCGGACTTATCGGTCAAAGATCCAATATTTATATTGCCTCTGTTGATGGGTTTCACCATGTGGCTGACTATGCGCCTTAACCCAGAACCACCGGACCCAATGCAGGCAAAAATTATGAAGATGATGCCTGTGGTCTTCACCTTTATGTTCCTATGGTTCCCCGCCGGTCTGGTTCTGTACTGGGTAACCAACAACACATTATCATTCTTACAGCAGATGATTATTACCCGGCAGATTGAAAAGTCGGAAAGCGCCAGCGCTTAAACCAAAAGGATCTTTATTCCGGTGTTACCTCCCACCGACACCATTGCCGCCGTCGCGACCGCCACCGGTCGCGGTGGCGTCGGCATTGTTCGAGTTTCTGGACCTCAGGCCCCTGAGATTGCAAAAGCTATAACCAAAGCCACACTGACACCTCGGCAGGCGCACTATCTGCCTTTCTGGGACGAAAATACCCAAGAGCTAGACCGGGGCATAGCACTTCTGTTTAGCGGCCCCAACTCATTTACCGGGGAAGACATACTCGAACTACAAGGTCACGGCGGCCCCATTGTTCTAGGCCTACTGTTAGAGCGAGTGAAACAACTGGGTGCCCGGCAGGCTCGACCCGGCGAGTTCTCAGAGCGTGCTTTTTTGAACGACAAACTCGACCTCGCTCAGGCTGAGGCAATAGCCGACTTGATTGAAGCCAGCTCCGAACAAGCGGCCCGCAACGCCCTAAATTCCTTACAGGGGTTGTTTTCTAATCAGGTGCATGCGCTGGTGGAATCATTGATTGCCATGCGCATCTACGTAGAAGCGGCCATCGATTTCCCCGAAGAAGAGATCGATTTTCTCAGTGATGGCAAAGTCGCCGGTGATCTAACTCATATCAGCGAAAGTTTGGTCGAGCTGATTCAACAGGCCCGCCAGGGACAACTGGTTCGAGATGGCATGCAGGTTGTTATCGCAGGTAAACCCAACGCCGGTAAATCCAGCTTGCTAAACGCTTTGGTTGAACGCGACAGTGCTATTGTTACTGATATCGCCGGCACCACGCGCGATGTGCTCAAGGAGCATATCCATATCGACGGTATGCCATTGCACATTATCGATACCGCTGGTTTGCGTGAAGCATCGGATCAAGTGGAAAAAATTGGGATTGAGCGCGCCTGGGCAGAGATCGAAAAGGCCGATCGCATTCTTCTTATGATCGATGCCGTTGACGCTATTAATCACCCAGACTGGCAACCGGAAAATGTTTGGCCAGAATTCACTGAGCGTCTTAAACACTCAGACAAGGTTAGCGTTATCTACAATAAGGTGGACTTAGCTGATACCTCAAAACTTCCCGACAACGCTCTCGCCATCAGCGCCAAAACCGGTCAGGGCCTGAAGACTCTAAAGCAACACCTGAAAGACTGCATCGGCTACCAGAGCACAACCGAAGCCACCTTCACGGCAAGGCAAAGACACATAGACGCCCTCTTATCGGCGCAGCGCTGCCTGCAACAAGGAGAAGAACAGCTACAGCTACACGCGGCGGGAGAACTGTTAGCCGAAGACCTGCGCGATGCGCAAAATTATCTTTCAGAAATCACCGGAGAGTTCACCTCCGATGACTTGTTGGGAAGGATTTTCTCGTCTTTTTGTATAGGAAAATAGAGGTCTGAGGTCTGAGGTCTGATAGCGTCCGACATCAGACTTCAGACCTCTAGCGACTTACTCTACAACTTCCTTCCCAGCCGCTTCTCAACCTGTTTGCGCTCCCAGTCGGGGCCGAATAGATTAAACACCTCAAACACATTGAGTGCGTGTAGGGCGAGGCCGATTCCCCAACCAAAAGCGGGCCAGAATACCCACATATAACCCGGTGAAGTGGTTAAATTTACAAACACCAGAAACGGGATAATCACCAGGTACGACGCAAGATTAGAGTAAAACGCTTTAACATCCCTTACATACTCTATAGCTTTTTGCTCTTCTAAAGCTTCCGCCTTGGCGTCTTGATGATCCGTCGCAGTATCGTTTGGTGTAGTAGATGTTGAGTTCATATCACTGCCCTCCATAGGCCATTCACTGATATCAACCTCAAACACAGCGGCAAGTGCATTGCGCGTTTCCAATGAGGGCGGCTGCCCCCTTTCAATGCGTTGAATGGTCCGAATGCTGACGCCAGCCATTTCGGCTAACTGTTCCTGAGACCAGCCTTTCACTAATCTGAGTTTTCGAACGTTCATTCCTTGCTCCGTAATGTACTGAGGTGTGCGGTATGAATTGCACAACCTAAGTATTGTAAAAATCCACCTGACAAAGCCACGTCACCTACCTGACATCTTGGTGACAAATCAATAAAAACAATAACTTACATTATTTTGTGGGCAAAACGTTGAGCAAACCGATCAGTAAAATTTAACCCGACCGCCACAACTTTACCGATCACCTGGCTTTCGTCCACCAACCCCCAGAAGCGAGAATCTAAGCTGTTGTCGCGGTTATCACCCATAACAAAATACTTGCCCTCAGGAATCAGCAACTCGCCTTCAAGAATTGGCTGCTCACCGGTTGGGTCCAAAAGATGTTTTGCACCGGGTAAAAGCTCCCAATACTGGCCGTTATCGTGCTCTACCGAAACCAACTCACTGTTTACCCAAATGCGATGCCCCTCTATTTTTAATCTATCGCCGGGTACACCAATAACCCGCTTTACCAGACAATTGTCAGTGTGAGACGGGAAGAAAGTAATGATATCTCCTCTGCTAGGGTTACCGACACTCAACAATCTCGATCGAGTAAAGGGTACCGCCGGCCCGTACGCTAACTTATTAACGACCAAAACATCACCGGGATAAAGCGTTGGCTCCATAGAACTGGATGGGACGTAATTCCAGTCAGCAACCGCCGTGCGGAAAAAAGCCAGGCAGCATACAAACAACAAAAATCCAGCATTGCGACGTATAAATCCGGGGGTTTTAGGTTTGGCAGTCATATTTTAAATCCATGTATTTATAGGCTAAGGCACCTTAGAGCGCTCGCACTAAGGAAAGTTTCCCCACTCACCTAACAGCCAGAACGCCAAGCTCCCGAAGTAAACTGTTAACAGCAAACTCATACCCAGAACCGAAAAGGTTGTAGTGATTGAGCATATGATAGAGGTTATACAGAGGCCTACGTTGAGCGGCATCAGCAGGCAGAGCCCAACGACTGCTATAGCCACGATAGAAGTCTGAACCGAAGCCGCCAAAAACATAGGTAAAGGCGATATCGGTTTCTCTGTCCCCATAGTAAGTGGCAGGATCAAACAGCACGGGCTCACCAGACGCCGTATATGCTTTATTTCCACTCCACAGGTCGCCGTGCAAAAGCGATGCCTTAGGTTGATGGCGCGACAACAGATCAAACGAGCATTCTCTCAAGGATGATGCCTTTACCGTCGCTAATCCGGCTTGTTGCGCCATAGCGAGCTGCGGCCTTAAACGCTGCTGCCACCAAAATTCTGCCCAATTTTGGTTTTTAGTATTGTGCTGCACAGTATGGCCAATAAAATTGCTGGATTTAAACCCATACATATTGTCTTCAGCAGGAATTGCATGCATATCCGCCAAAGCAACCCCTAATTGATACTCATCTCCTGTATCGACAAGGGATATATACTCTAACAACAGAATTGCGACGTCAGCGCCACAAAAGTAACCCAACGACTTGGGCGTGCGCACGGATGCCCTTGCAAGCTCCTGCAAATTGGCAAACTCTGCTTCAAGCAACTGACCATTGCGATGGCATTTTAAAAAATACTGAACACCGCTCAGGTTGCTTGCGCTGAAACTTTGGCAAATATCACCACCGCTGACAGCCCGAATTGTTTTCTCATCCAACTCACCGAAGAAGACTTCTTGAATCAGCTGTGACCAATCGAACATAGTTACGCTGCGCTAAATTCCCGGCAAATGAGTTCAACATCATCAACCGACAATGCTTCTTCGGTTAACCCACACCAATACCCGCCGTTTCGGTTCAGGTTGTGCTGACAGGAATGACACTGACCAAAAGCCTTTGCTTTGTTGGTTCTTTGCATCGCTGACAATAACTCCATCAACCCTGCCGCTAAAGATTGCTGGCAATCGGGAGACAAAGAACCAAGCGCTTGTTGCAACAGTGGTGACGGTTTTAGCTGATTCAGGACCTGCTCACCTTTACGGGTCAATACAAGATGCACTACTCGGCGGTCTTCAGCATCGGGCGTTTTGTGTATTAAACCGCGACCTTGCAACACTTTTATCGTCTGCGACACAGTGCCTTTGGTTTGCCCCAAATATTCAGTGACTGACATTGCTGTATCACTGAACCGGTTCGCCCTCTTCAGGTAATCCAGTACCTCTAACTGCACCGGCTGTAAAGTCTCTGCGGACTCCAGTCGCCGCACTTCGGTGCGCAACAACCCACTAAGGCGATCGAGTAAGTGATCAATCTTCTCTGCTTCATTCATACCACAATAGTATCGACTAAAAACAATATTGACAAGCCACCTAAATAATGGAAAACTCAATATTGTATCGAGTCGACACAATACTTAAATAAGCAAAACAGTGAGGAAATTACAATGAAACACAGTGGAATTATCAGCTTATACGCCGCCCTTTTTATGGCCAACGGCGCGGTGGCGCACGACCAACACAAAGGCGGCCTTCAATCGCCCACCGATAAAACAACCCCTAAAGCCATGGACATTGTGCACGCAAAGGTCAGTTATGCCGGTAATGTCGCAACATTCCATATGGCAACTGCAGCCAGTGCAGGACACCACAAACCAAAAGCAAAAGGAGAGCTGGCCGGCAGTGAGGTTTATTCTTATGTTTGGCCCACCACACTGGATACTGCTAGCGTCGGTTTTGAATCAGATGCCGGTTTACTGGCGCTTGCGGTCACCTCTCATCCAGATTTCGACGACACTCCACTGTTCGACGAAAACAGCGACGGGCAGTACGACAACGATGGCAGTAACTGGCATAGCCACTGGGTCGTTCTAGCCCCAAACGAACAGTGTGGTGCAGGAGCACTGGGCGTTGTGGATATCCCCGATGGCTCTACGCCAAGCCTACCTAAAACCTGGCCAGGCCTACCTATATTAATCGACAGCCCTGGTTGGCAACCGGTTTTCGAGCAACAGAGCGTTAATGTGCGAGTACCCTTTGACTCGACAGTCGAACTTGAGGGGACACAATACGATGGGGTGATCGCGGGGTTACGGGTTAACCAAAGCGTACACGCACCATTATTGTGTGTCGTTAATGTATTCGATGTGGCAAGCGGTGACCTCTCCTTGCCCGGTATCTTCGATGAACAACATGATCATTAGGAGCAACGGCGATGAATTCGAAACCCTTTGTACCCGTGTATGCCAGCGAATGGCTTAACGTCGACACAAGCGACTACCGGGTGTTTCTATCAGGCAAAGCACTATTGATACACTCTTTTCAAATGCTTTGCCCAGGCTGTGTTTATCACAGCCTGCCCCAGCTCGCTTCTGTGCGAAAGGTCTACTCCGAAGATCAGCTTTCCATTGTCGGGTTACACAGCGTATTTGAGCATCACGATGCAATGACGCCAACAGCCCTAAAAGCGTTTGTGAGTGAAATGGGGATTACCTACCCTGTTGCTATAGATGCCGCCTCAGATGGGCCAGTCCCCAAAACTATGGCCCACTATAATTTACAAGGGACGCCATCAATGTTGATATTTTCAGCAGACGGCAGCCTTATAGTGCAACACTTTGGCAGACTCAGTGACATGCAATTAAGTGCCTTTATCACTCAAGCGATTTGGAGCGATAACAAAACAATCATACAGCGCTCAGCTACCCAAGGTTGCTCAATATAAAAGTATTCAACAGAAGTGGACAAGGTTATCCACAGATATAACTGACTCAAAAAGGGCACTTACAAGATTTATCCACAATTGTTCACAGGTTTATCCCATAACTCCATGTTTTTACACGTTTTTCGATTAAATAGTAATCAGGGTTCGGTATAAGCCTGTGTGTTTCCACTGACAAACCTGCATAACGAATTGGGGATAAATCAATTTTCCAGATTTCAGTGGATAACTGGCCATTTCATCCCAAGCTTGTGCAGGGGTCTCTGTCAGCTTACCGGCATCTTTTACTAAGGGTTATACTTTCTTTAACTTATTGTTTTATATACTTAAATATGGGTTAACCACAGAAATATAGCTCAGTATATATAGTAATAACATTAATCTTTAATACCTATATAAATATATATTTTAATTATTCTTTATATGTATAAAACAATTTCAACGTTTAAGTATTGAACATGTTTTGTACAATTGAACTTTCCCTATATAATGCTCGCCCATTTTTCTCTAGCAACCTTGAGACACTGAATGAATTACCCGGATCGATTTGACGTAATTGTTGTTGGCGGCGGACACGCAGGCACCGAGGCCTGTTTAGCCGCTGCACGCATGGGGGCTAAGACCCTGCTGCTGTCGCACAACATAGAGACGCTGGGTCAAATGTCTTGTAACCCAGCCATTGGCGGTATTGGCAAAAGCCACCTGGTTAAAGAAATTGACGCTCTGGGTGGCGCCATGGCACTGGCCACCGATGCCGGTGGCATACAGTTTCGAATACTCAATGCCCGCAAGGGCCCTGCAGTAAGAGCAACGCGCGCACAGGCCGACCGCGTTTTATACAAAGCGGCGATTCGCGAAACCCTGGAAAACCAACCCAACCTTTGGATTTTCCAACAGGCCGTGGATGACCTCATTGTTGAATCCGATGAGGTTCGCGGTGTGGTTACGCAAATGGGCTTAAAGTTTTTTGCTAACCAGGTGGTACTAACCGCGGGGACTTTTCTCGGTGGTGTTATTCACATTGGAATGCAAAACCATTCCGGCGGGCGTGCCGGTGATCCACCTGCGCAGGCATTGTCACAGCGATTGCGCGAGTACCCATTGCGTGTTGATCGACTAAAAACTGGAACTCCTCCAAGAATTGACGCCAAATCAGTTGATTACTCTGAACTGCAAGAGCAATGGGGAGATGAGCCTCGCCCGGTTATGTCGGTACGGGGTAACCGCCAAATGCAACCTAAGCAAGTGTGTTGCTGGATTACGCATACCAACGAGCAAACCCACGAGATTATTCGCAGTGGTTTGGATCGCTCACCGATGTACTCCGGCGTTATTGAAGGTGTGGGGCCACGCTATTGTCCATCCATTGAAGATAAAATCCATCGCTTTGCCGACAAGCCTAGCCACCAAATCTTTATTGAACCAGAGGGGTTAACCACACACGAGCTCTACCCCAATGGTATCTCCACCAGCCTGCCGTTTGATGTGCAAATGAATTTGGTGCGCTCCATTAAAGGTTTTGAAAACGCCCACATCATGCGCCCGGGCTATGCCATTGAATACGATTATTTTAATCCGCAAGATTTAAAATATTCACTAGAGACTAAAGTCATTGGCGGCCTTTATTTCGCAGGGCAAATTAATGGTACTACCGGTTATGAAGAAGCCGGCGCTCAAGGTTTGTTGGCCGGTCTTAACGCTGCCCGTCGATCCCGTGAACTCGAAGCCTGGTGTCCACGTCGTGATCAAGCTTATCTTGGCGTATTAGTGGATGACCTCATCACACTGGGAACAAGTGAGCCCTACCGTATGTTTACCAGCCGCGCAGAATACCGTTTGCTGCTGCGCGAAGATAATGCTGATGAGCGCCTAACACAACTCGGTTTTGAAATGGGACTGGTTGGCGAGGCTCAGTGGCAATCTTATTGTGAAAAGCGTGAAGCGGTCGATCGTGAACGCGCAAGATTAAAAGATACCTGGGTGCAGGCTGGTACCGATGAGGCCGATAAATTACAGGGAAAAGTAAAGAGCCCGCTTACCCGGGAATACAGTTTGTTTGATTTGTTAAAGCGTCCGGAATTGAAATACATTGATATTGCGTCTTTGAAGGGAGATGTCAATGTGAGTGAAGCTGTAGCCGAGCAAATCGAAATCGACGCGAAATACTCTGGCTATATTTCCCGACAGCAAGAAGAAATTGATCGCTTGCGCGCTTATGAAAATACACGCTTCCCTGAAGCGTTTGATTTTAATGCCGTCGATGGTTTGTCTAATGAAGTCAAACAAAAGCTAAGCGACGCCCGACCAGAAACGCTAGCCCGTGCCCAACGTATTCCCGGGGTAACGCCGGCTGCTGTTTCTTTACTTTTGGTGTATATGAAAAAACGCGGACTGTTAGGTCGCGCTAAGGCCGAGGCTGTTTGATGGCGAAATCACTTCGTGATCAGCTTGAGCAAGGTTGTGACGCATTAGAGTTAAGTTTAGATACGCAAACTATTGAGAAATTATTGCAGTACTTACAAGAGTTCGCTCGCTGGAACAAGGCCTATAACTTATCGGCTGTTCGCAATATAGATCAGATGGTGAGTCGCCACTTATTGGATTCTCTGGCTGTATTACCGCATTTACCCGAGGGGCGTTTTATTGATGTGGGGACGGGCGGTGGTTTACCGGGCATGGTGATGGCAATTTGTCGTCCGCAACAACCACTGACACTACTCGATAGCAATGGCAAGAAAACTCGATTTTTATTTCACGTAAAAACCCTGTTAGGGCTCGATTGGGTTGCGGTGGAAAATTGTCGCGTGGAAAAACATGTGCCAGAGCAAAAGTATCACGGAGTGGTCAGTCGCGCTTTCGCCAGTCTTGCGGATATGACGCACTGGTGCCATCACTTGCTGGATAATGATGGGCGCTTTTACGCGATGAAGGGCGTATTTCCAGAGCGGGAATTGGCGGCCATTAACGATGAATATCGGTTGTGTGATAACACTCCATTGACTGTTCCCGGCGAAGAGGGCGAGCGGCATTTACTGGTAATTGCCAAACGGCCTGCCCGGCAAGAATAATACACAGATGGTTCCCGAGCTTGCCCGATGATCGTATCTGCCACACAATAGAGGGCTCGCTCAGGCCAAGCTCAACTCAGTCTGGGTGTTGTGGCCTGTTTTCACCGACTGCACAGTGGCTGGACTTAGACCGATCACCAGAAGAAGGATAACGACTTGACTAAAATCTACGCCATAGCCAATCAAAAAGGTGGAGTGGGTAAAACCACCACCTGTGTGAACTTGGCAGCCTCTTTGGTAGCAACCAAAAAGCGAGTATTGCTGGTGGATCTGGATCCCCAGGGCAACGCGACTATGGGCAGTGGTGTGGACAAGTCCGAGCTGGAAGAAACCATTTACGATGTCCTGACCAATCGCGCCGACATCGCCGATTGTCTGGTGGTGTCCGAGGAAGGCAAATACCACGTTTTACCGGCTAATGGCGATTTAACCGCCGCCGAAGTTGAAATGTTGTCGATGCCCAACAAGGAGCGACTGCTGGGACAGGTTTTGCAGCAAATCGCGGACAGCTACGATTATATATTGATCGACTGCCCCCCCTCGCTGAATATGCTCACACTTAATGCGCTTGCCGCCTGCGATGGTGTAATAATTACCATGCAATGTGAGTACTACGCACTGGAAGGCTTGTCGGCTTTGATTGGCACAATTAATCAGATCCATGACCTTCTCAATCCCAAGTTGCGCATCGAAGGCATACTGCGCACCATGTATGATCCGCGCAATAGCTTGACCAACGACGTGTCTGCACAGTTGCATGAACATTTTGCTGATCGCGTTTATCGTACCTGTATACCGCGCAATGTCCGCCTGGCCGAGGCGCCCAGTTACGGTCAGCCAGTGCTGGTTTACGATCGTCAGTCCAAAGGCGCTCTGGCGTATTTAGCGTTGGCCGGTGAAATTATTCGCCGCAATGAACTGGGTGCGAGCAGCACTCCGATGAACTCCGAAGTGGCGCAATAGCGCTTTTTGTCAGAACACAGGTATAACCATGGCAGGAAAACGTAAAGGTTTGGGGAAAGGTTTAGATGCGCTATTGGGCGCCGGTGTAAATATTCCCGCGGCTGATGCTCCGGAGGGAGCGCCCGAAGCTGAGGCCAAAACCACCGTACCGGCCGACGGCAAGCTCATGCAAATTCCTGTCGAACTGATTCAACGCGGCAAATACCAACCGCGCCGTGATATGCACCCGGAAGCGCTGGAAGAGTTGGCCGCTTCAATACGGGCGCAAGGGGTGATGCAGCCCATAGTGGTTCGCCCTATCAGCGAAGATCGCTTCGAAATTATCGCCGGTGAGCGCCGCTGGCGCGCCACACAGCAGGCGGGATTGGACAAGATCCCCGCTGTCGTGCGCGATGTACCAGATGAAGCCGCTATTGCTATGGCGCTGATTGAAAATATTCAGCGCGAAGATCTTAACCCCATCGAAGAGGCCATGGCCCTCAAGCGACTGCAAGATGAATTCGAGCTGACGCATCAGGAAGTCGCACAGGCCGTTGGTAAATCCCGCACCACCGTGACTAACTTGCTGCGTTTGATTGCCCTCGATGACGAAGTGAAAAAATTACTCGAGCACGGTGATTTAGAAATGGGCCATGCCCGTGCCCTATTGTCACTGACTCTTGAGCAACAACGCGAAGTGGCTCGCCAAATTGTCGGTAAAGGCATGACCGTACGCCAGGCCGAAGCCCTGGTGCGGAAGATTCAGGAAGAGCAAAATAAAGGTACTATCGGCGCCAAGCCGCAAGTATCGGCTGACATTAAGCGCCTGCAAACCGAGTTGTCGGAAACTCTTGGCGCGGGAGTGGCTATTCAGCATTCCGCCAAAGGTAAGGGCAAGCTGGTGATTAGCTACAACAATCTCGACGAGCTCGACGGCATTCTCGCGCACATCAAATAACTTCTGTTGCGGATTTATCAGAGCCCAACACATCAGTGCAAAACACCGGTGTGCCACGATTTGGGTCATTTTTAGGTTATCCACAGGGATTGGTCAGGCCGGTTAAGGACTGTAAATCGCTGTTATAGGGGCTTTGCTCACCTTAACTCGCTCATTTACAGCAATTTAGCCGAAATTAGCGGGTGCACTGTTGAAAGGCACTCTTGAAACCCCCTATAATGCTGCGGCTTTGCAGCTGATCTGTAAGCAGACGTAAACATGCGGCGTAAATCGACAGATTTGCCTAATTGCAGGATAAAACGCAGTGGCGAACCGGAAAGAGACGATGCCTAAGGCGCGCCGACGGACAGCTGTTATTGCCAAATTGCCGGTATTTAACTATTTGCTGAAGTTGTGGATAGTTTTAATTGTTATCAGTATGCCGGTCGTGTTTTGGCAGTCGAGTTGGGGGATTTCTTTGCTCTGGGGGTTTTCCGTGTGTCTGGTGCCAGCAATGGTCTTCGCCAGATATGCCGGTCATATTCACGGCGCCACCAATATTCGCGCGAGTGTGAATCGTTTCTACGGAGCAGAAACAGCTAAATTTATGTTAACCACTGCCCTGTTTGTGGTGGTGTTTACCCGTGACGTAAACTTCAGCGTCCCGGTATTTTTGTGCGCGTTTATAGCGGCACAAGTTGCGCAGTTAATAGTGACGGCGAGAGTTATTCGCCGCCTTGGTCAGCCGGGGCTTTAAGCCGCGGTGAGATAAAACGAAACGACAGTCGAGAGATTACAGATGGCAGCGGACGGTAGCTCACTTACTACGACCGGTTATATCCAGCACCACTTGACCAACTGGACCTACGGCAAGCTGCCGGCTGGTACTTATTGCGACGGTACCAGTGTTCAAGAAACGACGGGTTGGACTACGGCGCATTGTGCAGAAGAAATGGCAGCCATGGGCTTTAATGCCATTCATGTGGATTCTATGCTTTGGTCTCTGGGATTGGGGGCTATTTTCCTGCTTTTGTTCCGCTGGGGCGCTAAGAGGGCTCATTCTGGAGTGCCGAGTGGCATGCTCAATTTCATTGAGTTCATGATTGAGTTTATCGACAATACGGTAAAAGATGCGTTTCAGTACAAGAGCCGTTACGTGGCTCCCTTGGCATTGACCATTTTTGCCTGGGTATTCTTAATGAACTTAATGGATCTGGTGCCCGTAGACTGGATTCCACAATTGGCGGTACTGGTTACCGGCGACCCGCACTTTTACTTCAAAGTCGTACCGACGACGGATCCTAACGTTACTCTCGGTATGGGTTTTACGGTTTTCTTACTGATTATTTTCTTCAGTGTTAAGCAAAAGGGTTTGATTGGCTTTATTAAAGAGCTGACTTTTCACCCCTTCCACCCAAGCTTTAAAGGTGTGGGACTTATTTTTGCGCCACTGCTGATTACCTTTAACTTCATACTTGAAACCATTGGGCTTGTCGCCAAACCTATATCACTGGGTTTGCGTCTGTTCGGTAACCTCTATGCCGGTGAAGTGATCTTTATTCTGATTGCTGCAATGTTTAGCGCCGGTCTGTTTTTTGGTTTGTTCGCAGGTGTTCTGCATCAGTTGTGGGCGATCCTCCACATCTTGGTTATTTACCTGCAAGCACTGGTATTTATGGTACTCACCATCGTTTATATGTCGATGGCGTTCCATGAGGATGATGAAGATCAGTTTAACCACTGATTCTTGAAACAATTTTCACTTTACTTTTTACATACTTAAATCGAGGAGATTTACCATGGGTTTAGCACTGATTGCTGTTGCACTGTTGATTGGTCTGGGCGCTCTGGGTACCGCTATTGGTTTCGCCATTCTAGGTGGCAAACTGTTGGAAGGTTCTGCCCGTCAGCCAGAATTGGCTCCAATGCTGCAAGGCAAAATGTTCTTGATCGCTGGTCTGCTTGACGCCGTACCAATGATTGGTGTGGGTATCGCTATGGTTATCCTGTTTGTGAACGTACCGGCGATGTCTTAATAAGGCTCTGCCTTAGTGACGACGCACAGAAACTTCCCATAACCGAGGTGATGGCGTGAACCTTAATTTAACCCTTATCGGACAGTCGCTGGCCTTTATTGTCTTTGTGTTTATATGCATGAAGTTCATCTGGCCACATCTGACCGCGGCACTGGCAGAACGTCAGAAGAAGATCGCTGACGGTTTAGCTGCAGCAGATCGTGCTGGTAAAGATCTAGAGCTGGCGCAAGAGAAGGCCACCAAAACTTTGCGTGAAGCAAAGGCTGAGGCGGCTGGCATTATCGAGTCGGCAAATAAGCGTGCTGCACAAATCGTTGATGAAGCGAAAGAGCAAGCTCGTACTGAAGGCGACCGTATCAAAGCGGCCGCGCAAGCTGAGGTTGAGCAGGAAGTGAATCGCGCGAAAGAACAACTGCGTTCACAAGTTTCTGTTCTGGCTTTTGCCGGTGCCGAGAAAGTACTCGAGTCTTCTGTCGATCAAGCGGCTCACAAAGACATGATCGACAAACTGGCTGCCAGTTTATAAGCGAGGTGAATTGTGGCTGAATTGACTACCCTCGCAAGACCCTATGCCAAAGCGGCGTTTGCATACGCGCGCGACCATAGCGATCTTGCGAGTTGGGCAACGCAACTGGAAACACTGGCTCTGGTGAGTGAGTATGGCAAGGCGAAAGAGATAGTGGCTTCGCCAGGCGTAACTCCCGCTGATCAGGCCACCGCTCTGATTGAAGTTTGCGGTGAAGAGTTGAGCGAAAAGGTCAAAAACTTTGTCCAGCTTTTGGCGGACAATAAGCGTTTGGCGTTGTTGCCTGAGGTATTCACCCTTTTCGATGCGCTGAAATCCGCCCAAGAGCAAGCCGTTAACGTTGAGTTGACTACAGCATATGAACTAGACGATGCCAGCCAGCAAAAACTGGCCGACGCGCTCAGTGCCAAACTTGAGCGCAAGGTAAAAGTGTCCGCAGCTATCGATCAGCAACTGCTGGCCGGTGCGGTCATTAAAGCTGGTGACTTGGTGATCGACGGCTCCATGCGCGGTCGGTTAGAAAAACTCGCAAAAGCAATCAATTCGTAGGATTGAGGAAAAAAGCATGCAGCAGCTGAATCCATCCGAGATTAGCGAAATTATCAAACAGCGCATCGAAAACCTCGATGTGTCTTCTGAGGCCCGTAACGAAGGTACGGTTGTCTCTGTATCAGACGGTATTGTACGCATCCACGGTTTGATGGATGTGATGTACGGTGAAATGATCGAGTTTGAAGGTGGCATTTTTGGTATGGCACTGAACCTCGAGCAAGACTCCGTAGGTGCCGTAATTCTGGGTGACTACTTCGGCATTGCTGAAGGTCAAACCTGTAAATGTACTGGCCGAATTTTGGAAGTTCCGGTTGGCCCTGAGTTGGAAGGCCGCGTGGTCGACGCCCTGGGTAATCCAATCGACGGTAAAGGCCCAATTGACGCCAAACAAACCGACGCCATTGAAAAAGTTGCGCCAGGCGTAATTTGGCGCCAGTCGGTTGATGAGCCAGTACAAATTGGTTTGAAGGCCGTTGATTCAATGGTGCCAATCGGTCGTGGTCAGCGCGAGCTGATTATTGGTGACCGTCAGATTGGTAAATCAGCCATCGCCGTTGATGCCATTATCAACCAGAAAGACTCTGGCATTAAATGTGTTTATGTAGCGATCGGTCAAAAAGCCTCGTCGATTGCCAGCGTAGTGCGCAAGCTCGAAGAGCACGGCGCTATGGAGCACACCGTAGTGGTTGCCGCTACCGCATCAGACCCTGCGTCTATGCAGTACCTGGCTGCATTCGCCGGTTGTACCATCGGTGAGTACTACCGTGACCGCGGTGAAGATGCCCTGATTATTTACGATGATTTGACCAAGCAAGCTTGGGCTTACCGTCAGATTTCTCTGCTTCTGCGTCGCCCACCGGGTCGTGAAGCTTACCCTGGGGATGTTTTCTACTTGCACTCGCGCCTGCTCGAGCGTGCCGCTCGCGTAAACGCTGAGTACGTAGAAAAACAAACCAACGGTGAAGTAAAAGGCAAAACCGGTTCTTTGACCGCATTGCCAATTATTGAAACCCAAGGTGGTGATGTTTCTGCATTCGTACCGACCAACGTAATTTCGATTACCGATGGTCAGATCTTCCTCGAAGCGGATATGTTTAACTCAGGTATTCGCCCCGCGATGAACGCCGGTATTTCGGTATCCCGTGTGGGTGGTTCAGCGCAAAGCAAGATCATCAAAAAGCTTTCTGGTGGTATTCGTACCGCACTGGCACAGTACCGCGAATTGGCGGCCTTTGCTCAGTTTGCTTCTGATCTGGACGACGCCACTAAAGCTCAGCTGGATCACGGTGAACGTGTTACCGAGTTGATGAAGCAAAAACAATACTCTCCTATGAGCATTGCGCAAATGGGCTTGGTACTGTACTGCGCCAACGAAGGTTACCTGAAGGATATCGAAACCAATAAGATTTTGGCTTTTGAAGCAGCCCTTCTGTCCTACGCTGAATCCGAAAACGGAGCGTTGATGAAGCAAATCAATGACACCGGTGATTGGAACGGCGATTTGGAAGAGCAATTTAAAGCCTTGGTTGAGAAGTTCAAATCTAGCCAAACTTGGTAAGTCGGTGGTGCGCGTAGCGCACCACGGTTAAGAAATCTCGAGGGCCGGATTAATGGCAGGCGCAAAAGAAATACGCACACAGATTTCGAGCATTAAGAGCACGCAGAAAATTACTAGCGCGATGGAAATGGTCGCTGCCAGTAAAATGCGTAAAGCTCAGGAACGTATGCAAAAAGGTAAGCCTTACGCTAACCGTATGCGTTCAGTGATCGGACATCTGGCTAACGCCAACCCCGAATACAAACACAGCTTTATGCAGCAACGTGAAGTAAAACGCGTTGGCTTCATTATTGTTTCCACCGACCGTGGTTTGTGTGGTGGCTTGAATGTCAACTTGTTCAAAGCGGCTTTGAAGAAAATGAAAAGCTACTCTGAGCAGCAAGTTGGTGTTGATCTGTGTTTGATCGGTGCGAAATCACAGGCGTTTTTTAATCGCTTTGGCGGTAGTGTGTTGGCAAGCACACGCGATATTGGTGAAGCACCAACCGTTGCGGATTTGATTGGTTCAGTCAAGGTTATGTTGGACGCCTACTCAGAAGGCAATATCGACAAACTGTACCTGGTGAGCAATGAATTCGTGAACACCATGACACAAAGTCCTGAAGTCGCTCAGTTGTTGCCACTTGAACCAAAAGAAGACGAGCAGCTGCAACATCACTGGGATTACCTGTATGAGCCAGATGCAGAGCAACTGCTGGAAGGCCTGCTGACACGCTACATTGAGTCGCAAGTTTATCAAGCTGTTGTAGAAAACGGCGCTTGTGAACAAGCCGCTCGTATGATTGCTATGAAAAGCGCCACCGACAACGCCGGTGACCTTATCGATGGTCTGCAGCTTGTCTACAACAAGGCTCGTCAGGCGGCGATTACTCAGGAATTGTCAGAAATCGTGGGCGGTGCAGCGGCGATTTCATAAATCGCGCATCGTTATCGTTAAGAAATTAGCTTAAACCTTCAGGTTGTAGCCTGAAATAAAGAGGAACCGGAAATGAGTAGCGGACGTATCGTACAGATCATCGGTGCCGTGATCGACGTGGAATTCCCACGTGATGCAGTGCCTCAGGTATATGACGCACTGACCATCACCGAGAAAAACTTGACCTTGGAAGTGCAGCAGCAATTGGGCGATGGCGTGGTACGCACTATTGCACTGGGCTCGTCTGAAGGTTTACGTCGCGGCTTGAGTGTAGATAACACTAAAGAAGCGATTAAAGTACCCGTGGGTGCTGAAACTTTGGGTCGTATTATGGACGTGTTGGGTAACCCCATCGACGAAGCCGGCCCGATTGGCGAAAAAGATCGCATGAAAATTCACCGCAAAGCTCCAGCTTATGAAGAGCTGGCCGCTTCCGAGGAGTTGCTGGAAACCGGTATCAAAGTTATCGACCTGGTATGTCCTTTCGCCAAGGGTGGTAAAGTTGGTCTGTTCGGGGGTGCCGGTGTTGGTAAAACCGTAAACATGATGGAGCTGATCAACAACATCGCCAAAGAACACAGTGGTCTGTCTGTATTCGCCGGTGTTGGTGAGCGTACTCGTGAAGGTAACGACTTCTACTACGAGATGAAAGAGTCCAACGTACTGGACAAAGTTGCCATGGTATACGGCCAGATGAACGAGCCACCGGGTAACCGTTTGCGCGTAGCACTGACTGGTCTGACAATGGCTGAGAAATTCCGTGATGAAGGTAAAGACGTACTCTTCTTCGTCGATAATATTTACCGTTATACCCTCGCGGGTACCGAAGTATCGGCTCTGTTGGGTCGTATGCCATCGGCGGTAGGTTATCAGCCAACACTGGCTGAAGAGATGGGTGTACTACAAGAGCGTATTACCTCTACCAAAACCGGTTCAATTACTTCTATTCAGGCCGTTTACGTTCCTGCGGATGACTTGACCGATCCATCGCCAGCTACCACCTTTGCTCACTTGGACTCAACCGTAACTCTGAGTCGTGATATTGCCTCTAAAGGTATTTATCCTGCTATCGACCCGCTGGATTCAACCTCGCGTCAGCTTGACCCGTTAATTATCGGTCAAGAGCACTACGACATAGCGCGCGGTGTTCAAATGGTGCTGCAACGGTACAAAGAGCTGAAAGACATCATCGCAATTTTGGGTATGGACGAGCTGTCTGAAGAAGATAAGCAGACTGTAGCCCGTGCCCGTAAAATTGAGCGTTTCTTGTCTCAGCCTTTCCACGTTGCGGAAGTATTCACCGGTGCACCTGGTAAATACGTATCCCTGAAAGAAACCATCCGTGGCTTCCAGGGCATTTTGGCTGGTGATTACGATCACTTGCCAGAGCAAGCGTTCTACATGGTTGGTACTATCGACGAAGCTGTCGAGAAAGCCGAGAAAATGAAGTAATTGGGCGCGGCGCAAGCCGCTCCCTAAAAGCTTGAGAGGCAGATTATGGCAATGACTGTCCATTGCGATATCGTTAGCGCAGAAACAGAAATCTTTTCCGGATTGGTAGAGATGGTTGTGGCAACCGGTAGCCTGGGTGACCTGGGTGTAACCTATGGTCACGCCCCATTACTGACCGGTTTAGAGCCTGGTCCGGTACGCGTCAAAAAACAAGGCGGGGAAGAAGAAGTCTTCTATGTATCCGGCGGATACCTTGAAGTTCAGCCCAACCATGTTTCCATTTTGGCCGATACCGCTTTACGCGCCGGCGATATGGATGAAGCGGCCGCTGAAAATGCCAAGAAACAAGCGGCGGCCAAGTTGTTGAATAACTCCGGTGAATTGGATTATTCAAAAGCTGCCATTCAATTGGCCGAAGCTTCCGCTCAGTTACGTGCTCTACAAGCGGTTCGACGCAAAACCCGCAAGTAATTAACGATCTAAATGCAGCAGTATTCGTATTGCTTCAAAAAGGGTAGCCTAGGGGCTGCCCTTTTTTGTTTGCTTGCAAGCTGTGAACCTAAGCGGTTGAGCCGAGATCTTGGTATCATAGCAATAGGCTAGGTTACACGGTTAATGGAGTAAATCAGTGCTGGATATTGTGATTTTGGCAGCAGGCAAAGGTACGCGCATGCGCTCTGCCAAGCCCAAGGTGTTGCAAACCATTTCAGGTCTGCCAATGGTCGCTCATGTACATAACGCCGCTTGCGCTTTGCTGGGCGAAAAACAAGCGCCGGTTATCGTCGTTGGCCACGGCGCAAACGAAGTACAAGACTATTTTGCTGATAAATCAGTACATTGGGCTGAACAAACCGAGCAATTAGGCACAGGCCATGCCGTACGGCAGGCTCTGCCCTACCTTACCGATTTACAGACCACGCTTATTCTTTACGGCGACGTACCGCTTATCCAGCCAGAGACTCTCAAAGCTTTAGTAGAGAAGTGCAATAGCGCAAAATTGGCACTGCTGACCGTAAATTTGTCTGACCCTTCCGGTTACGGTCGTATCGTGCGCGATACGCAGGACAATAGTATTGTCGCTATTGTCGAAGAAAAAGACGCTTCGCAGGCGCAAAAGCAGATTCGCGAAATTAATACTGGCATCATGGCGGTGCCCACAGCCAAACTGCGCGAATGGATGCCCAAACTTTCTAATGATAACGCTCAGCAAGAATACTATCTGACCGATATTGTCGCCATGGCACGCGCTGATGGCTTAGCGATAGAACATTGCCAGCCACAGGCTCAGTGGGAAGTCGATGGCGTCAATAATCGCCATCAGCAAGCCGCACTTGAGCGTCAGTTCCAGCTAAACCAAGCCAATCTATACATGCAGCAAGGGTTAATGTTACTGGATCCCGTCCGCTTTGACTGTCGCGGGCAACTGGCGTTTGGCGTGGATGTCTGTATCGACATCAACGTTGTTATCGAAGGAGTGGTTGAGCTTGGTGACGGCGTCAGTATTGGCCCCAACTGCGTTATCAAAGATTCAGTGATTGCCGCGGGAACCCGAATTGAAGCCAACAGTATGGTCGATGGCAGCCGGGTTGGCCCACATTGCAGCGTAGGCCCTTACGCTCGATTGCGCCCCGGTAGCGTTTTACAACATTCGGCAAAAGTCGGAAACTTCGTTGAAGTTAAGAAGTCAGTGATAGGCCAGGGCAGTAAAGTCAATCACCTCAGTTATATAGGCGATTGCGATATGGGTTCTGGCGTTAATATCGGCGCTGGCACTATTACCTGTAACTACGATGGCGTAAACAAATTTAAAACAACCATTGGCAATGATTGTTTTGTCGGCTCCAATACCGCATTGGTCGCACCCGTTTCATTAGCTGATGACACCAGTATCGGAGCAGGCAGTACGATTACCAAAAATACCGAATCCAATAATCTGGCAATCGCTCGTGCCAGGCAGCGCAATATCTCCGGTTGGCAAAAACCGGTCAAAAAGTAAAAGAGAATCACAGTGCAATGGCTTGAAGTACTAGTCCTCTCCCTAATTCAGGGATTAACAGAGTTTTTGCCGATTTCCAGCAGCGCTCACTTACTACTAGTGCCAGTTTTCACACATTGGCAAGATCAAGGCTTGGCTTTTGATATTGCGCTTCACTTTGGTAGTTTACTGGCTGTCATCGTCTATTTTAGGCGAGATCTTTACCAACTATTTATCGCTTGGTGTGGAAGTTTTCGCGGGCGTCAATCGGCAGAATCAAAGCTGGCTTGGGCGATTGTTCTATCGACGCTACCTGTGGGGCTGGTGGGAATTTTAACCAAGTCGTTTATCGAAGAACATATGCGCTCTGGCGTCTACATGGCTTACAGCCTGATTATTTTCGGCTTGCTGTTAGGTTGGGCCGATTGGCGCTATACGCGCGCTAGTAAAAAAGCAGAGCCGCCGGTTCGTAACGGTGAATACCAAATAACCAATCGGCAAGTGGTTATTATAGCCCTCTCGCAAGTGCTGGCGCTTATACCAGGCACATCACGCTCTGGTATTACCATGACAGCCGGTTTGCTGACGGGCTTAACACGCGAAGCGAGTGCAAAATTTTCCTTCTTACTGAGTATCCCTGTCATTGCACTGGCTGCCCTTTTGCAAACAGTGCAGTTAGGCGAAGCACAAAGTGAAATAGTCTTTTTACCGATGGCTGTGGGTACTCTTTTGTCGGCTTTGAGTGCCTATGCCTGTATACATTGGTTTTTGGGACTAATTAGAAAATACGGGCTGCAGCCCTTTGTTTGGTACCGGTTGTTACTGGGCGGTTATCTTCTCTATCTTTACTACTAAATGGAATAGGTGGAAAAATGAAATTGATGCTGACACTCGCTATCGCTTTGTCCAGTGCATGCCTGTTGGGCTCATGCTCAACCCATGAATCAAGTTCCGATGATAAGACGATAAATCTTGTTAAAAGCCCGAAAGACCAGCGTGAGTATCAGTCGTTTTGGTTAGATAATGGATTGCAGGTTGTGTTGATATCAGATCCAACCTCCGAAGTGGCTGGTGCATCACTCAGTGTCGGCGTTGGTAGCTACCAAAATCCAGAGACCATTCCGGGTCTTGCCCATTACTTGGAGCATATGTTGTTTCTAGGTACAGAAAAATACCCAGAAGCGAATGGTTTCCAAACGTATGTGCAGCAAAATGCCGGGTTTAGCAATGCCTACACGGCCACGGATCATACCAACTACTTTTTCCAAATTGGTGATGGCGCTATCGATGAAGCGCTAGATCGCTTCAGTGATTACTTTAAATCGCCCACTTTCGACAAAGCCTATAGTGACAAAGAGAAGCATGCAGTAGACAGCGAATGGTCTATGGGCAGAACACAAGACCCTAGAATCATCAATCGCTTGCGCGGTGTCACTGCGAACCCGCAACATCCGGCCGCACGCATGTCCGTTGGCAATCTGGAGACACTGGAAGCTACCGATGTAGACGTATATCAGGCGATGCTGGATTTTTACGATCGCTACTACTCAGCGAATAACATGAAGCTGGTGTTATTTGGCAAGTCGTCTTTACCGGAATTACAACAGCGAGCCAATACCTATTTCAGTTCAATAGCGAACAAGAATATTGAGTTGCCCGAAATACGCGAGAAAGGGCTTAGCAAAAATCAAATGGGGCAACATATATACTATCAGCCGCAAAAACCGATGCGGGAATTGGTGATTGAGTTTTCTATAAAAGACAATTCAGATCAGTGGCAGGTAAAACCAAATCGGTTTATCGCAAACTTGTTAAGTTCGGAAGAGCCAGGTACTGCGGCACAGCTACTGCGAGCAAAGGGCTGGGTAGACAATTTTACCGCTAGCGTAAGTCCGAATTACTATGGCAATGACGGAATCTTTACGGTTAATGTCAGTTTAACCGAAGCAGGGGTGGCCTACGAAGATGAAATTATAGCCACTGTGTTTGCCTACATAGAAAAAATCAAACAAAGCGGTGTGGACAAAACCTACTATCGTGAGTATCGGGCCATGCTGGAAAAACAGTTTGCCGATTTACAAGTACCACAGGCGCTTAATCAGGCGGTGCAATTTTCTAGCGCAATGTTTGACCTACCGGTTACTAACCTAATTAATGCATATTACGTATATTCTGCGTTTGATCCACAAGCTATTAATTCAGTACTCGATCAGTTGCGCCCACAGTACGCACGCATTTGGCATATTCGCGATAACGATTTGGCCGATACGGATATCCCCTACTACGAAGGGGGATACGCAGTCCAGCCTTTCACAGCCGATGAACTAAACAACTGGCAACAAATAGCCGAGCGATCGGAGCTCGCTCTACCAGAAGAAAACGACCTTTTTAGCTCGGGTGAAGCCGTTATTTATGACAATACGCTTACAACTCCGACATTAGTGAGCCAGAGCCCGGGTATTGAAGCCTGGCTCGCCCACAGTCAATACCATCAATCTGAATACGGCTATGTTCAGGTAATGTTCAACTCCAAGCTACCGGTTTCTAGTCCAGAAAATTCGGTAATGAGTGACTTGATTAACAGAGTGTTTGCACTAAAAACAACAGCGTTGCGAGATAAGGCAGGGCGTGCCGGTATTGGTATGGGCATAGAGCGGCCGCGTAATAATCATGCACTTACGCTGTCAGGTTACAGTGAAAAACATCCCCTGCTCTATCGGCGCATATTAACGCGTTGGCTCGAGTTAGAGATCGACCAACAGATGTTTGCAATTGCCTTGGAAGGCTTTAGCGATTGGCTTGCCGGGCGCGAGAAAGACGACCCTAACCGACAGGCGTTCACTGAACTAAGTCGCCTCATGTCGCTACACGGTTGGACCGATCAACAACTTAAGGCGGCGGCAGAGTCCATTACCGCGCAAGACCTCCAGCAGTATCACGGACGCCTACTGCGTGAAAACCGGGTACGTATTTACGCTTTTGGAAACTACAACAGGAGTAAGGTGAAGGCTCTGGTAGAAACAACGGAACAGTTGATGCCAGAAGATTGGCAGAAGCGCGACCGTTACCTAAGCCAATACAAGCCGGTTGAGTCCGACACTGAAATCGCTTTCGAGGGTAAAACTCAGCACACCGATAACGCCCTACTCAATGCCTACTACTCGCCGGTGGATGAGCTCAATACAGGGGCGGAATTACTCTTGCTCAATTCTGTGTTTAACCAAGCTTTCTACAATAAACTCAGGACAGAAGAGCAAGTGGGTTACATTGTAGGCTCCAATATTGATCGAATCGGCAATAATTGGGGTTTTATCGTGTATGCCCAAACAAAAAATACCCCGTTGAAAAAATTACAGCAACGTTTTAATGGGTTCATTGAGAATTACCGCTCAGAAATCGGTGCCTTAGATGAAAGTATTTTTGACACACTGCGAGCGACAGTGGTTGCGCAAATAAACCAGCCACCGGGAAACTTCTCTGAGGAATACCCCAGGTATTTAAACGATTTTTATCGCGGCAATGATCAGTTTGATACACGCCAAAAACTCGTTAATGCCATAGAAGCCACTACAAAAGATAAAGTCGTTTCGATATACGACAGCCTTCTATTAGGTAGTGACGCTGAAAAGGTTAAAGTGCAAATACACGGAGAGTTTTTTACTCAACCGCAATAGAAATATTGGCGATGCTCTGCCAATAAAGAGCTCAAAGATAGGAAATATTATGTGTGGAATAGTGGGCGCCATCGCCCAGCGCGATGTAGCGCAAATACTTCTGGAAGGGCTGAAGCGACTGGAATACCGGGGTTATGACTCTGCCGGTATGGCTGTTATTGGCTCTGATCAAACCATTGAGCGAGTTCGGGCGCTGGGTAAAGTTCAGGCTCTAGCAGATTGCATGACTCAGCCGCTGCTCGGTGGTGTCGGCATTGCACACACACGCTGGGCCACTCATGGTGAACCCAGCGAGCGCAACGCTCACCCACATGTCAGTGGCAATAATATTGCGTTGGTACACAACGGGATTATCGAAAATCATACCGAACTTCGTCAGCAGCTCGAAGATGATGGCTATCAGTTTCAATCGGAAACCGACACTGAGGTCATTGCCCATCTGGTTCACAGAGAGCAACAAGTTCGCAATGATTTACTGGCATCAGTGCGTTTTGTTGCAAAATTACTTCGCGGTGCCTATGGCGCGGTTGTTATGGATAGCAACAGCCCAGACAAGCTAGTGGTAGCGCGCTCGGGTAGCCCGCTGGTGATTGGTCTGGGGATTGGCGAAAATTTTATCGCATCCGACTCACTGGCACTGCTTCCAGTTACACGCCAGTTTATCTATTTGGAAGAAGGCGATGTTGCCGAAATAACTCGCACCAGTGTCTATATAGAGGACGCCAATGGCGTGCAGGTAGAGCGGCCGGTACAAGAATCGACAGCAAGTTACGATGCCGGCAATAAAGGCAACTACCGTCATTTTATGCTGAAAGAAATTTACGATCAGCCGCAAGCGGTTCGCAACGCGCTGGAATCTCGCCTCGCTGACGATCACGTCCTGGAGCAAGCTTTTGGTACCGACGCTTCAGCCATATTTGCTCAGGTTCGCCATGTACAAATTGTCGCCTGCGGTACCAGTTATCATTCGGCTATGGTTGCTCGATACTGGCTCGAATCGTTAGCCGGCATTGCATGCAGTGTCGAGATTGCTTCGGAGTACCGCTATCGCAAATCAGTGGTTCCCGAAAAAAGTTTGCTGGTTACCATTTCGCAATCGGGCGAAACCGCCGATACCTTGGCTGCATTGCGCATGGCCCGCCATTTGGGCTATCTGGCAACGTTGGCTATATGCAACGTAGGTGCATCATCATTGGTGCGTGAATCGGATCTGGCGTTTATGACCCGGGCCGGTGTTGAAATCGGCGTTGCCTCTACAAAGGCTTTCACCACTCAGCTTGTAGGTTTGGCAATTTTAGTGTTGTCGTTAGCGCAACATAACAACATCAACCCCGAGCAGTTGAAACAACTGGTAGCAGCTCTAAAACAATTGCCAGAGAAACTGGAAGAGACCTTACAATTGGCCGGGGATATCGAAAACCTTGCTCAGGGTTTTGCCGATAAACATCACACACTGTTTCTGGGCCGCGGTGACCAATACCCTATCGCAATGGAGGGTGCGTTAAAGCTTAAAGAAATATCGTATATTCATGCCGAAGCTTACGCCGCAGGCGAGCTGAAACATGGCCCCTTAGCGCTTATCGATGAAGACATGCCAATCGTCGTGGTAGCTCCGAACAACGAATTGTTAGAAAAATTAAAATCCAACGTGGAAGAGGTGCGTGCTCGCGGCGGGCTTTTGTATGTATTTGCGGATGTGGATGCGCATTTCGAATCCGACGATACCCTACGGGTTATCAATGTACCGCACACAGATCCGTGGCTGGCACCTGTGGTGTATACCCTGCCCTTACAGCTGCTGTCTTACTATGTGGCCATTATTAAAGGGACCGATGTGGATCAGCCGAGAAATTTAGCGAAGAGTGTCACCGTAGAATAATCACCAGAAGTAAACCGGTGTTTGAGTAACGACAAGGAGGAAAAATGAAAAAGGGTTTACTTGGGTCAATACTAGCGATAGGTGTATTGCTCTTTGGCGCCAAGTGGTACTACGAAACACAAGTCGAAAAACAACTGGATGAAACCGCCAAATCTTTACGCCAAATGGGTGTAGAGCTAACGTATCACGATGTTGTCATAACCTTCGGTGGTCAACTGATTATAGAGGGCATTCGACTTGACGTGATTGGCCTTAACCAAAAGTTGATCATTGCCAAGTCGACACTGGATGCCGGTGGTCTTGTATCTGGCGTAATGTTACTAACCCAGCCTGATACCCTACCAGAGAGCCTGGCGCTAAAATTCGAAGGCCTGAAAGTACCGGTAACAGAAGAAAATACATTGGCGATGCACCCGTTTGGCGCGCCGGGTATAGGAAAATTGATGGTCGCGGGTTGTCCGAACCGGACAGGTTTTTCACCTGTTGATTATTTAGATATGGGGTATGGAGATCCGGTTTTTGACGCTGATATCAGTTATCTTGTTCATGGCGGCGGTCAGCTTCTCACTCTGGCGTTTTCAAGTGCAGCAAAAGATCTACACGAATCCAGCGTGACTATGGAATTCGCGCTGGGCACTAGCTCTATGAATACCATGGCCATTGCGCAAGCCTTCATGAATATGCGCCTGATGAACATTGAACTCACTTACCAAGACTACGGTCTTTTCCCGCGCGTCGCAGAATTTTGCCAGGCTCAAGGTGATTTCCAGCATGCGACTTACCTTGAACAACACTTGGAGCAATGGTCCCTGGCCTGGAATGATATCGGGTTAAAACCCGGCGCTGAGCTTGTCAGTTTGTACCGTGAATTCGTGCAAAACCCTAATCGTATGACGGTTCGTTTGCGCCCGTCGCAAAATGTAACAGCCGCCGACTTGTCCAGTGTGAACCCACGTCAGCTTGCCTACCGTCTGGATACTCAATTGCAGGTTAACAAGGGTCGTTTTACACCGGTTAATCTGGTGGCCTTGTCAGAGGGTGAGCTAGCGGCCATAGAGCGAGAAAAACAGGCACAAATGGAGGCTGAAAAAGCGGCGTTAACGAGTTCGACTGCGCCGAAGAGTCATCGCCAGGAAGTTGAGCTTGCCCGGTGGCAAGAATACCAACATGAAAAAATCGTGCTGGTACAAACGGATGGCAGCAAAATTATCGGTACGATTGATAGCGTCGATGACAAACGTATTCAGTTTAAAGTGTTTAGTCACGGTGGCTTTATGATTCAGCCCTTTAAACACACTGAGGTCGCGGCCTTGTATCTTGAAGAACCTGCAACCGATGATTAGGCTTGACCAACTGTTGGTAGAGCGCGGTCTCGCCCGCAGTCGGGCGCACGCGCAAAAGCTTATTAAAGCCGGCTGCGTTGTCGCAAGTGAGGATGCAAAAACACTCAACAAGCCCAGCCTAAAAGTAAGTGAACAAACCGATCTCCACGTTAGCGCGATTGATGAGGACCGTTACGTATCCCGCGGTGGCTTAAAGCTCGAAGGGGCGCTGAGTCACACCGGTTTCAAGCTGGGCGATAAAATAGCTTTGGATGTCGGTCAGTCGACAGGCGGATTTACCGACTGTTTACTGCAAGCCGGGGTAAAGCAAGTAATTGGTGTGGATGTTGGCCGAGACCAGTTGGCCGAAGCCATTCGAAGTGATGCTCGGGTCACTTTTTACGAGGGGATTAACGCTCGCTCATTACCTGCATCCCTGAGCACAGACCATACCCGCGCCGGGTTTGATATTGCCGTAATGGATGTGTCGTTTATTTCGCAAACGCTTATTTTACCGGCGCTGGCGCCATTACTTGCGGAGGGTGGCGATCTTTTAAGTTTGGTAAAACCGCAGTTTGAGGTTGGGCGCGATGGCATTGGCAAGGGCGGTATCGTTCGCGACCCTGCACTCTACGAAGATGTACGCCGAACGATTGAAAGCTGCTGCCAGCACAATGGCCTACAGGTACACGATTATTTTGCCAGCTCAATAGCGGGCGGTGACGGCAATCAAGAGTTTTTTGTTTGGGCTCGCAAGGTTCAGTAGTATTCACCTATTCATAACATTAGAATCACTTACGCTAGCAGGGACTGACAATGGCACTGGTACTAAGAATAAATTTTATCGCACTATTGGTTTGGTTAACGTCGGCGTGCACAACGCAAACCGAGCCTCGCCAACACCCGAACTACACCAGCTCCTTTATCAGTGTTGCCGAGCCTGGCTTTAAGCTGCAAGTGGGCGATCGGCTAGCCTGGCGCGCGCCGATTGAAGTGATTGCCGAGCAGGGGAATACGCTAAAGCCGCAAACGCTTAGCCACCTTAAACGGCGCCTTGAGTCGGATATAGCCGCACAGGGGCTAATAATGACGGCAAATCAGTCAGCTGATTATCTGCTGGATGCCGTGATTATCGTCGATGAATTGATGAGCAAAGAGCAGTTGGTCGAACGATTTGATATTGCACCGGCCCTTTACAATAGTGGCGAATACGATGCCGGCACCATGGTTTTACGTTTTATTCACCCCTACAGTCAGCGAACCCTCTGGCGCGGGGCCATGGAAGTGTTTACCGACCCTTCCATGTCCACCAAGGAGCGCTTGCAGAAAATTGACCACGCCGTTGACTCTTTTAGCCGCGGCTTCGCGCCATAAACGGGTTTATACAAAAGTGAGCGGTTTTTGCTCTATCAATATGCAGCCGCTCTGATTTAAAATGAGCGGCTTGTGACCCTTGTTGCAAGGGAAATATGCAGTCTGCTAAAACGTATTCACACGTCGTTACCATGCTTACAGAACAGCCTTCCATTTGCTGGATGTATTGGACGCTTGTGTTGCGAGTTACCCAGTTATAGTTTGCCCAAACAGACACACCATAGTCGAAGAATACTATTGAGGATCACCATGAGCCCTTCATTGAGTTGCACCCGCTCTAAAGACGAACACTCTGCCGTCACCGCCGCATCGCCCATTAAGGGCAAACGACTGGCCCTCGCCTTTGCAATTGCAGCCATAAGCAGCGGCGCTCACGCCGGTCCCGATGGCGGTATCGTGATCGACGGCGACGCCAATATTCACCACTACGGTAATACTACCGATATCAATCAACACACCCAGAACACCACCATTGTCTGGGATAACTTTGATATCGACGTCAATGAAATTGTTAACTTCCTCCAGCCTAACGAAACCTCTATTGCTCTTAACCGAGTGTTCAGTGCCGATGGCACGCAAATCAACGGCCAGCTCAACGCCAACGGCCGGGTGTTTGTGCTCGACGCCAACGGTGTACTCTTTGGGCAAGATGCCAAGGTCAATGTGGGCTCACTGGTCGCCTCCACTCTCGACCTCAGCCACGATAATTACGAGCATTTAACCTTTACCGGTAACGGCTCGCCGGCGTCCGTTTTAAACTTTGGTGAAATTACGGTAGCGGATGCCGGCGCGGTAGCGCTGTTAGGTGGGCGGGTCTCAAACTACGGTGTGATTCAGGCCAAATTGGGCAACGTCACGCTGGCCGCGGGCAATCAAATCACGTTAGATTTTGCCGGCGATGGTTTGCTTAACGTACAAGTCGACGGAGCAGCACTAAACGCGCTGGCGGCAAACCACGGCCTGATTCAAGCCAATGGCGGCCAGATACTGATGACGGCCCATGCCAGTAACGCGCTACTACAGACGGTTGTGAACAACACCGGCGTGATTGAAGCGCAAACTCTGCAAGAGCAAGACGGCAAGATATTGTTACTGGGCGGCATGACTGAAGGCACGGGAGGCACAGTTCGCGTGGGCGGAACGCTGGACGCCAGCGCGCCCGAGAGCGGCAACGGCGGTTTTATTGAAACCTCCGGCAGTATTGTGAAGGTCGCGGCCAACGCCACGCTCGATACCTCAAGCGCAACCGGCAATGCCGGCACCTGGTTGCTGGACCCGACTAATCTTGAAATCAGCTACAGCGAAACGGGCGGCAACAACCGTGTTAGCCATGTGCACACCCAGGCCCTGCAAAATTCACTGGCAGGCGGCAATGTCATTTTGGAAACCGCCGATGCCGGTGGCCAGGCGGGCAATATCACCATCGTCGACCCGATTATCTGGGCCAGCGGCAACACCCTGACCTTAGATGCCCACGGCGGCATCACCTTTAACGACTATCTTCATGCCCCTGCGGGCGGCCTAACGCTTAATGCTGTGGGCAACATCACCACCGGCGTCGAAGGCCACATCAATGTTGATACCTTCACCTTAAACAGTGGTAACTTCTCGCAAATTGCCGCCACCCTGCCCACCTTTATGGCCGATGATTTTGTGATTAACGGTGGCACCTTTACCCGCGCTACCGGCGGCAGTGTGGGCGGTGCGGCTTTGCAGATTGCCGATATATTCGGCCTGCAGGGGCTGGATACCACGCCGGGTGCGGATGCGGTATTGGTGAATGACATTGATGCGTCGGGCACATCCGGCTGGAATGGCGGTGATGGGTTTGACCCAATTGGTGATGCAGTCGACCAATACACAGGCACCTTTGATGGCGCGGGCCACTTGATTGATGGCCTGGAAATTAGCCGCGCTGCTGAAGACAACGTAGGCTTGTTTGGTTACATCGGGGCGGCGGGTTCTGTCGCAACCCTCGGTGTTGAGAATGCCAATGTAGATGGCGGTAACTCAACCGGTATTTTGGCAGGTCGTACGGAGGGCACCATTACTAATGCCTTCACAACAGGTGCAGTCAATAGCTCGGAGTATACCGGTGGTTTGGCCGGGGCCAGTGTTGGCACCATTTCAAATGTGTACTCGACGGCGCAGGTTACCGGGGCTAATAGCGGCGGCGGTTTGCTCGGCTATAACGACGGCAGCGTGAGTGATGCCTGGTCATCCGGTGATGTTGGCAATATGGCCGGCTACGGTTTTATCGGAATAAACGATACCAACGGCACCATTGAGCGCAGTTATTTTGATACTTTCACCAGTGGTTTGGGTTCAGATACCACAGGCGGCGGTACGGGTAATGCAACGGCGGTCGATGGCGATTGGTCTGGCGCGACTTCAGCCTACAACCAGGCCAGCTATGAAGTAGTCGGTCAGGAGCTGGATTTTACCAACGACTGGTTTATCGCCGAGGGCAGCTCGCGCCCCATGCTGCGCGCCTTTTTAGATGGCGGCAATATCTCCAATCTCTACCAACTGCAAGGTATGGCCGCCAGCGTAAACGATGGCGCCGCCACCAGTTATACCCTTCTCAATAACATTGACGCCTCCGCCACGTCCTCGACCGATAACGCCGATGTTTGGGGCGGACGCGGTTTTGCTCCGGTGGGCCATTCCACTGCTTTCTTTAACGGTAGTCTGGATGGCCAAGGTTTTGTGATTGAAGGGCTGACCATAGATCGCCCTGACCAAGATTATGTAGGGTTATTTGGCAGGCCGGGAGTGGCCAGTATTACCAATGTTGGTTTGATTGAGGGCTCTATAACCGGGAATGATTATGTGGGTGGTCTGGTAGGCCGATTAGCCCCCCCTGGTGACATTAGTAGCAGCTATGCAACAGTTACTGTGTCAGGTGCTAGGTACGTCGGCGGTCTAGTGGGCAGAAACCTAGGTGATATCAGTAGCAGTTATGCTTCGGGGACAGTAGACGGCGTTGAAAGCGTGGGCGGTTTGGTGGGCAGAAATCTAGGTGATATCAGTAGCAGCTACGCCACGGGTGCGGTGACGGGGGATTCGAGTGTTGGCGGTCTGCTGGGCAGTAACGGGCTCAGCGTAACCAATAGCTACGCTACAGGCGCGGTAACGGGGAATTCGGATGTTGGCGGTCTAGTGGGTGCTAGCTCCGGGTCTGAGACAGATAGCTACTGGGATATCTTTACCACAGGCCAGGCAACATCTTCTGGTGGCGGTATAGGCTTAACCGGTGATTGGTCGGGTGCTGAAAATGCATACAACGCCGCGAGCTACACAGGATTTAATTTCTCCACTGACTGGTTTATCGCCGAGGGCAGCTCCCGCCCGATGCTGCGCGCTTTTTTGAGTGGCGGTGGTGAAATCCATAACCTCTACGACCTGCAAGGCATGGCCGCCGACTTAGCAGGCGACTATACCTTAATGGCGGATCTCGACCTGACCGGTGTTGTCAGTGGTAGTACCGCCGATGTTTGGGGCGGCCGGGGTTTTGCACCTGTGGGCGATGTAACCACTGGCTTTTCGGGCAGTTTAGACGGTAATAACTACACCATTAACGCCTTGGCGATGGATCGTAATGAACGAGCCTTTATCGGTTTGTTCGGCCACACAGAGAGTGGTTCGACCATCAGTAATCTCGCCTTAACCGACGTCGATATCGAGGGCGACCTAGATGTTGGCACGGTCGCGGGTTTTACCGGCGGCTCTATCTCGAATGTGTATATAAGTGGTGATGTACAGGCCAATACGATGCGTGCCGGTGGCCTGGTATCGACCAACAATGGCAGCATTACCGATAGCTATGCGAATGTGAATACGGTGGCTATGGGTGGCAGCAACGCGGGCCTTGTCAGTATTAATACCGCCACCGGCACCATTACCCGCTCTTACGCCGTTGGTAGCACAACCGGCGGTACCGCCGGGTTGGTGGATGATAACCAAGGCACTTTGCAGGATAATTTCTGGAACACCGACGTTGAAGCCGTGGGCGTAGCCAATGGTGATGCCGTAGGCGCTACCGGTCTCACCACCGCCGAGTTTATGGACCCAGCCTCATTCGCTGCTTGGGGTGCAAATATCGATGCCGAGGGCGGCACCGGCGCCACTTGGCGCATCTACGAAGGCCAATCGGCGCCACTGCTCCGCTCCTTTTTAACCGAAGTCGATGTCGTTGCCTATGACGATTACAAAATGTACGACGGTGTGGCCTACAATGGCCTGCACGACATTAACGCCACCACCGGCGCGGGTGTGCGCTACGGCAACGATTACGCCGAGTTTGTCTCGGTGTTTGGCGAAGACGGCACGCCTTACAGCGCGGACGATATTAACAGCGCTGATTTGGAATACGCCGGCGACTCGCAAGGTGCGATAGACGCCGGCACCTACGACATTACCCCAAGTGAGTTGTGGTCCAGCCAAACCGGTTACGATATTGTGATGACCGACGGTGTGTTAACCATTGATGCCGCGGTGGTGAGCATTACCGTGAGCATCAACGATGCGAGCAAAGAATACGGCGAGTCCGACCCGAGCTTTAGCTGGCGGGTTACTTCCGGCTCACTGGGTGCGGGCGATACCCTTACCGGTTCACTGTTCCGCGACCCGGGTGAAGACGTGGGCACCTACGATATTCACGGCAACATCACCGGTGATTTGGCCACCGCCAACTACTCGGTAACCCTAAACGAAGGGGTGTTTACCATTACCCCGCGGGCCATCAGCATCAGCGTGGACGACCTGAGCAAAATCTACGGTGACCTAGACCCGGAACTTACTTACAGCGTCACCGGTAGCGCAGTAAACGGGGATAGCTTGTCGGTGACCCTTAGCCGCGATGAAGGCGAAGACGTCGGCAGCTACGCCATTAACGCCGATGTTAGCGGCGATGTGGCCGGCTCCAACTACAACCTCACCATCGATGACGGTGTGCTGAACATTACCCCGCGCGAAGTCACCATCAGCATTGCCGACCTGGCCAAAATATACGGCGAAGACGACCCCACATTAGCTTGGGCCGTCACCGAAGGCTCATTGGCGCCGGGTGAAACCCTGGAGGGCATGCTGAGCCGCGATGCCGGTGAAAACGTGGGCGACTACGCCATTATGGGTGAGTTGTCGGGCGCGCTGGCCAGCGACAACTACACAGTGACCTTAAACGATGGTGTGCTCTCAATTACCCCGCGCCCGATTGTGATCAGCGCCGACGATTTAGTAAAAATCTACGGCGAGGCGGACCCCACGTTAACCTACAGTCAAAGTGGCGAACCTGCGTTCGATGAGACGATGGAAATCAGCCTTGCCCGCGAAGACGGCAGCGATGTGGGTTTGTACACCATTACCCCCACGGTAACGGGCGACGTACTGAGTGATAACTACGCTTTATCTGTTAACAACGGCACCTTGCAGGTAACACCGGCGGCGCTCACTGTGACGGCGGATGATTTAGAAACCTATTGGAATTTACTGCCCGATGAGTTTGCGGCCACCCTCGATGGCTTAACCAATGGCGACACCGAGCAAGACGTATTCGGTAACTCACTGGTTGTCACCACCGATTTAACCCTGCCCATTCCCGGCGAGTACACCTTAACACCGGTGGCAACGCTGGCGAGCAACAACTACACCGTCACTTTTAACGATGGTGTGTTAAACCTGTTGAGCTCCAACCCCGGTAACGGCTATGGCGACGGACTCACCAGCACCCAGTTCCCGGCCCGTGAATCGTTGGGTGGTGACAACCGCGCCAACATTTATGAAGGCCGCGATTTGCTTGACGGCGCGCTGGATGAAATTGCCCTAGGTGTGATGCAAGGCGGTACACGTATGAGTGCCGCGCAACTGGCCGATATTGGTTTGCCGATGCCGCGCGCGGTGCTTTTCCCGATTAACAGTGCCGATATTTCCGACATGTATGTTGAGATGCTTGAGCGTTTTGTGCAAAAGCTAGATCGCTATCCAGACTTAACGCTCTTGATAGAGGGGCATACGTCTAGCACCGGACCCTTGTGGTTAAACCAACGCCTGGCACGCCAACGCGCCATGGCCGTTTATAACCTGTTGATTGAGCTTGGTGTAAACCCAGCGAAAATGGGAACCAAAGGTTTTGACTGGAAACACCCTGTCGCCGACAACAGCACCCTGGAAGGCCGGGCGCTCAACCGCCGTACGGAAATCACCCCAGACAAACCGCACGACGACGTGAACTCTGACAGCGAGGGTGAATAAAATGAAATCATTACAGGGACACTTAAAACCTCACACCGCTAAAGGGAAACAGAAAACCATGAACGCTGTACGCCTCAGTTCGCTTTCTTTGTTTACGCTCACCGGCGCGCTTTTGAGTGCTCAGGCGGCTGCTCAGGTGGTCCCCAATGCCGGCACCTTTATTCGTGAGTTGGAAACCGAACCCGTTCAGGAAGTGGAAGAATCCAAGTTAGATGTGCAGTTGTCAGCACAGCCCAGTGCACCGCAAGCACCCGAAGGTGGCCCCAAAGTGTTGGTTGATGAGTTTGCCGTGACCGGCAATCAGGCTTTTGATGCCGACACCCTGTTATCTCTAATCAATGGCATGGCTAACCAAAAACTCAGTCTTGCGCAGCTACAAGAGGCTGCCGGTAAGATCACCGCGTACTATCGCGAGCGCGGTTTCTTTTTGGCGCGCGCGTATTTGCCACAACAGGATGTATCCACCGGCACCGTTACCATTGATGTGCTCGAAGGTCGCCTGGGTAAAGTGGCCTTAACCAACGAGTCGCATACCGCTGATTTTGTGGTGAAGCGTCCGTTCCGCTCGTTACAACCCAACCAAATGATTCTGGCCGAAGAGCTGGAATCGCCTCTGTTGCGTTTATCCGATTTGCCGGGCATTGAGGTGATGACCACCCTGGTACCGGGTGAAGAAGTGGGTACCAGCGATTTAAAGGTAGACGTACAACAAGGCCCCTGGGTCAACGGCACCGTAGAGCTGGACAACCACGGCAATGAATCCATCGGTGAATACCGCCTAGGCGCGAGCTTACAGGTGAATAGCCCGCTGGCGATGGGCGATCGTTTTGATTTGCGCGCCCTCGGCAGCGATGAAGAGCAAGTGTTCTTCCGCGCTCAGTACCAAATGCCGGTCGGCCCCTGGGCCACCAACATCGGTGCGGCCTATTCGGATATGGACTACGAGCTGGGCGGTAACTTTGATGAGCTCAACGCAACCGGTAACGCCAAAATCACTACCGTGTTTGTGGATCAGTCGTTTATCCGCACGCGCAATCACAATTTAAGTGCGCAGCTGCAATACGACAGCAAAGACTTGGAAGACAAAATTCAAGCTTTCGGCTCCAACAGTAATAAAGAGTCGGAGCTGTACACCTTAACCATCGGCGGTGACTGGCGCGACCAATTTTTAGGCGGCGGTGTGACCCAGTGGTCTGTGGCTTACACTCAAGGCGAGCTGACCATCAACAGCTATCTGGATCAGATTATCGATTCGGTTACCGCGCAAACCGCCGGCGACTTCGAGCGCTGGACGCCATCGATTATGCGTTTGCAAAATCTTGTGGGTAACTGGAGTTTACACGCCCAGATCCACGGGCAGTTCGCCGATAAAAACTTAGACTCATCCGAAAAAATCAGCCTAGGCGGTGCTTATGGTGTGCGCGCCTACGCCCAGGGTGAAGCCAGTGGCGATGAAGGCTATATCGCCAACCTGGAGTTGCGTTACAACCTGAACGACAAATGGCAGGTGTATGGCTTGCTCGACCACGGCGCTGTGGATGTGAACAAAAACCCCTGGGACGAGCGCATCAACAACGAACGCGACCTAACCGGCGCGGGCATCGGTGCCCGTTTTAACAGCAAAAGCTGGCACGCCAATGTATCGGCTGCGGCGCCGGTGGATAACGAAGACACCGTCGGCGATGACGACGATGTGCGTCTGTTTGCCAAGGTGGTTTGGAAGTTTTGATGACAGTCTGACGTCGAAGGTCTGAGGTCTGATGCATGTGAACATCGATCATGTGTCAGACGTTCGACCTCAGACGTCTGGCCTATGTTCCGATCCTCCTCCCTAGGACCCCAACCATGCCCTTCTCTATTCCTCAGCCATTTTTACCCACCGCTTTATAATGCGCGGTTCCGCCGGTAAGTATCCGCCCCCTAAGCGCGACGAGACGATTCCGCCGCTGTCTTTGCGCGAGGTTTTTTCTTACCTTTGGCCACATTTATTGGAATTTAAAGGCAGAGCATTGCTGGCGATTGCTGCACTGTTGGCGGCTAAAGGCGCTACGTTATTAATGCCCTGGGCGCTCAAACATATTGTTGATGGGCTCGATAAAAGTTTGCAAACCGTATTGGTGTTGCCGGTGGTGTTGCTTATTTTTTATGGTGTTCTGCGTTTCGGTGGGACCTTTTTTGGTGAATTGCGCGATGCCATTTTTTCCCGCATAACCGAGCGCGCTATGCGCCGCATTGGTTTGCGTGTTTTTAAGCATTTACACAAGTTGGAGTTGGAATTTCATTTAAACCGTCAAACCGGGGGTATCAGCCGCGACATAGAGCGGGGTACCTCGGCCATCAGTTTTCTGATGCGATTTTTAATGTTTAATATTTTGCCCACACTGTTTGAAATTCTATTTGTAGCCGCCATTTTTTCACTTGCTTTTTCGCCACTTTACGCATTGATTACCTTAGGCGCGGTTATTGTGTATGTAGCCTTTACGGTAATAGTAACCAGTTGGCGCACACGCTTTGTCCGCGAGGCTAATCAGGCTGACTCGGTCAGTAACACCCGGGCGATAGACAGCCTTATTAATTATGAAACTGTTAAGTACTTTAATAACGATGAGTTTGAAGCGAGCGATTACGACCAGCACTTGGCGCACTGGGAAGGCGCTAAGCTAAAAAACCGTTTGACCTTACTGGCATTAAACTCAGGCCAAGCGCTTATTATTGCCGCAGCAATGACCGCAATGATGTTCCTGGCCGCCGACGGAGTGGTTAATGGTGAGCTGACATTGGGCGATTTAACCATGGTCAATGCCTACATGATTCAGCTATTTATGCCGCTGAATTTTTTGGGGTTTGTGTATCGGGAAATTCGTCGCGCCCTCACCGATTTAGAAAGCATGTTGGCACTGCTAAAACGAACCCCCAAAGTTGTCAACCTAACCGGCGCGCCAGACCTAAAACTAGACAAGGGTCAGATAGAGTTTCGCAATGTCACTTTCGGGTATCAGCCCCAACGGCATATTTTGCGGGGCTTAAATCTCACCGTGCCCAGTGGTCAGAAGCTGGCCGTCGTCGGCGCATCCGGGGCCGGCAAAAGCACCCTCGCCCGGTTGTTGTATCGTTTTTACGACGTCGACAATGGCGGCATATTTATCGATGGCCAGAATATTGCCGAGGTCACTCAGGAGAGTGTGCGCCAGCAGGTGGCGATAGTGCCCCAGGATACGGTGCTGTTCAACACCAGTATTCGCGACAACATCGCCTATGGCCGACCGGGTGCATGTGACAAGGATATTGAGCAGGCCATTGATTTGGCACACCTGCGTGGGTTTATCGACAGCTTGCCAGAGGGTGATAAAACCATAGTTGGGGAGCGCGGGTTAAAAGTCTCCGGCGGCGAGAAGCAACGTATTGCCATCGCCCGGGTCATTCTCAAACGCTCGCCTATATTGGTGTTTGATGAAGCTACATCTGCGTTAGATTCAGGGGCCGAAGCTGCCATTGTGAACGCTCTGGCTGAAGTAGCCCGGGGTCATACCACCGTGGTTATCGCACACCGGCTGTCCACCGTTGTCGATGCTGACCGCATTGTCGTGCTGGCCGACGGGGCGGTGGTTGAACGTGGCACTCATACAGAGCTGCTTAGCCAAGCGGGTCACTACGCCAATTTGTGGGCAATGCAGCAAGCCAACGCAGACCACACCTAGTGTATTTATGACCGGTTATATCTATATTGTTATATAAAGGTTTACGTGCCCCTGCCGAAAGCAATAAACGCCCGGTAAAAAGTCGGTGTTTTAAAGGTGGGCAATATATTGAATCTTGCATTCTTTGCAAACTGTTATAGCGATTTACTTGGGAAAAATGCGCCAAATTACTCGAAATTACCGACTGGCGCATTATAATGCAAAGACAAAGGTGGATTTCGGTGTGGCTATTCAGGGGTTTCTCCCCTATAACTTAAAAAGCCGAGTGCACTCTAAAAAATAAACGAGGACGCCGTGAAAAATTTATCTCTCAAGTGGAAAATCCTGCTTAGCGTCACCCTGACCTGTATAGCAGCGGTAATTGTAACCACAGTGGTCACTGTTAATTCCGGTATTTCTCGGGTGGAAGATACTATCGTAGAAGATACCCGGTCGTTGGCAGAAGTGTTGGGTGAGGCCAGTGTTGGCGCCATTATGTTTGAAGACGACATGACGGTTACCGCTTCACTCGAAGCCCTAAAGGCCAGTGAGCGCGTGTTGGGCGCGGTTGTTTACAGCGGTGGTGAGCCATTCGCGTGGTTTTCTCGCAGCGGTGGCGGCAAAATGCCAGCCAGTTTACCGTCGCGGCCTAACAGCCCGGGCATTGTAGAGCTGGAAAATGCCATTATCGTAACCGAGGCGATTCAGTCTGATGGCAGTAAAGTCGGCACCATTTCATTCCATGTCGACCTGGCAGAATTAGACGAAGTGGTTTCTGAGTCGGTGTTTGACGCCATTATTGTCGTCATTGTCATTAGCTTGGTGGCTGCAGGCCTCGCCTATGTAGTACAGGCCAGTATTATTAAGCCTGTTAATAATGTAGTGCGCGCACTGCGCGATATCTCTGAGGGTGAGGGTGATCTTACCCGTCGTCTACCGGTTGAGGGCAGTGACGAAATCAGCGAATTGGCCGCCTGTTTCAACCGCTTCGTTGAGCGTTTGCACACGATTATTTCCAGTGTTGCAGAAACAGCGGTAGAGGTGGATGAAAGCGCCAATATCCTGTCAAACCTGTCACAGGAAAACGAGCGCTCGATTACCTCGCAGCAAGCCGATATTCAGCAAATCGTAACCGCGATTAAAGAAATGGCTGCGGTAGTCTCCGATGTTACCCAGCGAGTGGCCGAAACAGCGGAAAACTCGCATCAGGCCGATACGGTCGCTATGAGCGGCAAACAAACCGTGCAGAGCACCATGAGCCAAATTCAGAGTCTTTCGGCCGATATTCGTACCGCCTCTGAGGTAATTGACCGCTTGCGGCAAGAGACGGTGGCTATTGGTACCGTGCTGGATGTGATTCGCGGTATTGCCGAACAAACCAATCTGCTGGCATTGAACGCAGCGATTGAAGCGGCGCGTGCCGGTGAGCAAGGCCGTGGTTTTGCGGTGGTTGCCGATGAGGTGCGCACACTCGCCTCGCGCACGCAGAGTTCAACCACAGAAATTCAAGAGATGATCGAGCGACTGCAAACCGGCTCGGCCGAAGCGGTAGAAATGATGACCGCCGGCACCACTCAGGCCGATGCTTCGGTAACGAAGGCGGGCGAAGCGACCGAAGCCCTCGAAGAAATTACCAATTATGTGGGTGAAATCCGCGATCGCACTAATCAAATTGCCGCAGCGTCCGAGCAGCAGTCGGCCGCTACGCAACAAATTGAAGTGAATATCGACAGCGTGTCCGGTGTTGCGCAAAGTACTGCCGAGAGCTCCGGTCGTATTACCTCTAACAGTGTTAATTTGGCTAAGATGGCGAAAAAGATGTCAGAATTAGTCGGGCGGTTTAAGGTATAGTTGAAAGAACAATACACGGTAGAGAGCGCAAGATGAAAAAAGTACTCACTCAAGCAATACTGCTCATGACAATGGCGTTTCCTGCGGCATCTTTTGCCTGCAGTGAGCCTGCTAAACCCGGTGAGTTTCCCGACCCGGCGACGGCAGTAACTGCCCAAATGGTAAAAGCCAACAATGAAGTAAAAGCCTATGTGAAAGCGATGGAAGAGTATTTAGGTTGCTCTGGCATGTCGCGTGGCGATCAGAAAAAGGCGGTCAAAGAGCTCGAAGATTATGCGGAAAGCTTTAACAAGTTGATTCGTGAGTTTAAGTCACGTAACAGTTAATCGAACGCTGGCAAGGGACTGCCATCCCCCCATTTTTACAATGACCCCCCTCTCTAACCGCTATATTTGGCCACCTCACGGCTTGTCGGCGAACGCAGACTTAAAGGCATCTCGATAACGCCGCGACAGAGGCACCTGCTGATCATTGGTTAGCGCAATTACATAATCGCCAAATTCGGTCGGCTCTATATGCTTTACCTGGTTCAGATTGACAATGGCAGAGCGATGTACCCGCCGGAAATTTTGTGCCGGAAGCTGTTTCGCAAGCTTAGCCATCGTCGAGCGCATTGGATAGACGCGCCCGCCCACGTGCAAATTGACATAGTTACCAGACGCCTCAACCCATTCAACATCAGCGGTGGTAATCAGGAATTCTTTACCCAGTTTTTTGACCAATAGACGATCTGCAAGCTGCTCATTGGATTCCTCGCCTTTGTCGATATAGCTGGCTTCACCACGCAGGCGTCGCACCATAAACTGATAACCTGAAATGACCACCACAATGGTGATATAGCTCATGGCATCTTTGCGAAATTCGTACACAAACTCATACCAAAAATCGCCAAAATTGTAGTGGGAACCAGCGAGCCAATACCAAAGCTTGCGCAAGGCGACCATGCCACTGACATGAATGATAGAAAATAAAATTAACCCGAATGCGTGGCCCAATAACTGGGCCGGAAGCGAAAAGCGAGATTGGAGCAAGCGGTTTATGTACGCGATGGGCCAAATGCACAGCAGAATCATCACTATACTTGTCACCTCCCAGCACAGTGGTTGCCAATAGTCGATGGACCGGCCTTCGCGTTGATACTCCATGATGACAGTGGTCGTGAGCAGCGCAATATTAAGCAGCGCCCATATCAATAAAAAAACACAGGGCCATAAAATCTGGTGTTCTAAGAAATGTTGTTTAAGCCGTTCAGGCATGCCTATATCCTGCTGCTAAGCGTTTCATCACACTGGGTTGCCGTTTATCACAATTTGTTTTCTATCAGTCACTTAGGGAGCCTACCGAGGTAGCTTAAGCTACACAATACCCGTGAATTTAGTGTGCAACGGGAGGACACCATGTCTGCTGAAAAGTATCAACCTTGGTACCAACAACGTAAGAATGAACTCGACGGCTTGCGGGTACTCGCCTTTGGTTTGCTTATTCTGTACCACCTGGGCATGGCCTATGTAGCCGACTGGGGCTGGCATGTGAAAAGCCAATACCAAAGTGAATTTGTACAGTACCTTATGTTGTGGTCCAATCAATGGCGCATGTCATTGCTCTTCCTCATCAGTGGCGCTGCTATAGCATACCAACTCCAGCGTTGCAGTGGCTTAGGTTTTTTTCGGCGCACAGCAACGAGGCTGTTTGTGCCCCTGGTTTTTGGCAGCGTGTTTATTGTAGCGCCTCAGGTCTATATAGAAATAAAGAGTGAAACAAGCTTCGATCTCGACTATGTACAGTTTTGGTGGCAGTACATTGGGTTTGGCGAGCTACCGCATGTGTACATTCGCCTTGTACCTACCAACCTAACCTACAATCACCTTTGGTACCTGTGCTATCTGTTTGCCTATATCACAATACTTTGGCTGCTATACCCATTTGTTCGCCGGGTTACCGCCTCGCCGCTGGCGCGGGTCTTGGTGGCTCGCATGCCGGGTTGGTCACTCCTGCTGGTGCCTGCCGTAGGCGTGTTTTTGATTGGTGAACTCCTGTGGGAAGCCTACCCGACGACCTTTACCTTGGTGGATGATTGGTATAACCATGCTCGCTACGTGTTTGTATTTTTGCTCGGTTTTGGCGTGGTGCAATCAAACCGGCTTTGGCAAGCGTTCAAACAGTACCGTTATCTGAGTTTAACCCTGGGGGTTATTTGCTACTTAGTGATTGTGTTTTTGGTCAATGGCGGCAGTATTTCGCACTATCTACCGTTGGTAGAGCCTATAGAAGGGTACGTGAAAGGAGCAATATGGTCTGCGAATAGCTGGTTATGGATTTCGGCCGTACTGGGTTTCGGCCAGGCCTTGTTGGCTCGTCCCAAAGCTTGGGTGCAGCGCGCCAATCGAGCTGTATTTTGTTTCTATATCTTACACCAGACGCTTATCGTTGTTTCAGTCTATGCGCTGGCAAATATGACCTTGGGCCCAATACTAGAGCCGCTACTTGTACTCATAATAACCCTTGCCGTTAGTTTAGCGGGGTACCGCCTTGCCTCCAGATACACTTGGTTAGGTGCGGTACTGGGTGTAAAGCCCGAGCAAGGAGACAGTGTATTAAGCGCGGCGATTGCACCGACAAGTGTAGCTAAGAGAGACGTCGCGCAGAATCTATAGCTTGATCAAACTGATTGTAGATTCCCTCAATCGCTTCTGTGGCCAAGGCAAAGTAATTTTCTGCATTGGCCGCCTGTTCACGCTGAATGATGGTGTGGGCTACATAATGGTTTAAGTCGATCAACTTTTGTTTGTGCTCATGTTGTGGGGGCATTGTTTGCCAGGCGGTGGTTGTCGCCGAATCAATTTTCTGGCAAAGATAATTGAGCCTAATACGCGAGACAACACTGCACTCACCACTGGCGGCTACGGCTGTACCCATGGCTCGCAGTTGCCCGACACATTCCGCCGCAATAAGAAGTTCACGCCAGGCGAAATTGAGAGGCTTGCCCTTAACGTTGATCAACAGTAGATCATGTGATTGAGCCATGTCATCTATCAGGTACAGTAATGATTGAATAAGAGCATTGTGCTGTTTGATATTTTGATCCAGCTCAAGGTCGTTGAAACCGGCTTCGAGCCTTTGCCAATGATCAATAATAGAAAGCCAACGTGCATTGCCTGCGAGCCACAAGCTGGATCGGCTCGCATCACTTTTTTGCCTGGTAATGTCGCCCTGAAGCTTGCGAATTTTACTGTCCAGCTCGGTGGCGCCATTGAGCCAACCGCTGCTCAAGCCTCGATGTTGCTGTAACTCCGACAACAGAAATCGCAGATTCCGCAGCAGATGCAAGCCTTGCATTTGCTGTCGAATCCGCGCTTTTTTGCGGCGCATAGCAAGCACTACAACGGCCGCAGTTGTGGTGCAAACAAACAGCATTAAGCCGATCCATATCATATTCATGAGTCCTCAGCCTGGCACAGCTGACATACGTGCTTCGCGACTTGCTGCGATTGTTGCGCAATAAGGCTGTTCTGTTCTGCCAGAGCAGCCACCTCTTCTATTCGGTCTGAAATTTCATGGGCTGCAGTATTCTGTTGTGTAGCTGCGCTGGAAACCTCGTAAAGCTTGCCCGCCACGCCCTGAGCAAAACCACTGACCTGTTTCATAATTGATTCGGAGTTTTCTGATTGTTCCACCGCACCACCGACTTCACTGTTAAGCACAGCCATTGCCTGACGAACGCTTTCCATCTGATTCTGCGCTTGTTGTACATGGCCCAAGATTGTTTTGGTTGAGTCTTGTGAGCGGCTGGCAAGCGCCCGAACCTCATCGGCGACCACTGAAAAGCCCCGGCCTTGCTCTCCCGCCCTGGCCGCTTCAATAGCGGCGTTGAGTGCTAGCAAGTTTGTTTGGTCGGCAATCTCAGCGATAACGTCACAAATCGAGGCCACATCGCGGTTACGTGTTTCCAGTTCACTGAGTTGATTTTCTGAGTCAGATACTTGTTGCGTAACACGTGCCATAAATAGCTGCATTTGTTGCAGTAACGACAGGCCGTCTTTACCCAAACCGTCCAGCGTCTGTGCGGATTCATACACTTGCTGGGTTTGCTTGGAAACCTCGTCAATACTGTGACTAATTTGCGTCGCGGCAGCGGCGACCGATCGCGTGGCATGGGACTGCTCAGTAATATTCTGAGCTAACCGGCCAGAGGTTTGATCTAATTCGTTAGCCGCATGCTGTATTTCTTTTCTCACATCGTCGCCAAGCTCAGCTCTGCGGCGAGCATGTGTACGAGCCTGAATAAATTGCAGAACAACCGATTGTAAAAAAGGGCTGAATTTTTCTTCAAGCTCTTCCTGAGAGTAATCGGTGTTTTGTTCTAGTGCTTGCACAAGCGCGTGCGCATCGCTGTAAAAAAAGACGATAAGGCCCAGCGAACTATAACCTAGAAAAAGCAGTGGCCCTACAATCAGAGCTGTCGGTCCGCTCATTAGTTGCGCGGTGACGGCTGTGATACACAGTACCGTTACTAAGGCTATAAGCGTTCCTGTGCCTGCACTGTTAATAAACAGGCGTAGAGGAGTGAAAAGCATAATAGGTTCCATCTTTTAGGCTGTAGGTACATTCAGCAATAGGTGGGCCAAATTTAGACGGATGTTGGAATTGGCCAGTAGCCTAGGAAATTCGCGCTGTCGATGTGCGCCCCCAAACTAAAGTGCACAGAAACGAATGTTATCCTTCAGGTTTGGAATAATGGGGGCACTTGTTTGGGGCTGGGTCGAAAAGTATCGCACCAAAATAGTGTTGGCCAGTACGGTTGGGCCGCTAAAGCGCAGGTCGCATGGTGAGAGTGTTGTGATCTTGCTGGCCAGCAAAAAAATGATATATGGCGCGGCAAAAAGGTCCATTGACCGCCGCCAAGTAGAAAAGTGTCATCGAAGAGTGAAATTTCAGATAATCAGAGCGGCCAAAAATGTCCTTCGTGTTCAGGATCTTTTGCTCAAGACAAGTCTCTGTATTTTCGATGAGGCGCAGCCCGAGCAACTGGGGAAAAACAATTCACATCCTGTGGCTAACTTTACGCCCGGTAAGTAGTTTGAGCCGAGCCATAAGCTTCTTTCTGGGTTAATACGAACCGCTCTAAACGGTCAGTTGTCCTTGTCTTTGTAGCTCTGTGGGCGGTAGTTAATTCATATAAATCATATTTATTGTGGGCCGCGTGGCATTGGCCACTACTGTGTCGAATGTTAGTATTGCTGCTGTCGCTACAGCGGCTGGCGCCGCAATAACATTGATGTTTAAGGACAGTAATAATCATAATACAGGGGTCTTAATGATGCTTTCTAATGCCCGATGGATAGCCTACCTGCTTTTAAGCTTGTTCACATTAGGCGCAGCCGCTGCGCCGACCACCGATCAGTTTGGTCAGTTGCCGGATGTCGATAAACTCAGGCTTTCGCCCGACGGCAATAAAGTAGCCAGTGTGCTGCGCCTGGAAACGGAAGAGCTCAGTGGCCAGGCCGTGCAAATATCCTCAACCGAGAATGATGAGCGAGAAATAGTCTTGTTCACGGATAATACCGAGTTCTTTCTACACAGTGTTGGTTGGAAGGATAGCCGGCATTTACTGGTGACGGTATTTAGCCCCAGTGAACGAGACAAACAAGTGGGTGGTATGCGGGCCAAATTTAAAACTCGCGATTTTTCACTCATGGTGGTCGATAGTGAAAATGGCGAAATTTACAAGCCGTTTAGCAACGCCTTTGTTAACCGCTATGTGGTAAGACCCTCTAACTTTAATACCGTAATTGATACATTACCGGATGATCCTGATCATATTTTAATGGAGATTCCCAGCATCAATAATGGCTTTGCCGGCGCACCGACGGTGAGCAAGGTTAACTTTAAAACCCAAGCGGTTACGGTAGTGCAGGATGCCATGCCGTGGGTGTCCGGCTGGGTGACCGATCGGCAGCACCGTGTACGTTTGGCACGCAAGTACGACGATGGCATAGCCACTACGTTGGTTAAAGATATTGACAGCGGCAAATGGCGCGAGCTTTGGCCCCACGAGATATTTGCAGAAGATGCCGTGGACGCTTTAGGTTTCGGATCCGACCCAAATATTTTATACGTTAGTGCCTACCATAACGATATGCGCTCGGTATTTCGGGTTAACCTAAAGGATTCGGAGCTAAAAAAAGAACTCGTTTTGCACCGGGAAGAATACGATATTGGGGGTCACCTAATTTACTCTCCGAAAACGGATGAAGTCATTGGTATTAGCAGTCAAGAAATGGGTGGCACCCACTTTTTTGATGAAAAACTGCATAAGCTGAAAAAGGTAGTGAATGGTGCGCTAAAAGATACTTACAATTTTATTTTTTCAATGACAGATTCGCTGGATAAATTTCTGGTTTACAGTGTGAGCGATGTCGAATCCGGAACTTTCTTTTTGGGCCAGTTAGACCCGGTCAAGCTTGAGGCAATTGCGTACCGATACAGAAATTTGCAGCCGGGCGATATGTCGCCAACGGAGCGTATTACCTACCAGTCGCGCGATGGTTTAGACATTGAAGGTTTTTTAACAACCCCGAAGGGAAAGGAAGCCAAGAACCTTCCGACAGTCGTGTTTCCGCACGGTGGGCCAATGTATCACAACAGCCACACATTCGATTACATGACTCAGTTCATGGTCAGCAAGGGCTTCGCGGTACTGCGCATGAATTTTCGGGGCTCTACCGGTAAGGGAGTTGCCTTTCGCAATGCCGGCCTTAAAAACTGGGGCAAGGAAATGCAGGACGATGTGCAAGACGGTGCGCTCTACTTAATTGAAAAAGGCATCGCTGATCCTGCCAGAATGGCTACGGTTGGTGCTAGCTATGGCGGTTATGCTTCGCTGATGGGCGTAGTGAAAACGCCAGATTTCTATCAGTGCGCCATTAGCATTAACGGTGTCAGCAATGTTTACGATTTGGTGAAGGATAACCGTCAATTCTGGCGTACCGACAACGTTGTTGATAAACAGATTGGCAATGACAACGCAGAGTTAAAATCGATATCGCCGGTGAACTATGCCGACAAAGTGAAAGTTCCGGTTTTGATTATTCACGGAACGGATGATCGTCAGGTACCGATTAAGCATGGCGAGCAAATGCGCGACGCTCTATTAAAAGAAGACAAAGACGTGGAGTATCTTGAGCTTGAGAACGAAGACCATTTTCTGCTGAACGAGTCGAATCGTATTGCGACTTTAAGAGCAATGGATGAGTTTTTGAGTGGCTGTTTGGCTAAATAAAGTTTTCTCTATAAACAGATATACCCAAGCGCGCTTGTATGCAGGTGCGCTCGGATTCTACGCCCATTAACAGTGGATTGGGTAGATAATCTGGGCATTCCCGGCCTTATTCCTAATATTCGCTAGCGTACAGAGTTTTTTGAGCGCAAGGCGGCGAACTGAAAGCGTGCAGGCCGCACGATGAAGTGAGCCAACACAGAGATCGCAAAGGGCTTTACTGTAAAATCTTCTAAACGCAGGACTCGCAAAAACGATGTTCTAAAAATACGTCCTACAACCAAGGATTAATCCCGCTAGCATCCCAGTATGGAGTGAAACGCTTGATGAAGTACCTCGTTATGACAATTCGAACGCCATGTTTTCAGGCGTCCGTTGTGCCTGCACACAAGCAGTTTCTTGCGGATCTTGAACAACAGGGAGTACTGGAGTTGGCGGGCCCCTTCACGGATAAAACCGGTGGCGCCTATTTAATATCAGCGGATAGCCACGAGGCAGCTAAAGCCATAGCTTATAGTGACCCGGTGCATACCACAGGCTCATCGACTGTGACCGTGTATGAGTGGAACGCGTCCTAAAAGCTCTGATAATCAACCTATAATTACCGAGCAGAACAACAGTAGTATGATTTTCCCATAACGGCACAGGCTTAAAGGAGAAAGATCATCATGCGTGGTAGACAGTGGTTTATCTTCAAGGTTGTATTTGCATTCGTCATTATTGTTATCGCTTTACAGGTAATACAAGTGTGTAGCGATGCCACGATTGCGCGATTTGGTAGCTGGGGCTGGGTACACTTGGTTGTCGGCATTTTACTGTGTGTAGCCAGTGCGGTAGTTTTTTGGGCGACAGGCGTCACCTGGTTGGACAGGCGCAATTTGCGGGCGTATCGGGCAAGTGGCGATGAATCTTTTAGCGATGGGCAGCATGTTGCTTTATCTGGGTGTGTGCGCACCGATCAAGAGCCCTTGCAGGCGCCGTTTAGTGGCCAAGAGTGCGCGGCCTATGCCTACCAGGCCAGTGGTCAGCGTCGCAGCCGCTCCTCGAATTCCACCGGTTATGTTCAGCAGTTGTGTATGCTCGGTTTTGCGATGGTGCCGGCGCGGCTCGACTGCGGTAGTCGGCAATTCCCGTTACACGCCATGCCCTATGCGGACGATGATCTTCGCACGATATCACAGGGCGGTGATTGGGGTGATATCGGACTTGAGCAAATTAATGCCGCTGCAGAATCTATGGAGCCAACACCCGAGGAAGACGCACGCGGCCAACTCACAGAGGTAAATGGGGTGACGCGAGCTCCGATTTCAAAGTCTTTCTATGTTGCACCCACCCAAACCAGTGCCAATCAAATTAGCGTTATTCTCGATGTTTTGCCACTGAATACACCGGTTACGCTACTCGCCACCTATTGTGGCCCGCGCAAAAGCTTAGAAGGTAATCGCCGGGGCGGTATGAAAGTTTTCGCAGGTTCTATGGACGAGTGCCTGAAGACGCTAGATTACGATTTCGGTAAGGGCCTGAAACTGAGTGCGCCTTTAGCGGCTACAGGTGTTGCATTGTTAACACTGGCTTGGTGGCTGCCTGGGTAAAATTGACCGGTTCCTGGCGAAGCGCGCTTACACACTATACAGGTGGCGGGCAATAAAAGTTGCTAACGGATAAAAGCAAATATTTGTGGTACGTTAAGGCCGCTCCGATTTTACGGCTGATATTTTGGGTGGACGGTCATGTTCGCTGATCAAGCCTGAGCTGTGACTTTGAGCTCGAGCGTATGCAATAGAATCAAAGGAAAGCCCTATGATAAAAAATCTTCCCACTGCCCTGGCATTGTCCTTAGTGGCCGCAGCCATCACAGGCTGTACCCAGTCCGCATCAAACCCAACTGACGGCGGCTCCAGCGCAACCGGTAATCCGCTTAGCTTTGGCGATGGGTTGCGTACCGCTGACCCATCGGCCCATGTTTGGAGTGATGGAAAAATATACGTGTACACCTCGCACGATGAAGAGTGCCAGGAAGATTTTTGGATGAAAGATTGGTATGCGTTTTCATCCACAGATTTGAAAAATTGGCAAACCCACGGGCCTTTGCTGTCGGTGGATGACCTCACTTGGGCGGATAACTACGCCTGGGCGCCCGATGCAGCCTATAAAAACGGTAAATACTATTTGGTGTTTCCTGCCGGCACCGGTCATAAGGATCGAGTGAACCCAAAGAACAGCACCAAATGGATGGGCATAGGCATTGCCGAAAGTGACTCGCCGACAGGGCCATTTAAAGACATGATAGGTGCTCCGCTGTGGAGAACACCCTATGCCAACGACCCCAGTATGTTTGTTGACGATGACGGCCAGGCGTATCTCTACGTACATGCTAAAGATCGTGACTATCACGTGATTAAAATGGCCGATGATATGCGCAGCACCGAAGGCAAGCTGGTTAAGATGGATATGGGAGGTTACGAGCCAAAAATGGAAGGGCCCTGGGTCTTTAAGCGCGGCGAGTACTATTACTTCACCATGCCGGAAAACAACCGGGTGTTGACCTACTATATGGCCAAATCGCCGATGGGCCCGTGGCAGTACAAAGGCGAGATTATGGGGCAGGAAAACAACAGCAATAACCACCATTCGATTGTTGAGTACCAGGGCCAGTGGCTGCTGTTCTACCACCGCTGGTTGGACATAGATTCCGCCTGCGGTCGTCAGCGTCATAGTGCGGCCGAATACCTGTACTTTAACGATGACGGCACCATCCAGCCTATTGAGCGTACCGATAAAGGCGTCAGTGACTTCGCTACAAAGGTAAAAGCCAACTAACGGCGTAGTATAGATACATGACCACAAGCACCGACCATTAAAGCACGGTGCTTGTATTGTACAGACAGCTTTATTGATGGGTATGCCCGGGTTGTAAAGTACCGGCAAAGCACTCGCCAAATCAGACCGCTCTCGCTACCATTGCGGCAAATCCATACACCTGCGCGATCAATATGCCACATCCACCCTGCCCCAAATGTCAGTCTGAGTTTACCTATCAGGATCAAGCTTTGTTGGTTTGCCCCGAGTGTGGCAACGAGTGGAATCCCGACGAGCCTGACGAGCAGGCATTTACCGTGCAAGACGCCAATGGCAATACCTTGGCTGAGGGCGATACGGTGACCTGCATTAAAGACTTAAAAGTCAAAGGCAGCTCGCAGCCGATAAAGATTGGCACCAAAGCGCGGGTAAGGCGCATCGTCGAAGCGAAAGACCACCAACTGGACTGCAAAGTCGATGGTGCCGGTGAAATCATGATCACAGCAAAATACGTGAAAAAAGCTTAACGCCTAACGTTCTGGCTCTCTAATCCCTTCTTTGTTATAGTCAGCAACACTATAACCTACCTCGGCATGCTATTGGCTGTAGATTGGGGGAGGGTTACAACATAAGAGGAGAGACATCGTGAATTACTACCTACCCTTGAAAGCGGCGCTTTTTATGGCGGCTCTGGCCGGCGTTTCTGGCTGCGCAACGGAGCAGAACCTTTCGCAAGATTTGGCGAGCGAAGCGGCGGTACCGGCCGTTCGTGGCATTGATAAGTTCAACGCCTACACCGAGCGTTACCCTAGCAAAGTACATCTTACCCAAAACCACGCTACCGGCCATGTCGGTGAGTTTTTTTTCACTCACTGGAAAGATGGCGGTGCGGCCTCACTAAGCCTTGATAAGAAAGGTTCTTTCAGGGTTGACTGGCAGGGCGGTGGTTATAACTACGTGGGCGGCCCGGGCTGGCACTACGGTGATGAAAATAGAGAGATTGGTTATCGGTTTGATGAAGACAGTGGCGCTAATTTTATCACTCTGTATGGTTGGGGCTATGACAAAACCATGCCGAAAACGAATCCTGCACATCTGGTGGAGTACTACATTCTCCAGCGTTTTACTTATAATCCCAGTAAAGATGGTATTTACGGCAAGACCTTTATTAGCGATGGTGTAGAGTATTCCACTTACCGCACCGTGCGCGAGCAAAAACCATCCATCAATAGTACTTCGACCTTCTATCAGTACTGGAGCATACCTACCGAGCAGCGTGAACTGGGTAAAGATTACAAAATAGTTTTTGCCGACCATGTAAAAGCCTGGGCCGATACCGGCTGGATAATTCCCGACATGAATAACTTCGATGCCAGCGATGACCCAACTTATCAGGTGATGGCGGTGGAAGTGTTTAACCCTGCTAACGACGGAACGGCTTCTGGCCAGGTATGGGATGCGGCGGTTAAGTAATTGTTGCAATCAAGCCCAACGGGCTGGTTGATTCATGAGCTAAACAATAAAGGCCACTAATGTGGCCATTAGTGTTATTCCCAATAAACATTAACCTTACACAACACCGCTGAAACGGCAAAGTACAATCAAAAAGAAACTCGAAACGTTACCGCTGGCATTAAGCCGATTTCTGCTTCATCTACCGTCGCCACCTCGTCATTCGTTGATGTCACTTTTTTATAGTCAAGGTTGCGTTCAGAAATATTGTTGTAGTCAAGCAGATTAATAATGTCGATCATAAGCTCAGCGTCTTTTCCGAATGCAGTAGTCTGCCAGGAAAAGCGAACATCTAATCGGTTATAATGAGGTAATCGCTCTGAAAACGCATCGCCGTAGACGGGTAGCACATGACCTTCAAACCAAGGGTTATCTTGCACGCCAACAATGGGTGTGTATGCTTGTCCGCTGCGAGCCGACCAACGCCAACCTATGTTCATGTTGTGTCTGAACTGATAATTAAGCACCCAGTTTGCGATAATTGGAGTGTCCAAATAGTACTCACGAGTTTCATTTTCGATAAGATCTGTTCGTTCGCTTTTTCCGTAACTTAACGAAAACCAACCCCACCACTTGTCCGTTAGATCTTTGTTAATCATGAAGTCGACGCCATAGGCTTCCCCTTCAATGTCATTGGTGTAGCGCAGCGCAGCATAAGGTGAGTCGTCCGTGTGACCTTTGGGAAGTTCGTGCAAGGTTTTGTAGTAGCCCTCGAGAGAATAGCTCCAGCCATCGTCGAAATGTTGCTCGATACCCAAGGTATAGTGATCGGCCGTGGGGGATTTAAGATCAGGGTTACCTGTTTCGGGCAGAACAGTATCGATATCCGGAAAACGGTTGTACTGCCCGGCTTTTGCACTCAGAGTTGTGGACTCAGTAACATCCCATGTCACAGCAACACGGGGTAACAAAAAGTCTTCATCTGTATAGTCGTTGTATTGGTATTGAGCGCCAATATCTAACCGCAAATTTGCTCCAGGGCTCCAGCTAGAATTGAGATAATGACTGGTCTCTTTGCGTTGGTTATTTGTACTAAAGTTAAGTGGTTCTGAGCGGGTTTCATCGCAGCTTGGATCAAACTCGGTGCAGACAAACAGTATGGAATCGAGAGTGTAAGAAAAATCGATATCTGCCAGTTGGCTGCCAAACTCTAAGGCGAAAGAGTCCGACAATGGTACGTACAAGCGCGCTTTAGTTGTGGCCTGTTCGGCTTGGTACAACTCACTATACTGATTACCCCAATAAGTACCACTTTCGTCGTCTAGCAGGCCATAACCTAAGGTGAACTCCAGGCCTGAGTCTCCGCGATGAGTCCAGATAACGTTTTGGCCGGAATAACTCTCATCGAGTTTGGCGTTGCCATAGAAATCGGGGTTAGTGGCGACTAAGTACATCTTTTCCGTGAGCTTTGCTTCGGCATCGTCTCCTGCCCCATTTGCTGAGACAATTAAGCTGTTATGGTTGTTGATATTCCATTGGTACTTAAATTGATAATCGGTATCGCGCGGTACATCGGTAAAAACAATGCCGTCATCTTCGTCGCTTAAATCGTCTTCCTTGAGAAATAGATCGAGGAGACTTTTTCGATAGGAAAGGTAAAAAGCAGAATTATCAGTAATGCCCCCCTCTATAAACACGCCGGAGCGAAGCATCGAAAAGTCTATGGTAGCGCTTAGTGGCTGATTTTTAGGTTCACGCAAAGTAATGTCAAATACGGCACCTGTCGCGTTGCTGTATTCTGGCCCGAACCCTGCTGAATACATTTGAAAGTCATGTAAAATAAATTCGCTGAATATGGAAACGCCAAATTCATGAAAAATGTAGCTGGCTGGCATAAAGTCGACGGTAAATTGGTTGTCACTCGGACTGGAGCCCCTAACGGCAGGTTCCTGCCCCTGAGAATAAACAACACCTGGCAAGGCATAGATGGCCGATAACGGATCACCCATGGCGCCGGCCGTATCAATCAGTTTTTCTGTGTTTTGAGTAATGATGGTGTAGTCGCCCTCCCGGCTTGTGCTCACGACCAACATTTCTTCCATATTTTTGTCAGAGGACTCTGCATTTACCGTAGAGCAGAAAGCGAGCGGTAATGTCGCGAAAATCGAGAATTTAGTTCTGGCAGCTAAACGAGGCATTTTGTTGGAATCCTTACCGGTGTTTTGTCGGATAATTCGTTGAAAAACGCTATTATCCAAGGTCGCAAGCATCTTTTCTGTATCGATATGTTGCTGACTCGTTACACTCTGTTACACAACCATTTAACTTTAAGGGTAGACTTCCCTTCTTAATCCTCGGCAATGGTTATAATGCCGCTTGTTCCGTACACGACACTCTACTATGAAAATCAAGTTATACCTCTTTATGCTAACCGCTATGCTGGTCAGTAAATCGATAGTGGCAGCTGATATCGTCAGCGATGTCAGGGCGGGTGGCGATGGAAAGTCGTCCAGCTACGAAGAGAGTTATATTGAATTAGGCGTTTCACTGGTTGTGGCGAACAACCCCTGGGATATTGCGGCGGGTGAAGAGTACGACGATCATGATCTCAATCTGGATTTTGATGTATATGGCCAACTAAAGAAGAACAACTTTCTGATAGAGGTCACACAGGGCACGATGGATGGCTTGAATCTAGGCTATACATTTTTGACTACGCCAACGTGGCAAGTCGACTTTCTAGCGGGAAGCCTTAATGGTAGTTATGAAATAGGAAAAGATTACAAAATTGATGATAATGATACGGAGTCTGAGCGTAATCGAAAAATTTATGAGCGCAATCGGATTTACGTAGGAACGGGTCTACGTGTTACTCACTATTGGGGTAAGTATGTAGTGCAGGCCCGTATTTTGAATGACTTTGTTTATCAAAGTGGCACCGGTGGCTCATTGCGAATAGGCCGGGGATGGCAGTATAGAAACTGGTATATTTTTGGTATTTTTGGCGGTGAATACCGCTCTGCAAAAACTAACCAAATGTGGTACGGCATTGATTCAGATGAGGCTACCGCACGCTACCCCTCATATAACGCTGAAAGTACGTTCAATTTTAGTAGCCAACTCGGATTTATACGACCAATCAACGAGAATTGGGTATTACGGGGGTACATCGGATACAGCAATACACCGGCCAGTGCGAGTAAGAGCTCTCTTGTCGAAGACGAAGACACCTCTTATTCCAGTATCAGTGTCAACAGAGTGTTCTAGTGAGATACGATGGTGAAACTTAACAAGGATAAGTTTGCCTTAGTCATATTACTAAGTCTCATAGGATCACTTGCTATGGCCGAAAATGAACTAGAGCATGCAATGGATAACATGAATTTTTCGGTCAAGCCCAGTCGTTGTATCGCATTACATAAGGGGCAGAAGTGCTATCAAACGGTAGAGTTTTCATGGCGCTTGGTATCGGGGGGCCTATACTGTTTATACAGTTCGACTTCGACTGAACCACTCGTTTGTTGGCAGGGCAAAGCGCTAAGCAGTTTCCATTACGAGTTTCAGTCGGCCGAATCAATAACCTTCTATATTCGTAATGAAACTTTGGCCAGCACGCAAGCTAAAACCAAAGTTGATGTGGCTTGGGTGTATAAAAATCGTCAAAAAGCGTCCTCTGGTTGGAGGCTGTTTTGAGTAAAGAAAAACAATTGCAACATATTCTGGTTGTGGAAGACGACACATCATTGGCAGATTGGATATGTGATTACTTGACTCAAAATGGCTTTGAAGTGTCCCAGGCTAACCGTGGGGATACAGCGATTGAGCTTGTTCAGAGTGATAAACCTGATCTACTACTGCTTGATTTAATGCTACCTATTCAAAATGGCTTCCAAGTCTGTAAAGAAATCAGACCCGTTTACAAAAACCCAATACTGATGATGACAGCGAGCAGTGAAGAAGCTGATGAAGTTCTTGGATTGGAATTAGGTGCGGACGATTATATTAATAAGCCAGTCAAGCCTAGAATTCTTCTCGCCCGCATAAAAGCACTGCTGCGTCGTTTGGACGATAGCACTGCATCCGGTCATATTTTGACGTTTGGTACACTTAAGCTTGATGCGCGATCTAAAAACGTTTTTATAGATGGAAAAACTATTGCGCTTAGCTCTAATGAGTTTGAAGTGCTTTGGCTTTTAGCATTGGAAGCCGGAAATGTGATCAGTCGTGAAGGATTACTTAATCAATTACGTGGAATCGAGTACGATGGTTTTGATCGATCAATTGATGTTCGAATAAGTCGCATACGAAAAAAATTACAAGATGATTCGTCCGAGCCAAGAAAAATAAAAACAATACGTGGTAAAGGCTATCTTTTTGCTGCAGATGCCTGGGATTGAACTAAAAATCAATGCGTAAACTTAGCGTTTCACTAATTCTGGTTGTATTACTGTCTATCATCGGGCTTGGATGGTTATTGAATCAAGTGTATGTGTCAACAGCTGAGGAATCCAATGCGGGCGATGATACGGTAAAACTTGCTCGGAAAATAGCTACTCTTTATCAACTATCCGACAATAAACCAAATATCCTATCGATCTGGAACTCGACATCGATGTATCCACTGGAATTGATACCCAAATCTGATTTCCCTGTGCCTGAGTCTATTAAAGATTCTTTTCAGCGCGGTGAAGCGCTGATTCTGGAAACGGATACCGAAATTAAAGCCCACTTTTACCTGAATGAGTCGCATCATGTGTTGGCGATTTCCCTACCTTTGGCACGGCAACCAGAACAGAATATAAAAATCGTATTAACACTTATTTTCTACGCGGGCATTGTCATCATTGTACTGGTTTGGGTATGGCCGTTGATTCTGCGCTTAATCGCATTGCAGGATACCTTAAAAAGAATAGGTAAAGGTGACCTAAAGGCTCGAATAGGTGTGCCCAGCTGGTCTTATATAAAAACCATTGAGCGTGAATTCAATCGTATGGCACAGCAAATTGAGTCATTGATTGAAGATAATAAGCTCTTGGGGCGTGCGGTTTCCCACAATCTGAAAACGCCCCTTGCTCGATTACGTTTCGGTATAGAAGCGTTAACAGCAACAGGTGACTCGGAAAAGCGTCATGACTATGGGAAACGGGTAGAGCGCGATATGGTTGAAATGGAGTCACTGATCAGTACCCTATTGAACTACGCGCAACTTGAAGAAAACGCGATCATTCAGGATTTTACGCCTATCTCCCTTGTTGAGTTAGTTGAACAATGCATGCAGAGCTATTTGGAGAATAAACTCCATTGGAGGTTTGAGGTAGAGGGATTTGATAGCAATATTGTGGCGAACGAACAATACCTATCTATTTTGATACACAACCTATTTTCAAATGCGCAGCGATTTGCGAAGTCCGAAGTGCTGGTAAAAGTGCGGGTATGTACGGTTGGTTCCTCAGATCAAAGAATCGAGTTAAGTGTTGAGGACGACGGCCCGGGAATTGAACAGTCTGAAAGAGACCAGGTCATAAAGCCATTTTGGCGAGGGGGCAATAACCACAATGCGTCAGAGCAACCATTAGGTGGACACGGTATGGGGCTGGCCATTGTTTCTCGGATCGCCTATTGGCACAATGCGAAATTATTGATCTCTAAAAGTGATGGCCTGTCTGGAGCAAAAATTCTGGTGGAATTTCCATTGTACAAAAGTAGTTAAATTGTCTCGATTTAATTCCAGGCGGGTTTACTTGAGTTATGTTTAGTGAGGTTTATCGGGGATGCTTCTCGATTCGTAATTTATCCGCTAAGATCTTAATCAAGCACTTTTCTACTAAGCTCACTCGTTTAACTTGACGCACATCTCGGTGTTTTAATACCCAGAGACTGTTTTTCAAAAACTCTTCTACTGAAAACAATTTTAATAGTGGGTGAAGTTCGAATTCGTCGGGTAATATTGCAATGCCTTGATTGCATTTTACCAAGTGGGACAACGCAAAAAAGTCATCACTCGTAGTTACACAATTCTCGACACAGTTTTTTTCAATCCATTCATAGGCAGGTATTGTTGCCAGTTCTCCAGATCCACCAATAATTCGGTAGTTGGCAAGTTCATGCAGCTGTCGGGGTGGCCGTGATTCGAATTCATAGTTTTGGCTACAGAACACGCTCCAACCAACACTCGTAACCTTACGTCCTATGTAATTGTTGGGAGGCGTATTGGTCACTCGCAAGGCAATGTCGGCTTGATGAGCGTTCAAGGACAAATTGTGGTTGCTAACTTTCAGGTCAATGCGAATTTCTGGATGATCTTGCGCTAATTGGTTGATAAGAAGAGGAACTATAAAATACGAGTAACTGGTCGGAGCCGTTAGGATAACTTGGGCTGAAGCCAGATCATCGCGCTTATCTATTTCGCGTTCCATTTTGGCGTATAACGACTCAATCTCAAGCGCTGAACTGAGAATTGATTCGCCAAGCTTGGTAAGCGTATAGCTCAACCGGCTGTGTCGTATGAAAAGTTGGCCGGTTTTTCTTTCATAGTTGCTTAAGTGCCGAAACAGCGTGGACTCACTCATTCCCAGCATTAATGCCGCTTTAGTTGCTGAGCCGGTTCTGTAAACAGCGAGAAATATCTTCGTATAGTTCCAATCCATAGAGCGGCCAATGTCAAATATGAGATAGTGTGAATCATTTTTGCATATTGCTGTGTGTGAGGCAAACCAATACGCTGTGCACCAGTCGAGTTTAAAAACATACTTCAAAACAGGGGCCAGCATGATTGGTTATACATCTTTAGGAACAAACGATTTAGCGTCAGCCGCTAACTTTTACGATACTCTTTTTTCTTTGCTTGGTGGCAAACGGGTTTTTGAATTTGAAGATTTTGTTGTATGGGGTAAAGATGATAGTGAACCGAAGTTCTCGATTCATCTTCCATATGATAAGAATACTGCAACCGTGGGGAATGGTGTGATGGTTGCATTAACCGCGGAATCAAAGATTTTAGTGAAGTCTGTCTATGAAACAGCGATATCGATGGGGGCGACTTGCGAAGGCCGGCCGGGCTACAGAATGGATGGGTTCTATTCGGCATACTTTCGCGACCTCGATGGTAACAAGCTAAATGTACACGTCTTTGAGTAGAGAGCTATGAAAAACTATTTGAGCGACGTCGGCAAAAGACTTTCAGCTTACGGTAGGTACGAAGTCATTGGACATAGAATATGCCCGTATGTTCAGCGCGTGGTAATAGCGTTAGAAGAGCTAGGGTTAGATTATGCCAAGATGGATATAAGTTTAGAAAACAAGCCATCGTGGTTGAGTCAGTGCTCTCCGGGAGGAAAAGTTCCGGTTCTGATGGTTGACAATAATGCTATTTTTGACTCAGAGGTAATTTGCGAATACCTCTATTCAATATACAAAGAGTCCCCGTCGATCAGTGAAAAGCTTAATATTGCGCGTGGTCTGTCGTGGTGTCGATTTTCATCCGAAATTCTTGATCAGTTCGCAAGATTGATTTACTTGTCAAAAAACGAAGAGTCCATAGAGGATCAGACAAAAAACATCAGATATTCAATTCAAAAGCTAACTCTATTGAGATTTACAGCACCCTACTATTCTGGCGATACGTTTGGAGTGGTAGATGCCTGCTATGCGCCCGTTTTTCGGTATGTATATTTCTTTGGATCCGCGCTCGATTATGATTTTATCGGACCCCAAAGCGATTTATTAGCCTGGTCGAAAAATATACTAGAGCGCAAGTCGGTAATGAACTGTGTACCAACAACTTACGCCAATGAACTGGCAGAACTCATTCAGCCAGTAAACCCATTTCTGTATAGCAAAGTTCAATCTTCTATCGCTTAGCTACTACGAAAAGAGTGCATGCTGATATGCTTCTCCTTTGCTAATGAAACCCGACACAATGCAATAGTCTGTCTAGTAGGCCGCGACACAGGATCTCGGCCGAAAGAAACGCGGCCGTTTCACTACAAAAAGGTCAATTCGTGTGTTCTTACTTCGCAGTTCTCCGGACTGCACACTTCGAAGATTAAATAGTTATCGAACGGAAGTTCGGTAAAGTACTGGGTTAAGTCTTCTTCCCCTAAAAGATCGTCATCTTCGAAGCAACTAAAGTAGTTATCGGAATAGTAGTCGCAGTCAAAAGTCACATCGCGTGCAGCGGCGCAGTGATCGTTGTGCTCAACGCCACAGGCCTCATCTACAATTTTAATGTCATCATCCGATAGGGCGCGGTCTGGACTTAGGTAAACGCGAGCATCAAACAGCACGGCGCCTTGCGTACGCCATTCAATTTCGAGCGATTGGCTCGGGTAAAGCTCTGACGCGTCCACATCAAATTCTTGGATATCCGCTTAGAGGTGGCGATTTAATTCTTTGGTAACAGGGTCACTGTTGCCGCCACAGGCCGCCACCAGAGTTAGGACTGCTGTGACTGAGGTGCGAGTTAGCAATGTTAGGTTACTCATGGTCAGGTCTCGCCTATAAGTTAACGACATACATGATGCCCACTTGTGCACGATAGTCGCGGCCTACCAGTGGGCTGTTGGTGATTTCGTCATCGAGGATTTCATAGCGGGCAAAACCGCGCACCGAATGCCGCTGTTGTACAGGGACATATACCTGTAGGCCGGTAAAGTAGTTAATGGCGCTGTCAGCTGCGTACTCAAAACGGCTGACGCGTTCGTCGGCATTGTCGGGCATTACGCCAAATACATGGGTCGCGTACTTGTCTTGCAACCAATAGGCGCCAATCCGACCTGATACTTGCCAGCCGCTGGTATGCCGGTAGAGGGGAATGTCAGTTCTCAGCAATGCCGTAGCGCCATCAGAGCGACCTTGTATGTCTTGCACCAGACGCAATTGAAGGTAACCATAATCAAATTGTAGCCTTGCCGTAACCTCACCTTTTGCACTTTCATATCCATTAAAGACGGGGTCATCGGAGTCGTAGTCAGAAAGCGCAAAGTTACTTTGATAGGTCTCGTCCCGATAGCCCAAGCCAACGGAGATATCGACAGGTGATTGCAGTAATGAGTACTGCACAAGGCCTTCGCCCACCCCAAAACCCCAGCGTCCGTAGCGAGCACTGATATAGGGTAAGGGCATGTGTTCCAAATCGACACCTTGCCACGGTGCTTGAAAGGAGGCGCCGCCGCCGCCAACCTCGACTTGCCAGCCGTCCGGTGTGCCTGCGTGTGTTGTCAGAGCCAGGCCCAGTAAGGACCCTGCAAATATATACCGCCACATGATTTTACCCTAATTGCAATCCATGAAAGCCAGCATAAAGGAACGAGGCGTGCCGCTCATGTGTCGATTGTCATGATATAAAGTTAAATTTTCTGAATGACATCTGACACATACCTGCTCGGTGGCATTACGAGTACAATTGCCCCATGCCGAAATACTTTCCCAATATATCGTCGTTGTACGACTTAAGAACCCTAGAGCGTATCCTGGCGATATGCACCGGGTTATTCGTGGCGTATTTAACGCTTACCTTTGAAGACCCAAGTGGGTGGGTAACAACCCTGGCCGTTCCCAAATCCGTAATTGCAGGCTTGTTGGGAATCGTGATGGGGTATTTAGCGCTCGAGTTTTTCTGGGATGAGCTTGCTGGCCTCAGTCGCTACCGCAAGTATTTTTTTGCTCTGGCCTTTACCGCAACTTATGCATTGATACTGCTGTATGAGTTGAGCTTTGTCAGCATTTTGACTATTTTAATGGTCAACCGGGCGACGCAAATATTCAACTTGCCGACCTGTCTAGCACTGGCGGTTTTCCCTACGTTGTCGGGTGGGCTAATCAGTCACTTTGTGCATGCTATTCCATATTCAATACACGGTGCTTTTTTATACATACTGTTTAACCTGGCCATTTTGGTTATCGGATTTGCGGTGTTATCCGAGAGGCGAGAAAAAGAGCGATCGGAAAAACTATTGCAAGAGTTGCAAGCGACGCAATACCTGTTAAGTGAAGCGGCTAAGCAAGATGAGCGTTTACATATTTCCCGCGATTTACACGATCAGGTCGGCCACCATTTAACCGCTTTAAGCTTGCAGCTTGAAGTGGCTATTCATGCGGAGCCAGACAGCGCGTTGCAACATGTACATAGAGCGCGAGATATTTCACGCCTACTGTTGAGCGATATACGGGCGACTATTAGCGATATTCGCTCCAATACTGAGATTGATCTTAAGCGTGCTATTGAAAATTTAATCCAGCCGACAGATACAAGCCGGGTCGTGCTCGACATTCAGGACAACTTGAATCTACACAGCGCCACATTGGCCGAAACGTTATTTCGGTGCGCGCAAGAATCACTGACCAATGCACGTAAGCACTCAAGAGCCAGTCGAATACAATTGACTATCAGCAAAGATCACCACGCCTATAGATTTTCTTACGCAGACAATGGCGCAGTTGCAGACAAGCCAATATGGGGCAACGGTCTTACAGGTATGCAAGAAAGGATTGAAAAATTAGACGGAACGATGAGTGTTATCTCTGGCGAGCAGGGCTTTTGTATAGCCATATCCATTCCCAATCAGGAGCTTTGAGTGTGAGTATTAACGTGTTAGTGATTGATGACCAAACCTTGGTGCGTGAAGGCATCAAAAGTTTGTTGTCTTTGGACAGTGACATTGACGTCTGCGGAGAAGCTTGGGATGGTCAGCATGCGTTGGAGCTACTGCAAAGTACTACCGCCGACGTGATACTGCTTGATATTCGTATGCCTGTAATGAATGGCCTCGAATTTCTGGAAGCTATACAGCAGCAAGGCGAAGATTGTAATGCGCTGGTATTAACCACCTTTGACGAGCACGATTTGGTATTGGAGTGCCTGAAGTTTGGCGCGAAAGGGTATCTAAAAAAAGATGTAAGCCTGCATACTTTGGTAAGCGCGATTAAAACCGTTGCCGCTGGAAAAAAATGGATGCAGCCGATTGTTACCGAAAGGATTAAAAGCCAAGTTACTCCAAGCGAAAAAAGCCACACTCCATTGGGGGCCCCACTTACCGAAAAAGAACAACAAATACTTCAGTTGGTGGCGGCGGGTTATACTAACAATGAAATTGCCGGTGCAACGTTTCGCTCAGAAGGTACAGTGCGCAATCAGGTGTCATCCATACTGTCGAAACTGGATGTTAAAGACCGAACCCGCGCCGTACTCAAAGCTATGGATTTAGGTATGTTGTAGCCTTTATTCATGCCGCTTTAAAGTATGCCATCTTCGCTCATCTGATATTCGCCCGGTAGGCTAACTCCCACAGCTATTCTCTTCGGTAATTTCAGAGTAAGTCACGTACAATTCAGACTTTTCCATTGATATAAAACAGTAAGGATAAACCGCGACAGTTGGATAACTGCAATCACCGCTGCGGTCGGGAAGAATAGCTGTATATTGAACTACTAATTTGTTGGCACTCGTCACTACACCATCAATGCGAAGCCCATGGGCTGGATTTCCCTTGGTACCAGAATGTATGGCAACGACCTGTTTATTGTCGAAATTAACATCCGGTATAGCATCTTGATTGTTGAGATCAGTGACGCCATACACTTCGCGAAAGCGGTGAACATCGGAAATAACTTCGCGGCTAGGCTCAGAAATGGAGGTGCTGGAAGCTATTCCGCAGTCAACTATCTGGTAGGCGTATGCTGTACCTGAAGTGTCGTGATCCATGCCGTTATCACCACTGCCGCCGCAACCACTAAGCGCCAGTAGTAATGGCGTGAAAAAAATTACTGCTCTCATTCAAACGTCCTTACTCATTCGGTCAATAAATAAGGGGCTACTGTAACAGATTGGAAAATTGAGATCGTAAGTCTATTGCGCAGTACTACGAGTGTCCCAGTGTAAAAAGCCAGTTTTCCTATTCCGAGTCATCTAAATCGCTGCGCGTGGCGTATTGACTGGAAAGAGGAAAATACTGTGCACGATTTACTTAGCCAAGAAACCACCCAGCGAAACTCACACCGTTCAATTTTGGACCAGAATTTCTCAGGCTCCGGTCAAAGCTCACCGCGACTTCCCTGCCGGGGGTGCATGAAAAGCTGCAAAAACTACGCAACATGTAACGGCAAACCCTGGAAAGAAAAATAGTTCGCCAGTGTAACCGCGCAGAACTTTCATAGTGCTCTTCGCAATAGAAATACAAAAGGTGAAATTAACGTAACGAAAGCCAGAGCGGTTACTGTTGGCGCCTCACGAAGCTAGCAGGCTGTTGAAAAACCCCTTGCATGCTCTGCGAGGCCCGAAGCGTGCAGATGTCGTGCCTTGTCTCGACGGTCAGGGTGGTCCCCTTTGCTAGAGGCAAGGTGCGGCAGATGTGCGCTTCAGGCCTCGCCCTGCGGGACTTCCAGGCTGGCCCGTACTCGTCGTTGCCACTTTTCGATGGGTGGGCACACACCGTCAAAGTGGCGCCTAGATTACGAACCAGCCTGAGAGTCTGAGTACGTAAGGGGTTTTTCAACA
>NZ_JAULRU010000653.1 GCF_030518155.1 Gilvimarinus gilvus | reverse complement strand
CAAATCGATTCCGCAAAAATATTTGTGGGATTTGGTATAAAATCTCATGAGATGATCTCCTTCTTGATTAACTTTTTTTCGCACTCTAAGTTTAGAAGGTTCCTCCGGAATCTAGAGGAGGAGGTCATCATAAGTATCAATTGCAGCCACCTGACACAAATTGCAACGCGCCTTTTTGGTGTTCGCGTTGCTCACAATATACCAAAAAGGCACCTCACAATTTGTGCAGGTGCTACAGGCGTTAAGCACCACTATGAAAATGAGCCACGAAGAATACGTATTAAAGAAAAGGCAAGAAGCCGCAGAAATTGCTAGTGGTATGTTGGATGGTTCCATTCACTATTTGGAAGGTGCTATTAAGCTCGCATCTCTCAGGTTTGAAACGGAGGTAGGGGAAGATGATGGTGATTTTCTCGCGTTCAGCGGTGTTTCCTCAGAAACAGATCACCTTCCTTTGGGTTCAGCTAGAGAGTTTTGGTCAGCAGAAGCTTTAGAGCGCCATGAACATGAGATACAGAAAACTATAAAATGGGCAAAAGAAGTATCGTTGTTTGAATGCAAATCAATTGCCGAGCGGTTCCGTGCTTAACAAAGCAATCTACCGGACTTCCACTGCGTTGCTTCGTTTGTGGTTTAACGCTACGCTACCACAAACAAATCAACTCCGTTCCCGCCGGTAATTGCGGCGTTAAATGTACGGTACATCCATGACCGAGAAGGCCATCGCCAAGCTCTCAACTGTAATAGGGTTAATCTTCTTGGTTGGCCTGTGCCTCGTTGATGTGGCGTTTGGCGGTTGGACACATGTGTTTTCTGAAGAGTCAGGGGTGGGAGTAACGTTGCTGGCCAGAACTTTCTGGGGCGTAGGTTCCATCGGGCTGTTAGTAAATCTATTCGTGATGTGGCGCGACATGTATCGGAGTGAAAGATGGAGTTGGTTTATTGCAACGTTTTTCACGTTCTTTTTTAGCGCTCTTACCTACTATTTGATCAAATATAGGAAGCGCAATGCCCAAGACATTTAACCAAGCGCAGCACTACGCAGCCTTCGGCTGCCGGACACTCGCAAGCTCGCGCCGGTGTGCGCGGCGTTGAGACTGTAGAAAAACTCCAAAAAATAGGTGTTTTTTGCTAAAATTGGCCATCGAATAAGGGACCGGTGCCATGCCAAACTTCAAAAAGTATAACTATAACCAAGACGCCATGGTTGTGATTAATTTCGAAGAGC
>NZ_JAULRU010000647.1 GCF_030518155.1 Gilvimarinus gilvus | reverse complement strand
ATTTATTTGCATAATCAATTTCAAACGATGAAGAATTATATATTCCTGCTAAATTTCTGTATCTCAATTGCCACATTTGCTCAAATTAAAGTAAGAGTATTCGATGCTCAAGACGAATTTCGTTTAACAGGTGCTAATGTTTACAGTGATACCAAACAATTCCTTGGTCAAACAGACGAATTAGGAGAATTGGATATCAATGATTCTGTTCATTTTATTGATGTAATCAAGAACGGATATTTCTCGGAAAGTATTCAGACTGAAGGTAAAAAGTTGGTCGAAATTATGATGAAACCTTCTTTCATTAG
>NZ_JAULRU010000645.1 GCF_030518155.1 Gilvimarinus gilvus | reverse complement strand
CGTTAAATTCTATCTCAAAATTCAAAGTTCGTGTTCTACCAAGTTTATTAGATTATGTAGAAAAATTTAATCAAATTCCGAAAGGAATTACATTTTCTTTGGCTTGTTTAATTCGTTTTTACAAAGGTGATTGGAACAATCAAAAATTACCTGTAAATGATGATGAAGCAATTATAAATGAGTTTAAAAACATTTGGAAAGAAAATGATTATCAACAAATAAGCAATTCTGTTTTGAAGAATATAAATTTTTGGGAACAAGATTTGACAAAAGTGAATCAATTAGAAAATGAAGTTGAAAA
>NZ_JAULRU010000643.1 GCF_030518155.1 Gilvimarinus gilvus | reverse complement strand
GACACCATGTTCGCGGCGCCCAATGCCACGCACTCGCGGTCCGGGTAGCCGCGGCTTTCGGTGATTTCGTCGGTCAGGTTCAGCGTGAGCAGGGTTTCCAGCAGGCCGACCATGGCCATCAGCACCGCGTAGGGGGCGATGATCTTGAGGGTTTCCAGGTTCCACGGCACATCCGGCAGCGCCAGCCCCGGCAAGCCGCCAGCGATGTGCGCCATATCGCCCAAGGTGCGGGTGGGCAAGCCGAGCAGATACACCAGCAAGCCAACGCCAAGAATCGCCACCAGTGCCGGCGGTACGGCGCGGGTGAGCTTTGGCAGCAGGTAGACCACCGCCATGGTCAGCGCCACCAGGCCGATCATCAGGTACAAAGGCGTGCCACTGAGCCAGTGCTCACCGTTCTTGAAAT
>NZ_JAULRU010000641.1 GCF_030518155.1 Gilvimarinus gilvus | reverse complement strand
CCTGAAAAGACTGCCTACTCCAAAAAAATCTGCTTGCTGCGCCTCTGCCGTGTTGTTCTTGTTATGTCAGAGCCGTTATCTGTTGTTTTTATTGGGTATCGCATTTTTTTTGTTGTTGTACGAAAGATATAGCAGGCAGCGTGCCAACTTTTGAATATCGTTTAAAATCAAGCATTTAGCGGATTTTGAAAAAAATGCAGGGCCCGAATTTTTGTCGATTTGTTTCCCTGTTACCCGATTTTTCGCTGTGGAATGGGGGGCGGTAACACTCACCCACACCTCTGTGACACCTTCATGACCTACTGCGCCATGCGCGCCCGCGCCACCCGTGAACCG
>NZ_JAULRU010000639.1 GCF_030518155.1 Gilvimarinus gilvus | reverse complement strand
AGATGGCCCAACTGGAAGCGTTGAAAAAAGATGCCGGGTTAAAGCGCGAAATCGAGTTCGAGCAGAAACTCGTCAACCTGATGAAAAGCTACGACAAAAGCCTGCGCGATGTCATAGCCATACTTGACCCCAAAGCCGGGGGGCGCACCACCGGCCCTGCCCCCAAACAGCACCGTCGCCCGCGGGTGGTGAAGGTTTACACACACCCCGAGACCGGCGAGCGGATCGAGACCAAAGGCGGCAACCACCGCGGCCTCAAAGCCTGGAAAGAGCAGTATGGCGCCGCCGAGGTGGAAAGCTGGGCTCGCTGATGAAAC
>NZ_JAULRU010000637.1 GCF_030518155.1 Gilvimarinus gilvus | reverse complement strand
ATCACCGCACCATCAGGCATCTGCCCTGGCACTTGCTGCCAGCTGCCGGCAATGCCTTTGGCCGCCAGCTCGCTGGTGGCCACGCGGGCATGCGGGTTGGACGGGCCGGCCATGTTGCGTACCACGCTCGACAAGTCGAAGCTCAGGGTACGCTCGTATACCGCGCCGGCCAGGCTGTCGGCCCAGAGGCCGGCGACCTTGGCATAGGTTTCCACCCGTTTGACCTGCTGTTCTTCACGGCCGGTCAGGCGCAGGTAATCGATGGTCTGCTGGTCGATGGCGAACATGGCCGCCGTGGCGCCGTACTCCGGGGCCATGTTGGAGATGGTCGCGCGGTCCCCCAGGGTCAGG
>NZ_JAULRU010000635.1 GCF_030518155.1 Gilvimarinus gilvus | reverse complement strand
CCTGACTGGCGTGATCGACTTCTACAACGCCTGCTCCGGGCCGATGCTGTATGACATCGCCATCACCGTGAACGATTGGTGCCTGGATGAGCAGGGCGCAATCGACATGCCGCGTGCCCAGGCGCTGCTGGCGGCCTATGCCGCACTGCGGCCGTTCACCGCTGCCGAGGCCGAGCTGTGGCCTGAGATGTTGCGGGTAGGCTGCGTGCGCTTCTGGCTGTCGCGGCTGATTGCGGCAGAATCGTTTGCCGGGATGGATGTGATGATCCATGACCCGAGCGAGTTCGAAGTGCGTTTGGCACAGCGCCAGCAGGTGGCTTTGCACCTGCCATTTGCCCTCTAGCCCTT
>NZ_JAULRU010000633.1 GCF_030518155.1 Gilvimarinus gilvus | reverse complement strand
ATTTCGTAAATCAAAAATACGTTGAACTCGCGCTAAAGTTGGCACATCAAAACGTAAATTTCCTTGATATACTTTCGAATAGAAAATATAACCTTCGGTGTTTTTTGTGACATCTTTAAACTCTAAATCATACAAAACACCAATAATTTGGTAATATAAAAAGAGCTGCGTCGCATGATTTGGCTTGACACTTTTTCCGTCATCAGGAAAAGGTGCACCACCAGATTTCAGCTCGATAATTTTATTTTTTCCTTCGGGGTTAATATCCAATAAATCCAAACGACCTTGAATTCCGTATTGTTCGCACAAAAATGAAGGTTCAATTAATGCGCGATCCAACGAAATATCATATTGTGGAAAATCCTCGGTCAACACTTTTTGAATACG
>NZ_JAULRU010000064.1 GCF_030518155.1 Gilvimarinus gilvus | reverse complement strand
TCAAAAAAGTATGGAAAAATGAAGAATTCCGTTGGTGGGTTGGTTTACTTGCTGTCGTTACATTTATCGTTTTTGTTGTATTATTTTTCAATATTTACCCTAGTTATTCCGTCGAAACCTATTCGTGGTTTAATTTCGAACATTCATTCAGAAGTTCATTATTCCACGTTGTATCTATCGCATCTACAACAGCTTTGGCAATGGAAGATTACACAAGTTGGTTAACCGTAACCACACTTATTTTCTTCTCTTTGTTCTTCATCGGAGGTTCGGCAGGTTCTACATCTGGAGGAATTACAGTTA
>NZ_JAULRU010000631.1 GCF_030518155.1 Gilvimarinus gilvus | reverse complement strand
CTCACGCCGACAGATTGTAGTGGTCTACTAACCCCGGACACCTTTTTAGGCGAAAATGGTCGCCACACAGAGGTGTTCGATGAGCAGACAACGACGTACTTTCACCCCCGAATTCAAGCGCGAGGCAGCCGGCCTGGTGCTCGACCAGGGCTATAGCCTTACTGAAGCCGCCCGGTCGCTCGACTTGGTTGAATCGGCGCTGCGCCGCTGGGTGAATCAACTCCAGTCAGAACGTGGCGGTGCTACGCCAACGAGCAAGGCGCTGACCCCCGAGCAGCAGAAGATCCAAGAGTTGGAAGCTCGGATCAACCGGCTGGAACGGGAGAAATCGATT
>NZ_JAULRU010000629.1 GCF_030518155.1 Gilvimarinus gilvus | reverse complement strand
GATCGCATGAAGTAGAGAATGAGAAGCTGAAACAAATTCAGCTCGGCAGAGAATTAAAAAGATTCTTTGATAAAATCAGAATGATAATTTCATTAATGTAGTAAAGTAAATGTCATTCCGACGAATGGAGGAATCTAAAAGTCATCCTAAATTAGTTTCAGAATCTCATCAGAAAAGTTTAGTATGACAAAAAACAATATATTTATCTCATGAAATTTCTAATTCTCTTTTTACTTTCTACGTTAAGCTTTGCTCAAAAGTTGGATACGATTAATCTCAATCAAGTTGAGGTAATGAATTATTC
>NZ_JAULRU010000628.1 GCF_030518155.1 Gilvimarinus gilvus | reverse complement strand
GCTGATCGCCGGTATCCTGCCGCTGCCGGTGCTGTTCATGATCGCCTTCAGCATTGCCATGATCGTCAACTACCCCTGCCTGCAACAGCAGAAAGACCGCATCGCCGCCCACGCCGGCAGCGTGCTGGCAGTAACCGGGTTGATCTTCGCCGCGGGCATCTTCACGGGCATTCTGTCGGGCACCGGCATGGTCGATGCCATGTCCAAGAGCCTGCTGGCAGTCATCCCTGAAGCGATGGGCCCCTACATGGCAGTGATCACCGCAATCGTGAGCATGCCGTTCACCTTCTTCATGTCCAAC
>NZ_JAULRU010000627.1 GCF_030518155.1 Gilvimarinus gilvus | reverse complement strand
CGCTGTGAACCCAGCCACGCCAGAGCGTGCCCCGCTGTGAACCCAGCCACGCCATTTGCTTGTATTCGTCTTTGCTGAGCAACTTGGACACCCCCAACCACTGCACCAGGTGGTAGTGCGCGATCGTTCGCGGGTAGCGCTGAATCCCCTCGTGCAACAGTTTTGGCAGGTAACACACAGAACCATCGCGGCGCTCGTATGCGTAATAGCGGTGGCGGGCGGCACGCGTGGTCATGGCGTTTCCCTCAGTGCGCCCAAAGGGCACGATCGATGCAGCGTTCAAGGCGCTGGGCCAACCAAAGGCTGAAAGGAAGGGCGATGGGGGCGGCGATG
>NZ_JAULRU010000625.1 GCF_030518155.1 Gilvimarinus gilvus | reverse complement strand
AATCGCGCGCCTTGAAGGCGAACCCTTCACAATTCAACTTTTACCGCGGGGCAGGGCTGCAGCGTGGGAGCGCAGGACTCCCACCGAGGGCGGGGGGAATCAGAGGTCGATGGCTTTAGCGGCGATGCGTGCCTGGTCCAGCAACACGTTCAGCTCGGCGACCTGTTGGCGCAGTTGGTCACGTTCGTCTTTGAGTTTACGCAGCTCATCACGGCGCACGGAGACATAGAGGGTCTGGGTTGGGGTTGCAGGCATCAAGGTACCCATGAGCACACCTCGCGGTTTTGGCTGGTGACAATTCAAAGCGTAGACGCTTCTGGCGGCCGCATTTTGAATTCTTTCACAAGCCTTGGGAACTTTTTTGTTTATCGTGGTCTTGCCGTTCGTCGCTGAACCCTCGGGCGGCATGCTGGACTAACCTGAACAGCTGGACTGTTGTCATCTATTTCGAAAGGGGAGCATCGGCTCATGCAACTGGGAATCGTCGGGCTGGGCCGCATGGGCGGCAATATCGCAAGGCGCCTGATGCGCGCTGGCCACCGCACCGTGGTGCACGACCGCAACCGCGAGGCGGT
>NZ_JAULRU010000622.1 GCF_030518155.1 Gilvimarinus gilvus | reverse complement strand
TGGAGGCTGCGGGGAAGGGGCGCGATTGTAGCTGTTCGGCGGGCGAAGGTGTAGCCGCGCCCGCCGGCAGCCCGTACTACACGCGGAACTGGCGCAGTAACTGCTCCAGTTCTTCGCTCAACTGGCCCAAGGCCACCCCCGCATCGCTGGACTGGCGCGCCGCATCGGCGGTTTGCTGGGACAGCCCGGCAGTGTCCAGTACGTTGCGGTTGATCTCTTCGACCACATGCGCCTGCTGCAGGGTGGCACTGGCAATGGACGCATTCAAGGCGGTGAGGTTGTTCAGCGCCTGGTTGATGGCGTCCAGGCTGGCGCCGGCCTCGCGGGCCTGTTCGACGGTCTGGCGCGAGGCCTCGCTGCTGGTGTCGATTGCCCGCACAGCGGCGTCCGACTGGCTTTGCAGG
>NZ_JAULRU010000621.1 GCF_030518155.1 Gilvimarinus gilvus | reverse complement strand
CAGGGTTTCAGCCAGTGATAGCAGCAAGATACCTTCATCAGTTTCCAGACTGAAGGTTTTTAAGAACTGATCAAGATAGCGCTGGTTTTCCTTGTCGCTTCGCAGGGAACTTATCCATCCAGTAGCTATATCCCGGCATTCATGGTCGACAGGCTGCGCCAGCTCCAGTAGCTGGGTCACCAATGCGGTTTCTTCGGTGCAGTAATGGGCTGGGATATTGTTCCACAGTTGCTTAGCAGACCATTTGACCTGCTGTTCTAAAAAGTAGAGTGAAAGAGGAAACATAACTGCGCCTGTCGTTTATTTGCAGT
>NZ_JAULRU010000620.1 GCF_030518155.1 Gilvimarinus gilvus | reverse complement strand
CCTGCAACTGATCAAGGACGACGCCGAGCAAGGCGCACGTGCGCTGTCGGCCATCGACACCCTGCAAGCCTGGGTCATGCGCCTGGTGCGGGTGGTGATGAAACTGACCCCATATGGCGTGCTGGCCCTGATGACCAAGGTGGTAGCCAGTTCGAACATGGAAGACATCCTCAAGCTGGGCAGCTTCGTGGTGGTGTCCTACCTGGGCCTGGCGCTGATGTTCGTGGTTCACGGCATCATCCTCGCCGCCACCGGCGTCAGCCCGCTGCGTTTCTTCCGCAAGGTGTGGCCGGTACTCACCTTCGCCTTCACCAGCCGCTCCAGCGCAGCCAGCATTCCGCTGAACATCGAAGCGCAAACCCGCCGCCTGGGCGTGCCGCAGTCGATTG
>NZ_JAULRU010000619.1 GCF_030518155.1 Gilvimarinus gilvus | reverse complement strand
AATCGGATCCCAAACCTGAGGACGGAGATTTAGGCAAATGGCCACCAGTAGCGCCTCCACCGCATCCAGCCAGGCACCGGCCAACCAGGCCACGCCGCTGGTGATGCGTATCATCGGTTTCTGCGCGCTGGCGCACCTGATCAACGACCTGATCCAGTCGGTACTGCCGGCGATCTACCCGATGCTCAAGGCCAATTACAACCTGAGCTTCGCCCAGATCGGCATGATCACCCTGACGTTCCAGATCACCGCCTCGCTGTTGCAGCCCTGGGTCGGCTTTTTCACCGACCGTCGGCCGGCACCGAACCTGCTGCCGCTGGGCACCTTGTGCACCCTGGTGGGGATCGTGATGCTGGCCTTTGTCGGCAGCTTCCCGATGATCCTGTTGGCG
>NZ_JAULRU010000618.1 GCF_030518155.1 Gilvimarinus gilvus | reverse complement strand
CATCGGATCTTAATTTCGCTCCAACAAGTTTAGCAGCTAATAATTTATTGGCAGAGAACATTAACGAATCTAAAGTTGTAATAACAGGAAATACAATTATTGATTTGTTACACTATGTTTTAGACAAAGAAAATGTCAATTTAGAGTATGGTAATGATGTTTTTATAACAGCCCATAGAAGAGAAAACATAGGAGAGAATATGTATTCGATTTGTAGTGCAATTAGAGAATTAGCGGAAGAAAACCCTGAAATAATTTTTCATTGGAGTCTTCACCCAAATCCAAATACTAGGAAATTTATTTTTGAAGCTTTTAAA
>NZ_JAULRU010000063.1 GCF_030518155.1 Gilvimarinus gilvus | reverse complement strand
CGTTGTCCAGTTGGCGACCGCGTCGGTGTTGGCGTTTTTGATGATCGTCCCGACCCAGGAGCGCATCCCTGACTTTTCCTGGCTGCTGCTGGTCAGCGCTATCGGCCTGGGCGCGATGAGTGCGGTAATTCAGGTGGCGATGAACTGGGCGCAGAAGTCGGTCTCGCCCACCCGGGCAACGCTTATTTATGCTGGTGAGCCGGTGTGGGCTGGTATCGTCGGGCGTATCGCCGGCGAACGGCTCCCCGGCGTGGCGCTGCTGGGCGGCCTGCTGATCGTGATCGCGGTGGTAGTCAGCGAACTCAAGGTACGGCGGCGCAGCGAATGCGCCACAGGGGACGGCGAGCAGGTACCGGGTGAGCGGCAGGCAGGCC
>NZ_JAULRU010000617.1 GCF_030518155.1 Gilvimarinus gilvus | reverse complement strand
TTGGCCGTGCCCTTCGGGGCTTGCAGAGCTTTCCGATCTCTGTGTTGGCTCCCCTCACCGGGCCATCGGCACGCCATCGGATCGCCGCCTTGACCTCGAAAAGCTCTTGTAAGCCAGAGGCCACTGAGGACTTAATCAGAGTCTCCCTAAGTTTTCTGTCGATGTAAATAAATTGAGCTGTAAATTGTGTCAATATCCAATCGAGTAGGCTTTGGGGTATTTGTAAATGCCGCGAATCCGCTGCAAATACTACAAGAAAACACGGCGGTTTTGTATTTGTTTACTTTGTAACATATTGAATAAATTGGAAAAAATAAAGGTGGTATGAATTCTGCGATGTGGCAGTCATCGAATGACTAACTGGTGACCCTATGAAAATGGAATACAAAAAAGCACCCCTGTTTTCCTCAATTTTGGTTTCTGCTGTTGTCGCGCTAAGCGGTTGTGGTGGTTCCGGCGACGCTTCGTCTGGCAATGCGCAAAGCTCGTCCAGTGTTGTTGCCTCAAGCAGTTCGAGTGTGTCGAGTTCGTCCAGCTCTCAGGCGCAAGCACAGGCACCTCTGGTGGCTGCGGGTGAGGATGTGAACGTCAGTGCCGGAGATACCGTTACCTTAATAGCCGAGGTTAGCGATGACGGTGAAATCACTTCGCAGTACTGGCGGCAATTATCGGGCCCTAGGGTGCCTGTGGAACCGGTAGACACAGCGAGCGTAGAGTTTACCGCTCCGGCCACTGGCGGAGCAGAAACGGCGACTCTGCAATTTGAGTACGTCGCCATTGATGACGAAACATTAACAACACGTGATACGGTCTTGGTTACCGTTGCACGGGTGAACCAGCCGCCCGTTGTTGAGCTGGGGCGATTTCGTTCCGTGCAAAACGAAGCGGAAATTACGCTGAGCGCCAACATTTATGACCCTGATGGCGACGTTCAGGATATTCTTTGGCAGCAGCTCGATGGCCCCAGTGTTAGCCTTGAAAACGCGGCGAGCGCCAAGCCTACATTCCTCGTTCCCGACAGCGAAACTGAGCAGCGCTTCCGGTTTCGGGTTTCGGCCACCGACAACGAAGGCGCGTCTGAATCCGACTCCATCACGGTTATTGTGACTACTGCGCAAGCGCCCAAAGTGACCTTAGACTTCCCTCCTGCTATCGGTGTATACGAGCAGGGTGACGTGGATGTCGTTGGTTCGGTAACGGCATCCGGGAGTGCACAAATTGATTCAGTGATGGTTGAGGGCGGCGTAGAAACCGTGTCCGTACCCGTGTCGGACTCGGGAGAGTTTCGCGTGCCCGATGTTCTACTGCCGACCGAAATTGATTCGGCGCTGTTAACCGTTACCGCCGTTGATAGTGAAGGGCGCTCTGGTTATGCCCAAACTGAACTGTATCGAAATAGTAGTGCCTCGGTTGGCAGCGGAGCTCGCTGGGTGCAGTCAACGGCAATGGTGCTTGCACCAAATCAGCAGGAGGTGTGGGTGTTGAGTGACGGTGAAGTGGAGTCTGATATCGCACTTATGAGCATTGATCTGGCAACAGGGGCTCGCAGCTATGCGGTGACGGATTTTGCCGAGGCGGAGCAAGGGCCTTCTTTGGAGCAGTTTTCGGACATGGTGTATGACCCCAAAAATCACGAATTCTACCTGTCGGGTTGGAGTGAGGTGACCGTTCAGGAACAAGAGCAGGAGCTCGTGCGTAACGAGGGCGGCGTGATCACTGTCGATGCTGCTACGGGAGCTCGCCGCGATGAAGTTGTTGCCATAGCCGAAGAAGGATTTGTCGAGCCCAGAGGCTTATTGCTTCACAATGAGCACTTGTACATCGCTGATTTTGGCGCAGGTCAGGTATTGGTGACCCAGTCTGACACCATGGAAGCTGGCGTGTTGGCCGATCATATGACTGTAGCTGAGCCGGTTACGGCGCCCGTGCAACTAAGCTGGAGTGAGAGTTTAAATGAGCTTTTAATTATGGAGACGAGCGCTTCTGCTGTCGACGCACTGGCGCTAGATACAAGCGAAGGTATCGCCACTTCACGTATGTTGTCCGAAGGCTCAAGCGTGAGTTTTGGGCCTATGCCACGAGAGTCCGCACTGGGCTTTGTTGTAAACCAGGCAGCGGATACGGGCTATATTTTAACGGAAGTTGACAACGGCATTATTGCGATAGATTTATTGACGGGTCAGCGTGACATCTTGCTGTCTAATGTCGATCCGCGCGAGGGTGCATCCGCCGATATGGCGTATTCGGCAGAGCGGAATCTACTGTATGTGGTGGGTGGTGAAAACTATTACCAGCAGTTGTTGGTGGTTGAGCCGGTCAGTGGTGACCGTGTTGTATTAAGCCGCAGTCAATTTTAACGGCTTAGCTGTTGCGGCGAGCTTGTTCGACCAAGACGGTTCCCCAGGCCCGCAGTTTTTCAAAACCGCCTAAGCACACGAGAACAGAAATAATGGCGGCAACTATGCCAGCTATGCCGAGCGCTTGGCGCTCGGCATAGCACGTCCAAATAAACTGCCCAACGCACAGTGTCGCAACGACCAACAACGTAGGTTTACGACCAATCAATCCGACAATAAAAACGCCCAGCGGCGCGCCCAAAGCTACGATAGGTGCAGCGGCCAACCAGTTTTCGTACACTCCGGGCTGCCAGCTGCCGGTCATTGATTTTATCGCCACACCGTATACTGAGTTGAAAGCCATAATCACCACCGAGGTGGGTATCGCGATTTTTAAATCGGCACGACACAGCAGTACCAGAGCTGCATAAATGACCATGTCGATGCCAACCCCAGTGACTGAGACGGCAAGGGCGCTGGATAAAATACCTAAGGTAAAGCCGACTTTTAAGTCCCAGCTTTCATCGAAATCCGTCATGCCCGTGTGACCGGCGATTTCGCCAATACGGTACAGATGAAGAAGACCAAAGCTTCCCCAAATCACGGCGAAAAATACTTTAATCCAGAGATCCTGAACCAGAGGAGCAAGCAACAAAATCCCGATGGGGGTGCCAATCAGGGCCCCGGCCATGGCTCCTTTTAGCAGCGCCCAAGCCAATGGTTGGCGCCTGGCAAAAATAAAAATACTGGCGCTAACCATACCAATAGATTGCACGGCAAAGCTGAAGTCGCGCCCCAAGCTGGCAGGCAACTCGAAAAAGAGTACCAGTACCGGAAAGCCTACGGTGCCACCACCCATAGGGGTAGAGCCAGCAGCGTAGCTGCCTACGGCCATAGCGGCGGCGATGGCCCAATGCTCTTTGGCGGCAGCCCATGCTCCGTCGGCCTGAATCAAGTAAAACCATACCAAATAGAACGCGGCCAGCCACAAAAACCAGATCCACAAATACGGCTTGGGTGGCGATTGTATCGACATGATGGCGCTGTGCTCCGGCTGGCATAGAGGGCGCATATGATACGGTAATCCGAAATCTGGCACACGCCTCGCAAAAATTTAGACGCCATTGTAGCCTTTACGATTGGATAATGATGCTACGCAAAGCCACTTTTTATGCCCCCCAAAATCCGCGGTGATCCCCTGATTTTGGTAGGCGTGGCCGGGGTAGCTTAGGTGGCTAGGCGAAGGCGGCTTATGATGGGGGATGATTTATGCGCCTAGCGATATTGTGCAGATGTGCTTAACTAAATAGAGTTCAAAAATAAAACCCGGGAGATTTAAATGGGCTGCAACTCAAGTCAAGCTGGCCCCACTGACTACACCGAACTGTCTTGCCAGGCTTGCCGCAATGGCGAGGCGCTAGGGTTTGATTTTTCTATGGCGTTTCAGCCCATTGTCGATGCCGGTCACCGGGAAATATTAGGTTATGAAGCCCTGTGTCGGGGGCTCGATGGTCAAGGCGCGATGTGGGTTATTGAGCAGGTCAACGACCACAATCTATATCGCTTCGATCAAACCTGCCGCGTCAAAGCCATCGAGTGGGCCTCAAAACTGGGGATTGAGGGGTATGTAAGTATTAACTTCATGCCAAATGCGGTATATCGTCCCGAGCTTTGCATACGCACTACTTTGCATGCTGCAAGTGAGTGGGATTTTCCCGTGGAGCGTATCTTATTTGAAATCACGGAAGCGGAACATGTGCAGGATAAGTATCACCTGCGCGACATAGTGCGCTACTACCAGGCTTCGGGCTTTAAAACCGCGCTCGATGACTTTGGTGCGGGTTATGCTGGCCTCAATATGTTGGCATCGTTTCAGCCTGATTTGTTAAAGATCGACCGGGAGCTGGTGATAGATATTGACCAACACCTGGCCAAGCAAGTGATTGTTCGGCACTTGCTTGCACTGTGTGATGAGCTCAACATTGTTCCGCTCGCTGAAGGGGTGGAAACTTTGGATGAATACCACTGCTTGTGTGACTTGGGGGTGGAACGTTTTCAGGGTTACCTGTTTGCCAAACCAGGTTTTGAAACATTGCCAACCGTTACCTGGCCATAATTGCAGTATTTACAATTCCTTGCGCTCTTTCGGGGCGCATAAAATTTCGATGCGCTCTCGCGGCCCGCACTATTCGGCTTTTTCATACGGTTTTTGGCTTTTTCTATAGATTGGAACAACCCTTGCCTAGAGTCTACTATCAGAGCTAGCAGGCTGACTCTGACTTTCACCTTAGGTTGCAAGGAGAACTATGACCTATCAGTGGCCGGAAATAATAAGCCAGGCTAAAGTGCTGCGCAGGCACTTTCACAGTGAGCCTGAGCTTGGTTGGCAGGAGCATGATACTGCCCAAAGAATACGCGATGAGCTGGATGCACTTGGCATTCAATGGCGCAGTTGTGCGGAAACCGGCACCCTGGCGACCCTCGCCAGTGCGGCCACCGGTTCTCATATTGCGCTGCGCGGAGATATTGACGCTCTACCTATTAATGAGCGAACCGGGCAGCCCTGGTCATCGAATCGCGATGGGTGCATGCATGCCTGCGGCCACGATGGCCACACCGCAGCGCTGTTGGCAGCAGCCATGTGGTTAAAAAAACACGAAGCCGATTTGCCCGGCCCCGTGACCTTACTTTTCCAGCCGGCAGAAGAGGGCGGCCATGGTGCGCGCGAGATGATTAACGATGGCGCGCTGGCCGGTGTTGACTGCATATACGGTTGGCATAACTGGCCGGCGATTGAGTTCGGCAAGTTGGTATGTCCCGACGGCATTGTTATGTGCGGCAATGGTACTTTCGAAATAACCCTTCACGGTGTTGGCGGCCACGCCAGTCAACCCGAACTGTGCAGTGACCCGGTTCTGGCCGTTGCAGCGTTGGTGCAGGCACTGCAACAAATTGTCAGCCGCCGGTTGGCGCCGCAACAGGCAACGGTGGTCAGTGTTACATCGATCGACGCGCCCAGTGGCCCCACGGTCATTCCGGAAGTCGCGAAAGTCGGTGGCAGTATTCGAGTCTCTGATCGCGCCGCCCGCGATCAGGTTAACCAACTTATTACCGATATATCGAAACAAGTGGCCAGCGCTTACGGCGTTAGGGCCGAGGTGGAGATAATTCCCCGCTACGATGCGACGATTAATCACGCTGAACCTGCACAAAAAGTTCGCGATACCTGGCCTTTAATGGGTGATGGCCTAAGCCTTGACGATGTCATTGCAGTACCGATTATGGCGTCGGAAGATTTTAGCTACTACCTTAAAGAAATTCCCGGTGCCTTTGCTCTGATCGGTGCCGACGATGGTGACAATCATCACTATGCTTGTCACAACCCGCAATACGATTTTAACGATCGTTTGATAGAACCTGTCGTGAAATTATTCAGTCAGTTAGTGGGAGCACCCATGCCGCAGTAAAACAATAGCTGGGCTCTTAAACCGTGTGATGTTAAGGAGAAGTTTATGAGTATTTTTGAAGCGCGTGAATCTGAAATTCGTGGCTACTGCCGAGTGTATCCCGTGGTATTTGATACGGCCAGTAACGCGGTTCAGGTTGACGACCAAGGCAAAGAATATATCGACTTTTTTGCCGGAGCTGGCGTGTTGAACTTTGGCCATAACAACGAACGTATGAAGCGTGCGGTTATTGATTACATTGAATCAAACGGCGTAACGCACAGCCTGGACATGCACAGTACGGCGAAGCGAACGTTTATGGAGAGGTTTACCAAAACCATTCTTGAACCACGTGATATGCCGCATAAGATGCAGTTTATGGGCCCCACAGGCACTAACTCTGTTGAAGCGGCTCTGAAGATCGCCCGTCGCGTGACTAAGCGCACTCAAATTGTAGCGTTTACTCATGGCTTTCATGGCATGACGCTGGGGGCTTTGGCGTGTACCGCCAATCAGGTGTTTCGCGCCGCCTCCGGCGTTCCCCTTCAGCATGTATCGCATTTTCCGTTTGGCTGTGAGAAAACTTGCAGTGGTTGCACCATGGGTTGCGGCAATGGTGTGATCGAGCAGATGCGATCGCTTTACAGCGATACATCCAGTGGCTTACAGCCACCTGCGGCCTTTTTGGTGGAAACCATTCAGGCCGAAGGTGGTGTAAATGTGGCCAGTAAAGAGTGGCTGCAAAGCTTGGCGGCCCTGGCAAAAGAGCTGGGTTCACTGTTAATTATTGATGATATTCAGGTGGGCTGTGGCCGCACTGGCTCTTTCTTTAGTTTCGATGGCATGGACATTGACCCTGACATTGTGTGCCTGGCTAAAGGCATTGGTGGCTGGGGTACGCCCATGGCGATGAATTTGGTTAAGCCCGAGGTCGATAAACACTGGAACCCGGGTGAACACACAGGTACTTTCCGTGGTCAGGGGTTGAGTTTTGTGGCAGGCTCAGAGGCGATTGGCTATTTCGAAACGCCAGAGCTTATGGACGAGGTCAAGGTCAAAGGCAAAATCATGCTGGATGCCATAGCTCCGTTGGAGAAAAAATACGATCAGGTGCAAATACGCGGGCGCGGAATGCTTTATGGCATAGACGTAGGCGATGGTGCCACGGCGAAAGCAATTGTTGCCGCCTGTTTTGACGATGGTTTACTCGTGTCTGCCTGTGGTACGGGTGGGCGTGTTATTAAATTGATTCCACCGCTTACCATTCCACAAGATCAGCTCGAATCCGCACTCGCCACCTTAGTGAAACACACCGAGAAAGTAATGGGAGGCGCCGCATGAAGCAACGCGATGATATGACGTTTCCGTACGAAGAGTACGAGCGAAGACTAAGCGCTTTGCGCGCGCGTATTGAAGAGCGCCACCTGGATGCGGTAGTCATTACCGACCCTGAAAACATTATGTACTTAACGGATTATCAAACCACTGGTTATTCGTTCTTTCAGGCGTTAGTGGTGCCCTTGGTTGACGAGCCTTTTATGATTACTCGCGCCATGGAGGAATCCAACATTTTTGCCCGCACTTGGGTGGAGCGCACCAGACCTTACCCGGATACTGGCGATGCGATTCAAATGTTGGTGGATGCACTGCGTGAATTTGGACTTTCCAAAAAACGCATTGGTTATGAACGCAACAGTTACTTCTTCCCCGCGTACCAGCAAGACACGATTCACACCACCTTAACCGAAGCCAAGCTGCTTGATTGCTTCGGTATTGTAGAGGAGGGGCGTGTGTGTAAATCGGCGGTGGAAATTGAGCTTATGCACAAAGCCGCCATCGCTACCGAGGCGGGTATGCACGCGGGAATTGAGGCCTGTAAGGCCGGAGCGACTGAAAATGATATTGCCGCAGCCGTCAGTGCCGGTATGTTCCGTGCCGGTGGCGAGCCGCCGGCGGTGATGCCCTATGTGACGTCCGGGCCGCGAACCATGATTGGTCACGCTACTTGGGAGGGGCGCACGGTACAGCCGGGCGAACATGTGTTTTTGGAGGTGGGCGGCTGTTACCGGCGATACCACACCGCCATGATGCGCACTGTGGTGCTGGGTGATTTAACCGATTCCATGTACAAGGCGCAGGAAAAAATGAAACATGCGCTGCACGCTGTGCACGAGTATTTTCAACCGGGTATGACAGTATCCGATGCCGACAATATTGTGCGCAATATTATTTCCGACAACGACGTCGGCGCGCGCTTGATTACTCGCTCCGGTTACGCCATTGGTATTGCCTTTCCACCCAGTTGGGATGAAGGCTATATCGTCAGTTTGAAGCAGGGCGAGTCAACCGTGCTGAAAGAGGGGATGACCTTCCATATTATTCCGTGGATGTGGGGCGTTGATGGCGACAAAACCTGTGGCATTTCCGACACCATTTACATTACCGATGAGGGATGTAAATCGTTCTTCACAATGGACCGCAACTTCACGGTTAAAAGTGACGAAGGTGCCAGTGTTGCTCAGTTGAGTGCGCAGCGCGCCAAGCAAAAGAAATCAGAAAAAGCTCCAGCCGCAGAAGGCGATAAAGACAAAAAGCAAGAGCCATAGGAGGCGAGATGTTAGTAGCCAACAACCCGTTTACCGGGGAGACAATTGCCGAATACCCCTCACTGGATGCCGAGCAAGTCAGTGAGCGAATCGGTCAAGCACACAGTGCGTTCGAGTCTTGGCGCAGTAAGTCATTTGCCGAGCGCGCTGACGTTTTAAAAGCGGTTGCCGCCGAATTGCGCAAGCAAAAACCCGCGATGGCTAAGCTAATGGCCGATGAAATGGGCAAGCCGGTACGTGAAGGTGAGCCCGAAGTGGAAAAGGCCGCCTGGTGTTCGGAGTATTACGCTGAACACGCCGAAGCTTACCTAACGGCTGAATCCTTGCCATCGGATGCCAGTCACAGTTATGTGTGCTATCAACCACTGGGAACGCTCTTGGGTATTCTGCCCTGGAACGCGCCCCTGTGGTTGGCCTTTCGCTACTTGGCGCCTGCGCTTATGGCGGGAAATACGTGTGTGATGAAACACGACCCCAACGTGCCTGCCAGTGCACAGGCCATTGCAGACGCCTTTGTTGCAGCCGGTGCGCCTGACAATATCATGGTGAATTTGCCGGTAGAGACCAGCCAGGTGGAAGCCGCTATTCGCGACCCTCGTATTGCAGCGGTCTCCTTTACTGGCTCGGCCGGAGCGGGGGCCAAAGTGGCGGCGGTAGCGGGCAGTGAAATTAAGCCTACAGTGCTGGAGTTAGGTGGCTCTGACCCCTGCATTGTCTTGGCCGATGCCGACCTCGAAAGCGCGGCTGATATCGCCGTACTATCGCGAATTATTAATGCCGGACAATCGTGCATTGCTGCCAAGCGGATATTGGTGGAGCAATCGGTGGTAGATAAATTTATCCCCATGTTAAAAGAACGGTTGCAAGCATTAAAACTCGGCGACCCGCAAAACCCGGACACGCAAATCGGCCCTATTGCACGTCGGGACTTACAGCTTAACCTGCATCGTCAGGTGAGCGAGACGGTTGATGCCGGCGCGATATGTGAACTGGGGGGCGAGCTGCCTGACAGTGCTGGGTATTTCTATCCGCCGACGTTATTGACCGGTGTCACCCCGAGTATGACGGCCTTTCACGAAGAAACCTTCGGCCCGGTAATGGCCGTTACCGCCGTTGCCGATATAGACGAAGCCATTGCTTTGGCCAACGACAGCGCCTACGGTTTGGGCGCTGCCATTTGGACGGCCGATGTTGCCAGTGCCGAAAAATGGGCGCTGCAAATCGACACGGGTCAGGTGGCTATTAACGGCATTGTTAAAACCGACCCGCGTTTACCCAGCGGGGGCATCAAGGGCTCGGGCTACGGCCGCGAGTTGGGGCCACATGGCATTAAAGAGTTTGTGAATGCCAAACAGGTTTGGGTTAAGTAGCTGGGTGACGGGTGACGGGTGACGGGTGACGGGTGACGGGTGACGGGTGACGTGCATTGTTGTCGCGCTCCTTGCCTCGAGCTTGACTTGGGCATCCGATATCCAAAGTAACTCAACTGAACGCGTTGCAAGAAAAGTGCGGGTACGGAATTTTATTCGTACCCGCGCCCGCCTATTCAAATGTCGAGAATTGGTGCTTTAGATAATCTTGCTCCCCGTTGTCGATCACTAAGGTGCTCATTACCATACGGCTGCCCTTGCTCCACGTATTATGCTCGTGGTCATTGAGCGACACCATGATCTGATTGATACCTTCATCAAACAGTTCTGCCGGTAAATGTATGTGTTGTGAGTAAGCTCGATAAATTTTTTCACCATTGATGAAAATATGTGCGTGACCTTCCAAAATCAACCCCTGATTGTCACTCGCCAGCTCTGGCGGTTCCAGGTAAAAGTCTTTTGTTTGGATCGCCAAATTAAATCCCGACTTAGTGTCACGATGTAGGGCCAATGATAGAGAAGGCAGGGTACTGCCCTCCGGAATTTGACGCATTGCATGCTCGTGATCTGCCGGCATAGGGGTGCTGGCAAGTGCCGGCCCTACCAGGCAGACTAAGGCTAGCAAAAGAATGTGTCGGAATTTCATTATCTTGAGCCTCGTTGACAAGTGTAAATAGAACCACCCGGTGTTTCACCATAGAAGGTGGGGCCAACGTTGTAAGGGAAAATTGGAATGAGTGCGCCGTCAGTGCCTTCTTCTACAGTGGTGTGGTAATGGTAGCCGAGCCCGTCGTGATCATGACCGTTGTGCTCGTCCAGATATACGCCACCTTGTTGCGTCAGGCTGGCATCGTAGTAGTAATCCTCATAGTAGTAACCCGAGGCCACGATAAATTCGTTGCCAGAGTTGGAGGAGACTACCTGGTCGGTATCGGGCCCGTTACTGCTGAGGGGGGTTGTACCTTGTGCTGGGTCTAACTGATCGACCATTAAACAGCTGCGAGTACCGCTACCACAACCACCCTTGCTGATATCGTTATAGTCGCGTTTAACCCAGCCCGGCTTCGCCAGTTCGCCGGCGCCTTGATAGGGCCCGTAAATGGGATAGCCATCGGCAGCATATCCGTAGATGGGGGAGTGAGCTTTACCTTCATCAGAGAATAAATCAGCCAGGCAAGACGAGAACATATGGTGATGATAGTCGCCTTCGGTTTGAGCGTGGCCCGAACATATGTCTACGTCGTAAATTTCAAACTCCGGGGCGAGCTGATTCCAGGTTCCTTGCCCTTGGTAGCTGACCCCATCGGACCAGTTATAAACAGAGGTACCGTTTAACATTAAGCCAATTGAATTCAGGCCGGTATTACAGCTGTCGTCTGCGCTGGCCGGGCTCGGCTGTGCTGGAATGTTGGCCGAGCGCTGCTGATCAGATGGGCAGGCAGGGCCGGGAGGCCAATAACCAAGGTCACAACCTGGGCCGCTACGTGTGTCGTAGCCTAAATCATCACCGAAAGCGATCAAGTCACCGGCGCGTGCAGAGGTGGCGCCACCGATAAAGTCATCCGAAGCCTTGGGACGGCTGTTCAATGCGTCTACTTGCTCTTGCGTGATGACGAACAAGTAGTCTGGGATTCCTGAGGTCGAAATTTGTTTAAAGTTGGTTTGGTTAACCGTGACGTCACTGACGTCCGTTACGTTAACAATTGCATCAATGTTTTCGCCCATAGATGAGCTGGGGTTGAGAATCCACGTCGCTGTACTGGCGGTGACGATAAGTTCATCGTCATCGTCGTTATTGCCGGCATCACTGACCCGCACACGAATCGTGTAATCGCCATCCACATCCGGCGTGAATTCGGTGGTTGTACTGTTGGCGTTGGCGATACTCGCGTTGCTGCCAGAGGGTTGTTCGATAATGCTCCATTCGTAGCCGGTAATATCGCTGTCCGCGTCGGTACTGGCGCTGGCATCTAAGGTGACCGTTGAGCCGGTGGGAGTATTGACGTCATCTCCGGCATTGGCAACAGGGGGCTCACTGCTAACGGTCGCGGTAACTGCTAACGCGACTTGAGTATTCGCGACATTACCGCTCGTATCGCTTGCCGATATCGTGCAGGCAAAGGTCCCGGCCGCAGTTGCGGTAATAGCACCTTGTGCGTAGCTAATTCCAGCAGGGCAGCCTACATCGAAGGTAACGATGTTGCCATCCAGTAAATCGACCACAGCAATGGATAGTTCCCTACTGACATTCTGAGTCAGCGCAAGGGAGCCAGGAGCGCTGATGGAGGGCTCCGTGGTGTCGACTACCTGTATATTGGCGGTAGCGGTTAAGGGGTTCTGGTCGTTATCGACAGCGTTAGCGGTGCAAATAAAACTACCTAGCCCGCCGTTAGCAAGAACAGAGCCCTCTTCATGATACTCAATACCATCGTCGCAGCTAACACTTTCCAGTGTGCCGTTGGATACGCTGACCGCTAAGGCCGCCGGAGAGCCGTACTCTATCGTGACATTACTGGGGGAGAGTTCAATGGAGCCCGGCTCAGTCACTTGGGAGCTGCTGCTCGAACTACTTGAGCTAGAGCTACTTGAGCTAGAGTTGCTTGAGTTGTTAGATCCACCAGAATCGCCGCCAGAGCCTCCGCCCCCACATGCGCCAAGCGCCAAACAAAAAGAAACACATACTAAGGATTTTATTTTCATCGTCATCACACCTTACCAAGCCAACACGAAGGCGATATAGCAGATCAGGTTGCTGCTCTATGCCATGGATCTGAGATCAATAGCAGGCAGTGTGCCAGTAAGAAAAAAAGCTTTTAACTCATGGAGTTAAGATGTTTGTAGTCGATCTTTTTGTGGGGGTGTGTGTCGTATTGCTTATAGAGGGAAATGTATAAGCGAAGACTCTTATAGAGAGCTTTAGGTGTTCATGAGAGGGCAACTGATGTTTTTCTTTGCTAAACATCGGACTAGGAATTCACGACCTGTCGCATTGATGCTCAATGTAGGCTGTTTTCTTTTTGGGCGAATATAGGAAGGCAGTCTTGTGCCTTTAGGTTATCGAAAGCCTAAACGGGACGAGGGGATTGTAGGTGTCTTGCTCGTTTTCTATTTTCCGTCAACCGCATTCCGCCTTGATGTAACCCGTTACATTTTCCGGTAATTCCTGCTAAGCTACCCGGCATCGGCTACTCTATAAGCCGCAAACGAATAATCAGAACAGCCCGTCTTGTCAGGAGTTTTCATGTCAATTGTGCGTACACTTCTCGTCGCTGTTGCTCTAGCGGCCAGTTGCTCCAGCCTCGCTTTCGATAATTTCATCACCCGTGATGGTCACGAGCTCAAAGATGGCGATCAGGCTTTCCGCTTTGCCGGTATTCACGCGCCGGAGTTACACCGCATTGAAGACGATGCTCGCGGCGTTTGTGAGGCGGACCCGCGTGGATGGGGACAGTATTTTCGCTGGCCCACGGCGGATGAACAGGAAAACTGGATTAAGGCGCTGGTCAGAAGTGGCCACAAGGCAATGCGGGTGTATGTGTTGTCGGTGGCAACGCCGTGGGATGAAGCCTGCGGCCGCGAAACCCACATTTTACCCCCCACAGAAAAGGGCGGCATGCCGGTATTGAACGAGGCGGCAATGGTGCACTACGACCGTATGATTGCCTTGTCCGAAGAGCATGGGTTGCGTTTGATTCTGCCGTTTATTGATCACTGGAAGTGGTGGGGCGGGCGTGAGCAGTTGGCGGCGTTTTACGATGAAACGGCGGACGACTTTTACGACACCGAAAGTAAGACCTACGCGGCCTACTTGAATATTATTGAGCAGGTTATTAACCGCACCAATACCCTAACCGGGCGCGAGTACCGCGACGAAAAAGCCATTCTCGCCTGGGAAACTGGCAATGAATTGAAAGCCTCTACCGAACCTTTTGTGCGCAAAACCGCAGCGCACATTAAAGCGTTAGACACCAACCACCTGGTGGTTGACGGTACTTATCTTAAGATCAATAAATTCGCTTTGGATGATCCCAATGTCGATATTATTTCCAACCATTTTTACACCACCAATGACAACAATAACCCCGAGCAGGTGCGCAAGGATCTCGAGGCTATCGATGCGAAAAAAGTGTATTTAGTCGGTGAGTTTGGCCTGCGTGATGCTGCGGGGCTGGATGCGATTATGCAGGCGGCTGTGCACACTGAGCACAAAGGTGCGAAAGCGGCTGGCGCGTTTATTTGGGGGTTTCGTGGTCATCGTCATAACGGCGGCTTTTACTGGCATAAAGAATACACCGGTCATTACAGCTATCATATTCCAGGCTTTCCTGAAGCGGCTGACAATGAAGAAATTGCGGTGGTGAATTTAGTGCGTAAAGCGCAGGCGCAAATGAACGGGAAGAAGGCGGCCCAGCCTCTGCCTGCTCCGCAAGCGCCGATACTGCGCGCGATTGTCGATCCCCGTGAACGCATTAATTTTATGGGGGCACCGCTCGGACGCCTGTACCGTATTGAGCGCGCGCAAAGTGAAAGCGGCCCGTGGTTAATTGTTGCCGATAACGTGTCTGACGGGTTACAGGAGTATCGTCCGCTGGAGCAGGTCATTGCGCGCGATACCACGGCGATGGTGCCTGGGCGCCCTTATTTTTATCGGGTGATCGCGATCAACGAAAGTGGTGAGTCGCCCCCCTCGAACGTGCAACCTGTAGTGTTACCGTGAGCGCGTAAATCGCTAGCGACCTTTTCAATCAGGCTGGCATTCTCTAGACTGGGCTGCATTGATAATAATGCGGTGTGGGAGTGGGGAATGAAGTGGCAATTGTGGGCGCTAGCGCTATTGGCAGTATTGCAGTTGCCGGCCTGTTCCAGCACACCTTCTTATGGCTCGGCGCCTGAGTCGTTGGCCATTCGTATACTCCCTAACACCAGTAAGCAATTTACCTATCGGGTCGGGTTACCGCCAGAGCTGGAGGCCCGCATGGACCCGCGCGCTCGTCCCGGGCGACCACCGGGCAAGCGAGATTACCGCAAATTGCAGCGGCGCACCGCTTACGTAGTGGCGCAAACGGGCTATTGTCGCACCGGCTATTTTGAGTTGGATTTTCGCCTGAGTAACCAGGTGCAGTGGATTCGCGGCGAGTGTCGCGAAGGCGCCAACACCGAGGATATGACAGTCTTCGCAGACAAGCCCTCACTTTCACTGGATCAATTGGAAGATTAACCTAGCAAGGCTGTTGAAAGCCCCGCAGGGCGTGATCTGAAGCGCACATCTGCTGCGCCTTGCCTCTAGCAAAGGGAACCACCCTGTCCGTCGAGACAAGACACAACATCTGCACGCTTCGGGCTACGTTGAGTATGCATAGGGTTTTTCAACAGCCTGCTAGCCAAGGCCTTTCCCTTTCATCTCACTTTGCTTGGCAAATTTACAGCCTCAACACGCTATACTACGCGGCTCTAACCGGAGCACTTATCATGTCTTTAGCCACACTTTATCTCAATTCGCAAAAAGACCGACGTCTGAAACGCGGACACCTTTGGATTTACAGCAACGAAGTCGACACCAAGCGCTCGCCGCTTAAGGGCATTGAGCCGGGTACGCAAATGCGCGTGGTGAGTGCTCGCGATCAGTTTTTGGGTGTGGCTTTAGTGAGCCCAGCCAACTTAATTTGTGGACGCTTAATCAATCGGCAGGACGCCCCCTTCGGTGCCGAGCTTCTACGCCAGCGTTTGCAGGTGGCATTGGCATTGCGCGACGCCTCCTTCCCCGAGCCTTTTTACCGGCTGGTATACGGTGACAGTGATCTGTTGCCAGGCTTGGTGGTGGATCGCTTCGGTGATTACCTGGTGGTGCAAATTGCCTCTGTCGGCATGGAAAATATGCGCGCGCTGATTGTGGATGCGTTGGTCGAATTGCTCGCCCCGAAAGGTGTACTGCTCGCCAACGAGCACAGTGCCCGCGCCATGGAAGGGCTTCCGCTCTATACCGAAGTGGCCTATGGTGAAGTGCCCGATGAGGTCCCGCTGATTGAAAATGGCGCACACTTTTTGGCGCCGGTACGAAAAGGTCAGAAAACCGGTTGGTTTTACGATCACCGCATGGCGCGGGCTCAGCTACAGCAATGGGCTAAAGGTACGCGGGTGCTTGATGTGTTCTCCTATATTGGCGGCTGGGGTATCGAGGCCTTGGTGGCTGGTGCCGAGCAGTTGGTGTGTGTGGACGCTTCGCAAAATGCGGTCGATGCCGTGTATGCCAACGCCAGGCTAAACGGCGTGGAAGACCGGGTTGAGACCATAGCGGGGAAAGCCATAGACGTGCTTAAAAAGCTTATCGAAGAGAAGCGTGAGTTTGATGTCGTTGTGTTAGATCCGCCCGCGTTTATTAAGCGTCGCAAAGACCAGCAAGCCGGTGAGGCCGCCTACCGCCACATCAATGAGCTGGGCATGAAGTTGCTGGCCGATGGGGGCTTGTTGGTTTCTGCGTCCTGCTCCATGCACCTTGCCGAGCAGGCTCTGGTCGAGATCGTGCACGCCAGCGCCTGGAAGCGTGGTCTCGACGCCCGCATCGTTGAGCGCATGGGGCAGGGGCCGGATCACCCGGAGCACCCTGCCATTGTTGAAACCAGATATTTAAAAGCTATTTTTGCCCGGGTGTTTGCGCTTGCTCGCTAATCGTTTTTAATATCATGGTTAAATGCTGCTGCCGTTCGGCGGCAGCCACCTCCGCGTTGTTTTGCAGTGATTCCAGCTGCGCGTCGAGACTCAATAAATTCAGTTCGGGCAACAATCGATAGCCGTCATGTTCGTGCGCCAGAAAGCTCAGTAGAGACCCCACGGCGTCCGGCGAAACAATGCACGGCTGCTGGGTGAATTCACAGTGCTCGGGGTCGAGTATTGTCTGTAGGTTGGACGCCAGTGCATAGCGCCACAGCTCTAGCTGAGTGTGTGACGCAAGACGGTTGTATGTATGGGCGCTTGTGCTACCCGGGTGCCAGTGTTCGGGCAAACTTTCCAGAGCGTCGCAGGTGAGTCGCGAAGTCAGTTGTAATAATGTGCGACGACGGTTGTTGGGCTGTTCGCTGCTTTTGCTGTGCGAGCCTGCAACGTTTGCTTGTCGAAAATCGTCAACACTGCGTTCGCCGGTATCCCCAAATAGTAGAAATTCCAGAACGTGCAGCCCAACGGTGGCTTCATTGGCTGCGGTTAAACCGTGTTGGTTGAGCAGAGTATCGCGATTTAAAGGCAAACTTACATCGTAAACGATTCCACTGTAAGGGTAGTTCTGTACCCGGTCGAGAAAGCCGGGCGCAATCGGTTGCTGGGTGACGAGTGTTAGGTCTTGGGCCAGCTCCGCAAACAAACTGGGATTGGTCGCGGCGAGGCCGGTGACAGGGTTCGTTAAAAGTACGCGGGCGTGCAGTTGTTGCCATAGGTTTTGGGCTTGCTGCAATTGCGTTTGCGATGGTGCGTCCAGCAAATCTTCAATTTGTGTGTGAAGTTGCAGGCAGCTTTCACTCAGGTGGCCGGTGGTCTCGCCTGCGACCTGCCAGAGTAGGCGCGTTAGGCCGCTGAGTTGGATGTCGTCAGTCGGGGCGGCCGGTGTCTCAGGCGCTCGGGCTTCGGGTGCAGACACGACCGGAGGCTCATTGTTTTCGCAGCCAATAAGGCTTGCGAGTGCAAGACATATTAGCAAAAGCGAGCCCGGCCGGTTCATGCGGGCTCTCGCAGATCGAGTATAGGCCACTGTCTTGTTTGCGCTACTTCGGCCAGTGCCGTGTCAGGGTTGACGGCGACGGGGAAGCCCACCTCCTCGAGAAGCGGCAAGTCGTTGATTGAGTCACTGTAAAAGTGACTCTGCGCCAGGTCAAAATCATACTGCTCTAACCACTGGTGTAAATTCACCACTTTGCCATCGGCGTAGCACGGTGTGCCAATATAATCACCGGTATAACGTCCATCGGCTATCTCCGGGTCGGTGGCAAGAATATGATCCACGCCCAAAGCGCTGGCGATTGGGCGGGTAATAAAACCATTGGTGGCGGTAATAATCAGTAGGTAGTCGCCCTGCGCGCGATGTTTTTGCAGAAGGGCGCGGGCGGCAGGTAAGACGATGGGGTCAATGACGTCGCTGAGAAATTGCTGGTGCAGTTTCCCCCAGTCTTGTGGTGAGCGCTCGGGCAGCGGTGACAGCGCAAACTTTAAGTAGGCGTCAATATCCAGCTCGGCTCTTTTATAAGCTTCATAGAAGTCATCATTGCGGCGGCGGTATTGCGTTTCATCGACCAGGCCCTGGCCTATCAGAAACTCGCCCCACAGGTGATCGCTATCACCATTAATCAGTGTATTGTCTAAATCGAAGATGGCCAAAGCCACGGTTGTTTCTCCCGCAAGGTGGCAAAGCGCCTAGGATACCGAGTAAGCCAGCCTCCCGCCAGAACTCACTTTGTTGCATTAGCATTTGGTATTCCTTGTCAGTTTGTGTAACCTCGATTGAATAGACGTGATATTTTATGGAAAAATGCTCGCTAAACCCTTAATAGTAAAGTGATACTTCGGACTATTGAGCGATGGGCAAGCAGGGGTGCGATTTAACAGCCGCGGCGCCAAAAGGGCTGCCAAAGTAAGGCGCCCTGTATGCCTGCGAGCGAATAATAGGGTCCTGGTGAGAGGTTGGGTGGGTGCAGTAAGACCTCTCAGGTGCCAGACGACAGCAGATTTGGGAAGGTGAAGTGATAGATTCCGATGGGTTTCGCCCCAATGTAGGCATAATTCTAACAAATGACCGGGGTCAGGTTTTGTGGGCTCGCCGTGTCGGTGGGCAAGATGCCTGGCAGTTTCCCCAAGGTGGCATCAACCATCACGAGACACCAGAGCAAGCGCTGTTTCGCGAATTGGGCGAGGAGGTCGGGCTGACCGAACAAGACGTTGAAATTCTGGCTTGCACGCGAGGATGGCTGCGTTATCGCTTACCGCACCGCCTGGTTCGACACAACACTCAGCCGTTGTGTGTGGGGCAGAAGCAAAAGTGGTTTTTGCTGAAGCTGCGCGCTCAGGAGAATCAGATTACACTGGATAATGACGGCCACGCCGAGTTTGACGATTGGCGCTGGGTGTCTTATTGGTATCCACTGGGTAAAGTGGTTGCCTTTAAGCGTGATGTATACCGCAGAGCACTGAAAGAGCTGGCAGCCATGCACTGCCAGCTTGAGCGCAAAGGGGCGTGTTAACGAGGAGCGTGCGCAAGAGGCGCATGCAAGACAGGGGCAGTTAGCCCGCAGGAACCTGAGCCCATTGATGCTCGGGGCAGGAACAACTATTGAGTAAACCATAATGGCGACCATGCTTAACTCACTGCGCCGTATTGTTCAGGAAGTGAACACCGCCCGCGACCTGCATAAGGCGCTGGCCATTATTGTCGCACGCGTTAAGCAAGCCATGCAGACGCAGGTGTGTTCGGTTTACCTGCGCGACCATGTCGGTGACTATGTGCTGATGGCCACCGAAGGGCTGCAGGCTGAAGCTGTGGGTCAGGTTCGCCTCGCCCGGGGTGAAGGCTTGGTTGGCCGGGTCGTGGTTCGTGAAGAGCCGGTTAACCTCGAAGACGCCGAGTCTCACCCCAGTTATCAATACTTTCCCGAAACGGGCGAAGAGCGTTACAGCTCCTTCCTGGGCGTACCGATTATTCACCACCGTCAGGTGCTCGGTGTTCTTGTTGTCCAGCAGGTTGAGCGGCGCCGTTTTGATGAAGGTGACGAAGCATTTCTTGTCACCATGTCGGCCCAATTGGCTGGCGTTATTGCCCACGCTGAGGCAACCGGCACAATGGTCTCGGTCGGGCAGGCTCCGTCGCAGGCTAAATTTTCCGGTGTGTCCGGTGCGCCAGGCATTGCTATAGGCGAGGCGGTTGTCGTTGCACCGCTGGCCGATTTAAAGTCGGTGCCGTACCGCGAATGTGACGACGTCGATGCGGAGATTGATTTTTTTCAGCAGTGTTTAATGGCGGTGCGTGAGGACATCAAGGCGCTGGGCAAGCAGCTCGAAGAGCGTCTTAACCGCGAAGAGCGGGCGCTGTTCGATGCCTATTTGGCCATGCTTGATGACGCATCGCTGGGCGGCGAAGTGATTGCCAAAATTAAAGAGGGTACCTACGCGCCTTATGCCTGGAGCGAGGTTATTCTCGAGCACGAAAACACCTTTGCCAGTATGGCGGACGACTATCTGCGCGAGCGGGCGACCGATGTGCGCGATCTGGGGCGGCGCGTCCTAGCCTACCTGCAAGAGTCCAACCAGCAGTGCAAAATTTACCCGGATAAGACCATTTTAATCGGCGATGACCTAACCGCATCGATGCTGGGCGAGGTGCCGGCGGAGCGGTTGGCGGGTTTGGTTTCGGTGCAGGGCTCCAGTAACTCGCATGTCGCTATTTTGGCGCGCGCCATGGGTATCCCTACCATCATGGGCGCGCAGGATTTGCCCTACACCCGGATGGACGGCCGTCCGTTGATTGTCGATGGTTACAAGGGTGCCGTATACAGCAATCCTGGCCCGCAACTACTCAAGCATTATCAGGCTATTGCGCGCGAGGAAGACGAGCTGGTCAAAGGGTTGGAAGCGCTCAATGACTTACCCTGTGAGACCTTGGATAAATACCGCCTACCACTGTGGGTTAACACCGGCTTAATGGCCGATGTGCTGCGCTCGCTGGAGCGCGGTGCTGAAGGGGTTGGCCTTTACCGTACCGAGGTACCCTTCCTGCTGCGGGATCGCTTTCCGTCGGAAGAAGAGCAGCGCGGCATTTACCGTGAGCAATTAGAGGCTTTCGCCCCCCACACGGTCACTGTGCGCACCCTGGACATTGGTGGCGATAAAGCGCTGCCCTACTTCCCTATTGAGGAGGCCAACCCATTTTTGGGCTGGCGCGGTATTCGGGTGACGCTCGATCACCCGGAAATCTTTCTGGCGCAAATTCGCGCCATGATTAAGGCCAGTGTGGGCCTTGATAATTTGCGAATTTTACTGCCAATGATTTCCGGAATTACCGAGCTGGAGGAGGCCAAAGCGCTTATTTATCGGGCCTACCACGAACTGTTAGAAGAGGGCTTTGATGTTAAATTGCCCCCCATTGGCGTCATGATCGAGGTGCCGTCAGCGGTGTACTTGGCACGGGAGCTGGCCGCGCGAGTCGACTTTTTATCTGTGGGCAGCAATGACCTGACGCAGTACCTGTTGGCCGTTGATCGCAATAACGCCAGAGTGGCTGATTTGTACCAAGCATTTCACCCGGCGGTGCTGCGGGCGCTGCTTCAGGTCGTGCAGGATGGCCATGCGCAGGGCGTCAGCGTGAGTATTTGCGGTGAGCTGGCCGGTGACCCCGGGGCCGCGATTATTCTGATGGCGATGGGCTACGATGTCTTGTCGATGAACGCCTCTAACTTGCCTAAGGTGAAGTCGGTTATTCGCGCGATTAATCTGGAGCAGGCGGAAGCGTTGCTGGCGGATGTCATGCCCATGGCTGACGCCGAGCAAATTCGTGTTCGCGTTGATCAGACCTTGCGTGAGGCCGGTGTTAGCCGGGTTATCCGTCCGCTTGAAGAGGATGACCGCCGTCACACCGCCTAGCGCAGTGTGGCAGCTTGCTTCCCCCTGTCATAAGCGGGTGTTATGATTGCCGCACTTTTGGTCCGGCACTCATATAATTCTTAACTCTATGCTTACCCATCCCGATTTCGATCCCGTTGCCATTTCCATTGGCCCCCTGGATGTGCACTGGTACGGTATAACGTATTTGTTCGCCTTTGCATCGGCCTGGCTAATTGCCATGCACCGGGCGGCTCAGCCCGGCTCGCCAATCACCCGCCCGCAGGTGGAAAACCTGATTACCTACGGTGCTTTTGGTGTGGTTTTGGGGGGGCGCTTTGGCTATGTGGTGTTTTATAACTTCGATGCCTGGATGAATGACCCGCTGTGGTTGTTCCGCCTATGGGAGGGCGGTATGTCTTTCCATGGTGGCCTTGTTGGTGTGCTACTGGCTATGTTGTTCTACGCTCATCGCCTGCATATTCCCTATTTGCGCCTAACTGACTTTGTTGCGCCGATGGTGCCCCTCGGGTTGGCGTTCGGACGCCTGGGAAATTTTATTGGTCAGGAGCTTTGGGGGCGGGCGACGGATTTGCCCTGGGCTATGGTATTTCCCAAAGACCCGGAACAACTGGCACGTCACCCGTCTCAGCTCTATCAGATGGCGCTGGAAGGGGTTCTGCTTTTTATCATTGTTTTTCTTTTCTCGAAAAAGCCGCGACCGACGGGTGCCGTCAGTGGGGTCTTTCTCATCGGTTACGCGGTATTTCGTATGTTAGCGGAGTTTGCCCGCGAGCCCGATCAGCACATTCAATTTGATTTGTTTGGTTGGGTGACTCGCGGCCAGCTGCTATCGTTGCCGCTGTTGATACTCGGGATAGGACTTTTGCTGGTGGCCTACGGCAGCATCAACCTGGCGCAGCACCGTGCGGAGCGAGGAGAGAAATGAAACAGTATTTGGAATTGATGCGCGATGTCGTTGATAACGGCATTGAGCGGGGGGATCGGACCGGCACAGGTACGCGGTCGGTATTCGGCCGGCAGATGCGATTCGATTTGTCGGCGGGGTTTCCATTGGTGACAACCAAGACCGTGCATTTAAAAAGCGTTATTGTCGAGTTGTTGTGGTTTTTACAGGGGCGCACCGACGTGGCCTGGCTGCAAGAGCGCGGCTGTCGCATTTGGAATGAGTGGGCCACCGATGACGGAGATCTGGGGCCGGTGTACGGTAAGCAGTGGCGCAGTTGGGCTTGCCCGGGCGGTGCCACGATCGATCAAATTTCTCAGGTCATTGAGCAGATACGCACTAAACCTAACTCGCGCCGTTTGATTGTGAGTGCCTGGAATCCCGCTGACTTGCCCGACGAGGCCGAGTCGCCGCAGGCTAACGTGGCTGCGGGAAAAATGGCGTTGGCGGCGTGTCATACCCTGTTTCAATTTTACGTGGCCGGTGGTAAGTTGTCGTGTCAATTATATCAGCGCAGTGCCGACTTGTTTTTGGGGGTGCCTTTTAACATCGCCAGCTACGCGTTGTTGACTCATATGATCGCTCAGCAGTGCGACCTTGAGGTGGGGGATTTTGTTCACACCTTTGGTGACTGCCATTTGTACAACGATCACCTGACCGACGACATCGTTTACGAGCAATTGGCGCGCGAGCCGCGAACACTGCCTAAGCTGGTTATTGCCCGCAAGCCGGAGTCGATTTTTGATTACGAGCTTGAAGATTTTAGTTTCGATAGGTACGACCCTCATCCACGAATAAAAGCACCTATTTCTGTTTAGGTTTGGCCTTGGGATACGTTCAGTGAATATAGCTATGATTGTCGCCTGTGGCGACGCCAACGCCATCGGTAAGGGCAATGCAATGCCCTGGCATTTGCCGGCAGATTTACAGTTCTTTAAGCGCACGACACTCGGCAAACCTATTATCATGGGCCGCAAAACGTTCGAGTCAATCGGTAAGCCTTTGCCTGGGCGCCTAAATATTGTGATTTCCAGAAATCGCCAGTGGCAGGCGCCGACAGGGGTTGCCGTGGCCGGCAGTGTCGATGAGGCCATTGATGTGGCTCGTACCCGCGCGCCTGAGGGCACAGCGGAGGTGATGGTTGTGGGGGGCGAGCAAATTTACCGAGCGGCCCTGGCTCGCGCCGACCGTGTATATAAAACCGAAATTGATGTGACCGTGGAAGGCGCTGACGCGTTTTTTCCCGAGTTACCGAAGAGTGAGTGGCGGGAAGTATCTCGTCAGTCGGGTGAGGAGGATGCTCCTCTTTCTCACCGGTTTTTAGTACTGGAGCGTAACGTCAAGTCGGATATTTAAAACTTTAACGGCCGATTTTGGCATGTTTTATAGCCTTTTTTTGGTTATTTTTTGTCCGTGTGTTACCGGTGCCTTGTCTTGGTGCGGTAAAGTGTTACCAGTTTGATACCGATGTACACAGTAAAAAGGGCATTTGGATTAAGCATTGAATGTGGAGGAACCCTCTTATTACAATGCTGCGTTCTTAACGACCTCGTAAGAGGCTCAGTGGATATGCGTCTGTGACAGCAGTCTGTCGCAAAAACCTGATGAAGCACCCGAGTTGGGGGATATATGAAAAAGCAGCGAATGAAAGCCGTGGCTCTGTCCACAGTGCTTTCTGCCAGTGCGCTAATGGGTAGCGCTGTCATGGCAGATGAAACTCTGGATCAAGTACTCCAGACTAGCCAGGCCAAAACGACCTTGGCTCAGGACTCCCAAGTCCGTATCGATCGTCTTGCTCAGGAGACTGACGACCTGCTGGTTCAGTTCAAGCAAGTAAATAAGTCGATCGAAGATATGCGTCTTTACAACAGCCAGCTCGAGAAGCAAATTGCCGCTCAGCTGGCCGTTATCAAAGATTTGGATGAGTCGATCGACAACGTTACCGTTATCGAGCGTCGTATCCAGCCTCTGGTTATCCGTATGTTGGATGCGCTGGAGCAGTTTGTAGAACTGGATAAGCCTTTCAAGTTGGAAGAGCGTCTGGATCGCATCGCCATGTTGCGTGCTAACCAAGACCGCGCGGATATCTCTGTTGCAGAGAAGTTTCGTCAGGTTCTGGAAGCTTACCGTATTGAAAGTGAATACGGCCGTTTCATCGAAGCATACCGCGACACTTTGAACATCGACGGTCAGGATCGCGAAGTTAACATCTTGCGTATTGGTCGTGTTTCTTTGATGTATCAAACAACCGATACTGAGCAATCTGGTGCTTACGATCCTAATTTGGGTGAGTGGGTTGCACTGGATGACTCTTACCGCGGCCAGATCCTCAAAGGTCTGCGCATCGCTCGCAACCAGGCCGCTAAAGACATTATGTTTGTACCTGTCCAAGCACCGGAGGCAGCGCAATGAAAATGAAGTTTGCTAAAAGCTGCCTGGTAGCCATCGCTGCAGGCCTGTTTACTACCAACATCGCTATGGCTCAGAACGACGACAAGGCTGCGAGTCTTGACGAACTTTTGACTATGGTGAAAGAGTCCCGCGTCCAAGAGTCTGCTGAGCACAAAAAACGTGAGCAGCAGTTCCTGCGCGAGAAAAACAACCAGGCGGCACTGCTGAAGCAAGCCCAGAATACTCTGGCTGCGGAAGAGGCGCGCTCTACTCGCCTGGAAGAAACTTACGCCAAGCAAGAGTTGGACGTAGAAGCTAAAACCAAGCAGTTCAATGAGCGTTTGGGTTCGTTGAAAGAGTTGTTTGGTCACTTGACCTCAACGGCCGGTGACTTGCGCTCTAATTTGAGCTCGTCGCTGATCTCTGCTCAGTACCCCAATCGCGGTGATTTCTTGACCACCCTGATTGACAAAATGAACAGCAACACTCGTCTGCCTTCTATCGAAGAAATCGAGCGTCTCTGGTACGAGCAACAGCGTCAAATGGTAGAGAGCGGTCGCGTTGTTAAGTTCAACGGTACTGTTATTAAGCCAAACGGCGAGCAAGCTAGCCAAGAAGTTGTGCGTATTGGTTCTTACAACCTGGTTTCTGAAGGTAAGTACCTGAGCTACATTGCCGACGGTTACAAAATGGAAGAGCTGACCCGTCAGCCAGCCGGTAACTTCCTGAGCTCTGCGCAAGAGCTGCAAGGCGCTACGGGCGGTCTGGTTGGTGTGGGTCTTGACCCTACTGGTCCTACCGGTGGTTCACTGCTGACTGCACTGATCGACAGCCCAACCTGGGGTGAGCGTCTGTGGAGCCAAGGTGGTGAAGTCGGTTACGCGATTATGATCGTGGGTGCCTTTGGTCTGCTGATTGGTGTATGGCGCTTCTTGTACCTGTTCACTGTTAGCGCGAAAGTTAGCTCACAGCTGAAGTCTAAGAAAGCGAACACCAACAACCCACTGGGTCGCGTGCTGAAAGTAGCCGAAGATAACCCAACCGTTGATGGCGAAACCCTTGAGCTGAAACTCGAAGAGGCGGTACTGAAAGAGCGTCCTGCTATCGAGAGTGGCTTGGCAATTCTGAAAATTATTGCCGCGGTTGCACCTCTGATGGGGCTGTTGGGTACCGTAACCGGTATGATTCTGACCTTCCAGGCCATTACCATCTTCGGTGCCGGTGATCCGAAAAACATGGCCAGCGGTATTTCCTCTGCCTTGATCACCACCGTATGGGGTCTGTTGGTTGCGATTCCGACTGTATTGATTCACACCATAGTTAACGGTCGTGCCAAGCGTGTTCTGCATGTTCTTGAAGAGCAGGCCGCCGGTATCATTGCCGAAAACGCTGAGCGCAAGTAGGAGTTGAGTTATGGGTTTAATGGAAGCAATAGCCGCCATTAAAGCCTTTCTAGACCAGGGCGGCCCCATTTTGATCGGGATCGCCGCCCTAACCTTCGTAATGTGGACACTCGCTTTCGAGCGGGTGTGGTACTTCAAAGGTGGTTTGAAGGGCGATGTGCAAGCAGCCTTAGACGCTTGGGAAGCTCGTGCCGAGCGCAAGTCCTGGAATGCACACCAGATTCGTTATGCGCTGATCTCCCGGGTTGAGGAAAAGGTCAACACCAATATGGACATGATTGCCACTATGGTCAGTCTGTGTCCGCTCCTCGGTCTGTTGGGAACCGTTACCGGCATGATTGAAGTGTTCAATGTACTGTCTGTAACTGGTGGTGGTGATGCTAAAGAAATGGCCGGTGGTGTATCGAAAGCAACAATCCCGACAATGGCGGGTATGGTTGCAGCACTGTCAGGGCTTTTTGCCAACACCTATCTGACTCGCATAGCCAACCGTGAAAATCAGTTGCTTGCTGACCATCTAACGATGGATCACTGAGGCTGGCAGACACCAACCAGTTAAAAGAGAATTGCCATGAGCAGTAGAAACCAAGCCGAAGAAGATCAGGCTGGAGCCATTGACTTGACTCCGATGCTGGACGTGGTCTTCATCATGCTGATCTTCTTTATTGTGACTGCAACGTTCATTAAAGAGACCGGGGTGGAAGTCGAACGTCCCGATGCGACGACGTCTGAAGAGAAGAAAAACGCCAGCATTTTGATCGCGATCACTGGTGATGATGAGATCTGGATCGACAAGCAAGAAGTGGATCCGCGTGGGGTGCGGGCGCAAATTGAGCGTCTGCTTGCAGATAATCCAAACGGCACTGTTGTTATTCAGGCGGATACTGAGGCGAGTGTAAAACTGCTTGCTGAGGTGGCCGATACCGCTCGTCAGTTGAGTGTGAGTAACGTAGCCGTTTCAACTGTGAAGAACTAGGCCGCTATGAATTTTGGAAGAGTAATAATTTCGATTGCATTAGCGGTGGGCACGACGTTTGGCCTTCTATTTCTGATGCAGGCATTGATTAACACCGATCTGAAGGCCGACGATCAAGAAGAGACGGTTCGGATTGAAGATATTCATATGCCAGATACCACCATCGAAACTCGCTACGAAGCTGCAAAGCCGGACAAGCCGGAAACCCCGGATACTCCGCCGCCAGATATTCCTGAGCCTGATTTCGATACCCCTGAGATCAACCCGCAAGCCTTGAATATGGACGCCCCTAACCTGGGCTCCGATATCAATATCAGTACGTCTGGTTTGGGTGGTGATGGTGAATATCTGCCGATCGTAAAAGTGGCTCCACAGTACCCGCGTCGCGCAGCGCAGCGTGGTATTGAAGGCTTTGTAACCGTTGAATACACCGTGACAACAACCGGGGCGACCCGAGACGTTGAGGTGATTGAAGCGATTACAAAAGATGGCGACGAAACCTCCATCTTTAACCGAGCCGCGATTCGTGCCGCCGAGAAATTTAAATACAAGCCGCGGGTTATTGACGGTACTGCGATTGAAGTACCTGGCGTTCGCAACCGCTTTACCTTCGAGCTGCAACAGTAAAGGTGGTGAAAATGAAGAAGTTGAAGTCCGTAATTTCCAACACCTTGCGTAAATCGGTTGCTGTTTCAGTGATTGCTGCGGCGCCTATGGCGCTGCTTAGCTCAGCTGATGTGTATGCGTTAGATGTGGCGCCCGCGAAAGCGCAGGCGTTGCAGCCCGCCGAAAAGCGTCCAGATCCACGTCGTTTGCCGGGTTTGCCACAGTCTTTTATTAAAGATTATGGTGAAATTACCTCGACACTGGAGCCTACTGAGGAGCAAGTTGCAGAGGGTGCCAAACCAAATCCTGCCAAAGCCTTTGAAATGGCCAAGGATATGGAAGAGGACGTCGAGGATTTGAACCCGTATTCTAAGGCTATGCTGTATCAGGTGCTGGGTCAGATCTACTACGAGCGCGAAGATATGGCGAATACCATTCGCTACTTCGAAAAAGTGGTTGCGCAGAGCCCGAACTTACCGGCCGGTACTGAAGCTCAGTTCTACTACTTTTTGGGTCAGCTTTATGCCCAGGAAGAGAACGAAGCCAAAGCTGTAGAGTATTTGGAAAAGTGGTCGAAAATGGTGGCAATGATTTCTGCCAGCCAGTACGCGACGCTTGCGCAAATCTACTATGGTGCCGACCAGCAAGAAAAAGCACTGGCCAACATGCTGCAAGCTGTGAGCATGTTTGAAGCCGATGGCAAAATTCCTCGTGAGGATTGGCTGAGCTTTTTGCGCGCCATGTACTACTTTAAGGAAGATTATCGCTCTACTTTAAATGTAGTTAAAGCGATGGTACGTCATTACCCGAAGATGAGTTACTGGTCGCAGTTGTCTAGCTTGTATTATGAGCTCGGCGAAATGGAAAACTTTAGTCGCACTCAAGATTCCATGTACGTTATGGGCGGTCTGAAAAAAGAGACTGAACTGAAAGGTTTGGCCGGCTACTTTATTGAGAATGAAGCGCCTTACAAAGCCGCCAAAATTCTTGATAAAGCCATTAACCAAGACAAATTGGTTAAAGCTGATGCTACTAACCTGGAGCTGTTAGCGAATTCTTGGCGTCTGGCTCAGGAAACTGAGAAGGCTCTGGTCGAGATGAAACGCGCAGCCGCGAAATCAGACGATGGTGATCTGTCGTTTAATTTGGCTCGGTTGTTGTTCTCGCGCGACGATTTCAGTGGTGCTTCGTCAGCGGCAAAAAGCGCACTTAGGAAAGGCGGTTTAAGTCGCCCGGATCAGGTTCATATGACCATTGGTCAAACCGAGCTTGAGTTAGGCAATTTTGAAGCCGCGATTGAAGCCTTCAAAAAAGCCGCACGTGATAAGCGCAGCCGTCAGTTTGCCAATCAGTGGATCAAATTCACTGAGGGTGAGAAGAAGCGACAAGATGCACTGAAAGATGGCTAGTTTTTCATAGACCATCGCTAAAAAAACCGGCCGCTGGCCGGTTTTTTTATACCGCAAGATTACTGGATATAAAAAAGCCCGCGTATGCAGGCTTTAAGGCAGTGTTGCTTAATCGCGTTTCTAGTCGAGCTTGCTCAAATCACGAACCGCGCCTTTGTCGGCGCTGGTGGCGAGCATGGCGTAGGCTTTTAGCGAAGCACTGACTTTACGCGGGCGGGCTTCTACCGGTTTCCATGGGTTTTCACGCGCATCCATCTGTTCGCGGCGCTCGTGCAGTTCGCGCGCGGATAGCTTAACGTCGATGGTGCGGCTGGGAATATCGATACGAATGATATCGCCACTTTCTACCAGGCCAATAGCGCCTCCTGCGGCGGCTTCGGGGGAGGCATGGCCGATTGAAAGTCCTGAAGTGCCCCCGGAGAAGCGGCCGTCGGTTAGCAGTGCACAGGCTTTACCCATACCCTTAGATTTAAGATAACTGGTCGGGTAAAGCATTTCCTGCATACCCGGCCCACCGCGCGGTCCTTCGTAGCGAATAATCACTACGTCGCCTTCCTTGACCTTGCCTTCCAGTATATTTTCCACGGCAGCTTCCTGGCTTTCGACCACGTGTGCCGGGCCTTCGAATACCAGGATGGAGTCGTCCACACCCGCGGTTTTAACGACACAGCCGTCCTCGGCGATATTGCCGTAAAGTACTGCGAGCCCGCCCTCTGTAGAGAAAGCGTGATCAATATGACGAATGCAGCCCGTTTCGCGATCGCCATCCAAACTGGGCCAGCGCGCGGCCTGACTGAAGGCAACTTGGGTGGGGATGCCACCGGGTCCGGCTTTGAAAAAGTCCACCACTTCGGGGCTAGGGTCTCGCATAATGTCCCAGGTATCCAGCGCCTCTTTCATGGTGTCGCTGTGAACGGTGGGCACTGAAGTGTCGAGCACACCGGCCCGATCGAGTTCGCCGAGAATGCCCATAATGCCGCCGGCGCGGTGTACATCTTCAATGTGGTACTTCTGTGTATTGGGAGCCACTTTACAAAGCTGAGGTACTTCACGGGAAATGCGGTCGATGTCCGTCATTCCGAAATCCAGTTCGGCTTCTTGGGCGGCGGCCAATAAGTGCAAAATAGTATTGGTAGAGCCGCCCATTGCTATGTCCAGTGCCATGGCGTTACCGAAAGCTTTTTTGCTGCCAATGGCCCGCGGCAGCAAGTGTTCTTCGTCGTCTTCGTAGTAGCGTTTGGCGATTTCCACAATGCGGTGGCCGGCACGTTTAAACAGTTGCTCACGGTCAGCGTGGGTGGCGACGATGGTGCCGTTGCCTGGCAGGGAAAGCCCCAAGGCTTCGGTCAGGCAGTTCATGGAGTTGGCAGTGAACATGCCTGAGCAGCTGCCGCAGGTCGGGCACGCGCTGCGCTCTACTTCGGCAAGTGTTTCGTCGTCAACGCTGTCGTCGGCCGCCATTACCATGGCGTCAATCAAATCGAGGCCGTGATCGAGCAGCTTGGTTTTCCCGGCTTCCATCGGTCCGCCAGAGACAAAGATCGCGGGCACGTTGAGACGCATGGCGGCCATTAACATTCCCGGAGTGATTTTGTCGCAGTTGGATATACACACGAGCGCATCGGCGCAGTGGGCATTCACCATGTATTCTACGGAGTCGGCGATAATGTCGCGCGACGGCAGCGAGTACAGCATGCCGTCGTGGCCCATGGCAATGCCGTCATCAACGGCAATGGTATTGAATTCTTTGGCGACACCGCCGGCTTTTTCGATTTCACGCGCAACTAGCTGGCCCATGTCCTTGAGGTGCACATGCCCTGGCACAAACTGCGTAAAGGAGTTGGCGATCGCAATGATAGGCTTTTGAAAGTCATCGTCTTTCATGCCCGTGGCGCGCCACAGCGCGCGTGCACCTGCCATGTTGCGGCCGGCGGTAGTAGTTCTGGAGCGGTAGGTAGGCATAGTATCCCCGGATTTGCTAAAAAGCCCGTTGGGCTCATATCGATTAACCCGAAAGGATACCAGATTTCAGGGCGTGGCGAGAACCGGCGACGCCTAAATGGGGCCGCCGGTTGGCTGCGTTAGAGGTCTTTGAAAAATATTTTAGAGCCGCGCTGGTAATTGTAGAGTGACTGCTTTTTCATTGGCAGCTCGTCAATCTTGCCGGGTACAAACCCCTGTTCTAAAAACCAATGGGCGGTTTGTGTTGTCAAAACAAATAAGCGGCGAATTCCACGGCCGCGGGCACCCTGTTCGAGTTGCTCGAGCAAAGCCTGGGCGCGCCCACCTTTGCGATAATCTGGGTGCGTGGCAACGCAGGCGAGCTCGGCTATATCGTCGTAGGGGTAGAGTGAGGCGCAAGCGATTATGGTGCCGTCTTTCTCCATAACATTAAACTGGTCGATTTCGGTTTCCAGCAGCTCCCGCGAGCGACGGACTAAAATGCCCTCGCTTTCGAGCGGCGCGATCAGCTCAAGTATGCCTCCGACATCTTCAATGGTTGCCGAGCGCAGCTGCTCATAGTGGCCGGAATAGACCATAGTGCCCATGCCGTCGCGAGTAAACAGCTCTCCTAGCAGAGCCCCGTCTCTGGTGAAATTAACCAGCTGCGAACGTCTGACGCCCTGCAGGCAGCTTAGGTAGGCGCTCTGTAGTGCTAACCCCACCAGCTCGGGCAGCTGCCCTCCGCGCTGTTCGAAATATTGTTTGCACTGATTGAGGGTAAACTGACGGATCAGTGAGCCCTGCGAGTCAGACACACCATCGGCATCGCAAAACGCGAGAAGCTTGTCGGCGTTAAGAGCCGCTGCAACGTGCGTCGCGACATCGGCGTATGTCAGGTTAAACACCTCGCCGGTCGCGGAGTAACCCAGTGGCGATAGCAGGGCGATGGCGCCGGCATCGAGAGAGCGCACTAGCTGTTGCGTATTAACACGGCGAACTTTGCCTGTGTGTTGTAAGTCGACGCCATCAATCACACCGTGTGGCATGGCCGACACAAAGTTACCACTGATGACCTCGATGCGTGAGCCGTGCATGGGCGAGTTGGGCAGGCCAGTGGAAAGAGCCGCTTCCATGGTGATTCTGGCCTCGCCGATAGCTTGCAGTACGCCGCTTAAGCTGGCGCTGTCGGTAATTCTCAGCTTGTTGTGAAACTGTGACGGGCTATTGCTGGAGGCCAGGCGTGCATCAATTTGCGGGCGCGCCCCGTGCACCAATACAAGGCGCACCCCCAGGCTTGCCAGCAGCGCGAGGTCGTGAATGATGTTGCTGAAATTTTCATGGCTCAACGCTTCGCCAGGCAACATGACCACAAAGGTTTTTCCCCGGTGGGCATTGATGTACGGCGAGGAGTGGCGAAACCACTTTACATAATCCGTTTGATTGTCGTCACTCATGTTTTGCCCTAGCTGTCTGCCATACACAGAGTTTCAATTAACCCTTTAAAGCTGTTCACGGCCGGTTGGAGCTGGTCGATAGCAATATATTCGTTGCTTTGATGCGCCTGATCAATAGATCCGGGTCCCATTACCACGGTTTGCATACCCATTTCCCGGTAAAAAGGTGCCTCGGTAGCGAAACCAACGCTGGCGGGAGTTTGCCCGGTTAATCGTTCGCACGCTTTAACCAGATCGGAATCTGTGTCCTGATAAAACGGGTCGACACCCTCAAACAGCGTTGAGAAAACTATATCAACTTTGCGCCGCTCGGCCAAAGGGGAAAGTCTGCGGCTGATTTGTTCGCGCAGTTCGTCATTGTGCATGCCGGGTGTCGAGCGCAAATCGAAATGCAGCTCGCACTCGCCGCAAATGCGATTGGCGCCGTCGCCGCCGTGAATACAGCCCAGGTTCAGTGTTGGGATGGCTACTGAGAAGCCCGGGTTGCAAAAACGTTCCTGCAGCTCGGTGCGATAGCTCATCAGCTCGCCCATTACCTCGTGCATGGCCTCCAAAGCGCTGTTACCCAGTGCGGGGTTCGAGGAGTGACCGGCAGCGCCCACAACGCGGATGGATTCCATCAAAATGCCCTTGTGCATATGGATGGGCTGCAGGCTGGTAGGCTCACCGACCACCGCATAGCGCGCCTTTAGGCCGCCGGTCGCTACCAGGTGGCGAGCTCCGCTCATACTGCTCTCTTCATCGGCAGTCGCAAGTACTATGACCGGTTGCTGTAATTTGCCTTTGTCGATATCGCGAATGGCCTCGAGAACGGCAGGGAAAAACCCTTTCATATCGGTCGCACCAAGTCCGAACAGTCGGCCATCGCGCTCAGTCAGGCTAAACGGGTTGCTCTGCCAGCGCTGCTCATCATAGGGCACAGTATCGCTGTGGCCGGCAAATACTAAGCCGCCATCGCCGCTGCCCAAAGTTGCCAGCATATTAAATTTGCCGGGGTGCTCGGGGACGGGCAGCACCTCGGCTGTAAAGCCGAGCTCGGTGAGCCAGTTGGCGAGCAGTTCCACTACCCGCTGATTGCTCATGTCCCAGCGGGGGACGGCGCAACTGACGGAAGGTTCGGCCACCAACTGGCGCAGGTGGTCGGTGTAACGTTTAAGGTTGAGTGACATCGATGTGCTCCACAAATCAGCGCATCAGTGTAATACAGACACAGATGCAGCGGTATGGGTAAGAAAAGCTGTCACACACTTGCCATTGAACCCTGAAACTCTATAGTCATTTAATGGCGTATTACATTTTTAAGGGGCAGGGGGATATATGGACAAAGTATCGAGTGTTTGGTTGAAGGTATGGTTGTTGGTGGCGGCGTTAGTCGTGCCCAGTGTGGCCGCGGCGCTGGACTTTTTGGCAGCTACGCCGGTGGGCAGCTGGCAGGTGCGTGAAGAGGCAACCACAGACCACAAAGGGCGGCAGTCAGTGGCGGTTGTGCGTACCTCAATGGTCGGGCAGGAGTCGCGCGGAGCCGATACTCATTACTGGATAGAGGTTGAGCTAACTAACTACCAGGTGAAAAAAGGCAAGCGTAAGCAACAAGGGGAGCGCTCAATTATTAAAGTGTTGGTGGCTGAAGCTGCACTCACCCGAGACCCCGGCGACGTGATGACCAACCTGCGTGGTATCGGCAGCGAGATTATCATGCAGACCGGCGATCAGCAGCCCATGCGTATTTCCGGGGGCGGCGCTATGGCCGATGCTATGCTGCAGGCGATGGGAACGCAAATGGAGTACGACTTCCAGCAGGGTGGCGCTAAAGAGGTCACCGTGCCGGCTGGCACCTTCAAATGCGAAGTACAGCGTGGCAGTGGCTATACGGAAATGAAAGTGATGTTCAAAACGTTTCGGGTCGAGAGTGAGGCCGAAATGTGTTTCTCTACTGAAGTGCCCTTTGGCATTGTTGCCAGTCAATCAAAAAACACCACCAATGGCGACACGTCCGCCACCGAGGTGACTTTGCTGGAGTTCGGGGCCAGTGGTGCGGAGTCGAAAATTAGCGGCGAGCCGAGCGAGGCCCCGTCCCTGCCGAATTTGTTTAACTAGGCAGTAAATTTGGCTGCTCGGTAAGTGGCGGGAGGGGCGGGCCCTCCCCCGCAGGGCTTAACCGAAAATGCCCTTGAAGAAGAAGAAAAATAGAATGGCCAGGCCGGCACCGGCGGGCAGGGTCACAACCCAGGACATAAAGATCGAGCCCACAACGCCAAGATTCAACGCGCCAATACCGCGCGCTAAGCCCACGCCAAGTACCGCACCTACCAAGGTGTGAGTGGTGGAGATGGGCAGGCCGGTACCAGAGGCAAGTACTACGGTCGCAGCTGCTGCCAGCTCAGCGGCAAAACCACGGCTTGGGGTCAGTTCGGTGATTTTTTTGCCAATGGTGGCCATTACTTTGAAACCGTAGGTGGCAAGACCAATCACAATACCGACACCGCCAATGAGCAGCACCCAGCTCGGCATAGCCGATTTTGCGGTTACGCTGCCTGTTTTCACCACGTTGATTACAGCGGCCATGGGGCCTACGGCGTTGGCTACATCGTTGGAGCCGTGGGCAAAGGCCATGGCGCAAGCGGTAAAGATCATCAGTACCGCAAACATCTTCTCAACACTGGCAAAGCGATTGCCACTGTCGGCTTGCTCTGGCTCCACGCGGCGCAACATGACAACCCCGATGGCGCATACGATACCGCCAATGACACCGGCAATCAGCATGCTCTCGAGAAAGCTTAGAGAAAATCCAGAGTCTTTGAAGACGTGCTTGAGCCCTTTTAGGAGGGTTACCATCGCGATCAAGAAGCCTACCGCGAACATATAAAATGGGATGTAGCGCCTGGCTTGAGTGAAGGGGTCCTCGGTATTGAGAATCAGCCTCTGCACGGATCGAAATATAAAAAAGGCTATGGTGCCGGCAAGCATCGGAGATACCACCCAGCTGGCGACAATGGAGAGCACTTTACCCCAGGCCACGGCCTCAGTAGAGATGCCTATTGCCGCAAAGCCAACGATGGCACCGACAATAGAGTGGGTCGTCGATACCGGCCAACCTAATATGCTGGCAATCAGCAACCAAGTGCCAGCGGCGAGCAATGCCGACAGCATCCCGTATACCAAGAGTTCCGGGGTGCCAGCCATTATCGCGGGGTCGACTATTCCTTTGCGTATGGTCGAAGTTACCGCGCCACCGGCGAGGTAAGCCCCTAAAAATTCAAAAATCATGGCGACGAAAATCGCCTGTTTAATGGTCAGCGCTTTAGAGCCTACCGATGTGCCCATGGCATTGGCGACATCGTTGGCGCCCACGCCCCAGGCCATAAACAGGCCGAATACGCAGGCGAGGATAAGTAGTATCTGGCCGTATTCTGCGATAACGGTCATGTGGCATTCCCCAGTATGATTTCAGAGTTGTTCGGTTAATTTTTATACTATTGGTTAGCGAGCCAGCAGCAGTTGCAGGCGGCTACCCACGGATTGGGAGCGGTCCGCCAGCTCACCAATCCAGTCGATGACCTGGTAAAGGAACATCACATCCACCGGTGGTAGGTTGGCTTCGAGCTTAAACAGCGCTGCGCGTATTTTCACCTGCAGGGCGTCATTGGTGCGCTCATACTGATCGAGCTTCTCGATCATGTTTTCGACAATATCGAGTTCGCGGCCACTAAAGCCGGTTTCCAGCAGTTCGTCTAGCTCATTAATAGCGATCAGCGCCTGTTCTGCGGTGTGCAGTGCGGAATCTACAAATTCGACAAAATCTTGCTGGAGCGTAGCGGGGATGGACATCTTGCGGCCAAGCATAATACCGGAGATATCCTGAGCCTTATTGGCAATGCGATCCTGCATGCTCAGCAATTCCAGCAAATCGGTGCGCGGAACAGGCAGGAACAGGCTTTTGGGCAGGTGCAGGCGCAACTGCTTTTTCATGTCATCGGCCTGATGCTCAATATCGGATATTTCTTTCTGGATTATGGTGGCCTTGTCCCAGTCGCCAGCAATAACCGCTTCAAAAAAGTCAGATAGGCGACTTGAGGCCTTAACGGCGACACTCATGTGCTCTTGCATGGGCTTAATCGGGGACTGCCCAAACATATTGGAAAAGGGGTTACTAAAGGCCATATTGATATCCTTCTGTAGAATTAGCGCGCAGTATATGAATTATATGCCCCGAGGTCACCCCAAACGGCCGCCGGATTGTCGATCTGGTCGTGACGGCTGGTAGTTGCAGAGGCTACAATCGACTCAACGCTATTACTACATAAGGCACAGGGAGCCCGCTATGCAGCAACAGGCCGCCGCGCAAGCGGTGTTGGACTTACGCTCGTTGATCAATGATTTGGTCAACGATGGCCGGATGAGCCAGGAAGACGCCAATGTGTTATTGGGGGCCAATCGCACACGCAAACAGTCGGTGATGCACCCTCTGGCCTACATCGCCACCCAAAACGTAGAAGATGTCAGTCGAGCGGGCAAGCTGCTCGATGGCGAGGCGCTTACGCAGTGGATGGCCGATCGCGTCCACCTGCCGATTTTTCATATTGACCCACTCAAAATTGACGTGCCTAAGGTCACCGCAGTCGTTTCCTACGCCTTTGCCAAGCGCCACGAAATTCTCTGCGTGGGGGTTACGCCGGATGAGGTCGTGATCGCCTGTGCACAGCCCTTTGTCGAGGGCTGGGAGCCGCAGGTTGAGCACGTGGCCCGCCGCAAGATTAAGAAGGTCTTTGCGAACCCAGCCGACGTTACCCGCTACCAAATCGAGTTCTATACATTGGCCAGGTCGGTGTCCGGTGCCAGTGGCGGCAAAAGCTCGGTGGTCACCAACTTTGAGCAGCTGGTAGAGCTTAAATCGCTCGGTGATGCAGAGGCCGATGACAAGCATATTGTCAATATTGTCGACTGGTTATTGCAGTACGCCTATGACCAGCGCGCCAGCGATATTCACGTCGAACCGCGCCGTGAGGTCGGGCGCGTGCGGTTTCGGATTGACGGGGTATTGCACGATGTATACGAGTTTCCGGCCAGTGTAGCCATGGCCGTCGTCAGTCGCTTTAAAGTGTTGGGGCGAATGAATATCGCTGAAAAGCGCAAGCCGCAAGACGGCCGCATTAAAACCTTGCGGGCGGATGACAGCGAAGTGGAGCTGCGCTTATCCACTTTGCCCACGGCGTTTGGTGAAAAGTTGGTAATGCGGATTTTTGATCCTGAGGTGTTGCTGCGAAGCTTTCATGACTTGGGGCTAGTGGGGGACGATTTTAAACGGTGGGATGGCATGCTGTCCCGTCCCAATGGGATTGTGTTGGTTACAGGGCCCACCGGATCGGGTAAGACCACGACGCTTTATTCTTCATTGCGTAAGCTAGCGACGAGCGAAGTTAATGTCAGCACGATTGAAGACCCGATAGAAATGGTGGAAGAGAGTTTCAATCAAACTCAAGTTCATCACAAAATTGAGCTGGACTTTGCCGCCGGCATTCGCACTTTGATGCGGCAGGATCCGGATATTATTATGGTCGGTGAGATGCGGGATTTGGAAACTGCGCAGATGGCCGTACAGGCTGCTCTGACCGGCCATCTGGTGTTGTCTACACTGCATACCAACGATGCCCCGGCATCTGTCGCTCGCTTGTTGGATTTAGGCGTCCCCGCCTACCTAATTAACGCCACAGTGCTCGGCATTATGGCGCAGCGATTGGTGCGAACCCTCTGTCCGCACTGCAAAGAGCCCGGCGAGATGAAGCGCGATGACTGGGATGCGCTGGTGTCACCCTGGAAGGTAAATATGCCGGACACCGTGTATCGCCCGGTAGGTTGTTTGGAGTGCCGCAATACCGGGTACCTGGGCCGACAGGGTATTTACGAAATCATGCTGATGAGTGACCCGGTAAAAGACATGGTGGGCGAAAACTGTAATTTGCAGGCACTGCGTAAACAGGCGATGCGCGAGGGTATGCGTACCTTACGCTTGTCCGGTGCGCAAAAGATAGCGGCGGGACTGACTACCATGGAAGAGGTGCTGCGCGTAGCGCCGCCACCGGAACGGGCGGAGCGGTAATTGTCTCTGAGTTTAAGTGCCCATTAAAGCAGGTGTTTCGTGTGAGCGGCACACATAAAATATTTCGAAGAGTCGGCCAACCATAACAGAAATAATCGATAGCGCTGGAGTTTAGATGTTTGCACTTTCCCCACTGCCCGATGCACTTGTTCATGATGCGCAAAGACAGCGCAGTGCATTGGAGCAGGCCTTTTCTTCTGCAGGCCTTGATGATTTACAAAGTGTACTGGAGCAAAGTCCGGTTCCTCTGAGTTGGCATGAATTCGAGGCTCAGTTGCATCGACTGTTAGCCACGAGTGAATTCGTCGCGCAAACCTGTATTCGCAACCCCGGTCATTTGGCCCAGCTGATGACCAGTGGTGAGTTGTTTCAGCCGCAAAGTCATGTCTATTTGACGCAACTGGCGCAGGAATTAGAAGCTTGTGCCGATGATACCGCTCTGGATCGGGCCCTACGTATAGCGCGTAATCGTGCCATGGTGCGAATTGTTTGGCGGGACTTTACCCGTCAGGCAAGTATGTCGGAAACCACAGCCGAGTTGTCCAAGCTTGCCGACACCCTAATCGATAGCGCCCTGAATTGGCACTACCGGGCATTGGTCAAGCGGTTTGGCGAGCCTGTCGGGCGCGATTCCGGCGCTGTGCAATCTATGGTGGTATTGGGCATGGGTAAATTGGGTGCCCTGGAGCTGAATGTTTCGTCCGATATAGATTTAATTTTTGCCTACCCCGAATCCGGGGAGACCAATGGCGATCGAAAAAGTCTGTCTAATCACGAGTTTTTCGTGCGGCTCGGGCAAAAGCTGATTCAGTCTCTGGATGCGCAAACCGCCGATGGCTTTGTGTTCCGGGTGGACATGCGCTTGCGGCCTCACGGCCAGAGTGGCGCTTTGGTGCAAAATTATGATGCCCTGGAGAGCTACTACCAATCGCAGGGGCGCGACTGGGAACGCTACGCCATGATCAAGGCGCGACCCGTTGCCTGGACACCGGGGGGCGAATTGGCCAGTCAAGATTTGATGGGCATGTTAGCTCCCTTTACTTACCGGCAGTACGTGGATTTTAGTGCGATTGAGTCGCTGCGTGAAATGAAGGGTCTAATTAACCGGCAGGTGCAGCGCAAGGGTATGGACCTCGATGTTAAATTAGGCGAGGGCGGTATTCGTGAAGTCGAATTTGTGGTGCAACTGTTTCAGTTGATACGCGGTGGGCGTGAGGTGGCGTTGCGTGAACGGCAGGTGTGCAAAATGCTGCCGATGCTAGAGGCGCAAAAATACCTGCCGCCAGGCAGTGGCGAGGCTTTGCTCCGGGCGTATATTTTTTTGCGCAATACCGAGCACGCCATTCAAGGTTTTCAGGATCGTCAGACGCAGTCCTTGCCTATGGACGAAAAGGGCCAGTTGCGCTTGGCTACGGTGATGGGTTTTGCTGACTGGCCAACCTTTTTGGCGGAGTTAAGCTCCCAGCGCCAGTGCGTCAACCGCGAGTTTCAGGAGGTTATTGCCGACCCGGATCAAAGCCAAACTCTGGATGAAGGCGAGTTGGATGACTGGCGTAGCCTCTGGGATGGTTCACTGCAAGGCGAAGAGGCGCTGGAGTTTTTGTCGGCGCATGGCTGCGAACAAGGTGGTGCGGTCATAGCGTTGTTGGAGGAATTGAAAGGCGCTCGTCAGGTAATAGCGATGCAGGCATCAAGTCGCAGTCGGCTTGATCAATTTGTGCCCCGGCTGCTGATTCACATTGGCAGTGAGGCGGATCTCGATTTTGCCGACACACTGAAGCGCATATTGCCCTTTGTCGAGTCGGTGGCCAGGCGCAGTGCCTATCTTGTACTTCTGGTTGAAAACCCCACAGCGCTCAAGCAAATGGTGCATTTGAGTGCCGCAAGCCCCTGGATTGCGGATCAATTGGCCCAGCACCCCATTCTGCTCGATGAACTGCTGACGCCCGAGAGCCTTTATAGCCCACCTGACCGCGACGCTCTGCAGGACGAGCTTAGGCGCGAGCTACTGCGCTTTGGGTGGGATGATCTGGAAGGGCATATGGAGACGCTGCGTTATTTTCGCAGTGCTCATGCCTTGCGGGTGGCGGCCAGTGAGGTAACCGGAGCGCTGCCGCTTATGCAGGTCAGTGATTATTTAACTTACATCGCCGAGGCAATTCTGGAGCATGTGCTGGTGTTGGCCTGGGAGCAAATGACCGCGCGCCATGGTTACCCGCGCCGCAGCGATGGTGTAGAGGAGCGCGAGCCCAACTTTATTGTTGTCGGTTATGGCAAACTCGGCGGCATTGAATTAGGGCACGGTTCGGATCTGGATTTGGTGTTTGTGCATGACGGCGATACCGGAGGCGCGACCAGCGGTGAAAAATCGGTGGATAACCTTACTTTCTACACCCGGCTTGGTCAGCGAATTATTCATATTCTCGATACGCAGACCGTCTCGGGCAAGCTGTATGAAGTGGATATGCGGTTGCGGCCGTCGGGCAACTCCGGAATGTTGGTGACCTCTTTGGGCGCTTTTGAAAAATACCAGAGGACTGACGCATGGACCTGGGAACATCAGGCTCTGGTGCGGGCAAGGCCGGTAGCGGGCAGTGCTGAGTTGGCGCAGCGCTTTGACGCCGCGCGCGCCGAGCTGCTTAGCGAGCAGCGCGATCTCGGCAAGCTGCGCACAGACGTGACGGATATGCGGGAAAAAATGCGTGGCCACCTCGGAAGCGGTACAGATAGCAACAAATTTCATCTCAAGCAGGACAGTGGTGGTATCGTTGATATTGAATTTATGGTTCAATACGCCGTTTTAGCGTGGGCCCACAAAGCGCCTGCGCTCACCCGGTACACGGACAACATCCGCATACTCGAAACCCTTGAGCAAGAGGCTTTGCTGCCCGGTGAGGTGGTTTCGCAATTGATTGACGCCTACAAGGCTTATCGATCCACCGGTCACCGCCTCGCGCTACAGCGACAAGAGGTGGTACTGCAAGGTGACGATGCTTTCGCTCAAGAGCGTGAGCAGGTTACTGGGCACTGGCGACAGTTAATGCTCGATGCGACAGCTTAGGTTGGGTGCGTTATTGGGCCTTGATCTTTTTCCCGAATGACAATTGAGACTTTTTAGGAGTTGGCTATGTCACTTGCCGATCGCGATGGCGTAATTTGGCTGGATGGCGAACTGGTACCTTGGCGTGACGCTAAGGTGCATGTACTGACCCACACCTTGCACTATGGCATGGGTGTGTTTGAAGGCGTGCGTGCCTATGAAACCGCTGAAGATGGCACCTGTATTTTCCGTTTGCAGGAGCACACTGACCGTTTGTTCCGCTCGGCGCATATCATGCGCATGAAGATGCCGGTTGGCAAAGACGTGTTGAACGAAGCCCAAAAACAAGTGGTGCGTGAGAATGGCTTGCATGAAAGCTACTTGCGGCCGATGGTGTTTTACGGCTCCGAAGGTATGGGGTTGCGCGCCGACAACCTCAAAGTGCACGTGATGGTCGCAGCTTGGGATTGGCCTTCGTACATGTCGCCGGAGGCGCGCGATCTGGGTATTAAGGTACGTACATCGAGCTATACCCGTCACCACGTGAACATTTCCATGTGTAAGGCTAAGGCCAATGGCCACTACATCAACTCGTTGTTGGCCTTGCAGGAGGCTCTGGATAGCGGCTGTGAAGAGGCTCTGTTGCTGGATAACGAAGGCTATGTGGCAGAGGGCAGCGGTGAAAACGTTTTTGTCATTCGCGATAAGATCATTTACACCCCGGAGCTGACGTCGTGCCTGGATGGTATTACCCGTAATACCATTTTTAATCTGGCGGCGGAATGCGGGTATGAAGTGCGTGAAAAACGCATTACCCGCGATGAGGTGTACGTGGCCGATGAGGTGTTCTTTACCGGAACCGCCGCTGAGGTTCTACCGATTCGCGAACTTGATGGCCGCATGATTGGCGAAGGTAAGCGAGGCCCCATGACGACCGAGCTGCAGTCTCTGTATTTCGATGCAGTCAAAGGGCGCTTGTCACAGCACAAAGGCTGGCTGGCCCCTGTTAAGGGTTGAGCCCCGCTGTTTGGCGTGAGAAGTCGTAAGTGAGTACAGCGAAACGCGTACTGATCGTCGGCCCTTCTTGGGTGGGCGATATGGTGATGGCGCAGTCCTTATTTAAGGCGCTGCGTCGGCACTCCCCGGATATGCACATTGACGTATTGGCGCCGGCCTGGAGCCGCCCTATTACCGAGCGCATGCCCGAGGTAGCCACTAGCATTGATATGCCCGTTGGCCATGGCAAGGTCATGCTAAAGGCGCGCTGGCGTTTAGCGCGCGAGCTCGCCAAAAGCGGTTATGATCAGGCGATTGTCCTACCCAATTCACTTAAATCGGCCTTAGTTCCGGCATTTGCCGGTATTGCGGTGCGTACCGGGTGGCGCGGCGAATGGCGTTATGGCTTGTTGAATGACATTCGCACGCTCGATAAAGAGCAATTCCCGTTGATGGTCGATCGTTTCGTCGCGCTGGGTGCTCCATCCTCGGCGCCGTCTCAGCTGGCTGCGCCCTGGCCATCGCTAAGCAGTGATCAGTCTCGTTTGCCTTCGCTGTTACACAGATATAATCTGCGTACGGATTCGCCGGTATTAGCCTTGTGTCCAGGCGCTGAATTTGGTCCAGCCAAGCGCTGGCCTGCTATACACTACGCCGCGTTGGCGCAAGCGCAAATTGAAGCCGGTTGGCAGGTTTGGGTGTTTGGTTCAGCGAAGGATGCCCCCGTTGCGCAAGACATTGTGGCGCATTTGCCCGAGTCCTCCCGCGCGCAGGTATACTCTTTGGCGGGGGAAACCACCCTTGCCGATGCTATTGATTTGCTGGCAGCCAGTGACGCAGTAGTGAGCAATGACTCTGGCTTAATGCATATTGCGGCGGCACTGGGGCGGCCGCTGGTAGCTGTGTATGGTTCCACCAGTACCGCATTCACCCCTCCTTTGGGGGACAAGGTGAAAACTGTGTCATTGTCGCTGTCGTGCCAGCCCTGCTTTGCCCGACAGTGCCCTTTGACGCACCAAAAGTGTTTGGTCGACTTAGCGCCGGCACAAGTTATTGACGCCGTGCGCTCCCTTGTTTCAATTTAGCGGTTGCGTTTTTTAACATTTAATTAGCGACTGGGACTGGGGGGCTGTGGCTTCTTGTGTTTCAATGACATGCGGCCAATTTGTTCAGGTTAGGTTCAACTTAGTGGTCGCACAATGGAGTTTGCTAAAATTAAGAATAGATACGCGCATGTTTATAGAGCCGGATTACAAATACATGCCAACCACTACTGGCATCTCGTTACCTTCCCCTAAAGGCAGTCGCTTTGTTGCGAGCTGCATCGCTTTGACGTGTGTGCTGTGTTTCGTTTTGCCTTCAGGATACTCGTACGGCTCGGCACTGCTGTGTCTTACCTGTATTCCACTGCTGTTGTGGTTTCGCCCCGCACTGAGCTTGACTCGGGAAGATCTCTGGATCTTATCGGCTTTAGTGTTCTATGTCATAGCGCACTTTGTCATTATTCAGTATCACGGGTCTGCCTCCAGATATTTTGAGGAGCCCAGTCGGTTTTTGTTGGGTATATTTGTATTTTTAGCGGTTATAGGGTTTAAACCTTCTGAGCGTAGCTGGTGGCTTGGCTTGGCGATAGGCACCATTCTCGGTGGTATGGTAGCGCTGTGGCAGTTGTTGCAAACAGATTTACCGCGTGCCCAGGGCTTTATGAACGCCATTCAATTTGGCAACTTATGTCTACTCATGGGGTGTATGTGCCTTGCAGGGCTGGGGTGGGCACATCAGCAGGCCTGTCCAAGGCGCTGGGTTTGGTTGTTGATACTAGCCGCCGTGATGGGTTTGGCAGCATCGTTCTTTTCGGGAGCGCGTGGCGGTTGGGTGGCATTGCCGTTTCTGTTGGGGTTGTTGTACTTGTGTTTTCGTCATCGCATGCAGCGTCGGTTTTTGTTGATTGGCTTGACACTAATGACCGCGCTAGTGGTGACCTTATACCTTATTCCGCAAACCGGAGTGCAGCTGCGTATAGAGCAAATGTCATCTGGTCTAGGCGGCTATATGCAAGGCACACACGTCGACCAGTCTATAGGGGTTCGCCTGGAAATGTGGCGCGCAGCACTGGCTGTGGCGTCCGAAAAGCCCTGGATGGGTTGGGGCGAAACCGGGTATGTCGAGCCCTTGGTGCAGTTAATATCGGATGCAGCCTCACGCACCCAGGTAGCCGAGCTAGACCACCTGCACAATGACATTCTTGATACCTTGGTGAAGCGTGGGGCGCTAGGCGTTATTGCTTTGTTGGCGGTGTATCTCATGCCGTTAATAGTGTTCGCACGTGTATCGTTGCGTGCTTCGCCTGAGGACTATAGGTTGCGGGCGTTTTCTTTGTGTGGCTTGCTGTTGGTCACTGGTGTGATTATGTTTGGTTTCACGCAGGCCTTTCTCCGTCACAACAGTGGCGTTACACTCTTTGCCTTTTTTATGGTGGTACTTTGGGGCTATGTAAGATTGGCTGAGCCTAAAGTCCACAGCGAATAACACGGATACCCCTCAGTTATGTCCGAGTCAGTGCTGCTCAGTGCTGTCCTGATTGTAAAAAATGAACAGGATAAGCTTTCCGAATGTTTAAAAAGTCTGCAATTTGCTGATGAGATTGTGGTTGTGGACGCTGGCAGTACCGATAATACGGTGCCGATCGCGCACGAGCTTGGCGCACGGGTTGAAGTTGCCGCCGACTGGCAAGGGTTTGGTGTGCAGCGCCAACGCGCGCAAAGGCTGGCAAGGGGGCGCTGGATTTTATGCATCGACGCAGATGAGCGGGTTAGCGCGGAATTGGCCAAGGAGATTGAACGGGTTATTCAGGGCGATGACGCCATTTACGAATTAAACCGTCTGAGTTGGTGCTTTGGTCGTTTTATGAAGCACACGGATATGTATCCGGACTGGATTCCTCGTTTGTACCCGCGTGAGCGGGCGAGCTTTGATGACACGTATGTCCATGAGCGGTTACAAAATTCCAGTCGGTTGCCCGTAAAGCGCCTTTCGGGCGATTTATTGCATTATGTTTACGACAGTGTCCGTCACCTGGTGACTAAGTCGGCCCTTTATGCTGAACACTGGGCGGTTGCCAGGGCGGCCAACGGCCGTAAAGCGTCTCTGTTTGGCGCCTGCCTGCATGGTTTTTTCTGCTTTATCCGCATGTACGTGCTGCGCCGTGGATTTCTTGATGGTGGGCAAGGATTGCTGATAGCGCTGGTGATGTCCCATGCGACTTTTGTAAAATACGCGGATCTTTGGGTTCGCACAAAAGCCGACCCTCCAGTTGGCGACCGTTAAGGGTACTATGGCTTCCTCTAAAAACTCACCGAACACAACGTCGGGCACGGGGTCGCTCTCCGTCTATCTAAGGCTACTTGCCTATATCAAGCCGCACTGGATGAGCTTTTTGATCAGTGTCTTGGGTTTTATAGTCTACTCTGCTTCCCAGCCGGCAATGGCGCAGTATATGGAGTATCTGCTTAACTTTATTGAGGCCGAGCAGCGCCCACCATTATGGCACCCCTCTGCCATAATAATTGCCATTATTTTTGTGCGCGGGTTTGGCGGATTTATTGGCAATTTTTTCATTGCCAAGGTTTCTTTTCGCATTGTTGATACGCTTCGAGTGAAGCTGTTCAACCATATGGTCTACTTGCCCGGCGAGTATTATGAGCGCAATGATTCGGGGCAATTGATTTCCCTGATAAATTTTAATGTTAACAATGTAACCACCGCTTCCACCGAGGCGTTAAAAACCATTATTCGTGAAGGGACGACAGTGGTTGCTCTTTTGGGTTATCTCTTTTACAAGGATTGGGTGCTAACACTATTGATGATGGGGGTGGTACCCGTAATCGCTGCGTTGGTTGGTTTTGTGGGTAAGCGATTGCGGCGCCTCAGCACGAAAGTACAGCACAGCATGGGTGATATCACACAGGTAACCTCAGAGATGGTTAATGGCTATCGGGTGATGCGCAGCTTTGGTGGCGAAGAATACGAGAAGTCTCGGTTTGCCGAAGCAAGCTGGCGCAACTATGTGCAAAATATAAAAATTGTTCTGACCTCAACACTCAATACCCCTTTGATTCAAATTTTGATTTCACTGGCAATGGCCAGCTTGTTGTGGGTTGCACTGGGCCAAATGCAAATTCAGGATGCGGGTGCTTTTGTTGCCTACTTTCTTGCGGTAGGTATGGTGCTCAAACCCATGCGCCAGCTGAGTGAAACCGTACCTATGATTCAAAAAGGGGTTGCGGCAGCTGACAGTATTTTTCAAGTGCTTGACGAGACACCTGAAGAAGACAATGGCAAGCATGTACCGACAAATATTCGCGGCCAGGTCGAGTTTAATAATTTAAGCTTTCGCTACAAAGGTAGCGATCGAGAGGCACTCAGCAACATCAACTTAAATGTCGAGCCTGGGCAGGTTGTCGCTCTGGTCGGGCGCTCGGGCAGCGGCAAGTCGACTTTGGTCAATCTTTTAGCGCGCTTCTACGGTGGTGCGCAGGGGAGTATTTTAATTGACGGTACTGACATTACGACTTTCACTTTAAAGGGGTTGCGCTCGCAGATTGCTCTGGTAACTCAACAAGTGGTGCTTTTTAATGATTCTGTCGCCCACAATATTGGCTACGGCGGCCTCAATCAGACACCGATCGAGCAGATTAAAAATGCCGCTGATCTCGCTTTTGCTTCGGAGTTTATTGAGCAGTTGCCCGAGGGATACGATACATTTATTGGCGAAGGTGGTGCCAAGTTGTCCGGTGGGCAACGTCAGCGGCTGGCCATTGCCCGCGCGATTTTAAAAGATGCGCCTATTTTGATTTTGGATGAGGCTACATCAGCACTGGATAATGAATCCGAGCGGCATATTCAAAATGCTCTGGAAACTGTGTCCAAGGGGCGCACCACTTTCGTTGTCGCACATCGTTTATCCACGATTGAGAAAGCTGACGTTATTGTGGTGATGGATCAGGGCGAAATTGTCGAGACCGGGACGCACACTGAATTGATGAAAAAGCAAGGTCATTACACGCGTTTGCACAACGCCAATCAATCCGATTCACTGACTCTTTAACCGCTGGAAAATTAGTATGCAACTGCCGTCACCACGTTATGATCAATCGCAAGTTCTGGTTATTGGCGATGTCATGCTCGATCGTTATTGGGTGGGCGAGACTTCGCGAATTTCACCTGAAGCGCCGGTTCCTGTTGTCAAAGTAAATACGACCGATGACCGGGCCGGTGGCGCTGGTAATGTTGCGCTCAATATTGCAGCGCTGGGTGCGGCCGCCTCCTTGGTGAGCGTCGTTGGCCGGGATGAGGCCGCCGAAGTGCTGCGTGGCCAGTTAGGTGCAGCGGGAATCTTGACAGATTTTCAGGTTTCTGTAGATAAGCCAACTATTACTAAGCTGCGTGTTATGAGCCGTCACCAGCAATTAATTCGCATGGATTTCGAACAGTCTTTTGGGCCAGATGACTGCTCGAAATTTGCGGACAAGGCTCGTCAACTATTGTCTGGGGCTGGCGTCATGGTCTTGTCAGATTATGCCAAAGGCTCGTTGGCAAACTGCCAGGCATTGATTGCGGCTGCGCGCGAGCAACAGGTACCGGTGTTGGTCGACCCCAAGGGCAGTGATTTCTCTCGCTATAGAGGCGCGACATTGCTTACACCGAACATTCACGAGCTGGAAATCGTTGTCGGCGCTTGCCCTACTGAGCAGGTCTTGGTGGATAAAGCATCACAGCTGATGCAAGAATTGGAGTTGTCGGCGCTGTTAGTGACACGAGGTGAGCATGGAATGACACTGTTGCGCCCCAATCAACCTGAACTGCATTTGCCCGCAAGAGCGCGCGAAGTGTTCGATGTAACTGGCGCTGGCGATACAGTTATTGCAGTGTTAGCATCTTCTCTGGCGGCGGGCTATTCGCTGCCGGAAGCAACAGGGCTTGCCAATGTGGCAGCGGGTATTGTGGTGGGCAAGCTGGGTACTGCGACCATTAGTGGTCCGGAGCTACGTCGTGCGGTTGGTATGGAGCGTGGAGTTGAACGCGGTGTAGTGAGCGTAGATCAGTTACTTATTGCGCTGGAGGAAGTCAGACAACAGGGTGAGAAGGTTGTATTCACTAACGGCTGCTTTGATATTATACATGCAGGCCATGTTGGTTACTTGGAGCAGGCGCGTGAGCAGGGCCACCGCTTGGTCGTTGCCATTAACAGCGATGAATCTGTATCCCGTTTGAAAGGCCCGTCGCGCCCTATTAATCCGGTTGAGCGGCGTATGGCGGTATTGGCAGGATTGGAGGCTGTCGACTGGGTGATTAGCTTCTCTGACGATACGCCCGAAGAGTTACTGCGCCTAATTAAACCCGATGTATTGGTGAAAGGCGGAGATTACTCCGAAACTGAAGTGGTAGGCTGGGAAATTGTCAAAGCCTATGGCGGAGAAGTTGCAGTGCTCAACTTTTACGAAAACTGCTCGACGACGGGCATTATTGAGAAAATCCACGAAACATCTTAAAAGCGTAAACAAGATCTTTAGCGTTACTGATCGCGTGTCTCAATAGAAATACTCTCTAATTATTATAACAAATCACATTGACCCCTGGTGACATTGCCGTTGCCATGGGTGTTTGTGTTTGTTGGTGAAAATTTTATCCGATTTTATAGTACAGGACGTATTGTATGGAAAAGCAAATCGCATTTGTCAGCAGTGATCGTATGGGGGATTCTCTTATCGGCATGGTGGCTGTTAATAATTTGTGTCGGGCAGGTTATACGGTGACGGTATTTAGTGATTATCTGTTCCAATTGCGGGATTGGTTTCCGGGCTTTTCAATTCGGTCTTACCCACACACATTCAAAAGCAAGGTTGATTGGCAGGATTTCGAACGAGTCGTAGTGCTGTTTGATCGCCCGTTTGTTTCAGACTTAAAAAGTCACCACCGTCACGTTGAAGTGATGAGCGAGTCTGAGTTGTTCCGGTCATCGAAGTCAATGGTTGATATTCAATTGGATTATTGTCGGTGTCATTGGGGTATTGCTAATCCAGTAAGGGATAATGGCATTGCATCAGTCAAGACAACGGGGCGACTCGAGAATAGGGTAGTGCTTCACCCCACCTCAGTGGACCCATTTAAAATTTGGCCGCAGGAGAAGTTTTTACGGTTGGCAGAAGCGTTGCGACGTGATGGCTTGAAGCCGGTACTGGTGGTTGCACCTAATGAACGACCCGACTGGCAACGCGCTATAGAGCAAGGTTATGAAGTGGCATGTTTTGAGTCTCTGTCAGAAGTGGCAGGCTTTCTGGCCGAGAGTCAATACTTTATCGGTTGTGACTCGGGCCTGGGGCATTTGGCATCGTGTCTAGGGGTGCCTACGGCAACCATTGCTATTCGCAAAGGTACCGCGAGGCTGTGGGCGCCGTCGTGGCATGTCAATGAAGTGATACTGGCACCATCGTGGTTGTTTTGCCGTCCGCTGAAAAGCCGGTTCTGGAAGCGCGCCCTGAGCCCTCAGCGCGTGATGAGTGGTTTCCGGCGAGTAAAGGGGCGCGCGCAAATAAATTGATTTGGAGATTTTAGCGGGCGGCTAAGTAAATTCTTCGATAAGCAAAAAACGCCAAAATAAACGTGTAAGGAGCTCCGAGCTCCAGTACCTCTTCGGCGATGGTGGTGAGTATCTCATTGTGCTGCGTAACAACTACGCCAAAATCAGCCGCCTTGCGGCTAATGCCATCCAGTGTTCTGGCCAAGACAAGCATGCCACCCGCGAAGCAGGTTATAAAAGAAACCGCTTCTAAGTGAAAAAAGCTCGAGATCAGCGTCCTCCAGTAACGCTTGATCAGCAATATGGTGAGCGATGCAATAGCAGCAATAATGACGATGGTAATGCCCTTTTCTAACAGTGACACGTCACTCGCTTTAAGGGTGGCCGATTTAAACAAGCCATAAGTGGAAAATTTCTTGTCTAGGTCTAACTCGCGCATGCCTAACAAAGCGAGCGAAAGCATTAGGGGCCAGTGGTAGCGAATGACATGGTAACCGCCAAAGATGAGCATGGTGGCGACGCCAATAAAATATCCTAGGGCTGACGACCAATCAATCAGGTTGCCTTCCTGAGCTGCGGCTTGTGCTATTTCATCAGGGCCGCTCACGTAATAGCTAATGATCAGTAATTGAGCCAGCAAAATGGCGGCCAATAGGGAGATATAGCGCAAGGGGCGAAGTGGAATAATAGATTGAGATGTCTGCATTACTTTTATCTAAGGGCGCTATCGTGACTGGAAAATACGCATTGTAGCTGGCTTGGCCGCTTTTTGCGAAACTCTATGTAGGTAAAGGATCGTATCAGCTGGTGCCACTAAGGTTAGTCGCTGACAGGATGGAACTTAAGAGGTTGTACGTCGGGGTCCCTCGACTGGCCTGCTTGTTCAAGTGCAGTTAAATATTTACCCCAGTATTGATCATGGTTTTTGCATAATTCATAAAGTAGAGCCCAGGTATAGATTCCGCTGTCGTGGCCGTCATCAAACACCAGTTTGATACCATAGTTGCCCACGGCCTCTAAGTCCTGTAGCTGTACATGCCTTTTGCCTGTCTGAAGTTTTTCATTGCCCGCGCCATGGCCGCGAACCTCGGCGCTCGGTGAGTGTACGCGTAAGAACTCTGCGTCGAGGCGAAAGGTGGTGTCGCCATAGCTGAGCTCGAGTTCAGCGCTTTGGCGTAGCAATTTTACTTTGGTTGGTGTCATGCAGCGGCGCTCATTGGCCATGTCTATTTGAGAGGTCAACAACTCAAATAGACATGTGACTTAGCGTTTAAAGTATGTAACGGCTAAGGTCTTCATCTTGAGCCAGCTCGTTGAGATGACTGTCGACATAAGCCGCATCGATGGTAAAGCTCTGCTGGTCGCTACCTGCATCAAAGGAAATATCTTCCAGTAGGCGCTCCAGTAGGGTGTGCAGGCGGCGGGCGCCAATATTTTCGGTGCGTTCATTGACCTCGTAAGCGGTTTCAGCGATGCGGCGAATACCATCCTTGCTAAACTCGATCTTCACCCCCTCGGTTGCCAGCAGAGCCTGCTGTTGCTCGGTCAGTGAGGCAGATGGTTCGGTGAGAATTCTCTCAAAATCGTCCGGTGTCAGAGCGCTGAGTTCCACCCTAATGGGGAGGCGTCCCTGTAATTCCGGGATAAGGTCGGAGGGCTTTGACAGATGGAAGGCGCCAGAGGAGATAAATAATATGTGATCAGTTTTCACCATGCCGTGTTTGGTGGTGACGGTGCAGCCCTCAATGAGAGGGAGTAAGTCGCGCTGCACACCTTCGCGAGAAACGTCGGCACCGCCGCCACTGTCGGCTCGCTTGGCAACTTTATCGATTTCGTCGAGAAAGACGATGCCATTTTGCTCCACCGATTCAATGGCCATGGCCTTAATGTCTTCGTTGTTTACCAGCTTGGCCGCCTCCTCTTCTTCGAGCGCTTTCATTGCTTGTTTAACCGTCATTTTGCTGGTTTGCTTGCGGTCATTAGACATCGAAGAAAACATATTTTGCAATTGATTCGTCATGTCTTCCATGCCAGGAGGCGCCATGATTTCTACGCCCACAGGTGTGGCCGCCAGATCGATTTCAATTTCTTTTTCGTCGAGCTCGCCTTCGCGCAACTTCTTGCGGAAAACCTGTCTGGTATTGGCACCGCTGTCGCTGTCTTGTTCACCGCGCGCTTTGGGTAGCAGGGCGTCAAGCACACGTTCCTCGGCCGCTTCCATGGCGCTTAGTTGCACGCGCTTCATGGCTGTTTCACGCTGCATTTTCATGGCACTTTCCACCAGGTCGCGGATGATGGATTCGACGTCGCGGCCAACGTAGCCCACCTCAGTGAATTTAGTGGCCTCCACCTTTATAAACGGCGCGCCGGATAATTTAGCCAGACGACGGGCAATTTCGGTTTTACCTACCCCCGTTGGTCCAATCATCAGGATGTTTTTCGGCGTGATTTCTCCGCGCAAGTCGGCGTCTACCTGCATGCGGCGCCAGCGGTTGCGCAGGGCTATGGCAACGGCGCGTTTGGCGTTGTTCTGACCGACGATATGGCGGTCTAGCTCGTGAACTATTTCACGTGGCGTCATACTGGACATAATGAGCTCGCAGTTAAAATTCCAGAGTTTCAATGGTGTGATTGTGATTGGTGTAAATACAGATATCACCGGCGATCGTCAGGCCTTTTTTGACAATGTCTTCGGCGGTCATCTCGGTATTGTCCAGCAAGGCGCGGGCAGCCGACTGAGCAAATGCACCACCTGAGCCTATTGCGATCAGGTCATCTTCGGGCTGTATTACATCGCCGTTACCGGTGATGATTAGCGAGGCCTCTTTGTCTGCCACCGCGAGCAGTGCCTCTAGGCGGCGCAGCGAGCGTTCGGTGCGCCAGTCTTTGGCTAATTCTACGGCGGCGCGTGTCAGCTGACCGTTATACGCTTCGAGTTTGGCTTCAAAGCGTTCAAACAAAGTAAAGGCATCCGCCGTGCCACCAGCGAAGCCCGCAATGACTTGATCGCGATATAGGCGGCGCACTTTGCGCGCATTGCCTTTCATAATGGTGTTGCCGAGCGACACCTGACCGTCACCGCCAATAACGACGGAATTGCCGCGGCGAACGGATAGTATAGTGGTACCCCGGTATTGTTCCACGAGTACTCCTTAAGCTGAGTTATATTGAGTGTATTGGCTAAGAGATAGGTCGTTTATGGGGGCTGCCCTGAAATTTTCAAGGCAGCTCGGTGGCCCTTACCGGGCTTGGTTATACGTCTGCAAGCAATTAACTTTCAGTTTTGCGTTTGAGTACCAGGGCGCTATATCGGTTGGAAACCAGCGTGGAGCGTGCTTTGGACATGCGGCTTTGATTGTCAAAGGGGCCTACCACCACTCGGTGCCACTGCTCGCCGCCACGTATCGTAACCCGCTCGGTGTAAGCGTCAAGATTGAGCAAAATCAATTGCGCGCGTAAATTATCAGCATCCTGGGCGCGGCGAAAAGAGCCCACTTGCAGCAAATACTCAACGGGCGCTGCGGCTGTCGAGTCAGTTTCTGCAGGCTCTGTGGCGGGCACAATTTCTTCGCTTTCCTGCAGTAGTTTATAGAAATCAAAGCGTGGCTTGGGCAGTTCTTGTTGATCTGCGGCAGGTTCCTCTGTGGTGTCGCTGACAGCGGGCGCCTGCTCTGTCACTGGCGTGCGCGCCGTTAGGTCGACAGGTGGTACACCTGACAAATACACCAAAAACATAATAAAGGCACCGAGGATAGAGCCAATAAACAGCCATACCCAAGGGGGGACCTGAGATTTAGGTGCCGCTTTTTTTGCTTGGGCGGGGGGGCGTTTTTTCTTAGCGTAATCGCGGGTCATCAAGTTAGCTCTAAGTAAAAGCCACTATTTTACGACTGGCGATGCGCGGGGGGCAATGCGAACCTGCTATTTGTTTTTACGGCTAACGCAGGACGGGATCGATGAGCCGGGCGTCAATCTATGGGATGAGCGAGAACTGGGCCGCTTACTGAGCAGGGTGCTATCCGTATTGAGCAATATTAACCCATGTCTTGTGGATCAACGTCGATCGACCAGCGCAGATCGCGGGGAGCTTTATTTGCCTCAAGTCGCATGCTCAAAGTCGCTAGAAATGTTTGCAGTGCGTGACGCGTATGGGCCTTCAATTGTAATTGGTGACGGTAGCGCTGGCCTTTCTTTTCCATAAGTGCCGGCATCGGGCCTAACATTTGTACTTGATGTTGTTCGGCCAAAGCGCTTAGTTGGTGCTTAAGTTCAGTAAGAAAGTGGCGAGGGCTATCGGCATTTAGGGCATCTGCACGAATAAGTGCTATGGGAGCGTAGGGCGGCATTTGCGTTATTTCACGCTCACTGAGCAGCGCGTCGGCAAAGGCGCCATAGCCTTGATGAATTAATTGTTGCAGCAGAGGGTGATCGCGGTTTTGACTTTGCAAAATCACTTCGCCGCGGCGCTCACCGCGCCCCGATCGTCCCGCCACCTGAGTAATAAGTTGGCCTAAACGTTCGGGGCCACGAAAGTCGGCACTGAGCAAGCCGCCATCGACATCAAGAATGACCGCAAGCGTTACCTTGGGAAAATGATGTCCCTTGGCCAGCATTTGCGTGCCCACCAAAATGCAGGGTTCTCCGCTGTTAATGCGGTTGAATAGGGACTCCAGAGCCCCCTTGTTGCGGGTGCTATCCCGGTCAATGCGCCACACGGGAAACTCCGCAAAGCGCTTTGCCAGTGCTTCTTCGCTGCGCTCTGTGCCCTGGCCAATGGGTTCCAGGTTGCGGCCATGACAACTCTCGCAGCTGCGCAATACCCCGCGCTGAAAATCGCAGTGATGGCAGTGCAAGTGTTTAGGGGTGTGATGTAAGGTGAGTCGGGCATCGCAGTTGGGGCAGCAGACTACCGTACCGCAATCGCGGCATTTAAGCGTCGGCGCATAGCCTCGGCGGTTAAGAAATACCAGAACTTGGTTGCCTTGGTGCAAGTGCCGTTTAATCGCCTGCAGGCTTGGTATGGCTAATCCTTGGTTGTGCTCTACGGTATCAATAACTTCAATAAGTGGGGCAGCTTGACGGTTGGCGCGTTGTTGCAGGGGGAGCGTTTGAAAGCGTCCCATCTTGGCGTTGTGCAAACTCTCCAGTGCCGGCGTAGCGGACCCAAGTATTAAGGGAATATTGAGGGATTTGGCGCGCACGCAGGCAAGGTCGCGCGCCGAGTAGCGGAACCCATCTTGCTGCTTAAACGACGTGTCGTGTTCCTCGTCGATAATAATCAGCCCCGGGGTGATCATCGGGGTGAACAACGCTGAGCGCGTACCAACGATGATCTGAGCTTCGCCAGTGGCTGCACGAACCCAGCTATTGAGGCGTTCACGATCGTTGAGCCCCGAGTGTAAAACCGCGAGAGTGCCGCCAAAGCGCTTTTTGAAGCGGCCAATGGTTTGCGGGGTGAGGCCAATCTCCGGTACCAGAACCAGCGTTTGCGCGCCAGCTCGCTGCTGCTGTAGTTGGGCGATGGCTTGCAGATAGACCTCTGTTTTCCCGCTCCCTGTGGCGCCGTTTAGCAGGTAGGTTTGATAGTGTTTGTAGCTAATGGCATCGAGAGCGGCTTGCTGCTCACTGTTAAGCACTAGGGGACGCTCAGTGGGCGCTGGCGGCGGTTCTTGGGCCTCTACAGCCAGCCCTTTGCCCCGCAGGCGCAGCAGTGTGTCCCGGGCGTAGCCTGCCTCTTTTAACTTACTCCAGGGGCAGCATTTGTTTGCGCGCAGGTGTGCCAGTAGTAGCGCCTGCTGCGGCGCTTTACGCAGCGCGTTGTCGGGCAGGCCAAGGCCCTCCGTTGTGAGTTGCCACCACTGTTCGCTGGTTGAGGTTTGCGCTTGCAGTGGGGCGCCTTGACGGAGTAGAACTGGCAAGGCTGTTTGCAGAGCTTCGCCGATGGGGCTTTGGTAATAATTCGCGGCCCAAATGATAAGGCCGAGCAGCTCGTCGTTGAGCACAGGGGTGCGGTCAATAACCTGCTTAATGGGCTTGAGCTTTTCTCGCGGGGTGTCACTTTGGTCGCTAAAACTAACCACTATGCCTATCAGTGTACGATTCCCGAAAGGCACTTCAACCCGAGAGCCTGCCGGGCAGTGGGGGCTATCCGCTGGCCACAGGTAGTCAAATACCCGGCGCAGGGGCACGGGCAGAGCGATTTGAACCAAGTTTAGAGGTGTCATAGCTTTGGGTGGTTATTCACTGGCAGGGGCCTAAGTGTTGTCGGGATGGTGATGCTAGACAGTTCATAGAGGCGGCTACCAGGGTTACTTTTGAGTGCGATAGCTTAATGCATTTAGTGATAGGCTTCAGCGCCCTATCCGCACGCCAGCCCAATCGTGTGAATATTGCACATTTTTTCTTGATTTGGTCGTTAGCTGTGGTAGTATCGCCGCCCCTAAGTACTTAGCAACCTGAAGTACCGTGCTCGGCACAGAGGCTGATCTAGTTTTATGATCGGGTGGCGGTATAGACAACACGGGCAATGACCATGAAAGCAGATATCCATCCAAAATACGAAGACGTAACTGCCACGTGCAGCTGCGGCAACAAAATTCAAACTCGATCCACTCTGGGCGAAGACTTCCATATTGATGTCTGCTCTGAGTGTCACCCATTCTTCACCGGCAAGCAGAAGGTGGTAGACACTGGTGGCCGTATCGACCGCTTTAACAAGCGCTTTGCTACCCGCATTGGCGGCAAAAAGTAAGCGATTGTTAGCGAGATCGAGTTTAAAAACCCGCTTTTAGCGGGTTTTTTTATGCCTGTAATTGAGTGGCAATAGTATTGTCTGTTAAAAAAGCTCTTCCGGCAGTATATCGACCGTGCCATTGTCTTGGGTGTTGGCGTCAGTTTCAGGTGCCGTGGGGACACTGTCGGCACGGAAAATCTCAAAAATTGCATCCGGGTCGTTAGCGGATGCGCGCTTGCCGGTTTCGGGGTCAATCCGAACGGTTACGATTCCCTCTGGTCGGCGCGCGGGAACCTCGGGGTGATCCTTAAGTGCTTCGCGCATATAGTCTATCCAGATGGGGAGCGCCGCGGAGCCGCCATATTCGTTATTTCCCAAATTGGTGTTGTTGTCGAAGCCGAGCCACGTAATGGTGGTGATATTGGGGTTATAACCTGCGAACCAGGCGTCGCGAGGGCCATTGGTGGTACCCGTTTTACCCGCTATATCGCCGCGTTCTAGCACGCGAGCGCGTCTACCTGTGCCGCGCGCAATGACGTCGCGCAGCATTGAATCCGCAATAAACGCCGTTTCGGCGTCGAGCACTCGCGGTGCGCGGGGGAGTTCCGGTTGTGGGTCTTTAGCAGCCGTATCGGCTTTGCTGCCAAGCAGCTCTTCTAAAGTTTGCGCCTCTGGGGCTTCCTCGTTCACGTGGGGCGCCAGAGATTTTCCTTCACATTCACGACAGACGGTGGCGGGTGCCGCTGCAAACAAAACTTCGCCATCTACATTCTCGATGCGAGAAATTAAAAAAGGGCTCACCTTGAACCCGCCGTTGGCGAAGGTGGCGTAGCCCTCCGCGAGTTGCAGCGGTGTTACATCGTGGCTTCCCAGTGCCAGAGACAGATCATAGGGAAGTGCTTCAGCGTCGAAGCCAAACCTGCCGATACCGCGATGAGCGGCCTCCATACCGATAGAGCGCAAAATTCGAATAGAGACTAGATTTCGCGAACGGTACAGGGCAGTGCGCATGCGCATTGGACCGAGAAAGCTGCCCCCGTCGTTGACAGGTCGCCAAGTGCCTTCGAGGCTGGCGTCTTCAATAACGATAGGGGCGTCATTGATTATGGTGGCTGGGGTAAAGCCATTCTCGAGCGCGGTAGTGTAAATAAAAGGTTTAAAGGATGAGCCGGGCTGGCGAGTCGAAAGCGTCACGCGGTTGAAATTACTTTTGTTGAAGTCAAAACCGCCGACAAGGGACACGATAGCGCCGTTTTCCGGGTTGAGAGAGACCAGCGCGGCTTCGGCTTCAGGAAGCTGAGAGAGCTTCCAGCCTTCCTCGCTCGCTTTTACGCGAATGACTTCTGCGGGCTTAACTATATCGGAGGTGGTTTGCGGACGCTTGCCCCTGTAGCTCTCGTTTACGTAAGGGCGTGCGCTGGACAGCCCATCTTCCCATTGCAGTTGGTAGGTGCTTGCGTCGGCAAACTGAATGTCGGCGCTCTGTTCGTCAATTGCGGTCACGACAGCGGGGCGTAAATCGCCGAACGTAGGGAAACTGTCGAGCTGGTCAAGCCAGCTGTCTGGGTTCTCTAATCCGAGATTGGCCTCGGCGCCCCGATAGCCGTGGCGTTGATCGTAAGTGATAACGCCTTCGACCAGTACCTGCTGGGCGACTTCCTGTAAGCGTGAGTTTACGGTTGTGTAAATAATGTAACCGTCGTTGTAAGCCGCATTACCGAATTGGTCGATTGCATATTGTCGCGCCATTTCGGCAACGTAGGGGGCGTAGAGTTCTGGTGTCAGGCCGTGATATTTAGCACTAATGGGCTCCTGGATTGCACCGTTATAGGTTGCCTGGTCAATATTGCCCAGCTCAAGCATACGACCCAGAATCCAGTTGCGTCGAATCAGCGCTCGCTCTGGGTTGGCTAGAGGGTTGTAGGCTGAAGGCGCTTTCGGTAATCCGGCAATCATCGCCCACTGAGCTAAACTTAACTCGCTGATGTCTTTTCCGTAATAAACGTTTGCGGCAGCCTGGATACCATAGGCTCTGTTACCAAAGTAAATTTTATTGCTGTAAAGCTCGAGGATTTCAGCCTTGGTGAGTTCGCGTTCGATCTGTAAGGCGAGCAATATCTCATTGAATTTGCGGGCAAAGGTCTGCCTAAAGGTTAGGAAGAAGTTGCGTGCCACCTGCATAGTGATTGTACTGCCGCCGGATTGAATCTGGCCTGTTTGTAATAATTGTGATGCCGCTCGCAAAAGTCCTCTGATGGACACGCCGTTATGATCGTAGAATTGAGCGTCTTCTGCCGAAAGTAGTGCTTTTATATATAACGGCGGGATCTCGTTATAACTGATGGGGGTGCGGCGCTGTTCACCAAATTCACCAATCAGCTTGTTATCACTTGAATAAATGCGCAGTGGAGTCTGTAATTTAACCTCCCGCAGAGTTTGTACATCGGGCAGCTTAGGGGCGAGGAACAGGTAAAGGCCGGCAAACGTGACGCCGGTCACACCGCATCCCGCGAGGAATAGCCAGAAAACGACTTTGAAAAAAGAATATTTTTTAAGCATTTTTTCTATGGGAATTAGTGGGTTAGCGATTTTTACCGCATGGTGGGCGCATTATACGGGGTTTTTTCCTGTTTACATACGTACGTTCTTGTTGCAGGCTTAACTTAAAGTGCTATAACATAAACGACGGCTAAGTTACGGATATAGATAGAAAAATGGGCATTTTCGGGTTCCTGGATAAAAAGACCAAGCCGGTGTTAGGGCTGGATATCAGTTCTACTTCGGTCAAGCTCCTGGAGTTGAGCCGCAATGGCGACCGCTACCGGGTTGAAACCTATGCGGTCAGACCATTACCGCCGAACGCTGTCGTTGAGAAAAATATCAACGACGAAGAAGCGGTGGCGGAGGTGATACGGGCGTTGGTCAAACAGTCGAAGACCAAGTTGCGGCAAGCTGCAGTTTCTGTGGCAGGCTCTGCTGTGATCACTAAAGTGATCGAAATGCCCGCCGGGTTATCAGACGATGATCTGGAAAACCGCATATACATCGAAGCCGATCAATATATCCCATTCGATACCGACGAGGTATCCATTGATTTTGAAGTTCAGGGGGAGTCGCCCGATGACCCAGAACAGGTGCAGGTCTTACTCGCCGCCTGCCGAACTGAGAATATCGACACTCGCGTGGCAACCATACAGCTAGCTGGCCTTGAAGAGAAGGTGGTTGATGTCGAAGCTTACGCTATGGAGCGCGCCTTTGAGTTTGTCCTCGAGCAACTGGAAGATCAGGACAATCAAGTGGTCGCGGTGCTCGACGTCGGGGCCACCATGACAACCTTGAGCGTGCTAGTGGACGGTAAAACCGTATACACCCGTGAGCAGCTGTTTGGCGGCCGTCAATTGACTGAAGAAATACAAAGGCGCTATGGGTTGTCAGCGGACGAGGCAGGCCTTGCTAAAAAACAGGGCGGTCTGCCCGATGATTACGAATCGGAAGTGTTGCAACCATTTAAAGAAGCTGTGATTCAACAGGTTACCCGCTCGTTACAGTTCTTTTTCTCCGCCAGTGAGTACAACGATGTCGACTACATTGTGTTGGCAGGTGGCGTTGCGTCAATGGAAGGCTTGACTGAGTTAATCGAAGAGAAACTGGGTACTCAAACCCTAGTGGCAAACCCGTTTGCCAATATGTCGGTGGCCTCAAGGGTAAATGCGGCGGCTCTGGCGAATGACGCTCCTTCATTGATGGTGGCTGCGGGCTTGGCGATGAGGAGTTTTGACTGATGGCGACAATTAACTTACTACCCTGGCGCGACAAATATCGCGAGGAAAAGAAGAAAGAATTTATAGTCATAATGCTTGGCGTGGCAGTGATCGCTGGATTGGTGGCGTTTGTCTGGATATCTCATGTAAACGGCAAGGTGGATCACCAGCGACAGCGTAACCAAATGCTAGAGCAAGAAATTTCCCAGCTCGATAAAAAAGTCAAAGAAATTGAAGATCTGCAAACCCGTCGCGAAGAATTACTTGAGTTGATGAGGTTGATTAGAGACCTGGAAGGTACCCGTTCGGTCATTGTGCATCAATTCGATGACTTGGTTCGCGCCCTGCCTGACGGTGTGTTTTTAACTGAGCTTTCGCGGGTCGGAAGTATCGTCAGTATTTCAGGTATCGCTGAGTCGAATAACCGCGTATCGAGTTTTATGCGCAACCTAGCCGCTTCCGATTGGTACGACGAGCCTAACCTGTCCTCGGTTGAAGTGGCGCCAGAGGAGGGTGGTCAGGCTAACTCATTTGAGATGACTGTTAAGGCAGTGTTGTCGCCAGAGCTCCGCAAAGCGGCCGAAGAGGAGGCGAACTAATGTCTTGGAAAGATTCAATAGAGCGAGCGCGGGAGTTTGATTATAGCGACTCAGAAAAACTGGGTGTATGGCCTCTGCCGACGAAGATTCTCATTTGTTTGTTTATCGCTGGCGCTCTTGTTTTCGCGGCCTACTGGTTCAAGGTGAAGACTATTGAGCAGCAATTGTCTGGTGAGCAAGCGAAAGAGCGAACACTTTGGAGTTCATTTGAATCGAAGGCCGCGCAGGCTGCCAACCTGGACGCTTACAAAGAGCAAATGCAAGAGATGAAGGCATCCTTTGAGTCACTGCTTTCTCGCTTGCCGACAGATACAGAAGTTGCCGGCTTACTAGACGATATAGATGCGCGCAGTGTCGAGAGTGGGTTGGGTGATTTTAAATTAGATTTGCAAGCAGAGCAGGATGCAGAGTATTACGTTGAAAAACCCATACAGGTGAGTGTTAGGGGTGGATACCACGATTTCGGCGGTTTTGTCAGTGGGATTGCTGGCATGCCGCGTATCGTTACTTTGCACGACTTCTCGATTGAGCAATCCGACGGCGGTGGTGATCTTACCATGCAGATTACGGCTAAAACGTATTATTACCAGGGAGGGGAGCAAGGCGATGCGCAATAGATTCTCCAAATTGGTAGTGGTTCCAATGGTGCTAATGTTAGCGGCTTGTGGTGGCGGTGGCGATCTTAACGGGTTGCGAGATAAGATCGAGGAGACCAAGCGGCGCCCTGGGAAACAAATAGAGCCATTGCCAGTATTTCGCCCGTTGCCGCCATTTGCTTATGCTGCGATGACGTTGCGTAGTCCTTTTGAGCGGCCGATTGAAGAGTTGGCCAGCGTGAAAGGCGGTAAAACCGTAGAGCCAGATTTAAGTCGCCCCAAAGAATATTTAGAAAACTTCAGTATCACCAATATGAGTATGGTGGGTACTGTAGAGCAGAACGGTACCCTTTGGGCGTTGGTAGACACCGGGCCCGGAAGTCAGCGCAGTGTTGAACCGGTTACTATTGGAAATTATATGGGGCGGAATCACGGCAAAATCATTACGGCATCACCCAATCAAATTGAAGTGATGGAAATTGTTGCCGATGGCGATGGCGGCTGGGTCGAGCGTCCTCGTATTATTAAATTAGAAGAAAAGGAATAGGCAGTCATGCGTGCTTTGTTCTTAGTGGGGTTTAAGATGAAAAACACTCTAGCTTTGTTATTGGTGTCGATGCTGGCTCCACTGGTTGGGGCTGCTACCCTCGACGATATTCGCTTCGCCGAGCTGCCTAATCAGCGCTTTGAGGTACAGTTGACCTTTAGTGATGCACCACCGGAGCCGGAAGGCTACACCATAGAAAGTCCCGCACGTATCGTTCTGGATTTTCCCGAAGTCGTTAGCAAGTTGGCCGAGCGTCGGTATCCTCTGGCTTTTGATAATGGCAACAGTGCATTGGTTCTGACATCAGGTGAACGCACACGCTTGATCATCAATCTGGAGCGCTTGTCTTCTTACAATGCCCGGGTTGAGGGAAATACCTATTTTGTCGAAGTGGGGGCGGGCTCGTCAGAGCTGAAAGTCAGTAATCGTAAGACCGAAACTGCCACTGCGGTTGAGCAAAGTAAAGGTGGGGATGTCGGTGGTGAGCGTGAGATATCGGCTGTTGACTTTCGTCGGGGTGAGGACGGTGAAGGTCGTATTATTGTCGACTTGTCTGACAGTACAATCAGTGCTGATATGCGCGATACTTCTGAGGGTTTGCGGGTTCGCTTTTCCAACACCTTTGTGGCACAAGCGTTGCGCCGCCGTCTGGATGTCATTGACTTTGCCACTCCCGTCCACCTGATTTCTGTCGATAATGACTCGGGCGATGCCGTTATCAATGTTAAAGCTGAAGGTGATTACGACTACCTTGCCTATCAGACGGGCAATCGTTACGTGGTGAGCGTCAAGCCGCTAACAGAGCGAGAAAAAGCCGAGCAGGAGCGGTTGTTTGAATACACGGGGGCGCGTCTATCCTTTAATTTCCAGGATATTGAAGTGCGTGCGGTATTGCAGATTATTGCCGACTTTACTGATCTCAATCTGGTGGCGTCCGATACGGTACAAGGGCGGATTACACTTCGTCTGGACAACGTACCCTGGGATCAAGCGCTGGATATGGTGCTAAAAACGAAAGGGCTCGACAAGCGTCAGGAGGGTAACGTCTTGATGGTAGCGCCAGCTGCAGAAATTGCCGAGCGCGAGCGTCAGGAGCTGTCTACCAAGCGGCAGCTAGAGGAGTTGGCACCGCTGCGTACTGAATATATTCGCATCAGTTATGCCAGTGCCGAGGAAGTATTTAATATCGCAATGGGTGGGGAAAGTGGAAATCGTCGCGACAGTAATCGAGGAGCGACCTACTCGCTGATGTCCGAGCGAGGCCATGCGGTGGTTGACCAGCGTACTAACTCAATCATCATTACAGATACCGCCGATCGCGTTGAAGCTTTTAAGCGTTTGCTAGAAGAAATTGACGTGCCGATTAAGCAGGTCATGATTGAGGCGCGACTGGTAATTGCTAATAAAGACTTCCGCGAAGAGCTGGGGGTTCGTTGGGGCGGCGTTGGCGCAAGCCTGACCAGCGACGCACTGTTTGAGGTGGGCGGCTCTACTTCGGGTCTGGACTCCTCCCCTGGTAGTCCGGCTGATTTCATCTACGGTGGTGGGTCAATGAATCTGAATGAAAATATGATGGTTGATCTAGGGGTCGCTAACCCTGTAGGAAGTATTGCGTTTGGCCTTTTGACTGACAACACCTATCTTGATCTTGAGCTTTCTGCCATGGAGTACAACGGCTATGCGGAAATTGTTTCGCAGCCAAAAGTTGTGACGGGCGACAAGCAACAAGCCGTGATCTCTACCGGTAGTGAAATTCCGTATCAGGAGGCCTCTGCCAGTGGTGCTACAGCAGCCTCATTTAAAGAGGTATTGTTGGAGCTGGATGTGACCCCGCAGATTACGCCTGATAACAACATTATTATGGATTTGATTATCAAGAAGGATCTGCTAGCTGAGTTTAACCAAGAGTTTGGCGTTCCCATTATCGATGTAACGCATGTGCAAACGAAAGTGTTGGTGAACGATGGCCAGACAATTGTACTGGGCGGTATTTTTGAAATGGAGCAACTCAAGGGTATCGATAAGGTGCCATTCTTGGGGGACATTCCTTACCTTGGTCGATTGTTCCGCCGAGATACAGTAGCGACAGAAAAGAGTGAGCTACTCGTGTTCATTACTCCGCGCATTATGTCGGATGAGCTGACCGATTGATCCATGAGTAAGCCCCACGTATTTCTTGTCGGCCCCATGGGGGTCGGCAAGTCCACTATTGGTCGACTTCTGGCCAGCGAGTTAGGTTTGCCTTTCGTCGATACTGACCGGGTTATTGAGGAGCGTACCGGCGCCGATATTCCCTGGATTTTTGATATGGAAGGCGAAGAAGGTTTTCGTCTGCGTGAAACCAATGTACTCTCTGATCTTTGCCAAATGCGGGCTGCGGTCATTGCAACCGGCGGTGGCATAGTGACTCAGGAGGCCAATATTGAGCTTATGCGCAATCACGGTTCGGTCTGTTATCTGCGTGCCTCACTTGAGCAGTTGGCTGAGCGTACCGCTCGCGACAAGAAGCGGCCTCTGCTTCAAGTCGAAAATCCTCGCGAAAAAATCGCTCAGATTCTTATGGAAAGAGAGCCTAGCTATACGTCTGTGGCAAATTTCACGGTAAACACCGACCGTCACGGTCCTAAAGCGGCGGTTCAGGAGATATTACAGCAGCTTGGGCGTAGCAGGAGCTAAGGCTCTAGTATGCTAATATAGCGGTTTTTAATACAGATGGGCTGCTATGAAAAAGTTGAGTGTCGAGCTGGGTGAGCGCAGCTACCCTATTTATATCGGTTTTGACTTAATACAGAACGATAATCTACTGAAGTCCCATATTCATGGGAGACAGGTTTGCGTGGTCACGAATGAGACCATTGCCCCTCTTTACTTAAATCACTATCGACAATCACTTGGCAGCGCAGGCTTTGAAGTCTCGACAGTAGTGCTTCCCGATGGTGAATCTCATAAAAACCTGGCTACGTTAGACCGTATCTTTAGTCATTTGCTGGAGCAGCGCTTTGATAGGTCTTGCACGTTGATTGCGTTGGGCGGTGGTGTCGTCGGGGATATGACAGGCTTTGCTGCGGCCAGTTATCAGCGCGGGATAAATTTCATCCAGGTACCTACAACGCTCTTATCTATGGTGGATTCCTCGGTGGGAGGGAAAACAGGCGTTAATCATGCACTGGGCAAGAATATGATCGGTGCGTTTTATCAGCCGCAAGCAGTGATCGCCGATGTCGCACTGCTCGCGTCACTGCCCAGACGTGAACTCGCCGCGGGGGTTGCCGAAGTAATCAAGTATGGGTTGATTTGCGATGCCCCGTTTTTCAATTGGCTCGAGTCGAACATTGATAGTGTGATGGCCGGTAATGTAGAGGCTCTGTCCTACTGTGTTGAGCGCTCTTGTGACGACAAAGCTAAAGTGGTTGCCCAGGACGAGCGCGAGGGCGGTGTTCGTGCCATTCTCAACCTTGGTCACACGTTCGGCCACGCTATCGAAAATGCTCAGGGTTATGGTGTTTGGTTACATGGCGAGGCCGTTGCCACCGGGATGTTAATGGCAATAGACCTGTCTGTGCGTATGGGGTTGTTGGCAAGCGATGTTCTCGATCGATCAATTAAATTGATTGAGCTCGCGGGTCTACCGATCAAAGGGCCAGCCAATATGACAAACCAGCAGTATCTAGACCTTATGTCAGTTGATAAGAAAGTTCAGGATGGTCAGCTGCGTCTTATATTATTGAAGAGCCTAGGTGAGGCCTTTGTGACGTCCGATATTGATAGTGAATTGTTGTTGCAAACCTTGGACGCTTTTCGAACATAGGTGGAGAGGCCATTGCCCATTATTGATTATATGGACGAGCTGGATTTACATTCGGATCCATTTACTTCTGAGCAAGACGAGCTCTGGCCCGGGTTGGTTCAGCTGGGCCAGCTGCTGGTACACGAGCTTGAATTCTCTCAGTCTTTAGCTTACCTCAGCGGATGTGCTGGGGAGGGCAAGACAGTTCTCGCTCAGTGGGCATGCCGCCAGCTAGGGGCGAGCCATGAGGCGCTATTTTTAGATGCACAGAAGGGTGAGGGGGCACTCCAGATCGCTCACAAACTCAATGATTGGTTACTGTTGCCGCCCCCAACTGGTGGTGAACCAGTCGAATGGTTTGCCGGCGCGGCGCAAGTGATCAATGGGGAAGGTTTAGGGATTGTTTTTATTGTTATCGACAATATTGATCGTATTCCTGCGAAACAAACTATTGATTGGCTGTTAGCTTTAGACCGGCTGCAGGTTTTTCAGACCGGTCGGCTCAAGGTTTTGCTCTTAGGGCGTGTACCTGCTTGTGATGTTATACCAGAAAATTTGACCTGCACTACATTTACGGCTGCTCTGCCAAAGCCCGATGCAGCTGAGCTAACCGCATGGCTGAATCAGCGATTTTTACATGCAGGTGCAGATGAGCTAGTGTTCGATCTGAAAGTAGGTGAGCATATATGGCAGGTAGCTGATGGCAGTTTCGCGCGAGCTCTTGAATTGGCTCGCAGGGAGATAATGGAAAATGGTGCGGCTATTAACCAAGTCAAACCAAAGGCCCGGCACTCATTACCGGTTGTGCATATTGTCGCTGTCGCCGCCTTAATCGCAAGTCTTTCCGTAATCTACCTTTATAGTTCTGATGATGGACCTGAGGAGTCGCTGGTCACAAGCAGGCTCGAATTGCCAAGGAGCGCACAGCTAGAAAAACCGTCAAATAATACTTCACAGGCGGAGCATTCAAGCAGTAGCACTGCTTTTCAAGCCCCTGATCGTGTTATTGATCGGGAATTGGACCTTGGTGCGGGGCATGAGTTTGACGAGTCGTTGGAGCCTAAGGGTATTGTGGCTGATCAGGCTTTGGAGGAGGGGGGGCACTCAGAGGCGGCTTCACCTCAAAGTATTACCTCAGAGCCTAACGTGCCGGTGGAGGAGCAATTTTTCAGTGTCAGGCCTGAGTGGATTGAATATAGCGATGATGAGCTTGAGTTGTTGTCGTGGATAGCAAGTGACTTTACTTATCAGGTGTTAGGTGTGAGCAGTTTACGCTCGGCAAAGCGCTATGTGGAGGAGCAAAGCAACTCTGATATATTGCGTATCTACAACACAAGGCGAAAAGGAAAGGCTTGGTTTGTTGTAGTGGCCGGTCGGTTCGCGACTAAGCCAGAGGCACAAGCGGCTAAAGATACCAGTTTAAATTCAACGCAACTGGCTGCGGGGCCGTGGCTGAGACCGCTAACGGATATTCAGAGGGAGATTTCTAAAGATTAGGTTTGCTATGGGTTTTCTGCTAAAGCTGAAAGATTGTTAGGTGACAGCAAAAAGGTAAAATACACAGGTCTCTAGCGCAATCAGCAAAGCCCCTTGTCGTTGTCGATAAGGGGCTTTGCTCTGGGCAGGGAATAGCCGTTTAGTCTTCTTCAATAACGCTCGAGCTAGTGACGGAGATGAAAACCGTTTCAATAACGCTGCCGCCAAAGGGGCCCGGAATTTCTATGTTGATAGCAGCCAGGCCACTTGGTAGCTCGGTTGTGCCTCCAACAAATACAACCTGCATAATTCCAGGTTCTTGCGATTTGGCCACGCCCCCGTTGGGGTAAACTTCGGCTGAATCAATACCTGCACCGGTGAAATCCAATGAAAGCTCCGTACCGCCAGGGATGCCATTGCCATTGCAGTCGGCTAGCAGCATTGCGATTGAGACCACGCCTCCCAATGGCACATCAACAGCCTGAGTGGGTTGCCCGGGAAGCCGGCCGTCGCTGGTGCGCAAGGTGCTGTTGCACGACATGACCAGAAGCATGTCATCGCGGACCAATATAGGCGCGCGACTGCACAAGCCCGCTGTCTCATCTTCGGCGCGACACAATACGCCATTGTAAATTTCATTGCCGTAGTTATATTCCTGATCGACCTCTTCATTGATTGTTGCTATTTCTTCTTGGGCATCGTACCGGCCGTTGAAGTTTCTATCTATGTAGGGATCTCCTAGGTCGTCGCAACCGTAGGCGTCGGAGTTCTGCGACGTTTGGTGCGAGGCAGAGCCTGACGTGGGGACGTTATTTAGACAATTCTGTCGGCGGGCCGCAGGGTCGCCCTCCTGGCTGTCCTCGTTGTAAAACACATCTACTTCCGGATCGTAGAGGCCATTGCCGTTACTGTCTATAAAAGACTCATTACCTATGGTTGTGGCGACAATTTTAAGTCTTCCGTCCCGGCACTCCGAACCATTGGTGCCGGCCCGATTGCCATCAGGGCATATTAAAGTTAAATTCTGCTCGTCGATGGTGAAGTTTTGATCAAACTCGGGTCGAGGGTTTTGACTCTGCCAGGTTACACTGCAGCGGCCCGAAGCGTCATCATCAAGGCTGGTTGAAACTAAGCAGGCCGAGCTAATCGCGCCGCCGCTTGTGGTGAAATATACCGGGGTACCGTCTGGGGCGGGGTTATTAAAGGCGTCTGCTACGTTGACGGTAATCTCCGAAGTAACACCATTAAAGTTCCACGAGTTAGGAGCAATATCAGACGCCGCAATGCTCATGCTGTTCTGGTCGGGGAGGCCTGTTGAAACTACTACTTCACTCGACTGAGTTGATATTCCACCATCGGTTGTGGCGGTGATTCGAACGCTTGTTGGCACTGTGCCAGATTGCACGGTTGTGCTGACGTAGCCGTCGTTATCACTGATGGCGCTGTCGTTAACGAGTTTCAGGCCGCCGGCGGTAGTATTAAGTTCAAAACTAACATTGACGTCTTTCATGGGGGCACCGGTACTGCCCTTAACACGAAAGCGAATAGAGGTGGATTCGTCTCCGCCCGTGCCTTTCAGTGAAATAAATTGTGGATCGGCATCAATGTAGCTAAGGCTGCTCACCGTGTCGGCTTCTACTTCGATGGTAGCAGAAGCGGAAATTACGCTACCTCCGTAGCTGGTTGTCGCCTGAATGCTGTCTGAGCCTACACAGCCATTAGCGATGTAGCGGATAGAAGCTTGTCCGTTACTGGTGTTAACAACGTTGGTGGGGCAGTCCGCATCGCAGGTTAATCCACCGCGCGGCTCAAACAGGGACTCCTCGTTGGCAAAGCAGGGTGATGTAAAGGTAACCTGCACGCTGTCGGTGATTAGGCTGCCGTTGTTGACCACATTTACGCTAAGCAACGTGTTGCCGCCCGCGGAAAGTGCAGATTCGCCGATGCCAACGTTTATCTCGCCGGCGCGAAAGTCGGTACCGTTACCTGCGCCAATTTGCGCAAGATCATTGCCGGCATCTCCACCAGCACTGCTGCTGCTTCCACCACCGCCATTGATGCCGTCAAGCGCAGTGCCGCTGCTACCGCCGCCACAGGCCGCGAGACCTGCGGTCAGTATTAAGATGCTGGTGAGTGTCGATGCTCGTGACCCGAATGTCTGTATCCGCATGTCTATGTCCTGAAGTTATCGGTATTGTCTTATTTCCTGGCCACCGAATTCTATATGCCTTTGAGTTTGACTGTGCTTATCTTCGGTGTGAATTCTGGGTTTACGAGCACAAAATACTCGAAACACCGCTCCAATTGCTTAAACTAGCGCAATTTTCGAGCGGGATAAAGGCCTGATTGGATTAAAATGTCGATTAGTGACACATTTTTACAAATTCTTTTAATTTCAGGCTCTTGTTGGTAGGTGTTATTGTAGTTTCTCAGTACCGGCGGCGCCAATTTGGCGATTGTGTGTTGCAATTTTGAGCGGTTGCCCCTAATCTCGAAACAACAGTTCTGGCACCTCAAATCTAACAAAATCTGTACGGTCGTGAATGGCCGGCATTTTGCTCGCCCGCTTGCCTAAAATGGCTCCAGCGGGTAATATTCTGCGCCCATTTGTATAGCCCCTCTAGTTCAGGGGCTTTTTTGTCTGGCGCACTGCAATGGGCTGATTTATGCGACGGTGCGAGTTTAAACAGTATTAATTGAGAGACAGCGTATGACCACTGGTCTGTACAGTTTGGACGAGTTCAAAGACAATTGTGGCTTTGGGTTGATTGCCCATTTAAAAGGTAAAACCAGCCACCGCTTACTCGAAACTGCTATCGAATCATTGACCTGCATGACCCATCGCGGCGGCATTGCGGCAGATGGCAAAACCGGTGACGGCTGTGGTCTACTGCTGCAAAAGCCCGATTCTTTCTTGCGCGCGGTTGCGCAAGAGGCTGGCTGCAACCCCCTCAATGAGCTCTACGGTGTAGGTTCTGTCATGCTAAGCCGCAGTGTTGAGCAGGCCGAAGCGGCACGCAAAGCGCTGGAAGAGGCGTTGCAGGGCGAGGGACTTGAGGTGGCCGGGTGGCGTGAAGTCCCGGTGGACTCCAGCTGTTTGGGGCCAATGGCGCTTGAATCGCTGCCGCTGTTTAACCACATCTTTATTAATGCTGCGGACGACATCCCGAAAGAAGAGTTCGGTGCCAAGCTGCTGATGGCCCGTCGCCGCGCTGAGTTGGCGCTCAAAGACGATCCGTCATTTTATATTGCCAGCCTAAGCACCGGCATTTTGTCTTATAAAGGCTTGATGATGCCGGTGGATTTGCCCCAGTTCTTTACCGATCTGGCCGACGAGCGTCTGGAAACAGCAATCTGTGTATTCCACCAGCGTTTCTCCACCAATACCTCACCCAAGTGGCCGCTGGCTCAGCCGTTCCGTATGTTGGCGCACAATGGTGAGATTAATACGGTCATGGGTAACCGCAATTGGTCTGTGGCGCGTACCGATAAGTTCTCTACGCCGCTGCTGCCAAAAATCTCCGAAGTGGCACCTTTGGTGAATCGCACTGGCTCCGATTCATCCAGCTTAGACAATATGCTTGAAGTGCTGCTGATCGGTGGCATGGAGCTACACCGGGCAATTCGTATGCTGGTGCCGCCTGCGTGGCAGAATGTCGAGCATATGGATTCTGACCTGCGCGCCTTCTATGAATACAACTCAATGCACGTCGAGCCCTGGGATGGCCCTGCCGGTTTGGTGATTACCGATGGCCGTTATGCCGTATGTACTCTGGATCGCAATGGCCTGCGCCCGTCGCGCTGGGTTATCACCAAGGATGACTTGATTACGGTTGCCTCAGAAGTAGGCGTATACGACTACAAACCCGAAGATGTGGTGGCTAAAGGTCGTTTGGGGCCAGGTCAGATACTATCGGTAGACACTCAGACCGGAAATTTGTATCACACCAAAGATATCGATGAACAACTCAAGCAGGGTAAGCCTTACAAGCAGTGGCTGAAAGACAATGCGGTTCGTATAGAGTCCACGCTTGAGTCTGATGTGGCAGAAAATGGCCTGGCCGCCGATGTCATGAAAGCCTATATGAAGCAATATCAGGTCACCTTTGAGGAGCGCGATCAAGTGTTGCGCCCGCTAGCTGAAGGTGGTCAGGAGGCCGTAGGATCGATGGGGGATGACACCCCTATGGCTGTGCTCAGCAGTAAGCAACGTCAGCTGTACGATTACTTCCGTCAGCAATTTGCGCAGGTAACTAATCCTCCGATCGACCCGTTGCGCGAAGCGATCGTCATGTCGCTGGAAACCTGTATAGGTCGTGAGCTATCGGTTTATGAGGAAACGGAAGAGCATGCCAACCGGGTGATTCTGACCTCTCCGGTCTTGTCGCCGTCCAAATTCCGCGCGCTGAAAAACTTAGGTCGTGACGACTACCGGGCACAGACGTTTACGCTGGCATACGATCCGGACGTTACTCATCTGCAACAGGCCATTGAATCGCTGCGTAGTGAGGTGGCTGAGGCTGTGCGAAGCGGTGTGGTCATCGTTATATTGAGTGATATGGGGCTGTCCAAGGGCCAGGTGCCAATTCATGCCCTGCTGGCAACCGGTGCGGTACACCACTACCTGACACAGGAAGGGCTGCGCTGCGATGCCAATATCGTTATAGAGACCGGCACTGCACGTGATTCGCATCAGGTGGCGACTTTGATTGGTTACGGCGCTACCGCGGTGTACCCATACCTCAGTTACTATGTGATGAATGACTTGATCAACAAGGGCGAGTTGCTCACCGATGTGGATCACGCCTACAAGAATTATCGCAAAGGTCTCGATAAGGGGCTGTTAAAGATTCTGTCTAAAATGGGTATCAGCACCATTACCTCTTACCGCGGAGCCCAATTATTTGAAGCGATTGGCTTGGCAGAAGATGTAGTTGATATGTGCTTTACCGGCACTGCATCACGCATTAAGGGTGCCCGGTTCGAAGATTTAGAGGCCGACCAAAAAGCGTTGGCAAAAACTGCCTGGCTGGATCGCAAGCCAATCATTCAGGGTGGTTTACTCAAATACGTTCACGGTCAGGAATATCACGCCTTTAACCCCGATGTGGTGCAAGCGCTGCAGGTTGCGGTTCAGTCGGGTGATTGGAAGCACTGGCAAAAATACTCGGATCTGGTGAACGATCGTCCGGTTGCCACACTGCGCGATTTGATAAAAGTGCGCGGCGGTGTCAATGAACCTATTGCGTTGGATGAAGTTGAGCCGATAGAAAAAATTATTCAGCGCTTTGACTCTGCCGGTATGTCTTTGGGTGCACTGTCGCCGGAGGCTCACGAAGCCTTAGCTGAGGCTATGAATAGCCTAGGCGGCCGCTCTAACAGTGGTGAAGGTGGTGAAGACCCTGTTCGCTTTAACTCCCCTAAAGTGTCGAAAATCAAACAGATTGCTTCGGGCCGTTTTGGTGTAACGCCGCATTACTTAGTGAACGCAGAAGTTTTGCAGATTAAAGTTGCTCAGGGCGCCAAGCCTGGTGAGGGTGGACAGCTGCCCGGCGGTAAGGTGAATGATCTAATCGCGCGTCTGCGCTATTCAGTGCCCGGTGTAACCCTGATTTCACCGCCGCCACACCACGATATTTATTCGATCGAGGATCTGGCGCAGCTGATTTACGATCTCAAGCAAGTGAACCCGGATGCACTGGTGTCTGTGAAACTGGTCTCTCGTCCGGGCGTGGGCACCATCGCCGCGGGTGTAGCGAAAGCGTACGCTGATTTGATCACAATTTCCGGTTACGACGGTGGTACAGCGGCCAGTCCGTTAACCTCGATTCGTTACGCGGGTTCGCCTTGGGAGTTAGGCCTGTCGGAAACCCATCAGACCCTGCGTGCCAATGACCTGCGCGATAAGGTGCGGGTGCAAACAGACGGCGGCTTGAAAACCGGCTTAGACGTTATTAAGGCTGCCATGTTGGGTGCCGAGAGCTTCGGCTTTGGTACCGCCCCAATGGTGGCGCTGGGCTGTAAGTACCTGCGTATATGCCACCTGAACAACTGCGCGACTGGTGTTGCTACCCAGAACGACAAATTGCGCCGCGATCACTATATCGGCACGGTTGAAATGGCAAAAAACTTCTTCCGCTTTGTGGCTGAGGAAGCGCGTCTGCTGATGGCAGATCTTGGGGTTCGCTCGCTGGCGGAGCTGGTCGGCCGGGTGGATCTACTGGAGCTGACCGAAGGCGTTACCAACAAGCAAAAGCAGTTGGATTTGAGCCCAGTGGTTCATACCGACGACTTCTTGGCGACTAAGCCGCAGCTTTGTGGTGTTGAGCGCAATGTGCCTTTCGACAAAGGCGAAATGGCAGAAGCTATGGTGCGCGAGCTGTTGCCAACCATCGAAGCGAAATCTGGTGGTGAATTTTCTTTTCATATTACCAACTGCGATCGCTCCATTGGTGCGCGCATCAGCGGTGAAATAGCCAAGCGCTACGGCAATCAGGGTATGGCCGAGAAGCCTATTAAGCTGAACCTGACCGGGATTGCCGGCCAGAGCTTCGGCGTATGGAACGCTGGTGGTTTGGATATGTACCTTGAAGGCGATGCCAATGACTATGTCGGCAAAGGTATGGCCGGCGGTAAAATTGTTATTCGACCACCGAAGGGCTCTGAGTTTGCATCCAACAAAACCAGCATCATCGGTAACACCTGCCTGTATGGTGCTACCGGCGGTAAGCTGTTCGCCTCGGGTACGGCCGGTGAACGCTGCGGCGTGCGCAACTCTGGCGCACACGTTGTGGTGGAAGGTGCAGGTGATCACTGCTGTGAATACATGACAGGTGGTGTGGTCACGGTGCTTGGTGATACCGGTGTTAACTTCGGTGCAGGCATGACCGGTGGTTTCGCTTACGTGCTCGACGAGAACAATAACTTTGTTGATCGTTACAACCATGAGCTGGTAGAGATTCATCGTGTTGATACCGAATCTTTGGAAGCGCACCGCAATCACTTGCGCGGCATAATTGAAGAGTTTACTCGTGAAACCGACAGCACTTGGGGTGCCGAGCTGCTGGCTAAGTTTGATGATTATGTGGGTAAGTTCTGGTTAGTCAAACCTAAAGCAGCCAGTTTTAAAAGCTTGTTAGAAAGTTTTAAAACACACGGCGAATAATTCTTTAGGTTGAACAGTTTAGAGGCATAAAATATGGCCGATCGTTTAAGTAACAACTTCCAGTTTCTCGATGTGGGTCGTCAGGACCCGTCGAAAAAAGATATTGCTACCCGCAAACATCAGTTTGTGGAAATTTATGAACCCTACAGTAAAGAGCAGGTGGCCGACCAATCCCATCGCTGTTTGGAGTGTGGCAATCCCTACTGTGAGTGGAAGTGTCCGGTACACAACTTTATTCCTAACTGGTTGAAGTTGATTTCTGAGGGCAATATTTTTGAAGCTGCCGAGCTGAGTCATCAGACCAATACCTTGCCTGAAGTGTGTGGCCGTGTTTGCCCACAAGACCGCTTGTGTGAAGGTGCATGTACTTTGAATGACGGTTTTGGTGCGGTGACTATTGGTAATGCTGAAAAGTATATTACCGATACTGCCTTTGCCATGGGCTGGCGCCCTGACATGTCCAAGGTAACCTGGACAGATAAAAAAGTTGCCATTATTGGCGCCGGTCCTGCCGGGCTGGGCTGCGCTGATGTGCTTGTGCGCAATGGTGTGAAGCCTGTAGTGTTTGACCGCTATCCCGAAATTGGCGGATTGTTAACGTTTGGTATTCCAGAGTTTAAGCTGGAAAAAACCGTTATGAGTCGTCGCCGCGAGATTTTTACTGATATGGGTGTTGAGTTTCGGCTCAATACTGACGTAGGTAAAGATGTCACCATGGAGCAGCTGCTTAGTGATTATGACGCTGTGTTTATGGGTATGGGTACTTATACATACATGAAGGGTGGTTTTGCCGGTGAAGACTTGCCGGGCGTTTACGATGCGTTACCCTTTTTAGTCTCTAACGTGAATCGCAATTTAGGCTTTGAAAAAAGCGCTGATGATTTCATTAGTGTTGCCGGCAAGCGTGTGGTTGTCTTGGGTGGTGGCGATACCGCTATGGATTGTAACCGTACCTCAATCCGACAAGGCGCAGAAAGTGTTGCGTGTGCTTATCGTCGCGATGAAGAGAATATGCCGGGATCTAAGCGCGAAGTAGCTAATGCGCGTGAAGAGGGGGTTGAGTTCTTGTTTAATCGCCAACCTGTTGCCATTGTCGGTGAGGACAAGGTGGAAGGTGTTAAGGTGGTTACTACCCAGCTCGGTGAACCCGATGAAAATGGCCGTCGCCGTCCCGAACCTATCGCTGGTAGTGAAGAAATATTACCTGCGGATGTTGTTCTGATTGCGTTTGGCTTTAGACCTAACCCTCCCGAGTGGTTAAAAGATCACAATGTCGCGGTCAATGGCTGGGGCGGAGTGGAAGCTCCTGAAGAGCAAGAATTTAAATTCCAAACCAGTAACCCTAAAGTATTTGCCGGCGGTGATATGGTGCGTGGCTCCGACTTGGTGGTTACTGCCATTTGGGAAGGTCGCCAAGCCGCGGATGGCATCCTCGACTACCTGGAAGTTTGATCGAAGGCCGGTCTTAAGACCGGCTTTTTTTTGCCAAATGGTTTATCCACTGTGTGATGTGCCCACCTTATTGAAATGAAGACCGCAGAATTGAAGTTATGAGTGAGTTAAAGAACGACCGTTTTCTTCGTGCCCTATCGCGTCAGCCTGTAGATGTAACGCCCGTTTGGATGATGCGTCAGGCTGGACGCTATCTACCTGAATATCGCGCATCCAGAGCCAAGGCTGGAGACTTCATGGGCTTATGTGGCAACCCGGAGATGGCTTGTGAGGTGACCTTGCAGCCGCTCGAGCGCTACCCTTTGGATGCAGCCATTTTGTTTTCCGATATTCTGACCATCCCCGACGCAATGGGCTTAGGCTTGTACTTTGAGACCGGTGAAGGCCCAAAGTTTAGAAAGCCTGTGCGTACAGAATCAGACATTCAGGCCCTTCAGGTTATCGACCCCCATAAAGATTTACCCTACGTCGTGGATGCTGTCAGCTTGATTCGCCGTGAGCTAAACGGACGGGTTCCTTTGATTGGTTTCTCCGGTAGTCCCTGGACGTTGGCCACCTATATGATAGAGGGCGGCTCCAGCCGAGATTTTCGTCGCGCCAAGCAGATGCTCTATAACACGCCAGAGCTTATGCATCAGCTTCTAAACACTTTGGCCGAATCAGTCATTGTGTATCTAAATGCACAAATTGAAGCCGGTGCCCAGGCGGTACAAATTTTTGATACCTGGGGAGGGGCACTCTCCCACTCAGCCTATCAGGAGTTTTCGCTCAGTTACATGCAAAAGATTATTGACGGTCTAATTCGCGAGCGTGAAGGCCGAAAGGTGCCTGTCATACTGTTTACCAAAGGCGGAGGGCAGTGGCTGGAGTTGTTGGCGGATACCGGGGCAGACGGATTAGGTTTGGACTGGACGACCGATATCGGGCAGGCCCGTGCGCGAGTAGGCGAGCGAGTAGCGCTGCAGGGCAATATGGATCCGACAATACTCTACGCCTCACCTCAGCGTATACGCGAAGAAGTTAGCCGTATTTTGCAATCCTTCGGTGCAGGTTCCGGGCATGTATTCAATTTAGGACATGGCATTACCCCAGAGGTTGATCCTGAGCATGCCGGTGCCTTTATTCGGGCCGTGCACGAATATTCGGGTCCTTACCATACTTGATTATGCTCTATCTAGCGTAGCGATAGAATATTGATTAAACTGCCCTTAGCTTCGTATTGCCTTCAATGCCAAGGTGGCGACATTTCAGGAAACGCTAAAGGGGACGTTTGTGGGTATTAAGCAGTTAAAGCTCAATGTCAATGAACTGACAATAGGGATGTTTGTCTCCGGCCTGGATCGGCCGTGGACGCAAAGCCCATTTCCTTTGCAAGGCTTTTATATACGAGACATGGAAGAGCTTAAAAAGCTTAAGGGCCTGTGCAGCCATGTATATGTCGACGTGGTCAAGGGGCGCGCGCCCGTGGCCGCTAATCTAAAAAACATTGTCCCTGACTCGTCGCGCCCAAGCCCTAAAAGTCGCTCTTTTGGCGGTGCCCCCGTTGCGCCCTCCATCCCGGTAAAACCCATCAAAGTAAATCACAATCAATATCCGCTGGTTAAGGGATTGCATCGCGAAGTCAAAAGCGCCAAGCAACTCCACCAAAAGGTTTACACGGCGGTAGGAGAGATTCTTCAGGGGTTCGATTCGGAGCACGCTCACAATATTCCAATTGCGGAAACACGTAAGCTCGCCAGCGATATGGTCGACAGTGTGGTTCGCAACCCCGATGCCTTAACGTGGCTCACGCGGGTAAAAGAAGCCGATGATTACACTTACTCGCATGCTTTGCGCGCATCGGTGTGGGCGATTTTATTTGGTCGCCATATTGGCATGGCGAAAAAAGAGCTCGACGTGTTGGCGTTAGGGGTTTTGCTCAAAGATGTGGGTAAGACCAAATTGCCCCGACGATTGCTGGTAAAGTCAGATCTGTCCCCTGAAGAGCAGGAGGAATACCAGGCTTTTGTCGAGTTGGGCGTGGAGATTTTGCGCGAAACCGAAGGTGTAGAGCCTAAGGTTATCAGTGTAGTACGCACTCACTGTGAGCGACTGGACGGCAGTGGATTTCCCAAACATTTAGTAGGCGACAAGATACCCCTTCTGGGAAAGGTTGCCGGTATAGTGACCTATTACGATAAGGTCATTTCACCTCGAGGTGCAACAGTACCCACGGCGCCCTCAAAAGCCGTTGCTCAACTTTATGAGCAGCGAAATACCAGCTTTCAGGAAGATTTGGTGGTTGAATTTATTCGCGCGATTGGTCTTTACCCAACGGGTACATTGGTTGAGCTAAGTACCGGTGAGGTGGGTGTGGTGGTCGAACAGAACTTTGAGAGACGCCTAAAGCCCAAAGTAATGGTTGTTTTGGACGCGATTAAAGAGCCCCTGGATAAAACCAAATTACTTGATTTGTCTGAAGACGATCGACGCAAACAAGCGCTTATCGATGCCGGCAAAAAGACCCTGGCCGAGCTGCAAAAAATAGAAATCGTACGCGATTTGGAGCCCGGCAGTTATGATGTTGACATCATAAAAATCCGCGATGAATACTTAACCGCCGGCGCTAAAAAAGGTATTAAAGGACTGATTAAACGCCTAACCAGTAGCTAAAGAGCGCAGCGTATTGGTTAAGCGGGTCACGAGCTATGAGTGTTGGCTCAGCCTGCCCAGTACTTCTCCCATCTTAGTGGCTGCACCTGCGGTCAGATCGGGCTCCCATTGCGCTTGGTCCTTTGCGAACAGGACAATGGCGGTCGACCCGAGTTTGAATCTACCCATTTCTTCTCCCTTTGCCAGTTCAATGCGCGCTGGTGTTGCATCGCCGTAATGAGTGGTACTGATACGGCGTTTAAGGGGGGCCTGCGTTCCCGCCCAAGCTGTTTCAATACCCGCGACAATCATAGCGCCAACTAATATCACCGCCATCGGGCCGGCGCTGGTATCAAAAATACACACCACACGCTCATTGCGCGCGAATAGCCGGGGCACATTCTCTGCTGTGACTTCATTGACCGAAAATAGGTCGCCGGGGATCGTTTTCATAAGTCTCAGTTTGCCCGCTAGCGGCATATGCACCCGATGATAATCTTTGGGTGACAGGTAAATGGTGGCAAAGTCACCTTGGGCAAACTCTGCGGCGAGCGCATTATCGCCACCAAGCAGTTCGGTTGTACTGTATAGCTGCCCCTTGGCCTGAAATATTCTACCGTCATCGATATCGCCCAACTGACTAATGCTGCCATCGGCTGGCATGACAATACTGTTAGGCGCGGCATCAATAGGGCGAGCTGCAGGTTTGAGAGCCCGGGTAAAGAATGCATTAAAAGTGGAATACTCTGTAAGGTCTTCAATTAGCGCTTCACTCATATCAACTTGATAGCGCTTGGCAAATGCTTTGATCAGCAAGTTTTTCAGTCCAACCAGTTGGCATTCGGCCAGTAAGCCAACCAAACGCGACAGCAAGTGTTGGGGAATGACATACTGCAACACAATAAATAATTTATCTTTCATATGACTCTCGTTGTTGGCCGGTGTTGACGCTCTGTGGTCATCGAATGGCCTTTGGGTGCCAGCCTCAGGCTGGTAGAATGCTCGATCAGCTATGATGCATCGGGGGCAACGTGCTACACGTCGAAATTATACCGGTTACCCACTACCAACAAAACTGTAGCTTTATCTGGTGTGATGAAACGCTCGAGGCGGCCCTGGTCGACCCCGGTGGCGAGCCAGAAAAGTTAATCGCCAGAGTGCAACGCTCTGAGTTTACCTTGACCAAAGTATTACTCACCCATGGTCATATGGACCATGTGGGTGCCGTTACACCGATTGCCCGTGCTTTTGACACCCCTGTTGTAGGTCCCCACCGCGCTGAGAGCTTCTGGTTGGATATGCTAGACAAGCAGGCGTCGATGATGGGCTTTGCGCCTTGCGAGCCTGTAGTGCCGAGTGTGTGGTTGAATGATGGCGACGTCGTCACCCTGGGTAACCGGCACTTACAAGTTTTCCATTGTCCTGGCCATACTCCGGGACATGTTGTGTTTGTTGACCTGGATGCGGCTATTGCGTTTGTCGGAGATGTATTGTTTAAGGGCTCGGTCGGGCGTACAGACTTTCCGCGAGGCAATCAGCAGCAGCTAATTGACTCAATTCACAGCAAATTGTGGCCCCTGGGTGACCATATTCAATTTGTTCCCGGCCATGGCCCAACGTCAACCTTTGGTGCCGAGCGCGCATCCAACCCCTTTGTGGCAGACAAGCATTTTGGCTGATTCTTTTCCCTGGCCATTGGAATACCGGTTTTCTCAGAGGCGTAAATCGGTCGGATTAGAGGTGCGCGAAGGGCGAGTTATCGTAAGAGCACCGGCTGGTTACCCGAGCGTGTTATTGGCGCGTATCGTGCGCAACAAGGTGCGTTGGATATCGGCCAAGGTCGCAGAGCAAAGCGTGCGTATGGCAGCCAGGCCGCGCTACAACTATCAAGATGGCGACCTTCTGCCTTACCTCGGGAGCCATCTCAGATTGCGGGTTGGTGCCGGCCGCAAGCAATCGGTAACACGTGAGGCTGATACCCTGTCGGTTTGCACGAGTGCACGCTCCAATAAAACAACCCGGCGACAAACGTATGAAGAAGTGAGCCTGTGGTACCGGCAGCAGGGTTTGGCATTGTTAACGGAAAAAACTCATAATTTGTGCGCGCGCCAGGGGTTAGAGTGCCGCTCTGTCAAGGTGCGGCTGACCCGCTCAAAGTGGGGGCATTGTACTCGCACAGGGGATATACAGTACAGCTGGCAAATACTGCTGGCCCCCGAGCCTGTGGTGGATTATCTTGTAGCCCACGAAGTCAGTCACCTGCGCTACCCGCATCACGGAGCGAGTTTTTGGCGTTATGTTGAGCAGCTTTACCCTGGCTTCGAGCCTCAACGGCAGTGGTTGCGTGACCATGGCCACACTTTGATTTTACCGGCACCGGAGTAACCCTATGGAACCACTAAGCGACGATTTTGAGGAAAATGCCGATCGATTTATCGTCGAGGGTATTCAGTCGGGGTGTGTCTGGGGGCTGGAGGGGCCGGATGGCTGGGCTCTGTGCGACTCTGATCGCTATGAGGAGACCGATGTCATGCCCTTGTGGTCCGACCGGGAGCTGGCGGCGGCGGTCTGTGTTGATGAGTGGAAAATCTACAAGCCAGTGGCTATCGCGCTAGAGGAACTGCTGGAAGAATGGTTGCCCGGTATGCACGATGATGTGCTGCTCATCGGCCTCAATTGGACCGGTGAACTGGAGGGGGACGAGTGGGAGCCCCTGGACCTATTGGCTGAATTTGAAAGTGAGCTGCGCTAGTGAGCCTCAGCCGATACCCTCTTAATTTACTTACCCGGCCTGATTGGCCGCCTCGTCAACCCCAAACAAGTAGTCGTGCAGTATATCTACCTGATTATCACAAACGTAGTGTTCCAGCTGCTCGAGTTCTGAAAATGCAGGGGTGATTGCAAAGTCAGGGTCACCGCTGAAATCAGCCTTTGTCAGCACTACAACGCGTCGCGGCGCAGCGGTTTCAGACTCTGGACTGAGAAGTAATTGAAGCACCTTAAACTTAAAATCCAGGCAAAAGCGCATCAGGTTTGGGTAGATCGACTCCTGTCGGTTGTTGAAGCGTATTTCCCTGCTGCCAAGCAGTGCCTGGCTTATTGAGCGGTGGTCAGACATAGATCCTCATTCACCAGCCGAAGGGGCGTTAAATTATTGCCCTGATTAGAGCACACTCACATTTGCCACATTGTGATCTGTGTCACAAAAAGGCGGCTGTTATTATCTTTCGCTATGAAAGCATGGGGCGCCTTAGAACTAAAATTGTAAAATCCGGCCGTTGTAATCACCACATTTAGCGACAGCCGTATCTGTATATAATTCATCGCCTAGGCGCCGGGCGCCGAGTCAGGTATTGCGCAGCCATTTGTCGGCGAGCGGGATTCCCTATAGCATATCCCTCAACAGAGGCTGGCACTGTTGGTTTTGGTTGGCATTTGCGCTTGCTTGCAGGATGATTGACCAAACAGGCCCCGAATAAGTAAAGCACTTGCGCACTACAGCGTGGCAAGTGAACAACAGGAAACTTTATGTCTGAGCACACGACATTTGCGGAAGCAGAAGAATTTATCTCGTTGAAAGAGTATGCCGAAAAGGCCTATCTCGACTATTCCATGTACGTCATTCTTGACCGCGCTCTACCGCACATCGGCGACGGTCTGAAACCGGTTCAGCGCCGGATTGTCTACGCAATGAGCGAGCTGGGCCTGAAATCAACAGCCAAGTTTAAAAAATCCGCCCGTACGGTCGGCGATGTCATTGGTAAGTTTCACCCGCATGGCGACTCTGCGGCCTATGAGGCAATGGTGATTATGGCGCAGCCATTTTCTTATCGCTATCCTCTGGTGGATGGGCAGGGCAACTGGGGATCTCCCGATGACCCTAAATCATTTGCCGCAATGCGTTATACCGAGTCCAAACTTGCCCGATATGCCGAAGTATTGCTGGAAGAGCTGGGGCAGGGAACGGTAGATTGGCAGCCTAATTTCGATGGTACCATTGATGAGCCAGAAGTATTTCCGGCCCGGGTGCCCAACGTCCTGCTCAATGGTACCACCGGTATTGCTGTGGGCATGGCGACCGATATACCGCCACACAACTTGCGTGAAGTGGTTAGTGCGTGCGTGCATTTACTCGACAACTCCAAAGCGACCATCGAAGAGTTGTGCGAGTTTGTGCAAGGTCCGGATATGCCCACGGAAGCGGAGATTATTACGCCGCGCAAGGATATTCAGGCTTTGTACAAAACAGGCCGCGGCAGCTTAAAAATGCGCGCCCTGTGGACACTGGAAAAAGAGACTGGAGATTTCGTGGTAACCGCATTGCCACATCAGGTCAGTGGCGCCAAAGTGCTGGAGCAAATAGCAGCACAAATGCAGAATAAAAAACTGCCTATGGTGGCCGATTTGCGCGATGAATCGGATCACGAAAACCCTACTCGGCTGGTTATTACGCCGCGCTCGAATCGTGTCGATGCTGAGCAGGTAATGCAGCACTTGTTTGCCACCACAGATTTAGAGAAATCTTACCGTATCAATATGAACATGATTGGTATTGATGGTAAGCCCGCGGTAAAAGACCTGCAGAAGATTCTCAGTGAGTGGTTGAGCTTCCGGACGGTCACCACTCGCAGGCGGCTGCAGCACAGATTGCAAAAAGTCGAGGAGCGCCTGTTGCGTTTGGCGGCATTGATGATTGTGTATCTCAATGTCGACGAGGTGATTCGAATTATTCGCGAAGAAGATCATCCCAAGCCAATACTCATGCAGCGATTTAACCTGGTCGAAATGCAGGCGGAGTACATCCTGGAAACCAAGCTGCGCCAGTTGGCCCGCCTGGAAGAAATGAAAATTGCTGAAGAGCAAGACAAGCTGGAGAAAGAGCGCGATAAGCTCAACAAAATTCTGGGTTCAGCGGCAAGACTAAAAACCTTGGTTCGTAAAGAGCTGGTTCAGGTGGCCGAAGAGTTTGGCGATGATCGTCGCTCGCCGATTGTTGAGCGTGCCGAAGCGCAGGCTTTCAGTGAAACTGATTTAATCACAGTCGATGCGGTAACCGTGGTCTTGTCTGATAAAGGCTGGATTCGCGCTGCGAAAGGTCACGATGTTGACCCCGTGGCCCTCAACTACAAGGCGGGTGACTCATTCAAGCTGGCCGTCCTTGGCAAGTCAAATCAGTCCGTTATTTTACTGGATTCCACCGGTCGCAGCTATGCCATAGCAGCCCACACATTGCCATCGGCGAGAGGCCAGGGAGAGCCGGTTAGCGGGAAGCTTAACCCACCTAATGGCGCAACGTTTGAAGGGTTATTGATGGGGGCAGATGCCCAGTCAGTATTACTGGCAAGTGATGCGGGTTATGGCTTCGTGACCAGCATGGCGGATTTGTACAGCAAGAACAAAGCAGGTAAAAGTACTTTGACTTTACCGAAGGGAAGTCAGGTGTTGCCGCCAATATTGGTAAAAGATCCCGAGCAAGACTGGGTGGCGGCTGTCAGCAATGAGGGGCGCTTATTGGTATTCTCTATCGCTGAACTGCCAAGGCTCGCGCGCGGCAAAGGCAATAAGATAATCAATATATCAGCGGCTCGGGTACAATCGCGTGAGGAATATGCTATTGCGATTGTCGCATTTAGCGCAAGCGACTCTTTGACGGTATACTCAGGCAAGCGACATTTGACCCTGAAGCCTGCCGATCTTGAACACTACCATGGCGAACGCGGTCGCCGTGGTAACAAATTGCCTCGCGGCTTTCAGAAAGTAGATAAGTTAAGTATTACTGAAAAATAAAAGGTACTTGTATGGACGACAAGCGCGATCACCTGCGAACACCTATGGTTTGTCAGATTAAAATATGTCACGAGCAGCTAGGGGAGTTGTTGGTGAAAACCCGAGATATTTCCGAAGGTGGCGTGTTTGTTATTCTCGACTCCGATCATAATCTTCCCATCGGGGCCAGGGTTACTGGTCAGATACAAGGGTTGTTAGACGATGCTCCAGTGGTTGATATGGAGGTTGTTCGGGCCGAGCCTGAAGGCGTTGGCTTAAGGTTTATATCTGAATAGGGATGAGTGGTGAATTTTATAGCCTGGTTCATTGGTGGTATTGGTTTATCACTCAGCGCTTTATCTATTGCGCAGGTATATACCTGGAAAGATGAGTCAGGCAAGGTCCATTATTCTGATCAGCGGCGAGCTGACAATGCCGAGGCCACGCAAATTGATATTGGTGCGATGCCGCCACCCATATTGGTTAATGCGCTAGCTCCGGTGAGTTTCTCAAAAAATGCAGCGCCGTTGGTACTTGATGGATTCTATTACGCTCAAACTGTAAGCGTCAGCGAAAAAGAGCTGATTACTTACTATTTCGGTGGCGATTGTGTCTCCCCTACCTCGCAAGACTTTAATCAGTTGCGAACCACTTATCCTAATGTATTGCGCGAAGAAAAAAATTTAATGGCGGATGTATTTCGCGCTTTCAGGCTGCAGGGCTATGGCAACTTGTACCGTTCAGGGCACTACAGTACCCCAGATTTGTCAGCGGTAAACGCCGTCACCTTGAGTGGTGAAATTGTTGATTTGAGCATCAATGCATGCCGAAGTCAGCTAATGAGCGGCGCCCGAACCGGAGACTTGGAAAACTCAAGCGTTGGTCAGTTCGATTTGTTGAACGCATGGCTGCAAGTGCGTTGGCGGGTAAGCCTCGCGGGTGAGTCAACCCCTTTATTTGAGATCGAAACCGAAGGTATGGCCGCAACACGGCTGCAGGAGCGACTGGGGTTAACCAGCGCGGTGCGGGTTGCATTTGAAATGGCTGTCAATAATTTGATTGCCCGTGAAGATTTCCGCCAGTCGGTGACATTCCCCGGCGATCGTAATGCTTATGATGTAACAACCAAGGAGCCTCGCCATGTTGACGACGAGCCCCTTGCCGTTAATCCGTTAGATACGGAGCGGAAACTGTACGAACGGGCCTTGCTTCAGTCCAGCTTTAGCCAGGCGTTACAGAGATTGTCGTTGTTAAAGATTGGTGTGGCAGAGTACTTTCATATACAGGGCAGTATGCCGCTGACAATTGACGACCTCGGCTACAATGCAAAGGCGATATCTGCCAATCGCTATATTGATTCCGTTAAAATGCGCGCACCTGGCGTTATTTATGCCGAGCTGTCTGAGGAACACTTCCCCGGCTCACACTTTATTGAGCTTGCGCCCGAGGTGGAGGAGGGGTTTAGCTATATCCAGTGGGCCTGCCTAACCAGTATGCCTAAATACATAGCTCCGGGCGTCTGTCATCAACCATGAAGCCGGGCAAATTCTTTTTCCTGTTTCTTGCATTTCTCTTATCCACCCAATCAAGTGCTGGGGTAATCCTCTTGTATCATCATGTCAGCGATGATACGCCCCCTGTCACATCCATCTCACCTAAGCTTTTCAGGCAACAGTTAAATTATTTAGTAGAGCAGAATGTTAAAGTGCTCCCACTTAAGGAGCTGCTTGATCAGCAGTTAGCCGGTGTGCAAAGAGCGCCTTCGGTGGCGATTACCTTCGATGATGGGTACAGCGATATTTATGAAATAGCTGCGCCGGCCTTACTGAAAAATAATTTTCCTTTCACTGTATTTATCAATACGGAATCAGTGGGCGCGCCAGGGTATATGAGTTGGTCGCAACTTAAATCCTTGCAAGAAATGGGCGCGAGCGTGGCCAATCATACTGTTACTCACCCGCACTTAATGCGCCGACAAGAATCAGAAAATCGCAGTCAGTGGCGCCGACGCATAAAGCGCGAGATTGTGGAGGCACAGTCTGATATCGAAGCGCATCTGGGGGAATCGCCGCTTTTATTCGCTTATCCTTACGGTGAGTTCGATGCTTCAGTAACGGCGCTTGTGCAGTCACTGGGTTACAGGGGATTGGGGCAGCACTCTGGCGCCGTGGGTAAGTTAACAGACCCTTTGCGCATTCCGCGGTTTCCCATGGGCGGGAATTACGGTGAACTGGACAGTTTCGCAACTAAGGTGGCATCACTCCCGTTGCCGGTGGTAGAGGAGGGGGTAGTGCAGCGCAGCGATGGGTTGAGTGACGCCTACGTTCTGTTGGCAGGGCAAACGGCGACCCTGAAACTGGCGTTGGCAGAGCCCGGCCTTGGCAATCGTCTCAATTGTTTTTTTCGGGGTGAGCAGATTGATGTGGTAGAGAAAACGCCTGAGATAGTGCATGTGCCCTTACCGGATGCGCTAACAGCCGGCCGAACAAGGGTTAATTGTACAGCGAAAGAGGCGGGTGGGAATCGTTACTACTGGCACTCTTATCCATTGTTTATTAAGGGCGAGGACGGCGCATGGAAGCATCAAGACTGAATGCAGTGATTCAATTTTGGTTTGTAGAGCTCTCCAGTTCAGACTGGTTTGGCAAGAATCCCGCGGTTGATCAACTTATTAAACAGCGTTTTGCTGGATTGCACAGTGCGCTGGTGCAGGGCGAAGGCCAAGAGTTGGCGTGTAGTGGAGTTAACGTGCTGTCTCAGGTCATTGTGCTGGATCAATTTTCCCGGAATATTTACAGAGACGATGGCCGCGCGTTTGCGTTTGATGATCAGGCGCTGGCGTTGTCACGGCAGGCGATAGAGCAAGGCTGGGATGAGGCACTTAAAGACGATCAGCGAGCCTTTTTGTACATGCCTTTTATGCACAGCGAGCGCGCTGAGGTGCACGAGCAAGCGCTTGCGCTATTCGGTCGGCTTGATAATAAAAACTACCTGGAATTCGAATACAAGCACAAAGCTATTATTGATCGTTTTGGCCGTTACCCGCACCGCAATAAACTACTGAACCGTGTCAGTACTGACGAAGAGCGCGCTTTTCTCGCGACACCAGGGTCCTCGTTTTAATCAAAACGCGTTAAGCGGTTGTAGCGGATGAGCTCCTTAATCTCTTCTACGTACGGCTGTCCGCGACTAGAATAGCTCGTTAGGTGTTCTGCTAACTGAATTCCGCTAACGCTTTTATTTTGTTGGTGGTATGCCAGTCGTTCACTGCGCAGTTCTGTGTAGGCTTGGTGCGTATTAAGGTTGCGAAAGTAGGCATCGATGGCCGGTTCAAGGGCCGCAAACTTTTGTACTTCATGTCGCGCCCCGCGCGAACGTCTTTTAGGAACGAGGCCGCAGCCTTTGCGGTAGCACCACTGGCCAAATAAATTATTGGCTTGGCGGGCGAAGCGCGATGTACCCCAGCCGGATTCCGCCGCAGCCTGGGCCAACACCAATGATGTGGGAATCGTGTCGAGCCTTCTAAGCAGGGCGCGAACTCTGTTAGCGACACTTTTTTCCTGTTGTTCGGTGAGTCGGTAACGTTTTTCCAGGCGCTTTAGCAATACCATGTCTTGGTTGGCGAGTTCACCTTGCTCAAGCTGTTGTTGCCACTGTTGCAGAGTCTGTCGCAAGCTGCTTAGCTGGCCGTTTTTCTGCTCAATAAGTGGCGTTAAGGTATCGATAAATGTTTGCTTGCGAGTGGGGATATCGCGAATGGCTCGCATGTCCGGTAATTGGGTGTTGCCGCTCAGTAGGCCAAGGCTTGAGGCGGTAGGGCGGTGTTGCGAGAGATACATAACGAAAGCAAATGTGCCCACCGCGTAGAGGACAAAAATCCCGGCCAGAAATAAAGACTTACCACGATCCATAATCAGAACATCCGGTTGTCAATTTTGTTGAACTCAGAGCTAGCGCTCACTCAATCATTAATACGTTAAAGGTCAAGCTCGCTGCGCAGAGCCTCAAGTCGGCGCTGGTTTTCCTCGCGCGACAGAGGTGTTTCGATATTTTCGGGCAGCGCAGGGGCATTGGGCTGGGGCAGTCTGATGCCGTTTATGACTTGTTCGCAGAGTCTTTTGTAATGCTGTGCGAACACCGGGTAGGCCGCTCGCTCGGACGAGCTCGCTAAAAAATACCAATCACTGGCCTTGCCTGCGTAATATACGGCCGGATGGCTCCACCTGTGAGCCGCTTTAGGTGACGGAGCGTGACAGGCTTCAATATAGGCCGCGTGAGGCTCCTTGAGCCCGTGCTTGCTTAAGCTTCCCTGACACGCAGCAATCATGCGGTGCAGCGTCGGCAGATAGTCTGAGGTCTCAATGACTTCGCGCGCGCCGCGGCGGATGGTCTCGGGTTCAAAGCGCACCAGAGACTCCAGCCAAAGTTTTTTAATCTGGGCCAGAACCGTAGAGTCGCTGTAAGCTTTGTAATACTGATTGTGATAGTTGATACGAAACAAGGCGAAGACCTCGTTCAGCGCATCAATGTGGCCATCAGTCGCCTTAGCGGCGGGTTCAGCTTGCCCAGCTGCGGTCTGTGAGGTCTTCGATAAGGCTTCGATCTCGCGTTGCGCTTGCTCCAGCAGATGGTTGCTGTTGGACATGGTGATTACCTTGAGTTGCCGTGTTAGTAAGCGCGTGCTGGCGCGCCCAGTGATATTTTACATGCTGCAGAAACTTTGTGTTCCACGATGAATATAGCTTATTGCTCTCCCGCCAAAATAGCACAAATTCGGCAACCTGCCGCTTAGCAAATTCCAGGTCAATATTGGCCAGCGTCAGAACATCATAGGCATCCTCGCTGGGTTGCCAGTTGTCGGGGATGCGCTTGGGCTCAGTATCGTGCTCTATGGCGCTGGTAAAACGAGCCCACTGGCGTTTTACATGCTGGGTAAACTTACTGTTCCAAGTGCGACCAATTTCGCCTCGCTCCTGCCAATAAAGAACAAACTCCGGTATGGCATCTTCGACAAAGGTAAGGCTAATACCCGAGTGGCGCACCAGCAGCTCGACCGCGTCGCGTGACGGTCGCCAATCGGCGGTCATGGCGGTGTCCTGATCGCGCTGAAAAAGCCCGGTTTGGTGCTCGCGCCAGCGTCGCACTACCTGTTTAAGAAACTTGTTGCCCCAGGCGTGATGCGCTTCTGCGCGCTCGCGCCAGTAGGTGACAAATTCTGGAACCTGCTGGCGAATAAAGTAATCGGGAATACTGTACTGGGCCAGTTGGGCCATCAGCTCACTGTCGGGTTGCCAATTAGGGGCAATTTGATTGCTTTGTCTGCCCGTTATGGGGGCCGGGCGCGGTGCCTGGGGGGCGGAGGGGGTTGCCGCGCTTGACGGCTCTGTCGCCAGCACCCCTTCGCTAAAACACCAGGCGATGCTCTGGCTTTGCAAGTAGGGGGCTCCGGTCAGCGTGACAATGCCTTTTTCTTGCAGATTCTTGCTGATGCGTTGGACATCAGCGTCGGACCAAAATGGCAGTCGCCGTTGAATTTGCTGGCGGTTAAGATGGTATGCGGTGCCAACCTGATGCAGAGCTGCATCGCTCAGTACCGCCAGCAATATAGCCTCCTCCAGGCCAATTGTTGCGGCCAATGAGGGGGAAATAAGCAGTGGCTGTTCAGGGATAAGTGATGATTCCATAGCGCGCACTTTACCCTGAAGCGGCTGTCGATTGTAGTGGCTTAACGGTTTTCCAGCCGATTAAAATCCAAAAGCCCCGCTCGCTGAGGTTGTTGCTCAGCATAGGCGCTGTGGATGGCATCGCTGATTTCCCAGAAGTTGGGGTCTGTTCGTCCAATGCCGAAGCGCGCCCGCAAAATGCGGTAATCTTCAGGTGTCTTTAGATTGGCGACGTCCTTACCGAACACCGGCCAGTCCGCCTCGTTGAGCAGCCAGAAGCTGTTGGGGTGAGATCCGACAATCCCCTTGGTTATCACTAATTGGTCGTTTTCTGGCCGACGGCGCGATGACTCATCCAGCATTGACGTTACATTGCTGTGGGCGCTGGTTCGAATTATGGAGTAGACGCCATCTTGCGGCACCCATATATGGCTGACTTCCGGCATTAACGTGGCGGCCTGGCCGCGGATGGCTTGTAGACCATTAAATGTCTCGCGTAGGGCGTCCGGCCAGGCCAGTTGACGTACATAAGGGCTTGCGTTTAGCGCTGGATCTAATTGCACATTTAACCGGTTTAACAGTTCATCGCGTGGCTCATCGGTTTGATATTCCAGCACATGCAAGGGCGACAGTCGATCAAGGTAGTGCTCCAGGTAATCGTTAATATCGTCCTCTGCCCCTTGATACCAGTGTGCAAGTTGTTGATCTTGAACGTCCTTGGGGAGGAATGCGACGAAATTCATTTCCCCTTCAATACGTAAAAAGTCCATATACAACCGGCTCAGTAACTGGTGAGATACATTGCCGTAGACATCGAATCCGGCCACCAGTAGGTAATGGATGCGTTCGAGCAGGGTGTAGTCGATGACCCAGCTGGTTTTTGGTTTCGGGCCAATCAGGCCGCGAGTAACGCTGGCGCTATCGTTGTGGCGAAAAATTGTCAGCGCGGCGTTGTCATTCACGCCGTCGCCATCCCAAATGACATCCAGAGTTAGTTGGGGCCGCTGTTCAATGCGCTGGTTAACATAGTCGGCTCGCACCTCCATGTAGTCTTTTTGCAGCTTGGCGTATTGTCGCCAGTGATGGAGCGGGCGAAAGGTGTTGCCGGCCTCGGCCGGTAGAGCCAGATAGTGGGCGTTGTCGGCCAGAAAGTCGGCTCCCGACTTGGTGTCCAGAGCGTCGGGTGAGATAAAAAACACCCAAAAGTGGTCGCGGATTACGTTAAGCGCCACTTGACCTCGACACACCGGGCCTTTGATAAAGTTCATTATAGTGAACTCGGCTTCGTCTAATAAAAAGCGATAGCGACCATCAATAGGCAATTCGGCGAAGGTGGCAAATGGATTTGACGCGACTTTAAGCTCGTAGGTCGGTAATTCCGATACCTTGTAGTTGCCTTTGAAAAACCACTGCTGCCACTTTGCCATACGGTTGTCGTTGAGCCGGTAAACCATATTGCTTTTGGTGAGCGCGGTTGAAGGGTCTCGCCATAACCGGTAGTAAACCCGGTCGACATGCGGGTTGTCGAATGGACGACGTGTCGCGATTCGATCGATTGGCTGGCCCGGAGGCGTTTTGGAGCGCACAAGCTTAAAGTGATGGTCGGGGTCTGTGTCGAACGTTAAATTGGCGAGAAACAAATGCTCGTACAGGTAGCGGCTCACCAGTTGTGTTTTTAAATCATCGCCGTTAAAAAAGCGTTCCCATCGGGCCTGCTCGGTAACAAGCTCGGGGCTGGGTGCGTAGGGTGGCGCGGCCGCGTAGCCGCCGTCCTCTAGCCAGGCAATGAGCGTATCGTGATTCTCCTGCGACAGCCCCGGCAAGCCATAGGGCATGCCCCATAAGGGGTAGTGTTCGCGATAATCCGCGATTTGGTCGGGCTTGGGACACTGTTGATTGCGATTAATGCCGAGGTCAAAGCTCTCGGGCAGCACAGGGGTCGCTGGCTGCGGGTTCTGCTGCTTGAGCAGCAACAGTTGGGCCAGCACATTATTTTCCAGCCCAGCCCCCTCATTATTAATGACGGGGTAAAAATCCTTGTTTCGCCAATCCGCCGTGTTGTTGCCATCCTCGAACAGTCGGGTTAGCTCACCACCGAGCAGGCGTGCACCGTCGTAGACTTTCGATTTGTGTGCGCCGCGCATAAGCCCGGCTGCGGCATCCAGTTTCAGTTGGCAGGGGGCATCGTAACAGCCATGGCATACCGTACAACGGGCCTCAATGATCGGACGGATTTCTGTGTTGTAGCGTAAATTTTGTGCAGCTGTGATTGGTGGATCGGGAGGAGAGTCCTGATCTGTCTGGTTATTTTCAAGTACTTTACAACCGGCGACGAATACAATCGCCATGAATATCCAATAGAGTTTGGGCATTAGCCACCTCGCAATCACAGGTTCCAATAGCATATCACAGCCGAATTGCACTAAAGTGTGAACGAGCGAAGACTAATCAGGAGATTTTATGCCTTTACCACCGGCCAACAAACTAGCCGATCCTAAAACGCATTTGACGGTACGCAATGCGACACTGGCGGATGTGGATGCCATTGTGGCTTTATCCAAACGTGTCTACGAACCTGTGAATATGGAGGCCTATGCGCCCTCGGCCGTGGTCGGCCAAATTAACAATTTCTCCCAGGGGCAAATAGTCGTTATGGTGGGTGAAGTGCTCGTGGGGTACTGCGCCACCTTCCGTATTGCAGGGAAATACGCGCTCAAGCCGCATAATTGGGTCGAAATAACCGGCAACGGTTATGCTTCGCGACACGATATTCGCGGCGACTGGCTTTACGGCATGGAAGTGTGTGTGGATGACGACTATCGGGGTTACCGCATTGGTCAGCGCCTTTATGACGAGCGCAAAAAACTCTGTCAGTCGCTGGGCTTAAAAGGTGTTGTGTTTGCCGGCCGTATGCCAAACTTGGCAAGGCGAATAAAAAAATTCAAAACGGTAGAAAACTACGTCGATCAGGTGGTGCATAAAAAAGCCAAAGATCCCGTACTGTCGTTCCAGTTTCGCAACGGTTTCGAAATGATCGGCATCCTTGAAGATTACCTCGACGAGGATAAGCAGTCCCTGGGCTATGCCGTGCACATGAAATGGGAAAACCCCAACGTGCCGGCCGAAGATGACAAGCCGGCGAAAAAATACGGTGTGAGTATGCCCGAGGTGGTGCGCGTGGCCACCGTGCAGTATATGCAGCGCAAAATATCCTCATTCGGTGAATTTTTGAAATACATTGAGTATTTTGTCGATGTGGTGGCCGACTATAAAAGTGATTTTGTGGTATTTCCGGAGTTGATGACGCTGCAGTTGCTGTCTATTGAAGATCAAGAGCTGTCACCGTTTGAGTCCATCGAGGCGCTGACCAAGTACACGCCCAGGCTTAAAGAAGCATTTCGCAATATGGCCCTGCACTATAACGTGAACATTATTGCGGGCTCTCACCCTACTCGTATGGAAAATGGCCGCATCGAAAACATTGCTTACATATTCTTGCGCGACGGACGGATGTTTGAACAGCCCAAGATTCACCCCACTCCCAACGAAGTCTACTGGTGGGATATCGAGGGCGGCAGTAGTTTGCGAGCAATCGACACCGATTGCGGGCCGATAGGCGTATTGATTTGCTACGACTCAGAGTTTCCCGAGTTGGCTCGTCACTTGGCAGATCAGGGTATTCACTTTTTATTTGTGCCTTTTTGTACCGATGAGCGCCAAAGCTACTTGCGCGTGCGTTACTCCTGTCAGGCGCGGGCGGTAGAAAATCAGTTCTATGTAGTAATGTCCGGCAATGTTGGCAACCTACCTAATGTTGCCAATATGGATATCCAATACGCACAAAGCTGTATTCTGACCCCCTGTGATTTTGGCTTTGCGCGCGATGGAATTGCGGCAGATACCGATCCAAACGTAGAAACTGTCGCTTTTGCCGATCTTCGGCCCGAGGCCTTGTTGACGGCGCGAAACAGCGGTACTGTGCAAAATCTGAAAGATCGTCGGCACGACCTGTACCGAATGATCTGGAAGGGCGATAGAGTAAGACCCATAAAAAATAGCGGTCAGTGACCGCAACAGTGAGCCTGATGATGATTTCCGTTATGAATTGCTTCACAAGCGAAAAGGATTCATCGTAATGATAAAAAATATATTTCTACTATTGACCTGTTTGGCTATATTCACAGGCGTAAGCGTAGCCGCTGCGCCGGACAATGAAGACAAGTCACAAGCGGATAAGGTGATCATTGGCTATGTCTTTAGCCCCGATAAACCACTCGATCCTGCCACCATCGCCGCCGAAAAGTTAACGCATGTAAACTATGCATTTTCAAATCTGGTTGATCATAAAATAGTGAACGGGTTTGAGTTTGATGACCAAAACTACCGCCGACTGAATGATTTGAAAAAGCGTAACTCTAGCTTAAAGATACTGTCATCGGTAGGCGGTTGGACCTGGTCGGGCGGGTTCTCTGATATGGCGGCCACAGAGGAATCTCGTCAAATTTTCATCAACAGCGCAGTAGAGTTTGTGCGTCGTCATCAGTTGGATGGTATTGATATCGACTGGGAGTATCCGGGCTTGCCAGGGGCCGGTAACAAACACCGCGCGGATGACGGCACGAACTTCGCCTTGGTGCTAAAAGGCCTGCGCGCGGCTTTTGATTCTTTAGAGGAGGAACTAGGTCGCCCTTTAATGCTGACGATTGCCACAGGTGGCTTTCCGGATTTTTTGGCGAAAAGTGATATCGGCGAGTGGCAGAAATACCTCGACTACATCAATATCATGGCGTACGACTTTAATTTCCCTCGCGCAGGCGGTACCACGGGCCATCACACTGCGCTCTACAGTCGTGCGGAAGATGACTCTGGTCAATCGGCCGATGCCGCAGTGCGCAACCACAATGCCGCTGGCGTGCCCTTACATAAACTGGTAGTCGGCGTTGCGTTTTATGGGCGCACCTGGGTGAATGTAAATTCACAGGAGGCAGGGCTAAACCAACCTGGTGACGCCGGAGAGCCCAGTTTTGGCAGTGCGCGCTATAACAATTTAGTTGCGTCAGTTATAGGCAAGGGCACTTACCAGCGACATTGGGACGATATTGCAAAAGCGCCCTGGTTGTGGAGCGCGCAAGAAAAAACGTTTGTCAGTTACGACGACCCAGAGTCTATTGCTGCGAAAGTTAAGTATATTCAGGAGCGGGGCCTGGGCGGGGTGATGTTCTGGCAGTACACGTCAGATCATAATAACCAGCTGTTGGATGCCATTAACAATGCGCTGGAGCGGTAGTTGACGGGGAATGGGTAACGGGGTGTTGATGGAGAATGGTTGACGGTAAACGGGAAGTATAGAGTGATCGCCAGACGTCTGATGCAAAAGTAATATATGGATTGTATAGGCTACGGTAGTAGGGTTGATATAATTTTTTCACCGTTCACCGTTCACCGTTCACCGTTCACCGTTCACCGTTCACCGTTCACATCCGACTTTCTGTCTCCCAACCCAACATTACTTGAACGCAAATGTAAATCTCGCTGCGGGAAGGGAATTTCCACACCGGCTTCGCGCAGTGCATCGTCTATCGCCCATATGTAATCTGAGGTGACTTGGGTGGGACGTTTTACCGCGTCGGGCTCTACCCATACACCCAAACTGAAATCTAGGCTGCTGTCGCCAAATCCGGTCATCCAGACAATGGGTTTGTGTGAGTCGTCTGTTAAGGTGTAGCTGACTTTGGCGGCCGCTGCGAGTACGGCATCGCGCACCTTGTTTTTATCTGAGCCATAGGCGACGCCAAAGGGGATGCGAAACCGGCGCACGTTTTCTTCCAGTGTCCAGTTAATGACCTGGCCGCTAATAAATTCTGAGCTGGGCACTAGAATGTCGATGTTATCGTTGGTGCGTATCAGGGTCGAACGCAGGCGTATTTCTTTTACCTCACCCATTAAGCCCGTGCCGAGCTCGATAAAGTCCCCCACCTTGATCGACTTTTCCAGCAAAATAATAATGCCTGAGACAAAATTATTGACGATGGATTGCAGCCCCAGACCAATGCCAATACCTAGAGCGCCACCGACCAACACTAATTTATCGAGCTGAAAACCAAGTACCGATAGCGCACCAATAAAGCCGATGACAATCACGGCGTAATAGACAATGCGGTTGATGGTGTAAATCTGGTGGCTGACGTGGGCGGGGCGAAGTCGCGATAAGCGATTAATGGCCCGGCTGATAAGCCCGGCGATAATAAAGGTAACAATTACAACGCTAATACTGGCGACTAATGCGCCGCTGGTAAGCGTGTAGTCGCCGACGGTCAGTAAAGTGACGTTGAGCCAGTCCACAGGGTTAAATCTCCACCGGGGTGTCTGGGTGGTTGCCCCACTCAGACCAGGAGCCGTGATAACCTTTTATATCGAAGCCCAATGATTTGCCCACTAAATAGGTAAAGCCCGATCGATGGTGACTTTGGCAATGGGTGACAATGGGCTTGTCACCGGTAATGCCGCGTGCTTGTAAATACTCGCGAGCGTCTTCGCGAATGCGCAGGCCGTTGTGGCGATTCATAAGCTCCGTCCACTCCACGTTGATCGCTCCGGGAATATGGCCGGCTTTTTGGGCCAGTACCTTGGTGCCGTTGTACTCACCGGGGCCGCGTGCGTCCCAGATTTGGATGCTGTTATCCTCCAGCCCAGTCAGTATGTCGGGAATTTCCACTAAATGATTGGAGTCAATCTCGACGTCGACTTGCTGGCTTTGCGGGTCTACCACGTCCGCGGTGACGGGGTACTCTTCACCCAGCCAGGCGTGCAAGCCACCGTTCAAATAACTATATTTTGTATGGCTAATGGTATCGAGCGTCCAGATAAAGCGTCCCGCCCAGCCGCCGCCCTCGTCATCGTACACAACCAATTGCGTATCTGGCGTTAGCCCCAGGTAGGTGAACAGTCGAATTAATTGCTCAACGGGCGCAATGCGACCTGGCGCCGGAGGATGATTGCACAGTAGCATTTGCGGTGGCACATGCACCGCGCCGGGAATATGTCCACGGCGATAATTGTCTTCACTGCACAGGTCGATAATCAGTGGCGCCTTTGGGCTATCGAGTAGTGGTAAAAGTTCAGCGGGTTCAAGAATAAGTGGCAGCTCGGGCATAAAAAATCCTTTAACAACTAGAGCAAGTGACAGCTATCGATTGGGGTGCATATCCGCCAAAATACGGCGGTAACCGTCCAGTCGACCTTCGGTGATTTTACCGTCATCCAATGCTTGTAAGATAGCACAGCCGGGTTCATGAGAATGTGAGCAATCCCGAAATTTGCAGCCGCCCATGAAGGGGCGAAACTCTTTAAAGCCTGCCAAAACGTCTTCCGGCTCAACGTGCCACAGGCCAAATTCGCGAATGCCCGGAGAGTCTATCAGTCTTCCGCCGCTCGGAATGTCATAAAGTGTGGCGTTGGTGGTGGTGTGGGTGCCGGTTTGCCGTTCGCTCAACTCGCCAACCCGAATATTGGCCTTGGGTAGCAGCGCATTGACCAAGGATGATTTACCCACGCCGGATTGGCCCACAAACACGCTGGTAAAGTGCGATAGATAGTCACGCAGCGGTTCCAGACCGTGGTCTTGGGTGGCGGAGGCGAGAATGACGGTATAGCCAAGAGACGTGTACAAAGCTTGAATATTGGCAACCTTGTCACGCTGCTGGTCGTCGATTAAATCCACCTTGTTAATTACTAGCGCAGGCTCAATGCCAATGGCCTCTGCCGCGACCAAATAGCGGTCAATCAGATTAAAGTGCGGCTCGGGGTAGGGCGCTACAACAATCGCTATACGGTCGATATTGGCGGCAACAGCTTTCATATCCCCGTAGGGATCGGGGCGCATTAGCGATGTGGCCCGGTCGATGCGGGCAACCACCACGCCAAAAGGGTTGCCGTCGCGCCATATCACCTTGTCTCCAGTGACAAGCCCTCCCAAATTACTGCGAAAGTGGCAGCGCTTGGCCTCTCTGGTGGCGGCATCTTCCACCATAACCTGGGTGCCGTAATGGGTTACGATCAGGCCTTCTTGCTCCTGCCCTAAGTCGCTTTCGCCGAGCTTTTCGTCGGCCTTATCATCGCGCCGCGAAGCGCGCTTTTCACGCTCTTTCTGAATCTTTTCTATGCGCCAGCTCTGGCGACGTGTCAGTTTGCGCTTGCTCAAAAGGCAGTTCCCGGTCAGCGGTGTTAAGATAGGGCTATCGAAGGTTACAAGCTCTATTGTAAAGGAAACTGATTATGAGCCCTACTGTCAGCGCCGACAATTTAATTTGGGTCGATTTGGAAATGACCGGGCTGGACCCGGACAACGACGTTATTATTGAAATCGCCACCATTGTCACCGATGCTCACCTCAATATCCTCGCCGAAGGCCCCGTAATGGCGGTGCATCAGCCCGATAGCGCGCTGGACGCCATGGATCAATGGAATACCAATCAGCATGGCAAGTCCGGCCTGACCGAGCGGGTGAAAAACTCCACCACCAGCATCGAGGCGGCAGAAGCGGCGACGATTGAGTTCCTCGAACAGTGGGTTCCGGCGGGCAAGTCGCCGATGTGCGGCAACTCAATTTGCCAGGACCGCCGCTTTATGGCCCGCGGCATGCCCGCGCTCGAGCGCTACTTCCACTACCGCAATTTGGATGTGAGCACCCTAAAAGAGCTTGCCCGTCGCTGGAAGCCGGCGGCGCTGGAAGGATTTAAAAAGTCCGGCGCGCATCTGGCGATGGATGATATTAAAGATTCCATTGCCGAGCTGGTGCACTATCGTGAAACCTTTATTGATTTGGGGTGATGGAGTGGGGACGGTTGAGGGTTGACGGGAAACGGTTGACGGAGAATGGTGAACGGTTGGCGGGAAACGGAGAATGGTGAACGGTTTAAGGGGATCAGAGTGGCAGCGTATGCGGATTCCTTACGCACTTAAAATACTATCAATCGCGAAAGCAATCTAGGCTGTTGACAAACCCCTTGCATGTTCAGCGAGGCCTGCGGGACTTTCAGGCTTGCCCGTACTCGTCGTTGCCACTTTTCGATGGGTGGGCACACACCGTCAAAGTGGCGCCTAGATTACGAACCAGCCTGAGAGTCTGAGTACGTAAGGATTTTTTCAACAGCCTGCCAGGAGAGTGATATGTCCAACCCATTTGAAAATCTGGAATGCCTAACCCTGGAAAATCCCAAAGCCGGGGCAAGTGACGCCTGTGTGATTTGGCTGCACGGATTAGGGGCTAGCTGTAATGATTTTGCGAATTTACTGCCGGAGCTGGCGCTCTCTGCAGGAGCCAAAATTCGCTTTATATTCCCACAGGCGCCAACCATGCCCGTAACCGTCAATGGCGGTTATGAAATGCCGGCCTGGTACGACTTACTGAGCCTTGATGTAGACCGAAAATTTAACGAGGAGCACCTCAGGCAGGCCAGCGCGGCCATTAGCGAAATAGTCGCGCAGCAGGTGGCTCAGGGCATTGCCAGCGAGCGCATTTTAATCGCTGGCTTTTCCCAGGGCGGTGCGGTGGCCTACGATGTCGCCCTGAACAGTAACCATAAACTGGCCGGGTTGATGGCGCTGTCGACTTATTTCGCCACCAGTGCCACCTGCACCTTTGCCGAAGCCAATAAGCACTTGCCCATATCCATCCAGCATGGCCTACAGGATGAGGTAGTTGTGCCGGAGTTGGCTAAACGGGCGCAAGAGCTATTACGGGGACGTGGCTATAGCGTTGAGTCGCACCGTTACCCCATGGCTCACGAAGTGTGTTTTGAGCAAATTCAGGGCATCAGCGACTTTATAAATCGCTGCTTACCAGCCTTGTAGGGGCTTTACTTCTTGGCTTGCTGGCGGGCGTGAACATTGGCTAAAAGTGCCTTGAGCTCGGTTTCAGCCCAAGCCGTGGCGTCTGCTTCGGTCGCAAAACCGCCTTGCGCTTTCGACACAACCGTTTTGCGAGCGGTGGCGCGGCGTGTAAGCTCTGCGCGCCAAGTGCCAGCAGATTCAATAATGCGATAATCGTATTTCTTGCCGGTAGTCATAGGGTTCCTTGCATAGGTTATATGCGCTGTTTGATCATGCTTGTCGGGTATTGAGATTATATTTGCGGTTTCGGAATATATTGATAACATTCATCATCGTGTATGAATCCCGCAGTCCGAGTCGCTTCTTGCCTTATGGATTGTTAGGGTAGTTGAAGTATCGGTGATAACTATATGTAATTGGGTTGGTTTTCTCGCTAAGCTGCCGATTCAGCAAATCACTTGCGAACTCTTCCTTAACTTGAGGGCGGCATAAGCAGAGTTTATCATAATCTGTCGCAGGGCAGATCATGCCTTAACAAGTATTATACAAGTGAGCGCCTGCAGGCCTAGTTTAGCTGTAGCGATCATGACCTAGAACGGGATATGGCCCGCTCCGTAATGAGATAATGAAATGAGAGCAGTATTAGATATCGGGGATGAAAAGACAGGGTCCAAATCCCGCCAAATGTTCATACACAATAATAAAGTGGAGTTATTGAAGAAAGGGTTCTTGTCTCTAAAATCAACAAAAGTTGGTTACTACGATATGGGGTTAGCTGCTTATGCTGGTAATCGTCATTTTATAAAGATGTTTAAAGACAAAAATGCAATATCTGAGAATGTGGACTTAGATGCGCTCCTAGAGAATGGAATAGCTGAAGAAATAAAAGGCAGTGACTCTCATACGGTTATTTTTTCTTTCGAGGGTTTGATTCGGCTAAATTCTAGTGAGATTAGCAAGTTAACTTCGATGCTAAAGAAGTACTTCTCTGAGATTTTGGTTTTTGGCTTTTTTAAGAGGCAGGACAAATGGGCTGTAAGTGCCTATACAACCAGGCTTACGAATAGAGGGGCGACAGATTCAAAAGTTTTTTATTATTCTTACGGAATTCCTAGGGGGCGCAATTATTTTAAAGTACTTAAAGGATGGGCATCATTCCTTCCAAAAGAAAGTTTGATTTTCTATGATTATGATAAGTGTGGTGATGTGGTGAGAACTTTTTCGGATGTTGTAGGTATGCCCGACAACTTGATTTTTGAGAAGTCTAGGCGCAATCCGTCAATGTCAGCGCTTGGGGCAGAAGTTTTGCGACGCTTTAACAAAGATCTCTCTGATAGCAATAAGTATAAAGACAGAACCGCTCAGGTAATAAGGCGAATTAGACAATTTTATGTTGGGACGCCTTACCTTCCCCCTAAAAACGAGGCTCGGAAACTATTTAAGAGGTTTTCACGTTCGAATAAAAAACTTGCGAATACTTTAGGATCAAATGAAAAATACTTTTTCAGTGAAGATTTTTCCGGTTATCCTGATAAGTCTTCAAAAATCAAGCTTACCCTTGGCGAGGTTGAAGGTTACATTGATAAAGCCTTGGAGGCCTCTTCAAAAGCCACCTTCGACTAATCGGGGTTGAATTCTTGGGTTAACGAAAAACCATATCACCGAAATATTGGCGACCTAGCCCCGCTGAGGCTCTGAGCATGCAAGGGGGGAGGTCAACAGCCTGCTAGTGATAGGGTATCTTCTTACTAGAGTGCCAAAGAACACTATTCTTGTGCCTCCAGTAATTTAGGAATAAATGCCAAGGCGTCCAGATAAACCTGCTGGGTGCAGAGCCTATCGAACTGAAACAGTAAAGCGGCTAAAGTCACATCTTTTGCCTTAACCGACTGCAATGCCGAACGTCGAAGGGATGCCTGCTGGAGTGCATGTGGCAAGTCTTGTAAGCTCTTCAACGTAAGGGGCCAATTGCTCCCAAGCGGTTCCAGGGTCCAGCGGCCCCAATCGGTAATCCAAAGCTGTTCTTCCGCATCTACCAGCAGAGTGTTGGAGTTAATGGTGGAGTTTACTATTATCAGTGGCAGATTGCGAACAGTCTCTAGCATGCTCGGTAGCTGCTGCTCCAGGCTTTGTACGATTGGCAAGGTGCTCTCGTCAGCGGCCATGTTTAAACGCTCTAGCACGGTGGAATCCAAGCGCTGCCATAGCATAGGGTGTGAGCGCGCGTAGCGTTCGGCTAAATCATTGGGCGGCTCAAAGGCGAATAAAGCGGTTAAGTAATTTTGTGTGTGTTTGCCAGGAGCCACTGATGAGCAGCCTTGGGGCAACGAGTAGATATGACAAGGCCACTTTCCTACCTGGCCTGCGGCCAGCAAGGGTAGGGCTGGTAAGCGCGTACTGGATTCATCCAATAGCAGCGTAGCCTCATGGCTGGCAGGCAATGAAGGGTTTTTTCCGTATACTCGAACCAAATAACTCCCTATTAGTTCATTCTCAGAGTTGTAGGCTTCAGCCTCCAGGGCAATCACTTCGCTAGCCCCGGTTTGATGCCATGTAACGTTCAAATTGGCTGGGTCTATTGCTAGCTGCTCACGCAGCAGCGGGTGAAGCCAGGTCTGTCTGGTTTCTGATGCAAATAATGACCAAAATTCCGTTTGCTTATCGTCTACCTGAGTCAGCGAATGCTCTGCAAAAAACATGGCATTTAGCTTACGCCGGTTGCTGTACAAGCTTACTCCAGAGCTCACCAGTTTGTTTGTTCTGTTCAATGCCTGCCTTGTTAGAATGACGGATATTATCGCCACTAAAAAACCTTGGACAGCGCCGGATAAAAACTGCTGCACTAACAATAAAAACGCCAGCATAAACCCCAGCCCCGTTAGTACGGGCACTATAGAGGTTAAATTATCGTCAATGCGTTCGCGCAATGATTTACTGCTTTTGTGGGCCAATGCTAAAAAGATCACACAGAGTGTGGTGAAGCCAATCAGTAACACGCACAGAGGGGGGAATAAAAAACCCAATGCCAGCCAGACGCAGCCAATAAAAACCGTATTTGCCAGTGCGAGCGCATAGCGCTGATAGCTTGAGGCGGCTAGGTCATCTTGATTTTCGAACAAAATAATTTTGCGGCTTCTTTCCAGAAGTTGTTTGGCCCCCATATTGGATGCCCACTGAACTAGCCGCTCCATAACCAGGTGGATAATATAAAAGGCGGGTGTCGCGATGCTTAGCGCTAAAATCAGTGTATTCCGGTCGACTTCAATAAAATCTTGCGAGAGGTAACGGGGAATACGGTCTGAGCCGATAAGTATTAAAACTTTTAACGGAAGTAAAAACGCGAGTAACATAGCCACTTGTGAGACCAGTGTGGCGGGAATTACAAACAGCGTCGCCCCCGGGGCTACTCGAAAGAACTTACCGCCTAGGGTTAAAAGCCAGCGAAAACTGTCAGAAACAGTGTTAAACAACGTTATTCTCCTGATCTTTGCGGCGTAAAGCCGCGTATTGTAGGCTTTTTAGGTGTTTAAAACTACACATGCAGCTCAATGCTTATACAGTCAGTTTTCCAGATCAGGGTAAGAAATCAATGTTCGAGAGTTTTTCCTTCGCAGTATCGGGTATTAAGGGGTACCTGAGTATGATACTGACATGCACCGAACAATTCTTGTGGCTGAGTGTTGGCGTATTCTACTGAGTAAAATAGGCTCGTGTGTATTCGTGAACTTGGCTGTTTTTTAAAATGTCGTTTGTTGACATCCACCGGTATTGTGCATGCTGAGTTTTAGGCAAGCTTTCTGTCGCTTCGCTAAGTGCAATTTCAAACGCCAGCACAACATAATGCGTTGAAACGTCTTGATGTGATTCGTCGCTGAAAACAAAGTCATCGTAAAAGTGCTCGTACACGCCTTTCCAGCTTGCCTCCGTCATAGATACCGGTTGCCCCAACTCTTCTTGCGTCAGTCGTAGAAAAGCATCCTCTAGGCGCTCGCCTTTCTGAACGCGTCCGCCGGGAACAAACCAGTGATCTTTTGCAGGGCGGTTGTTTCGCCAACCCAAAAGAAATTGACCTTGAGGGTTTCTCACCACAAGGTCAATGGAGACTAACGGGGTATGGGCAATTGCGTGAGTAAAATCGGCCTTACTTAAATGCAACGTTACCCCCTAAAGTGGTCTTGGTTGTTTAAAAACCACTGGTAAGCATTGTGAAGACCGTCTTCCAATTCAATTGCGTAACTCCACCCAAGATTGCGCAGGCGAGACACATCCATCAACTTGCGCGGGGCGCCATCTGGCTTACTGGGGTCCCACTCAATGTTCCCCTCAAATCCGACGACCTTGGCGACGGTTTCAGTGAGTTCTCTAATGGTACAGTCTACTCCAGTACCCACGTTAATATGGCTAAGCATAGGCTGGGTATGTTTCTGGTAGGTGGGGTTGTCGAGGTTCATTACAAATACACTGGCAGCAGCCATATCATCTACGTGTAAAAACTCTCGCATGGGAGTGCCCGTGCCCCAGGCAGTAACCTTGGCATCACCACGCTCTTTTGCCACGTGAAATCGGCGCAGTAGAGCGGGAATTACATGACTGTTCTCAGGGTGAAAGTTATCGTTTGGCCCGTATAAGTTGGTTGGCATAACCGAGCGGTAGTCGCGGCCATACTGCCGGTTATAGCTTTCACACAGTTTTATGCCCGCAATTTTAGCAATGGCGTAGGGCTCGTTAGTTGGCTCCAGAATACCGGTAAGCAACGCATCCTCGCGCATCGGCTGTTCTGCCATTTTAGGGTAAATACACGACGAGCCCAAAAACAATAACTTCTGAACACCTGTACGATGCGCCGAGTGAATAATATTTGATTCAATCGTCAAGTTTTTGTAGATAAATTCAGCCGGGTAGGTGCTATTAGCATGAATGCCGCCAACCTTAGCCGCAGCCAAATAAACGTGGTTCACAGGCGTGGATGCAAAGAAATCCTGTACCGCTTGCTGGTTGGACAAATCCAGCTCATCGCGCGAGGTGGTTACAATGTTCTGATAGCCCAAAGCTTTCAGGTGGCGCACTATGGCCGAGCCCACCATCCCCTGGTGGCCCGCTACAAATACGGTTTGATCACGTGGAGTGTGCATGTCGCATCAACCTTCGCGCGTAAGGGGCACATTGTGCCCATTGGCCTTGAGCAGCGCATGCCGCTTGGCGGCTTGCAGATCTTCCTCCACCATTTCCGCGCACATTTGCTGCGCAGTCGTCTCGGGCTCCCAGCCCAACTTTTCTCTGGCCTTGGTGGAATCGCCCAGCAGTGTTTCCACTTCGGCAGGGCGGAAGTACCGGGGGTCAATTCTTACTAGCACATCACCGGGCTTAACATTCGGCGCGGCGTCGCCGCTAACTGAGTCAACAACGGCGATCTCATCCACGCCCTTACCATGAAAGTGCAGTGCGATTCCCAGCTCGCCAGCGGCCCACTCAATAAACTGGCGCACCGAGTACTGTTTGCCGGTAGCGATTACGAAATCTTCTGGTTTGTCCTGCTGCAACATCATCCAGGCCGCCTGCATGTAATCTCGGGCGTGTCCCCAATCGCGCTTTGCGTTGAGATTGCCCACATAAAGGCAGGTCTCCAAACCCTGGGCAATATGAGCCAGTCCGCGAGTCACTTTGCGGGTCACGAACGTCTCGCCACGACGGGGCGACTCGTGATTGAACAGTATGCCATTGCAGGCGTACAGCCCGTACGCTTCGCGATAATTCACCGCTATCCAGTAAGCGTAAAGTTTGGCGGCACCGTAAGGGGAGCGGGGGTGAAAGGGTGTCTGTTCACTCTGGGGTGACTCTTTAACCAGTCCGTACAGTTCAGATGTAGACGCCTGGTAGAATTTGGTTGTCCCTTCGCGGCCCAGCAACCGAATGGCTTCGAGCAACCGTAACGTACCCATGGCATCGACATCGGTTGTGTATTCCGGCGACTCAAAACTGACTGCAACATGGGATTGCGCCCCCAGGTTGTAGACTTCGTCTGGCTGCACTTCTTGCAAAATACGCGTTAAGTTTGACGAATCCGTCAGGTCGCCATAATGCAAGACAAGGCGCTGGTGTTCAGTATGAGGGTCCTGGTAGATATGATCGATTCGCTGGCTATTGAACAGGGAGCTACGGCGCTTGATACCGTGAACCTGGTAACCCTTATCCAGAAGAAGTTCAGCGAGGTATGACCCATCCTGGCCGGTGATGCCGGTAATCAGTGCTTTTTTCATGTGTTATCTACTCGTGCGAGCCTGCGGACCAATTAAAACAGCTTTGGGCCTTGACCTGTTGATAAGCTTCCAGCCCCTTCGTCTGCCGCTTAACCACCTCCTGCATGGGAATGGCGCGTAGCCAGGACGGCAACCCTTCCAGCGAGCTGTGGGGGTAACGAAGAATGATGGCATCCCAATCGATAGAACTCAAACTACCCCCGTCAGGCAGGGCGGGAACCTCCCCGAGCAATACCGGTACGGCCCCCACTGCGAGCGCCTCCCACAATCTCAGGGTATTGGGCCCGGCACCAGACGGACACAAAGCGAATACCGAATCACTGAGCAAGCGATTGTAATCGGTGACCGACTCGTCAAGCCGGTAGGCGGCAGAGAGATCCGCACCACTGATTTGATGTTGATAGACAACGTCCTCAAAATGCCACTTGTCGGTTACCTTCACCACACAGTCGGGCTCGTTGTTCAAGGGGGCAAGTTGAAGGCGTATATCACTCAAATAGTGGGGAGCATGGGCGCCCACGAACGACGCCAACACAGGCTTTTCAGCAGGGGGCCTGCCCACCACCAAGCCCTCCTGGCGATCCGAGTCTTCAGCATTAACGGCATACAAAGCCCAGGGATGTAGGTGAACTCCTTCCACGAAAGAATCCTGCAACTCCGGGGTGCAGTGAGATACCCAGGCATCCGTAACACCCAGCTGTCGCCATATCTGCAACATATCACGCCAGTAAATATGCTGGCAGACTGTATGGACACGCAGTTGATACCCCAAGGTAGAAAGCGCATGGCGATAGCCACTTAAGCGCACAGCGAGGATTCGAACCTGCATTTGTATTCGCTGGCGAACATTGCCATCCCAGCCGGTTTTGCGATACAAGTCTATCCAGGTAGCCCAAGGCAGCCCCAAATAAATATTGAGGGCGCCCGGTGTACGAACCGCATTGGGTTGTTTTAGGTGGTTAAGCCATGCGGCCTTTTCAGTAATGCAGGGAAACTGCCAGAACATGGGCGCCTGGTCATGCTCCGGCCCATCGGATACCTCTGCGCTGCATAAGGAGGCGGCAGACGGAAGAAAGCCATACTGAAAGTAAGAGAGTGTTCTTTGCGCTCCTTCCTGGCCGGAAAATCGATTGAGGGGCAGCACACGACAGCCAGGGATCAGGGCATCCCTGAAGATCAAACTGTCTGAACTCCGGGATACCTGAAATCTTCCGAACCAAAAGGCTTCTGAAGTGGTCATCTTCAACTACCGGTCAATCCTGCTCAAAAAGATCGCGAGTGTAGACTTTCTCTTCTACGTCCTTAATTTCATCGGACATGCGATTGGCCACAATCACATCCGCCATAGCCTTGAACGTATCCAGGTCGCGGACAACTTCTGAGTTGTAAAAGCTGGACTCCTTTAGCACAGGCTCATAAACCACCACGGGAATCCCTTTCGCTTTAATTCTCTTCATCACGCCCTGTACAGAGGAGCTTCTGATATTGTCGGAGCCTGTTTTCATAACCAGGCGATAGTTCCCCACCATTTTGGGATTACGCTTGATAACGGATTCGGCAATAAAGTTCTTGCGGGTGCTGTTGGCATCGACAATGGCCCCAATCAGATTGTTGGGCACCGCATCGTAATTGGCCCGAAGCTGCCGGGTATCCTTGGGCAGGCAATAACCCCCGTAACCAAAAGAAGGGTTTTTGTAATGATCGCCCACTCGCGGGTCCAGGCCCACGCCTTCAATAATATGACGAGAATCCAATCCATGCACTTCGGCATAGGTATCCAGTTCGTTAAAATAGGCCACCCGCATTGCGAGGTAGGTATTGGCAAATAGCTTAATAGCTTCGGCTTCTGTACTGTTGGTGAACAAAACGGACACACTACTTTTCAACATGCCCTGCTTAAGCAAATTGGCAAAGGTTTCTGCTCGCTCAGATTGCTCACCCACGACAATGCGGGACGGGTATAGGTTGTCGTAGAGTGCCTTTCCCTCCCGAAGGAACTCTGGCGAGAAAATTAGGTTCTCAGTACCCAGATTCTCTCGAGCGCCAAGGGTATAGCCCACGGGCACGGTAGACTTAATCACAATAACAGCACCGGGGTTGATGCTCATCACATCGCGAATCACTGCCTCGACACTACTCGTATCGAAATAGTTGGTTGCCGGGTCGTAGTCCGTGGGCGTGGCAATGACAACGAAATCTGCGCCCTGGTAAGCCAATTCCTTATCCAGTGTCGCAGTGAAATTCAAGTCGTGATTGGACAGGAAGTCGGATATTTCAGCGTCCTCTACCGGAGACACTCTGTCATTCAACAGCGCTACCTTCTCTGGTGCTATATCCACCGCGACCACTTCATTGTGTTGTGCCAACAACATGGCATTGGACAGGCCTACATAGCCGGTACCAGCAACTGCTATCTTCAAAACTAACCCCCAAATTTTTTGGCTTCTTCTCTTCTCAGTCGTTTGGCAAAGGCACACCGGCAGGTAGTTGGCCTGTCGTCAGCCTCGCCAATTGCTCCCCCCAGCGCAGCGCACGCGCGCGCCGAAGTGAGCTTTCTTTCACAATGCTCCCAATGATCGGCGCTACAGCCTCCACGGTAAGTTCCGCTTTAAAAACGGCGCGGCCTTTTTGTCTATGGGATTGGTCACCAGATGCCAGCCACTGCTGTAGGCGACCTTTAAGGTTATCCCGGGTAACTGGAATAAAGGCGCCTTTGGCAGCCAAGTCCTCCAGTGGTGGCGTCACCTGGGCAAAAACGGTTAAGCCCATACCAAGAGCATCTACCAATTTAGCAGGAAACTGAAATCGACTGACCGGGTTGTCGGCATCTTGCAGCAGTACGCAGGCATCGCCCATGGCGACAATATCGGCAGTACGCTCATAGGGCTGAGAGTCCAGCCAGCGAATATCAAGCCCTTTTAAACGCGCAAGGCCGTCCCGTGTTTCCTGATCTGGGTCGCCGCCAGCGATGACGTAGCATATATTCTTTTGTGGCAAGCTGGCCAGAACCTCAGCAGTTTCTACAACACCCTTGTGAACCCGCGGTGATCCGTAGAACAGAAAGACTGTTTTATCCTGGGGAATACCGAATTCCTCCCGGCTTGCCGCCGTCTGTGCGGCGGAAGGGGAGAACCGCGCAGAAGGGCGCACATGGGGAATTATCTGCCCACCATAACGTTTCTTAAGCGCCACATTAGAGACGGTAACCGCGTCAAATTGACCGATCATGCCCACGGCCAGGCGCGTCCACTCGGCCTCGCGCAGCGAACGCAGAGGAGGCAGCCTGCCCTTGGCTTGAAGGTAACTGGCGGGGTCAAGGGGAGAGTCCGCTCCGACAAACGCTAGCTCCTCGTCATCCACGTCCATTATAACGCGGGCCCCCCACACCAACTGATACAGCCAACCCATAATAACGTTGTGAATCCGGGGTTTTGATAGGTGTACCACATCAAAAGGATGCTGAACTACCAAACTAAAGGCTTGGCGCACAAATGCCTCTTCCGAGTGCATGGAAAAATAGTGGCAGGGGATACTCATTTCCTGCATGGGGGGCCATAGCGTGACGCCTGGCCTAGGAGGCAGACACCCGATTAGCGCTACATCGGACAGTGGCGCATAGGCTTCAGCAAGCGCTATTGCGCGGCCCGCCGCTTGGTGATCCAGGCTCCAACCACACACGCCAACTTTCGGGCGATCGGCTATTACATCATTGCGGTTCAGCCAGGCTCTGCGTAGGGCCACAAAGTTGCCCTCAAGCCCCGGGTACCCCGGGCGCTCAAAGGCAAGCTGTGCGTAAAACTCTCCCGCGCGCGCATAATCACCGACCCGAAACGCCTGGTTGGCGGAGCGAATCAAACTCATGACCTCAAGCACCGGTCGGTAAATCCGATAAGCGGCTTCCCGGCTGTTGCCATCGGAGCGCCAGCCCGTAACGGTAAAGCCATCTTCTTGGTAATGCGCCAAATCATCCGTTGCCACCTTGCCCTTCCAGCGGTTAACAAACACAGCCCGGTTCTGATCCACCTGCTTAAAACGCCCCTGCGTCTTGGACTCATGGTGTACCACCACGCTGTCTGGCACATAGGCTCCCAGCTTACCGGTATGCTCATGTAGGCGCAGACACAAGTCCACATCCTCCTGTCCATTAATGTACAGGGCATCAAAACCTTTCATCCCGGCAAAGTCAGTGGCATTTAACGCTAGGCAGGCGGCGGTCAGCGCTTTGAATTTTCGGGGCTTATTCGCCGCGCAATCGGAGGGGGCCATTTGGGCGTAGATGGGGTAGCCAAGCGTGCTCTTGTCAGAAAACACCACGCCCATGCATTGAAGCGTACCGTCCGGATAGCGCAGTTGAGGCTGAACGGCAAAACAGTCGCCCACGTCCAGACGCGCCATCAGCCGATCCAACCAGCCGTCGGTAACCGTAGTGTCATTATTTAAAAATACCACCCGAGCGCCCAGGCTTTCGCCAAAGCCGGTGTTGCAGCCCAAAGCAAAATTCAGGTTGGTTTCGTGGCGCATAAGACGCAATGCAGGGAATTCGTGAGCCAGCCGCGTCAACATTGCCCCAGTGGTTGCGTCACTGCCATTGTCCAGGCACACCACTTCAAAGCAAACAGTTGTTGTTACAGAGAACAACGAGCGAATGCATTGCTCGGTCAGCTCGGGCTGGTTATAAATTGGGACAATGATTGATACCAAATCCGGTGCACGATGCGCTACTTGCCAACGGTCCCAAGGCATCTGCCAGTCGTTTTGCCGTTTCAGACGCCAGGCTTTGGATGCCGAAACACGGTGATCAAACTGCCCAATTAGCAGGTAATGGCGATAGAGGTCGACCGAACCCACCACCTCGCCCTCCAACGGGTAGTTATCAGCATCCAGTAAATCACACTGGACAAGGGCTTCGAAGTCCTGTTCGAAGGACTCAACCTGAAGGGCAAGCTCGCGGCTATACGCCTGATTAATCGCTTCCCCCATGCGCACTCTCTGCAGGGAGTGCTGTTCATTTCCGGGGGGGGCATGGATCAGACCAACCGACAAACCGTCCTGACGAACCATCACCCCAAAAGCCCTTTCAACGGCATGGGTCCAAAGCCCGTCGGCTTGGTAGGAGGATGAAAATCGATGTGAATTGTCTGTGGCCCACGCGGCGATGGGCAACAAAGGCTCAACGCGTGCCGCAAACATCGTACCGGCAAAATAACCCCAATCCATCGAGGGTATATTAAGGTTTGGAATTTCACTCGACAGTGAGCGCACCAACGACTCATCATCCCGTATTAGTTTACGAGCTGATAGAAAAAATGGCGCCAACCCAACTATATCCAAATCCGGATAGTGCCCAAAAGCCCGATCTATCGCGCTCATTACCGGCTCTCGGCACATATCTTCCAGTAGTGCCTTGCCCCATACTGCACTGGCGTCATCCGCGCCGCGCTTGGTGTGCAACTTCACTACGGCGGAATAACCGGCCTCGGCCAGCTCTGGCAGTACACGTAGGAATGGCAACACATCCATACCGGTGTTTGGGTAATCCCGCACTTGCGCAACCAGCCCGTGGCGGGCCAATAGCGCCTCTACGTCCGCGCGTTTTTCCGTGGGCACCGTGATCCAAAGCGCAAATCGGTCGCTAGTGGCCAGCCAGCCTAGCTGGCTCAATAAACGCTCGGCAATATCCAGGTAATAAATGTGCAGCGTAATGGCCAGGCGGCCACCTGAATCACCCATAGCGATTCCAGATTTGTGCTACCCGCAAGGCCAGGTCTTCCCGCAAGGCGGGGGTCTCAATACCCGCCAAGGCCCGGCTGACTGTTTGCCAGGCCGGCGGCCCGTTCACCTGCCGCCGAGCCCACTTATTGAACTCCGCCCGGCCCTCGGCCTGCCCGATTTTCAGTAAATAGGAAATTCGGTGGCGCTCCAGAATGTCCGATGGCGCCGAGACCGAACCCAGCAGAGCAATGGCCTCATGGGTATTGCCCAGCAAATCCAGCACCGTGGCCCGGTAGTGCATCAGCATGGGCACTTCCCCCAGCCGCATCAGTGCATCGGCCAGCACCGCTTCCGCCGCCTCGGCCTGACCGGTCACCAACAAAATACAGGCTAGGCGAGCGTGGCCGGCACTGTCATCGGGTTTTAAGGCAATGGCCTCACGGGTGTCTTGCTCGGCCTCACTCAGTTGCAAAAGCCTATAGGCTTTATGGGCACTAGACGATAGCGCCTTATTGGAGCGCTCATTCGTTTCCACCGCCTTGGGCGAAGCACCTGCCGGTTTGGGCGCCGGCGCAGCGGGCACCCCCTCAAACGGTGAGGCCGACACTACACTGTGGGCCAACCAGCGGTCCCGCAGTTGATAAGTGTCCGGTACCCAGCGGGGCGTCTCCTGCTCCGAACGGTGGTCCGCAAAAGCCAACAACCGCTCCCACAGGCCATTCATCCGATTGATATCATCCTGGCTCAGGAGTGTGCGAACGGATTCCGTCACCTCATCGTGCACCAAGGAAGGTTTGATGGGGCTGGGAGTGTCGGTGGCTAGTGGAATGCCAAATTGCTCTTTGACTAGCTTCGGCAGGGCTAGCCCCTGCATCAAAGCCTGCTGTGTGACCACCAGGCGCTGCGCCGAGGGGCACTGCTCCAAAAACGCCACCAGCCTCTCGTTATACGCCAGCCAGACACGGGCTGCATGGCCAGCGTCCCGCCAAAAGCGACCATCGATTGTGGCATTACCGACCCCCAGCGCCATATCCCGCGTGGAGCGCTTCAGGAGTGATTGAATGCTTACACTCCAATGGCGCAGTACCACCAGATAACGTCCACGCTTTCCCATCACCTGCTGCCAATGAGGCAAGAACAGGCACTGACGCGGGTCCTTCATGCCCCAGTGCTCGCCGTGCAAGTGGTTCCGCAGCGCGGCGTAGCGTTTCATCACGTCCAGCCCAACATCCGCCGGAATATCCACCTCACCGGAGAATTGCCAGTCGGTGCCCTGCGCCTTGAGCAGGTCATCGTGCAGCGCGACCAGGGGCATATCCTCGTAATACCCCTCCGGGTTTGCCGGAGAAGGGGGCATTAAGTACTCGCCCATGCACAAGCCGGATTTGTGCAGCCATTGGGCAGCAACCGAAGTCAAACTACGATGAAATCCAATAACCGCTAGCATCTAAATCCTTATTTCTCCCACAACCATCTACCGCTATGCACAACAATACCAATCGAACAGCCAGCGCCACCCCGCATACAGCAAGCCAAATCCAAAAGCGCCCATGCTCACATATCACGGAAGCCAGTCAAGAGTACAAGTGCCGAACTGTATCAAACCTGGGGAGCATGATTGTTTTCTTCATCCCGCTAAGAATCTCTTCAACCAACGGTTCAGGTGGGCTGCGCTTATCAGCTTGTGATCCTAGCAGCCGCCTAAAACGCTTTTGATTATAAGGCTGGTCAACTAGTGTGGAATCTATAAAGCGGAACGCATGACGCTTAAATTCACTAAGTTTTGATTCGGAAATACCGGACGATTTGCCCAATTGGTCAATAATTCGATTACCTTGGCGAACAGCTTCTAGCGTTCGCCCATCCAAACCACTATAACGTGGCTGGCTACTCCACTCGATGTTCAACCCAAATACTTGGTTCAACCAACAACGCCAATCTGATGACGTGCCGAAGCCCATCGCTTCTACCGGAAACACCTCCACTGATCCCGGGCCGAAAGCTCTTTCATAAATGTATGATAGGTTATCTAGACAGCTTGCCTGCCTAAGATAACCTTCGTTCCTTGAACAAAAATCGTCAAGAGAAAGGCTTTCCCCAGCTTTAACGTACTGCCCGTGCAAGCTTCTTAGCCAATCCCTCGGGTTACGTGCGAGAAGCAGAACTTTGGCCGGTGCAAACACGTCGTAAAGTAAACTGCAGCATCGTTCTTGATACGATAAAACTTCGCTCTGAGACAAAAACCGAAAGTCAAAATGGCGCCAACTGGAAAGCCTTTCATCGCTTACTATCAAAGGCGACTCACTTCTCAAGACCCCTTTTAAAGCTTCTTTCAGAGAGGCAGCTGCCCGCTTCTCATTCTGTTCACCGAAAGCAGCTAAACGCAGCGGTTTAAGCGCAGGGTGCTCGAGGAAAGAGGCTCCGAGCATTTTTTTTACATGAGTCTGAAGGTAAGTCGAACCGGCCTTTGGCAAACCAATATGGATACACCTTTCCTGCATCACTAGTCATCACTCCTCGAGTCATATAAGGCATCTTGGGGGAGCTTCCCCTTGGAGACCAAGCCCTCCACGCGCTCATCGGGTACGGCCAGACAATCGAACAAGCTCTCATTCAACAATAAACTGTCTATTTCCTCGATGACAAAGTCATCGTTTTTGGAGTTTCTTGGACCAGTATTGCGAAACAACCGGTAATTCCGCTCCTTAAGCCAATCGTCCATAGAAATCGCTGAATCCCCTGCGCGGCGCAATTGATCTGCCGACACCTCCAGGTACAATAGCGGGCGATGCAGTTCAATGGTATTCTCGCCCGTTTTGAGCACAGCCAGCTCCATACCCTCTACATCAATTTTAATAAGCGACGGTGAAGCACCACTGCAAAGGCTGTCTAGCGTTACAGCCTCAACTGACGAATTTTTAGACCCGGGCCGGAGAAATCTCGCTTCGGTATTACCTTCATCTGAAGCATAGTGGTCTTTAGACTGCGGACCAATAGCCCCACCAAACAGCTCAGCCTGCCGATTGCATTGATTTATAATTAGATTCTGGCTTAGTCGTGCCTGGTTTAGCGGTTCCGGCTCAACGCAAATGACGCGTCCAGCTTTACCAACTGTTTTTGCAATAGGTACTGAAAAGCTCCCTATATGCGCTCCAACATCGACCACACAATCTCCGGGATCAAGCATGCTCAAAAGCATTGCCAACTCATTTCGAGTGTGTCCTTCGTATTCCAGAAACTGCTTGGAAATAAGATCGTCCGGCTTTGACCAAATAGCTCCGAACCTCGTATCAAACAATCTCTGACAATATGGGGTAGGATCGTTGATACTTACGTTAACTACTGTAGTATCTCTATAACCCGCGACTATCTCGATTTCAGCCGTAGGGGCAAGTCGCTGGATAGTGGTAGAAATAGGCTCGTAGTAAAAGGTAATTTCGGAACTATGCCATGGCTTCTGGTTATAACCACTGAGCACCAAGTTCCTACCGGTGAGGCTAAGCAAGCGGCCTATTAAGGCAATATAGGCAATAAAAGTGGGCTGGTGAATCAAAACATCAAAGCACAAAACCAGCTCACTCGTCTCCAGCTCAATATCGAGTGGGTTACCCTCAATAAAAAACCACTCCGGGCGTTTACGTTTTGCAACATGCAACGCTTGCTCGCTAAGGTCTAATCCTGTGTAATTTGCAAAGTCGACACTCTTAGCCACTTCAAGGTCGCCACAGCCAATATCCAATACACTCAACGGCTGTAGGTCAGAGTTCAACTGCGAGAGACACGTTTTCTTTAATTGTAAGCTCTTTTCACGAGAGCCTACCCCAGAGCCCAAAGCGGGAAACTCTGCATAGCGGAAGTCCCAAAATACTTGATTGTTAAATTCTGTGCGGCGTCGTTTCCGGATAACATCATTGATTCGTTCGATTTGTGCATCGACATTGGGTAAGCCCACAGGCAGCAGAAAATGGCTCGGGTTGACATGGGAATGGTAGTGGATCACGGAGGGTGCGATATCTGGCTTAGGATGCACAGATGTATGAGTCGGATAATTTTCAGTCAGTTCAAGCGACTCTACCGGTAGCGCTTTTTCAAGGCAGGCAAGGCCAAAGGATACCTGGTCAATGTGTTTGCGATATTGGTCACTTAGTAATTCTGGGTGATCCATTAGCCAACGGGCCCAGCGAGGCCAAGCATCGGAAAGCACCCGAAAGTAAACAGCGGGAATGATGTATAACCCACCATTAAAGTTGATGGTGGGTGTCGGATGTTCACCGAAGCTAGTGATTGTGCGCTCTGGGCTACGCAGCCCACTTTTCTCGATAATCTGCTCCCACACCGGCATTGGTGGGTTGGGGAGGTCCACCACTTTCGCGCGAATAACATCTGGGCGTATATGACGTTCAAATGGTTGAGTAAACACGATATCGGTATCGCACAAAACACAGACGTCCGCGTCTTGCAAAATGCGTGATTCCAATTGCCTCAGCTTATTGCAATAAGGATGTTTGTCGTGAAACGGGGCAAAACCTACCACCGTTACCCCCAGTGCTCTTAACGAGCGGATGGCCACTTGGTTACTGCCATCAAGTGCATGAACCACTATTTGATCGGCAGAGACATTCGCTCGATCAATTAACGACCAAGCCCAAATTAAAACCTGAACTGCAAACTTTGGTTTCTCAGCAAGAACACACGAGTAAACAACTTTATTCATAGAATGATGACGGACCTATTAAAATGGGTTGGCGCGGTTAAGTTTCACGTCAGGTTTGTGTCAGCCTTGCTGGTAATCAGCGCCTTTCATAATCGTCGCGGCCAAGCGGAGAGCTGTATTTGCAAAATACCTCCCGGGGCTGTCTTCAAAATGGCCGTTGGCAATGCAAGCAAAAGCTGAGGAGCATTCCCCCGGCTGAGTATACAGTAAAGACCGGTGGCTTGGTCCACCACCAGTGTTGCTCCTTTCACACTCGGAAACCACTCTCGGGTATGATTCCAGTGCCAGAGCACCTCGCCGTTTGCCTGCAAAACTGTTATGCTTTCAACTTCAAAGCAGCCGGGTCTATTCGCGACATCAAAGCGCAACTTGGTGATCACTTGTTCCGGGGCAGCGATGGGTAAGCGTAGCATCTGGGGGTTGCCATTTAGTAGCGCCAAAGGAGCAGTGCTGGTTTTACTTTCCGAGAAACTTTCCGACTCGGTCGCCCAGCAAAGCTTGGCCTCGTCGGCCAGGGAGCGAGATTTCTCACGGGCGACAAAGGGCTTCAGTGTTGGTAAAGCAGTGCCTGTAACTCGTTGACAGTGAGCCGCGTGTGTTTTGTGGCCCGCTTTATCGAGCGGATGTCCAAGTCGGCTCACCACCGCATGTGTAAGGGCTACAGAATTCAACCACTGCGCTTCTTTCGGCTCAGCGACCGAGCGCAACGTACCAAATGTGCTCAGCAGCCCCCTGTAAAGCACCATTGCCAAGGGCGCAGCCTCCTCAGAGTCGGTTGTCTCCCGAAGGCATTGGAAGCTACCATTCGGGCGCTGCACCCAGCGGGCTGGCGTTGCCAGAAACAGCCGGCCCGGCACTCACAGATCATAGTCCCCGGCATAAGCACCTTTGCGCCGTAAAGCGCTGCTGGCATCTAACAACGACATTTGAAAAGCTACGCTCACTCCACCTATAGTTACATGGTCGTTTGAAGTAGAAGAAGTTCAAAGTACCGCTTTGCGCCAGCTTTCGGGTAGCCTTCCAAATCGCCTCTCTAGGCTGTCCTTCATGTCTGCATACTGGCGTTCAAGATGAAGCAGCAGGGCGTTCGGGATTGCAGCCGGGGGGGCGGCTAACTGTGTTGGGGGTAAAGTTTGGTCTGGTTGAGCTGCAATATCGAGAAAATTCATAATCTCATTAATTTTCGAACTGGTGGAGTCTGGGTGGTGGAGGTCTTCGAAGAAGATCGTTAGAATTTGTTGTTCATCAAAGGCCTTTTCTATCAGTTCCAAAGTAATATCGTAGCGGGTTCGCGCAATGCTTTCGTGGGTGTTAGCGAACGCTATTGCGGACTCCGATTCAAGCAGCCCCGGATTATTGAAGAAGGTTGCGTAGAATCTAATTTGGGACCAAACGCGAGCGGCTGGGTCTCGCATGATAAAAAGTATTTTCGCTGATGGCGATAGGCGGGCCATATGCCGGAACCCTTCTAAAGGTAACATGGCGTAGGCGGGCGTAATGTCGCCGGTGACGCGCTGGGCCGGGCAATCGCGGAATAGTTGCGTGTACCAATCGTCATCAAGTTTTTCAGCAAGTGCAAAATGCGAAAACCAGCGAGCAGTGGCTAGTTTCTCATTGCCCGGAGGAGCGCCAACTCTTTCTAGCGCTGTTTTTAGTCGCTCGATTCGCCTTTCTTGAAAGAAAGTGGCGTGATCATCGGACAAGTGTAAGCAGTCGAAGTAGTGAAGCTCTTTATGCGGTGTCAGCCAGACATCGGGATGTTTGCGAAGCAAGTGATAGAGCCAGCTTGTTCCAGATCTTTGCGCCCCGATACAGAAGAAGTCAGGCGAGCGACCTTTGGTACGAGTCATTTCAGTTGATGTCTATGCATTAGTCCAGTGTTATGTCGCAAGCCTAAGGCGGGCGTGTTTCCGAGTCAATGGTGGTATTTAAAGGGTGCAGGCGCAGCAAAATGCCGCACCAGCGCCCGAGAAAATGAAGTTCCGCTGAACGCTCTACAGGCTGCCACTCTGAAGGAGGGCTTGTTCGAGTCGCTCCAGGCGTTCTTCCAACCGTTTATTCTCATCATGCAGCGCCTTGACAGCGGCCAGGGAAAGGCCGGCCATATCACCTGGGGCAATATGCTTGTTGTCCGGACCCAGACCAAAGGCGTCAAAGAAGTCTTCAGACATAGGGCCCACGTGTCGTTGATCTGGAGCCTCATCATATCTCCATTCATTTATTTCAAGCTTTGAGAGATTTGAAAGTACCCACTCTCCACTTAGTGGTTGGATATCGTGCTTAATGGCACGGCTCGAACCTTGGCTAAGTGTACCGGAGATGCTTAGATTCCCGGCGTTGCCAAGCTCCATCTCTGTTTGGCCGCTGAAAGTTCGACTTACTCTAAATCCGGGCTCGGTGGTGGCGAATACCCAGCTGCGTGAGTCGTTCCCCGATTCAGGCGCTGTTCGGTTTCTGAAATAAATCCGGCTGCCTCCATCATTGCTGAGCAGAAGCATGTTTGTGTCCGCCGCCGCGCTTGTGTGGACATGAAGTGGGGTCTCTGGAGTGGCCGTTCCCATTCCAACCCCGCTCTCAGTCACCACGACGGCGTCCTCCTGCCCAATGGCCGAATGAGGTGCTAAAACAGTACCCAGCAAGCCGGCCGCCAGCACAGAGATGAGGAGGTATGTAGGTTTTGTTCGCATGTGGCTTACTCCTTTGTTTGAAGAGTAATAGTAACGTTAGGGTCTGGTAACAGGCAAGTTGATCCCTACGATCAAAACTAGACGCTAGGCTTACGGAGGGTTGCTTGCTTATCTACCTCAGGGCTCGCACACCCAAGGCGCTCTGTCGCCTGGATCGTTTGCAAAACGCTTCGTTATATTCAACTGGCCACTGAAGTATAGTTTCTCTGTTGACCAGAAGCTAGCTGTCCACCAAAATCGACTATCAACGGTGGCATACGGACCCCCAATGCAATATCCCGCGTGGAGCGCTTCAGGAGCGATTGAATGCTTGCACTCCAATGGCGCAGTACCACCAGATAACGCCCACGATCCCCCACCACCTGCTGCCAATGAGGCAGGAACACGCACTGACGCGGGTCTTTCATGCCCCAGTGCTCACCGTGCAATGCAACCAAGGGCATATCCTCGTAATGCCCTTCCGGATTCGCGGGTGAGGGGGGGCATCAAGTATTCGCCCATGCACAAGCCGGATTTGTGCAACCACTGAGCCACGACCGAGCTCAAGCTCCGGTGAAATCCTATAACCGCTAACATTTTAATCCTTATTTATTTCCAGTCGTTGCGGCCAAGCTGACAAGCGGACTTTAAGCTCGCCGCCTGCACAGAGGGCAGGTTCCGGTAAATTTAATACCAACTGAGGGTCATTCCCTCGACTCAATAGACAAGAGCGACCGTCTAGTACGAGAGTCGCATTCCGAATGCCCGATAGCGCTTCACGGGTATGATCCCATCGCCAGAGCACCTCACCGTTGACCTGCAACACGGTCATGCTTTCGATGTCAAAGCAGCCCGGCCTATTGGCCACATCGAAACGCAGAGCGGTCACAGTCTGGTCCGCGCTGGCGATAGGCAACCGCAGGACCTGACTCCTCCCGTCCAAATTCAAGGTGTCGGTGCTGGTTTTACTTTCAGAAAAGCCCTCCGACTTTGTGGCCCAGTAAAGTTTGGCTTCATCTATCATAGGGTGTTGATTCAGCCGAGCAAAAAAAGCTACCGGCTTAGGGAGCTGGGTGCCGCTTACTTTCTGCCAGTTGAGCACCAGTACCTCGTAGTCATGCTCAGAGATGGAGTAACCAAGCCTGCCTACCACGGCCTCAGCCAGCGCCAAAGGCTCAAGCCAAGCAGAATCGGCAGGTTCCGCGACCGAGCGAAGGGTAGTAAAGGCGCTCAGAAGGCCAACGTACAGTACTGATGCCATTGGCACTGTACCATCGGATTCCGCCGTTTCGTACAAACAGTGAAAGCTGCCATCTGGGCGCTGAATCCATTGGCTGGGCGTGGCGAGAAGCAGCCTGGCTGGCACCTGGAAGTCATAATCTCCGGCAAACGATGCCGCAAAGGGTTCATCGGACGATGATGCCTCGTCAGCATCAATAGAAGCCAGCAAACAGCGCAGCCACACGGCGCTCCACTGCAACACTTGTTCAAATGCCCAGCCGGGGGTTTGTAGCAGGTCATCCAACCGGTCCCGGTAGACCGTGCCATTAATATAAGGCGTTACAGAGACAGGTTTGACGTTGCCCTGGCTATAGGTTTCCACCCGGATATCGCCGCTCTCTGCATCATTGCTGGCCTCAATTGTAAACCGCGTTTCTTGTACATCATCGCCGGAACCTTGCCGAGAAAAGGCACTTGCTAGCCAGCCACCAAACGAAAACTGAGGCGCTGCCGACTTATGGCCCAAAAGCACATAACCATCGCTCCAGTCCGCTAGCGCACCGCCCCGCGTTATTTCGCTCAGCACGCGGCTTTCGGAAAATCGGGCCAGGCGCTCGGGCTCAATACCCGCCAAAGCGCGACGAACCAACGTTTCAAGATTCCAGCGCTCGGCCGGTAATTCACACCCCTGAGGAGACACCAACAGCCGAGGCTGCGCGACCGTGCCCATCAATGCACAAGGGGCTTGGGCCTGAAACCCCGTCTTGGCGAGTGCTCGATGAACAGCTTTTGCCGACCACAGCTTCGGGCTGCCACTAGGAAATAGTCTTTCGACTGAGGCCGCCCCCTCGCGCCCATAGACGTCGCGCTGCCCATTAAAATGCCGCAAGGCTAAAGCATTGTGCCCGGCAATAACAACACTGCCTCCAGGCGCCAAAGCCGAATAGGCTCGGCGCAACAGGTGACTCAGCGGATCGACCATGTTTGTGTCGCTGGCAAACGTCTCGTGATAGCCTGCGATGACCACCAGGTCATACTGTCCAGACAAAGGCAAGGTTACGGGTGCGTCGACTTCGATGATTCGCAGACTGGGCCCGCACATATTAAGTGTTCGCAGTAACCTAGCTGCCGCCGATGAGCAAGAATGAGTAAACGACGTTGCTGAGAGCTGGGCTCCCGATAGCAGTGCGAGGGAGCGTTGGACATTGTCCGCCAATAGGCGAGCGGCCTCCTTACGGGACAGAGCCCCCTCGGCCAATGCTTGCCGAATCTTATCGACGGATGGGACACTCGCCGTTACATTGCTCACTTCAATCATACCTCGCAATTCCACCCCTGCATCTATTTCGACGGCTTCACATCATAATAGGAAATTCCTCGCAAGTAATCTCGCTCAGCCGTGGCAATTTGGTACCTGTCGGGCTCGCAGTGACAACTGGGCTGAAAGCTACCGCAGCCTTGATCTCGAAAAGCCCTGGAGACCAGAGGTGATTCTGTATAATAGAAGTACCCTCAAAAAGAAAACCGTCTACTTTCCCAGAATCGCAGAAAATGACATTCCGTTAAATGGAGTATTATATATTCCCAGCACCCGAAGTGAGATCAAATTCAAGTCATGCAACCTAGTCACTATTTCTTCAAAAGAATTCTCAGTAAAAATCCAATTATGATATCCACTTGCCGCTACGCTATCGCTCGCCGTGCGCCGAAACCTCTCTATACCATCCAGAATACTTTTCTTATCAAAGCCTAGATCTCCGTGAGATCCTGCCCAATGTTCCTTAGGGTTATTATGCGTACGTCGATTAATTTCCAAAAGCATTGATTTAAGAGGCAAACTTGGTTTTTGATTGCAATCGAAATGTGCCGCCAAGATATCTTCAAGAATAGAGACTGGCTTAAAGTAATCAAAAGTAAAATTTTTATTGGGTACCACCAAAACGTATAAACCATTACCTTTCAAAACCTCTTCCACCTCATTAAGGTGAGCTATGAAATCGAACGTATGCTCAATAGCGTGCGACGAGAATACAACATCAAACTTGTCATTGATGCCGCCTAGCGACCCCTCCTTATCGACATAATGAATTATGTCCGGTATTTGAGAAGAGCTAACGTCATTTATATAGCGATCTTCAAGCTCTTTCTTCGACTTTACATCAAAGTATCGAACATTGGGCCCCTTAAGTTTCGGCGCACTTCCAGGGCCGATTTCGAGCATCAGGTCAGGCTTTAATCTATGCACAAAACGAAGCAGATAGCCTTGGTCGCAAGCGGGGGAACCCTTGAAGCCTTGGCGCTTACCCTTGCTCAAGAAATGATCAGTTGCTTCATCTGCAGATTGAAGAAACGGTTTATCGCTCCTATAAAATTCGACGTCGAAGCTTTTAGGGATATTCAAATTATCTACGAGCATTGTGTTGTCACCTAGTATATTCTGCGATCTGCCACAGCCTCTATTTCTCTTACTGGTATACTCTACCGGTAGCGATAATGTGGCTGATAACTTCTTACTTTTCGACCTCCACCAGGAGCGGAGCTGCCTAGCCTGCGACGAGCCGGAAAACTCCAATGCCGGTTAACTTGGCCCGAGGCATGAAGTCGACGGGCCAGGCCGAAACCCCAATAAAAGCAAAAAGCCGAGCCCCCATAACGAACGCTATGGGCTCCCCCTCGTATTAACGGCCAGTACCGTGCCGCCGTAAAGCTAGCGTTGCATCCGAACCAGCCAGAGGAGCGCTTTCCGTGAATCTTACAGCGCTGAGTATCGATTTGGCGAAGACGCTCAGTATAGTAGGCAAGCAATGCCGCATCAAGTTTATCTTTTATAGTAACCAACGCCACAGCTGAATACGTATTGCGAGAAAATGGCTTCAAAAAAATATTACGATAGAAAAGACCTAGCTGTCTCATTATCTCAGCCGCAAGAAATCTGAACTTCTCATCGCACACCAAAATCGATGCTCCAGCCGCAACCCCGTTCAGTCTCACCGAATTTTCTTGCGGCATAGTTTTGCTGCTCTTCAAAGGTAAAAATTGCTTTAGGTATCGTTCGCGGGACATAGGTCAAAGTCGGCAACTCGCGCCGCTCGACAAAACAATTGGCTTTAGTACTGTGATTCAATTGCTCCTTAATTTATTCCCATAATAATCCATATGTCACTCGACAAAATAATTTACAACCTCCTCCACAGATATACTAGGCTTATACTTGGTGTCATTAGTCAGCCTTCTAACATCCGCACAAGTATCCGGGGTATCACCTGATTGGATAGGTAAAAATTCATTAATCGCTTCGCAGCCCAAAGATTTTTTAAGTGCGGAAATATAGTCCATTAGCTCGACAGGACTTTGATTGCCGATATTGTAAATACTCCACGGTGCCTTACTGCTGCTCACGTCAGGATTTGACGGTTTCCATTCAGGATTGGGGGTGGCTAGGCGGTCAAGAACACGCAGAATCCCTTCAACAATATCATCAGTGTAGGTAAAGTCTCTCCTGTGCCTGCCATAATTAAAGACTTTTATTGGCTCTCCATTCAAAATAGACCTAGTAAACTTAAACGGCGCCATGTCCGGCGCCCCCAAGGCCCATAAACGGTAAAAAATCGCAACCCGGACGTCGGAAGCACATACAGGTGGCTATAAGTATGCGCCATTAATTCGTTGGATTTTTGTCGCTGCGTACAAGCTCAGAGGATGATTTACATTGTCAGTTACAGGGAGGGGCGTTCTCTCGTTTGCGCCGTAGACGCTAGAGCCGCTCGCGTAAACCGAATGCTCAATCCTTGTATCTCGATAGACTCCAAGGACATTTCCGAAGCCCACGATACTTGATTGAATATAGGCTGATGGATTTTCAATCGAATAACGAACGCCCGCCTGAGCCGCCAGATTTACTACCAACTTGGGCTTATGCACAGAAAATACCCGTTCCATTTCTACTTTATCTGAAAATGTCTATTCGTTGATGAGAATAGTTGTCATGCCTCAGTAATTTTTTCAGCCGCCCCTCTTTTAAGGCTGGGTCATAGTTGTCGTTGTGATTGTCCACGCCCACTATAGCTGCTCCTGTGCTGAGCAATGCCTCGGCAACGTCCGCCCCTATAAATCCAGCCGATCCGGTTACCAATATAGTCACTCATGCTCCTATTAAAACCTTACCGATGCCGGCTATATATTCAGAAAGAAAAGCGTCACGTAAACTGACGCTAAAGGTTTCGTTGTTAGCTTGAATTCAGCTTGCATCCCCATCTAGATAAATACATCGATTCTCAATTGCCAATGAATACCGCAGCGTAGAGCAAGAATTCTTTGCTGAAAAAAGTGTAAATCGACTCCGTTTATGCAACTTCAGAGATTTAGACAAATTGAAAGTTGAATGATTGATTGTTTTGCAAACTACAACTCGAAGCCGTGCTATATCTATAAAAATTACTCAAAGTATCCGGTCATCAACCTTAAAGTTCATGCTATTAAGAGCCCGTTTAACTTGCTACCGAGGAGTATCATCGCCCCGAAAGTCTCATTTTCTCACTGCCAACAACGAGCCCCAGCAATCTCTCAAAGACGTGCGCCAAATTCTTGTAGTCTTTTGTCTTAAATTCATCGGACCGAAAATTATCAACCGAAACCCCAACGTCAATTAGCTTCTCGAAGGGATATGCCTTGGCAATGAACATCGATCCTCCGACATACTCTTCAGAGTGCGCGAGGTGAGCTCTACCACGCCAATATGGCAAGCTGTAGTTTCGCTCCTCATTATTCTCGGATGTTCTAAAAATAAAGTCCTTGTCGGAGATGCAGCCAATTCTTTCATCACTTTCTAGGAGGCTAATATTGGATTTAAATACCTCTTCATTACCCAAAACAGCGTCAACCAAGCGGTCGCGCCAAGTGTTTCCGGGAACACCGACACCATAAACTTCATCTTGCCCAGCGGGCCTAAAATTTTTTGTGTGGAGCTTCATCACAAAATCATATTGAGAAAGACGATTTTGCTTAAGAACGACTAAGAATGGATAAATATCATAGCCCGAATTTTCAATTGTAAGTATTTTAACGTTAGGGAATCGTCTTTTTATAAGTTTTTCGTCAGCAGGGTTTCTTTCTACTTGTGTAACGTAAAGATCAAAATCGACGCCTGAAACATTATCAAGTTTATCCATAAAATATGGAAGCTGATCTCGATAATACACATGAAGGTGAATAAGAACTTTAGGCTTTTTCCACTTTTCAAATGCAATGTAATCCTTAATCTTTTCTAGTCCTTGCTCATCCAGTCTGTGCTTGCAATCTTCTAATACATCCCGTTCAAACCGGGATGCCTCAACAAATTTCCAAAACCGATCGGCAAGCTTCCACTCCGGCTTATTGTAGTACTTATCCCCGCTTGCATAATGTATAATTTTAGGGTGCAGCCGGCCTTTTGCGTAATCATAAAAAACGTCCTTAGGTAAACTCGACTTTAAGTAAGAGTAGTCCTGAAGGTACCAAACGTGATTCCATGCCGTAGAAAAAAAAGAAACATCTTTGTAAAAAATCTTATTAAAAATACATTGGTCAAAAAATATTGGTTTACCAACCGCTTTCAATGCTTTGATTGAATCACCAAGGAGGTCTATTTTTCTAACTGCTTCAAGATCGATAAGAACCGCGCCCGCTTGAAAGTAATCTTCGTATTCATTTACGCCCAATACATTATGGACATAGTCTCGAAACGGAAAACCTTTTATTTCTTTGTTGACAAAAGCTGCATTAATATTGCCAACATTCCTGCTGGCCGCAATTGACTTTCCGCTCATCTCATGATGATAAAGATCCGCGACATCCGCACATATTAAGATGTCTGAATCTAAGTACAAACACCTCTTGTACCCTTCAAAAATCTCTGAAAGAAAGCATTTGTTATACGTTTCCCTTGGTACATATCCATCAACCGGGAAAATTTGATTTCCAATTTGTGAGATCAAGCCCTCCATATAATAAAATCTAACGGAAATGTTGGAGGTCTCTACAGAGCTTAATTTGACAACGTTCGCCTCTGAAAGGCTAGAATGGAGTATCACTATGTCATAGGAGGTTGCCTCACTAGAATGCTTAACCAGTGATTCCAGTGCCACCGCCAAATATGGAACAAATGTATCATTGCAAGAAAAAGCGACAAGCACAGCACCGTTAACAGTTGGTGTCAATTTTTCAGTATTATCACCAAGGAGCTTCTTGTTATCATTATGTGCAAAAACTCTAAAGTTTTTGTAATTTATTCGACAGTTTTCTATGAGGCTGCTCTTAAGGTCAATCCCGTATCTCCAAAAACAATACCCCAGTCCCAGCTGGTCACGAGCAGAATAGTTTTTGAGAACCCAGTGCCATAGGTTCATCATGGATTTTACTACTGGGTCGTGATGTTTTCGATAAATAAAGTTGTTCTCGGATAAGCCCAATCCTTCCGGATATCCCTCATCGGAAAGAAACTGTCTTTGTCGCTCAAAATCTTCCTTCTCTTCTCCGGTAAACCTTTGCGATGCTTTAACTGCCGCGATCTCATCATATATGCAAGTTCGGCAAAAGTGTTTAGGAAGTAGTATCTTTTCGTCCGATAAAAAAATTACTTTAAAGCAGTAATCTCCAATAATGTTTATATTGCCGTCAATATAAATACTTTTTTCGTGATCAGGGAAAAGTAAATGCGGATGCATCTTGTACCACCGATTAACTCTTCCAGGAGTTTCAGCTTTGATCTCAATTGGCCGGAGCTCCCAAATTCCACAATGCTTTCCACTTCTCAATACATCCACGTTATCGGTAAAACAAACATAGTCCCAGTCAAAATCAATATATGCGGGCTGAACGAGGTCGTTGTAATCTCCAGACAGGCATGTGTAAATAACCTTATCTGACTGTCTTTTTGATTTGAAATTTAAGTAGCTGTCAATTTTTTTTTGATTTGGAGATGGGCCAGCTTTCTTGAAGTGGTATCCTTTGAACCTCAGGACGTCAAGAAAATATGAGACATGGTTAACCCCAAGATCTTCGGGGTAAGGAGAGTTCTTTATTTCGAAATCAGGGGATGGCAGGTGGCCTTTCTTCCAGCCGTAGGCAATATAGTACTCTAGCGGTGCTGCACTATCCGGCCCACTCATAATGTCTTTGCGATATCTTGCGGCGTACCACTCTTCATCCCAAAGGCCTGAATTCAGCACTTGATTTGCTATCCTAAGTTGATCAACAGCTTGAAGCGCCTTGGAGAAGCCGAACTTGCCATTCATATATCTTTCTGCAGCATGAATATTAAAATCAATAGTGTCTGAAAGCTCGGGCTTTTCTCTCTTTATTTTTTCATAAAGCTCTATTGCGCGCACATAATTGGCGGCTCTGAACTCTCTATTAGCTTTTTCTAGAGTAAAGTCATCTCGATCACTCATATCAAAACCTAAACCTTTAATTCATCAAAGCCCAGTTACGGAATAACATTAATGGGTTGAGTATATTTGGATTGTTTTCTGCTAAATGGCACTTATTATTCTAAACTGTGACATAGTCCAAGAACATATTTTCCGTAGGGCGTCTTTTCATATTTTTTTCCTTCATTGATCATTTTCTCTTCGCTAATCCAATCATTGTTCCAGCTTATTTCTTCTAAGCACGCGACCTTCAGGCCTTGCCTATGTTCAATGGTCTGCACATACTGCGAGGCCTCCATCAAACTGTCATGAGTACCGGTATCCAACCATGCGAATCCTCGCCCTAGGCGTTCGACACTGAGATTGCCGCGCTCTAAATAGGCGTTGTTAACGGAGGTAATTTCCAGTTCGCCTCGTTCCGAGGGTTTTACGGACTTAGCGATTTCCACCACGTTGTTGTCGTAGAAGTAGAGGCCCGTTACTGCATAGTTGGATTTGGGCTCTTTTGGCTTCTCTTCGATACTGATGGCGTTGTTGTTGTTATCGAACTCTACGACTCCGAAACGCTCCGGATCTTTTACCCAGTAGCCAAATACTGTGGCGCCTTTTTCTTTATTGGCAGCGCGCTTTAATTGCTCGGTAAAGTGCTGGCCATGAAAAATGTTATCGCCCAACACCAGGCAGACGCTGTCACTACCAATAAACTCTTCGCCAATAATAAAGGCTTGTGCCAGACCGTCCGGGGTGGGTTGAACTTCATAGCTAAAGTTAACGCCAAACTGTTCCCCCGACCCTAATAACTTTTGATATTGCGGCATATCGTCAGGGGTGCTGATGATAAGAATATCGCGTATACCCGCCAGCATGAGTACTGAGATGGGGTAGTAAATCATCGGTTTGTCGTAAACCGGCAATAGTTGTTTTGATGTCCCCAGGGTAATGGGGTGCAGACGAGTTCCGCTGCCGCCGGCCAGTACAATGCCTTTCATGATTGCTCCTGGTATTCGAAGTATTCTTCAAGGGTCTGGAACAGTTGGTCTTCCCAATCCGGTAACTGGGTGCTCAGGGCTTGCTCCAGCTTTTGCAGGCTGAGGCGTGAGTTCAATGGCCGCCGAGCTGGTGTGGGGTAATCTTTGGTCGGGATGGAGTTGACCGCCTCAGGCGCGATGGTCAGTTCCTGGCCCATATTTATTGTATGCCTGAATATGGATCGGGCGAAGCCTTGCCAGCTGGTTTCACCTCGGGGGGCTAGGTGGTATACGCCTTGCTCTATGTTGTGGGTGTAGGCCAGCAGAGAGACCTGGGCGATCAGTCGGGCTGGCGTGGGGGCACCTATTTGGTCCGATACTACCTTGAGTTCTTTTTTGTCTTTGCCCAGGCGGAGCATGGTTTTCATGAAGTTGTGGCCGCGGGCGCTGTAGACCCAGCTGGTGCGAAAGATGTAGTGATTGCAGCCGCTGGCGGTGATGGCTTGGTCGCCTTCGAGTTTGGTTTTTCCATAGGCGCTGAGCGGGCCGGTGGTAGTCTGCTCAGTGAAGGGTTTATCGCCCTGGCCAGGATAGACGTAGTCCGACGAGTAGTGGAGCAGGGTAGCACCAACCTGTGCTGTGTACTCCGCGAGTTGCGCCGGGAGCTTGGTATTCAGGCGTGTCGCAAGCATTGGTTCACTTTCGGCTTTGTCGACGGCGGTATAGGCGGCGGCGTTCAGGATCAGAGCTGGTTGGTGTTTGTCCAGATAGCGCTGCACGGCCTCTTTATTTAAGAGGTCGAGTTGATCGCGGGTAGGGGCGGTTATAGTGCCCAGGGGCGCGAAGGTGCGTTTTAGTTCGAAGCCGACCTGGCCTGTTTGGCCGAGCAGGAGGATTTTCATTTTACAGTGCCAGTTTCATGTTTTTTGGGCGGATGCGGCCTTTAGCCTTATCCAGCCTATAGAAATTTTGGGGTTTCAGCGAAATTTGTGCCTTTGGCGTCTTTGGTGGCGAGCTGGGGCTCGATACCATGGGGCCATTCGATGCCTACAGAGGGGTCATTCCATAACAGGGAGTACTCGTCGCCGGGGTTGTAGTAGTCGGTGCACTTGTACTGGAACTCGGCCGTGTCACTGGTAACGAGAAAGCCGTGGGCGAAGCCCGGCGGCACCCAGAGCATCTGTTTGTTGGTTTCGCTGAGGGTGGCGCCAACCCATTGTCCAAAGGTTGGGGAGCTTTGGCGCATGTCGACGGCGACGTCGAATACTTCGCCTCTGGTGGCGCGTACCAGTTTGCCCTGCGGCTTTTGGTGCTGGAAGTGCAGCCCGCGCAGGACGCCCCGGCGAGAGCTGGAGTGGTTGTCTTGGACAAATTGGTAGTCGCCGCAGTATTGTTCAAATTCGCTTTGGCGAAAAGTTTCCATAAAGAAACCGCGCTCGTCACCAAAGACTTTGGGGGTTATGAGTTTGACGTCGGGGATCGCCAGCGGCTGGTATTCCATAGTTTGTCCGTTTTAATCCGTCTTTTAAGAGTTTATAGCTCGTAAGTGGACGGCGCGCTTCACGCCTGCCCACTTTAGTCGAGTGTAATTAAGCGCCGATGCCCAGGCGTTCACCGCGGTAGCTGCCGTCCTGGACTTTTTGCCACCAGGGTTTGTTGTTCAGGTACCACTGGACGGTTTTTCGCAAACCGGTTTCGAAGGTTTCCGCCGGCGTCCAGCCCAGTTCTGTCTGGATTTTACTGGCATCAATAGCATAGCGGTGGTCGTGGCCGGGGCGATCGGTCACGAAAGTGATCAGGCGGCGGTAGTTGGCGTCTTGCGGCACCAGTTCCTGCAGCAGGTCACATAGGGTTTGTACGACTTCCAGATTTGCTTTTTCGTTGTGGCCGCCAATGTTGTAGGTTTCACCCAGTTTTCCTTTTTGAGCCACCAGAATCAGAGCGCGGGCGTGGTCTTCCACGTAGAGCCAGTCTCGAATTTGCTGGCCGTCGCCGTAAACCGGCAGCGGTTTGCCTGCCAGAGCGTTGACGATCATCAGCGGGATCAATTTTTCCGGGAAGTGATAAGGGCCGTAGTTGTTGCTGCAGTTGGTAATGACCACAGGTAGCCCGAAAGTGCGGTTCCAGGCGCGGACGAGGTGGTCCGAGCTGGCTTTGCTGGCGCTGTAGGGACTGCTGGGAGCGTATGGTGTTGTTTCGGTGAAGAGGTCGTCGGTGCCTTCCAGATCGCCGTAGACTTCGTCGGTGGAAATGTGGTGAAAACGGAATCCTTCGGCTTTGACGGCATTACTGGTTTTCAGGTCGCTCCAGTATTGACGCGCGGCTTCCAGCAGAGTGTAGGTGCCAACGATGTTGGTATGAATGAAGTCTGCCGGGCCGTCAATAGAGCGGTCGACATGGCTTTCGGCGGCCAGGTGCATGACGATGTCCGGCTGGTGCTCGGCCAGAATTTTGGTCATTTGTTGGGCGTTGGTGATATCCGACTGGAGGAAGTAGTAGCGCGAGTTGTCGGCCACGCTGGTCAGGGAATCCAGGTTTCCGGCGTAGGTGAGCTTATCCAGATTGATAACTGTGTGCTCGCTGCTATTGATCAGCTCGCGTACCACTGCAGAGCCGATAAAGCCGGCGCCACCGGTCACCAAAATCGTTTTAGGCATCTTTGCTGCTTTCCTCGTTCTGAAGGAGTTCCTGTATCAGTTCAATTTGCTCTTGGGCTTTGCGTAGCTCTTCATCCAGCTGTTGTTGCCGCTTCTGGGTTGCTTCGTTTTCCTCGAGCAGCTGGCGGTTTTTGACTTTGAGCTCATTGATTTCACTATTTTGCTCGTCGATTTGACGGCCTTTGTTCTGAATTTCTTTTTTGGGTACATCAATTTTTTGCTCAAAGAGATGCTCCATGCGTTCTTCGAGTGCGCTCACAGCTTTCTGTTGAGTCAGCTGTTTTTCAAGCTCACTGTATTGAGAGTTCACAACTTTGAGCTCGGTTTCAGATTGCTGCAGTTTTTCGGTTATTTGTAGCTCTCGTCGACACTGCTCTTCCAGCTCGTAACGAATGCCGTGGGTTTCTTTTTGGACGGCATCAACCTTCGTTTTAAGGTCATCATTTTGCGCTTTGAGTTCACTGTGTTGTAGCGCTAATTGGCTGTGTTGCGCCTCTAGCGCGCTGTATTTCTTTTGTTGCTCGGCAAGCTGGACTTTAAAGTTTCGCCCGTACAGTGCTGTGCCGATAAGCGGGTTGCTTGATTCTGTTACGACTAAGCGAGTAAACCCTAAGGGCAGTATAACGGCGTCACTCTCTTTAAGCGTGGCTCCTGATTCGTTGGCTAGTTTGTTGCCAGTGGCGACACGCACTTCAATCATGTCTAGCGACTCCAGTGCGCCGTTTAAGCCTTGTAACAGGCGTGCTGCGGGTAGGCAGTCAATGGTGAGCCAGTTGTAGCTTTCCGGACTTTCCCCGTGCTCTTTGAGTAATTGGCTAAGCGAGGTTGTGGGCCGCTGGATTTGCTCCAGCTCTTGAATGTTCGGCCACAGTTTGCACAGGATTTGGACTGGCAAAAGCCCGTTGTCTTCTTCGCGGCTTAGGTGGTGCCAGGTTGCTAGCCCGTTAGATTCATCGAGCAAGGCGTGTGCGGCTTTCCAGTTTTGGCGGGTCGAGGTGGTATAGGCGAGCAATTGGCTTGCGTGCTCATTGGCCTCTACGGCCAGCAACTTGGGGACTTTTGCAAATCGCGCATGTGCAAGCATTTCGCCGCGGCCTGCACCCACGTATAGCCAGCCCTGTACCGGGTTAAGGGTCTGCAGTAATAGCTGCCACTCGGCAATGCTTGTTGAGTTTTGCATAATTGGTTACTTCAGCCTTTATGTGGCGTTACCAGTGCCCGAGCATGAATAGATTTTAAGCGTATTGCCAGTTGGCGATGGTCATCGCTGTCTTTTCCTGCGGGCGATAGGGTCTTGGGGAAGCGAAGCTCCAAATTCCAAGACGCCTGTGGTTTTCCATTCGCGGACTCTACCGTTGCGCTCACCTGGCACGGGAAGCGTTTAATGGGTAGTTTGCCGAACTTATATTTAAGGCGAAGTGGCTCGCCATTAAGCAATATTTGCATTTGCTTTACGATGCTGACGTCCAGGGCATGAACAATATCGAATACAAGCTCGAATGGCCCCTTGCCTAGGGCAGGCAGGTTGAGCGTGCTGTTTGTGCCGGGGCCCGCCCAGCGGCCATCTTGCTCTGCGTCGTACCAGTTGTTTCCTATAATTTGCTCGTTGCGCAGATCAAAAAGGGTTTCCAACGCCAAGCCTGCTGTTGCGATAGTCGGGTGAGTCGTGGCAACGGAGTGGCGGCTAGCCGGGTCGGTCAGCTTCTGATATTCACAAAAGTAGTGCTCCAGTTCTTCTTGTACTTGATGCAGTTGTAGCAAAAGCAATTCGTTTTCTTCTTCAAGTTCTTTGGTTTTTTCTGTTACGTCAACACTTTGCGGTCGCATATTGTTTTCTTTAGAAAGCTCTTTGTGCTCACTGGAGCTGCGCTCTAGCGCTTCTTTTGTCTGATTCAGGTGCAGCAGAAGGCGTTTGTTCTCCTCCTGAAGTTCTTGCAGTTCTTGGCTTTTTTCGTGGTGTTGCTCGGCTACGACAATCAAAGTGGCGTGTTCGGACGCTATTTGTTGGAGTTCCTTTTTCAGGCTTGCCCTGTATTGGAGTATGGCGGTTTCGCCGTTAGCGTCGGCCACGGTTTCCAGATCGCGATAGAGGCTGGCGCTGTTTTGGTCAGTATAGGCAAGGCTGGCGCCCAGAGCTTCAAGCAGTGGTTGAGCTGTTTGCTCGGGGCTTATTACCGCTTCTGCTGTTATGGCTTGGCAAGTTTTATTGGCAAGCGCCGCTAGTGCCGTATTGGGGGGGTGCAGCAGTGCCAGCTCGTTTACCAAGGTGCAGTGCTCGCGATTGAGCATAAAATGGCGCAGCAAGGTGCGAGCCTGATCGGACCAGTTTTGTAGGACTTGGTCGCAAGCGGCCTCGGTATCGCGCTTTAAGGCATGTGCAAGGGCGAGGGCAGGCGGGCAGTAGATAAGCAAGGTGTGCGCGCTGTCCTGCAGTGCGGTCTGCAGGGTGTGTTCGCGCGCCAGATCTTCACAGCGCAAAACCTGAAAAGGGCCTTGCTCGAAAAGTTGCTGCGCGGCGATATGTCGTCCGCCGGTAAGACCGATAATGCTCAGAGACTGCACTATAACTGGCTCCTTGTATTTTTTACCCAGATGTTCCCGTGGCTAGGCCAATCCTATATTCAGCGCGGCATTGTAGCAGAGAGTGCCGCTAGAAATGTAGTGGAAATAGACGCAGGGCAGTTTAGTGAATTTGGGTCACCTTATTTACGTAGCTGGGCGCGATTAATTTAGTCTGGCCTGAGGGGGGGCAACCTAGCTCAGCGTATTTGGGGTGGGTTTTCAATGTGTCTGCTATTTTGCCAAGCTCGGCTTCATCGAGAAAAGGCGTTGCGGCCTCTAAAGTTTTGAGTGCATGCACTGGCAAGGTCTCGCTTTTGGGGGGCATGGCCCCGCTTTCCATAAGCTCGGAGAAGTAGGTGAGCAGCCAGTGCCCCGGTGCCGTGCCCATGTGTCGGTGCAGTACCTCTAGCCCTTCTATGGCGACCCAATAGCGCATATTAAGGGTAATGCAGTCGTCGTGCAGTCGCGAGCAGGCTTGCACTTTGTCAATAAAGCCGATGCGCCCTGAATAGGCTTTGAAGGCCCGCAGCCAATACTCAAAGTCAAACGCGGTTTTTATGCTTTCATCCAGCGGGCCAAGTAATTGATAGGCGGAACGGGTAAAAAACATAGTAGGCTGGCAAACAAAGCAACCATTGGCGAAGCAGCTGTAGGGTGTAGAGGGGGGCAGGGTGGGGTAGCGGCTCAGCTCGTTGCCGTGCTCGTCGACATGGATACCATGGCCGTATACCAAGGCGTATCTGGCGGGCCCAGTAAGTTCGGTTACCGCTCGGCCAATAGCGCCGGGTGTGTACAAATCATCTGAGTTAAGCCAGCCAATCAGTGTGCCACGAACCCGCTCGAAAGCCTTATTGAGGGCATTAGCGGGCCCATTGTCGGGCTCGGAAAGCCAGCGCAGTCGGTTGTCCTGAGCTTGAATGCGTTGCAAAACCTCTACCGTCCCGTCCGTTGAGCCGCCATCGGCAACAATGAGCTCAAGGCGTGGGTAGCTTTGACCAAGCACGCTGGCTATAGAAGACTCGATAAACGCCGCTTGGTTAAAAGAAGGCATTACGATGGATACAAGAGGTGTCATGAACGTGTCAGGTAGGCCTTTAGGTCACTGCATATTTTGGGTTGCACTAGAAATCATATCTGCCGCTGCGAGCCAAGTATAACGTGGGAGGGTATTTGTTGTCGCGCCCCTCGTTTTTCAACAGCCTGCTAGCTGGTAGAGATTGTTTGCAGAAGCTTCGCCAACAAGGCACGGGTTGGCTAGATTGGTGGAGCTTGCTGAGATATTTTATTGGGGGCGGGTACTGGTTCTAAATTGTGGCGAGTACAGTATAATCGCTTGCTTTAAATGGGTAGACAAAGGCAGTTCATGGAGAGAGAGTCAGCATCGGTACGCGGAGACAGAATAGTACTGCACTTAGGCCCAGAAAAGACTGGAACAAGCTCAATACAGCATTTTCTCTCAACGAATCGCGCTGCTCTGGCGAACGACGGGGTTGTACCCACGTTTTATCGGAACTGATGGCGGTAGCTTGTGGGGAGCTTGCCGCTGTACAGGAGACACCCTGGCAAACGGAAGTCGGCGTTGGCCTTGGCGTTCGAGATCAACCGGGCCTGCGGCTTACCGGCAAAAGTTGGTAGAGTCCATCGATAATGAGCTGTTGGCCTGCCCTGAACGCCGCACTTTGATTATACCTGTGAGCACTTCCACTGCCGGCTAAGACGACCCTGCGGTGTACGAGCACTGAAAAAAATTCTGAGCCGATGAAGTGACAATATGCAAGTCGTTGCATACTTCCACCGGCAAGATCGTGTAGCGGTTAGCTACTACTCTAGCAAGTTGAAATCGGGGGAGCGCGTGCCCCAAGTCGTCCCGCTGTTGAAGGATGACCTTTGTCCTTATTATTACGATTATGAGCGTATTTACGCCAACTGGAGCCAAATATTTGGTGGAAAGACAGTGCAGACCGGTATATTTGAATCGCTGCATTTGGCGGGTGGAGACCTGCTGACGGATTTTTGCAGTCGGGTTGGCATAAAAGAAGATGAAAAAATCCGCCCGCCCAAAATCAACCGATCCCTCAGCCAAAAGGAGGTACAGCTACTATTAGAGCTCAACCGACAGTGGCCTAAAAAGGCGTGCACGGGTTTAACCCCTCGCGAGAATCATTTGTGGCGCGCATCGCCCGCGAGCACACGGGGCGCAACTTTCCTGCCGTATGCGCAGAGCCCCAGGCCTTTTATGCTAATTTTGCCTCCGGTAATGAGCGACTTGCCCGAGCCATATATTCAGAGCTGAACGGCTCACTAGATTTGATGATGACTATAGTGATTACCCCGAGGAGGAGATCCCATTGCAAGGCGATTATAGCGAAGATGTGTGCAACCCTATTGAAAGCTGGCGATTGACGACTGTGGCGAAGCAGAAAAGTGGTCTTGGTCGCGGATTACTTATTGCAGGGAGGCTGCTGAACCGCTCACTGAAGCGGATCAAGGAGCTTGTAGGTTCCGTTTGGTATTGGCGTGCGCGGGTCTTTAAAGCGCCACCTTCCGGCTTACCTCCATTTTTTCTACATGTAGGGTTGCCCAAAACAGCCACTACAACCCTACAGAACACCTTATTGAACCAGCATTCTGGTATTTGTTACTTGGGGAAGCGCAGTGGTTCGAAAGCGGAAAAGCAGTGTTCCACAGATGAAATATACCGTGCCTTGCGGCCTATTCTTTGGCACCGCAATGAACCTACCGACATAGGTTATGTACAATCTGTGTTGCAGACCTATTCAAAAGCACAGGGTCCAGAAAAGCCTATTTTGGGGTCATGGGAAGGGCTGCTTATTAAACCACCTATGCAATTTCGGGCTTTATTGCGTGAGCTACAAAATGTGACGGGTGACGTTAGAGTGGTAGCCACGCTGCGTAACCCGCTAAAGCGTCTACCCTCAGCTTACTTGCATGCAATTAAGGCCTGTGTGCGGCACGGTACTCACTACACCATTCCGAAAGGTAGGGTGTTCATATCCTTTGATGAATGGCTGGCAGGGACGCACCGACCATCGGCGATACATGACCCCCGGTTTGACTTCGATAAGAATCTGCGCTTTGCAGCAAAGTTCCTGGGTAAGGAGAAATTGGGTGTATTCCTGATGGAAGACATGATTGAGGATCATCAGGCCTATTTCGCTCGTATACTGGATTTTTTGGGCGTTGAAGACTCTGGAATGCTCTATGAGCGCAAGCATCTAAACGAGGCGTTTACGACTGCGCAGCTGGAGTTTCTTCAGGCTATTGAAGGCTCCGACGCTGAGCGGGCGCGGTGGCTGGCGCTAGATAGCGGCGAGCGCCATCGTCGCATGGCTGCAGTGGCGCGGGAGGATAACGCTGATAAATGTAAGATTACCCTGAGCGACAACCAGCGAGAATTGATTGCGGGTCGCAGCCGAGATCTGAACCGCTGGTTGGTGGATACTTACAATCTTGATTTGGAGCGCCATGGGTACCCGCTGTGAGTGATACGATGCAAGCGCCGCGCCGGATTTTTATAGAGTGCACTCATACTTATTTTGTTGGCGGCAGTAGCGGTATTCGCCGAGTGGCGCGCAACTTGGCTAACTCCCACAAGACCGCCTCCAGCGATGAAGCGCAGCTAGTGCCGTTGGTCTGGGCCGGGCGCTGTTTTTTGACCCCGCGGTGGCCGCTTACCGAAGCGGCGCACCCCTTTGTAACATGGGGGGGCAGAGTGTTGAGTTTGGCTTCGCAGGTGATTGGTACGGTAGCAAGGTGGCCGCTTTTAACTCATATACGGGAGCCGCTCAAAGAGAGTCTGCGCAAATTACACCAGAAGCGGCATAGGCGGAAACAGCCTGGCAGCTCTTCTCAGGCTGGGACCGAACCACCCTCGCAGGGCTCGCGCGGTAATTCTGATGGGTTTTATCGCGTATTCGGTTTATTGATGTGGCCCTTGGGATTTCTTTGGGTGAAGCGGGTACGCTTTAGCCGTGGGGATATTGTGATTCTAGTGGACTCCACCTGGGACTCTCCCGCCATGCTTGAGGCCTTGTTCAGTGCCCGCGAGCGCGAGGGTATTCAGGTTGCGCCGATGTTACACGACCTGTTTCCGCTGACCTTGCCGCAGATGTGCCAAGCCCGCACCGTCGCCGGCTACACCGGTTGGTTTCAGCAGGTGTCGGAGCGGGCGGATTTTTTTATTACTAATTCTGCTGCCACCACACAAGCGTTAAAGGGCCATCTACAACTGGCCGGAGCGGCGCGTGCTCGCGAACTACCAGCGGGCAATTTTCGGCTGGGAGCAGAACTACACCAAGAGGCTCAGGCGTTGACGGGGTCTAACCCACTGGAGGCCTTGTCGGGGTTTGTAGTGCTCGCGGTAGGCACGATCGAGCCGCGCAAGAATTATAAGATCATCCTGGATGCACTGGACTTGCTGTGGGAGACGCACGATGTGAGTTTGGTCATTGTCGGGCGCCCGGGTTGGTCCAGCGAAAGCGTCATGGCGCGTTTGCGTGAACACCCTCAGAAAGGACAGCAATTAATGCATCTGGACGACGCGGACGACGCCACGCTCAATGCGTGCTACAGGCGCGCGGATGCGCTGGTTTGTGCCTCTTGGGCCGAGGGTTTTGGGTTGCCCATTGTTGAGGGGCTACGCCACGGAGCGCCTGTGGTGGCCTCTGACATAGATGTCTTTCGGGAAGTGGGCGGCGAGCATTGCCGTTATTTTGCTCCAGACCGGCCGGAGGCGTTGGTCGCAGCGCTACAACAGCTGGTGCAACAGTGGCAGCAGGGTGCCCCGGTAAGGCAAGAAGAATGTGATCTGGCCATCAGCTGGCAAGAGAGCGCTATTCAGTTTCGCGACGAGGTTTTGCGTTTGGCGGATGCAGCTTCGCGCAGTACCGCGAGTGTTTGTTCGGCGGCCCGGTCCCAGCAAAAGCGCGACGCTTGAGTCCCGGCTGCGTTGGCCAACTGAGTGCGCAATGAAGAATCCTGGGCAATGCGCTGCAAGCCTACCGCTATGGAGCTTGTGTTCAAAGGGTCTATCAGTAAGCCGGCCGGCCCGGCTACCTCGGGCATGCTGGCCGTGTTAGAGGTTATTACGGGTAGGCCCGCCTGCAAGGCCTCGACAATGGGTAGACCGAAGCCTTCGTAGAGTGAGGGCATCACCAGGCACAGAGCATTGGCATACAGGGTGGCCAGTTGTGTGTCCGGTACGGATCCCAGTAAATGAATGCGCCCGTTTAGTTCCTGTTGGTTAATCAGAGCTCGCAGATTTTCACCCCCCCAGCCATGCCCCCCTGCAATCACCAATGGTGGTAAATTCCTCTGTGTCTTGCTTGCCCTAGCGTAGCCTTCGAGCAATCGTGGCAGGTTCTTGCGCGGTTCGGGCGTTCCCACAAACAAAAAGTAGCCTCCCTTTTTTAATTGCGGGTTAATATCGGCCAAAGGGCCTGGCGGTGGCAGGGCTTCGGCTGCGCCGTGAATCACGCTGATTCGGGGTTGGGCTTTAGGCCAGCGGGTGGCAATATCGCCGGCGGTTGCCTCGGAGACGGATATAACCCGCTCGGCGCAGGCGACAGAGTGCCCCATTAGGTTGCGATCTAATAGGCGGGTGCTGTGGCGCAGGGTTTCGGGGGCGCGGGCCCAGGCGAGGTCGTGGATGGTGACAACCCCGGCGGTGCTCGCGGGCAGCCAGAGTGGCAATCGGTGCGCGGGTGCCCAAAATGCATCAGGTTTGTCGAGCCAACACCAGTAAGGTAGCGAAAGTATTGGTGACAGTATTCGGCCGGGATGCACTGGCAGGTGGTCTTGCCGCAGGCGGGCAGGGTCTGGCAGTTTGGCGCACGCCGAGACAGAGCGCGCATACAAATACCACTCAATTTCATCGCCCGTATTGACCATCATTCGCGGTAGCAGCGCGCGCAGGTATCGGCCCAGCCCGCCATTGCGGCTGGATAACAGGCTGCAATCAACCGCTACACGCAATGGGGTAGGGTCAGTCATGGTGAGCGGTGGGCTTAGTCATACACAAAATACCGCGAGGCGTTGTAAGTTTTGGCAGCACGTCTCGCAGCGGTGGCTGGCAGTTGCCCGGCAGGTTGGACTTGCCGGCCGCTAGCCAGATAATGGCATCCACGGCAGCCATTTTTTTGGGCGACACCGGGCCATCAATAACGTATACAGAGTGGGGCAGCAAATTATATTTTAAGCGTCGCAAGGCAAACTTTTGTTCGCCATCTGCAGTCGCAATGATTCTGTGGGGCTGTGCATCGAGCACGGTATTTACCTGTCGCGCTAGCTTTAGGGTGGCGTCGTCATTCGCCAAATCCAGAGCCTCGGGGGTTTGGGTCTTGGCATAGTGTGCCTGGGTAGCCATGGCCTGGTGATAACTGTTGAGCAGCCAGCGCGCATCCAGCAGCAGCCAGGCCGATAGGGCTACGCCCAGAAATGGCATCAGCGGAGCGGTTGCCCCGTTGATTAGGCGCAGAGCCAGCCAACACAACAGTACCCATCCCCCCGCGAGTAAAGTCAGTGATGGTAGGCTCGACTCTGTGCTCAACGTGATGCGGTTGATTGACGCTTGTGTCCAGAGGTCGGGGGTGAGCCAGTTGGCGATAGCAATATGCAGGCGTGCAAGTGCTGTTAATGGCGAGAGTGTCATTTGCTGCAAAGACACGGGATGGTTTGGGTTTGGGTAGAGGATTAGCCCTACCTCGGTAATTTCACCTTGCCAGTTTTCGTTATCACTGAGCGTAACAGGGCCGGCGCCCAGTACTAGGTCACGGATAAAGGGTTGGCTTGGGTTGGCGGCGGTGCGCCAGAACAAGCTTTGTACGTCTTGGCCTGCCCCGTCTATATTGGCGTCAAGTAGGTCAAACGTTGCTGCGTCAAATTGTACCGGCCCAGTCGTAATAATGGCGCGCCCTTCTGTGGCTGGTGCCAGCTGTAGTTTAGTTGGTAGTTGGCGCACTGGGCCGTATACGGCGTGCAGTTGCTGTGCGCTAAAGTTCAGCGCGGGTTCTGGGCTGCTCGCCGGGCTTGCAGTCGAAGTTAGCCAGATAAAAATAATAAGCAATGTGCAAAGTGAGCTGGCTGATATTGCCAATGCTGTGCGCCCCCAGCGCTTAAATGGGGTTGGCGTGAAGTGGGCACATATCAAGCAGACCAACGCGAATATCAAGAAGGGAGTCACTTGCAGTAGCAATCGGCTAGCGGCGGTAATAATCCAGCTGCCCGCATGGGTGGCTCCAAATAGGACTAACTGGCTCAATAGTATTAGCGCTAATAGCGACCCAAAAGCTTTGGCCGTAATACGTGCCGGTGACTGGGGAAGTAAGGCAAGCAGTAAGGCGCCGGGCAACAAGTACCAGAGAATGTGCCAGCTGTCCGCAATCCAGAGTAGCTTTGCGTACTGGCTGAAGTCTGGATTCATTTGTAATTGGATGCGGGACAGGCCATAAGCCAGTGCTCCCAGTGAGAGCGTTATTGTCAGTACCAATTTGGTGGGTGCTAGCTGGCGCCCGCGCATTAATCCGATCAGCAGCAGGCCACAAGCCAGCCAGATTATGGCATCGTGTTTTACGAGCAGCCCTAACACTGCCGCTGCTAGCCCCAGTACGAGTTGACCGCGATGCTCTTCTAACAGCCCACGGGCGATGGCAATCAATCCCAGCCCACTGAAACCTGCGAGCCATAGGTCGGCGTAGCCAGCCAGCGCTATATGTGTGTGCAGAAGAGGTAGCGATAATAGCAGTGCGGCGGCCAGGGGGCCGGCCAGGTGCCGCCCTGTAGCGGCTACTGCCTGCCCCCAGAGCGCAAGGCCCAGGGCGACAGCGGCTGGCAGTGCGGGCCAGGTCACCCGGTTGTCCTGCCAGCTACCCAGTATACTTGCGGACCACCAGGATTGTGCCGGTAGCAGCCAGGGGTAGTGGTGACCTTGCACCGTGTAAGCGTCAACATTGGGGTCGCGGAGGTTGAGCCACTGATTGGGAGGGAGCATGTCCACTGGGGCACCGCTGAAATACCAGGCCTTGGCAGTATAAGCCCAGGTCTGCCAGGCGTCCCAGGGGTAAACCGGGCGCCAGTACAGTTCGAAGGCCGCGAAGCCCAAATGCAAAGCCATCAGTGCCAGCAATAGTGCCGTTAGCCAGCGTTCGCATCGAGTAGTGGAGTGTAATAATAGTGGCTTGTCTGCCGGTAGGCGTCGTACCGTTCGGGTAGCGCCCACAGTGACAACCAGTGTCAGAGTGGTCAAACACACTAGTAGGCCTATTGTTGTGGCCAGCCAGGTAAACAGTGAAGCGAGAAAGGCGCATGCGGTTAACAGGGCGGCGCCGAGAAAATAGCCGTAGCCAAGCCACCCGGCCAGGGTGAGGCTCAATCTCTCGCGCAGTGGTCGCAGGGCTACAGCTCCCGCCACCCACGGCAAGAGTAGGGCAATAGGTAACAGCAAAGCGTTCATGGTGCGGAGGAGTGGTCGTCGTTTTTGTTGCGTCGCTGGAGGTTGCCTTCAAGAATTGCAAGCCGCTGAATTAGGCGCTGCTGTTGCACCTCAAGGCGCGCCTGATCAATATCCATTAGTAAGATTTTGATAACCAGCACAGCGATTATGGCCACTATTGCGAGTACCGGTGGGTAACCAACACCGAGTAATTTCGCTAACCAGTCTACGAAGGAAGGGGCGAAGCCCAAGCCGGCGAATGCCAGCGCCACGAATAGCCAAAAAACGCCGTGGCGAACATGCAGCTTGTCCCGCCGTATTAGAAACAGGATGGTTGCCGCCACCAGCAACCCGATTGAGGCACTGATCCATAAGATCATGTCTTACTCTCCATTGGCCGGCCCAGTTTGCGCTTGGAAAGGCCCAGTACTAAGGTCTGCAGCATATAGCGGCCCACTACCAGCCAAGAGTGGAAAATACGCGAAGAGCCGCCGCAGCGTTCTTGCATTTGCACGGGTACGTCCAGCAGAGTCAGCTTGGCGGCCTGCAGGCGCAGCAGCACGCCAACATCCTGATAGTCAAATAAAGTAGCGCGCGGGTCGGCCAGCTGCTGCATTGCCCGCCGGTTGTACACCCTGAAGCCGGAGGTGATGTCCTCCATGCGCAGGCCGGATGTTGTCTTCATCATCATCCAGGCTACCAGCCGTAAGCGAGACACGCGTTCGGGACAAGTGCCTATTGCGACGTCGGCGTCGCCATGTAAGACGGGTTTTAGTAGCTCAGGTAGCGATTCTGGCTCGTGCTGGCCGTCGGCATCCAGTGAGACGACGATGTCGAAGTTTTGCTGCAGGAAATAGCGAATGCCGGTTTGTGTCGCCCCCCAGGCACCCAGCCGGGCCGCCAGTGGCAACACTTGGGCACCAGCTTCAGTCGCGATTTGCACGGTGTCATCTTCGCTGCAGTCATCGATGACCACAACGGGGTAATTGCATCTTAGTCGCAGGGCAGAGATTACCCTGCCAATGGCATCGGCTTCATTGAGTGCTGGGATGACGACGCCAACTTTGGGTGGACAACTGGCTCGAGCGGTCACATAACATCCTATTTGTGTGTGCTTTTTTTGAAAGCGAGCGAGTATAGGTGAGACGCTAAGTATATTCTATGGTTGGGAAGGGATTCCATGGTTATTTGGCTTCCATTCCAGTCAATTCGCTGTAGATTTTTGCTATCGTGTCCGCTGAGGCGTCAATGCAGAATTGCTCCGTAAAGCGTTTCAGTCCGATTTCGCCCATCGATTTGCACAGGGGCCGGTTTGCCGCCAGCCGGTTTAGGGCTTCAGCGAGTGCGCCGCTATCGTTTGGCGGCACTACCAGGCCGTTAAGATCATTCTGCACAACCCAGGGCATACCTGTGCCCGGCACGTCAGTCACAACGCAAGCTTTGCCTCGGGCCATGGCCTCTAACAGTACTACGCCAAACGCTTCGGTGCGTTCTATAGAAGGCAGACACAGGCAGTCGCTCGCTCTAAGCCGCTGATCCAATTCGCCCTCAGACAGGTTACCCAGCAGAGCGACTCGGTCGCTTAGTTGTAAATCGTCAATCAGGGCGCTGAGCTCGTGTCTACATTCTCCGTCACCTATGAGGCCCAGTGTCACCTGTGGGCACTGGGTGAGAGCTCGAAGTAGTACCTCAAAACCCTTGTAATAGGTTAGGCGGCCCACGGCAATTAGTTGCAGAGGTGAGTTTTGCTCTGTCGCTGCCGTCTGGTCACTGCTCACAGGTGCCGGTTCACGAATGCCTAAAGGCACTACCCGGCTACGCTCAAGAAAGGGTTTCAACGGCGCGCTGCTCCGCATATATGGTGGAGATGTGGTGACAATCACCGCTGCTCGGCGCAGCACCCACCGTTCAAATGGCCTGTAAATTCGGTAAAACCATCGAATACCTCGGTGCAGCGCGCCTACCGGTACATCGGCATGCCAGTGTACAACCCAGGGTATTCGGCGGGCCCGCGGTAAAAACAGCGCCCAAAAGGCCGAGACATTGGGCATATGTAAGTGCAGTACGGAGGGGGATTCCTCGCGCAGTAGGCGGTTTAATTGCCACGCAAACCCGGGGCTGATAGGCGTGAATAAAAGGTTGGCCCAGACTGCTGCTCTCACCACTGTAGGGCTGTTCCCAGTAGTCTCACCTGGATCGGTTTGTTTCTCGTCGGCTGAGCTTTCGGGTGAATCATGGACCAATGCTATGCAGCGAACTCCTTGGTGCTGCAGCGCCGTTAGAAGATCACGCAGGTAGGTTTCCATGCCGCCACGATGAGGCGGGTAAAATTTGCCCACGTGCAAGGCGGTAATGGTCTTAGAAGAATCTGAAGTCAATTGCAGGTGTCCGCTGGGCTTTTTCAATGTGTAAAAAGTACCACCTGGCTCGGGGGCTGTCTATTTCGCCATTAGCAGGCTGTTGAAAAACCCCTTAGGTACTCAGACTCTCAGGCTGCTAGCTCTGGTGTGGCGCGAGTTGCGCTTTGGAGCTTTCAGGAGCCCAGCTTCAAATAGAGTTCCTAAAGGCTTTACTCTTGTGCGCAATCCTCAGGCGAAAGGTCTCGCAACATGTTCAGAGTCTGAGGTTCGCCAAGTTGATGGCAATGTTCCCAAGCAAGCTGCCAGCTGGTTAGGGCTTCCCCATAGCGACTTGAGTATCTGCGTATTTGGGGGTTTATTGCGTCCAAGTCTTGCCGGTCTGTCTCAATACCTTGGCGTAAGCGATTCAGGAGTTGCTGCATGTCTTCAGCCAAATAGGCTGGCGGATTCAATGTTTGTAGGTTTTTAATTAATTGTTTCGCCCAGTGTGCGCGATCACCTGCCAGATGACGGTAGTATTCGTCGGTCAATGAGCTTGTCGGTATCTCTGCGATTGCCTGTAGGGATTGCCCAAGCCATTGCAGGCGAATATTGGGGGAGGCGCTGGGTACGGCGTGGCGGAGTTTGCGTAGCGTTTTGGACAATAGGCGACTTGTGGAGATGCGGGCGGGTCTGCTAAGGGCATCCCGGTCATATTGCCGTCCATGCTCTGGTATGTGTTTGAGCATCCAGGGTAGCTGGGCGAATAAACTCTCGGGGTATACGCAACACACCAAATCCGCAAACAGTACATCTTCGCCGCGACCATTGGGAAATGTTGGCGGCATTAGTTCGCTGTTATCAATCCCCACCAGTGGTGAAAGAAGGCTGTGCCAAGGCAACAGCTTTTGTCCTTGGGGGTGTCGTGCCAGTAAGCGACTTGAAGTAAGCTGGCGATAATGCTCTTCACTTTCTAGGCATGGTGTCAGCTTTTCTGGGGGAAGTCCCAGTAGCCAGCTGCCTCCGCCAGTTCCAGGGTCCCCCAGCAAGCCATTTACACTGACTTTTACTTTTGCATTAGGCTTAAGGTTTGCTAAACCTGATCTTGAGATCGACTGCCAAAATGTTTCGGGCTTCGATGTCTGTTCGATCGCGGTGGACAATGATTGCCCCAGCCACTGGCTGTGGGCCTTCAGCGGATCCAGGTCCAGCACTGACCAAGCGTCTTCCATATCTTCTGGGGAGGAGTACATGGTCCAATCGACGTGCTCAGTGCTGGCAACGCTCATTTGCGAAAGATCTGTTGCATCACCGTAGGGCGTTAGCTGACCGTCATCGTCTATGACGGCCGTTTTGGTGCCTGCGCTAAGTAAAAGGGCCGTGTTAAATGTAGCTCCTGCGGTCATTTCTGGATCGTTTGGGTCTCCGTTTAGCCACCATCTAAGATCTTGCGCTTCGGCGCCCGAAATTTCTGCTAGAGCATCTGCTAACCGGTTACGGTCGGCCCGGGTTATATGAATTAAATCCGCTGGCAATTTCGCGCGGTATGAATTCAGCAGTACCCTGGTGCGCGCTATATCTGATTCCTCGCGTGCGTCGTCTATTACCACGAGTGTTTGTAACGAGGCGCCTGCACGCCCAGTCAGCGCACTTTGAAACAGGCGCTCAAGGGCTTGGGGGCAGCAATAGGTGCGCACATAGAGCGTTTTAATTCCTTCGGGCGCAGGCGTCGATGAGGGAGGGGCGGCAAAATTTTGGGAGAGCGAGTCTGCATCTACGAGCAATCCAAGGCTGATCAAATGGAGCAAGCCCTGGTGTAGCTGAAGTGCGTGAGCTTGGAGCTGTGGCATTTTTTTTATGGTTACATCAAGATGCTCTTCAAGGGAGCGCCATTGATCGCACAGCATTAGCGTTTGCGCCAAAGTCTCATGCACTGGTTGGGCTTGACTGCCATTTTGGGCAAGTACCAGCCGTTCGCCCTCGTGCAGTGGCCAGCTAAAGAAAGGGACTGCAATATATTTTGTGTGGGCGTTTGTTGGGGCGCTTTGCACAGCCAAAGATATCCTTTTCCGCAGATTTTAAGGGTTGTATAGAACAGCCCGATCGTGTCGGCTCATTCTACTTTGGCAACCAATGCTCGGCAAGGTGCGGTGTTCGTCGTTGTAAAGGTGCCATAGCGCATTTCGCGAAAAGCATGGTGAGTAATTCGAAGGAAGAATCAATCAATTGGGCAGGCGCCGGAGCTACCGGTAAGTGGCGGCTACTTAAGCCTGCCTATGCTCCCCGATTTGGTGCGTTCGTTTCAGCGATTAATGTTTGTTATGTCCATGTCCGGCAACCAATAGATGTGGGTTATGCTTGGTCGTAAAAAATGGCATAATTCGGATTTTTCAGAGTCCGGAGAAGACGCCCACGAATCATTGTCTGACGAGTTCGTGCGGACAACGAAATGGAGGTAAGCTCTTGTCCAGTAAGCGATTATTAATCTACAACGATATTAATCCCCTTTTAATCGATGAATACCCGTTAGCTGCGCGCGAGTTTCGTGTGGCTATTGGTGCAGGCTAGTGGTCCGTTAAAGTGATAATGGGCTTGCTTTGGGGGTATGTTTATTTAAACTCGAAATCATTAATTGCATGAACAGTTGTACGGCTGTAGCTACGGTTAGCAACAGTGACGTCGTAGGCGCCGGACAGCCTTATAGATTTTAGGACCAGTAATGAGCTTAGATGCAGAAAAAATAGAAATAGAACAGCTGGAAATGCTGATTTACGGCGGACGATATGAACATGCGGCGGCGCTGCTATTGCGATTATTAGATGCAATGACCGTGAAGGGACTGGCGTTTCGTCCCTCAGAGCATTTGCAGTCGGAAAGGGAGCAAGATCACGAGCGACGGCAAATGAATACGCGACTGGCGGGTGCGATTACCACAATGCTGGCATCGAAGAAATTTCTGCCACCGAAAGAAGGTTATATACTCTTGATGTCCTATAAAAGAACTCTGCGTTCTATTTTTATGGCGTCGGGGTTTGGCGATATGGACCATTTGCACTGGCATATGTTGAAGTATGACGCCAATGGGCAGGGGGTTGTGGAAAATCAGGGTGCACTGTTTAAATTGCTTTTGACAGTCACCCCTGGCTCTCCACAAGATGAAGGTCTTTATCGCCGCTGGATAAAAAGCTTGCCACTAGAGGTTTCTCTGCCATTCTGGCTCTCGTTTATCGATACAGATGTCGTGTTAGACGAAAAGTCTGATCAAACGCGGCAGCGCGTAGCGTCAATGTATTCTGACTTTAATTTGCCAGAGGACTTCGAGCTACCTAAAAACTTGCTACAGGGTGTCATTAACGCCTGGATGTTGTGCAGCTACATGGGGTACGAGGAGAAACACAAGCCAAAAATATTCCTAAACAAAATTCTTAAGCAATTTGCGGAAAAAAATGGTGTTAAGCCGCCTGTTATTGCAAAGCATCTTCCGCAATTGTGTACGGAGACGGGGCGCAAGCCGAAGCTGGTTGTGGGTTTGGAGAGATTTACCAGTTCACATGCAGTGTATCGTTGTTTCCGCAAGCGGATAGATGATCTTAGGCGATACTTTTACCTTATTGGAGTAGGGATTGAAGACCAGTTGGATGATACCTCTAAGCAAGCATTTGATGAGGTTTACACTTTTTCTGAGAATGAGCCCTTTAGCAATATTGCTAAAAAAATTGAGGCAATGCAGGCAGACGTACTCTACTTTCCTAGCTTGGGTATGGAGGTTTGGGCCGTTGTGTTGGCGCAATTTCGTTTCGCTCCAATTCAAATGATGTCGTTGGGCCACCCCGCAACCAGTATGTCACCTGTTATGGATTATGCGTTGGCGGAGAAAACGGACCCCAATATTTTTGGCGAGCGTGTCGTGTATTCGGATGAAAATGCCTCTTCGGTTGCGGTTCCTCACCCTGACGGCAATGACTTTTCATACAACCCACAGCCGGGTGAAAAAGTAAGAATTGGGGTTAATGCAAAGCTTTATAAAATCAATTATCGGCTGATTAAAGCCTGCCAGGAAATTGAGGCAAGGAGTGTCTCTCCGGTAGAGTTTGTATTCTTTCCCGCCAGCAGCGGTGTCACGCTGGATGCCTTCAAAGTTGAGCTTAGTCGGTATATAAGTGCAACGGTTTACCCGCCTGCCGCCTACCCAGAGTTTATTGATAATTTACGCACTTGCGATATGGTGTTGAACCCGTTCCCTTTCGGAAATACAAATGGGATTTTTGATTGTGCCCATATAGGCCTTCCCTTTGTTTGTATGGATGGTAAAGAGCCGCACTCGCGTGTAGACGTGCTATTAAGTGAGAAACTCGGTTACCCGGAATTCCTTCGCACTCATTCTTTGGAGGAATATATTCAGGCTGCCGTTAGGCTGGTAGATGACAAAGAGTTGAGGCAGGAAATCATTCAAGAGATACCCGCTAAGCGAGAAAGAAGCTCTCAGGGAACGAATGCAGTGAGTTTTGGTGAAGTGGTTTACAAGCTGTTTACTCACCATGACACGATTCAGGCAGGCGATGAGCGCTTGATTGATATTGATGGGTACTCTATGCCCGACTCGAAGACTGAATAATGGATAGAAAGCCGATACTTGTTACCAAACCTGCATTAGCGCCACTCGAGGAGTTTTTGCCATATCTGGAGGAAATCTGGGAGACTCGCTGGCTGACCAACTCTGGTCCTTTTCATCAGAAGCTAGAGGCAGCACTGGCGGAATATTTAAATGTTAAGCATGTTGTGCTTTGTAACAACGGAACATCGGCGTTATTGCTGGCGTTGCGAGTGCTGGGTTTGCAAGGGGAGGTGATTACTACCCCCTATTCATTTATTGCTACTGGGCACGCAATTATATGGGCCGGTTTAGAGCCTGTTTTTGTTGATATAGGCGCTGACAGTTGTAACCTAAATCCTGAGCACCTCGAAGCCGCGATAACTGAGCGTACAGCTGCGATAATGCCTGTACATTGCTATGGCAACCCCTGTGAGACAGAGGCAATCGGGCGCATTGCAAAAAAACACGGCATTCCCGTCGTATATGATGCTGCGCACGCGTTTGGAGTGGTAACCGAAAGCGGCTCATTGTTAAACGAAGGTGACCTTTCGGTTGTCAGTTTTCATGCTACTAAAGTGTTTAACACCTTTGAAGGTGGCGCGATAATTTGTCATGACGACGCTATGCGCAAAAAGTTGGAGTACTTGCGTAATTTTGGCTTCGAGGATGAAACGCATATTCCTGAAATAGGCGTTAATGCGAAGCTGAATGAGTTTCAGTCTGCGCTAGGGCTTTTACAATTGCAGCACTTGGAAGAGTGGTTGACCAAGCGTGCTGAGCTGTCCCGACTCTATTCTGAAGGCCTTAACGATGTAGTCGGCTTGCAGTGTGGCGCAAAGCCGTGGGCCAAAAAGCCCAACTACGCTTATTTCCCAATAATGATCAACGAGGAATATCCTTACAGTCGGGATGAGGTAGTGGATATGCTGCGGGCAAGGGAAGTTCATGTTCGTCGTTACTTTTACCCACTGATCACAGATTTTCCTTTGTACAGAAACGCGCGTTGCGTTCCAGCGTCTTTGCCAAATGCCAGGCGTTCAGCGGATAGCGTGATTTGTTTACCTATTTATCCCGACCTGCTTGCAGAAGATGTACGGCGCACCTGTGAGTACTTGCGATGCTGGGCGGTGCCGAAGTAGCTACTTGATTTACGAAAATCCATTTGTTGCGGCTTTGTGTAAGATGCTATTTGTATGGGGGCGCTACTCACTGAGCATGCAAGGGGTTTTTCAACAGCCTGCTAGCTCTCAGCCGTACATGCATATTGAGGCACGGGCCGGCCTGATCTTGAGCGATTAATGCCGACACCGTTCTAAATGGCGAATATCAGTGACTCACAAAATCCAGAAGAGTTGTGCCTAAAATACAGCTTCCTTTTTACTTTCTCCATCAGGAAGGTGTTGGGTCTTGTCAATGTCTTCGGGTTTGACGGTCGGCAGCTCCTCGCCGTAGGAGCCAAACAAGTACACGGTCTTAGAAATCATAACGGTTTCCCGTGGTGTGACTTGTTTGCAAAGCCCTGGCGAGTTCAAGCCCCTCGATGGCGCTTTCAAGCTTAAAAGTAGGGTTTTCTAAGCTGCTGCCATGCTGAATTGTTTGCGCTATGTCGTAATAGCAGTTTGCGAAGGCCTCGATAAATCCGGCGGGATGCCCGGCTTTAAAGCGGTTAATGTTTGGTGCTTGCGCCGCGAAGGCCTCTGGGGATAATCGGTCTAGCAGGTGCGTTTCACCTGATTGGTCGCTGAATATTAAAGCTTCCGGCTTCATTTGTACCCATTCTAAGGTACCTAATTCTCCAAATATTCTTACTTGTAAGCCGTTCCGGTAGCCTAGTGCCGCTTTTCCATACCAAGCGCTTAACGTGGAGCCGTCGTCGTAATCAATGAGCGCATCGACGTCGTCAATAAGGCCTGCTGAAAGCTGGCTTATGCTGCGCATGTTCGCAAATGCCGAGACAGGTTTGGCAGGGTTTAAGAATTTCATTAAGCTATGAATGTGCGTAAATAAATCCAGAGAGGCGCCGCAGATCTCCCCGTCGGAAAGTCGCCATTGTTGGATATTGCCTGGCGTCGACTCGTTCCTCATTCTGAGAAAACTGTCCTGAGGCATTTCAATCATTGCTCGATGAATTTTACCCAGCTTACCCTGCGCCAGCATGCTGCGCATTTCTTTAACCATGGGGTAACAGGTGTAATTGAATAATGTAAAAACCTGTTTTTTATTGTTTTCCAGCTTTTGTTTTAGCTGTAACGCTTGCTCTACCGTGCTAACAGTAGGCTTGTCCGTTATGACATTGATGCCGTAATCCAATATGTCGAATATCGCATTTGCATGTTGGTCGGTCGGTAGTGCAACGACTACTACATCAAGGTTGTCTTTTTCAGTGTCAAGGAGTTGTTTCAGATTGTCATAAACTCTACTGTTTTCTATGCAAAAGCTTTTCCCACTCCTTTCGTTCACCTCTTTGTCGCGGCTGAAGCAGCCGGCTACTAAGTCGAACTTGTGGTCCATGCGCATGGCTACATCATGTACTCTACCCACTGCGGAATTGATGCCCCCGCCGATGAGTGCCGTTCTAAGCGGTTGATTTTTGGCTTCACTGTTCATATTGGTGGGAAATTCCATAGTTCATACGTACATTCATGCGAGAGTGGTGTTTTCTTGTATTAGTTTATCTTTTACCTCAAGAAGATGCTCCTGAGATTCGCACTCGTAAAAAACAATAGCTTGTCTGGTTTCCTTGGCCTGCATGGCTTGTCCGGGCAGTGCAAGCGGTATTAAAGCTTTAATGGGGGCAGGATGGCTAAACTCCAGCCAAAAGTGGTTGAGGTTGGTTTTTGCTTTGACCGTCTGCCTTAGAATAAAAGGGCTGTGATTTTTGGGGCTTGGTTGGGGGCTTCGCCCTAGAAAACCGGCAACAAAATTTTTGATGTATGAGGTTGCACCGCTAAGCTCGATGAGTTGGCTGTATAAATCGCCTGGGCACCGGCGGGTAATTTCAACAAACCAAAATTTCTCACCATCGCTAATAAACTGAGTATGTATTAAGCCATCTGTTAGTTTAAGCTCTTTCGCTATAGACTCAACCTCTCGTTGAATGTTAGTTCTAATGTCGCTTGTAAGTGAGTAGTCTAAGTGGCTTATGTCTACGACAAACGGACAGACGCTGCAGGTTTCCTCAACGAAATGTTCGTCTATAACTTTCCCGTTGCTGAGAAACGCAGAGTGGCTGTATAGTTTTCCGTCAACAAACTCCTCAATAACCACTTCGCCGGTTGCTGACTGCGCGCACGCTTTGTTATAGGCAATTGTCAGCGCGTGCTCGGACGGTTTTTCTAAATGTGTTATGCCTTTTCCGCTAAATGAGTCTACCGGTTTTACAATAATTGGTAAGGATTGAATCGCGCTTGATTTATCAAATACCCTTGGTGCTGACAAGTTGTTCTGCCATAAGAAGTCGCGGAACATTTTTTTATTGTGCAGTGTTGCGTGAGCGGCGGGTGAGTCTAAACCGGGAAGTGTTCCCGAAGTGTTTAAGCTCAGGCAGCTTGAATAGGAAACATCTGTACAGCCAGGTACTGCATAATCAATTTTCTCATCATTGGCCACTTTCGCGAGCGCTTCAGAGTCGGAGTAATCAATTAATCTGTGACAGGTTCCTATACCGACCAAAGGGTCGCTACCCCGTGCGCCTACGGTCACAATATCATGCCCCTGACGCGTTAGCTCTCTGTAAATGGGCACTGCAGAAAAGGCTGCATCTACCAATAGGACTTTCGCCATTAAGTACCTTCTCGTTTTTGTAGCACTTACAGGATGTAGGCTCACTTATTTAGGTGAATAGCGCTCACTAACCCCAATGTAAGCCTTCGTGCGGTGTCTGTTTGGCTGTGTTTACCGCTCTCGGACCACTGTGCTGTGGCGCGCGAGTCGTGCCGAAGGGGGGTAGTATAAATACTTTTATGCTTCAGCGCATTTATGCGTCTGAGGCCACAGCCTGCTGTTGATATACCCTGAACAGCGATAGGCCGTGTTGGAGGGGTACGGACATTGGCCCTTTATGGCACTTTCTTACGCTACAGTCCTGACTGGGACTTAACGCTGGGGCGGTTGTGTCTAAAATTGACACTTTGTTCGTGCTACTCTTTTGCTTCCTGGTGGAATGTTTGTGGTCTGGAGGGTGAGTTCCTATCGCTCAACACGTCTCTGGAGCGCCAGTCTGGAAATGAAGAGCCGGAGCCGCTGACCCGATTGCGGTAATACCTCGGGTTGAGTTTGGCGCTAGTGGGTAATGTTGCATGCTGAAGGTTTGGCCAGCGTATTGCGGCACAATATTATCAGAGCTTCACGGGATTGATGGTTTATTTGCTATGTGTACACTCGCCCGAGATAATACCCCTTTACACCTTACATTTCCCTGTTCTGAGATCCCTATATGTCACTTCCCCCCTGTCCCAAATGCAACTCTGAGTTTGTCTATCAGGACCAAGCTTTACTCATTTGCCCAGAGTGCGCTCACGAGTGGTCTGCCAGTGGCGAGGACAGCGCTGATGAGGAGCCGTTTGTGCGCGACTCTAATGGTAACAAGCTGGTTGAGGGTGATACCGCGACCCTGGCGAAGGATTTGAAGGTAAAAGGCACCTCTGACGTTCTTAAAGTAGGCACCAAGGTGACAATAAAGCGCATTGCCGATGGCGACCACAATATCGACTGCAAGCTCGCCAAGGGCGGCGATATGATGCTGAAAAGCGAATTTGTAAAGAAGGCCTAGTCGATTGCGCAGAGTTTGGCGTACATTTTGTTGTCGTCAAAGTCCGGAAAATTTTTGGTGTCTACTGGGTGTTTAATAAGTTCAATAATGGATGACGTATGCCATCTTCCGAGCATTAACCTTTTTTGCACCAGTTGTTTGTACGGTGGCGGAGGTGGCGGATTTTTACGTAGGTGTCGGCGCGTGTTGCACGTGACACAAGCGGCTACTATGTTGGACTTTGAGTCGCTTCCTCCGTCGCACTTCGCTCTTAATTGCTCGGCGATAGCCCCCTCATGCATCATTGCTGTACAGCGAAAAGAGTGTGTTGGGCGGTTAGAGGGAAAGTTCGGCAAATGTCCTAAAAATAACCTGAATAACAGTGGCAAGGTCAGTCGCCGATCTCTGGCGCCCGAGCAATTCAAATGCCCGGGCACGCATCCATTTACAAGCCAATATCGGGGTCGATCTCCACCGAGAACGTGGCTCCTTGTTCGACCGTAAAATCGTTTTGCAGCACCACCTCTCTGCCGGCGGTAGCGCTGGTGTCGCCGGAGATTATTACCGCGCCATCGTAAGTGACGCTTATGCAGGCTTCGTGTTCATTGGTGCCGGTATAGATAGAAGACAGTGTTTGGCGCGAGGACGCGAAGGTACAGTTATTGGCCACAACGTCATTCCAGCCCATATCCTGTAGCATCTCGCCGGTGAGCAGGAGCTTCTCGGAGCCGGTGGCGCTGGGCTCCATCAACTCGTGGTTGCCGTCGGCGGTTTGAATGGCCGTGTCCCAGTGGGAAACCGAAGAGCCTCCCTGCACCGGGTCCGGGGCGTACATTTGGGCGTGGCCGCCGGAGACGCCGCCCGTCAACGAGCCGAGAGCCGCCGTCACATTGGCGCCTACCCAGTGTAAGTCTGAGGTGTCAATGGCCGAATTCATGCGCTCGGTATCGTTCATCTCGGACCACAGCTTGCCGGTGCTGTGATCCTCCAGAAACTTCATGTATATATCATCCCTATCGGAAAAACGCGCGCCGCTGGCCTTGTCAACAAAAGTCAGCACACCAATGCCGTGGCCAATCTCATGCAATGCGGTGGCAAAGAAGCTAGTGGTTCCGGGCGGTGCCTCACCCAGGGCGTAATACCATGTGTTTGATCCCAGGCAGCTCGTGCTTTCATCGATTTTTTTATTGAACTCCGAAGTGATATCAGGGGTCCCAGGGATAAGGTCCTCATTGGCAATTCTGTTGGCCAACGCGATGGAGTACCAAGTGTTCGCTTCTGAAGGGGCGCTTCCGCCCGGTCCGGCTGCCCAGTCACGACTTACCGACCGGGGGCCGGCCGAGCCCAGTATGGCGCTGAATTCATCACACGCTTTGTCAGTCATTTGAGCCGCCACTTCAATGACTACATTGCTGTCTAACCTGCGCTCCCAAAACTCTAGCGCCCGCTCAAAAGCCCAGCGTCTTTGTTCGCCAAGGGTAGCCCCTGGATTGCCATCGTCACTGGAGGCTGCATGGGGTGGGTCGATGGAGTTGAAGCCTACAAGAGCCCCGTCGCCATACACTGGCGTCAATACAGCATCGGCCAGTGTGCCTGCGCTCCACAGTGAAATTATTGCACAAAGAAGAGTGCGTCGGAGCATCATGGCGCATCTTCCTCTGGTGATGTGTGGTCACTAAGCATTCGGCGACTGATTTCAGGGCCATCGGGGCTTAAGAACATTTCCCCCCCAATTCTTTGCGTCTTTACATTGCCGTCTTTGTCGATGGTCGCCATCGTGCCCTGCTGGAAGCGCCCCTGTAAATCAACTACAACCGTCCCGTTAGGCAAAGTCTCGGGGACTATGCCAACATCGGAGGTGCTGAAACTGCGCAACGCATTATTGTCGACCGGCAAGGCTACACCTTTAGGCGGTGGTTCTTTCGACAGCTCGCCAGTGTTCGGGTCGAGCCAAGCGGTCCAGCCACCTTGGTAGGTGTCTGCCTCGGCATCTGGCTGGCTGGAATCGTCGGTTTCAGCGATTACCAACGGCGCGGCTAGTATCACTGACAGTATGCCCAAGCCGAAAAGGCATTTTGATGCGAACGTCTGATCCATCACTATCTCGCTAATTTTTTTGTTAACAACCTTGCAATTTTAGGTGCCAGCTTGCCCAAATTCAAGCGGTAAACCCGTATGGCAAAGAAACAGTCGACAAGACCGGCCAGCAGCTCTGCTAATGTGAGGGTTTGGAATAAAGAAGCTCAAATTTTGAGTTGAACGGTCTTAAAAAATTACAACGCTTTTCTCCGGAAGCAGGCATATTTCATCATTGCACGCCTGTAGAGGAAGGTTAACTTTCGTCTTGTGGGTTTCTTCGTTTGGCTTCTTAGTAATTACAATCGAAAATTCACCTGCAAAAAGACTTAACGGCTCTCTTTGAAAACCAAGCGTTTGTGTGATGGGTTCAGGATATTCGACAGTCAACACAGAACTGGACTCTACAATGGTCGGCTTGAGGTAGTCTTGCAGTGGTGTGTTCGAGTTTATATGCCACCCGTCATTCAGGGTAAACTCTAACGCAAGCGAGGCGCAGGCATTGTCTATTTTTTTCGCGCAAACAATGCTAAAACGGCCCATGCCATTGGCGAAATATCGGACATTCCCAGAGCTTCCATGCAGCCCGTTATTCAGATGGGTCAGGGAGGAGATGTGTCCGATTGTTGATTCCGAAGCGCGACTTTTAATCTGATTCAGAATGCTCACGCTCGGTTTGAACAGCTTGGGGTCAAGCGTTCTGTTTTTGAGTGCAAGCTCTACTTCCTGCAATATGACAATAGGGGACATCAACTCGCCATCCGCAAGGCTGGGCGAGGCGCTTGGCCCCAACTCTGTGGCTTTGGTGAGTTGCGGTGGCGAAGAATAAGCTTTGGCAGAGTAATATATAGTTTTTGCTCGATCCAGCCATTTAGGGTTTTGTGTAACATCATAGAGCCCAACATAACCTCGGCTAAGATAGGCGTAATCCTCGAGGCTGAAAAGCTCTTGGCTTGTGTCTGATGTCCTAAACAGCTTTCCCGTTTTCGTGTCGAACCTGGACACCCATAGTGCATCACCAACGCTTTGGGCTATCTTGAGATAGTCTTCTCTGTTGAGCTCTCGTGACGCCATTGCCAAAGAGTGGATCATGAGTCCGTTCCAGCTTGTAATTACTTTGTCGTCTCTGTGTAAGTCGCCACGAGCATGACGTTTTTGGGATAACTTGTTGAGCGCTTTTGATATTTCAGGAGACCGATATTCAGGTTTACTCAAAACACCCATTTTCCGGTTCGATTTATTGTCGGCAGGTTTAAAGGAGTAGTACGATATACCTTCCACTTCTAAAGCGTCTTCGATGTCCGCTTCTGCCCACAAATAAAATCCCCCTTCTTCGCCTTTAAAGTCCGCGTCCAGAGCGGAATAGAAGCCTTCCCCTGCTTGATAGAGATGCTCAATGGCAAAATCCAGAGTTTCCGTCGCAATAAACTGATAGTCTTCATCGTACAAAACTTGCCAGGCCTCCAGGTAAACCTGAGCCATCAGCGCTTGGTTGTACAACATTTTCTCGTAGTGGGGAACGATCCATTCCTTGTCTGTAGAGTATCGGTGAAAGCCGCCGTCTACATGATCCCGAATGCCTCCGTTCATCATGTTGTTGAGCTGTACTAACAGGAGTTTTTCCAGGTCGGGGGCCGCGCTCCTTCGCAGTTCATCGAGTAAATACAGTAGCAATGTTTCCTGCGGGAATTTGACTTCTCCCTTCAGTCCTCCGAACTCGCTGTCCAGTGCGGTCAAGATCTTGTTTTTTGAGCTGTTTAAAAGTTCGGCAGTGTCGATATCTGCGTGATTGCCGCCTTCAGTTTCAGGGGGCGCGACTAATTCTGAGATGGTTCTCGCTGTTGCCAGTAGAAATTCCGGGTTGTTTTTCCAGGTGGTGTCCACGCGAGTCAGTAAATTAATGAGCTTGTCTTTTGGTAGGTAAGAGTCAATGTAGATTGGCAAGCCTTCGCTGTTGATGATGGCCGTAATCGGCCAGCCAGCAGAGCCTTTGACCGCCTCTAGCAAGGAGGCGTAATACCTGTCAATTTGTGGTAGCTCCTCTCGGTCGATTTTTATCGCGATATAAGAGCTATTGACCGCCTTTGCTACCTCGGCATCAGAAAAGCTCTCCTTTGCCATTGTGTGACACCAATGGCATGTAGAGTAGCCTATGGATAGAAAGATGAGCTTGTTTTCAGCCTTAGCTTGCTCTAAATATTTGCTGCGCCAAGGCTTCCAGTTCACGGGGTTCTTGGCGTGTTGGCGCAAATAAGGGGAGCTGCTGTTAACCAAAGCGTTTAAGTACTTTCCCTCTGCTTTGGAGAAAACTTTATCCTCGTTTTTTCGCTTTGCGGCTTTATTCCATTGGTCAAACTGAGTTTTCTCTCGTTCCGGCAGGCTTGGGGGGCGCTTAAACACTGCATCAGCGTTCACTTGAAAACTGATGCAGATAACGAAGATAAATAAACCAGCCAACTTCATGGCTTTTGATATCGGCATTAAATCACTTCTGCTCGATTACATGGGAGTGGTTTAATGTCAGTGTGTCAATGGTGGTTGTGTCCCCATTGGGCCAGATGACGTTTACTTTATCTATTTTCTGATCGCCCAGGCCAATATGTTGCTCTTTAGGGTGAGCGGACATATAGCCAATTGTGCTGTGGACTTCTCTCCAGATTTTATCGCCGGCAGAGGTGTGAAGCACTATTCGTGCACCAATGGCGTCTCGCGAAACTCCTTTAGTCGGGTCCCCAATAAGCTTAACTTTTACCCAATTGGAGCTGTTTTCTGAGCCTTCCAGTTCGTTCCTGTAGAAGTATGCTTTTTCGTGGTAGTTGTTCAGAATCACATCCAGGTCGCCATCATTGTCAAAGTCCAGATACGCTGCACTTCTTGAATTACCGACTAGGTCCATCCCCGACTCTTTTGATCGGTTGTTAAGCTTTCCGTTTTGATTAACAAAAAAGACATTGGACTCTTTTGTCGCGACAGGCATGTAGACATTTTTGGCCTCATTAGAATGAGGGTCGGTATAGTATGGGTTTGCACTGCTGTATATATTAAATTCATTCATGCCGTTGGTGACATATAGATCGTTATCTCCATCATTGTCGAAATCAAAGAAGTCAGCGTCCCAGGACCACCCCGTAGACGAATAGCCTCTTCCCACGGCATCACTTAGCTCGTAAGAAGGTGAAGTGCCAGGCCTTGACAAGAAAAGATCGTTAGCTTCGACAACTCTCATGTTCGCTAATTTCTCCGCATTGAACTTCATGGTGGTGTCTTCGTTGGGCAAGACATACTTTTCATCTTTATTCATGGTGACAATATTTGAAATATATATGTCGGGCCGTAAGTCTTGATTGAGGTCTGCTATGCCAATGTTCATGGTGTAAGACGGCTTGTCCGTTCCCAGCTCTTTGGAGATATTCTTGAACTGGTTGTTGCCCATATTTTTCAAGTACGCGTTCACACCAAAGTCGTTGCCAACAATTAAATCCTGCAGTCCGTCCCCGTCAAGGTCTGTATGCGCTACGGCTTGCCCCCATCCGGTGTTTGCGGTTCCACTACCTTTGGTGATGTTTTTAAACTTGAATCCGCCCATATTTTTGAATAGCTGATTGGGTAACCCGTTGTCGTTTCTTCTTTTAAGTGTGGGCAGGACACCTTTTGTGTAGTGACCAAAATAGGTGATATAAATATCTAATAGCCCGTCATTGTCAAAGTCAGCTACCGTTGCTGGTCCGCCAACCAAATTGGTGCCGCCTAGATTGGCTATATCGGTAACATCCTCAAATTGTCCGTTGCCCAAATTCTTATAGGCTCGGTGAGAATCTTCGACATAAGTGATAACAATGTCCTGCAGGCCGTCGTTGTCGAGGTCGGCAATAATGGGTTGCCGAGGCTCGCCGGGTGTGTTGTCAGTCTCTCGTTTCCAGCCCAGTCCGGAAGACTCGGTGATGTCGACAAACTTCTCTCCGTTTTTATTGAGATAGAGCTTGTTGCCCAGGCCGCCAAGGATCAGAATGTCGTCATAACCGTCGTTATTAATGTCCTCAGCCGCGACCCCGCTGCCGCCAAATGCCGGAGGGATTGTGATGACACCTACGCCTTCTCCTTTATCCAGATAGCTCCTAAGTTGACGGTTTAGCCAGTCCGAAGTTCGATGCATAAAGTCAATGCCAGTCGCAGACGAAATATCGGTAAAGAATGTTGTGCTCGACTGAGGGGCGGCGTCGGCTCCAGAAGAGACGATTTTATTCTCTTTGTCGTCGACACTCTTAATGCTCGCGTGGCGATTTACTTTGGCTTGAATGGATTTAAGCCCAGAAACAAATGCGGCGGACGATATCCTTTCTTGATTCTGTGATTTTGCTATATCTCCTGCCGTTCGCAACGACAAGACGCCGAACTGAGCGATGTTTTCCGTAATGAGCTCCAGTGCAAACGGGTCCGGCTGAAGCTTTGCATTAAAGTCGGGAGAGTTGATGGCAAACTCCAGGTAGCGCCAGTGTAGCCCGCCATCGCGAAAAGAATCCATATCGTAAGATTCTATGGCTACTTGATCGCTTTTGCCGAGTTTAGGGAAAAATAATGCGTCTTCATACTCATCAATTTGGTGGGGGATAAATACATCCACCAAGGACTGAACGTCTTTCTCCTGGATCGTTGAGTGCCCTCTTGCGAGCGCAATTTTTTCGGATTCTAGATAAAAGTCGCTTGCAAACTGTATTAGCGTTTCAGTGTAAAGAGTTTGAAATTGTTTCGCTTCTTCGGGGTCTTTCGGCCAGCTGACTCGTGCGAAATACACTTGTAAGTTTCTTATGAAAAGTTGCTGTGAGATGTTGTTGTAAACTTCGTATGAATCGACTTTTTGCTTTATGATCTTTTTGATCAGAGACAGGTCTGCAGCCTGGGGCTCGGCTGTTTTTGCGGGGAGGGGATTTCCTTTTTTCTGTGCTTCCGATTTTTGCGGTCCTAAAAGTTCTGTCCATACGGAAACCAAGTTGTCAACGCTAATCTCGTGTTTGTCGCTTCTTCTGGCTTTTTCGTCAGAGATCTTTAATACCGCCAGGCTGTGAAGGTCTAGGGCTTCCTTAAGTTTGCCGATGACTTCTTGGTCGATGGGTAGCAGGTTTGAGTTAAGATCAAACAGCGATTCTTGCTGCACCGCTAATATGGCTCGCAAAGCATAGGCAATAGTGGAGTATTGGCGTTTATCCACATTGTTGATGTTGATTTGCTTGCCGTCGGAGTAGGTTACTTGCCAGTGGTCGTCCTTTCCCTGTTGATAGCGCATCGAGCCGGCCAATGCCTGGTTTAACGTTTCGAGTGTTACCGATGACTGCCCATTTTGTTTCGCTTTAACGCTAGCCTTTTCCCAAATTGACTGTGCAAATTGCTTCTGTAGCAAGTTTTTGCTAAAGCGCGCCTCGTTCGATAGCGGTGTTCCGAACATGAAGTCTTCTAGTCTGGACGCCGTGGCATAGCACTTGGGGTCTCTCTCTTTTTCAAGAAGCTTAATCTGATTGACGATGTCCTCAATCGAGTCTTCGGCTTGCGAGCTGGTAATTGCTAGACTGTATGCCGAGCAGAGTAACGTACAAGAAAAAACGACGGTTTTAGTGATTTTTATCATTGAGTGGGTTGCTCCAAGCTTTTTCGATTTCTTTTGGTTTTCTACCTACAGTCTAGGGATCGTAGCGTGCGGCCATGGGTGGGGGCTGTCACGGGGTGCTCTCAGTTAGTGAAAAGCCATAATGTGTTGTCGCCTCGAGCCTGGTATTACTGCGTGCAGATCTCAAGACGTTCTAAATAATCCTTAAAAAAGAGTCCCGGCTCAGTGAGGTGGAGCCTGCCCCCTGATCTGACGCCGATGATAGATCGGTTAAGCACGGGTTTCCAGTGCTCATTAGCGTCGGCCGCTATTGACGGGCCGGCGAGTGGGAGTCTCAGGAAGGCCGCCAGTGGGTGTGCGTAGCCATTTTCCGCCCCAACAAGGTGAATTATGAAGTGTGACGCTTCTCACGGATGGTCTGTGATGCTATTCTGTACAGAGGTCCGCATTATTTGCTTTGCAGGCAGCCACAAGGGGCCCCAACATGCAACTAACTTAGGTTAATTGCCATATCGGGGGTGGTAATGGGGGTTATAACTTAAAAACGGTCGGTTCAACTTAGCTTAACCATACCGTAACAACAAGAATATCAGGGCAGATAATATGCACTCAACGCAAGCGGCGGCCGACCGGTCGGGTAGGTTCCGGCGGTTTATCATCTCGGTTATCACCACTTTTTTTGCTCTAGCCTTCGCCGGCGAGGTGGCGGCTCAACCGACTTTCTCGAAAACGTTTTCCCCTGACATTATCGGCCCCGGCAGTGTTAGCACGCTGACCTTCACGATCAACAACGGCACCGCCTCGCCGGTTACCGACCTGGCTTTTACTGATAACCTCCCATCACTCGGTCCCGGACAGCTGACAATCGCCGATCCTACCTTTCTTAGCAATGATTGCGGTGGGACCCTGACGGCGCCAGCCGGCGGCACGACCATCACCCTGAGCGACGGTTTTGTCGGCGGGTCCAGTAGTTGTCAGGTCACAGTCGATGTCACCGGCACTACGCCAGGCGCGTACAACAACAACTCCGGCGACTTGACCTCTTCGGCCGGCAACAGCGGCCCGGCGCCGGATACGCTGACGATTGCCGATGATCGCCCTGGTTTCACCAAGAGCTTCGCCCCGAGCTCGGTGCAATTCGGTGCGCGCAGTACCCTGATTTTTACGATCGACAACTCGCTGAATGCCGATGCTATGAGTAGTTTGGCTTTCACTGATGCGCTTCCCGTGGGCCTTGAAGTTTCCAGCCCCGCCAACGCTGTCAATGATTGCAACGGCAGTGTACTGACTGCTGTGCCTGGAAGTAGCACTATTTCCCTCGCCAATGATTTTGCAGACCCTGGCACTCTTGCCCCCGGTGCCATGTGCACGATTACCGTCGATGTTCAGGCCACAGGCGTGGGAACGCTGAATAACCGGACTGAGGAGCTAACCTCCGTCTCCGGCTTCTCCTCTCCTCTAGGTAGCGGCATGGCGAGCGCTTCGGTCGAAGTCGTAGTCGACGAACTGGCACTGATCAAGAATTTCATTGATGACCCAGTCCTCCCGGGCGGGACTGCAACCCTTGAGTTTCAGATCACCAACTTCGACCGTGTCGAGACAGTCACCGATATCACCTTTACGGACGACCTCGACGCCACCTTGTCGGGGCTTGTTGCCACCGGACTGCCAGCCAATGATATCTGTGGTACCGGTTCAAGCCTGACCGGCACAAACGTGCTGACGCTGACCGGTGCATCTTTGAGCTCAGGAGCGAGTTGTACTTTTTCAGTGACTCTCAATGTACCTGCTGGTGCAACCCCGGGCAGCTATGCCAACACCACCAGTGCGGTTACCGGCAGTACTGCCGGCGGTCCGATCAGCGGCCAGCCTGCCTCTGACGATCTGGTCGTTGACGTATTTCCCGTGCTGACTAAGATGTTCTTGGATGATCCTGTGGGAGCTGGTGATACGACGCGTCTCGAATTCACCATTGAGAATACCAGCACCAGCGCCAGCGCCACATCCATAGCGTTTACCGACATTGTTGTTGGGTCGCTTAGTGTTGACAGTCTGCCGGCCAACGGTTTCTGTGGCGCTGGATCGTTTATCTTCGTAAATACAGTTGGTGGCATCCCTCAGCTGAATATCTCAGGCGCCAATTTGGCGCCTCGTGCAAGCTGCACTTTTGAGGTCATTCTGCAGGTGCCGGTTGGGGCCCCCTCCGAATCGTTACTCAGCACCACGAGCGAGATTACCGCAACGGTTGACAGCCAAACCCGCACTGGCCCCGCGGCCGCAGACTCACTGGCCGTGGTCGGCGCTCCTAGATTAACCAAATCGTTCCTCGGAGATCCCGTGGATTCAGGGGCCACTGTGACGTTGGAATTTACACTGGAGCATAGCGAATTCGCCCCCGGTAGTGCCACCGGTATTGCCTTTACCGATGATCTCGACGCTGTCCTTACCGGGCTGGTGGCCACCGGGCTGCCTCAGACTGACATATGTGGTGCAGGCTCGTCGATCACGGGTACATCCTCGCTCAGCTTCACTGGCGGATCACTGGCCGCGGGCGCAACCTGTACCTTTAGTGTTGACCTGACCGTACCCGCTGGAGCCGCACCGGGCGTCCACCCGAATACCACAAGTGACGTCTCGGCAACGGTGAGCGGGGTGTCAACCAGCGGCTTACCGGCCAATGACAATCTGCTTATCTCCGCTGTCGAGCTCACTAAAGAGTTTATTGGAGACCCGGTGCTGCCGGGGGCTAGCCTGCCGCTGCGTTTCACTATTACGAATACCAACCCAGATTTCGATGCCACCAGCATCACTTTTTCCGACGATCTTGACGACGCTCTGTCTGGCCTCGTCGCGACCGGCCTGCCGTTAGATGACATCTGTGGTAGTGGCTCTCAGGTCGTCGGTTTGAGCAGTAACAGTCTCTTATTTTTCATCGGTGGTGAGCTGGCACCGCAGGCGTCGTGTACGTTCGATGTGACCGTTCAGGTGCCGCCGGGTGCTGCCACAGGGACCTACGTCAACACCACTGGCGCAGGCAGCGCGACTCTCGATGGAGGATTCGTTCCGTTCGGTAACGCTCAGGACGATCTGATCGTGGACAACAACTTGCTTTCGCTGGTTAAACAGTTTACGGATGACCCGGGCACTCCCGGTGGAACTGTGACGCTGGCGTTCACCCTTACCAACGATAGCCTTACTGATTCGGTTGCCGATATCAGTTTTTCTGACGATCTGGATGCGGTATTCAATGGTTTGGAATCGGAAAGCGGTACGCAAAACGGTATATGCGGTGTTGGCTCTCAATTGTCAGGTACCAGCACTCTTAACTTTACGGGTGGTGCTCTGCCTGCAGGTCAATCGTGCAGTTTTTCGGTAACATTGCGGATCCCCGGCAACGCTACTGGCAGCGCCACTAGCACCACATCCGCTGTCACCGGTGCTGTCGGTGGCGTAGCAGCCACCGGCATTGCTGCGAGCGATACACTGAGCATCAACAATGTTGATTTCTTAAAGAGTTTTTCCGGGCCCAGTGCTGCGAGCAATACCGTGACATTGAGTTTTACCCTAGAAAATTTCGATGCCACTGCTGGAATTAGTGGGTTGTCGTTTACCGACGACCTTAACGCTGTAATCGCTGGCTTGATTGCAACTAACACTCCGCAGACCAGCATTTGTGGCGCCAGCTCGCAACTTGGCGGCACCAGCCTGTTAACCTTCAGTGGTGGCGAACTTGGCCCCGGCCAATCTTGCACCTTCGATGTCGAGCTGCAGGTGCCGGTGTCGGCCACACCGGGCGGCTTCAATAGCATTACATCGAATCTGACGAGCAACGGGTTATATGTGTCTGCTGCGGTCTCGGACATCTTGCAGATCGAGCCACCGCCGTCATTCGCAAAGGTATTTATGCCCAATGCCATTGCCCTTGGCGGCACTACAACACTGACGTTTACTATCGATAACAGCGCCAGCACCTTGGCCGCGAGCTCGCTGGCGTTTACCGATAACCTGCCCGCCGGCCTCGTTGTCGCCGGCGCGCCCAATGCCTCCAACACCTGCGGCGGCACCCTAACGGCTGTCGCAGGAGCGGGCACTATCGCGCTCAGCGGTGGCGGTGTTGCCGCCGGCGGCCAGTGCTCCATTCAAGTTGATGTTGTCGGCAACGCCGAGGGGACATTTGTTAATACTTCGGGTGCATTAACATCGAGCTCCGGAACCAGCGGCGCTGCTACCGACATTATTGATGTCGTCATAGGTGACTTTGTCCTGCTCAAGTCATTCCGCACCCAGCCTGTGATACCGGGTGGCTTGGTCGAAATGGAATTGTCGGTTGTTAACGGCTCGGTCTTTGCTCTCACAGACATTGCGCTGACCGACGACCTCGATACTGTCCTTTCGGGCCTGGTGGCTGAAGGGCTACCGATTGCCGATACCTGTGGTGCCGGATCGTCGCTCACTGGCACAAGTATTGTTGCGCTGACGGGGGGCAACCTGCCCGCAAGCGGCTCTTGCACCGTGGTGGTTCCAGTGCGCGTACCGGTCGATGCGCCGACCGGTACTTATACCAATACCACCAGTGCTGCCTCCGCTACGCGCCAGGGTATCCCGGTTGCAGCAGCGGCAGACAGTGCGGATCTGGTGATCGAGCCTCTTGTACTCACCAAGGTCATTGACCCGAGTACTGTCGCGCCCGACTCGACAACCACGGCTACCTACCAAATTACCAACCCGGATCCGGCCAATGCCGCAACTGTACTGGCTTTTAGTGATGATTTGGATGATCTGGTGACGGGCTTGACCGCAACTAATACACCGATTAACGATGTCTGTGGTAGCGGCTCTCAAGTTAGCGGTGCCAGCTTGCTCACATTCAGTGGTGGGACGGTAGGCGCTGGTGGGTCTTGTACATTTGATGTTGAGCTATTGGTACCGAGTACCGCCACCCCAGGCAATTACAGCAGTGTCACATCCAGTCTAACGAGTAGCGCTCAGCCTGTGGCCGATCCAGCCTCGGCAGCACTGGAAGTTGTGGCGCCTCCGACATTCGCCAAAGCGTTTGTGCCCAGTGATATAGCCCTTGGCGGCACTACAACACTGACGTTTACTATCGATAACAGCGCCAGCACCTTGGCCGCGAGCTCGCTTGCGTTTACTGATAACCTGCCGGCAGGGCTCGAAGTGGCCACGGCGCCGAACGCCTCCAGCAGCTGCGGCGGCACTGTGACAGCTATCGCCGGAGCCACTACGATTGGGTTCAGTGGGGGCAGTGTTGCTGCAAGTAGTCAATGCACCCTCCAGGTTGATGTGCTTGGTATTGCCAATGGCACAATTGTTAGCACCAGTGGCGCGTTGACTTCGAGCTCCGGTGACAGCGGCACTGCCACCGCCAGCTTGGCGATTGGTCAGGCTGCCAGGTCGCCGGCGTCGCTCCCTGCGATTAGCTTCAAGTGGCTTATTTTACTGACGTTGTTATTACTCGCCGTTGGCTGGCGAGCTTTGCGAGCAACAAACCACAAAGCGGGGTACGGGTAGATATAGGCCGGCCCTCGGCGTGGTGAACAACTAAAGACTATAATGTATGGCAAGTAATCCGTGAGAGATATTTAAACGACGGAAAAGCAATTATCGGGTGTGGCCCAATGGTCGCACCTAAACGGCATAGAGCTCGCTTGCGAGCGCATATTGAAGAGGGAACAAAACGTGAACGCTTACAAAAAATTTCAACTGACCATATTCGCGGCCGTCATTGCTGCGACGTGTTCTTGGTCAAACGCTGAAGAGACGTCTCTTTTTGAAAGTCAAATTCTGAATGAATCATTAGCTTTCGCTCCCAAAAGCGTGGCGGGTATTGATGCCGAGGTGGATCTTATTATTAAAGGTCCCGAGGGTTTCTACTTGCGCAAAAGCTTCCAGTCTGGAATGCCGGTAGAGTTCGTTCCGGCCGTTATGGTCGAAGGCGGAATGCCCGATGGTACCTATCGCTACGAGTTGCAGGTTATGGGAATTTACGGAGTCACTCGCGATCGTAACAGTGACCAACCTGTAGACTCGCAGCCGTTGCAGGGCCACTCGGGCACATTCTCGGTTGTAGGTGGCCAGATTGTTAACCCGAACGTCGAAGAGTCACCCTACAAGCCAGCAGGTTTCCGGGCCTCCAAAGTGGCAGTTACGGAAACGATCGAATTAGACGTTACCGCAGAACAGACATTTGTCCAAGATGTCGAAATCCAAGGCAGCTTGTGTGTTGGGACTGACTGTACCAGTAGCGAGAACTTTGGCTTCGATACCCTCAGGTTAAAGGAAAATAATCTTAGGATTAAGTTCGACGATACCAGTACCTCGGCAAGCTTTCCGAATCACGATTGGCAGCTGACAGCGAACGACAGCGGCAATGGAGGCGCGAACAAGTTCTCGATCGATAACATAACCACTGGAAAAACCCCGCTCACAGTTGTTGGAAACGCGCCCACTAACTCGCTGTACATAAGCGACGCGGGCAACATTGGCATGGGTACCAGCACCCCGGTGGTGCAAGCTCATATGAGGGACGGCAACACGCCGGCCCTGCGCCTGGAGCAGGACGGCAGCTCGGGCTTTACCCCGCAATCCTGGGATGTGGCGGGTAATGAAACCAATTTCTTTATCCGGGATGTGACTAATGGTAGTAAACTGCCGTTCCGAATCAAGCCGAACGCACCCAATGACTCCATTTTTGTCGCGGCAGATGGTGATGTGGGTCTTGGAACGGATGGCCCTGATACGAAACTTCATGTCCGTGGGACGAGCGGATCGACGGCGGCAAAAATCGAAGAAGCCTCCGGAACGGTCGCTGATCGAACTTTATTGACCATGACGAACAATGGCGGCGGAAGAATCCATTTTGAAGATAATTCCGCCAACGACAACGACTGGGTGATTGCCACAACCGGTAGCGAATTAATTCGTTTCACCAAAGTCGGAAGCGGCGGAGCAGAGTTTGAACTCGACGGCGCAGGAAACATTACGATTACCGGGACACTGACTACAGCATCCAACGTGTATCCGGATTACGTATTCAAGGACGGTTACGCATTGATGCCCATCAGGGAAGTGGAAGCATTCATTCTCGAAAACGGCCATCTTCCGAACATTCGACCTGCCGACGAGATTATTCGGGACGGCCTTGACCTGACGGAAGGGCATGTAAAAATGATGGAGAAAGTGGAAGAGTTGACACTGTATACTATTGAGCAGCAAAAATTAATTGACGAGCTTCGTTCCCGTTTGGATGAGCTCGAAGATTCCTGAGCATTTCGAAATAGGAACCAACGAACCGGGAGGCCAGCGGGCCTCCCTTTTTTGTTCACAAAAAAATGTCAAATATTACCAACTACTGTGTTCTGGCGGATAAACCGAAATTCGCCGTTCAGGCGCTTATATGGGCCTGGCCTCTTATGGATCTTGCCGGCGTTTCACCCTCGCGCCTGATAGTACATACACCACCCGGCCGTTGCTCATAAATCACTTGGTCACTACGATCAATGGGCGTGCGTATTCAAAATGTAGATCCATTCCACCCAGATCACCCATACCGCAACAAGCTGACACAGCTTAAAACTCCAGAATTGACCAAAGCAGATTTTTGCATCCTTTGCGACACTGACACTGCCTTTGCTCAATCAGTCGAACCCCTCCTCTCGACCGCATCGGTACGTGCCAAGATCGTCGATCTCGCCAACCCACCGGTCGAAGTTTGGCACGATTTATTGGAGACAGCAGTATTGCCGTGCTCCTCTACTATTATTACAAGTTTCGGCGAACATCTACCACCTACCATTAACTGCAATGGCGGGCTATACACGATTCCGAACGACCACTTTCATGCGCTCCAGGAATCTTGGCCACGCTGGGCTCGCTGGTTGATAGAAAATCTCAATCTGATTCCGGAAGCTTACCAAAAACACATTGATTAAATGTCGTTTGGTCTTGCGGTGCATGAGTCGGGCATTTAGCTTGAACATCTGTCGCTAGCAGAAAACTATCCGATCCACTGCTCGGTCGGTGACAAACAAGGCGTCTCTCCAAAAGTGATTCACTACCATTCGCATGTAGACCCCAGCCACCGACTTAAGCCAGTTGACAACCCACTCGCCTTGATAAACCGGATGATTCATCAGAGCAGGAGCGAAAGTTTCGGTGTAGTCCCCAATATTAAACAGCCGTTAAAAGAAGAGGGTTATGCGGCCTGTAGTAGCTACCGTGGCGGGACACCTCCGATTGAGGTACTTGGCCGCTCATTGTTGTACTGCCATTACCACTAAGTCACTAGCTTTTCTGCCTGCTGTGTACATAACCATGTCATACATATCAAACTGAGCTAACGTGAATAGTATAAATTATCCTTGAAGTTGAATTCATGCTCAGTCTAATCCTGAACAATTACTAATGTATTTTAATTGGGCAGGGGGGGCGGCTTTATATTAATGTTTTCCCCGCCATGTGTTTTTGATTTGTTTCCACCAGTAATCGAGCTGAAACTTTTCTAAAACTTCCAGACGCAAATCCGGGTCATCGTAATAGGGCGCAAGCTGCTGCCGCCACTCACGTAATTTTTCCTCGCTTAGTGAGTGTTCATCCCACCCATCTACAATTGCTACAGGGAGCTGGCAATAGGCGTCATTGAGAGGTGATGACGCAATAATAGGAATTGCCCCATGTGCGATAGCTGTCCATGCTTTCGGGGAGGGGTCGATACGTCCTCCCTGAACACAGAGAACAAAAGCATGCTTTTCGATTAAGCTTAGAAAATCGGGTTCGCCCACTTCCTGGTCCACTATGGTCACCAGATCACAAAATTTCTCATTGCACAGTTTGGTGGCTTGGCGGCGAGTCTCGCACCGTGGACCGTGAATGTAAAAGTTGTCTTTTCCCTGTCGCCCATTATGTCACTTCCCCATGCCCCAAATGTAATTCTGTGTTTGTCTATCAGGACCAAGTTTTGTTGATTTGCCCAGAGCGCGCTCATGAGTGGTCTGCCAGTGGCGAGGGCAGCGCTGATGAGGAGCGGTTTGTGCGTGACTCCAATGGCAATAAGCTGGTTGAGGGCGATACTGCGACTCTGTCTAAGGATTTGAAGGTAAAAGGCACTTCTGACGTTCTTAAGGTCGGGACTAAGGTAACAATAAAACGCATTGCCGATGGCGACCACAATATTGACTGCAAGCTCGCCAAAGGCGGCGATATGATGCTGAAAAGCGAGTTTGTAAAGAAAGCCTAATCGCTTTTGTTTTGGGCAATAAAAAACGGGGAGCACAAGCTCCCCGTTTTTTATTATCGCAATTCAGCGTCAGTCTTCAGACATCCGACCTCAGACGTCATAGGTCGTAGACGCCGTATCCCCACCGCGACCGGTCCAGTTGGTGTGGAAGAATTCACCGCGTGGTTTGTCCAGGCGCTCGTAGGTGTGGGCACCAAAGTAGTCGCGCTGCGCCTGCAGTAGGTTGGCGGGTAGGCGCTCGGTGCGATAACCGTCAAAGTAGTTCAGCGCTGCGGTCAGGCAGGGTACGGGTACGCCGCTGGTGATGGCGGTCGCTGCAACGTTACGCCAGCCTTGTTGGGCACTGGTGACAACGCCTTTGAAGTAGTCGTCCAGTAGCAGGTTGTTCAGCTCTGGATTCTTGTCGAATGCCGCTTTAATGTCTCCCAAAAAGGCCGAGCGAATAATACAGCCGCCGCGCCACATTAGGGCAATGCCGCCGTAGTTGAGGTTCCAGCCGAACTCTTTGGCTGCTTCGCGCATCAGGGTGTAGCCCTGAGCGTAGGAAACGATTTTGGCCGCCAGTACCGCTTGACGTAAATCTTCGATAAACGCGGCCTTGTCGCCGGTGAAAGATTTTTCCGGGCCGGTCAGTACTTTAGCGGCTTCGATGCGCTCACTTTTCAGCGCCGAGATGCAGCGGGCGAATACCGATTCGGCAATCAGAGTGAGAGGGACACCGAAGTCGAGGGCAACAACACCCGTCCACTTACCGGTACCTTTTTGGCCGGCGGTATCGAGGATTTTCTCAACCAGTGGTTCGCCGTCTTCGTCTTTAAACGCCATGATGTCGCGGCTGATTTCTACCAGGTAGGAATCCAGCTCGGTTTTGTTCCAGTCGGCGAACACTTGATGGATTTCATCGGCGCTCATGCCCAGCAGTTCTTTCATCAGCTGGTAGGCTTCACAAAGAAGCTGCATGTCACCGTATTCAATACCGTTGTGCACCATTTTTACAAAGTGGCCGGCGCCGTTTTCGCCTACCCAGTCGCAGCACGGTGAGCCGTCATCCACCTTGGCAGCGATGCCCTGGAAGATAGGTTTAACCGACTCCCAGGCTTCAGGGGCGCCGCCGGGCATGATAGATGGGCCTTTCAGTGCGCCTTCTTCACCGCCGGAAACACCAGCACCAATAAAGTGGATGCCTTTTTCGCGCAGATACTCGACACGACGATTGGTGTCGGGGAAGTGGGTGTTGCCACCGTCGATGATGATGTCACCTTGGTCCAGGTGCGGAATCAACTGCTCGATAAAAGCGTCTACAGGTGCGCCGGCCTTAACCATCAGCATAATTTTGCGTGGTTTTTCCAGCGATGCCACCAGCTCTTCAATCGATTCGGCGCCGCGAATGTTTTTGCCTTTCGCGCGACCTTCAATAAAGTTGGTTACCTTTTCCACGGAGCGGTTATACGCCGTTACCGTGAAGCCTTTGCTTTCCATATTGAGGATAAGGTTCTCACCCATCACGGCGAGACCGACCAAACCGATATCAGACAGTGTTTTCATAGCGAACCGTACTTTTTCATTAATTTGCGGGAGCGTGTAACCGGTTATCACCACCTAAAACTATTGGGCAAGGGCGGTGCCCGGCTCTCAGAGGGCGGCAATTGTACCTTAACGCGGATCATTTTGCTTGCCGCTCATTAATTTTTATTGGCTATGTCGGCAATAGAATTTGCTAACGTGAGTTAGCTTATCGATCCGTTTGGGGGGCTTTTATTTTACGTTTGCGGCGTCTGGCGGGTGAGGCTTGTTGGTCCAAGGCCCATTGAATGTGCTCATCCACCACGGCGCTGTATGCGCCCAGGCGGTCGCGCAGGGCTTGTTCAACATCGGGCGATGAGGGCGCATTGCCAAGGCCAATGGCCAGGTTCCGCAGCCAGCGCTCGTAGCCAATACGGCGTATGGCGGAGCCTTCGGTGTTGGTTAAAAACGTGGCCTCGTCCCAGAGAAAGAGCGTTAGCAAGTCGGTGTTGTTGAGGCCGTGGCGGGGTAAAAAGTCGGTTTCGCAGGTAGGTTTCGCGTATTTGTTCCAAGGGCATATGGCCTGGCAGTCGTCGCAGCCAAATACCCGATTGCCCATCGGCTCGCGAAATTCCTCCGGGATGCTGCCCTTGTGTTCGATGGTTAAATACGAAATGCAGCGCCGGGCGTCCAGCGTGTAGGGCGCGGGGAACGCATCGGTTGGGCAAACCTTAAGGCACGCGGTGCAGTCGCCGCAGCGGTTGGGTTGCTCGGTCGCGTCGACTGGCAAGGGTAAATAGGTAAACAGCTCGCCCAGAAAAAACCAGCTGCCGGCCTCGCTGTTGAGGATCAGCGTGTGCTTACCTGTCCAGCCGAGCCCGGCTTTATCCGCCAGTGGCCTTTCCAGTACCGGTGCGCTGTCAACGAAGGCGCGGTTCTGCCGCTCATCTGTTGGCTTAAGCTCCACAGGCAGGGCCGCTTCGATTTTTTTGCCCAGCTGCGCCAAACGTTTGCGGATCAGTTTGTGGTAATCGCGTCCCAGTGCGTAACGCGATATGTAGGCTTTATCTGGGCTTTTCAGCACCTTGATTTGCTCGGTATCGCCGGGCAAATAGTCCATGCGCACACATATCACCCGCGCGGTACCGGGCACCAATTCGGCGGGGCGCGAGCGTTTATTGCCGTGGTCGGCCATCCAGCTCATTTGGCCGTGGTAGCCGCGCTCCAGCCATTCTTGTAGGGCCGGCTCGTGAGCCGATAGGTCGGCATCGGTAATGCCTACCTGCTGAAACCCCAGCTCACGGCCCCAGCGTTTTATGTCTGCGGCGAGTTGTGTGAAATCAAATTCGGTCAAACGGCGCCCTTGCTTTGTCGCAGTGGTGAGTTAAGTTTATCGGTCCGGTAGGTTTAACGTGGTTAAGCCCCTATAATAGCGACCAGATTATACCGAGTTTGCCTCCATTACCGAGAATTTACCGAGAGTTTGTATGATTGCCAATCAGCTTTATACCGCCGCCGATGTTCGCGCGCTCGATGCCGCCTTTATCGAATCCGGCGTGCCCGCTACACAGTTGATGAAGCGCGCGGGTCGCGCCGCTTTTGAAGCAATGCTAGCGCGCTTTGGTGAGCCCGAAGAAATAACCATTTACTGTGGTGCCGGCAACAATGCCGGCGATGGTTTTGTGGTGGCGGCATTGGCTGCGGCCAGGCGTACTCCGGTAACCGTTATTGTTGTGGGGGATGTGGAAAAGCTTAGCCCCGAGGCGAGTGCGGCCTATCAATACGCGCGCCAGGAGGGCGTGATTATGATGCCGCCGGGGCCCGCGCCGGCGGCCGGGCTTATCGTCGACGCTCTATTGGGCACCGGGCTTAGCGGTAATGTGCGCCCGGAGTATCAACGCGCCATTGAGCAAGTTAACGCCAGTGGCTTACCGGTAGTGGCGCTTGATGTTCCCTCGGGTCTTGTTGCCGATACGGGTGATGTGGCCGGTGTGGCCATCAAAGCGGTATTAACCATTACCTTTATTGGTGTGAAGCGCGGGTTGGTAACCGGTCGTGGCGCTGCCCTGTGTGGTGAGCTGGTATTCGAAGACTTGGGCGCACCCGAGTCGATCTATCAATCACGTCATCCTGCTGCGGTGAAGGCCGATTACGCCGCATTGCGTGCCGCGCTCCCTCCTCGCGAAGCCGACGCCCACAAAGGCTGCTTTGGTCATGTGATGGTCATTGGCGGCGATACCGGGCGCGGAGGCGCCGCGATTATGGCGGCAGAAGCGGCAGCGCGCAGCGGCGCTGGGCTGGTAAGCCTGGCCACCCGCCCTGAGCATGTCTGCGCTGCGCTGGCGCGCCGCCCGGAGGTCATGACCTGTGGCGTTATTTCCGGTCAGGAGTTAGAGCCTTGGCTGGCGCGCCCGAGCGTGCTGGTCGTCGGCCCGGGGCTGGGGGAATCGCCTTGGTCTGAGCAGATGTTGCAGCAGGCGCTGGCTACTGATTTGCCCCTTATTTTGGATGCGGATGCGCTCAATCTAATTGCCAAGGGGCGGCTTTGGACCGCTGGCAAAACACGCGATAACTGGATTTTGACCCCGCACCCGGGTGAGGCGGCCACGCTGTTGGGTGAAACTACGGCTTTTATTGGGCGCGATCGGTATGCCGCGATAGCCGACCTGCAAGGCCGCTACGGTGGTGTCGTGGTGTTAAAAGGGGCCGGTTCACTGGTGGCAAGCGAAGGCGCGCCTGTATCTGTTGTGACCGCAGGAAACCCTGGTATGGCTTCTGGCGGTATGGGGGATGTGCTTAGTGGGGTATTAGGCGCTTTGGTGGCGCAGGGGGTGGAGTTGTCGGCCGCTGCAGGGCTGGGGGTGAGTTTGCACGCCCATGCCGCCGATCTCGCTGCCGAAGAGCGCGGTCAACAAAGCATGTTGGCAACCGATCTGCTCGATTATATCGGGGTTCTGTTGAGTGACTGAGTGGTCTTGTTATCTGGCCGATGAATCGGCAACCGTGGCCGCCGGTAAAGCGCTGGGGCAGGTGCTTGCGGAGTGCGCAGATGGGCTATCACTGCATCTGGCGGGTGATCTTGGCGCCGGTAAAACGACGTTCACCCGTGGTGTGCTGAACAGTTTTGGTCATTCAGGCGCGGTTAAGAGTCCAACCTATACGCTGGTGGAAGAATACCAATTGCCCACGCGAACATTGCACCACTTTGACTTGTATCGACTGGGCGACCCGGAAGAATTAGAGTACATGGGCATTCGCGACTATTTTACGGCGGCTGACATTTGCTTGATTGAGTGGCCGGTTCGGGGCGAGGGCGTCCTGCCTCCGGCCGATGTCTTAATAACACTTAAGGTGCAAGAACCGGGTCGAATTGTTAAGCTAGAGTCAGGAACTGAGCGCGGTTCGCGTCTTGTTCAGCAATTAGCTCAGCTAGCTATGAGGGCTCCCCAATTCGAGCAACAACAAGACTGAGTATGACCAACGCCGGACGAACTCAAAACTCGCGGTTACTGCGCAACTTGCTGTGCGTTGTCGTCGCTATTTCGCTTGCGATCGTGGCGAGTGCCGAGGCCGCTACCCGGGTTGACGGTGTCAGGGTGTGGCGCGCGCCCGATCATACTCGCCTGGTGTTTGATTTGTCTGCCCCTGCCGAGCACTCCCTATTCACGCTCGAAAATCCAAGGCGTGTCGTTATTGATGTCAGCCAGGCTACGTTTAATGCCAGCCTCGATAAGTTGAATCTATCCGAGACCCCTATTAAAGGCATCCGACACGCGCCGCGCAATGGCAGCGACTTAAGAGTGGTGTTGGATTTATCCTTCGACGTTAAACCCAAAAGTTTCTTCCTTAAAAGTCAGGCCGGCGCCGCCGATCGGTTGGTGGTGGATCTGAACGATTTACAACCCAGGCCCGAGCAGGGGCCGCCGCCGGTCAGTGTGCCTGAGCCCGCCTCTAGCAAACGCGATATTATTGTGGCCATCGACGCCGGTCATGGCGGCGAAGATCCGGGTGCCCTGGGTCCCAATCGTCTGCAGGAAAAAGACGTTGTATTCAAAATAGCCAAGTCCCTGGCGGATAAACTGAACCGCGAGCCCGGCTATACCGCCAAGCTTGTGCGCACCGGCGATTACTACATACCGTTGCGCGAGCGTCGCAACATCGCCCGCAAAATGCAGGCGGACCTGTTTATGTCTATTCATGCCGACGCTTTTACCAAACCTTCGGCACGCGGCGCTTCAGTGTTCGCTTTATCGCGCCGCGGTGCCACCAGTGAAATGGCGCGCTTCTTAGCCCAGCGGGAAAACGAGTCGGATCTTATCGGCGGTGTCGGCAGTGTAAGTCTGGAAGACAAAGACGAAGTGTTGGCTGGTGTACTGGTGGATTTGTCGATGACGGCAACCCTGGGGGCCAGCTTGCAAGTGGGTGATTTTGTTCTTAAATCGATGGGGCGGGTAGCGCACTTACATAAGCATCAGGTTGAACAGGCCGGTTTTGCCGTATTGAAATCACCTGACGTACCTTCGATTTTGGTGGAAACCGGATTTATCTCCAACCCCGGTGAAGCAAAGAATCTGGCCAGCTCCAGCTACCGCAGCAAACTGGCGGGGCAGCTGTTGGCCGGGGTAAAACAATATTTCCACCAGTACCCCCCCGCGGGTACGTACATCTCCTGGCAAAAATCAGGTGGTGGTTCCGGTGTTATGGAGTACACAATTTCCAGTGGCGATACCTTGAGCGGCATCGCCCAGCGCTTTAATATTTCGGTTAACCAATTGCAGCAGTTTAATGGACTCAATGGCCACGTTATTAAAGTGGGTCAAGTGCTGCGAATTCCCCCGACTACTTAAGTTGTAAACACTCTACATGTCCAAAATTAAGCTGTTAAGTCCTCGCCTTGCCAACCAAATTGCCGCCGGTGAGGTGGTAGAGCGCCCCTCGTCCGTCGTCAAAGAGCTGCTTGAGAACAGCCTTGATGCCGGCGCCACTCGTCTTGATGTTGAGGTGGAGGACGGTGGTGTTAAATTAATGCGGGTGCGCGATAACGGCTCGGGAATCGATAAAGAAGACTTGGCGATGGCCCTGTCACGCCACGCCACCAGCAAAATTACCGATCTGGATGATTTGGAAGCGGTGGCGACCCTGGGGTTTCGCGGTGAAGCTCTGGCGAGTATTAGCTCGGTGGCGCGTTTGGCCTTGACCAGCGCTACCGATGAGACCGGTTCCGGTTGGCAGGTCACTGCCGAAGGGCGGGATATGGAAACGGAGTTGGCGCCGGCACCCCACCCGCAAGGGGCCACTGTCGAGGTGCGCGATCTGTTCTTTAACACCCCGGCCAGGCGCAAGTTTCTGCGCACGGAAAAAACCGAGTACAACCACTTAGAGGATGTGGTCAAGCGTTTGGCGCTGTCACGCTATGACGTTAGCTTTACCCTGCGCCACAACGGTCGCGCTATTCACAATTGGCGCGGTGGCGCGAGCCAATCTGAGCGCGAACGACGTGTCGCTCAGGTATGTGGGCCAGCGTTTATGGATAACGCTGTGCATTTGGATATTGAACGCTCAGGGCTGCGTTTGTGGGGGTGGGTGGCGCTGCCAACGTTTTCCCGTTCGCAGGCAGACTTGCAACACTTTTACGTGAACGGCCGCGCGATTCGCGACAAGCTTGTTTCCCACGCGGTGCGCCAGGCCTATCAGGATGTGCTCTATCACGGTCGTCACCCTGCGTTTGTCCTCTACCTGGAAGTTGATCCGGCGACGGTCGACGTCAACGTGCACCCCACCAAGCACGAAGTGCGTTTTCGCGATGGCCGCACCGTGCACAATTTTATTTTTAGCTCCTTGCATCACGCGCTGGCGGAGGTATCGCCGGAGGATCGGCTGGCTCGCACTGAGCAGGAGTCAGCCCGACCGAGCGTAGACTCCACCGGGCAGATGTCCCGGCAAAGCCCGATGGCTTTTAGCGCCGAGCGCCCAGCGGGCAACTGGCGCGACAATTATTTTCCCGCCGCAATGCAGTCGGCTGGCGCCGATGCGGCTGTAGCCGAGCGCCCGTCTGGCAGTGCAGGGGTTGGCGAGCAGAGTGTGGGTTACGCCGCCGGAGCAGTTCAGGCGCCGTCGTTAGACTCAATGAGCGCGGTCGAAGGGGAAATTCCCCCGCTGGGTTTTGCCATTGCTCAGCTCAAGGGTATTTATATTCTGGCTGAAAATGCGCAGGGGCTCATCATTGTCGATATGCATGCGGCGCATGAACGTATCACCTACGAGCGGATGAAAGCCGCCTTTGCCGGAGGAGCCATTCAGGCCCAGCCGCTGCTCGTGCCCGCGACTTTGGCGGTGAGTGAGAAGGAGGCCGGTTGCGCCGAAGAGCACCCCGATACCTTTGCCGCTTTAGGCTTTGAGATACAGCGAGCCGGTCCGGAGTCGTTGTTGATACGGCAGATTCCGTCGATATTACACGGCGCCAAGGTCGATCAGTTGGTGCGCGATGTGCTCAGTGATTTGATTGAGCACGGCGCCAGCGAACGTTTGGCCCACCACGTGAACGAGGTACTCTCCACCATGGCCTGTCACGGCTCGGTGCGCGCCAACCGCAAACTCACCATCGCGGAAATGAATGCATTGTTGCGCGACATGGAGGCCACGGAGCGCAGCGGCCAGTGCAACCACGGCCGCCCGACCTGGACACTGCAATCACTGGATGAGCTGGACAAACTCTTTATGCGCGGCCAGTAGGTTGAAAGTGAGTACTGACAAACCGCAAGTAATCATGCTGATGGGGCCCACCGCCTCAGGTAAAACTGATCTGGCCTCTGAGTTGTATCAGCGCCTGCCGGTGGAGTTGGTCAGTGTCGATTCCACCTTGGTGTATCGGGGCATGGACATCGGTACCGCCAAGCCGACCGCCGCAGAGTTGGCTCGCGCTCCGCACCGGCTGATCGATATTCGCGATCCGGCCGACCCATATTCGGCGGCCGATTTCGTTGCCGACGCCGAGCGAGAGATTGCCTGTATTCATGCCAGTGGTCGCACTCCGCTGCTGGTGGGCGGCACTATGCTGTACTTTAAAGCCCTGCTCGATGGTCTGGCCGAGATGCCGCCGGCCGATGCCGAGGTGCGCGCTCAGATCGAATCCGATGCCGCCGAACTGGGCTGGCCCGCCATTCATAAGCGCTTGGCCGAGGTCGACCCCGAATGTGCGGCCGACATCCATCCCAATCACTCCCAGCGACTCTCGCGTGCGCTTGAGGTGTACTTGTCCAGCGGTGAAACAATGACCGAGCTGCGCCGGCGCCAGCACGCCGAGCGTGGCCCGGCGTTTAACGAGCGCTTTCACGTCAGTCAGCTGGCTATAGCGCCACGTGATCGCAAGGTGCTGCACCAGCGTATAGAAACACGGTTTGCCAAAATGCTGGAGGCAGGATTGGTGGAAGAGGTGGCCAGATTGTACAACCGGGGCGACCTTAGCGAGGATCTACCCGCTATTCGCGCAGTGGGCTATCGCCAGGTCTGGGATCACCTGGCCGGACGCCTGAGTTTGGACGAATCGGTAGAGCGCGGCGTGATTGCCACCCGTCAGTTGGCCAAGCGTCAGTTCACTTGGTTGAAGGGTTGGGAGGGGTTAAATTGGGTATTTACACAAAATAACGCCGGTAAGTCGCTATCTTTGCAAGAAATTGTACGATTTAGCTTGAATTCTCTACCATCGGGGGCCATATAATATCAATGTGGAATCCCTAGTCAGTATTTCATGCTTGTCATCGCCCCCTTTCAGGCGGACTTATGTAACCGAATTTGAAAGACTTAGGCGTACTATTATTATCTAAAGGAGAACAAAGATGTCAAAAGGGCATAGCTTACAAGACCCTTACTTGAACGTGCTGCGTAAAGAGCGTGTTCCGGTATCCATTTACCTGGTAAATGGGATTAAGCTGCAAGGCCAGGTCGAGTCATTTGACCAGTTTGTTGTATTACTCAAAAACACTGTCAGTCAAATGGTTTATAAACACGCCATTTCTACAGTAGTACCTTCTCGCGCTGTTCGTGTGCCCCTTCTTAACCCCGCTGCTGAAGGCGAAGGTGAAGGAGATGAAGGGCAGGGCGAATAAAAACTAAGAGGTAAGTCATTGTTTTTTGATCGTCCCGATTCAGGTGAGCTGGCGGTGCTGGTTCACCTGGATATTTCCAGTGGCCAAGAGCCTGAAGACCCCCGCGAATTCGAAGAATTAGTCCTTTCTGCCGGCGGTGACCCTGTTGCCATGGTGTTCGGTTCCCGCGATACCCCTCATGCTAAGTATTTTGTCGGTACCGGCAAATTGCAGGAATTGCAGGAGTTGGTGGAAGAGCACCGCGCCGAACTGGTGATATTTAACCACACCCTGAGCCCATCGCAGGAGCGTAACCTTGAGCATGCCTTAAAGTGCCGTGTGCTTGACCGAACCGGTCTGATTTTAGATATCTTTGCCCAGCGCGCCCGCACCTTTGAAGGTAAGCTGCAGGTTGAGTTGGCGCAACTGCGCCATATGTCGACCCGACTGGTGCGAGGCTGGACTCACCTGGAGCGGCAAAAAGGCGGTATTGGCCTGCGCGGCCCGGGTGAGACTCAGCTGGAAACCGACCGTCGCCTGTTGCGTGGTAGAATTACCAGTATCGAGCGCCGCCTGCAAAAAGTGCGCACACAACGCGAACAGGGACGCCGCTCGCGCCAGCGGGCATCCATTCCAACGGTATCCCTGGTGGGCTATACCAACGCGGGCAAGTCGACGTTGTTTAATCAAATAACCGGCGAAGATGTGTACGCTCAGGATCAATTATTTGCCACGCTGGATCCGACCATGCGGCGTGTCGAGCTCGATGACATCGGTGCCACCATTCTGGCCGATACCGTGGGATTCATCAGTCACCTGCCACACAAATTGGTAGAGGCGTTCCGGGCCACCCTGGAGGAAGCCACGAATTCCAGCTTGCTGCTGCACGTCATTGATGCCGCAGCCGATGAGCGCATGCACTATATAGAGCAAGTTGAAGAAGTGCTCGATGAAATCGGCGCCGGCGAGTTACCCCAGTTGCGGGTCTTTAACAAAATCGATTTGCTCAATATGGAACCGCGTATTGATCGGGACGATGACGGTAATCCGATTGCCGTATGGTTATCGGCGCAAACGGGTGTTGGCATTGAGCTTCTGTTCGAGGCTATTACCGAATTGCTCGGTGAGGAAATGATCGAAGGCGATCTTATTCTCGCACCCACCGAGGGGCGTTTGCGCGCCAAGCTCTTTGAACAGCATGCCGTGGCCGAGGAGGCCTACCGCGAGGATGGCTGCAGTAGGTTGTCGGTGCGTATACCGCAAAGTGACCTAAAGCGCATATTGAGTTCGGTGGACATGAAATTTGATCAATTGCGCTGGGATGGCGAGGCGCCTGAAGAACATCAAATCGCACAAAACTTTTAGCGTACCTGCTGCGGGTGCTAGAATCCGCGACGGAATTTCGGGAACGGGCAATGCGCCCATTCCCCCACATTATAAATTGGAGACAACCTATGGCCTGGAATGAACCGGGAGGCGGGGATAAAGACCCTTGGGGTAATCGTGGTGGTAATAACGATGGCCCGCCAGACCTCGACGAAGCACTGAAAAAACTTCAGGAAAAGCTCGGCGGCATTTTTGGTGGAAAGTCAGGTGGCAGTGGTAATGGCGGCTCCAGCAAAGGCCTGGGCGGCTTGCTGATTGGTGCCATTGTGATTGCATCGATTTTTTACGTCATTTCTGGTGTTTACCAGGTGGACGAGAAAGAGCGTGCTGTTGTGCTGCAGTTTGGTGCCTTTAGTGAAATCAAACAGCCAGGTTTGCGCTGGAATGCGCCTCTTATCACCGAGGTGTTTGTTGAGAACGTAACAGAAGAGCGTCAATACCCGAGTCGCGGTCTGATGTTGACCGAAGACGAGAGTATTGTTGAGCTGCCCATTACCGTGCAGTACAACGTCAGCGATGTAAAAGCTTACGTGTTGAATGTGCGCGACCCGGAAGTCAGCTTGCGTCATGCGGCCGACTCGGCCCTGCGTCATGTGGTTGGCTCTACGGAGTTGGAGCAGGTGTTGTCCGAAGGTCGTGGCAAAATCGCCGAAGAAGTTGAAGATCGTCTGCAGCAGTATCTGGACAGTTACGGCACCGGCATTATGGTGCGCGACGTAAACATTCAGGAAGGCCGCCCACCGGAAGAGGTGCGGGCAGCGTTCGATGACGTGATTAAAGCAAAAGAAGACGAAGAGCGTCTGAAGAACGAGGCTCAGGCTTACGCTAATGCTGTGGTTCCTGCCGCGCGTGGTACCTCTCAGCGCATGCTGGAAGAAGCCGAAGCGTACAAGGCCGAAGTTGTTAGTCGCGCCGAGGGTGAAACCGAACGTTTCCTCAATCTACTCGCCGAGTACCAAAAGGCCCCCGAAGTGACTCGCCAGCGTTTGTACATCGAGTCGATGGAAGAGGTAATGAGCAAGTCGTCGAAGGTAATGGTGGATGTCGAAGGTGGCAACAATATGATGTATCTGCCCATCGATAAACTGATGGAAAGCAACAGCGCGAGCCAGGGCGGTCGTGGCAACGCCACTCTGACCCAAGAGCAGTTGCGTCAAATCAGTGACTACGTGGCTCGCCAACTTGGCCGCACCAATACCACCTACCGGGAGGGCCGCTAATGTCTAATCGATCCTTTTTGGGGCTGATTGTCCTGGCGCTGGGCCTGTTTGTCGCGGCCAATAGTGTCTACATTGTCTCTGAGTACGAGCGCGCCGTGGTTTTACGTTTCGGTAAATTGATTAACCCAGACGTCGAGCCCGGCCTGCACGTAAAAATCCCGCTCGCGGATAAATTGCGCAAGTTTGATGGTCGGATTCTGACCACCGATGCGCGCCCGGAGAGCTACTACACCATCGAGAATAAGCGTCTGATTGTAGACTCTTACTCGAAATGGCGTATTCAGGATGTGCAGAAGTACTACAAAGCTACTGGTGGCGATGAAGCTGTAGCCGCTAACCTTCTGGCCAGCCGTGTTGCCAACGCACTGCGAGATCAGGTTGGTGGTCGCACCTTACATGAGGTGGTATCCGGTAAGCGCGATGAGCTCATGCACGAGCTGACGCTGGAATTAAATGGCGTTGCTAACGAGCTTCTCGGTATCGAGGTATTGGACATCCGTGTTAAGCGTATTGATTTACCCGAAGATGTTAGTCAGTCGGTGTTTGACCGTATGGCTGCGGATCGGGAGAAAGAAGCGCGCGAATACCGCTCTAAAGGTGCCGAGCAGGCCGAAGTTATCCGCGCCGATGCCGACCGTCAGGTGGCCGTGCTGGAAGCGAATGCCTACCGCGATGCTGAGAAGGTGCGCGGTGAAGGTGATGCCACAGCGGCGGCGACGTTTGCCAATGCTTATGAGCAAGATCCGAACTTCTACGCCTTTGTGCGCTCTCTGACCGCGTACAAAAAGTCGTTCGCCAACAAGGGTGACTTGATGGTGGTAGATCCGGACAGTGATTTCTTCCGCTACCTGAAAGACATCAACGGTAAAAAATAGGCGATTTTTCGCTCAACATTTGCCGCGCAAAAGTGGTAAAATCCCCCAGCCGGGCTAGTGTGTCCCGTCACTAATACTGTGAAAGCCACAGTATTAGTGACGGGGCACACCGAGGTCCGGTTTTTTTGTGTCACATCGACACCCAATCTGGCTTTGCCAGAGTGTTTCAACCGAAGACCCGAAACCGATAGAGTCTGCTATGACCTACGCCGACCGCTGGCTATTGCCCGACGGAATTGAAGAAATTTTGCCCGATGAGGCCCGCCCCATCGATTTGTTACGCCGCAGGTTAGTGGAGCTTTACCGCACCTGGGGCTATGACATGGTGATTCCCCCTTTGCTGGAATACACCGACTCATTGCTGATTGGCCTGGGCCGTGATGTGGATTTGCTCACCTTTAAGGTGACCGACCAATTAACCGGCCGTACCCTGGGGTTGCGCGCCGATATCACCCCGCAAACTGCCAGAATGGACGCTCACAGCTTTAAGCGTGAGGGCGCCAATCGCCTGTGCTATGCCGGTCATGTGGTGCATACTAAGCCGAAAAACCCACTGGCGACCCGCACACCAATTCAGGCGGGCGTAGAGTTCTATGGTGAATCGGGCCTTGCCGCCGATGTTGAAGTGGTCTCACTGCTTCTGGAGTCTCTGCGTGCAGCGGGCTTGCCTAAATTGCATATCGATTTGGGGCATGTGGGTATCTACAGTGCCTTGATTGCCAAGGCTGAAGTCAGTGAAGCGCAAAAAGACCTGTTTTTTGCCATGCTGCAACGCAAAGCCGTGGCCGAAATTGAAGCGTGGGTATCTGAAAACATTACCGATGCTGCGATTGCTAAAGTCTTACTGGCTTTGCCCGGGCTTGCTGGCGCGCGCGATATTCTCGATAAGGCACGTGATTTGTTTGCCGCCGTATCAAGCGAAGCGGTTAATGCTGTGGATGAACTCGCCTCCGTAGCCGAGGTGATTCAGACCCGCTACCCGGAAGCCGAGCTTTACTTTGATTTGGGTGAGCTGCGTGGCTATCACTACCTAACTGGCCTCGTATTTGCGGCCTTCGCGCCTGGCTATGGTAACCCTATCGCCAGCGGTGGCCGCTATGATCATATTGGTGAAGTGTTTGGGCGCAGTCGTCCGGCCACCGGCTTCGCGGTCGATATTACGGCACTGTCCAAACTTGGATTGCTGAGTGCTCCGCAGTCCGGCCTGGTCGGTTTTGTAGATGACGGTAGTGCCGAGCAGTGGCGTAAAGTCGCTGAGCTACGTGCGGCGGGTGAGCGCGTAGTCAGTGCAACCAGTCGGGAAGAATTTGCCGCACTTGGCTGTGACCAGGTGTTGGAGAAGCAGGGCGATACTTTTCAAGTATCATCACTGTAACCCTTTAAGTTTTCGTTAATTTAAGAGAGTAAGGCCAATCATGGGCAAGAATGTTGTGGTACTGGGCACCCAGTGGGGTGACGAAGGTAAGGGTAAAATCGTCGACCTGTTGACCGATCAGGTATCGTTGGTGTCGCGTTTCCAAGGCGGACACAACGCTGGTCACACTCTGGTGATCGACGGTAAAAAAACGGTACTGCATTTAATTCCATCAGGCGTGTTGCGCGAAGGGGTTACCTGCTTGATTGGCAACGGCGTTGTGTTGTCACCTGAAGCGCTGTTCACCGAAATTGCCGAACTCGAAGATGGTGGCGTACCGGTGCGCAAGCGTTTGCGTTTGTCGCCGGCTTGCCCCTTGATTTTGCCCTACCACATTGCCCTGGATCAAGCGCGTGAAATTAAGCGCGGCGCGGACAAAATTGGCACCACCGGGCGCGGTATTGGCCCCGCTTACGAAGACAAGGTCGCACGTCGTGGTTTGCGTTTGGGTGATTTGCTCGATCTGGAAAGCTTCGCCGGGAAATTGCGCGATGTGATGGAATATCATAATTTCGCTTTAACCGAGTACTACAAAGTTGAGCCCGTTAGCTTTGACGAAGTACTGGCGCAAGTGACGGCCTGGGCTGAAGAGCTCAAGCCGATGATCGCCGATGTGACCGAAATTCTGCATACTGCACGTGAGTCGGGCGAGAGTATTTTGTTTGAAGGTGCACAAGGCTCCTTGCTGGATATCGACCACGGTACCTACCCGTTTGTAACCAGCTCGAATACCACCGCAGGTGGTACCGCAACAGGTTCTGGTTTTGGCCCTCTGTATTTGGATTACGTTTTGGGTATTACCAAAGCGTATACCACGCGCGTTGGTTCTGGCCCTTTCCCAACCGAGCTTGGTTGTGAAGTGGGGCAGCACTTGGGCGAGAAAGGTCATGAATTTGGTGCGACCACAGGTCGCCAGCGTCGCTGCGGTTGGTTCGACGCCGTTGCCGTGCGCCACGCCAACCGTATTAACTCTGTTTCGGGCATGTGCCTGACCAAGCTGGACGTTCTGGATGGCCTGGAGACGGTTAAGATTTGTATCGGCTACCAAGATAAAGACGGCAACCCTATGCCGATTCCATTCGACGCCGATGGTTGGGATCGCGTAGACCCTATCTACGAAGAAATGCCAGGCTGGAGTGAGTCTACCTTTGGTATTCACAAGCTTGAAGATTTGCCGCAGAACGCGATTAATTATATTAAGCGTTTGGAAGAACTGCTGGCTACACCGGTTGATATTATTTCCACCGGCCCGGATCGCGTTGAGACAATCGTTCTACGTCATCCATTTGCGTAATAAACTTTAATGTGAGATAAAGAGATTCAAGCTTGAATCTCTTTAATTTAAAGCTGCTCAATGTATTGATGTATGACTAAAGTCGAGGAGGTCTTATGTCAAAAGAGAATAAAAGTGGAGCTGTAAAAGCTAAAGCGCATAAAAGAGATGCCAGTGAAGGTTCCGTTAAGCTACAAATGGACGGGTATCGAGGAGTAAAAATGGATCTTTCATCGTTAGGTAATAACCGGGCGGTTCAGCGTCAAGCTATGTACGTACAAAGGCTGCTAAAGGGTGAGGAGCCGTCGAAAGCATAAGATTTTAATGCTTAAACCCTCATTTCTATTTATTTTAATTCTATTGATCTCGGGCTATTTGTTTTGTTCGAGATCATCATTTCTTATATTTAAATTTAAAAAGTCTAGTGGCTATCACACCTTTCTAAGAAGTGTATCTTGTGGTCTAGTTTTATTTTTTATATCCATGCTTCTTTTTGGGGCAACACTTCCTCTGACATTGAAAGCTAGTTGGATATGGGATGCCGTTCAATATATATTTCCAGGCTTAAACTTGGAGACTTGGCAGTTTCGATTTTTTCTTATCTCAGTTGTCACTTTAAGCATCTCTTGGCTTGCCCCAACAACTATTGATCGCATTTTATCTTGGAAGACAGAAGTTGATCCTTTTCTTGCTCGGTTTAAAGACGAATCAATCACTGACTCCTTATCAGAGTTTTCATCTCTGTTCGTACGATCTGCTGAGTATGGATTACCAATAGCATTTACACTAAGTTCGGGCAAAGTTTATATAGGGTATCTGCCATATATAAATTTTGGTGAGGTGAATGATATTGAGCTGATTCCTTTGGTTAGCGGGTACAGAAAGGATAAAACTAAAAAGCTCGTGTACACGACGAATTATCATGCGGTTGTAGATGATTTAAGTAATATGAGCGGTAATACTGAAAGCTTGGATAAGTTTCTTATTGCTCTTCCGATAAGGGAAATTGTTCATGCTAATTTGCATGATTTTTCTTTTCGGGATACGTTTGATAAGCACGAAATTACATAGCTTTCCCTTCATTGCATACCTAGCAGGCTGTTGAAAACCCCATGCATGCTCAGCGTAGCGTGAAGCGTGCAGATGTCTTGTCTCGACGGACAGGGTGGTTCCCTTTGCTAGAGGCAAGGCGCAGCAGATGTGCGCTTCAGGCCAAGCCCTGCGGGGCTTTCAGGCTGGCCCGCACCCGTCGTTGCCCTTTTTCGATGGGTGGACACACACCTTCAAAAGGCCGCCTAGATTACGAGCCAGCCTGAAAGCCTGAGTACGCTTGGGGTTTTCAGCAGCCTGCTAGCCTCGCTGGTTGTCGGCTACAAGCGCTTTGTAGCGCTTGTAGGTGAAGATCATCATGCCAAGCAGTGTAATCACACCACCCACTGCCCAAAGTTTGCCTTGAAACAATCCGTAGAGTAGGTAGCGAACCTGATGCCCGCCATCGGTGAACGCCGTGATTGTACCCAACCCTTCAGCATCGAAACCCGAGGTCTGGCTCGCCAGATCGGTGTACAAAGGGGCCATCTCAGTGGCAATCAATAAGAACGTAACAACGATAGGAATACCCGCCAATACGGCGCGCAATACATTGCCCCGGAACATCAGCACGGACAGTGACATGACCGACAAAAGATTGGGCAGATCACCAATGGGCAGTACTTTGTTGCCCGGCAATATAAGCGCTATGCCGATGGCAATCGGCATTAGCAGCAGTCCCGTGACGATGACGGATTTGTGGCTCATCAAAAAGCCGGTATCCAGTGCAACCACTAGGTTTTTGCGCTTAGGAAAATATTTTTCGACTTGTGCTCGCAGCGACTCGGTGATTGGAATCATGGCCTCGCCAATCAGCCCGGCACTTTTCGGCAACAGAAACATCACGGCGGCTATGTGCACCGCCAGCTCCAGGCTGTTTTTTAATGAATAGTCGGCCGCCAATGCCAGCAACAGGCCAATCAAGATACCGATGACCATAGGCTCGCTAAGTATGGAAAGGATACTGGTACTGCTTTGATGATGATTTTGTTCGGCTTGGGTATCTGAGTCCGTGGCAGAGATTTTATCGGGGTTATAGTCGAGTCGATTGATTACCGGTATCCGGTCAAACAACCAGTTCATGCAGGCGGTATAGGGAACAATGCCGTTAACCGACACGGGTGAGGCGGACACGCCCTTGATGCCAATTTCCCGCTCGACATCCGGTGCCGTCCATTCGGTCAGCTTAAAGCAATAAATCGCCAGCAACGCGGTAGCACCGAGACCTAGCCAAAGGCTGCCCGAAGTGGCCATTACCAGTGCGCCGAGAAAGGCAAAGTGCCAGTAGTTCCAGATGTCGATATAAATAGTGCGCGTCAGCCCCAGGGCCAGAAGTGCGATATTGAGTAGCAAAATCATCGGAATAGAGAGGGCGGCCAGCGGAGATGCCCAGGTGATCGCAGCGAGCGGCGGCCAGCCTACATCCAGTATGTGATAGTCGAGCTGGTGGATGGCCACCAGTTGTTCTACGGCCGGTTTGATGTTGGCGACAAAGAAATCAAAGGCGATAAAAACGCCGGCAAAGCCCACGGCTAACTCGATGGTGCTGAGAATGGCCTTGCGCAAGGGAACACGCACCGCCAGAGCAATCAGAAAAATCACCACCGGTAACATTACATAGGCTTTAAAGCTGAAAAAGAGATCGAGGAAGTCGTTTATGGCGGTCATGATAGGGGCTCAAGGGTGCAAATGGCGCGTGGGCGTCTTTTTACCGGTTTTCTGGAGTTAACGCAAATGCGCTTACGCGCCTGTATAGAGTCGGTGGTTTGAGTCTACTCTGGTGGGGTGACAGGTGGACCAAGCGGAGACGCTAATTTGATGAGCACACGCTTGGATGAATGGACGGCCTGCCAACCTTTTGCGAATGGCGGGTGCGAAAAAAACAGTTCATCGTAGCTGCCATCTTCGACAGCCAATTTTAGTCCTGCCAGTACGCGCTCGGCCAGAGCGATATTGTCACGGTTGACGAAGAAGTAATAAGGGGCTTGGTAATGCAGCATTAGCCGCTGCTCTAGCTCGAAGGTCTGGAAGTCTGGGCGCAATAACTCTTGCCAAACTTCGTAAGCGCCTCGCGCTACATAATCGAAGCGTCCGGCTTCCAGCATTGCAAACAAGTTGTCCCAGCGGACGCTAGTCACGATGGGCAACTGATTCGCCTCGAAAATACGCGAGTCCTGCCAGTGGGTGCCACTGCCCGCCGTGAAGCTGCGTAAGTCGGCCAAATTTTCTACGGTGGCGAAGCGAGCTTGTTCGCCTTTGCGAATAAGCAAGAGGCGATACTCGTTTAAACCTTTGAGTAAGGCAAAGGGTATAGCCCTTAAATTGGATTCTCGCTCGGGATTAGTCGTGCTCCAAATTATGGAGATTTCACGGCCCTCGTGAAGAAGTTTACGGATTCGCTCTTTTTCCGCTGCTGAGCTAAATTCGCGCAGTTGATATGGGCCGTGGCTGTCAATGGTCTTGTCCAGCACCAGCGTAAGCAGTTTGGCAAAATAGGGGTGAGGTTGGTGTGTAACCACCAATGGCTCCTCGCCAGCGGTGTTTGGGGCGAGGCCGACAGATGCAATGAGTAGCAAGCAAATCAGTGTTCGAAAGACCATAGCAAATAAAAGTGTTTTTGTGAGCTTTCTTTCCAAAGTATAGTTGATTGTGCTCAAAGGCTCCGCTCGGTGTCATAGAGCAGGCTGTTAAAAACCCCTTACGTACTCAGACTCTCAGCCCGCTAGGCGCTACTTTGACGGTGTGTACCCACCCATCGAGAGGTGGTAACGACGAGTACGGGCCAGCCTGGAAGTCCCGCAGGGCGTGACCTGAAGCGCACATCTGCTGCGCCTTGCCTCTAGCATAGGGAGTCACCCTGTCCGTAGAGACAAGACACAACATCTGCACGCTTCGGGCCTCGCTGAGCACGCAAGGGGTTTTCGACAGCCTGCTGGCTGGCGTGTCTACTGTCAGACTGCGATAATGCAGGTTAATAATTCTGTGAGAGAGTTCTATTGAAACTGTTGTTAACCGATTCATCGCATTCACTGGGTGTGGCGATAGAGCACGAGCTGGAGCGAGAGCCCTTTAATCTGCTCCAGCCTGCACGCGCCGATATTGACTGGCGTGACGCCAACGCAGTGGCTGAATATATAGCTGCCCAGCGACCTGATATTGTCATCAATACCCTGGGGTGGGGAGACAGTAGTATCTCGGCGGATACAGACCTATTGCCCGTTGCGGCCCACAATGTGGCCGCTGCCTGTGCCAACCACGGTATTGTTATGGTACAGCTCTCTAGCTACCGGGTGTTTGGCGATGACAACAAAAGCAAGCACTCGGATACCGATGAATGCGCGCCCAACAGTGAGTTGGGGCAGGCGTTCTACCAAGCCGAGCAGGCCGTATTGCGTTCTCAGGAAAAGGTCTTGGTGCTGCGAACCAGCTGGCTTATCGCCGGCTATGGTGACAACCGGTTGACGCATCTGCTGCAGGCTCTCGACGGTGATCGAGTCTGGCAGCTGAACACCCGCTTGCGAGGAGCCCCAACGGCGCTGTCCGACTTGGCCCGGATAACGGTCGCAATCATTAAACAAATGAATTGCGGTGCCGATTGCTGGGGTATTTATCAGTATTGTTCGGGTGATGCCTGTAATCAGGTGGAGTTCGCTGAGCAATTGTGGGAGGCGTTGCGCCAACAGGGCTATCAAGGGGGAGAGCCGCACTGGGATGTCATCGACGAAACACCGCAAGGTGAGCCGGTGAGTGCGGTATTAAGCAGTCTCAAGCTGCGCAACGATTTTGGTGTGCAATCACGCACCTGGCGAACCTATCTCGTTCCCATTATTAAGCAGTGGCTCAGTAGCAAGACGGGGGCTGATCAGTAGCGGCGACCCTGACCGGGCGCTGAATGTCAAATAGAAGTGAACGGATAGGCAACAAGCCGTCCCTGGCTTGCAAACGGTTGAATTAACCGCCGTATTTTTGGAAGACCAAACAGGCGTTAGTACCGCCAAAGCCAAAACTGTTGGAGAGAATCCGCTCCAGTTTCACCCCGTCCTGGCGTTCACGCACAATAGGAACGTCCGCCGCTTCGGCATCGAGTTCGTCAATGTTAGCCGAGGCGCAGATAAAGTCATTTTCCATCATCAGCAATGAATAAATAGCCTCTTGCACCCCTGTGGCGCCCAGAGAGTGACCGGTCAGTGACTTGGTCGAGCTGATCGCCGGTATTTTATCGAAGGTGCTGCGTATTGCTTTTAGCTCGGCCAGATCCCCCACCGGCGTGCTGGTGCCGTGGGAGTTGATGTAGTCAATGTCGCCGTCGAGTCCTGCCATTGCCTGGCGCATACAGCGTTCTGCGCCTTCACCTGAAGGCGCCACCATATCGTAGCCATCAGAGGTGGCACCATAGCCTACAATTTCGCCGTAAATCTTCGCGCCACGCGCCTTGGCGTGTTCCAGCTCTTCGAGAACCAGACAACCACCGCCACCGGCGATCACAAAGCCGTCACGTGCGGCATCATAGGCACGGGAAGCGCTTGCCGGGCTGTCGTTGTATTTGGTCGACAGCGCGCCCATGGCATCAAACAGGCAGGTCAAAGACCAGTGTTCTTCTTCGCCGCCGCCGGCAAATACAACGTCTTGTTTGCCCAGCTGTATCAGTTCCATGGCGTTGCCAATGCAGTGCGCGCTGGTCGCACAAGCAGAGGATATGGAGTAATTCACCCCTTTAATTTTAAACGGAGTCGCCAGGCAGGCTGAGGTTGTACTGCCCATGGTTTGGGTTACCCGATAGGGCCCAATACGCTTGAGCCCGCGCTCACGCAGAATGTCGGCTGCATCCACCAGATTTTGTGATGAGGCCCCGCCGGAGCCCATAATAATGCCCGTGCGCTCGTTGGATACCTGATCCTCGCTGAGCCCAGAGTCGCGAATCGCCTGATCCATGGAAATATAGGCAAATGCTGCTGCATCGCCCATAAATCGCAATATTTTGCGGTCAATGTGCTCTTTTAGGTTAATATCTACCGAGCCCGCAATCAGCGAGCGGAACCCTAACTCTTCGTAGGCTTCCTGGTGCTTTATACCGGAGCGTCCCTCACGCAGAGCATCGAGTACAGTGGCTTTATCATTACCAAGGCACGAGACGATCCCCATTCCGGTAACTACAACGCGTTTCATAGGCTACCTCTTTACTTGCCCAGCCCTAGCCGGTGGCAGAAGGTTTCTGCCGGTTGCGCTTATAGTGTAGCGCTGTTGCTGTGAAGGTGTATGACACCTTCGGGCGAGCTTAGTGCCCGGACAATACCGGGCTATTCATTTATTGTTAAAAAGAGTCGGTATTGGAAAACAGGCCAACCCTTAGGTCTTTGGCGAAATAGATATCCTTACCGTCCACCGATACGCGTCCGTCGGCGATTCCCATAATCAACTTGCGCTCAATGACACGCTTAAGGTTGATGTGATAACTGATCTTCTTTGCTGTTGGCAAAATCTGGCCGGTGAACTTTACTTCACCGCAACCCAGAGCGCGCCCGCGTCCCGGGTTACCTTTCCAGGCCAGGAAGAAGCCAACCAGCTGCCACATGGCATCAAGGCCCAAACATCCAGGCATTACCGGATCTCCCGGGAAGTGGCAGTCAAAAAACCATAAATCCGGATTAATATCCAATTCGGCGACGATCTCGCCCTTGTTGAACTCGCCACCCACCTCACTGATATGCGCGATGCGGTCAAGCATCAGCATGTTGGGGACGGGTAATTGTGCGTTACCGGGGCCAAACAGCCGGCCATGGCCGCACTCGAGCAGCTCTTCCAGGTCGTATGAGCTCTTTTGGACAAATGATGTCATAGTGTCAACTCTAAACAGTTCTTGGGTCGCGGACAGCCGCAAAGGGGCACATTCTACCTTTTGCCCGCCACTTGTCCAGTAGCGAGCCTTGCTTGCGGGTGCCAAATGACTGAATTGTGATCAGTGATCGCGGGCCAGAGCGAATTCGGCAAGTTCTTGCATTGCCTGCCGAAACCTTGAGGCAGGAAGTACTTCGAGCTTGAGAAGTGCTCTGGATACGGCATCTCGCGCCGCTTTTAAGGTGTACTCCATAGCGCCGGTAGCATCGACAATAGCGACGATATCTTCTAGTTTGCTGGCATCGCCATTTTGAATCGCCTGCCGAATAATATTGCGCTCGGGCTCCGCGCTTTGGCTCATGGCGTAGATTAATGGCAGTGTCGGTTTGCCTTCGGCGAGATCATCGCCCACGTTTTTGCCCAATGTTTCGGTGTCACCCCGGTAGTCGAGGGCGTCGTCCACCAGCTGAAAGGCCAGGCCAACCTCCAGACCATACTCTCCGAGCGCTGCGCGGGTGGCTTGGTCGGCACCGGCAATGGCGGCGGCGACCTCACAGGCGGCTGCAAACAACACGGCCGTTTTTTTGCGAATCACTTCACGGTAGTCCGCTTCGCTCAGATCAGGGTCTTTCGCGTTGATAAGCTGTTGAACCTCACCTTCGGCGATGATGTTGGTGGTGCTCGAAAGAATAGTCATCACATCCATATTACCGATGCGGACCATCATCTGGAATGATCGAGAGTAGAGGAAATCCCCAACCAAGACGCTGGGCGCATTGCCCCATTCAGCATTGACTGTAGGCCGGCCGCGGCGCAGTGACGACATGTCGACCACGTCGTCGTGTAGCAATGTGGCCGAATGAATAAATTCAATAATCGCGGCCAGGTCAAGGTGGTGTTGCCCCTGATAGTTGAGTGCCCGCGCTACCAAGAGTACTAATAGCGGCCGCAACCTTTTGCCACCGGCTTCAATCAAATAGTGGCCAATGTTCTCCACCATGGGGACGTCGGAGTGCAACTGACGAATAATCAGCTCATTGACCTGAGTGAACTCGTCGGCAACGGGGTCGTGAAACGGCAGCATTGGGGCGTCCTAGTTTAAGAGCAGAGCGAATCCTAGGCAGGGGGCCGGACGCTGTCAAGCACCGGCCCCGCTTGCCGGGCTTTACTGTGGTTTTTAATGCAGTTTCAGTTTAGGTTTGAGCCAGCGGTTGATACTGCCGGACAGCATTACCAGTGCGGTTTTGATGTAACCGTGAATAGCAACCTGGTGCATCCGGTAAAGCGATACGTACACCAGCCTGGCCAGGCGACCTTCAAGGAATAGAGTTCCCCGGCTCAGGTTGCCCATTAAGCTGCCCACGGTGGAGTAGTTGGACAGGGACACCAGAGAGCCGTGGTCTTTATAGCGGAACACCTTTAAGGTGCCGCCATTCAACTGCGTACAAATGTTGTGAAAGCAGATGTCGGCCATTTGGTGAGCCGACTGCGCGCGCGGCGGGACGCGGGTGCCATCGGCCTGCACGAATTCAGCGCAGTCACCGATGGCAAACAGGTTTGCTTCGTTCTTAATCTGCAGGTAGGAGTTCACCGGTACCTGGTTGATGCGGTTGGTGGCAATGCCCCCGATGTTTTTAAGGGCGTCGGTCACTTTCACACCGGCGGCCCACACCATCAGGTCTGCTTTGATTGTGGTGTCATCGGCGGTTTCCAGGCCGGCGGCCGTTGCCGACACAATGCGTGTGTTGAGCTTAATATTAACGCCGAGCTTGGCCAGTTCACGGCTGGCAGCGGCAGAAATGCGCTCTGGCAGGGCAGGCAGGATGCGCGGCCCCGCCTCAACCAAGGTAACGTTTATATTTTTGTTGTCGATGGCGTCAAAGCCGTAGGCGTGAAATTTGGCCACTGCATGGTGCAGTTCGGCCGACAGTTCCACACCCGTGGCGCCACCACCTACAATCGCAACGTTGACTGACTCCCGAGTGCCGGGAACGCGCTGGATACGCAAAAATTTACCAAGTAACTTATTGCGAAAACGGTGGGCTTGTTTCGGGCCATCGAGGAAAATACAGTGGTCCTTCACACCGGGGGTGTTGAAGTCATTGGAAGAGGAACCCATGGCCAACACAAGAATGTCATAGTCGATGCGGGTTTCTGGCAACAGCTCTTGCCCGTCTTCATCGTGCATTGCGGTAAGTACGACTTGCTTGGCTTCGCGGTCGATATCGGCCATGGTGCCTATGCGAAAGTGGTAGTGGTTATCGAAAGCGTGGGCGCGGTAGCTGACAGCGTCGACCCCTTCATCCATGGTGCCAACGGCAATTTCGTGCAGCAGCGGTTTCCAGACGTGTGTGGTGTTCTTATCGATCAGCGTGACGTGGGCTTTGCCTTTGCGGCCAAATTTACGCCCGAGCTTGGTCACTAGCTCCAACCCGCCGGCTCCGCCGCCGACCACAACAATTCTCTTCACAGGTATTTCTCCTCGTGGGCGAGGGGTAACTCGCCGTTTAATAACTGGGCTTTTGGCCCGCTTACATATGTTGTATCAATCGATTTTAGACGACAATATTGTTCACCGTTCACCGTTCACCGTTCACCGTTCACCGTTCACCGTTCACCGTTCACCGTTCACCGTTCACCGTTCACCGTTCACCGTTATAGACTTTTCCATACGCCGTCTTGTGCACTGGCGACAATTGCATCCAGTGCCTGCATATTGGCGAGAGCGTCGCTGAGCGGTGTGGGCACATCACTGTCATTGATAATGGCCTGACAAAATTGATCCGCCATATTGCGATAGTGATTGGCAGGTGCAATATCAATAATGTGTTCACTGCCGTTTTGGCGAACAACGACTTGAGTTGGCGTGTCAGCGACCGGATTGAAGGGAATAGCCAGGCGCACGCTGCCGTTCTCGCCACTTACCAGCACCCATTGCCCGCCTTCGGTTTTGGTGGAGCAACTAAAGCTCGCGCTACCTTGCTCGAATTCCATTAACGCGTTGGTAATGGTGTCGACCTCAAAACCCATAAACTGCTGATGGCCTAGTACCCGCTTGGGTTCTGCGGCAAATAAAAAGCGTGCTAGGGAAATTCCGTAGCAGCCAATATCCATTAATGCGCCGCCACCCATGGCGGCCTGGTTGCGAATATTATCGGCCTCGCGGTTGTTGTAAGAAAATTCGCATTGAATATTGCGCACCGGCCCAATGCTACCGAGCAGATCTTTAACTTTTTGCCACTGGGGGTGAAAGCGGTACATAAATGCTTCCATCACTTTGAGCTTTGGGTATTGTCTGCTGGCGTTTAGTAATTGTTGTGCTTGTGCTTGATCGAGCCCGACTGGCTTTTCGACCAAAACGTGTTTTCCGGCGGCGAGTGCTTTGAGCGTCCAGGGTACGTGGAGGTGGTTAGGAAGAGGGTTATAGATGGCATCAATATTGGGGTCGGCCAGAAGCTGTTCGTAGCTTTCATGACCACGCGCGATACCCAGCTCTTGCGCTGTTTGCTTTGCCTGCGCCGGATGGCGCGAAGCGATAGCATTAATCTCACCGTAATGCGAGGTTTGTATGGCTGGGATTACATGATTACGAGCAATTTTTGCGGTACTTAACACGCCCCAGCGAACCTTGTGCATAACTTCCCCTCAATAAGTTGAATCCGGGGCCAATTATACGCGAATAACGTGTTTTCGTCTGGGGAATTTCAGAGGGGTTCTAGAGATGTGCGAGTCTTAATCGCACTGGGTAACGCGCCGGTCCAGCGCTTAAAGGCACGCCTTAGGTTGCGACTGTCGTGAAAGTGCAAACGTTGTGCGATTTCATCAATGGATAATTGCTGGCGGGTGAGCCAGTCAATAACCAGTTCCTTGCGAACCGTATCGTAACGGTGCTGGAAGCTGGTGTTATGTTTTTTAAGTTTGCGTTTTAACGTGGCGGGGCTCATCGACAGTTGCTCGGCGAGCGTTTCCAATGAGAGCTGCTGCGCCTCGGCGTTGCGAATGCATTCGTCGATATAGGCTACGAATCCCAAAGTCGCCGTACCTTGCTGTTGTTTCTGGTACTGGTTGCGGGCAATTGTGGAGCTGGTGTTGTTGGCGTACTGGCAGGGAGTCGACAGAAACTGGCGTGGTATACGCATTGCGGCAATATGTTGTTTGGCGTGCACCTTCGCTCCAAAGTTAACTTGATATTGCTCGGGCGCGTCGATGTCACCCGGAATAAGATATTCCCACTGGGCGCCTACGCCTGTTAGGTGGGAGCACAGCGATGTGATTGCCGTCATCATCATTTCTAACAAGAATGAAAAGTGTTCCCCGCAGGCTATGTTGTTTTGCCAGTGCAGGTATAGGTACTCGGTGTCGACGGATTTCCTAGCGAACAGCAGTGGCGTTAATGACGCCTGATGGCAAGTGAAGTTGTCGATAGCATCAGCTAGGTCACAGGAGAACCACACCGTATTGAGAGCGGTGCCAAAGTTGCCTGGGTAAAGCCGGTGACCCAGTAAGAAAGCTGTATCTTTTTCGGGTAGTAAACGGCGTATATTAAGCAACAGCTGTAGGCATTGATCTGGCTTAATGCGCAATTCGCCGCTTAAGTAATCCTCCCAGAAGATACCCGTCCCCCGCAGCAGCTTGTCGATAGAGATATCGCGGCTTGTCGCCAGCTCAATAATGGCGGCCGGAAATTCATGTGCGATTATGTAGCGTTCGTCGCGCTCGCGCCAAAGAGACATTAGGCTGCGCTCTCCATTTTCTTGCGGTCTTTGGCCGCGAGCAGGCGAGCGGTAGCGATTTCGGTGACGGTTTTATTGGCATCTGGGTTGTCAGCGGCCACGCCGACACTGGCACTGTGGTAGATCGTTTCGCCACTGTTGGTCTTGTAGGCGAAGCTTGATACCGCTCTTGTGAGTTGACCGGCCAGCTCGTTGGCGAGCAGCTCGGGCGTGTTGGGCAGTACGATGGCAAAACGATCGCCTGCATAGCGGCACAGCAAGTCACAGCGACGTAGATTCAAAATAAGCAATTCACTGAGTTCGCGCAGCAGTCGATCACCTTCTTTGTGGCCGAAAGCGCGATTGGTGGCATTGAATTGGTCGAGGTCGAGCAGAATCAGCGCCAGAGGCTGACGCGCGGCACGGCACTGGCGCAGCAGTTGGTCCAACTGCTGATTTAAGAAACGGGCGTCACCTAAGTCGGTTAATTGGTCTTGCCAGCGGTATTCGCGGATGTCCTGCTCACGGCGCCGTCGCTGTTCGACAAAGCATAACTGTTCCTTGTGCCAGTGATAGAGGCCAAAAGTCAGTACCAGTAAACCGATAGGCATCAGAGTTGACTCCAGGCCGCCGCGTAAAAAGGACCCTTCCGGTAAGGCAATGACTTCGTCGAGCAGGTCTTGAAATGTGCCGACAAAAATGAACCCAAGCCCCAGACATAAAAGGTTAGTAACATTGCCGGCTGGCCGACTATTGAGAGTGAACACTAGCCAGAGTGCCGCCAGCAGGCTGACACCGCCTTCGCCGACGATATCGAACCAATCAATCTCCCCCCATACTTTTATCTCGCCCAAGGCAAGGGTCAGTAAGATGGTGAAATTGGTTGCCACAGCAATCAGTAACAGCTTCCACTTATGCAGTTTGATCATTTTCTTTCGTAGGTTAAGGAAATTACTGTCCTAACTATCAGCACTATGTAACAAATTTGTGACAGAGGGTTGGGGCAAATCAGCTCAGACAAAATTTTTATGCGTACCTCGAATGGCAAAATATAGCCCTGACGTATTGTGGGCTCTGGCCTGTAAGGGGGCGCATTGGCTCAATCGCGCCGGTAAACCCCAGCATATTTAGTACTTGGCTGAACGCTGTCATATTTCTGTCACCGGCGCTTTTTAGCGTGTCCCCACTTTCAAATTGCAACACACACTATCTGCACTAATTTTTTGGGGAGCGACACGTGACTCTGCACACAAAGAAAAAACCTTCTTTTAAACGCAATTTACTGATCGGCGCAATAAGCGCACTGGCCGCAGGTGAAACATGGGCCGATGGTCAGATCCGTGGACAGTTAACGGCTCAGTTGAGTGGGCTGCCGCTGCAAGGTAGTCGGGTAAAAATTGAAGAGCTCAATGTGAGCGCGGTAACCGCGCGCGATGGCCGCTTTGTTCTGAGCGGTATTGCGGCTGGCGATTACACCTTGAGTGTGAGTTACCTGGGCGTGGAAACACTGAATCGTCAGGTTTCAGTGCGTGATAACGAAACGCTGATCAGCAATTTTCAAATTGCACCGACCACTCCCAATACCGAATATCTAATCGTGTTGGGGCAAGCCGGTAGTTTAAACAAAGCCTTGAACCGTCAACGCTCAGCCGATAACGTTGTGAGCGCTGTTGCGGCCGACGCCATTGGCCAGTTGCCTGACACCAACGTGTCCGAAGCGCTGCAGCGTCTGCCAGGCTTGTCAATCGAGCGTGATCAGGGTGAGGGTCGTTATGTTCGGGTGCGTGGTCTCGGTCCCGATTACAATGCCGTCACCATTAACGGCGTTAGCCTGCCCTCGCCAGACAGCGGCCGCCGCGCCGTCGCTCTCGATGTGATTCCCTCGGATTTGCTGGAAGGCTTAGTCGTCAGCAAAACCTTGACCCCGGACATGGACGCGAACGCTCTGGGTGGCAGCATTGATATCCAAAGCTTGTCGGCGTTTGATCGCGACGACATGTTCTATTCCTTTACAGCCGAAGGCAGCTATAACGACTTAACGGAGGAGTCCAGCCCTAAGTTGGCGCTAACGGCTTCCGACAAGTTCAGTATCGGCTCTGGCGAGGACAACTTTGGTATTGCGGGGGGAATAAGCTGGTATGACCGCTCATTCGGCTCTGACAACATCGAAACCGGAGGTGGCTGGGATTTTGACGACGACGGCGCTTTACTGGAAGAAGTAGAGCAGCGTGACTACACCATTAGCCGCGAGCGTTCGGGTCTGACTTTAAATCTAGACTACAAGCCGAGCGAGAATACAGATTTGTATTGGCGCAACCTGTTCAGCAAGTACACGGATGCGGAAGTACGCCTGGCCAATATCTTCGAGTATGAAGACGGCGTTATGGCTGGTGAAGAAGGCGTTGCTGAGATTGAGCGCGAACTGAAAGATCGCACCGAAACTCAGGAGATTTTTTCCACATCTTTGGGGGGCACCACACGCGCGGGTAATTGGACACTGGATTACCGTGCGGCACTTTCCGAGTCTGGTGAGGATGAACCTGAGCATGTGTCCGGCGCCGTATTTGCCGGAAGCGATGCCTTTGCCGGCGTATCGTTTACCGATACAGTGCAGCCTTGGATGTACACCCCGGCGAATTTCGTTGACCCCGCAGCTTACGAGCTGGATGAGGTAGAGTGGGCATCCTCCCAGACCAACGACGAGGAGCGGTCCTTCCAGTTTGATATAACGCGCGATATGTTTGTTGGCAATAACGCGGTGCAGTTGAAGGTTGGCGGTAAGTATCGTCAACGGGAAAAAGACAACGACGTCAGTGTTTGGGTGTTTGGAGATTTCGATGAGCACGGTTTTAGCGACGAGCAACGGAGCTTCTCCGCCTACAGCGCGAATGGCCCTGACTATACGCTGGGCACCTTTGGCCCGGGTATTAATGCCAATGCGGTCGCCGGTGCCATTGCGCCACTGGACAAAAACGAGTTTTACGAAGAAGAGGACTCGCGCATTGAAGATTTTACCGTGCAAGAAGATGTGGCCGCCGCTTACGCGATGGGTCGCATCGACATAGGCAACTTGCGTGTGCTTGGTGGCGTTCGTTACGAAGATACAGACTTTAATGCCGCCGGTACCAAATACGATGGCGATGAGTTTAGCGATACCAGTGCCAGCAAACAGTATGACCATATTTTGCCATCGCTGCATGCCCGCTACTCGCTTGGTGAAAACACGCAAATGCGCGCCTCTTGGAGTAACGCGCTAGTGCGTCCTAACTTTGAACAAGTGGCCCCCTTCTTTGTGATCGATGATGAAGAGGCTGAGTTCGGTAATCCGGATCTTGAGGCGATGGAATCGAGCAACCTGGATGTGGGTTTTGAGCACTATATGGGAATTGCCGGTGTTTTCTCGGCATTTGCCTACTACAAAGAAATAGACAATTTTATTTATCAAACGGATCTGGCCGGTACGCCTGGCTTCACCGAATACGATGAAGCCGTTACTTTCGCCAATGGTGATGAAGCGGAAATTCTCGGTGCTGAGCTGGCATTGTCTAAGCAGTTAGACTTTTTGCCGGCGCCATTTAACGGCCTGTTGATATCCGCGAATGCCACTTTCTCGGATTCAGAGGCAACATTGGATTATTACGATGAAGACGATGGCGCAATGAGTCGTACCATCGTCATGCCAAGCCAGTCAGACACCACGGGCAACTTGAGTGTGGGTTATGAGTCCAGCAGTTTTAGCGTGCGCTTAGCCGCCAACTATAAGTCTGAGTACTTGCTGGAAGTGGGTGATGTCAGTGACAGTGAAGAAGATGTGTATGTTGATGCGCAAACCCAGCTTGATTTGTCAGCCCGTTACTATATTACCGACGGTGTGCAAGTGTACCTTGAGGCAATGAACTTAACCGACGAGCCTTACTACGCTTATCTGAATGATCGTAGCTACAATGCGCAGTACGAAAGCTATGGGATGACATTCAAGATGGGTGTTACTGTTACTAACTTTTAAGGTTTGACCAGAGCAGCGCCTAGCCTTCGTCAGGAGCTAGGCGTTGTTCGTAACGGATGGAAATGCGAAATGCAATTTAAAACAATGATCGCGGTACTAGCGTTACTGATAAACGTCAATGCCTGTGCCCACAATGAAACCTCAACAATGAATCATCAGACTGCACTGCCGCTGAGCGAAAATGGCAGTCAGTGGGCATTCATTAATAGTGCCGGGCAACTGGTCATAGATGATGCCGTTATTACCGCCAACGCTGAATTGCTCGATTCAGTCAGTGTAGGCTCAAACGTTTTAGTGGCAACCGTTGTGGGGACTGCCGCGACACCACGTATCTTTCAAGTCAATGGCACCTCAGTGAAAGAAGTGGCAGCTTTGCCATCGCCAGATTTCCTCCCGGAAACATTGTGCATGGCGGTTAACCCACAAGGGGAGGTATCTCTATTTATTGTGGATGAGCGCGGCAGTGCGGAACATTGGCTGGTCTATGCCGGTGGTGAAATCTCGCCGATTAAAGTGCGTAACCTACCCATACCACCGAATACTATCGCCTGCGATGCCGATAGTCGCGGTGGCTTATTCGTACTGGAAGAGGGGGTGGGAATATGGCGTTATGAGGCGGACCCGGAGCGGCCATCGGGGCGTGAAATCATTGACTTGGTAGCTCCGCGTGGGCAACTAGCCGGCGGCGCTGAAGCCATTAGCGTGGTGGGAGATGAGCTTATCGCCGTAGCCGCTGATACTAAACAAGTATTTTCTTATCGCAGTGCTAACCAACGCTGGACGGCGCAGCCGATTGGGCAATGGGCTGCGCTGGGCGAAGCCGAGTCATTACGTACCTGGGTTGTTGACGATAAATTGCATTTAATTGCCCGTGACGATGACTTGGGCCATACCGTGCAAACACACCTGAGTTATCAGCCCGTGTCACGAGCTGCAACGAACACTGTAAATGACGTATCCATCGTCAAGCCGATTATGCAAACCGAGCCTGTGGTTCGCTTTGGCGATGCCGCCGATGATCCGGCTATTTGGGTGCACCCAACCCAGCCTGAGCTGAGTCGTGTGCTGGGTACCGATAAAAAACATGGTCTTGGGGTCTATAGCTTACAAGGGCAGCAACTGGACATGTTGGAGACGGGACGTCTCAACAATGTGGATCTTCGCTATGGGTTTGATTTCGGTGATGGGGTGGCCGATATTGCGGTTGCAACGCAGCGCGATGAAAACAGCTTGTCTGTTTACCGTATTCACCCAACCGAAGGCAGTGTGGTGCATGTGGCGGAATTGCCTACAGGCCTGGAAGAGATTTACGGCTTGTGTATGTATCAGGATGGCGATGCAACTTACGCGATTGCTAATGGTAAAAGCGGTCGGTTTGAACAATACCTGATCAGCGCAACCAATGGCAAACTTCACGGGACTCTCGCGCGCAACTTTGCCGTAGATACTCAGCCGGAAGGGTGTGTGGCGGACGACAAGCGTGGTCGTTTGTTTGTCGGCGAAGAAGATATCGGCGTTTGGACACTCTCTGCCCGAGCCGAGGATGCAACAAAGCTTGAGTTAGTCAAAGCTATAGATTCTGAACTGGTGGCTGATGTGGAAGGATTGGCGCTTTACCCCGCGGTTGATAGTCGCTTTTTGATTGTATCCAGTCAGGGTGACGATGCGTATTTGGTGTTGAATGCACACGCGCCTTTTGAGGTGTTGGGAAAATTTTCGGTTGGCAATAATTTGCCTCTTGGTATCGACGCCATTAGCGAGACCGATGGGTTAGAGGTGACGCATCGATCGTTAGGGAAGGGGTTAGAATACGGTGCGTTTATAGCGCAAGACGGCCATAACGTTATGCCAGAACAGCCGCAGAATTTTAAGCTGGTGCCATGGCAGGATATTGCCCGGGAGTTGCAACTGAATGACTAACCCGCTCAATAAAAATTCTCTACAAAAAGATTACGGATTTGGCGATGTTGATGATTTGGCGGTTAATCCAAGCGCAGCGGCGGCAACTGCCGAGTCAAATCTTGAACAACTCTCCTTCTCGCGACGCTCTGTTTTAACAGGCTCAATGGCGAGTTGCCTGGCGCTTGGCGCCGGGCCTTTTTCGTTAAGCGCCTGTAGCTCGCATACAAGTCAAATATCCACTGACACCTTTGCCGATACGATTCGTCCGGACATTGGGTTTCAGTCAGTGCCGGTCGCTTTGGGTGATCAGGTAGATACCGTCACTGTGCCACCTGGCTATACCGCGCGGGCTTTTTTTAGTTGGGGAGATACAGTCACCAACGCCGCGCCGGGTTGGACAGACAGTGCCGATGCTACCGCCGATGTACAAACACAGCAGGCTGGGCAAAATCACGATGGGATGCATTTTTTCCCGTTTTCGAACGAGCCCAATGCCCACGGCTTGTTGGTGGTAAACCATGAATACACCAATGACACATTGCACCCGAATGGCCCGACTGTCATCACGGGTAAGCATGGCGAAAAAATTCGCCCGCTTGCGCAAGTGCAAAAAGAGCAAGCGGCACACGGCGCCAGTATTATAGAGGTAAAAAAAGATAGTGCTGGGCACTGGCAGAGAGTTCTGCCATCGGCGTTTAATCGGCGTTTAACGGTAAACACGCCAATGGAAATTCGTGGCCCGGCGGCAGGTAGCGATGCTATGAAAACGGCCCAGGACCCTACCGGTACCCGAGTCCTTGGCACTTTAAATAACTGTTCCATGGGGGTGACACCCTGGGGCACTTATTTAATGTGCGAAGAAAACTGGAAAAACTATTTCGTCAATCGCGATCACGACGATTGGCAACAGCGCTCTTCGCATCATAGGTACGCAATAGCGCAAGGGCCGCACAGTCATAAGTATTACTGGGAGTCGGTTGATCCGCGTTTTGACGCAACCCCCAATGACGCTTTGCCATATCAGGGCTTTGTCAACGAACCCAATCGGTTTGGCTGGGTGGTGGAGTTTGATCCCTTTGACCCACAGTCGACGCCAATCAAGCGCACTGCGCTGGGTAGGCTCGTGCGTGAAGGCTGCACTTGTGTATTGGCCGACGACGGTACCATGGCGTTTTATTCCGGCGACGATACTCGCGGCGAATATGTGTATAAATTCGTGCCCAGTGCACGCTTTGATGCCGCCCGGCCCGAGCGCAATAAACACTTACTGGATAAAGGCACGGTCTACTGCGCCAGTTACAATGCTGATGGAACCGGGCAGTGGCGCGCTTTAGAGTACGGTCAAAATGGTTTGACCGAGGTCAATGGGTTTCACTCACAGGCCGATGTTTTGATTGATTTACGCCGCGCGGCCGATACCGTTGGCGCTACCTCCATGGACCGGCCTGAGTGGGTGGCGGTACATCCGCAAACGACGGATGGTTACATTTCGCTGACCAATAACTACAAGCGTGGCGTTGTTGAAGATCAACCGTTAAACCCGGCCAACCCGCGCGCGGAGAATCACCATGGGCAAATTTTGCGCTGGCGCGAGCACGAACAAAACCCAGCAGCGCTCAGCTTTGAGTGGGAGTTGTTTGTGTTGGCCGGACCGGTGCTGAGTACCATAGGCGATAACGGCGAGCCACAGCCTCTTAGCGGTGACCGTTTTTCCTGCCCGGATGGGCTTTGGTTTGACGGCGACAACCGCCTCTGGATTGCGACCGACTACGATGAGCTAGAGCTAGAATACAACGGGCAAGGCTGCAATCAACTCTTGTGTGCCGATACCGTAACCCGGGTTGTTAAACGTTTTGCCACCGGCCCTATTGGGGCCGAAATTACCGGGCTTACCGGCACACCCGATGGTAAAGCCCTTTGGTTTAATGTGCAGCACCCGGCAATAAGCTACCCTGCCAGCGATGGTAAGACACGACCGCGCTCAACCACCGTGTTAGTGACGAAAGACGATGGTGGCGTTATCGGGACTTGATCAGTAGCGGCCGTGGAGGGAATCTCTGCCGGTGACGAGATTACAGACGGCTATGAATTGACCGGCCTAACAGGCCATTTTGAAAGCCGCAGATACAACCGCCAGAAAAAATAAAAACAGGTATTGGATTGAATTATCTCGACGCTAGCATTTTGCTAGAGTCCCTTTTTTGCGTTTCCATTCTCAACGCTATTTGGCAGCGGGCAGATAGTTAAAAAGGGGCGGCGCAGCCGCCCTAAGAGGGGGTGACAATGAAAGGGGAATTACTTTGGTCTAGTGGGCCTGCGCTACGCTGGCCAGGTCGGTTGGGTTGATGATTTTAATATCTACCCGCCGCTCCAGAGCGTAGGTTTCGTAGTCGCCGATGACTGCCTGAGTGGTCGAGGCGCCGTGCGCATTGATGCGAATGCGTGACTCGTCAATACCTGCTTTGAGCAGTGCCGTTTTAACCGTATCGGCCCGGTACTGCGATAAAACATTGTTGTACTCATCGGTACCGCGCGGGTCTGCGTAGCCGTCCAGGCTAACGGTAAGCTCGGGGTTATCCTGTAAAAATGTCGCGAGTGTGGTCAGCGCTTTTGCGTTTTGCGGGTTGAGGGTATCCTCGCCGGTTTTGAACATCACTTGCAGTTGCAGCTGGTCGAGTGTGATGGTTTCAAATTCGCTGATCGTGGTATTCGCTGCGTGAAGCTCTCGGTTTAGGTTGTGTAGCTCTTGCTGTGAGCTTAAAAACTCCCGCTCAAGCTGTTTTGCTTCTTCATTATTTTCCATCTGCTCTGTCACGTAAATGGTACCGATAAAGGCCGCCAGCATACCCACGGGCCCGCCAGCTAAAGCGCCAGCCACAATGCCGGCGGTGGCGACACCGGCTTGTTTGGTTTCCAGCTCGACGGCTTGCGAAACCTGAGGGTGAAATGCTGTGCCAGCGATGATCGCACTGGCAAGAATGGCTTTTTTCATGGTGGAACTCCTTATTGGCTTCAATGTGTTGTCGGTTGCTGAGTGTTATTAAAGCGAACAAAGAAGGCACTGCTATGTATGAAAAAAGGCAAGGTGACGAGCAATTGTGGCGAAATGTGGTAAGTGACTCTTGGGGGTTAGTCTGCCTTGAGAAAGTAGGCAAGTGGGTATTGTGCTGCGGATTGTCTACTACATTGATTGAGCTGCACAACCAAATTTTTCACCTCGGGCCATTCCTTGGGAAGGTGTATTGTCCAGCTTAGCTCGATATTGCCCCCAGCTGCACGTATCCTTAGGGTTTCCGTGTTGCCGCCACAGACATAGTGGTCTGAGCGTGGCAAGCCAAGGTTTAGGTTGCCCGATAGCCTCGTCAATGTCGGTAGGCGCGTCAAACACCGGTAGGCCTTCTTCGTCTAGCAGGCAGGGGCAAAAAGTCAGCCGCTAGCAGCCTTCCCCTTTATGTGCAGACACGCAAAATGTATCGGGCTGGCCAATCATACCGAAATTAATTTGATTGGAGTAAATGACTTTCATGCATTATTTCCTTTGGGCGGTCAGGCTTGGCACTTAATGATGAACACCTTGCGGTGAGTTTTACATCGAGTGCCGAGTTCTATCCATTGAGTTACTATCGCGCTAATTGTTTTTTCAGCCAAGCGAATGCGCCTGCATTTTTCCACTGTGGTCGGGTTGCTTCGCGGTACAGCCAGGCTTCATCGTCCCCACCTAAAGTAATACCAAAGCTCGACATTTCGGGTTGTTTTACCGAGTTTTTGCTTAGCATGATCAGGGCCTTGTCATGGCGTTTGCGGGCTTTTTGCAGTGCGGTTTCTGCCTCGGGCAGGCGGCCGAGTGTGTACAGTGCGAGTATGCGATTTAAAACGAGTGGGCAGGCCACGTCCTCTGCAAAATCATTGGCAAGTGCCAGTGTTTTTTCCGGCTGCTCCGTTTGCAGGTAAAGCGTAGACAAATCCCAGCGCACTGCCTGGTTGTCGTCTGGGTTAAATGCCAATAGTTGTTCACCCATCGCGCAGGCCTGCGGCAGAGCGTTAATGTCTCGATAACTTTCCATCAGTTTATACATTAAACTCAATAGCGGGCGGTTTTCGTGAATGCCCCAAGGTAGAGTTTGCCCGGGCTGAATGCTATCGATATTGGCATAAATCAATTCTTGAGCGCGGTACAGCAGCAGAGGCATCAGTTCGATAAGCTCGCTCTGTGTTACGACGTCGATCAAATCGTTGAGCACCTTAACGCTTTGCCACAGTTCAGGCACACTCAGTAGCAGCGCAGCCCACTCGTCGGCCGACTCCCATATCTCGCCGTCAAACCAGCACTCGGTTGTGTCGCACCAAAGCTGCTCGGCCTCCGCCAGTGTGTCGCTGGGTTCCAGCACACAGTGTTCGCCGTATGTTTGCGCCGTGTATTCGGCAACGGGCTCTGGCGCGTTATCCAGGGCTGAGGCAATCTCGTTTAGCAAAGACTCATCCGCCGAGCAGGGAAAGCCGGCAGCCCCCATGAGTATTTCAGGGTTGTGACAACACTCCTCCAGCAAGCTCAGTAGATCGGGGTTGTCGTAGCCCTGACGTTCCAGACGCACCAACCAAAATTGCGCGCGAGCCTTGGCTTGGTCGGTTTGCCCCTGAGCGCACAATAGCGTCAGTTCCAGAATTGCCAGCGCTGGAGAGTTTGGTGCTGCTCGCTGGGCCAGTTGAAAAGCCTGCCAGGCGCCGTCAATATCGCCGTCATCCATCAGAATTGTCGCCTTACGCTGTAAGGCATCGGCTTTAAGCTCGGTGTCTTTTGCCTGGCAGGCCCGCTCCAGCAATTGCTCGCGTTTGCGCGGTTTGCGTACCTCAAGGTAAACATCCATCATTGGATCAAACAACGGTGTGTGACGCTTACTTAATGGTTGTTTGCCTTTAAACCAGGGCTCCAGTAACGCCATGGCGCGGTTTATTTCGCCCTCGGCCAGCCATTGCATGGCGGTGTCCGCCACTGCGTAAGTATCCGCCCGGCTCTGCACCAGCTCGGCCATCGCGTTTTGCGGGTAAGCGTCCAGCACGTGGCGCAACATATTGTAGTTATCCAGTAGTGGTACGCCTTCCATATGCTGGCAACATTGTTTGTACTTGCGGCCTGAACCGCACAGGCAGGGCTCATTGCGCTTGGGTTTGGGTAAAGGGTTGGGGCGGAAGTCATTGCCAGGCAGAGGCGTAATATTGTAAATCTGCACTCCCATTAACCGAAAAAACTCCCCAGTGCTACCACCGTGAGGATTAATGTGCCCATTCATATTCGGCGCCAGACCGGGGCCAGCATCGGCTATCCAACCTAAAAAATCAGCCGCATTCGGGTTGCTGGCCAACTTGCGGCCGGCGATGGCTAAGAGGAGGTGCAACTCGTCGTTGGGCTCTATGGTAGATTCGTACATATCAGCTACTGTGTCGTGAAAAACGTAGGTTTACCTTAGCGGGTTAGCGGGTGGGAATAAAGTGTGTTTATGTTAGAGCACTTTTATGACCGATCTTTCATCTTGATGGAGCCGGAGGTATGATCAGGTGTTTAAATGAGCGCCATATAATGCTGTAGCTGGATAATCGTCGGGGCATAGTTGGTGGATTAATAACAGCGCACTTCAGGAGATCAGAGATTTGAGGGTTCTAGGCAGGTTGCAGCATGCACGAAGGTATCTCTTTGAGCTAAATTCTCAAGTACACCGAGTGCGAAAATCTTGCACTCTACTTGCGTTGCTTTTTTTCGGCGCCCTAGTCGGTGTACCTTTTGGTGCGCTGGCAGCTGGCCAATCGGCTGAAACACAGACTAAAGGTATTGACAAGATCCACCTCTTTAAGAGCGCGTATGCCGCCAGTTCGGTTAACGTCGTCGCAGGCAGTCGGCAGACGTTATTTACTGATAACGGATATCAGTACGCGGGCTTCTATAGCGCTCAAGGTGAGGTGCACTTGGCAAAACGTCGGCTGCCAGGCAAACAGTGGGAAATTCAGTCTACGGGTTTTCATACAACCCCGGAAGATGCACACAACACCATTAGTCTTGTGGTGGATGGCCAGGGGTATTTGCACTTGGCGTGGGGACATGACAATACCCCATTAAACTACAGCCGAAGTCTGAAGCCGGGAAGTTTGATCATGGGCGAGCCCCAATCAATGTTGGGAGAGGGCGAGAAGAGTGTCACTTACCCGCAATTTTTTCGCCGTGCTAACGGCAACTTGCTTTTTCTTTATCGAGATGGCGGTTCCGGCAATGGCAGACTGCTGCTGAATCACTACGATACTAAAAGTGCACAGTGGTCAAGGCGCCAAAACAATCTGATTGACGGTCAAAACGAGCGCAGCGCTTACTGGGATATGACGATCGATAAAGAGGGTCTCTTGCATCTGGCCTGGACCTGGCGTGAAACGCCGGATGTCGCCAGCAACCATGACCTGCTTTATGCCCGCTCCGGGGATGGCGGCCATACTTGGCAGCGCGCAGATGGGACTCGCTATAAGCTGCCGATAACACAGGGCCGTGCCGAGGCGGCTGCCATCGTTGCGCAGCGCAGCAATCTAATGAACCCTCCGTTTATTGCTGTGGGGAAAGATGGCCAGCCGATGATCGTTAGTTACTGGTCTCCTGCTCCGGGAGCGCGGCCGCGCTTTAACTTGGTTTATCGGGACGATACAGTATGGCGAACCGTGGCGGGACCAGAAGCGGGGCAGGACTTTTCCCTTGCAGGCCATGGTACTAAACGGCCGCCAATATCTCGAGCGGCACTGCTGAGTGAAACAAGCGACAACAGTTCGCGCGTCCATTTAATTTATCGCGATGATAGCGAGGGCGGCCGTGTTGTGGCCGCAACACTCGATAGCTTGCAGGACAACACGTGGCAGCTTCGTTTTTTGACCACGCAGGGCGTGGGTGGCTGGGAGCCTTCCCTCGATCCTACTCAATGGAAGCAGTCGCAACAGGCGCATCTGCTGTTGCAAACCGTGGGGCAAGTTGATGGCGATGACGCGGGCGGCAGCGGTATCGGGCCGACGCCATTAGACGTTTTGATATGGCATCCTTAATTGTTATAGGGTTCTGGCAGCCTTAGGTGTCAATAATTTTCGTTGCCGAGTTTTTAGTAGTTAATTGGTGCAAGATACAGCGGTTCCTTTTTTTGCGTCGATAGCTGCGTTTTTAGGGCTGACGTTTATAACGTTGCAATATGTAAGACCATGCAGGGCGCCGGGACGCGTTGTTATGATTCACGAGCCCAGTGAGTAGAACGGCAATGGCGAAAAAGTAAGATAATGACGTGGCACGACTGTGTGCCCGAAACGGTTGTTGGCAAGCTCGGGAATGGCCGGCAAACTAAAATAACGGGAGTAGGTATGAAGAAGTACGTGGTCGCACTATTGGCATACTGCATTGCGGTTACCGCTTGCGCGAGTGACGATGTCGGCGGATACCTTTTCGTCACTTTTCGTGGCGCGGCGACACCTATGACAGAGCAGGTTTATTTTATGGTGAGCGAAAATGGCCAACGCTGGGAGGCGCTCAACAATAAAGAGCCTGTGCTGGTGAGTACTGTCGGTGAAAAAGGTGTGCGGGATCCGTACATTATCCGCTCGGCTGACGGCGACGGCTTTTATCTTATTGCTACTGACTTGTCGATTCATCACAACCCAGACTGGACTCGTGCCCAGACCGCCGCCAGTCAGTCCATTGTGGTTTGGGAGTCAAAGGATTTGGTCAACTGGTCCGCCCCGCGCCTGGTAAAAGTAGCGCCCGATGATGCCGGCTGTACATGGGCGCCTGAAGCCATCTACGACAGTGAAAATGATCGCTATATGGTTTTTTGGGCTTCTAAGACCGGTAGGGACAATTACAGTAAACATCGTATCTGGGCTGCGCACACGCAGGACTTTAAATCGTTTAGCGAGCCGTTCGTCTACATCGAAAAACCGCACACCGTAATCGATACCACCATTGTCAATGAGGAAGGCACTTTTTACCGCTTCAGCAAAGATGAGGCAGAGAAAACCATCACCATGGAACGCAGTGAGCACTTAATGGGGGAGTGGGATTTAATGGAAGATTTTTCCCTCGCGTCGCTAACCGGTTATGAGGGGCCAGCCAGCTTTGTGCTTAAATCACACGAAGATGGCGAGCCATCGCATTGGAGTTTGCTGCTGGATTTCTACAGTAAAGGGGAGGGGTATCAGGCATATGAAACGGACAACCTGAGCAGTGGTGACTTCAAGGCCGTTGAAGCCATGAAATTTCCTTTTCACCCGGTGCGTCACGGCACGGTTCTCAGTCTTAGCACTGCAGAATTTCAGCGCTTGAACGCCGCAGATAAGACGGGTTCAATAACGGTATCAGATTGAGGGTTATGTTGATTACTATGCGTTTGCGCTCTGGGCGTGTGCGGGTGATACCCGCAGTGACAGTAGAGACTGGCTGATCGCCCGTATGGCGGGCTCGCCGGGAGTCCCGACTGCATTGTTGGCACACACAAAAAAGCCCCGATCAGAGATCGAGGCCTTTAATGTTTGGTGCCCAGGAGAGGGTGAGGCAAGCGTTAATAAAGCATTGCTTTATGCGCCGCCGAACGCGGGTCAGCTGTGCTGTCTCGCAGGGAGTCCCGACTGCATGTTGGCACACACAAAAAAGCCCCGATCAGAGATCGAGGCCTTTATTGTTTGGTGCCCAGGAGAGGACTTGAACCTCCACGCCCGTGAGAGCACTAGCACCTGAAGCTAGCGTGTCTACCAATTTCACCACCTGGGCAGATGGTTGGCGGTGATTAAATACCCGATTGGTCTTGCGTTTGTGTCAGTTTGCCGACACGCTACGCGGGTCGCTATCGACTCCGTTCTTTTGCGACACTCGTACTTCCTGTACGTCGACAGCTCTCGGACTCCTGTCCTTTGCTGCACTCGTACGTCCTGTACGTCGTCTACCAATTTCACCACTTGGGCAAAGCTGTTTGGCAAGGTGCCAAAAGCAGAGGACGCGAACTATACGGATAGCGCTTATTCTTGTCAACGCTTGAGCTAAGAAATTTGTTAAATTCTTGAGGTGTAAGCCAAGTTGATGATTTCACAAACTTTTTTGTGTGTATTGAGGGGTTATTGCGCCTTATGAAGTATTATAATACAATTTGCCCAAGTGCGAACTTCGTTCAATAAAGACAATAGCTTAGAAGAGGCAACTATGAACAAATCAATTATGGGTTTGGCGCTCGCATCCCTGTTAGGTGCATCCCAAGTGGCAAGTGCTTTAACCGTGGGGTTTTCTCAGGTCGGCTCTGAAAGTGGCTGGCGCACGACTTTTTCCGAATCCGTCAAAGCGGAAGCCGACAAGCGTGGAATTGATCTGAAGTTTTCCGATGCTCAGCAAAAGCAGGAAAACCAGATTAAAGCGATCCGCAGTTTTATCGCCCAAGGCGTGGACGCCATTGTCGTTGCCCCGGTGGTGGAGACGGGCTGGCGTCCGGTTCTGATGGAGGCGCGTCGCGCCCGTATTCCTGTGGTGATTGTTGACCGCAATGTTGCCGTTAATAACGACCAACTTTATGTGACCCGTATCGCGCCAAACTTTGTCGATGAAGGTCGTAAAGCTGCTAATTGGTTGATGGATGCAACCGACGGGCAGTGTGACATTGTCGAGCTGCAAGGAACGGTTGGCTCCAGCGCTGCGATTGGCCGTATGGAAGGTTTTAACGAGGTAATTGGCAAGTACGAGGGTGCCAAAATTGTCCGCTCACAAACCGCTGAATTTACCCGGGCTAAGGGTAAAGAGGTCATGGAGAGTATTCTGAAGGCCGAAGGTGGCGGTAAGGAATTGTGTGCACTGTGGACGCACAATGACGAGATGGCATTGGGAGCCATTCAAGCCATTCGCGAAGCGGGTTTGAAGCCGGGTGAAGACATTCTGGTAGTGTCAGTGGATGCCGTTGATGATATCTTCAGTGCCTTAAAGGCCGGTGATGTCAACGCCTCGGTTGAAATGAGCCCACACCTGGGTGGCCCTGCCTTTGACGTTATTGAAGCCTACCTTGATGGCAAGCGCGACTTTGAAAAGTGGATGGTAATGGACGGGCGAATTTTTACCCAAGAAAATTATCAAGACGAATACGAGCTGCGCAAGAGCCAGTAAAGCGGTTTGCAATGTTGTAACCCGGCGCTTGGCGCCGGTTCCTGGAAAATACTATGAGCACAGATGATACAGTTCTGGCGCTGCGCGGGGTGGTGAAAACCTTTCCCGGTGTGAAAGCGCTGAACGGGGTGGACTTCACCCTGAGAAAAGGCGAAATTCACGCTCTGTTGGGCGAGAACGGTGCCGGTAAATCCACCCTTATTAAGGTGATGACGGGTGTCTACCGTCGCAATGGTGGCATTATCGCCTTGGACGGCACCGAGATTCATCCCGCCAACACTGGCGACGCTCAGGATCTGGGGATTAGTACCGTTTATCAGGAAGTGAATCTGCTGCCCAACCTAACCGTGGCCCAGAATGTTTTTCTGGAGCGCGAGCCCAAGCGCTTTGGCATTATTGACTGGCGCCGGATGAATCGTGAGGCGCGTGAATTATTGCTCGGCTACGATCTGGATATCGATGTAACCGCACCGCTCAACAGTTACTCTGTGGCTGTACAGCAGCTTATTGCTATCGCCCGTGGTGTTTCCATGTCGGCCAAGGTGCTTATTCTCGATGAGCCTACCGCAAGTCTGGATGCGGAAGAAGTTGCCTCCTTGTTCAATATCATGCGGGATTTGCGTGATCGCGGTATCGGTATTGTGTTTGTCACCCACTTCCTTGATCAGGTGTACGCCGTTTGTGACCGCATAACCATTTTGCGCAATGGCACCTTGGTGGGGGAGTATGAAGCGGCCACCTTGTCGCAGCAGGATTTGGTCAGTCACATGCTCGGCAAGGAATTGGAAAAAGCCGTGCACGAAAAAGTGGGGCAGGCTGAGGCCCAAACCCGCGAAACGCTATTTGAACTTAACCAGGGCTCCAGTGATGTACTGGAGCCTCTCGATATCAGCGTGTGTGCAGGCCAGGTGGTAGGTTTAGCCGGTCTGCTTGGTTCTGGCCGCACTGAGCTGTGCAAGTTGGTGTTCGGCGTTGACGAGCTAAGTCAGGGCGACGCCAAGCTAAACAATCAGTCCATTCGCTTTAGCAACACCCGTCAGGCGGTGGTTGCCGGCCTTGGTTTATGTCCTGAAGACCGTAAAAAAGACGGCATTTTGGGCCCCATGTCTATTCGCGAAAATATGATTATGGCGCTGCAGAACAAGCGGGGTTGGTGGCGCTATATCCCCATGAAAAAGCAGCGTGAGCTGGCCGAGCATTATGTCAAAGTGCTCAAAATTGCCACCAGTGATATCGAAAAGCCGATTAACCAATTGAGTGGTGGTAACCAGCAAAAGGTGATTCTCGCTCGTTGGTTGGCCGCCGAACCCAAGTTAATGCTGCTGGATGAACCCACCCGCGGTATTGACGTGGGCGCGCACGCTGAAATTATTCAACTGATTCGCAAGTTGTGCGATGACGGTTTGGGGCTGCTGGTAGCGTCCTCAGAATTAGAAGAGTTGGTCGAATTTGCCGATAAGGTGGTGGTCATGCGCGATCGTCGCAAGGTGGCTGAGTTGAGTGGTTCAGACATCTCACAGCAAACCATTATGCAGGCCATTGCCGGCCAGTCTTAGGTGTAAAGATTATGCGTTATAAAGATTTATCTCCCGCTGTTCGGCGCAGCCTCTGGCCAATTATTGGGCTGTTTGTCCTTCTGTTGGCCAATGTGCTGATCTCTCCGGAGTTTTTCAGTATAGAAATTAAAGACGGTCGCTTTTATGGCAGCTTGATTGATGTCATGAACCGTGCGGCGCCTGTGGCACTGCTCGCTATTGGTATGACACTGGTGATTGCCACCGGCGGCGTTGACCTTTCCGTAGGGTCGGTTATGGCGATTGCCGGCGCGGTAAGTGCCGGGCTGATTGTCGGCGGTGTCGACAATATTGCCATCGTTATTGGCGGTGGTTTGCTGGCCGGTGTTGCCGCAGGCTTCGTCAATGGTTTTTTGGTGGGGTACTTTGGTATTCAGCCGATTGTGGCGACACTTATTCTAATGGTGGCCGGCCGTGGTATCGCGCAGCTGATTAACTCCGGGCAGATTGTCACTTTCCATCACGAGGCGTTCGAGTATTTAGGTGTTGGCTATCTCTTTGGCTTACCCTTCCCAATTATCTTAGTGATCATTACGTTTGTACTGGTGCAGTTGTTAATGCGCCGTACGGCGCTCGGGCTTTTTGTGGAGGGTGTCGGAGCCAATGCCAGTGCCAGTCACTACATAGGCATTAACGATAAGCTCATTAAACTGATGGTGTACTGTGTGTCGGGCTTGTGTGCGGCCGTTGCGGGTATGATTGCGGCGGCTGATATTGGCGGTAGTGATGCCAACAACGCCGGCCTTTGGCTGGAGCTCGACGCTATTCTCGCGGTAGTCATTGGCGGCGCCTCGCTAATGGGTGGGCGCTTCTCAGTGTTTCTGTCAATCATCGGCGCGCTTATTATTCAGGCGCTGACCATTACCATTATTCTCAGCGGTGTTCCGCCTAAGTTTAATCTGCTGATTAAGGCTGCCGCGATTATTGTTATTTTGCTGTTGCAGTCACCGGAGTTTCACCGTCAGATTGCGCGATTTAAGAAAGCAGGTGGTGCGCAATCATGAATAAGAAGTTTCTACCTTTATACGTAACCTCTTCGCTGTTTGTGTTGCTGTTTTTGGTCGGCTCCGTGCAGTTTGAAAACTTTGGCACCCTGCGGGTGTTTATGAACCTGTTTACCGACAATGCCTTTTTGATCATCGCGGCAATTGGTATGACGTTTGTCATTCTGTCGGGCGGTATTGATTTGTCCGTAGGCTCCACCATTGCTCTCAGTGGGGTCATTATTAGCGTTCTGTTGCGTGATTATGGTTGGCATCCCATTCCGGCGTTTGCCTTTGTGTTGGTGCTGGGGACGCTGTTTGGTGCCGCCATGGGCGCGATTATTCACTTTTATCAGCTGCAACCGTTTATTGTCACTTTAGCGGGCATGTTTTTCGCCCGCGGTTTAAGCTCGGTGGTCAGTGAAGAGTCGGTACCGATTACTCACATGTTCTATGATAACGTCGCCATGTTTGGCTTTGAGTTGCCGGGTGGCGCCTGGTTGGGTAGCTCGACCATTATCGCCTTGGTGGTGTTGGGGCTGGCTATTTGGCTGGCTAACTTCACCCGCTTTGGTGGGCGTGTGTACGGCATTGGCGGTGACGCTCAGTCTGCTGCCTTAATGGGGGTGCCTATTGCACGCACCACCATCAGTGTTTACGCCTTAAGTTCTTTTTTTGCGGCCCTGTCCGGAATTGTGTTTAGCTTCTACACCTTCTCTGGTTATTCATTGGCGGCGGTGGGCGTTGAGCTCGATGCGATTGCGGCCGTGGTGATAGGCGGTACCTTGTTAACGGGTGGGTATGGCTACGTTGTAGGCACCTTATTTGGTGTGCTGATTATGGGGGTTGTGCAAACCTACATCTCTTTCGATGGCACCTTATCCAGCTGGTGGACCAAGATTGTGATTGGCCTACTGCTGTTTGTTTTTATCGCTTTGCAGCGCTATCTGGTGCGCCGTGGTACCAAAGCCTAGTCAATGATATTGTGGCCTTGGGCGGTTAGTTTTAACCGCTTAAGGTTTCTAGCTTCGTGTTTATACCGGGTATTGAAGTCTCAATACCCGTACCCGCATACGCTATACTGTGTAACGAGTCTTCTTATTAGCCTTACTGTGCGCTAGCTGGTGACTAAATGTGTTGCTAAAGTCGTTGTTTTTAATCGTTTTTTTGTCGACTTTCACGTTGCCAGTGGCGGCGGACGAGAGGGCTGTCGTGCGCTATCCGCAGTCAACAGGTGTTGATCCCGTCTATCACCGGCAAACCGAATATTTTCTGGCCATGTTAGCTTTGGCATTCGTTAAAGTAGGGCAGGACTATGTGCTGGAACCTGTGTCGGTGGATGTCATTACCGATAGTCGCAATGCCCGTAATATGGGGCGAGGCTTGTATGATGTGAGCTGGCTTCATACCAATCCGGACAGGGAGTCCACCTTACGGCCTGTTCGCATACCTCTGTTTAAAGGGCTGACGGGCTGGAGGCTGCTGCTCATTCAGCCTAAAGAAGTTGAAAAGTTTCGCAACATTACCGACATTAATCAGCTGCGCGCTTTGCGTGCGGGTTCTGGCAACGATTGGCCCGATACCCGAATTCTGCGAGCCAATGGTTTTCAGGTGGAATCCTCGGGAAGTCGGGATAGTCTGGTAAAAATGTTGCGTGCCGGCAGGGTGGACTATATGCCGCGCTCGGTGATGGAAGTATGGGATGAAATTGAATTGGGCAAAGCGGATGGTGTGTTGCTGGAGCCAACATTGGCGCTGCATTATCCTTCGGCGTTTTTCTTTTTTGTGGCGCGGTCTAATCAAGAGTTGGCCCAGATTATTGAGCAGGGATTGGAGCTGGCGATTGCCGACGGCAGTTTTGATAAGTTGTTTATGCAGTACTATGGCGAATCAATAAAGTTGGCTGAGCTTGATAAGCGTCAGGTTATTGCCATCAAGAATATCCCCATGATTTACAATAACTCAATTAAAAGAAAAGAACTTTGGTTTCATCCCGACGCGTCTCACTGATGAGACACGGCCTTGCGTCGTCGGAATACGAATAACCGGATTTAATTGGAGGCGGTATTGTGCTCTCCCGTTGTGGAATGCAATTTACCTTAGTGTTGTGGTTACTGTGGGTACCTGTCGAAGTTTTGGCAAAGCCGGTTGATGAAGTGATGCATGTTCGCTACCCGGAGTATGTGGGCGATGATCCGGTTTTTACGCGCCTTGTCGGCTATTGTGTAGAGCTGCTGGATCTGGCAATGTCCAAGTCTGGTCGCGCCTATCAATTAGTGCCTGTACCGGGCAATGCAGTCACCGATCGTCGCGCGGCACGCTTGCTCGATGGCGGCTCTTACGATGTCAATTGGATGAATACCAACCCCTATCGAGAATCGAGCTTACACGCTGTCTATTTTCCTCTTTTTAAAGGCTTGGCGGGGTGGCGACTGCTATTAGTAAAAGCCGACAGTGCCGACGCGTTTGTGGAAGACTTTGTCGAGTCGGATCTCAAGAAGATGCGTGTCGGGTTAGGGCGGGACTGGCCAGATGTAGATTATATGCAGTCAAATGGCTATAGCGTGGTGACGTCGATCAACCGCGATAGTCTGGTTAACATGTTGCTGGCTGATAGAGTAGATTATTTGTCACGCTCAGTGATTGAAATATGGGATGAGCTTACTTTCTACGATGACAGGCCCTTAGCGATAGCGTGCTGTGTGGCTTTGCATTACCCCGCGGCGTTTTATTTTTTTACCTCTCGCAATAATCCGGAATTGGCCGCATCTATACTTAAAGGCTTAAACCAGGCTGCGAAAGATGGCTCGTACCAGGAGTTATTTACCCGTTATTATGGCGAAGTCATAAAGAAGGCAGAGCTCGATAAGCGGCGTGTGTTCAAATTGGAAAGCCCTGTTTTGAGTGACAAAGCTCCGCTTGAGCGCACTGAGTTGTGGTATCACCCTTAGCCGGTGTGAGGGATCTGTTTGAGCCGGCAGTTGAGTGCAATAGTGGGCTATTGTCTTGCCCTTGTGCGTGTTAAAGTGAGCGCCCTTGATTCTTCCTGATGTAAAGGTGCCCCCTTGTTCGATCAATACCAAGCCATTATCTTTGATATGGATGGCACGCTGGTGGATAGCGGTCAGCTGCATGAGTTCGCCTGGACGCAAACCCTTAATCGATACCAGATTCCCATCGACCGACCCTTGATGCGTTCGTTAGCCGGTGTTCCGACCAAAGGCACTCTCGAAATTCTGCTGAACAAGTTTGCCCTAAAGCCAACGGCGAGCCTGGACGAGATGAATGACTTCAAAGAGCAGGTGGTGGGTGATGTGGCTCAGCAGTATGTTAAGCCTACTGCCCTGCAAAAAGTAGCCGAACAATACGCGGGCAAAAAGCCCATGTGTGTGGGAACTGGAGCCTACACCGAAGAGGCGGAGTCGATTATTGCTCACTGCGGCATGAGTCATTTGGTTGATTTTGTTGTGGGGGCCGATCAGGTGGCCAACCCGAAGCCGGCACCGGATACCTTTTTGCTTTGCGCTCAGCGTATGGGGATTGCACCTCGGCACTGTGTGGTGTTTGAAGATTCCAGATTGGGGCTTGAAGCGGCAGAACGCGCAGGCATGGTCGGAATCGACGTGCTGGCCGAGCTTGGCGTGGAAAACGATTACTTTCTTTAGTTTGCGGAGCGGTGATGCTCTAACAATCGGTAAGCAGGTCAACCGCCTCTATTTTGCCGACCAGCAACCCCAGTCGTGTGACCCACAGAGTCTGATTGGAAGCATGTAACATTGCGGCTTTCAGTTCAGATTGGCTGGCGCTAATATCAATTTGGTTGTCCGCCGGTTGCATGATCTGGTGTACGGTACAGTATACCTGTGCACGCCTGCTCCATTGAGTGAGCTCATCTAGGTTGTCGATGTCGGAACCGGTTGTGCGCCTAAAGTTATCGTTTACAAGTTGTGCACGGTAAGTCTCTTCTTGGTTCATCAGCCGGTAAATATCGGCGCTACCAACACTGCCGACCAATTGATGATCTGACGCTATTACCGGGACTCGTGTCAGCTCCTTTTGGTTCAGTAAATTCTGTAGGCGTTGCAAAGACCAGCCCTCGTAGGCACAGTCTACGTGTGTAGTCATTATTTGCTCGATGCCCTGCTTCATTACCTGCCCTTTTTAGTGTGAGTGTAAGCATGGGAGAGCTGCGTGCCAAGGGGTAGTGTGTTCAGCACTAGCTTGAGTGGGGTTATAAATTTCCGGTTAATCCAAAGTAAGAAATATTTGACAAAGGCCCGTCCCGCTCGGATAATATTATAATACAAAATAAAGACTCCTCCGTTTTGCTGGGGGTAGATAGGGTTTGTCTTATGGTTTCTTATGCGCTGGGCCTCGATTACGGGTCCGATTCAGTTAGAGCACTGCTTGTAAATACCGCCACCGGGGACGAAGTTGCCTCGAGTGTGGTGAATTACCCTCGCTGGGCCAAAGGCTTGTACTGCGAGCCCGCTCAGGATCAGTTTCGTCAGCACCCGCTGGATTACCTTGAAAGTTTGGAGCAAGTGCTTGCTAACCTGTGGGGCGAGGCTCCAGAAGGGGCTGCGGAATCAGTTGTGGGGGTTAGTTTTGATACCACCGGCTCGACACCGGTCGCGGTTGACGCCGAGGGTGTGGCTCTGGCGCTCAAGCCGGAATTTGCTGAGAATCCCAACGCAATGTTCGTGTTGTGGAAAGATCACACGGCGGTAAAAGAGGCGGCTGAATTTACGGAGGCAGCCAGTCGCTCCGAGCCCAACTACTTAAAGTATGAAGGTGGGATCTACTCCTCTGAGTGGTATTGGTCGAAAGCTCTACATGTGATGCGCGCAGACGGCTCTGTTAAAGAGGCGGCACATATGTGGGTAGAGCACTGCGACTGGATGACGGCGGTGCTGACCGGCACTACGCATCCGAGTGAGCTGCGTATGGGCCGTTGCGCCACTGGCCACAAAGTAATGTGGCATGCAAGCTGGGGTGGTTATCCGCCCAATGACTTCTTTGCCGGTGTTGACCCCATTCTCGATGGGTTTGTCGATCGCTTGCCTGCGGAAACTTTTACCGCCGATCAGGCCGTTGGGCCACTGACCTCTGAGTGGGCAGCGAAGCTTGGCTTACCTGCGGGCATCCCCATTGGCTTTTCTGCCTTTGATTGTCATATGGGCGCGGTAGCGGCAAACGTGCAACCCGGCGTACTCACCAAAGTGATGGGCACCTCTACCTGTGACATTACCATCGCATCGGCTGAGGTTATCGGCGATACCTGTGTGCGCGGTATTTGCGGTCAGGTCGACGGTTCGGTTATTCCTGGGATGATTGGTCTGGAAGCTGGGCAGTCCGCTTTCGGTGATCTTTACGCCTGGTTCAAGAACTTTGTTAATGGCCCTGCCAAAGCCATTATTGAGCAGTCCAATGCGCTGGACGCCGCTGCTAAGTCACAGCTGATTGCAGAGCTCGAAGATAAGACATTGATTGAGCTGTCCAACGCGGCTACCGCTATTGCCCCCGGCCAAACCGGTGTTACCGCGCTTGATTGGGTTAACGGGCGCCGCACCCCCGATGCCGACCAAACAGTAGCCGGTGCAATCTCCGGACTGAAAATGGGTAGCGATGCAGCTGCAGTATTCCGCGCGTTGGTTGAAGCCACGGCTTTTGGTGCTCGCGCCATTATTGAACGTTTCCGCGAGGAAGGCGTCGCCATTGATAGCGTGGTTGCCATTGGCGGTATTTCGAAAAAGTCAGATTTCGTGATGCAAACGTGTGCCGATGTTTGGAATTGTCCGATTGACGTGCTGGAAAGTGACCAGAGCTGCGCTTTGGGGGCCGCTATTTTTGCCGCTACGGTGGGCGGAGCACACGACAGTGTCGCCAGCGCACAGAAAGCGATGGGTTCCAGTGTTTGCAAAACTTATCAACCCAAAGCCGAGGCGGCTCGTACCTACGATGCGCTGTATGAAAACTACAAAGCGCTGGGTCAGTACGCGAATGGAGGAGTAGCGTGAGCTATACCGAATTAAAACGCGAAGTTTATGAAGCTAATATGCAGTTACACCACCGCAATCTGGTGTTGTATACCTGGGGTAATGTATCGCAGGTTGATCGCGAGCGCGGTGTTGTAGCGATTAAGCCCAGCGGCGTGGCCTACGAAGATATGAAGGCCGATGATATTGTTGTCGTCGACCTTGAGAACAATGTGGTTGAGGGCCAAATGCGCCCGTCTTCGGATACCAAAACCCACACCCACTTGTACCGTCACTTTGACAATATTGGTGGTGTAACACACACCCACTCAACCTATGCGACGGCTTGGGCCCAAGCACAGCAACCCATTCCTTGTTTAGGTACAACTCATGCCGATTATGCGTACGGGCCTATCCCCTGTACGGCGGTTATGACCGACGAGCAGATTGAGCGGGATTACGAGGAAGAGACCGGAGTTCAGATTACCGATTGTTTTAAAGGTAAGAATCCGATGGAAACTCCGATGGCCATCATCGCAGGTCACGCGCCTTTTACCTGGGGTAAAGATGGCGCCCAGTCGGTATACCATGCGGTTATTCTGGAAGAAATAGCGAAAATGGCCTATTTGACACGCACTTTAAAGCAAGACGTGCAGTCGCTCAAGCAGGGTATTGTCGATAAACATTATTTACGCAAACACGGAAAAAATGCCTATTACGGGCAGAGCTAAGAGGTTAGTTATGAAAGTCTATGGCGATAAAAAAGTTTGGTTTGTAACCGGCTCGCAGCATTTGTACGGCCCGGCTCTGCTCAAAGAAGTAGCCGATAACAGCGCCAAAATTGCGAGTGGTCTTACCGCCAGTGAAAATGTTGCCGCTGAAGTGGTAGCGAAGGGTGTTGTAACCACCCCAGAGGAAATCCTGGATATTTGTCAGGCCGCCAATAGTGACAAAAACTGTGTCGGTCTGATTCTTTGGATGCATACATTCTCGCCAGCAAAAATGTGGATCTCAGGTTTATCCGCACTGAATAAGCCCTACATGCACCTGCACACGCAGTTTGGTGCACAGCTGCCCTGGGGCGAAATCAATATGCATTACATGAACCTGAATCAAAGCGCACACGGTGACCGCGAGTTCGGTTATATCGGTACGCGTTTGCGTCAGGAGCGTAAGGTCGTTGTTGGCCACTGGGAGCGCGAAACCGTTCAGGTCCAGATTGATAATTGGATTCGTGCCGCCATGGGTTGGAACGAAGCTCAGAACCTTCGTGTTGCCCGCTTTGGTGACAACATGCGTCAAGTGGCGGTGACCGAAGGCGATAAGGTGTCGGCTCAAATTCAATTTGGTTATGAAGTGCACGCCTATGGTTTGGGTGACTTGGCCAAAGAGTGTGACGCCGTGTCAGATGCCGACATTGCCGCTCAGCTTGAACTCTACAAAGCCGATTACGAAATCGATGCAGCCGTGTTTGACGATGCTCACCAGTTAGAAATGTTACAGAACGAAGCGCGCCTGGAATTAGGTATGGAGCGCTTTATGGAAAAACGCGGCTGTATGGCGTTTACCAACTGCTTTGAAAATCTCACAGGTTTGTCTGGGTTACCAGGCCTTGCGACTCAGCGACTGATGGCCAAAGGCTACGGTTACGGTGGTGAGGGCGACTGGAAAACCTCAGCGATGAATCGCATCGTTAAGGTGATGAGTAAAGGTCGCACGGGTGGTACCTCCTTTATGGAAGACTACACTTACAATTTCGCCGCTACCGATCAAGTGCTGGGCGCACACATGCTGGAGATTTGTCCGAGCATCGCCTCCGGCAAGCCAAAAGTTGTGGTAGAGCCACACACCATTGGTATTAAGAAAGATATTGCGCGCTTGTTGTTTACCGGAGCCAGCGGCCCGGCGCTCAATATTTCCACTATCGATATGGGAACACGCTTCCGGATTATTGTGAATGAAGTGGAGACTGTTGAACCGCCGGCCGAGTTGCCACACCTGCCCGTTGCTAAGGCTCTGTGGGAGCCTAAGCCTAGCCTGGAAGTGGCAGGTGCCGCCTGGATACATGCCGGTGGTGCTCACCACAGTGTATACACGCAAGGCATTACCACTGATCAGGTGGCTGACTTTGCCGAGATGGCGGGTGTAGAGATGGTAGTAATTGACGAAGACACAAACATTCGCGCGTTTAAACAGGAGCTGCGTCACAACGCCGTGTTCTACCACTTAAACCAAGGCATTTAAGCCTGCCAATAAAGGGCGCTACGGCGTCCTTTATTTTATCTGAGCCTGGTGAGTGACTGCCAATTCGCTCGCCCGGGCAACAATAAGAGATTGCCATAATAATGAAAACTGAAAAATTATCAGTCGTCGAGAAAGTAGGTTTCGGTGCCGGTGACATGTCGGTAAACGTCATGATTGCGGCCATGTTCTACTTTATGCAGTATTTTTATACTGATATTTTTGGCCTTAAGCCTGTCCATGTCGGCACCTTGTTTTTAGCCGCCCGGTTTGTCGATGCATTGAGTGACCCTTTGATGGGGTTGTTGACCGATAAAGTTAAAACTCGCTATGGTCGATTCCGCCCTTACTTTTTGTATTTAGCGATTCCGTACGGATTTGCTGTTTTCTTATTGTTTACCACCCCCGATTTTGACTATAACGCCAAACTAGTTTGGGCGTATGTGACCTATCTGTTCGCCACCTTGATGTTTACGGGTGTAGCCATTCCTTATATTTCTTATATTGGCGTACTTACCAGCGACCCTAAAGAGCGGCTGTCGGCGAACGGCTATCGCATGTTCTTCGCCAAGATCGCCAATGTGGTGATTGTTGCCTCAATACCGAAACTGGCTGAGATGTGGGGAGCGGGCGATGCCGCTAAAGGCTATCAGTTGGCGATGGGCTTTATGTCTTTGGTTGGTGTTGGCTTATTGCTGATGTGCTTTGCAACAACCCGTGAGCGGGTAGAGCATGTGGTTGACAAAAAGCCGTTACGGGAACAACTGGCTCTATTGATCAAAAATGACCAATGGTTGGTGTTAGCGGCTTGTTGCATGCTGGGTACTCTCGGCTATGCAATGCGTGGTGGTGTCGCGTTTTACTATGCCATTTACTATCTGGGCGGCACCGAGTCGACCGCGGCCATGTTTACCAGTGCGGGTATTGCCGCCTCTATTGTTTCCATGGTCGCCTCAACCTGGATTACAAAACGCTATTGTAAGGTTCAGCTGTTTCGCTGGTCGCAAATTGCAGTAGGGGTTATCAGTGCCTTTATGTTCTTTGCTGTCTCTCCTGGAGACATAGTGATGGCGTTTGTCGTCTACGTTGTACTGTCGTTTGTGGTGGATTTGCACGCGCCGGTCTTTTGGTCAGCCATTGCCGAGGCTGTGGATTACGGTCAGGCAAAAACCGGTAAGCGTGTATCCGGCTTGGCATTCGGTGGCATCTCTTTCTGCCAAAAAGCGGGTGCCGGTTTGGCTGGTTTTATTACCGGGCTATTGCTGACGCTATTTGGTTATCAGGCCGGTGAAACCCAAACCGAATTTGCCCTAACCGGTATCGCACTGATGCTGACCGTTATTCCCGGGTTGTTTCACGCGTTACTCGGTTTTGTGATGTTTAAGTACAAGATTACCGACCGTTTTTACAACGACATGGTAGCGCGCGGTGAGATCGAGTCGGAGTCGCCCGCCCATACTGTTGAAGATATGACCTAATTTTTGTTTTGGAGAAAAATTGTGACTGTATTAAAGCCTTTGATTGAGCAGCGTGCTGACCCCCATATCTACAAGCACACCGATGGCTATTACTATTTTACGGCCAGTGTTCCGGCTTACGACGGTATTGAGTTGCGCCGGGCCAAAACGATTTCCGAACTGGCAACCGCCGAGACCGTTATGGTTTGGCACAAACCCGAAACAGGCCCCTACAGTGACCTGATTTGGGCGCCGGAAATACACTTTAATCAGGGCGCTTGGTATGTCTATTTCGCAGCGGCCCCTTCACGCGAAATCAAATACGATCTGTTCCAGCATCGTATGTACGCGATTTCCTGCAAAGACGATAACCCGGTAGCCGGAGAGTGGACGTTCGAAGGGAAAATCGACACGGGTATTGATACCTTCTGCCTCGATGCCACAACCTTTAGCCATAACGGCGTGCTCTACTATGTGTGGGCGCAGAAGGAAGTGGGTATTCGCGGTAACTCGAACCTTTACATCGCACCGATGAAAACCCCCACTGAAATTGAAGGCGAGCCTATTCGTTTGTCTATTCCGGAATACGATTGGGAAATTATTGGGTTCTGGGTTAACGAAGGCCCGTCAATCGTTAAGCATGGCAACAAAATCTTTATGACCTATTCTGCCAGCGCGACGGATGAAAACTACGCAATGGGACTTTTGTGGGCTGATCAGGATGCCGATTTGCTCGACCCTACCAGCTGGAGTAAGTCGCAACAGCCGGTCTTGCGCTCCAGCCCGGAGAACAAAATATTCGGCCCCGGTCATAATAGTTTCACCAAAGCTGAAGACGGTGAAACCGATCTGTTGGTATACCATGCCCGCACCTACACCGAAATTGAGGGCGATCCTTTGTGGGACCCCAACCGTCACACCTTCGTGAAAAAACTGAAGTGGGATGAACAGGGTATGCCTGTGTTTGGTGATGCTGCATTCGACGACTAGAGGCGTTACAAACTATTTGTTCATTGATTAAAGCCTGCACGGTATCTGCCTTGCAGGCTGTTTTATAAAGGGAAGGCGAGTCATGATAAAAAAAATATCTCTGGCAGCTTGTATTGGTTTGACGGCTTTCAATGCTCAAGCTGTTGATTACTTTGACATTGACCAAGTACGGCTACAAGACGGCCCGTTTCTGCATGCTCAGGAAAAAAATCTTGAGTACGTACTGACCATGGAGCCAGGCCGGCTGTTGGCTCCCTTTCTGCGTGAAGCGGGACTTAAGCCAAAAACCAACAGCTATGGCAACTGGGAAAATACCGGGCTTGATGGTCACATCGGCGGTCATTATTTGACTTCGCTAAGTCTGGCCTACGCGGCAACCGGCCGCGAAGACGTGCGCAACCGAATCAACTATATGTTGGATGAGCTCGAACGAGCTCAAAAGGCCAATGGCAATGGCTACCTGGGCGGAGTTCCGAACAGCGACAAGCTCTGGCAAGAGATTGCCAAGGGTGATATCCGCGCCGATTTATTTGCTCTGAACGGCTATTGGGTACCTTGGTACAACTTGCATAAAATTTTTGCGGGTTTGCGCGATGCCTACGTCTATACCGACAGCGAGCAAGCCAAACGAATGCTGCTGGATTGGGCAGACTGGGTTGCCACCTTGGTATCCGATTTGTCGGACGAGCAAATCGAAAAAATGCTCAACACCGAATACGGCGGCATGAATGAGACGTTCGCTGACGTATACGCCATAACCGGCGAGAAGCGTTATTTAACATTGGCCGAGCAGTTTTCTCACAAGAAAATATTACAGCCCTTGCAGAATAAAACGGATGCATTGACAGGCCTGCATGCCAATACCCAAATTCCGAAAGTAATCGGCTATGAGCGAGTGGCTCAGGAAACCGGCGATGAAAGTTGGCATGAAGCTGCCGATTTTTTCTGGGATACTGTGGTCAATGAGCGTTCAGTCGCCATTGGTGGCAATAGTGCGCGCGAGCACTTTCACGATAAGAAAGATTTTAGCGGTATGTTGGAAGAGGTAGAGGGGCCCGAGACTTGCAATACCTACAATATGCTGAAATTGACTAAACTTTTGTACGGGCGAGATACTTCGCTGGAATATGTAAACTATTACGAGCGTGCACTTTACAATCATATTCTCTCTTCGCAAGATCCTGAAACCGGTGGTTTGGTCTACTTTACCCCGATGCGTCCCAATCACTACCGCATGTACTCACAACCTCACGAGGGGATGTGGTGCTGTGTCGGTTCCGGGATTGAAAATCACTTTAAGTACGGAGAGTTTATTTACGCCCACGAAGATGATGACCTTTACGTAAATCTTTACATTCCCTCCACGCTTACCTGGGCTGAAAAAGGCGTGACTCTGACTCAGACAACCGGGTTTCCCGACACATCTAAAACGCAATTGACGCTCGACTCTTCCGGTGAGTTTACCCTTAACTTGCGTTACCCCAAGTGGGCCGTGTCCCAGCACGCTGAAGTCACCGTTAACGGTGAGCCGGTTGTGGTTAAGGCGATGCCGGGTGAGTATATAAGCTTACCCCGGCAGTGGAAAAAGGGTGATAAGGTCGAGTTAAGTTTACCTATGCAGACTCATCTTGAATCTCTGCCAGACGGATCTGACTATTATGCGGTTATGTATGGTCCCATTGTGCTGTCGGCAAAGACCTCGCCATTTGACGATGAGGTGTTGAATTATTATTCCGATGCCAGTCGTATGGGGCATATCGCCAGTGGTGAGCGCTGTCCGATAGAGCAAGCCCCAATGTTGGTGGCAAAGGATACTGATTTTGCCAATCAAATTGAGCGGATAAGTGAGGATGAATTGCGCTTTAAAGCCAGCAATGTCATTCAGCCTGCGCAATATCAGGACTTGGAGCTTATTCCGTTTTTCCGGGTACACCAGTCGCGTTACATGCTTTATTGGCCCTACAGTACTCCGCAAAATGTAGATCAATTGCGCGAGCAGAAAGCCGTTGCAGAAGCGCAAATGCTGGAGTTGGAAGCGATTACGGTTGATAAGGTCGCACCCGGCGAGCAACAGCCTGAATCGGATCACTTTTTTAAAGGCAGTCAAAGTGAAGCTGGAGTACACCTTAACCGGCACTGGCGACACGCGCATGACTGGTTCAGTTATCAGTTGAATGATCAAGAGCTTCAGGCTAAGACGCTGCGCATTACCTATTTTGGCGGCGATGTGGGGCGTGAATTTGCTATAGAGTTTAACGGCGAAACACTTGCCGAAGTTAAGCTGCCTGAAGGCAAGGGCGCCAACTTCTATACCGTCGATTACCCAATCTCGAAAGAGGCTTTACGAAAATCTGAGAATGGTAAGCACTTGTTGAAGTTTATCGCCGCGGAAGGTTCAGTTGCCGGTGGCATCTATGGTGTTCGTTTGCTATCTGAATAACACGTATACAATTTTGTGATAGCACAAGGCCGGTGCGTTGAACGTACCGGCCTTTTTATTGTTGAGAGTAAGTAAGAACTAAAGTTTCGGCGTGCTTTTGCAGGACGCTGTACGGCTTCGTTATTGCTGACACAAGGTCGAAGCGGTAGCCAAAGACGGTGTTCAACAGCCTGCTAGGGGTAACCCCTTGGGGCGACTGAAAGCCGTTCAGCCTGACGGCCTTATTGGTTTTGGTAAGGTAAAAGGGGTTTTCGGCTTACTGGCCGTAGAGCACTCACGGTATGGTAAGCTTATCGAAAGCCTATACGAAACAATAATAAATCAGTTAAATTTGCTGGAGGGATGCCATGGCATGGTCTGAGGAAGCGTTGAGTCGGCTAACCGTTCGCGGCGGAATGCGTCTGCGCGGTGAAGCCATGACGCGAATGGAGGTTTTTTCCGACGCCGCCTTTGCCTTCTCCCTAACCATGCTGGTGGTGTCGGTTGGCTCCATACCGCAGAATTTTGCCGAGCTGGTGCTGGCTCTTAAATCCATCCCGGCATTTGCCATGAGTTTTGCTCAGTTGTCGGCGTTTTGGTTGGCTCACCGAATCTGGAGTAATCGCTACGGCTTGGAGGATAAAACCTCTACCTTTCTCACTCTGCTGATGATTTTCACCGTTCTGGTGTATGTCTATCCACTGCGCCTGGTTTACTCTTCATTCGGTGCCTTTGTGTCGGCCGGATGGCTCCCCAGTGACTTTGTTATCAATAGCCCGGAGGAGTTAGGGGGCTTATTCATTGTCTACGGCTCAGGCTACGCTGCGTTGGCGACTGTTGTCGCTTTGCTTTATGCCCATGCTGTTCGGCGCAGAGAGTATTTGGGGCTCGATACTGCGGAACTGATACGTACCCGGCACGGAATCGCGATTTGGGGGGCTCAGGCGCTGTTTGGTGTGATGTCGGCGCTCAGCGCCTTGCTGCTGCCGGGGCCATACAAGGCGTTTGCCGGGTTTGCCTATTTTGGTTTAGCGGTTGTTATGCCCTGGGTGTCTATCGTTTACAATCGGCGCTTCCAACGGGCGCTTGCTGATCAAACCTAGTGGCTATTTTTCGCGCATTCCTGTATGCTTCGCGCCCCTTTCCCAAGCGCCACGCCCAGAGCAATTGTCATGAAGTTTACCGAATTAGGTCTTTCCCCCAACATCCAAAAGGCCGTTGCCGAGCAGGGATATGAAATCCCAACGCCGATTCAGGCACAAGCTATTCCAGCAGTGCTCAAAGGGCGGGATGTTATGGCGGCGGCGCAAACCGGAACGGGCAAGACGGCCGGTTTTACCTTGCCTATGTTGCAGTTGCTCAGCAGCAGCGCCAAGACTACCTCGCAGGCGAAAGGTAATGCGGTACGTGCACTGGTGTTGACTCCCACACGTGAGTTGGCCGCGCAGGTTGGCGACAATGTGGCTTTGTATAGCCAGCACATGCCAATTAAGTCGACGGTGGTGTTTGGTGGAGTAAAGATCAATCCGCAAATGATGCGATTGCGCGGTGGTGTCGACATTTTGGTAGCAACCCCCGGCAGATTATTGGACTTACACCAGCAAGGCGCCATTCATTTTAAAGACCTGGAAATTCTGGTGTTGGATGAAGCCGATCGCATGCTCGATATGGGCTTTATTCACGATATTCGTAAGATCCTCAAAATGTTGCCGGTTAAACGGCAAACGCTGATGTTCTCGGCGACCTTTAGCAAGGATATTCGGGAGCTGGCGAAGTCGCTGGTGAATGACCCGATTGAGGTGTCAGTCAGCGCTCCCAACAGCACCGCGACCCGCGTAAAACAATGGTTGTGTCCGGTAGATAAAAAGCAAAAAGCCGCTCTGCTGATTCATCTGGTGGAAAGCAACGATTGGCAGCAGGTTTTAGTGTTTAGTAAAACCAAGCACGGTGCCAATAAGTTGGTTAAGCAGCTCGATGCGGCAGGGTTGCGGGCGATGGCGATTCATGGCAATAAAAGCCAGAATGCCAGAACCAAAGCTTTGGCAGATTTCAAATCTGGACGAGTGCGTGTGTTGGTGGCGACAGACATTGCGGCCCGTGGATTGGATATCAATCAATTGCCTCAGGTGGTTAACTTTGACTTACCGCAAGTAGCTGAAGATTACGTGCATCGCATTGGTCGCACCGGTCGGGCGGGCGCCGAAGGTGCCGCAGTATCGTTGGTGTGTGCCGATGAAATCGATATGCTGCGTGAAATTGAAAGGTTGACTAAGAATATAATTCAACGTGAAGAGTTGGTTGGCTTTGAGCCGATTCATACTTTGCCAGAATCAAGCTTAGATGCGAAGCCCCGCAGTCATCGCACAGCTAAGTCACCGAAAAAACCACGCAGAAACCGGCCCAGCCGTCATCAATCATCTGCCGATGACAGTCGGGGGCAAGCGCAAAAACCACCGGCCAAAAGTGGCAAAGGCCCTTTGGCCAAGAAACCAGGCTCGACGCCTGGTGGCAAAATCAGTAATAACCGTCGTCGCGCCAAGCCGCCGGCGGGTAAAAACTCTCCGGGTGGGAACAAGGGGCGCGTTTAGCGCCCCTTGACTACGACAACCGCTTAGTTACAGCTTCCGCTAAAGCAATCGTCGGTATTGCCAAAACCAATAACACCGCTGCAGTGCATAGTTTCTGAATAAGAGCCTCCACCGCACTCGCCGTTACCATAAGTGGCAGTGTTGTACTCCATATCTTCTGCCTGACGGTTCTCACCGTTAACCGTGACGTAATCCAGTATCACATCGCGGCCAGAGGCATCATTGGTGTACTCTACATTGACGTCACCGGTGGCGCTGCCAATGTAAGTGTAGTCTTGCATGCCGGTACTCAAAGTCCAGTCGGCAACCACGCTACCGCCAACCAACAAGTTAATGTGCTCCGCGCCGCTTACGCCGCGTGCGCGTACCACCACATTGTCGTTGCTATTGGAAGCGCCGTTGCCGCCAGAGCTGCCACTGTTTGATCCACCGCAGCTGCCACTGAAACAATCACCAGTACTGCCGAAACCAATAACGCCGCTGCAGTGCATGGTTTCTGAGTATGAGCCGCCACCGCATTCGCCATTGCCGTAAGTCGCAGTGTTGTATTCCATGTCTTCGGCTTCGCGTGTTTCACCATTCACGTAAACAGAATCCAGAGTGACATCCCGGCCGGAAGCATCGTTGGTGTATTCCACTTGTAAGTCGCCACCAGCGCTACCGTAATAGGTGTAATCTTGCATACCGGTGCTGAGGGTCCAGTCGGCGACAACATTGCCATTAACAAGTAAGTTGACATGCTCGCTGCCACTGGCACCTTGGGCGCGCACCACAATGTTGGTGCTGCTTGGGTTCGAATTGCCGCCGGTATTCCCGTTACCACCATTATTGTTGCCGCCGGAAGAGCTGCCAAGGGTAATGTTGGAGCTGCCGCTACTTTGATAGCCTTCGGTCGCCATGACCATATAATCATGACTGCCAAGGTTAAGCCCGTGACTTGCCCAGGCGTCAAAGTGATTGCCGGTAGAAATCGTTCCGCCGGTACGTTTTTGTTGGCGAACGCTCCAATACTGATAAAAAGTGGCAGTGCCTTCAATCGAGGGTTGGTTAACCCGTTGCGTGCGATATATATCGTAAGTACCACCGTCGGTATTCACCGTGCCGTAGTAGGTGCCGCTTTCACCGGGGCGGTAAGAACCCCAATTGTCGACAATGTAATACTCGACCAATGGGCTGCGGGTCCAACCGTAAAGCGTAAGGTAACCATTGCCGGAAGGATTGAACGTGCCCGAGTAGGAAACCGTGCGGCGCCCGCCGGGATTCCAACCTTTACCGCCTACCCAGTTGCCGGTATTGCTCCACTGCGAGGTGTAGTTGCCGCCGTTCCCTAAAGTCATGGAAACCGTACCCGGCGCATCGGTCCAGAATGAGTAGTAATAACCGTTATGAGTACCGGTTTGGTTTGAGGTAAGAGTTTGTGCGTTTGCCTGTGTGCATAGGCAAATCGCCGCGGAAAATGTGGCGACGATGCCAAGGCTCTTCTTTGCGTGCTTTGTTGCTGCTTTCATTATTGTCATGGTTATTCTCCATTTTTTTTAACCTCAACCAATACTGCCGATAGAGGGAAAGGCTTTGAGGTACTGCCCAGGTCGAGCAATATTTTGAGTGCAACCCCTGTCGCTGTTATCGGTTTTGTTGCGCCAGGTAGCATGGAGACTACGAATCAAAATTTATATTGTCAATAGGACTATATGCTTTTGGTCAAAATAACCATATGACAGCGGTGTCAATGCAATTTTTGACGTCGGCGTTTTGATAAGTGAAAAATTTTTCCAAGCAAACGCATGACTTATGTAGAAAATATCGGTTTAGACATATGCCTTGCTGGGTGTATCTATAGATTTTTTTGCGGTAAAAGTGTCGGTAGCGCGATCGACACTTTTTACGATTTTAGTAATAGATGGGCGCTGATTGAGAGAACACATATTCGCTAAGTGCTGCGCAGATTACGGTGAGAAAACTCAGTGTAATTATTATCCCGTCTATCATTCGGGATGGCTGTTTATGTTGCACAATCAGCAGGGCGCTAAGTGCCAGAGTAAAGCTAACCACATTGACGTCGGCATAGAGGGTACAAAACAATAATAGCCCGGTAATAAGTGCCGATAATCTTTGGGTTGAATGCGTAAACAGTTGCGATTGGCGCCATAACTGGGAGAGCGCCGGCAAGAACATAAGAAAGCTCATACTGGCGGCTACTAGCCCCAGCTTTAAACTGCCACTCATTATAGTGGTTAGGCTTATTGCACCGGCAACAGCTCCAATTCCTACGGCGGAGGCTTTAAAGTGTTGCCTGGCTTGGCATTGTTGCCAAAACAATGTCGCAATCCCCGTTGCCGTAATAAGCCAGAGCATGCCATGGCTGGCCCAATTCGCCTTGTAGGTAAGCGCGGGCCAGGCAGCCCATAGCAGTCCTGCGCTTATAGTCAGTGTAATGGCAGTGGGCCGATAGCCGTTGGGGAAGGTGGGTGATGCCAGAAGGAGTAATGTCGTGCACCACAAAACGTCGAGGGCGTTTCTTGGTGGCAAGTTGGGTCCGCTCATTATCCAGGCGCTGATTGCCAGCCAAGCGACCATTACGACCGCTTCATTGGCTTGTCGTGAATAATATTTGAGCTTGTTTAATGTGCTCAAAACCACCGAAAGTAATAGCGGGGTAAGCGCCGCTTGCAAAATGACGTAGATAGGCATGAGGCTCTCCTGATAGGCGGGGCGGAGCAGGGCGCCTGCTCCTGTGCAGATTATTGTTTAACGGCTTCCAGGTTTATCGTGAGGGTAACTTCGTCACCGATACCACCTTGCATAAAGTTCATATCAAAGTCTGACCGCTTGATGGTGGTGCTCGCTTTATACCCGATGCGGTATAAACCCCAAGGGTCCTCGCCCTCTTTACCTTTGGATATAGCTAAGGTGACGGGGTGACTCTTACCCAGTAGCTGAAGTTGTCCTTCAAACTGTGTGGGAGAGCGATCTTGGTTCAATTGAGTCTGGCCACTAAAGGTAATGGTAGGAAACTGTTTTGCGTCAAAGAAGTCTGGGCTGCGCAAATGATCATCGCGCTTGTTGTGATTGGTATCTAAACTGGCGGCGTCAATGACAATCTCGACGTCTGCGCTGCCGTTCGCATCGACCTTGACCTGACCTTCGAGCTGGTTGAAGCGCCCGACGACGTCGCTATAGCCCATATGACTTACCGCAAAGCCGACGTGCGTATGGCTGGCATCGAGTACATAGGAGCCGGTTAGGGGAACTTCGGCAGCCTGCAGGGCGATTGAAGATAGCGTGATGAGTGAGGTGAGCACTAAACGGGTTGTTGACATGATGTTCTCCCAATTTTATCGAGGTTAAGATTTTGGCGCACCGGATTAAGCCTTTTGGCTTCGCCGTACGCTTAAACTCATTAAAGCAATGACCGTACGAGTACACAATTACCTGTATTTTTTATTGAGTGTTTAAATTAAGTTAACAATTGGGGGTGAGGGTCAAGCTCTAAGCGGTAAGCCAAGGCGCTCGCAAAGCGCTGTTTTTTACTGCCGTCGCATTTTTATCGGTATTCGTATGTGATATATTTTTTATATATGCCTTTTGGGGCGTAGTTGTGATTAACGTAGTGGCCATTGTTTGTTCGCAATGGGCTCAAACCAATAACGATAATAAACGGGTGAATAACATGAACGTAAAAGTGTTTTTGCTAAGTCTTTGTCTGGTGTCGGGAGCGGCTTTCGCGGCCAATGAACCCAACCCCAACTTTGTTTATTTCACCGGAGGCCAAACCCCCGGCAATTGGGAGTGGGTACTGCAAGACCCCGACAATTGGTGGAAACCAATCCCCGACTCCGGAGGCGAGAGTGGCTCGGGTAAGTTGGTAGTGGTCGAGGCGGGTGATACGACTTTTCCCGGTGCCCTGCGATTTTCTTGGACCAAGTCGGAACATGGCGTCAATGCAACCATAAGCGGCACAACGCTGGATCTTTCTGCGCTTGCCGATAAGGCTGAATTGATGCTGGCGCTGAAGGTAAACTCCAGTGTTCCCAAAACGGTCAACCTCAAAATAGCTTGTGGCGAAAATTGTGAGGCACAGGTCAATATTGCGGATAATTTAAAACAAGCTGAGCCGAACACCTGGTTTGCTTTGCCGTTGGCGCTCGATTGCTTTACCGCCAACGGGCTGGACGCTGGCAAAATTAATTGGCCGGTCAGTATCGGCACCAGCGGGGCACTGGATTTAGACATCGCTGAAATTAGCTTGTCTGCTATGGCTGAGGGTGACGAGGGATGCGTACCCAACCCTTAATCGTTAGAGGCTCGCATTGCACAATGGCTATCTTTGCTCGTCTGGAGCAAAGATAGCTGTGCCTATGGTCCAACATATGTCACTCAGACACCAATTGGCGCGCAATTGAAAACCTTTCTACATTTAATGAGTGCCCTACATCCGCCCAGATAAGCATTGCAACGATAGCTTGTTAACGCGTTGGTTGTCGGGTCGACAGGTGGCGAGGGGCTTCGCATCATGATACAAAGGCTGGTCTTGTTGCCATTAAGTGTATCCATTTGGTCTAGCGGGCTGTTGAAAAGCCCCGGGGGGGCGTGGCCTGAAGCGCACATCTGTTGCGCCTTGCCTCTAGCAAAGGGAACCACCCTGTCCGTCGAGACAAGACACAACATCTGCACGTTTCAGGCTACGCTGAGCATGCATGTGGTTTTTCAACAGCCTGCTAGGAAGACGTTTATGTTACATGTTCATATAAATACCGCCGCTTTAATAGTGACGCTGGAGCCTGAGGGCTCTTTAAGTCAGGCAGACTTTGAAGCCGCAGCGCGTATTGTGGATCCCGTGATTGATCAGTTCGGTGAAATTAAAGGTGTTCTGGTTAAAACACAGTCTTTTCCCGGTTGGAACTCCTTTGCGGCACTTGTTGCCCATTTAAAATTTGTTAGGCAGCATCATAAGGACATTGCCCAGGTGGCCCTGGTCACTGATTCGAAAATTGCTGGCCTTGTTGAAAGTGTTGCTCAGCATTTTGTTAGCGCTGAAGTGAAACACTTTGGCTTTGCGAAGCTTGATGAAGCGAACCATTGGTTGGGATTGCCAACGGCCTAGTAAGTTTATGCTGGCCCCGTTATTTCATTCAGGAGCGACTGTATGTTGCGAGTATTGATAAAAATAAAAATGTTTAGTTTGGTGTTGGTAATGTTGTTGGTTGGCTCTGCCGCCTGGGCAACAGATGATTTTGCAAAGCTACGTATGATGGGACGATTCGAGGTGACTCCGTCTCAAAAGGCTTCGTTTACCTGGCCCGGATCTACCATTGAATTCAATTTCTACGGTACCGAGGCGAGCATTGAAATGTCATCCGAGCAGCGCGTCCGGTTTCAGCTTACTCTCGATGGACTCAGTAGAGATTTATGGTTAGAGCCAGGTACTCGCCTTATACAGCTCGCTCAAGGCCTGCCACTGACCGAGCACACCGTACGTCTGACTCGTTTGGCAGAATCGTTTTCAGGGGTTACGGCTTTGCAAGGGTTACCCGAGGTTGATGGGCGTTTGCTGGCACCTCCGCCTGCATCGGGTCGCCGCTTGTTGGTCATTGGTGATTCTATTACCGCCGGTTATGGCGTTGAGGGCGAGAGCAAAGACTGCAGCTACTCCCAGGATACCAGCAACCCCACCCAAGCTTACGCCGGGTTGGCAGCAGCAGAGCTTGCCGCTGACATTCACACCATTGCCTGGTCAGGTATTGGCGTTTGGCGCTCCTATGGTGAAGAGGTGCCCAGTGCGCCTACAATTGGCGAGCGCCGCCGCCTGACGCTCGCGGATAATTTTTCAACGATTTGGCCGGTCGCAAAGTACCAGCCCGACGCGGTTGTCGTGACGATAGGTACGAATGATTTTTGGCAGGGTTCGGCGCCCGGTTACCAGGCAGGCATGCAAGCGCTGGTGGATGCATTGCAAAAAGATTATGTCGGCGCTCCGATATATTTGGTGGCAAGCCCGATGTTAAGTGGTGAAGTGCGAACCGATCAAATCAGCCAGTTGCAAGCTCTGGCCGATGAGCAAATTCAGGTGCTGGATCTGGGGCGTATTGAGGCTGATGATGGCTTTGGTTGTGACTGGCACCCTAATGTGGTGACTAATCAGCGTATGGCAAATAACCTGGTGGCCAAGCTTAAGCAGGACCTGCAATGGTAAGCATTTTTTAAAAAATCAGTCTTTAGGAGTTAAAGTGGATAAGCAGTTACAAACAGAAATTGAAGCGGCTGCGTTTCGCCGATTGCTCGCACATTTAGATGAGCGTAAGGATGTGCAAAACATCGATTTGATGGATCTGGCAGGATTTTGTCGCAACTGTTTGGGTAAGTGGTATCAGCAGGCGGCCAACGAACGTGGCCTAGACCTCGACAAAGACCAGGCACGGGAAATTATTTATCAAATGCCTTACCGTGACTGGAAGGACAAATACCAGACGCCGCGTGATTAGTGTCAGGAGTATTGTGGTGGTTGCCCTGTTAACCACCACAATGTCTGCAAGTGCTGCTGCGCCCATAACTCTCGATGGGTTCAGTGATGCCGTTCATCATTGGTACAACCGAACCGGTCAAGCTGATGCGCCACTCCACAAACCTGTGGATGTGAAGGCCATTGCCGATAATATTGTTTTGTACCAACGCAACAATGGCGGCTGGCCGGAGAATAAGCATCCACAACGCCTATTAAGTGACGTTGAAAAAGCCCGAATTGTTGCTAATAAACCAAACAACGATGCCAGTTTCGATAACCGCAATATTTATCCGCAAATCACCTATTTGGCCCACGCCTACCAGATAACCGGCGACGAGCGCTATCGGCGCGCTGCCATTGCGGGGCTAACATTCACGTTAGATATTCAGTACGCCAACGGCGGTTGGCCGCACTCGCCCGGGCGCGAGGATCGATCCTATGCCGAGCACATTACCTTTGCCGATGAGGTCATGCCGGGCGTACTCGGGTTTCTCAGGCAGGTCGCAAGTGCTGCGCCACCTTTTGAATTTGTGCCCAAAGATTTGCGCGAGCGTGCACGAGGTGCAGTCAATAGAGGCGATCAGCTGATCCTCGACTTACAAATTGTTATCGATGGAAAACCAACCATTTGGGCGGGGCAGTATGACAAAAACACACTGGTTCCGGTTGCTGCGCGCTCGTATGAGTTGCCGGCCTTGCAAACCTGGGAGAGTGTTGCGGTCGTGGATTACCTTATGTCCAAAAGCCAGCCGTCAGCTAGAGTGATATCGGCCGTTGATGCTGCCGTTGACTGGTTTGTTGATCATCGTATTGAGGGGCTTAGGGTTGAGGAGGTGGCGATTAACCCGGTTCGGTTTGAGTATCACACTGCAACCTTCGACCGTAAATTGGTGCAAGACAGCACAGCTCTGGGCCTGTGGGCCAGATTTTACGATATAAAAACCCGCCAGCCATTTTTCACCAATCGGGATGGCTCGCGGGTAGAGTCGCTTGCCGAGGTCCACTTAGAGAGGCGCAGCGGTTACCATTGGTACGGTACTTGGCCTGAAGGGCTATTGAGCGAAGACTATCCGCGCTGGCGGGCTAGCCACAACGCTCGTTCCAGTTACGCAGGCGAACTAACAGAGCCAAAATAGGGAATACCGTGACCCGCTGCGCTGACTTGCGTAGCGCAGACTGCGAGCTAAATTTTGTTCTTGCAAAGAGTTGGGAAAACCTTTCGACCGCGGTTAGTCTCGTTGAGAAGATGCGGCTTGTAGGCGTAAGTTATCCTCTATTGCTAACAAAATAGTAAGGAAAGCCGCGAGGGCATACAGCCCCAATGCCGTTGCCAGAAAAGGCACGGCAAGTACCACTCCACCTATCATTGAAGAGAAAAGAGCACTCATACCTGCCAGCAATCCTATGGCGACAAAGATCAGTGCGAGTAATACTAGAAAGCGGGAAAAGCGCAATACGCCACTAAATTTTTGTGTTGTAACATGTCGAAAAGGTAGCAGAGGCATAAATAATCCATCCTTCCTTAATTATTGGGTGTATAAAAAAGGGGGAGCCAGGCTCCCCAAACAGACAACATCGTTGCGTAACTGACTAGAAATACCGCTGTGGTAATAGGCAATCAGAAACCGACAGAGGTATTAATCAATACTTTTTACCTGAACACTTTGATATTCATCGAGTCCGGCGGGGTCAACAGTGGGCCAGCCATCTTGCCACTCGATGGGGAGAATCTTTAACTTTTGCAGCCCGTTATCGGCCGATTCATAGGCGTGAAAAACCAAATAGTCGGCGCCATCAAAGGTGTAGGCGCTGTTGTGGCCGATACCCGGCCATTGCTTGTTACCTTTTAAAATGACGCTGCCGCCGCCTTGCGCCAGGTCTCTACCGTCTTTGTCCAAATAGGGGCCCGTTACCGATTCACTGCGGCCTACGCCAATATGATAAGTGCTGTCAGCGCCGCGGCAGCATTTACCGAGCGAAATAAACTGATAATAGAAATCGCCGTGTTTGAACAGGAAGGGTGCTTCGAGCTCGGTCGGACCGGCCTCACCCGGAGGGACATCGGCAGGACGGTAACCAAAGGCGATGCCGTGCCATTGTTGGGGTTGCGCAGGCGCCGTCCAGTCTTCATTAAGCTTGAACAGCTTGTGACCACTCCAGAAAGAGCCAAATGCCATCCAGCCATCGCCGTTTTCATCGCGAATAACGGCGGGGTCAATCGCATTCCAGTTATCTCGCCCCGGGACCGATTGGATCACAATACCTTGATCCTGCCAGCCGTAATTGTCGGCGCTCGGGTCTAGTGTTTCAGTGACGGTGACGCCAATCGCTGAGGTGTTTTTGCCAAAGGCTGAGACGGAATAATACAGGTGAAATTTGCCATCCTTTTCCACCACATCGGGTGCCCACAGGTGCCCGCGAAAGCCCGGTGCGACGGATTTTGCCCAGGTGGGTTCAGTGGCGAAGGCTCGCCCCTGAAGCTCCCAGTTGATGCGATCTTTGGAGCGATAAATGGTAATGCCGGGGCCTGTACTAAACAGATAGTAAACGCCGTCTTCTTCGGCCATAACCGGGTCGTGAATGCTGACTTGTTTGCCAATGCGGTCAAACTCTGGTTGGGCCTCACTGCATGCGGAGGTCAGCGCTGCTATCGCGCCAATCGCAATAGTAAATGCCATTCCGCGTAAAACTGATAGAGATTCGTGTTTTTTCATCTGGCCCTCAGTTGTTATTGTTAACGCTTCTTAACGTTGATTGGTTCACCCTGAGGATAAATGATCCATAGGGCGCTTGTACCAATTATTGTATTATAATAATATTCAAATGCAAGGTGTAAAGGTTGAACCCAATAATAGACCTAACAAGGGGATACATGACTGTGAACAGAATACTCACATTACTCGCTGTAATCGCGGCGAGCTTTTGCATTGTGACTACCGCGTCGGCTGGCGAATCAGGCGCCGTCGACTACGATAATCCAATTGTCGAGTTGCGCGCAGATCCCTGGATTCACCGTCACACGGACGGCTATTACTACTTTATTGGCACTGTTCCTGAATTCAATCGACTGGTGTTGCGCCGGGCCAGAACCATAAATGGCCTATCTGACGCCGAAGAAGTCACCATCTGGCAGCCAACTAAACAGAGCAGCATCGGTATTAATATCTGGGCGCCAGAGTTGCATTATTTTGATGATCAGTGGGTGATCTATTTTGCCGGTGCACCGGTGGATGAGCCATGGATGATTCGCATGCATGCCATCACCTCAACAGCGGCTAATCCGTTGGCCGGCACGTGGAGCAAACCCGTTCGTATGCATACCCCCTGGGACGACTTTTCCCTGGATGCAACAAGTTTTGCCCATGATGGCAAACGCTATTTGGTGTGGGCGCAAAAAGACCCTGCAAAGAAATACAACTCTGCGCTGTATATGGCTGAGCTGGAGAGCCCGGTTAAAATCAAAGAGCCTGTCATTATGCTGACAGAGCCAACGCTAGACTGGGAAATCATTACCTACAAGGTCAATGAAGGTGCGGCTGTGTTTAAAAAGAACGGTCGTATTTTTATGACCTATTCAGCCAGTGCGACCGATCACAACTACGCTATGGGGATGTTGTGGGCAGATGCCGATGCCGATCTAATGAAACAAGAATCTTGGCATAAACTGCCCGAGCCCGTGTTCTATACCAACGAAGCGGTTAAACGTTTCGGTCCCGGCCACAACAGCTTTACGGTTGCGGAAGATGGTGAAACAGACCTATTGATTTATCACTCACGCGATTACAAAGAGTTGCAGGGCACACCGCTTACCGACCCCAATCGCGATGCACGGGCTCGGGTGTTACATTGGGATGAGCAGGGTTTTCCCGTGTTCGGCCAAGAGCTTGGCGACTAAATTCACTCAACTGAAGATGAAATATGTTTGATATTAAATCAGCTCCTTTTGGCATTTTGCCAGATGGGCGGGAAGCGCAGCTGTTTACCTTGACCAATCCAGCTGGAATGCGTGTCTGTATTAGCAACTACGGTGGCATTATCACCGAGTGCTGGGTCCCAGATAACAAAGGTCAGCTTGCGGATGTCGTGTTGGGGTTTGATAACCTTGATGATTATGTCAAAGACTCGCCTTACTTTGGTGCTCTGATCGGGCGGGTTGGCAACCGATTAAACTCAGGTCAGTTTACGCTTAGGGGCGAGACCTACTCGCTGGCTAAAAATGAAAATGACATCAGTCATTTACACGGCGGTGTTGTGGGATTCGATAAGGTGGTGTGGCAGACCGAAACTCGGGTCACCAACGATGCTGCCGAACTGCATCTGCGCTACATTAGTGCCGATGGCGAAGAAGGCTATCCCGGTGAGCTTACCGTAGATGTTGTGTATCGGCTCAGCGCTGATAACGCATTGGTTACCGAGTACAAAGCGACAACCACCGCCCCTACGCCGGTCAACTTAACTCAGCACAGCTACTTTAACCTGGCGGGTTCGGGCAGTGTGGAAAATCACACGCTATGTATTCATGCCGAACACTTTACCCCGGTGAATGACGAGCTCATTCCTACCGGAGAGATTGAGCCGGTGGCCGGTTCTGCCTTTGATTTCACTGCAGCCAAAGCGATTGGCTGCGATGTCGCTAGTGATCATCCGCAACTCAATATTGCCGGTGGTTATGATCACAACTTCGTACTTAAAAAAACACACAAGTCAGATTTTGTTTTGGCCGCGGAAGCGATTGAGCCTGCGTCTGGGCGAATATTGAAAGTGTATACCACTGAGCCCGGCGTTCAGTTTTACTCCGGTAATTTTCTCGATGGCAGTATTCGTGGCAAGGGCTTGACCTATCACAAGCACGCTGGTTTTTGTTTAGAGCCTCAACACTTCCCCGATGCGCCAAATCAGAAAGACTTTGATGATATTACATTGCAGCCTGGTGAGACCTATACGTCAACCATGAGCTTTCAGTTTTCAGCGTTATAGTCCAACCGCTGAAGCTCAAGCGATCGCCACAACAGCCGTATTGAGTGCAGTGACTTACTGCTCGATTGTTAAGCGAACGCTCTCGATAATAACAAAGGAGAGTCTATGAAATTTCGATTGCTTGCAATACTTGCTCTGGCTGGGTGCGGAGCAGATCAAACGTACACCTTGTCCAGTCCCAACGGTGAGGTGCAGCTAAGCTTGCAGGAAAGCACCAATGGCGGTGTTGAGTATTCTTTGACCCACCGTGACAATGTTGTACTTGAGCCCTCGGCCCTTGGTTTGACATTAAGCGACGCTGAGTTTAACACCGGCCTTAGTGTACAGAGCGTTGGCAACGTTGAGTATGTGTCCGAGCCGTACACCATGTCTCATGGCAAACAGCGTGATATTACGTATCAGGCCAACGAGCAAGTGTTTAAGGTTGAGAATGCTCAAGGTGACGTGTTGACACTCGCCTTTCGGGTTTCTGATAATGGTTTGTCTTTCCAGTACCAAATTCCAAACGCCGGTCAAAATAGTCGGCATGTTGTTGAAGAGCACACCAGTTTTGATTTTACCCCGGACAGTAAAGCTTGGTTACAACCCGTTGCTGTCGCTCAAACCGGCTTTGCTAATACTAACCCGTCTTACGAAGAACACTACCAGATGGACATTCCGGTCGGTACGGCCAGCCCTACCGAAGCGGGCTGGGTGTTTCCTTCGCTATTTTATACCGGCCACGATTGGGTATTAATTGGCGAGGCGGGAATGCAGGGCGATTTCCATGCATCGCGTCTGGCTCAGAACTCACCCGAGGGCGAGTATCAAATTGGTAAGCCTATGGCACCCGAAGTGATCACCGGTGGTGAACTGATGGCTAACTCTGATGAAGCGCTTACGTCGCCCTGGAGAATTATTGCCGTGGGTGATTTGGCCACTGTGACAGAGTCAACATTGGGCACTGATTTGGCTGCACCAGCCGTAGGTGATATGCCTTGGGCGAAACCCGGGTTGGCAGCCTGGAGTTGGGCGCTATTAAAGGATGACTCGGTTAACTTCGATACCACCATGGAGTTTATTGATTACGCCGCCGACATGGGTTGGCCTTATGTTCTGATTGATGCGAACTGGGATCGGAATATCGGCTGGGAAAAACTGGCGGAGCTCGTGGATTACGCTGAGGAAAAAAATGTCGGCGTGCTCGTTTGGTATAACTCATCGGGTGAATGGAATACCACGGAAATGACTCCCAAAAGTCAACTGGTGGATCGGACTAAACGTCTCGAGCACTTTGCCCGATTACACGAGGTTGGCGTGAAGGGGGTAAAAATCGATTTCTTCCCGGGTGATGGCCAGTCGGTTATGCAGTACTACAACGATCTGCTAAGCGATGCGGCAGATTATGAGCTGTTGCTGAATTATCACGGTTCATCATTGCCACGGGGGCTGCATCGTACTTACCCCAACATGATGACCATGGAATCTGTTCACGGCTTTGAAATGATTACGTTTATGCAGGCCAGTGCGGATAAAGCCGCCAGCCATATGGCCATGCTGCCTTTTACCCGTAATGTGTTTGACCCTATGGATTTTACTCCCACCACATTCGATGAAATCCCCAATATCGAGCGAAAGACCTCCAACGGCTTCGAGTTGGCGCTGCCGGTTTTGTTCACCAGCGGTATCCAGCATATTGCCGAAACTCCAGCGGGTATGGCAAAGGTGCCGGATTTCGTTAAAGAGTATATGCGTGATATCCCAACGCTTTGGGACGAAACACGATTAGTGACCGGCAGCCCTGGTGAGTATGCAGTCGTTGCCCGTCGTCGCGGCAGTGACTGGTTTGTGGCCGGTATTAACGGTACCGATGCTGAAGTAACGCTGAATATGGATTTGACATTTATTGCCAGTGAAGGACAGATGATTACAGATGGCGATGATGACCGATCCTTTAGTCGTCGTGATGTTAGCGCAGCGAAGGCTTTCAAGTTGACAGTGCGCCCACGCGGTGGGTTCGTAATTAATTTCTAAAGTGGAAGGTGTGAGGTTGTGATGATTAAGTGGAAAAAATTTACCAGTATTTGTGCGCTGGCGGCAGTTGCCGGCTGTGCGCAAACTGACAATGTGGCAAACTCTGCGCAAGAGCAAACCCTGCCCGAAGGCTATTTTGCCAATCCACTGTTTGCCAATGGCGCTGACCCTTGGTTGGAATACTGGGATGGTAACTACTACCTCACTACGACTACCTGGACGTCGCAGCTGGTCATGCGCAAATCGCCAACTCTGGCAGGTTTATCCGAAGCATCACCGATTAATGTCTGGTCTGATACGGACCCGGCGCGCAGCTGGAATTTTTGGGCATTTGAATTTCACCGTTTAAACGGCCCTAATGGCTGGCGCTGGTATTTAATGTATACCGCCGGTGTCCACGGCACCTTAGATCATCAGCATCTGTCGGTACTGGAAAGTGCGGGTGATGACCCCATGGGCCCTTACGAGTACAAGGGGCACTTTATGCCCAACGAATGGAACATCGACGGTACTTACTTAGAGCACGATGGCAAATTGTATTTGCTCTATTCGCAGTGGCACGGGCCAGAGCAGTTAAATCTGATTACCGAAATGGAAACCCCCTGGACGCTGAAAGCGGGCTCTCCTAAAGTTGTTATCACTCGCCCTGAGTTAGATTGGGAGATCAGTGGTCGTGAGGTTACAGAGGGCGCTGAGATTCTCAAGCATAAGGGGCGCACCTTTTTGATTTATTCTGCCAGTTATTGTGACACCCCCGATTACAAGTTAGGGATGAAAGAGTTAATTGGCAGTGATCCGCTCAACCCAGATCACTGGAAGCAGTATGAAGAGCCTGTTTTTCAGCGTGGTAATGGCGTCTTTGGCCCGGGCCATAATGGTTTCTTTGTCTCTCCCGATGGCACGCAGGACTGGATCGTGTATCACGGCAACTCGAAAGAAGAGTATGGCTGCGGCTCAACCCGCTCGGTCCGTGCACAGCAGTTCACCTGGACCGACGAGGGTCTGCCTAACTTTGGCGACCCAATACCGGAAGGTGAGCCGGTTAAAATGCCCTCGGGTGAAAACGGCCCTATTAAGGTGTCTGTGCAGGGGGTTCAGCAACAGTTAGTCAATCGTGCCGGTAAATGTTTGGTCGGGAACGGTGGCGACCTTGCGTTAGCCGCCTGTGCTGGCAGCAAGGCCAACTGGGTGCTGGACTCAACCGCCGATGGGGCATATCGCTTGGCCCACGTCGACAGTGGTACCTTTATCGACCAGAACGAGCAAGCTACCCCCTGGGTGAATACCGACACGCAGCGCTGGACGGTTGCTACCGATGTTAACGGTTGGCTCACCCTGACTAACCGCGATACCGGCGCGACACTGGGCGGTAATGATGCTCAATGGCGACTAGCACCGACGGGTGATGTTGCTGTTATGAGCGTTCAAAGTGGCAAAGCGCTCGTTGCTGATGGCGGCAACGTTGCACAGGATGGCTGGCAAGGCAGTGACTTACAGAAATGGCAGTTCAGCTCGACCAGCGAAGCCTTCTACAGCGTGAAATTGGCGGATCAATGTATGACCCTGGCCGGCAATCCAATAGTGCCGGGTGCCAATGCGGTGCTGGGAAGTTGCGATGGCGCCGAAGCTGAGTGGGCGGTTGTACCTCTGGGTGACGGTTCCGTGCAGTTACGCAACCGCCACAGTGGTCTATCTTTAAATGCTGATAGTTGCGCTTTAGCCAACGGTGCGAACTTGTCACAGTCGCCATGGTTTGATAATGACTGCCAAAAATTCCAGCTTCGGGAAGTGAATTAAGTAATGTAAACGCCCACTGCAATCTAGTGGGCTTTTTTGTATTATAGAATGATAATAAATCAGGAGACCGTCATGAAATTAAAAAGCCTCATTGCCGCCGGTGTGCTGCTGGCAAGCAGCCCGCTAATGGCCAAAGATCATCAAGTGGACATCGAGTTTAACGTCAGTAATGCAGGCCCGGTTATTGATAAAGATATTTACGGACAATTTGCCGAACATCTGGGGCGTGGAATTTACGAAGGTGTATGGGTCGGGGAAGACTCTGATATTCCCAATACCCGAGGTTTTCGCAACGATGTATTAAATGCCCTAAAAGAAATTAAAGTGCCTTTGGTGCGCTGGCCCGGAGGCTGTTTTGCCGATGAGTACCACTGGCGCGAAGGTATTGGTCCGCGTAATGAGCGCCCAGTAAAAGTAAACACCCACTGGGGCGGCGTAGAAGAGCCCAATACGTTTGGTACTCATGAGTTCTTCGAGTTTGTCGAGTTGCTGGGCGCGGATGCCTACGTCAACGGTAATCTGGGTAGCGGTAGCGTTCGGGAAATGGCCGAATGGGTCGAGTATATGACCGGTGAAAAGGGCTCTACTCTGGCCAATGAGCGCCGTGCCAATGGCCGTGAAGAACCTTTCGAAATTGCTTACTTTGGTATTGGTAACGAGGCTTGGGGCTGTGGCGGGCATATGCGCCCTGAGTACTACTCTGACTTGTACAAGCAGTATGCAACCTTCTTAAAAACACCACATGGCAAAAAGCCTAAGTTTGTCGCCAGCGGCGGTCACAGTGAAGATACGACCTGGACCGATGTGCTGAGTGCCAACATCGAGCAAAATATCGATGGTATCAGTTACCACTATTATACCCTGCCGAGCGGAGACTGGGACGCCAAAGGACGCGCCATTAACTTTACCGAAGACGAATGGCTCGCGACTATGAACCGTACTTACAAAATAGACGGTTACATCCGCGACAATGTCGCTGTACTGGAAAAGAATGACCCGGACGGTGATGTCAAACTCTACGTCGATGAGTGGGGCACCTGGTACGACCCGGAGCCTGAGCGCGACCCCGGCTTTTTGTATCAACAGAACACTTTGCGTGATGCGGTTGTCGCGGCGGTAAATTTCAACATCTTTCACAAATACGCTGAGCGCGTAACCATGACCAATATTGCGCAGATGGTGAACGTACTGCAGGCGATGATCCTTACCGATAAAGAGAAAATGGTACTGACACCGACTTACCATACCTATGGTATGTACAAAGTGTTCCAGGATGCCACATCCATTCCTTTCGAGATCGAAACTGGAAACTATGGCAGTGGTGATAAATCGGTTCCTGCGGTTACCGCATCCGTTGCCCGTGGCACGGATGGTAAGCTGTACTTGGCCTTGGTCAATCTCGACCCTAAAAACGGTGCCAGTATTGATTTGGACGTCGATGGCGCCAAGTTGACTAAGGCCGTAGGTCATATATTGACAGCGAACGAGTTGGACGCTCGCAACACTTTTGCAGCGCCAGAGCAGCTTCAGCCTGCAGCATTTGAAGCCTCGCTAAAAGACTTCGATATACCGGCTAAATCTGTGGTTGTCGTAGAGCTTAAATAATTCGGTTGTCTAAACCCTCTTGGCCCGCGCAGTGAAATGCGCGGGCTTTTTTGTGTCTGCCTGGCAGGCTGTTGAAAAACCCCTTATGTACTCAGACTTTCAGGCTGGTTCGTAATCTAGACGCCACTTTGACGGTGTGTGCCCACCCATCGAAAAGTGGTAACGACGAGTACGGGCCAGCCTGTAAGTCCCGCAGGGCGAGGCCTGAAGCGCACATCTGCCGCACCTTGCCTCTAGCAAAGGGAACCACCCTGTCCGTCGAGACAAGGCACGACATCTGCACGCTTCGGGCCTCGCTGAGCATGCAAGGGGTTTTTCAATAGCCTGCTAGTGTTAACTGGTTAAAATTTGTGCTATATCTGGATGAATGTAGGGCCAGCAAGTAAGCTCTTTTTCATGTTCTACCCAAGGATCAGGAGGCAAGGCATGCTGTTCGTCACCAATCGCACCCCCGTGCAGTCGGCGCGTTCGCGCACTAATCGCAACATCAGTTTTGACTATCAAAATACCGCCGTATCGCAGTACCTGTATTTTTGCGAACGCAATGGCAAAGATGATTACACCGAAATTAAAAGCAAAGCTTTTTTTCAGCGCTTAAAAGCGTTGCCGGAAAAGGTTCAGCTACTTCTATATGTGCATGGCTTTAATAACAACATGGAGCCCGATGTGTTTAGTAACGCACAAACCTTGCAGCAGCTTATGGATGCACAATCGCCGGGCTTGGTGCAGGTCGTTCCCTTAATTTGGCCGTGCGATGACGACTCTTCTGCCGCTTTTGCCGATGACTACTGGGATGATCAAGACGCCGCTGATGCCAGCGGATTAGCCTTTGCCCGAATGCTCGGTAAGTTTGACGACTGGCGCCGGGATAAAGCTCAGCAGGAAGACCCTTGCCTGCGCCGAATGAATATGTTGGCCCATTCAATGGGTTCACGCGTGTTGAAAAATGCCCTGCGCGAATGGGCGGAAAAGCATTCCGCCGGCAATATGCCACAGTTGTTTCGCAACGTATTTTTGGTGGCGCCAGACCTTGCCAATGAAATTCTCGAGGGCGATAACGACGGCCGTTACATCATCGATTCCACCCGCAATACTGTTGTCTATTTTGCCAATGATGACTACGCCATGCCGGCATCAAAAATAGCCAACGTGCGCAACAAGGTGTTATCGCGTCGCCTAGGTATGACCGGTCCGGAAGACCTAGCAAAACTGCCAAATCGAGTGTACGAGGTTGATTGCGATGATTTCAATAATCGCTTTGATCGCAAAGGCCACTCCTATTTTTTAACCGATAGTGCAGGGGTGCCAAGTCCGGTTGTGCGACATATGAGCGATGCGATTGATGGTGGGAGAGTGCAGCCAGACGAGCGGAGCATTCTGCTGCCGAGTCCTCCTTAGTATTGCCAGCATATTTTATATTTGCCCCCTGTGTTAGCCTTTGGCGTTAACAAATAATTTTAACAAGCAGCGGTTAAAACATGTCTAATAATTACCGGGGGAACCGATGAAGCTCGTCAGCTTGTTCGTACTTATGTTGAGCGCATCGCAAGTGTTTGCGGACGCGAAAACTCTTAAAATCAATGCATTGGATTATCAAGATCGACTCTACGGTTTCTGGCTTGGGCAAAGCATTGCCAATTGGAGTGGTTTGGTTACTGAGATGGATAAGGTCGGCAATATCGGTGAGATAAAAACCGGCGCGTTTTATACGCGCGATGACTGGGGCAAACCTGACCAGCCCAGCATTTGGGGACAGGGCATACCCAGTGACCTGTCCGCAAGCATCGATTTTGTATTCGCCGCTCCAGGGGGCGTGTGGGGAGCGGATGACGATACCGATATTGAGTTTATCTACCAGCACTTGCTCGACCAGCATCAAACCAGCATTTTGACGCCCGGGCAGATACGTGACGGCTGGTTGACGCATATCTATGCCAGCGATGAACCCACCCCTTATGGCAAAGACCCTGCGGGCGACTATGAGAATTATCTCTGGGTATCGAATCAACGTGCTTATGACTTAATGCGCGCTGGTCTGTTACCGCCGCATACGGGTACGCAGGAAAATAACGAACACTACGATATGATTGACGCCCAATTAACGACCGAAATATTTGGTCTGTTCGCTCCTGGCAGGCCAGATGTGGCGTTGCGTATGGCGGACTTACCTATTCGAACGACCGCGGACGCAGAGGCCGCAGAGATCGCACGCTTTTATGTCACGCTTTATGCTCTGGCCGGTGGCGTAGACAAAGGTGCGCCCACTAAAAATGTTTTAATGTGGATGGCCGATTCGGCTCGATCTGCACTCAGTGATGATCAATATCCAGCCGCAATGTACGATTTTGTAAAAGGCCAATACATTGCGGGCATACCTTGGGAAGACGCGCGCGATGCTATTTACCAGCGCTATCAAGTTGAGCAACAAGATGGCTACGACCTGACATCGCGCAACCTGTATTGCAACGGTTGTTTCGCAGCCGGAATAAACTACGCCGCGAGTTTGCTGAGTTATTTTTACGGTGAGGGCGACATTAAACAAACCATTAAGATCGCTATGCTGGCCGGCTGGGACTCTGATAACCCTGCGGCTACCTGGGGTGGCATGTTGGGGTTTATGTTAGGGCGCGAGGGGGTTGAGCAAGCATTTAATCGTCAATTCGCCAGTGTCTTTAATATTCATCGTACCCGCCGTCAGTTTGACCACAACGGCCTGTACACCTTCGACCAGATGGCCGGCATGGGCATTAGTATTACCGAGCGTGCCCTGACAGACTTGGCTCATGCTGAGGTTCGTGGTGATCATTGGCTGGTACCTGTTCACAATTTTCCCACATTGACTCATTGAAGGATGCCGACATCTTGTAGCGTCCCGGCTAGCTGTTGCGTCTGATAGCGCTATCAATTTCTTGTGATGTATACGGTTACCTGGGTAAAAATTGTTCCATTATTGCTGTTAGTGTGATTCTCGTCACAGAAAAAGCTTGAAATACCACTATTATGCGCCGTTTTTACAATGGCGCTTGATGCGAGCTTTGTGTGTGAAATGGTAGCGCTAACATGTCGCCCTGAAGAAAGGTAAGGTGCAGTGATTTATTCCAGTAACTATGGCGCGCGGTGGCATTTGTCGTGCGCTCAATCGATGCCTCGGGCCTATGGCCGTTTGGTAAACAAACACCGGACAATGACGGTCAACTGTCATGGTGCCGCTAAAGTGCTAACGGCAAAGAGTGCCACTGCGGATTCATTTGCTCGTCGCTTTTATCTTTGCGATCCGGACGAGGGCGGCATAGCCGTTTTGCCTTATGGTGACGGAAATACCGAGCCATCCATGTTCGATTTTTCCGTCGGTGATGGGTGTTTGGTTTGGGATACCTGCTATCACGAGGTTGATGCTCGCTTGGTTGTGACCTTGGCGCAGCAGGACAACGTAGAACTCTGGTCGGTTACGCTGGCCAATCGCAGCGCGGCGGCGCGTCATATAAAATTGTATCCGGCGTTCTCATTCGGTCAGTTGCGCTCCAAAAATAATTCTGCAGAATACCGGCCCGATCTGGAAGGTATTGTGGCAACGTCTGTTGTTACTCAGTCTCACCGCGGTGAGACTGAGTGTCGTATTCAGCAGCGATTTGTGTTGCACGAATTTCCGCCGGTGACTTGGCAGTGCCGGCAGGAAAATTTCTTAGGCGGTAAAAGTTGGCAGCACCCTCAAGCCTTAGATCGGGCGGAGCTCGATTGCGACGCGTCCCACCAGTGGTCCGAACCCATGGCCGCTTTTCACTACGATGTAGATTTGGCGCCAGGCGAGGCTAAAACGCTTCGCTTTATGGTGGGCGAGGGCGAGAGCAAAACCGCTATTTTGAAGCTTCGCGATAGATACCTATACCCGGCAGGTTTCGCGCGTGTGCTATCAGACAATCAGGCAATATACCGAGACACTCATCAAAGCATTCAACTCGACAGCCCGGAGGATGCGTTTAATCACTTCACCAATCACTGGCTTGCGCAACAAGTGTTAACAGCAAAAGCCGATGGCTTGCGTGAGAAGTTGGCGAATACCTTGTCTTTGGTTTTTGTAGATCCAGCTCAGGCGAGGTGCAATATATTGCAGTTTTTGGAGGAGGGCCGGTTGAACGTAACGACGCCTGTATCGGGTTTTGCGCAGTGCTGCGCCGAGCTGATTATGGTAATCGATGCGTACCAGGAGGAGACGGGGGACGCGGCATTATTGCGAGAGCTCATTGACGTGCGACGAAAGCGCGTCAGTGTTTTTGAGTGCCTGAATACAGTGGTACATGGTTTAGTCGAACAGATTGACGATCGAGGGCTGCTCGATACCCGGCGTGGTGATGAAGACGGAGCCAATTGGCGCTCTTTGCGTGCATGTGCCAGCGCGACTTTTTCTGGCGTATTTACACTTGAGCGGTGGGCCGTGATTTGCGAAAAGGTCATGTTGCTGCAATCGCTAGGCAAGGAGTACCGTGCGCACTGCGACAGTTTACGCAGCGCTGCCGTACAGTATTTGTGGTCTGGCGATTGGTTCGCTCAAGGGGTATCTGTGCGCGGTAAGCGCCAGGGGGAAGTTGCTAGCCATGAAGGTAGAATACATTTAAAACCACAAAGCTGGGCCCTTTTGGCCGGGTGTGGCACCTTGGCTCAACCAATAGTCGCGTCTGTGGATAAACATTTGAAAACCGAATACGGCTTGCTGAATCTTTGGCCGGCTTATACAAAATTGGATGATGAGTGGGCGAGCTGGCTGGCCTGGCAGCCAGGGTGTGGCTTGAACGCTTCGCACCTGTCTTCGGATTCGGCACAATACGCCTATGCTTTGTATGAAATTGGTGAATCGGAGCGAGCCTTTGAAGTTCTGCATTCGGTATTGCCCTGTCTCCATCAAGACGATCAGGAGCAAGGTGCCACGCGGCGATTGGGGGTGCTTCCGACGTACATTCCGGATTACGTTACTGGCCCCGTTGAAGGTGATGAAAGCTGGTCCGGCAGGGCAAGTATTGCGCCCAGTACATTTGCCAGTGGCTGGGTGTATCTTGCATTGGAGCGGGGCTTACTGGGCATTCGCGGAACGGATAAAGGCTTGCAAATAAACCCGCAGTTGCCCATGGCTTGGTACGGTTTGAAGGCAGTCAAGCATATCCGGGGAGCCATACTTTATTTGTCGATCGAGCGTGACAATACTTTGGCGGAGTCGCAAATGTGGGTTGATGGTGAGCTGCAAAAGAGCCACACGATCGAGAAGCTGGAGCCTGGGCGGCGCTATCAGGTAGAGATTGCCTTGGCGCGAAGCAGGTCTGTAGCCTTAGGCTTGCCAAGACTTGTTGTCGGCGAAGCCTAGGATCGCGCATGTATTGCTGCTGTCCGCGGCAAAGCCTCTGGCCACAGCGACGCACTTAACTCAGCCCAGTGCTCATAGCAAACGTGGCCTTTCGTGTGTTCAGCTACTTTTGTCGGCGTTGCTCGCTGGGCCTATTGTTACTCTGAGCAGCATGCATTCTGACCCCGCTGCCACTTTTTTGTTGTTTGTAGCCTGTTAAACTACAGCCTTGGGCAGTGGCAGCGAGAGTATTTCTATGTACGACGGCGAACGCATTAACAGTATTACCCATTTAGTGGGTGCCGTTTTAGCGCTGGTAGGTTTTGGTGCGCTTTTAACCATCAGCATTCAACAGTGGGACGCGGCGCTGATTGCGAGTTTTACTGTGTTTGGCATAACGTTGATACTGCTTTACACCATGTCCACGCTTTACCACAGTTTCCGTTCTCCCAAGTTAAAAGCGGTATTTCGCCAACTCGACCACGTATGCATTTACTTGCTGATAGCTGGTACCTACACCCCCTTTATGGCCGTGACGGTCGGCGGAACCACCGGCTTAATTATGTTGGTGGTTATCTGGGCGCTGGCGGTGGTGGGCTTACTGTTGGATATATTACCCAAGCGACGTATCAAATGGTTGCAAATTACCATCTACCTGGTGATGGGGTGGGTATGTGTGGTCGTCTACCACGACTTGTCCGCCGGGTTTCCCGCTGCTGGGTTAACCTGGCTATTTTTAGGCGGGGTGGCCTACACCGTGGGAGTGATTTTTTATGTGCTGGATGGTCTGAAAAAACTTAAGCACGCCCACGGTATTTGGCATATGTTTGTGTTGGCGGGTTCTTGTTGCCATTTCGTATCGGTTGTCGCTTACGTGCGTTAAGTTGCCTGGACGATTTCTGAAGTGTGCTGATGGCGCGTACGCGCACTTTTAATCACCGTCAGAGCAAAGGCTAAAGCCAGAACAAGCAAGCTTATATTGACGCCAAGGGCGGTGCCCGAAAGCGCGTATTGACCAAAAACCACGACGTGGGCGATTGCGGTAGCTGCCAACAATAGAGCGCATGCCGCCTGTAAGCGTCGCTTGGCGTGGGGGTGGCTGTCGACGATTTGTGCCCACACCATTGCCAGCAAAATCGCGCCCCAGAAGATCCCTATCGAGGTGATGCCAAATCCGATTGAGGCGAGGGCGCTGGCACTTAAGCCAACCGGAGTTCCCCACACTATGCCGGTCCAAAGGTTGTTGAGCGCATCGCGCTTTTTGCGTTTACTCAGCCATATATTAATACCGCTTACCGAAATGACCGTTAAGGCGAGTCCCAGCAGAGCGTAGACCCATTGCACCCACTCACCGCCAAAATGCCCAAAGTGGATACGATACACCGAGAAAATGGCTTGTCGGCCCGCATCGCCATCTGAGAAACCGACCTTGTCCATGTAACTACCGGCGCTGTCAAAGCGATATTGTTCCGCGTAAATCAACCGGCCCGGGTGAGTCGCGCCCACCATAATAAACTGCTCCGGTGAGTCGATGCCCTCAATGGTGATATACAGTGGTGTGGCCTCGGGGGCTATGCTGTGCATTTGTGCCAGAGCCCGACCCACCTGAGCCGCTTGTGGCGGTTGATCGAGTTCAGGCTCCGCGCCGTAAATGGCGGGTATGACTTCACCTAAATCGCCGTCATAAAACGCATTGGCCGCGACATAGCCAAATAAATTAGCTAAACCGAAAAACGCCCCGGTTATCGCGATAGTCAGATAAAAGGGGGCGCCCCAAACGCTCAGCCGATTGTGGACATCGGCCTGCTGTAAGCGTGGTGAGGCCTTGAGACGCAATGCAAACGCGTCTTTAAAAATACGTGGGTGAGATAAGAAACCGGAAATGATCAGGCCGCATAACATGGCGCCCAGTATGCTCACCACAATCATGCCAAAGCTGGTGGGTAGATGCAGGTACAGGTGTAAATCGGTGAGTACATGGGTCCAGTCGTGGGCGACTTTTTCCCCGAGTGTACCGTCGGCGTTTACAAACCAGCCCTGCTCATCGTCAGCCACAACCAGGCGCGGGTTATCCTCGGTTGGCATCAATACGTAGCGGTGATGGTGGTGATCTCCATCATCGGTTGCGTCAGCATCCACCTGCGCAGTTTGCGCGACAAGAGCGTCATAAGCGCGCTGCGCTAAGTCGCCGCTAACAGCGCTAACGGGCTCGACACGCGGCTGCTCCCAGCGTTCAAACTCAGGGTAAAAAACCGCAATGCTGCCCGATAGGCAGACCAAATAAAGCATTGCGCCCATGGCAATACCGAGCCACGAGTGACTGCTTAGCGATTGTTTAACTAAGCTTGGGGAAAGTAACTGTTTCATAGGCATCACACGTAAATAATGGCGGCACCAAGTGCGCCGGCCAAAGCAATAGTGGCGGATGGACGATATTGGTTTGGGTCTGCACAGAGCCAATAGGCGGCCGCGCCCCAAACAACGGGAGTAAGAAATACGGCCAACACAATGGCATTGACCGGTGAGGTGGGTAACCAGGTGGCAAGTCCCATACAAAAGAAAGCGCTACTAACACCCGCGAGCACAACGCCGCCGACCACCCGCGCGCTGTGGCGCAACAAGGCGGTGAATGAAGGGCGCTGCAAACGCTCGCGACCTTGTATTTTAACTTTTTGCCGGCGGGTGTCGGCGGTAAAGGCCATGACAACCCAGGCCAATATCGGCAACAGAATTAAGCTAAATGTTGTGCCAAATTCGGTTCCGGCAGACTGTGACCAGCAAGCGATGGCGCCGGCAAGGGCAATCCAGCCAGAGGCCTTAAGTGCGGTGGAGCGGCCCACTGAGCGCCAAGAAACATAAAGTGTCGCGACGCTTGCGCATACCAATAAAATCGCTGCGAGGGAAAAGTACATACATAGATCTCTTTGTCGGGCTGGTGACCAGATTGCATTCGGCGCAATGACTGTCGCGGATACTCGTCAGTGCATACATGCTAATGATATTGATTCGTAATAGCAATATCTAAAGAAGGGGATTTGCAGTAATCATAGTGAGGTGCGGTTTGGCAGGGCTATTCGGTGTTCATCTTTTTGGGCCAATAACGGCTTTTAAGTGCTTACTCGGCGCCACAAGACCATTTAACGTGGCCGCCACATCACGACTGCAACGTCTTGTTGAGAGCGCTGCGCCACTCATTGAGTTGAGTTGTGCGTATGGCTTCTGACATTTTGGGCACGGCAAGGCGTTCGAGTTGCCAGCGATCGGTGATGTCATCCAACCCCTGATAAATCCCCAATTGTAACCCCGCTAAAAATGCGGCTCCTTGTGCGGTTGTTTCTGTAATACTGGGCCGCTCGGCGGAGCAGCCGGTAATATCGGCCAGCGCCTGCAGTAGCCAGTTATTGTCGATCATGCCGCCGTCAACGCGCAGGGTTTTAATGGGCATCTGCGCATCTTCTGTCATCGCCTGTAGCAAATCGTATGTTTGATAACAAACAGCTTCGAGTGCGGCGCGAGCGATCTCGGCTCGGCCACTGTCGCGGGTCAGGCCGCAAATGCTGGCGCGGGCGTCGGGTTGCCAGTGCGGGGCCCCTAGGCCAGTAAAGGCTGGCACCAGATACACGCCTTTATTGCTGGGCAGGCTTGCTGCTAGTGCTTCTGTGTCACTGGCGTTATTGATAATGCCGAGCTTGTCGCGCAGCCACTGCACTGTGGCGCCCGCCATAAAAATAGACCCTTCGAGGGCGTATTGCGGTACCCCAGCCAAGCGATAGGCCGTGGTCGTCAGCAGGCGGTTGCTGGACGGCTGGGCGGTGTTGCCTGTGTGCATCAGCGCGAAGCAGCCGGTGCCGTAGGTGCTTTTAATCATGCCTGGGCTGAAGCACCCCTGACCTATCATTGCGGCGTGTTGGTCTCCGGCCACACCAGCAATAGGTAAGTGCCTACCGGCGAGCCCCTCGGTCGCCATCCCGAAATCCGCCGCGCAATCTTTTACCTCTGGCAGCACCGATGCAGGAATATTAAAAAGTTTTAATAAGGTGTCGTCCCACTGTTGGGTATGGATATTAAACAGCAATGTGCGCGATGCGTTGGTGGCATCGGTAGCGTGCACCTTACCGTTGGTAAATTTCCAAATCAGCCAGGTGTCTATCGTGCCAAAGGCTAACTCGCCGCGGCTTGCTTGTTGGCGGGCGCCCTCCACGTGATCGAGAATCCAGGCGAGTTTGCTGGCGGAAAAATACGGGTCGAGCAATAACCCGGTGCGGTCGGTAATATCGGGTTCTTTCCCGGCACTTTGCATGGCCTTGCAGGTCTCGGCCGTGCGTCGGTCTTGCCACACAATAGCGGGATAAATGGGTTCGCCGCTGGTGCGATTCCACACCACTGTAGTTTCGCGTTGATTGGTAATGCCAATGCCGGCCACAGCGTCACCGCCTGCCAGTTGCGCGAGTGCGTCGCGACATACCTGCGAGGTGACCTGCCAGATTTGCATAGCGTCGTGTTCAACCCAGCCATCGGCGGGGAAGTGTTGATCAAACTCCTTTTGGGCACGACTTTTAACCTCGCCGCTGGCACTGAAAACCATGGCCCGGGAGCTGGTTGTGCCCTGATCTATCGCCAATATATTGGGGGTCATAAGAGTTTCCTTTACACAAATGATTCATCTACTAAGGCAAGCATAGTCGCCCTCTAACTCAAAAAACAGTGGGGGGAATCATCGGATAAATATGACGTGTAAATCCTCCGTAATGCAAAAAAGATTTTGACGAAGTTCGTGTGGGTTGGCTTTTGCGCAAGCGCTTACCTATAAAAACACAAGAAATAGTACTTATACCGATAAAGTGGCGAGAAATTGTGTGTTTTAATGAATCGTCTGTATCGTTCATGTGGTTTAGGACCAACTTATAATGAGCATGTGTGAAGCATCGTGATCATAGAGAGCGTGGAGAAAACTATATGACATGGAATCAGCGAGTGGCATTGGTTACGGGGGTGACCTCCGGTATTGGTGAAGCCACCCTTAAACGATTCGTTGCATTGGGAGTGAAAGTGGTTGGTTGTGGCCGTCGTCGCGACAAGCTTGATGCGCTTAGTGATGAACTGGGCGCAGCATTTTTTCCTGTACAGGGGGATGCGGCTCAGTCGTCAGTGATTGATGCTATGTGGCAGGCGTGCCAGGAGCAGTTCGGTGATGAGCCAGATTTGGTGGTGGTAAACGCCGGTCGCGGTTTGGGCGGTTCGGTGCTAAGTGCAAATTTGGATGAGTTTGCCGAGGTGCTTGAACTTAACGTAAAGGGGGCGCTCTACTTAATGCAGAAGGCCGGTCAGGCGATGGTGCAGCGTCAACCCAAGTGTTTCCCTGACCGGGCCGCCGATATTGTGGTTATTGGTTCAGTAGTGGGACGTAATTTGTCGCCCTTTAGCGCAGTCTATGGCTCATCAAAATTTGCAGTGCATTCATTGGTGGAAGGTTTGCGCAGGGAAATTGGCCCCAAAGGTGTCAGGGTAACTCTAATCGAGCCGGGGTTGGTCTTAAGTGGTTTTCAGGCTGGGGCCGGTTACAGCGATGAACTGGTGGATGGTTTTAAAGAAAAGTTTGGCCCGCTGCTCTACGGTGATGATATTGCGCGCAGTATTGAGTTTGCAGTCGGTCAGCCTTCACATGTACACGTTGGCGATATACTCATTAGGCCCACCCGACAGGATTACCCTTAGTCATTTTTCACGGAGACATGTGTGAGATTATTGGTTGTTGTATCCATTGTCGCAATCTGTGGGTGCGCCCAGCAAGCTAAGCAACCCCCATTGGTAGTCGACAATGATTCTGCAACGAAGCAGACCACGCGCTGTATGGTGACTCGGGCCCCGGTTGATGATAACCAATACGAATCAAAATGCATAGAAAGCGCCTACCGCACTAATTCAAATGAAAACTGGCTGGCATGGTTTGTCCGCGAAAACTTTATCGACGAGGCATTTCGCAAAGCGTTTGACAATCTTTTTGGGGTGGATGATTAGAAACTCTAACCCACCGGCCGCGTAGGGATAATCTGAATATGATAGGGTTTGGCGTGAACAGGAGCTAACGGCAGATTGCCGATAAGGGATGAAATAAGTGATGACCACTAAGCGTATCTATATTGGCTTGATGATTATGGGTTTGCTACTTGGACTGGTTTTTGTGTTGGCTGGAAATGAAGCCTCGGATGTGGATTCTTTAGAGAGGCAAGGTGGTTCTGAGTATGACAATCCGGCATCGTCGAAATTGCCTGACCAACATGAAAGTATAGTTTCTGCTGTGACCGAAGGTGATCAAGAACCGAAACAACGGCCTCAAACTGACCCTGACACCCGCAATCCTTTTGACGGAAACACCGACAAAAACGGGTACGAACATTACTCGATTGCGGAGTTAGAGTCTTTGGCTGAGGCCGGAGATGTATACGCCATGCTGGTCTTACTGGAGGCTTATGGGGGAGCTTTGCAGCTTATGGGTACTCCTGCAGATATTAGGAGTACTATAACTAAGATTGAATCGATGGCGCGCAAGGCCGTCATTTTCGGTGACAAGCAGGCTTTAGCACTTGTCGAAGAAAATAATACTCAAGCCCCCATTTTTTACTCTGATACATCAACAGACAAACAAAAGTCTGAGGCCATGATTGATGTGCTTGCGCTTTATGAGTTTGCGGGTATGCGTGGCGACTTGAGTAGAAGGTTCTACGGCTACACCTCTTTTTTTGACCACTTTTGGCCCGAGAAAACGTCCATAACCGCCGAGGAAAAGCAGGCTATTCGAAACCGAGCCGAAGAAATCTATCGCGCCTATGAAGATGAGCGCATAGAGTTAGGGTTGGGGCCGTTTGACAATAGCGTCAAAGATAAGGACAAGAAGTTTAATTTTTCGCTCGATGACGTGTAATTGACGCGAAATAATAGCTTTTCGACAGTGCAAATATTCCAATAGTTGATTGTGTCAGACGTCCGACATCAGACGTCTGACACAATTTCCCGTACCCCGTACCCCGTACCCCGTACCCCGTACCCCGTACCCCGTACCCCGTACCCCGTACCCCGTACCCCGTACCCCGTACCCCGTACCCCGTACCCCGTACCCCGTTCACCAAAACCGAATATAAATCCCCACAATTATCCCCACAATAATTACCGAGTGAATTACATCCCATTTGCTGATGCCGGCGCGAATTTCGGCACGCTGTTCGGGTGAAATTGAACTGTAGGTAATGCCGGCCAACTGTTCTTCAGAGGCCTGTTTGGTAAACATGCTGACTACCAGTACGATCACGCTAGGGGCAATAAACAAACCGATGCAGTAGTAAAGCCAGTTCACTGATACCAGAGAGTGCAATAAACCATCCGCGGGCAAGCTATCGGAGAATATTTGCAACACCAGGCGGAGCATGCCCAACACAAATCCGGCCACTAACCCAACAAACCCGGCCGTGGGGGTAATGCGTTTGGAAAATACGCCCAGTAAAAACACCACGGCTACGGCGGGGGCAATGAGCGATTGCACTAACTGCAGGTACTCATAGAGTACATCCGCGACCAGCTGCATAACCGGAATCCAGACAATACCCAGTGCAACAACAACCAAGGTGGCAATACGGCCGACCTTGACCAAATGCTGTTCGCTGGATTCGGGTTTGTAACGCTTGTAAAAGTCGATGGTAAAAAGGGTGGCCGAGGAGTTGAACAATGAAGCCAGCGAGCTCATTAAGGCGGCAATCAGCCCGCCAATAACAATTCCTTTAACACCTGCGGGAAGCAAAGTGGAGACAAGCGTGGCAAAGGCTTCGTCCGGGCTCGACATTTGAATGATGCCCTTTTCGTTCAGCGCATAGGCAATCATACCCGGGAACAAAAAGATAAAGACTGGCAGAAGCTTTAGGTAACCTGCGAGAATAGTTCCGCGCCGGGCGGCATCAATACCGCGCGCCGACAACACACGCTGCACAATGTACTGATCGGTACACCAATACCAAAAGCCGATAATAAGGGAGCCGAATACGACACCGGGCCAGGGGAAGTCTGGGTCAGAGGCGGGGCGAAACAGCTGCATTTTCTCGCCATTGATGCGCTCCAGCTCGGCAAAGCCGCCGACGGCATCGAGTCCGGCCACCAAAATAACGACCGAGCCGATGATCAGCACCGGTGTTTGAATAACCGACGTCCAGAGTACGGCTTTCATACCGCCCATAACGGTGTATATACCGGTCACGACAACCAACCCAATTGCGGCCACCCAAAAGAAGTCAAAGCCCCAAAGGGTTTCGATGCCCAGAACGGTTTGTAGCACCACACCACCGGCGTAGACGGTCACCGAGACCTTGGTCAATACATAGCTAATCAGCGAAATCACCGACAGAAAGGTGCGAGCCGAGGTACTGTATCGGCGCTCCAGAAACTCCGGCATGGTGTAAATACGGCTCGACCAGTAGAAGGGGACAAACAGCCAACCCAATAGAATAATGATAAAAGACTGCAACTCCCAGTGCGCCATGGCCATGCCGGTTTGAGCGCCGGCGCCCGAAAGGCCGACCAGATGTTCAGAGCCAATATTAGAGGCGAATATAGAGGAGCCAATCACCAGCCAGCCGGCGCTGCGACCAGCCAGAAAGTAGTCGGTGGTGTCGCGCTCTTTTTGCAGCATGGCAACCAAAACGGTGCCTGCAAGAACGATAAAGAACAAGCCGAGCACCCAGTAGTCCAGTGTGGCGAATTCAATCATGGGGCAATCCTTCCATTATTGTTGTTGTGAGCTACCTTAATATAAGGCTAACAAAAAGTATATTGTAGTATAATAGTTTGTATGACTATAAGTCATGTGTGGTGTGTCGATCTGAAGTGTCTTTCGCCTTCTATGCTCCTGATTGTAAAAGATAAAACCCAGGTTTGGTGGGCTGGGAGGGTAGCTGCGGGTGTTCAGTGGCACCTGATGTAAGATAAATTCTTGGTTCTATTCATAAGATAAATTGTTTATTTGTAGCTATTGACAGCCAGCTTACGGAGTATTAGCATTCAAATTGTAATACAAATGGCTGTGATTAATCGCAGAGGCTGTATAGCATTTTACGGTTCTCCCACCGTAGATTGTGCCCAAATTTACAAATAATAAGTTAGGTGCGACGTTCCAAATGCCGCACTGCAATAAACGGAGAAAAGCTATGTTCAAGCGTCGTCTACTCAGCTCATCAATCGCTATGGTTGCAGCTCTGGGTTCCCTTAACGTTTCAGCTCAAGAAAACTCAGGTGAAAGCCTGGAAATGCTGGAAGAGGTGATCGTTACGGGTGTTCGTGCCAGTGTTACCAAAGCGATTGATATTAAGCGTGAATCTATGCAGGTTATGGACTCCATTGTCGCTGAAGACATTGGTAAGTTGCCTGACAATAATGTTGTGGAATCTCTGCAGCGCGTGGCTGGTGTGCAGGTAACGAACCGCGCGAGCGGTGAGGTGAACACCGTCACCATTCGTGGTCTTACCGATGTAAGTACCACCATTAACGGTCGTACCATCTTTACCGCTTCTGGTCGTGATGTGGCACTAGCGGACATCCCGTCAACTTTGGTTAACCGTATCGATGTTATCAAAAACCGTTCGGCCGGCCAGTTTGAAAACGGGATTGCCGGTCAAATCGACGTGCAGACCTTCCGTCCTCTGGATTTTGACGGCTCTAAAGTGTCGGTTTCTGCTCGCGGCATTTATCTGGAAGAAGCGGAGTCGATCGATCCGGTCATCAGCGGCTTGTTCAGCAACACTTGGGACACCAGTGCCGGTGAATTCGGTGCACTGTTTAACGTGTCTTACGCCGAAACCACGTACCGTGATCAATCGGTAACTCCGGGTGCGCAAGTGGCCTTTATGACGGAAAATCCAACCGCACCATGGATCCCGTTAGAGCGTATTTTCCCCAATGATGGTCGCGCCGCCGAGCAACCCATTTGGACCCCAGGCTTGGATAATGGTCTGCCAATCGCACCAGGTTCTACGCTGAGCGTTAACGGTACCGACACCGAATACTATCTGTCTCGCGACGCTATGTTTATGGCTGACTACAATGGTGAGCGTGAGCGCCAGGCGGCCAACATATCTTTGCAGTGGGCGCCTAACGATGCGTCTACCTACACCTTTGAAGCTTTCTACAACGGCTTCCGCAACGAAGGTTTCAACTCGCTTAACTTCGCGTTTGTTGACTGGTGGGGTTCGTTGAGTGAGCTGGGTAATGTCGAAGATACCTTCGAGCTGTACGAAGGTACCAATGTTATTAAAGAGCGTACTGTTCGCAACCCCTGGACCTTCACTAGTGGTGATCAATCAACTGGTGAAACCGACTCATTCTTGTACGCCTTGGGCGGCGAGTGGGACTTTACCGATAACCTGCGCTTGAAGTCTGAACTGGTTTATCAGGACAGTACTTTTGAGTCCAGCTTTATCGCGATGCGTTCTGAAGGCGCCCGTCATCAAGTAACCGCCAACTTCAGTAATGACCCTAGTATGGTGTGGCGTGATAACCCAGACACGCCAGACGTTGATGAGAGTGATCTGACCGACATTAATGTCTTCCCTATGGCGCAAATGTACGACAGTGGTGAGAAGAATGAGGGTGAGGCACTCACCTTTACCGCTGACGGTGAGTACGACATGGATGGCTTCTTCCGCAAGTTTACTTTCGGTTTGCGCCACGATGATCGCGATTCTATGGAGTACTCTCGCAACCAGGATGCCGGAGTTTGTGCGGGTGCTAACACGACAGATGATCCAGCGAATTGTGATTTTGCCACCTATGGCGATGACATTGCTTATGTAAACGATGGCTTCCTGGACGGCGAGTTTGACGTGCCTAGCAGTTGGGCCGTGGCCAATGGTTATTACATTGCGGACAATCGTACACAGTTCCTGAATCTTTACGGCCTGGATCCTAACGACCCGCTGGTTGCAGAGTTCTCGGTTAACGAGGTCAATACCGCTTTGTACGCAACCGCCCAGTTTGAGGTTGACCTCGGTAGCATGCGACTGGACGGTGAAGTAGGTGCACGTTACGTTGATGTAACGACTGATACTGTTTTCACCGACAGCGTGACTTTGGAAACCACCGAAGGTACGACAGAAACCTCTGAGCTCCTGCCAAGCTTGGCGTTACGCCTGCACCTTACCGACGAGCTGTTGCTTCGTTTTGGTTATGGTGAAACTCTGCGTATGCCATGGTTCGGTGACCTGAACCCAACCATTACCTACAATGACGACATTACCGGTATTGGTTACGGTACTGCGAACGGTGGTAACTCTGACCTCGCTCCAACTACTTCGCAAAACCTTGACCTGTCTCTAGAGTGGTACTTCGGCGACGCCAGCAACGCCTATGTAACCCTGTTCCAGCGTGACATCGAAGGCTTGGTTATTGGATTCCGCAATCAGGTGACTCGCGATATCGAAGGTTATGAGGCTAACACCTTTATCTTGTCACAGCCTGATAACGCCTCTGATGGTGAGTTGTCGGGTGTCGAGCTGGGTATGAACTACTTCCCAGAGTTGGACGGCGCATTGGATGGTCTGGGCTTTCAGGCTGCGTTTACCTTTCTGGATTCAGAGCAAACTATTCCTGAGCTGAACGATCGCGGTGAGCAAATTGGCACTGAGACGGCAGACATTTTCGGTGTGTCGGATAAGTCTTACTCGCTGGCCGTGGTTTATGAGCGTGAAAGCTTTGATGCGCGCTTGGCTTACGTATGGCGCTCAGACTTCCTGTATGACAACGAAGCGGCGCTGTTTGCCAACCCAATTCGTCGCTACCGCGATGAGCAAAGCTCGCTGGATGCACAGATCAGCTACAATGTGACCGACGAGTTTGTTGTAACGTTTGATGCTGTAAACCTGACCGGAGAAGTGAATAAGAGCCGTTATGGCAACAGCCCTTACCACACCTTTGGTAACTGGAAAATTAGCCGCTCCTTCGCAGTTGGCGCGCGCTACTCCTTCTAATTCAGCTCTCTCGCTTGAGTTGATGGAGGTGGACCCCTCGGGGTCCATTCCGGCCTTCGGGCCGGATCGGCACCAAATTGCTAGGTGCCGGGCAGGCTGAAAACCTGCGTTTGTATTTCTGTAAAGTTTTGGTTTCGGCCGGGACTTTGGTTTTTTGCAGATATACATGGTCTCTTCTTTTTTGTTGCCCCCTTTTTAGGGGGCTTTTTTATGCTCCACGGTCCACCATAGTCTTGTGGGTACATTGCTTGGCTCTCTGGTGGTCATGTTAATGCAGGCGGGGTAAGTCTAAGCCGGTAGCATGTCCCGTGTGAGAACTATAGATGTAGGGCTGGCAGTAATCTCAAGCAATAAAATGTCACCGATGTACAAAATTAAAGTATGCCTTTAGTCGTTTTATCGCGCGGTCGAATAAAATTTCCCCGGAGTTAACAAGATGAAAAACATACATACATTTAGAGTGCTTAGCGCTTTACTGTTGCTCTGCGTATTCGCAAATATCGTGCACGCGGGCGCAATGGAACGTGTAACGGTAGAGCAGGGTGAGTTGCAAGGTTATACCGAGGGCGATCTAACCGTGTTTAAAGGGGTACCTTTTGCCAAGCCACCGGTCGGCGAGTTGCGCTGGAAGGCGCCGCAACCTCCGGCAAAATGGCAAGGTGTGCGCGAGGCGCTGGCGTATGCGCCGTCGCCCATTCAAGCCGGCGAACCTCCGGCCGGTAAAAGTGAAGATTGCCTTTACCTAAATGTATGGACACCGGCCCAAAAAAACACCGATAAACTGCCCGTATTGGTCTGGATTTACGGCGGCGGCTTTAGCTTTGGTACCTCTGCCGAGCTGTTAACCGATGGCACACACCTGGCAAACAAAGGTGTGGTGATGGTATCCATTGCTTATCGGGTAGGGCAGTTGGGGTTTCTTGCTCACCCCGAGTTGAGCGCAGAAAGCCCCCACAATGTATCGGGTAACTACGGTTTGTTGGACCAAATTGCCGCGTTGCAGTGGATTAAAGATAATATTGCCGCATTTGGTGGAGATCCGGATAAAGTTACTATTTTTGGTGAGTCGGCGGGTGGTATCTCGGTCAGTATGTTGGCCGCCTCACCTTTGGCTGAAGGTTTGTTTCAGGGAGCGATTTCGCAAAGTGGCGGCTCTTTTGGCCCATCGCGTAAACACAATTACCCAGGCGAAAATATGAACCTGCTGGCTCAGGCTGAAGCCGATGGGGTTAAATATGTTGAGGGTTTTGGTGCTAAGTCCATTGCCGAGTTGCGTAAAATGGACGCCGAGGACTTTATACCCAAGCAATGGTCAATGCCTGGCGGCTGGCCAATTGTGGATGGGCACGTGATACCCGGTGATCAGTTCGAAATGTATGAACAGGGGCATTTTAACGATGTGCCGGTTTTGGTGGGTTATAACTCAGACGAAGGTTTAATGTTTGTCAGAGGGGACGACCCCAAGCCGTTTCTCGATGGTCTTGATGCTCGCTATGGAAAATTTGCCGAACCTTTAAAGGCCGCTTTCGGTATCAGTGAAGATAAGCTCAATCGTAATGCCCGCAATCTGGTGCGCGATGCCGCTTTTGGTTGGCATACCTGGAGTTGGGCTCGGTTACAGGCTGCGCACGAAAAATCTCCGGCATATCTGTATTACTTTGATCAAAACCCGTCATTTCCGCAGGGCTCTCCCCGGCATGATCACGGCTCAACTCACGGGCAAGAAATAGCTTATGTATTCCAGCGCGTGGACGCGAGTAGGTCAGATGCCATGGCGTCGGACGCTGTGATCTCCGATGCAATGGCGACTTATTGGACCAATTTCGCCAAATACGGGCACCCGAACGGCAACGGTGTGCCCGTGTGGCCGGCGTATAAAACGGGCGCGCCAAATACCATGATTTTTGATCAGCAGCCCGAAGTGGGCACGGTGCCTGATAAAGAAGGCCTGCGTGTGCTGGATGAGTATTTCCAATGGCGACGCACGCCTGAAGGCAAAGAGTGGGCAAATCGCTGAGTCGAGATGCGGTGCCCGGGGCCGGTCAAATGTATGGTCTCGGATCGATTGGGTCCGAATAAGCTGGGTTTTGTTCCGAACGGTGCTAAATTGGCCACTTGTGTAACAAATGTACGACAAATTGTTGCAACGCCGGCGCGGAATCTATACCTTTAATGCCCTGAATTCAGTAATTTTGAGCAAGGTTTAATGGCAGTTCTCGAGAGAAATAATAATTTGTCGCAGCGTATGACCCAACAGTTGGGGCGTGCCATAGTCTGCGGTGATTACAGTCAGGGGGAAAGTCTGCCCACTGAGGCTGACCTGTGTGAGGAATTTGGCGTAAGCCGCACCGCAGTGCGCGAGGCGGTTAAAATGCTTTCGGCCAAAGGGCTAATCTCTAGCCGTCCGCGCCAGGGTATTCGGATTATGCCGGAAGAGGATTGGAATATTTTCGATTCCGACCTGTTAAGGTGGTCGCTGGAAGGCAACCCTTCGATGAGGGTGCTTAAAGAGTTTCTGCAAATGCGCATCGCTATTGAGCCAGAGGCGGCCGCATTGGCGGCGCGCTTTGCAAGGTCCGAGCGCAAGCAGGCTATTGGCGACGCTTTAGAGCGTATGCGGGTGGCGGCAGAAAACACTGAAAACGAGCTTGAGGCCGATATCGATTTTCATATCAGCATTCTCTACGCCAGTGAAAACCGCTTTTATATTCGTATGCGTGACTTTACGCGTACGGCGCTCAATGTGAGTATTCGTCACACTAACGTCATTAAAGCCAACCCCGATGGCGTTATCGAAGATCACGCCAAGGTCTACCACGCCATTTGCAGCGGCAACGCAGAGAGAGCCAAAAACGCCATGTTTCTGCTGATTGATGAAGCCTTAGGCTTTATCGAGCAAGAGCTGGAAAAGAACGGCGACGCTACCTAAACCGCAGTATCGCCTACGTCTGGGCGCGCCTTGCGTCCAGACAATCTCCTAGACATTATTAAGCCTGAGTTAAATGCCCTATAATGTGGTGAAATTCATTCCTCCTACATCTCTGGAGCCCCCCTTTTGAGTAAAAACCGAGTTCCACCAGCGGACCCATTCGCCGATCGTGAGGCGCAAAAATACGAAAATCCCATTCCCAGTCGCGAGCTGATTTTAGAGCTGCTCGACCGCCAGCCGGGCCCTTGCACTCACCCGGCGCTATGCGACCTTTTAGAGTTGACCTCAGAAGACGATATCGAAGCCTTGCGCCGTCGCTTAATTGCCATGGCTCGCGATGGTCAGCTCATCAGTAACCGCCGCGGCGCCTATGCCCGCGTTGATTTAATGGATGTCGTGCGCGCCCGCGTGCAGGGCCACCGCGATGGCTACGGTTTTGCTATTCCGGCCGATGGCGGCGACGATATTTACTTGCATAACCGCCAAATGCGCAAAGTCTTTGACGGCGACGAGGTGCTGGTGCGCCTGCAGGGCGAGAATTATCGCGGCCGTGAAGAAGGCGCCATTATTGAGGTGCTGACGCGCAACACCAAAACCCTTGCCGGCCGCTTTATTAAAGAAGACGGCGTGCAGTTTCTAAGCCCCGAAAACAATAGAGTCACTCAGGACATCATGATCGCGCAGGGCGATGAAATGGGCGCGGTATCGGGCCAGATTGTCGTGGTCGAGGTGACCCGCCAGCCGGAAAAACAACGCCCGCCGCAGGGCCGGGTCATTCAGGTGCTGGGCGACCATATGGCGCCAGGCATGGAAATTAAGTTGGCCATTGAGTCGCACGGCATTCCCAATCAGTGGGGTTTTGAAGCCTTGGCCGAGGCCGATGCGCTACCCGGTGAAGTTGCCGAAGGCGACAAATCCGGTCGTGTCGATTTGCGTGAATTGCCTTTTGTCACAATTGATGGCGAAGACGCTCGCGACTTTGACGATGCCGTGTATTGCGAGGCTAAAAAAGGCGGTGGCTGGCGCTTGTATGTGGCCATTGCCGATGTTTCCCACTATGTGCGGCCGGGCTCTGCATTGGATGCTGACTCTAAGCACCGCGCTACCAGTGTCTACTTTCCCGACCATGTTGTCCCCATGCTGCCGGAGAAAATCTCCAACGGTCTGTGCTCACTTAACCCACACGTTGACCGTTTGGTGATGGTGTGTGAAATGACCGTATCGGCTCAAGGCCTGGTCAGCGGTTATAAATTTTACGAAGGTATTATCCATTCTCACGCTCGCCTTACCTACACCCAGGTTGGCGGTGTGCTGGCGGGCGATGAGGCTTTGGTTGGTCAACTGAAGGACCGATTACCCGAAATTCATACCCTCAATGATTTGTACCAACAGTTGCGCGAGGCCCGCTCCGAGCGCGGAGCCATTGATTTTGAAACCGTTGAAACGCGCATTGTGTTTAATCAGGACCGCAAAATTGATGAAATTGTGCCGGTACGTCGCAACGACGCGCACAAAATAATTGAGGAGTGTATGTTGTGCGCCAATGTGTCGGCGGCGCGTTTCCTCGAGCAGCATGATTTAAAAGCGCTCTATCGCGTGCACCAGGGCCCAACCGCGCAGAAGATGGAAAATTTGCGCGAGTTTTTGGCTGAACTGGGGCTGGGTCTTCGCGGTGGTGACGAGCCGACCTCGGGTGACTATCAAGACCTGTTGGCCCAGGTGAGCGATCGCCCGGACGCCAATATGATTCAAACCGTTATGCTGCGCAGCTTGCGTCAGGCGGTTTATCAAGTGGAGAACGAGGGGCACTTTGGGCTTGGCTACGACGCCTATGCGCACTTTACCTCGCCCATTCGTCGCTACCCGGATTTGCTGGTGCATCGCGCTATTCGTTCTGTGGTGCGCTCTGAGAGTGCGTCCAAGCACGTGGTGCGCATTGACGGTGTGAAGCCAATTCCACTGCAGAAAATATTTCCCTACGATATTACCGATATGGCCGCACTCGGTGAGCACTGCTCTTTGTCTGAGCGCCGCGCCGACGAGGCAACACGCGATGTCGTGAGCTGGCTTAAATGCGAATATTTGCAGGATAAGGTCGGTGACGTTTTTGAGGGGGTGGTCAGCTCTGTAACTGGGTTTGGCCTGTTTGTTGAGCTGGTGAATATATACGTCGAAGGTCTGGTGCATGTGACCTCCCTGCCGCACGACTACTACCGCTTTGATGCCGCTAAGCACCGCTTGGTGGGTGAGCGAACTCGCCAGGTGTTTGGTCTGGGGGATGAGCTTACGGTACGCGTGGTTCGCGTTAGTCTGGACGAGCGCAAGATTGATTTTGAGCTGGATGCCGTTAAGCACAAAAGGCGCTCCAGCAAGGCTCCTGCAAGCAAGGGGGCGGGGCGTTCTAAGTCTGGCAAAGGTGGTCGCAAATCACCTGATTCTAACGGCAGCCACAAATCTCGCCATAAGTCGGCGGACATTCCTAAGCCACGTAAGAGGAAGTTGAGCAATGGCCCTAAAACCGGCGCGCAAGCTGATTCTAAGAAGAAAGCTTCGCAGGTTCGATCGACGCAAGCTAAGCCACCGGCTGAAAAGCGATCTTTACTTGCGCAGGCAACAGCGGGACTTAAGAAAACGTTGGCGAGATTTAAAAAGAAGCCTTAGGCGTACCAATGCCATGCTTTTTTGGAGTGATAAATACGGCGGCAATAACGCTGCCTCCGAGGTAGACGACGGTGAGTAAAACAGAAACCCTGTACGGCGTGCACGCCGTGCAGGCGGTGCTAAAAAGTCAGCCCGAGCGCGTACTGAGCTTAATGGTATTGCAGGGGCGCAGTGATCAGCGTGTGCAAAAACTGTTGGGCGTGGCGCGTCAAAATGGCATTGCCATTGAAGAGGCTTCGCGTAAAAAAATGGACGCGCTGGCGGCAGACGCCAATCATCAGGGTATTATTGCGCTGGCCCGCCCGGGACAGCAGTACGACGAGCATTACTTGCACGAGTTACTGGAAAATTTGGACGAGCCTGCGTTTTTACTGGTGTTGGATGGGGTTACCGACCCGCATAATTTGGGTGCCTGCATGCGCTCGGCCGATGCGGCCGGTGTACACGCCGTCATTGCCCCCAAAGACAACTCGGCGGGGCTTAACCCAACGGCCCGCAAGGTCGCCTGTGGTGCCGCGGAAGTAGTACCCTTTATACCGGTCACCAATCTGGCGCGCGCCCTGGAAAAACTCAAAGAGCGCGGCGTTTGGGTAAAAGGTGCAGCGGGTGAGGCTGAGGATACCGTTTACAGTGCGGATTTGACCGGTCCGCTGGCACTGGTTATGGGGGCTGAAGGGAGTGGCTTGCGCCGTTTAACCCGAGAGACCTGCGATGGCTTGGTCAAAATCCCTATGGTTGGCACCGTAAGCAGTTTGAATGTGTCGGTCGCAACCGGTGTGTTTCTGTTTGAGGCGATGCGCCAGCGTATGTAATTGGGTTCACTTTGACGGCTAGGCCGATCGCAAAGAAATACCGCCTTCGGGCGGTTTTCTGTTTATGCCCCACGGGTATTGGCAATCGCCAGAATCACTAAAAGAATTAAGAATGCCGAACTTTTGTGCTAATATGCGCGCAACTTGCGCCAAGTGAGGCCTTTTCATGCACTGTCCGTTTTGCAGCGCCGAAGAAACCAAAGTGATAGATTCGCGTCTGGTCGCCGAAGGTGATCAGGTTCGCCGTCGTCGCGAATGTCTCGCTTGTCACGAACGCTTTACTACCTATGAGGTGGCTGAGCTGGTGATGCCTCGCATTATTAAGCAAGATGGCACCCGCGAGCCCTTTGATGAAGCCAAGCTGCGCGCGGGCTTGCAGCGGGCGCTGGAAAAGCGTCCGGTGTCGGTGGAGGCTATTGAAACATCGATAGCCAACATCAAACACTTTCTGCAGGCCACAGGTGAGCGCGAAGTAAAATCCCGTCGCCTGGGTGAAAAGGTAATGGACGAGTTGCGTAATCTGGACGAGGTCGCGTATGTGCGTTTTGCCTCGGTCTATCGCAGCTTTAAAGACTTGCACGAGTTCCGCCAAGAGATCGACCGCCTTGAGGGGCAAGAGCGGGACTCGCTCGAAACGCCCTAAATTTCTGTATGACGAATCCCAACATGAATGACAGCGTCTACATGGCCGAGGCGCTTAGCCTCGCTCGCCGTGGTATTTACACCGTAACCCCCAATCCGGCGGTCGGCTGCGTACTGGTGCGCGACGGAGTCGTGATTGGTCGCGGTTGGCACAAGCAAGCCGGCGGTCACCACGCGGAAATCAACGCCATGCGCGATGCCTGCGAGCAGGCAGGGCTAGACCCGAACGACGCGCAGGCGCGTAACCAGGCCTGTGCCGGAGCCGATTGCTATGTCACGCTGGAGCCCTGCAGCCATACCGGGCGCACCGGACCCTGCGCTGCAGCGCTGATTGAGGCTGGCATTGCACGGCTTGTCTACGCCATGGAGGATCCGAACCCCCAAGTGGCGGGACGCGGACTCGAAATGTTGGAGGACGCCGGGATTGCCGTGGCAGGCCCGGTACTTGAAGATGAAGCCCTGGCACTCAATCGCGGCTTTGTCCGCCGTATGAGTCGTGGGCGCCCCTGGATGCGCTGCAAGTTGGCAATGAGTCTGGATGGGCGCACCGCTATGGAAAGCGGAGAGAGCCACTGGGTGACCGCCAGACGCGCTCGCGAAGATGTGCAACGCCTGCGCGCGGCCAGCTGCGCCATTGTTTCCGGGGTAGATACCGTGTTACTGGACAAAGCATCGTTAACGGTGCGCCGGGAAGATTGGTTAGAGGCGCCAGAGGGCGAGGAAATCCGCCAACCGCTGCGGGTGGTACTGGATTCCACGGGGCGGTTAACCGCCGATGCGCCACTGGTGCAGCTGCCATTTCCTATACTGCTAATACATACAGAGGAAGTTGACGCCTCAGGCTGGCCTGATCACGTCGAGCACCTGGTTGTGCCCGCGCGCGATGGGCGGGTCAGCCCACTGGCCGTCGTGCAAGAGCTGGCTAAACGCGGTATTAATGAAGTATTGGTGGAAGCCGGCGCGAAAGTCGCCGGCAGCTTTTTGCGTTTGGGGCTGTTGGACGAGTTGATTATTTACATGGCGCCCAAATTATTGGGCAACAAAGCGCGCGGCTTGTTTGATTTGCCGATTGACGCTATGGCGGGCCAATTGCCGCTGGAAATTAAAGACATGCGCGCCGTTGGTCAGGATTGGCGGATAACCGCTGTTCCCGATTTCGATTCTTAACAGTTATGTTGGTAGGGTAAAGCGAAGCGTGTTTACAGGCATTATTGAAGCGATAGGCGAGATTGTAGCGGTTACCCCGAAAAGCGGGGATATAAGCCTCCATGTTCGCACCGGGAAACTGGATTTGGCCGATGTGGCGCTGGGCGATTCCATTGCGACCAATGGCGTGTGTCTAACGGTGATGGAGCTACCCGGAGATGGCTATCGAGCCGACGTGTCGCGAGAGAGCTTGTCTTTGACCACTATCGGGCATTGGCGCCCGGGAACGCCGGTTAATTTGGAAAAAGCGCTGCTGCCTACTACACGCCTTGGTGGGCACATTGTCAGTGGCCACGTTGACGGTATTGGCGAGGTTGTCAGTCGCAAGCCCGACGCACGTTCCGAGCGTTTTACCCTGCGGGCGCCGGCCGAACTGGCTAAATATATTGCGCACAAAGGCTCGATAACCGTGGATGGCACCAGCTTGACCGTGAACAAGGTCGACGGCTGCGAGTTTGAACTCAATATCGTGCCACATACGCTTGCCGAGACTATTATGGGAAGCTACCAGGCCGGCAGTCTGGTGAATTTGGAAGTGGATGTGCTGGCGCGCTATTTAGAGCGCCTATTGCAAGGCAACCCTGCGGCCGCGAGCGGTGGGATTACCGAATCATTTTTAACCGAACACGGCTTTAATAAGTGATGGAATTGAATACTGTAGAAGAGCTATTGGATGATTTGCGCCACGGCAAGATGATCATCCTAATGGACGACGAAAATCGCGAAAATGAAGGCGACCTGATTATGGTGGCCGAACAGGTGCGGGCCGAAGACATAAATTTTATGGCCAGCCATGCGCGCGGTTTGATTTGTTTGACCCTCACGCCCGAGCGTTGCATGCAGTTGGGCCTGCCATTAATGGTGCAGGACAACAAGGCTAAACACTCCACCAACTTCACCACCTCCATTGAGGCGGCCGAAGGGGTAACCACCGGTATCTCTGCCGCCGATCGTGCGCGCACTGTGCGAGTGGCGGTCGCGGCAGAGGCCAAACCCGCAGACATCGTGCAGCCGGGTCATATTTTTCCGATTATGTCGCAACCGGGCGGCGTTATGAGCCGGGCCGGGCACACCGAGGCCGGTTGTGACCTTGCCCGCATGGCGGGCTTCGAGGCGGCAGCGGTCATTGTTGAGGTAATGAATCCGGACGGCTCTATGGCCCGGCGCCCCGAGCTGGAAGAGTTTGCCAAAACCCACGGCTTAAAAATTGGCACTATTGCCGAGCTGATACATTATCGGGCCACCAAAGAGCAAACGGTGGAGTGTATCAACCAGCGCACGGTGCAAACCCAGTACGGCGAATTTGATTTGCATACCTACCGCGATACCGCACGGGGCGACCTGCACTTTGCTTTTGTTAAAGGCGAAGTTAAGCCGGGTGATACCACCTTGGTGCGCGTGCATGTTATGGATACGGCGCGCGATTTATTGGCTCTAAAGCGCCCGGCGGTTGACGGCGTGAGCTCCTGGGCCTACGGCGCAGCGCTAGACTACATCAGTGAGCAGGGGCACGGTGTATTGGTGTTAATTTGCCACGACGAGTGCACCACCGATGTCGAAGAGTCCATTGACTGGTTATTGTCCGGCCGCCAGCAGCGTCGCAGTCAGGATGTGGTTTACAAGCAAGTGGGCACCGGCTCGCAAATACTGCGCGATTTGGGTGTTGGCAAGATGCGGGTTATGTCGGCCCCTATGCGCTTTTCGGCGCTGTCAGGGTTTGACCTGGAAGTGGTTGACTACGTCAGCCCGGAATCGAATTGAATTGAACAGCAAGTGAGAATCTTATGAGCATTAATGTCATTGAAGGGGATTTTTCTGCCTCTAGTGGTAAGTACGCTTTAATCGTAAGCCGTTGGAACAGCTTTGTGGTTGAAAGCCTGAAGGACGGCGCCTTGGATACTTTGCGCCGTCACGGCATCAGCGATGATCAGGTTGCCATCTACTACGCGCCGGGCGCTTTTGAATTTCCGTTGGTAGCGCAAAAAATTGCCGCCAAGGGAGAGTACGATGCGATTATTGCCTTGGGCGCCGTGATTCGCGGTGGTACGCCACACTTCGATTATGTGGCGGGCGAGTGCACCAAGGGCTTGGCCCAGGTGTCTCTTAACGCGGGTGTGCCTATTACTTTTGGTGTGCTGACGGTGGATACCATCGAGCAGGCCATCGAGCGCTCGGGTACCAAAGCGGGCAACAAAGGCGTTGAGGCGGCCTCAACCGCGCTCGAAATGGTTTCTCTGTTGGGTAAAGTATAATGACAGACAGCAATACCCTTTCGCCTTCGGCTCGTCGCAAGGCGCGCCACTATGCCATGCAAGGGCTCTACCAGTGGAAACTGTCCGGTAATAGCGTCAATGTTATCGAGGCATCTTTTCGCGCCGATTACGATATGAAAAATGTCGATGTGGCTTATTTTCACGAGTTGCTGCACGAAGTGCCAGCGCGTCTGGACGAAGTGCAGGCTGTTTTCGTGCCACACTTGCAAGATCGCAGTGATGAAGAGCTGGACCCAATCACTGAGGCGCTGTTGCGTCTGGCGAGCTACGAACTCAAATACCGTATCGATGTTCCTTACAAAGTCGTCATCAACGAAGCGGTTGCGCTGGCGAAGAAATTCGGTGCAACTGACAGCCACAAGTTCGTAAACGGTGTGCTGGATCGTGCAGCCGCGCAAGCCCGGTCTCTGGAAGTTTCGGCCAATCGCGGCCAGAGATAGACTGTGGCCGGCGGCGAGTTCGAGCTGATCAATCACTACTTTAAGCCGGCACCGGAAGACTTGGTGGCAGACGATGTAGTGTTGGGTATTGGCGACGACGCGGCGCTGGTGCAGCCGCCTACAGGTGAGCTTCTGGCGGTGGCAACCGATACGTTAGTGGCCGATGTTCACTTCCCGGCCGACGCCGATGCCGCGTTGATCGCCGAGCGCAGTATGCGGGTAAATCTCAGTGACCTCGCCGCCATGGGGGCCGAGCCGCGCTGGTTTACCCTGGCTCTGACCCTTCCCGGAGATTGGGACGGCGAGAAGCGTCAGCACTGGGTGGCCGGGTTTAGCCGCGCCCTCAAATCCTGCGCGAACACTTTCGGTTGTACCTTAATTGGCGGTGATACCACCCGAGGGCCCCTCAGTGTTGGCATTCAAATGCTGGGCAGTGTTCCAGCGTCTCAGGCTTTGCGTCGCGACGGCGCAGGGCTCGATGACTTTGTCTTAGTGACGGGAGTTCTGGGGGATGCTGCAGCGGCATTGACCGTTCTAGATGAACCCGCCAGCGACCGCAATGATTATTTGCGTGGCCGCTATTATAAGCCTACGCCGCGTATCGCTGAGGGAAAATACTTGCGCGGTATTGCCTCCAGTGCACAGGACATCTCCGACGGATTACTCGCCGACCTAGGTCATATTTGCTTTGCCAGCGATGTCGCGGCCGAGTTAGATTTGGCCCAACTGCCGTTCAGTGAAGTGCTCGCCGAGCAACCGCAAGCAGAAGCTATCGAGCATGCCATCGCCGGCGGGGATGACTACGAGCTGGTGTTCACTGTGCCCCCTGAGAATATGCCTGAGCTTGCCATGTTGCAGGCGGCGGGCAAGGTGCAGGCCACAGTCATTGGTCGTATTGTCAGCGGAGCCGGCGTGCACTGTGAGCTCGATGGCGCGCCCTATTACAGCAACGCAACCGGATACAAGCATTTTTAGTTATGGCCAACTCATTTCCTAAACCCAGCTTGCGTCAGCTGCTGACCAACCCCAACCACTTCTTTGCCTTTGGTTTCGGTTCCGGACTGGCACCGAAAGCTCCGGGCACATTTGGCACCATTGCCGCGCTGCCCATTTATTGGTTGATCAGTGATATCCCAGTGTGGGCCTACCTGACAGTGTTGATCGTCGGTTTCGCTGTCGGTGTTTATTGGTGCGAGCGCAGCTCGCGCGCGCTGGGGGTGCACGATCACCCAGGCATCGTTTGGGATGAGTTTGTCGGCTATTGGATAACTATGTTTTTGGCGCCCAGTGGCTGGCAGTGGATGTTGGTCGGGTTTATTTTATTTCGGCTGTTTGATATCGCCAAGCCTTGGCCCGTGTCGCTGGCCGATAAAAAGATCGACGGCGGTCTGGGTATAATGGTGGATGATGTGTTGGCTGGCGTTTATGCTTGGTTAGCGTTGCAGGCGTGCGTCTGGGGATGGACATACTTCGCTTAAACACGGATGCAAAAATTCAAGGAGAGTATAGGCATGTGCCACTTACATAAAACACTGATTGCTCTGTGGCGGTCAACTCTCGTACTGGCGTTATGTGCCATAACGAGCCAGGTAGTGGCGGCCGATCTGTCGGCGAAAATGTTGGCAAATGGCACCGCACTGATTGAAATCAATGGCAAGCAGCGCATGCTGCGCGCCGGGCAAACAAGCCCTGAGGGCGTTACCTTAGTGAGCTCCTCGCGTGCGGGTGCAGAGGTGGAGTTTCAAGGGCAAACCTACAATCTCACTCTGGAGCGTCGTATCGCCACCAGCTTCGAGGAGGCCGCCAGCGCCGAAGTGCGCATCAGCAGTGGTCAGGGTGGGCACTATGAAACCAAAGGGTATATCAACGGTATGCCTGCGGACTTTCTGGTGGACACCGGTGCGACTTCCGTGTCAATGAGTGGCCAACATGCCGAAGAGCTTGGACTTAACTACTTGTCGGGAAATCCTCTGCAAGTGTCGACGGCGAACGGTGTCACCACCGCTTACGGAATTTGGCTCGACAGTGTGGCGGTAGGTTTGATTGAGATTAAGCATGTGGAGGCCGTGGTGATACCCGGCAATTCACCACGTACCATATTACTCGGCAACAGTTATTTGGGGCTGGTTGATATGAGCACGGAAAATGGGGTGTTGGTGTTAAAATCGCGCCTCTGAACGCTGGGTAAGTCGTGAAGTGAATGCTTCACTAACATCCCCTCAAAAAACGAGAAAGAGAGTCATCGGTGACAGTAACTTTTGTTGAATCTTCCAAATTGCCCACGCCTTGGGGAATGTTTGTGATGCATGGCTTTGCGGATAGTTCCCTGGATAAAGAGCATGTGGTCTTGACCATGGGCGAAATCACGTCAGACGAACCAGTGTTGGCTCGCGTGCACTCGGAATGTTTAACCGGTGATGCGTTATTTAGTATGCGTTGTGACTGTGGACCACAGTTACAGGCGGCCATGCACAAAATTTCAATTGTTGGCCGCGGCGCTATTTTTTATCTGCGTCAAGAAGGCAGGGGCATTGGCTTATTGAATAAAATCAAAGCCTACCACTTGCAAGATTGCGGGGCCGACACTGTAGAGGCGAACGAGCAGCTGGGTTTTGGCGCGGATATGCGCGATTACAGTATTCTCAAGCCGATGATGGATCACCTGAATATTGAATCCTTAAAATTAATGACCAATAACCCACGCAAAGTTAAGGCGTTGGAGGATATGGGAGTGGCGATTGTCGAGCGAATCCCGCATCAGACGGGCCGGAACCCGCACAATGCCAAGTACCTGGAAACCAAAAAAGGTAAGCTTGGCCACCTGTTTGAAGACGATAACGACGCACAGTCATAAACCAATTAGATTGATAAAGGTATAACAATGGCGACACGTATTGCCGTGACCGGCGCGGCCGGCCGTATGGGAAAAATATTAATCGAGGCGGCGGTTAAGTCGGAGTCGGCTGAACTTACCGCCGCCATAGTCCGTCCTGGTAGCTCCCTAGTGGGTGTCGATGCCGGCGAATTAGCGGGAGTTGGTAAAGTGGGTGTAAAGGTTACCGATAGCCTGGCGGATGTAGTAGATCAATTCGATGCCATTATCGACTTCACGTCGCCGGCGGCGACACTGGCCAACGCAGCGCTGTGCGCTGACCATGGTAAAGCCATGGTGATTGGTACCACGGGTTTCAGTGACGATGAAAAAGCCGAACTGCTTGCGTTCCAGGCAAAAATCCCCCTGTGTTTAGCGGCCAATTTTAGTACTGGTGTTAACCTTTGCTTTAAATTGTTGGAAACCGCTGCGCGTGTAATGGCCGCGGAGTCGGACATTGAAATAGTCGAAGCTCACCATCGGCATAAAGTGGACTCACCTTCGGGAACCGCGCTGCGTTTGGGAGAAGTTATTGCCGAAACCACCGGGCGTGATCTGAAAAAAGTTGCGGTTTACGGCCGCGAAGGCATTAGCGCTGAGCGAGATCGCGACACCATCGGATTTGCTACGGTTCGTGGCGGCGATGTCGTCGGTGAGCACACAGTTATGTTTCTTGCCGATGGGGAGCGTGTTGAGATCACCCATAAAGCTTCTAGCCGTTTGGCGTTTGGTCATGGCGCTGTGCGTGCCGCGAGCTGGCTTTTGACAAAAAACTGTGGCCTGTTCGATATGCAGGATGTACTGGATCTAAAGTAAGCCTCTATCCGCCTTAGGATAAAATACCAAGGGATATTATGAGCATTCAAGCCATGGCAGCCTCTGTCAAGCAGCCTTATTTTCCTCACATCGATGGTCTGCGGGCCATCGCAGTGCTTAGCGTTATACTTTTCCATTTAGAGATTACGTTGTTCTCCGGTGGTTTTATCGGGGTTGATGTGTTCTTTGTTATCTCTGGCTATTTGATTACAGCCCACATTCGTACCGCGGTAACTCAAGGGTACTTCAGCTTCGGTTGGTTCTATGCCAAGCGAGCAAGGCGCTTGCTGCCAGCCATGTTAGTGACGTTTTTGGCCACAATTGGTGTGGCGTGGTTTATTCTGCCCGCCCCCAACTTTGAAAGGCTGGGTCTGGAAGCTTTATTTGCGCTGTTTTCAGTGTCGAATTTTTTGTTCTGGAATGAATCTGGCTATTTTGATACGGCCTCTACTCTTAAACCGTTGTTGCATACATGGAGTTTGTCGGTTGAGGAGCAGTTTTATATATTTTGGCCAATTTTGCTGTGTTTTATTCGGCGAGAAAGTGCGGTTTTTCTAACTTTGCTAGGGTTAGGCTGCATTAGTTTAATCGGTGCCCAGTGGTTGGTAGCAAAGCAGCCTGAGCTGGTGTTTTACATGATGCCATTTCGTATTGTTGAGTTTTCAATAGGCGGAATGTTGGTATGGCTAGAACAGCGACATCAGAAGTCATATCGTTGGCGTGAGTGGCTGGTGGCAGTTGGTTTGATTGCCATTATCGCACCTATTTTTTTATACAATGAAAAAACCACATTTCCTGGTTTGATGGCCGTTATTCCTTGTGTAGGTACGGCCTTGGTAATTGCGTTTGGTGCAAAGTCGATACTGGCTGCCCCGTTGCGTTGGGCCCCCGTTGCGTATGTTGGCCTTATTTCCTATTCTCTGTATTTAAATCATTGGCCTCTAATCGTTTTATATAAATATTTGTCCAATCATTTTGCCGTTGTCGACAAATTGCTGTTGCTTGTTGTATCCATTGTGTTGGCGGTGTTGATGTATCACTTTGTCGAAACTCCATTTCGGCGAAAGCGAGTTAAGTGGGCATCGGGCAAATCCTTTGCGACATTGGCCGGCACTGCCGCAATTCTTGTTGTTACCGCGTCGGCATTCGTCATTGTCAACAATGGTATGCCAGAGCGTTTCGATCGTCCGCAGCTGCTTGAAAGTGATATTGAGGCCGGTAAAAAAAACCGGTTCCAGCTGATTTCTGATGACTGTCGCGAAAGAGGTTGGAGTGCCTGCAATGAGCCGGTAGAGAATGTAGAGCGGAATGTACTTGTTATTGGCGATAGCCATACGGTAGATGGGTACAACATATTGCGGATTGCTTACCCAGAGCAGCACTATATCAATATTTCACTCGGTGGCTGTCCACCTACAGTAAATGATACGTTGAGCAAAATATGGGAAGGTTGGTCAAAGCTTGAAGAGTGTGATCAGCTCAACAAAGAAAGGCTGGATCCCGATTTCTTGAAGAATTTCAGTACAGTGGTGATTGCATTGTACTGGGGACGATATCAGCCCCAGCATTTACAAGAGACGTTGGAGTACATTGAACGTGTTGCTGATGTAAAGGTGGTTGTCTTCGGAAACTTTTTTGCACTGAGCAAGCCAATGCCCGATTTATACAATCAAAATATTGACCCGCGCGTAACCCCTCAGGTGGTCAAGAGCTTCGCTCTCTTTGAGGAGGATCTGGCTAAACTTGCCGAAAATCGCTACATCTTTGTTAGTAAGAAATCTCTATTGTGTGGTGATGAAAGCATAGTGAGCTGCCAGCTCGAATTTTCCGGGGCGCCATTCAGCTACGATGACCACCATATGAGCTACGAAGCTACTTTCCACGCTGCAAAGGTATTGCATGACGAGCATCCCAACTGGGCAGATTTTATAAATCGATAAGTCAAAATATTACTGTTTTCGTGGCTTGGTGTATTGGATTTAAGGAGTGATTAGTGAAGGGGGCAGGCTTTTATTGCACGGCTGTCTCTATTCGTGATTGTTTTAATAGTAGCGCACTCGGCTCTATCAGGTGGGTCGGTCAGAATTTGTGCGAGCCCTTGTATGTAAGTCGCCGGATTATCAGGGCGGCTTATATCGACGGGGGTGTGGAAGCGCTACTTTTAGGAAGTGTGGTAGTACTTGCTTGTTGTCGTTTGCAAAGCTCAGTGAGCCTGAACTGCTCACTGAAATGACATACTATGCCGAAGCCAGCGATTGGCCAAGTATTGCAGATAAATAAGGTGGCGACTCTTTATCTGCTAAATCGGCAATTACTTAATCGCCTGTTCAGCTTTAGCGTATAGTTGACGCAGTTGCAGTGCTTTTACGGTTGCGTCTTGCTTAGTTGGGTCGCTGGCAATGCTTGCCAATGCTTCATTCAGAAGCGCATATTGCGTGTAAGGAGAAAGCCCTGTCAGCTCAAGTGCCCAAACGCCTAGCTGGTGACTCGCCGTGGGTTTCCAGCGGCTCGATATCGGGAAATTGGCAAATGCGAAAGCGGGGGTGTCTTGTTGCCAGTCGGCTCTGCCATCGACAAAAGTGATCTGCTTGTAAATGTGTTTCAATTTGGGCAGGTGATCACCAAAAAACACCACCAACGTTGGCCGCTCACGATTTTTTATGTATTCCTGTAAGCGTTGCATTTGCGTCATAGCATTTTGGGCGTGATAGATATATTCGCGCCATTCTTCCGCAGCTTTTGCGTCGAGCTCACTGGGCGCCTCAATACCATCGCGTCTTTGTGTGTCGAGAACGTCTCGCTTTACAAAGGGGCCGTGCCCCTCCATTGAAATAGCCATGATAAATTGCGGGCTGTTGTCTTGCTCAAGTGTTTTTGTGACCTGGTTTAACAGTGTCGAGTCGGAAATAAATATTCCTTCTCTTTTGGGAGATTTGAAGTCTTGTTTACTGAAGAATTGATCGAATCCTAATAAAGGCATGGCGCGGTTGCGCTGCCACATACTCGCGTTGTTTGGGTGTATAGCGGTTGTCGTGTAACCCAGGCGAGCTAAAGACCAGGCAATCGAACTGTGTTGTTGTCTGACGATGGACATGTAGGGATAATCCTTGGTGCCCAAATCGTGGTAGGGAATGGCCGTCAGCACCTCGAATTCTGTGCGTGTGGTATTGCCGCCAAAGGTGGGTACGTCTATTACACTTTGTTCTTCAGTACTTTGCAGCATATAACAGAGCTCGGGTAGATAGTGACAGCGATCCACACCCGCAATAATACTGGGGTCAAAAAAGCTCTCGCCTAGCCACAACACAATATCGGGTTTTATCGCAGGCGCCCCTAGTGCTGTCGTCTGGGGGGGGAGGCTCGCGACAAAGTCGTCAATTAACGCATGATCGACGCTGGGAAGGTCAAATTTGGTCGAGCGAGCGCCGCTCACCAAAGAGGCCATGAGTCCTTGATCTTGGGCAATGGCTTCAGTCGCCCACGGTTTGGCGCCATGGGCGCGGTCACCATAAAGGGGGCTTGTGGCATCCAGAGGGTGGCTAATGGTAAATAACCCTACCGCTCCTATGAGCACTAATAGTGCCCCCTGCCACCAAGGTTGGGGTCGCTCAAACCTGGAAATTGCCACCGCGATCAGCAGCACCAACCCGAGAGTGATTAAAGCACCTATCGGGGCGTATTCTGACAGTAAGTCCCAGTTGGTAATTGTCTGTGGGGCCAGAAAAGCGTCAGCGAATATCAGCGGCTGGCTTAGGTGGCTTAGCTTGAGGTGGTGCGCCGAGAAAATTAGGAAGAGCACCGCTGTGCACACCACAGCCGCGGTTAGCGGTCTGCGAGTGAGCCCGAGAGCGAGTATGTAGGCCAAAATGACGGGAGTACAGTTTGCGGCCAGCTTCAGTGGGGAGCTGGAGAAGTTAATGCTGGGGTCAGCTAGCAGGGCGGCGGCGCAGAGCGTTAAAGCGAACGTAATGATGAGTACTGGCCGTGACAGCATAGAGCTTCCTTGAGGTGATTAAAGTCCAGACGTTAATGTTTTCCGATCTCAATGTGGCCAGCATTGTAATCTAATGGTCACAATTCTGAAACAAAGTGCCGCGCTACAGAAGGCGCCGATCGATCGATTATTTCTCAGGGGGGAGGTTTTGGGTGGACAATTGGAGCTCGGTTGCCTAAAATACGCGGTTAGTTGCATTAACCCAAGCCGCGCCAGTGGTCGCCACAGAATAGTGAACAATAAGCGAGATGAAGCCCGATGTTTCATCTCGCTTTTTTGCAACTTGCGGCCGGGCTTTAATTATTCCGAAGAAGCAGTAACCCCGCCAACGCACCTGTCCGGTGTGGTCGCTTCGCTCGGCATAAAGAAAGTGAATTTTTAGGAGGTTGACTTGATTACAGGGCCCCACAGACCCGCTTTACTGGTCCTTGAAGACGGCAGCGTTTTCAAAGGTACTGCCATCGGTGCTGACGGAATGTCCGTTGGTGAGGTGGTGTTTAATACCTCCATGACCGGCTACCAGGAGATTCTCACCGATCCTTCCTACGCCCGCCAGATCGTGACTCTGACGTACCCCCATATTGGTAATACTGGCACCACGCCAGAAGATGAAGAGTGTGAGAACATCTGGTCTGCAGGTTTAGTGATTCGTGACCTACCGGCGCGCTCCAGTAATTTCCGCCAAACCCAAAGCCTCGGTGACTACCTGAAAGACAAGAATGTGGTGGGTATCGCCGATATCGACACCCGCCGTCTTACCCGCATTTTGCGAGATAAAGGCGCGCAGAACGGCTGTATTATCGCCGGCGAGGTGGACGAAGCTAAGGCACTGGAAGCGGCTAAAGCGTTCCCGGGCCTGAAGGGAATGGATTTGGCCAAGGAAGTGACCTGTAAAGAGTCCTATACATGGCGCGAAGGCAGCTGGAAGCTTGGCGAAGGCCATAGCGATGCCAACCCCAGCGCCTTTAAAGTAGTGGCTTACGACTTCGGTGTTAAGCGCAACATTCTGCGTATGCTGGCCGATCGCGGCTGCGACGTTACCGTTGTGCCCGCGCAAACTCCGGCCAGTGACGTACTGGCGATGAATCCCGATGGTATATTCCTAGCCAATGGCCCCGGTGACCCGGAGCCGTGCGATTACGCCATTGCCGCGATTAAGGAAATTTTGGATACCGATATTCCGGTATTCGGTATCTGCCTTGGCCATCAGTTGTTGGCGCTCGCCTCTGGCGCGAAAACGCTAAAAATGAAGTTTGGCCACCACGGCGGCAACCACCCGGTGCAGGACTTAGAGTCTGGTCAGGTCATGATTACCGCGCAGAACCACGGTTTTGCGGTAGATGAGACAAGCTTACCCGCAAACCTTAAAGCGACGCATAAGTCACTGTTTGATGGTTCCTTGCAGGGTATTCATCGCACCGATAAGCCGGCGTTTAGTTTTCAGGGTCACCCTGAGGCGAGCCCGGGCCCGCACGATGCCGACGGTCTGTTTGACCACTTTGTAGAGTTGATGGAAAACGCGAAACGGTGACAGAAGGGCAAAGCCCAGTCTAACCACCGAGCAACCTTTAAACCGATTCGCCAAGCGAGACAGACATGCCAAAACGTACCGACATTAACAGCATTTTGATTCTGGGCGCAGGCCCCATTGTGATAGGCCAGGCCTGTGAGTTCGATTACTCCGGCGCCCAGGCTTGTAAAGCCTTGCGTGAAGAGGGCTACCGGGTGATTCTGGTGAACTCTAACCCGGCGACCATTATGACCGATCCCGCCATGGCCGACGCGACCTATATTGAGCCCGTCGAGTGGGAAACGGTCGCTAAGATCATCGAAAAAGAGCGCCCCGATGTAGTGCTGCCTACCATGGGCGGTCAAACCGCATTGAATTGTGCACTCGATTTGGCGAAAAACGGCGTTTTGGAGAAATTCAATGTCGAGCTAATTGGAGCGAAAGAAGAAGCCATTAACATGGCGGAAGATCGCGATTTGTTTGATAAGGCCATGAAGCGAATTGGTCTTGAATGCGCGCGCGCCAAAATTGTCCATACCATGGATGAAGCGTTAGAGGTGCCCAAAGAGTTTGGCTTCCCCTGTATTATTCGTCCTTCCTTCACAATGGGCGGTTCCGGTGGCGGTATTGCTTATAATTGGGAAGAGTTCGAAGAAATTTGCACGCGTGGGCTCGACTTGTCCCCCACCAATGAGCTTTTGATTGACGAATCCCTGCTCGGTTGGAAAGAGTACGAAATGGAAGTGGTCAGGGACAAAAACGATAACTGTATTATCGTCTGTTCCATTGAAAACTTCGACCCCATGGGCGTCCACACCGGTGATTCTATTACCGTGGCGCCGGCGCAAACGCTGACCGATAAAGAGCTGCAAATTATGCGCAACGCCTCGCTGGCGGTGCTGCGTGAAATCGGTGTTGAAACCGGCGGCTCCAATGTGCAGTTTGCGGTCAACCCAGAAGATGGCCGCTTGGTCGTAATCGAGATGAACCCGCGGGTGTCTCGCTCGTCCGCGCTGGCCTCTAAGGCTACCGGCTTCCCAATTGCTAAGGTGGCTGCGAAGCTGGCGGTGGGTTACACCCTGGATGAACTGCAAAATGACATCACAGGCGGTGCAACCCCGGCCTCGTTTGAGCCATCTATTGATTATGTTGTGACCAAGGTGCCTCGCTTTACGTTCGAAAAGTTTGGCGATGCCGATGCCCGTTTGACCACCCAGATGAAATCCGTGGGTGAGGTGATGGCCATTGGTCGTACGCTGCAAGAGTCTATGCAAAAAGCCCTGCGCGGCCTGGAAGTGGGCTCTTCCGGGTTTGAGTCGAAGTTGGACTTGAGCGCCGATGAAACCCCCGCACGTATTCGCCGTGAGCTGAATACGCCAGGAGCCGAGCGCATCTGGTATGTCGGCGACGCTTTCCGTCTCGGTATGACCGTTGATGAAGTGTTTGAGGCGTCCTCCATTGACCCTTGGTTCCTGGAGCAGATTCACGAGTTAATTGAGCTCGAGCAAAAAGTTCGCGCCGTTAAATTAGCTGATTTGAGCTACGACGATTTGCGTATGCTCAAGCGCAAAGGCTTCTCGGATAAGCGTCTGGCTTTGTTGCTCGGTGTGAAAGAGGCCAAAGTGCGTGCGGCTCGCCATGAAATGAACATTCGCCCGACCTACAAACGCGTGGATACCTGTGCGGCAGAGTTCTCGACCTCAACCGCCTATATGTATTCAAGCTACGACGAAGAGTGCGAATCGGCGCCGTCAGATAAAGATAAAATTCTGGTAATCGGCGGTGGCCCGAACCGTATTGGTCAGGGTATCGAGTTTGATTACTGTTGCGTACACGCGGCACTGGCGATGCGCGAAGACGGCTATGAGACCATCATGGTGAACTGTAATCCAGAAACCGTCTCCACCGATTACGACACCTCGGACCGCTTGTACTTCGAGCCGATTACGCTCGAAGACGTTTTGGAAATCGTCGACAAAGAAAAGCCCAAAGGTGTGATTTTGCAATTTGGTGGTCAAACACCGCTGAAGCTTGCTCGCGCCCTTGAGGCGGAAGGAGTGCCTATTCTAGGTACTAGCCCGGATGCCATCGACCGCGCCGAAGACCGCGAGCGTTTCCAGCAAATGATTGAAAAGCTGGAACTGTTGCAACCACCTAATGCGATTGTGCGTTCACTGGAAGAAGCTTTGATTAGCGCCGAGAAAGTCGGCTATCCGCTGGTGGTTCGTCCATCCTATGTGTTGGGCGGTCGCGCCATGGAAATTGTGTATAAAGAAGAAGAGTTGCGCACCTACATGCATTCGGCCGTTCAGGTGTCTGAAGATGCGCCGGTATTGCTGGATCACTTTCTGAGCGCAGCGATTGAAGTTGATATCGATGCGGTCAGTGACGGCAAGCAAGTGGTGATTGGCGGTATTATGCAGCACATTGAACAGTGCGGTGTACACTCCGGTGACTCAGCCTGTTCACTGCCTCCTTACTCGCTGCCCGCCGACGTGCAAGACTTGATGCGCGAACAGGTTAAATCCATGGCCATTGAGCTGGGTGTGGTGGGTCTGATGAATACTCAGTTGGCGTATCAAGACGGCCAAATTTACGTGATTGAGGTTAACCCTCGCGCTTCGCGTACCGTACCTTTTGTATCTAAGTGTGTGGGTGTGTCGCTGGCGAAAATTGCCGCGCGCTGTCAGGCCGGTACTTCGTTGGCTGATCAAGGCTTTACCTCTGAGATTGTGCCCTCTTACTTTAGTGTGAAAGAGGCGGTGTTCCCGTTCAATAAATTCCCGGCGGTCGACCCCATTTTGGGGCCAGAAATGAAGTCCACCGGTGAAGTCATGGGTGTCGGCGCAACCTTTGGCGAGGCTTACGCCAAAAGTCAGTTGGGCGCCAACAGTAAACTGCCCGACGGCGGTAAAGTGTTTGTCAGTGTGCGCGATGTCGACAAGCCAGGTGTGGTAGCGGTGAGCCAACAGTTAATCGATCTGGGCTTTTCTCTGGTGGCGACGCGCGGTACCGCTAAGGTTTTGAGTGATGCCGGTGTTGATGTTGAGACGGTCAATAAAGTGGGTGAAGGTCGTCCACATATTGTCGACAGGATTAAAAACGACGGTATTGATCTGATTATTAATACCACTGAAGGCCGCCAGGCAACACGCGACTCTGCATCCATCCGTCGCAGCGCCGAAGCGCACAATGTTTATTACACCACTACTTTGGCCGGTGGTGAGGCTGTGTGTATGGCACTGCAGCAAGGCAAAGAGATTCAGGTTCGCCGCCTGCAAGATTTGCACAAGGAGGCAACGCAATGAAGAAAGTCCCTATGACTGTTGAGGGCGCAGAAGCCCTGCGCGTTGAACTTGACGACCTGAAAAAAGTACAGCGTCCGCGTATTATTGAGGCCATTGCCGATGCGCGCGAACACGGTGACTTGAAAGAGAACGCCGAGTACCACGCCGCGCGTGAGCAACAAAGCTTTTGTGAAGGCCGGATTCAGGAAATCGAAGGCAAGCTGGCCGATGCCCAGGTGATCGATGTTAAATCCATCGCTCGCACCGGGAAAGTTATCTTTGGCACTACGGTAACCATTATTAACGTCGAAACCGACGAAGAGAAAACCTACCGTATTGTTGGTGACGATGAGGCCGATGTGAAGGTCAACAAAATCTCAATCAGCTCGCCTATCGCGCGCGCGCTCATCGGTAAAGAAGAAGGCGATGTCGTGTTAGTGAAAACCCCCGGCGGCGATGTCGAGTACGAAATTGATTCGGTGGAGCATCTTTAACGGGTAACGGCCTACGGGGAGCGGGGAACGCAGTCGTTTCCCATCTTCCGTTAGCCGTTTACCGCTACTAGCGCATCAAATTAGACAGTTTAGGATTCGGTTTGGCGGCTTTGCGGTAGAGTAGGGCAACTTTGCCGATGGTTTGCACCAGCTCGGTGTTGGGTAGGGATTTCAGTACTTCTACCACTTCCTGGCGATCTTCGCGCTCCAGCAGTGCCAATTTGACCTTTATCAGCTCGTGGTCGTCCAGTGCGCGATTCAGTTCGTTCAAGACTCCCTCTGTCAGGCCATTGCCGGCAATGGTAACAATCGGTTTTAGGTTGTGTCCCAGGGTACGGAACTGTTTGCGTTTATCGGCGCTCAGAGGCATAAGGGTACCTTTACATTCAATGACAACGTCCGCTTGTGGCGGGTGTGTATTGTAACCCATTCTGAAGGAGGCGGGTTTTATGGCCCGGTCCAAAAGCAGCAAAAGATGGTTGGAGGAACATTTCTCCGATCAATACGTCAAACAGTCGCAGAAGGATGGCTATCGCTCCCGCGCCAGCTACAAGCTGGTCGAGCTGGACAAAAAGGACAAGCTATTTAGGCCCGGCATGACCGTTGTGGATTTAGGCGCAGCGCCGGGCGGTTGGTCGCAGGTGGCAGCGAACCGGGTGGGCGATCACGGCAAGGTGCTAGCGTCCGATATTCTGATGATGGATAGCATTGCCGGTGTTGAGTTTATTCAGGGGGATTTTACTGAAAACGAGGTTTTCGATACCCTGATGGCGGCGATCGACGGATCGCCGGTAGACCTTGTAATATCCGATATGGCCCCCAATATGAGTGGTGTAGGGGCTGTAGATCAGCCCAAAGCTATGTATTTGGTGGAGTTGGCGCTGGATATGGCGAGCCAAATCCTTAAGCCTGGCGGTAACTTTGTCGCCAAGGTGTTTCAGGGCGAAGGTTTTGAGCCCTGGTTGGCCGAAGTGCGCAGTGCATTTGGCAAGGTTGTCACCCGCAAGCCCGACGCCTCAAGGGCTCGTTCGCGTGAAGTGTATATTGTTGCGAAGGGTTTTAAAGGCTAAAAGGCGAAGGTTATAAAGGGTAAAGCCTAGGTTTTTATGACGCCGTTATGATCCAAACGGTATGATAGACGGCTATACTCATACAATTGGCGAGCTGAATTTCGCCGGGGGGTCTCCCCAAGGGCTCACTTGGAGCCCAAAGTTGATGTAAAGAGGGTTCAACCTTGAACGATATGACCAAAAACCTGATTTTGTGGCTGATTATCGCTGCGGTACTGTTCAGTGTATTTCAGGGCTTTAATCAACCTACGCAGTCCAATGCTGTGACCTACTCTGAGTTTGTCACCGCCGTAGAGCAGGACCGCGTACGCGAAGTCACTATTCAGGAGATGCAGGTCCGCGGTGTCATGGCTGATAACAGCCGTTTTACCACCAACTTGCCGCTGATTCGCGATGAGGAGCTCATGCCAGATTTGCGCCGACACGATGTTGAAATTACCGTGTTGCCGCGCGAAGAGCCAAGCCTATGGCACCAACTTCTGGTCGCCAGTTTCCCGATTCTCATCATCATTGCCGTATTTCTGTTTTTTATGCGCCAAATGCAAGGTGGCGGCGGAGGCGGTCGTGGTGGCCCTATGAGCTTTGGCAAATCCAAGGCGCGCCTGCTGGGTGAAGATCAAATCAAAACCACTTTTGCCGATGTGGCGGGTGTGGACGAAGCCAAAGAAGAAGTGCAGGAGCTGGTGGAATACCTGCGTGACCCCTCTAAGTTTCAGCGCCTGGGCGGGCAGATCCCGCGCGGTGTATTAATGTCTGGCCCACCGGGTACCGGTAAGACTTTGCTCGCCAAGGCCATTGCCGGTGAAGCGAAGGTACCTTTCTTCTCAATCTCCGGTTCTGACTTTGTCGAAATGTTTGTCGGCGTCGGTGCGTCACGTGTACGTGACATGTTCGAGCAGGCCAAAAAGCAGTCGCCGTGCATTATTTTTATCGATGAAATCGATGCTGTGGGTCGTCACCGCGGTGGCGGTCATGGCGGTGGTCACGATGAACGCGAGCAAACCCTCAACCAGTTACTGGTAGAAATGGATGGTTTTGAAGGCAACGAAGGCGTGATTGTGATTGCCGCGACCAACCGTCCCGATGTGCTGGATAAAGCATTGTTACGCCCGGGTCGTTTTGACCGACAGGTGGTAGTCGGGCTGCCTGACATTCGCGGTCGCGAGCAGGTGCTGAAAGTGCATATGCGCAAGGTGCCGATTTCTGAATCAGTGGAGGCATCCGTGATCGCTCGCGGTACCCCGGGTTTCTCGGGTGCTGATTTGGCCAATCTCGTGAACGAGGCCGCTCTGTTTGCGGCGCGAGCCAACAAGCGCTTGGTGTCCATGGAAGAGTTTGAAAAGGCGCGCGATAAAATTATGATGGGCGCTGAGCGTCGCTCCATGGTGATGAGCGAGCAAGAGAAAGAAAACACCGCCTATCACGAGGCCGGCCACGCCATTGTGGGACGTTTGGTGCCTGAGCACGATCCGATTCACAAGGTCACTATTATTCCGCGTGGTCGCGCGCTGGGTGTTACACAGTTTTTGCCTGAGTCGGACAAATACAGTTTGAGTCGTCGCGCCATTGAATCGCAGATCTGTACCTTGTTTGGCGGTCGCATCGCCGAGCAGATGACTTTGGGAGATGAAGGTATAACCACCGGCGCCTCGAATGATATCGAGCGGGCTACAGATTTGTCGCGAAATATGGTGACCAAGTGGGGCTTGTCGGAAAAGTTGGGCCCGCTGCACTACGGCGAGGACGAGGGTATGATGCCGGGCACCGGCTCACCTAATTACTCCGGTGCAACATCTAAAATTATTGATGAGGAAGTGCGCGAAATCGTCGATCGCTGTTACAAGCGAGCCGAAGAGTTATTGCACGAGAATCGCGATATTTTAGAAGCCATGAAAGATGCTTTGGTTGAGTATGAAACCATTGACTCAGAACAGGTCGACGATTTGATGTCTCGACGTAAGGTGCGCCCACCGCGCGATTGGCACGATGGTGATTTCAATAATCATATCGGTGGCGGTGGTGTCAGCGATGATGAAACCCCCCAAGAGCCAAAAGACGGTAAAACCGGCCCCATCGGTGGGCCCGCTGAAGATCATTAATCGGCTGGCTTTATTAAATGATAACCCCGCTGCGGCGGGGTTATTTTTTTAGTCGCAAATGCAAACGATACATGAGTAGACCTAACCCCTTCAGAGGTTCTTTTCAGGCGGCGCACTACAGTCTCGACTTAGCGCAGCCTCGCGTTATGGGAATCCTCAATACCACGCCCGATTCGTTTTCCGACGGCGGTAATTGCTACCAAAGTGACACGCTCAATCTAGATTTAGCGTTAAGGCGCGCGGAAGCTATGTTGGCGAGTGGCGCTGCGATTGTCGATGTGGGGGGCGAATCGACCCGTCCGGGAGCAACACCTGTCGGTGAGCAGCAGGAGCTCGACCGGGTTGTACCTGTGGTTGAGGCAATCGTCAGAAAACTGGATGTGCCGGTTTCGGTGGACACCAGTACCGCGGCCGTAATACGTGAATCTGCTGCGGTAGGCGCCGCTCTTATTAATGATGTTCGTGCGCTGCGAAAAGAGGGCGCGCTGCAGGCCGCCGCTGCCTCAGGCTTGCCTGTCTGCTTAATGCATATGCGTGGCGAGCCAGGCAATATGCAGGATGCCCCCACCTACGATAATGTTGTCCACGAGGTGAGTGTGTTTTTTGATGAGCGCTTACGTGCTTGTGAAACCGCGGGAATCGAATCGCACAAAATCGTACTCGACCCGGGTTTTGGTTTTGGTAAGTCGCTTGAGCACAACCTCACGTTGCTGCGTGAGCTGGAGCAATTTCACGTTTTTGGTTGTCCCATACTGGTGGGCATGTCACGCAAGTCGATGTTGGGCCAATTGCTGGGACGTGATTTGAGTGAACGGTTGCCGGGCTCGTTGGCTTTGGCCCTGGAAGCTGCAGTGCGTGGATCACACATTATTCGAGTGCATGATGTACAGGCTACTTGCGATGTATTGGCGGTGCATCAGGCATTAAAAATGGAGAAAAATAAACAATGACCCGACAGTATTTTGGTACCGACGGTATTCGCGGTCGCGTGGGTGAAATGCCCATAACCCCAGACTTTATGCTCAAACTAGGCTGGGCGGCGGGGCGTGTTCTGGTTGATCGCTACGACGGCCCCGGGCTGATTTTAATTGGTAAAGATACCCGAATTTCAGGTTATATGTTTGAGTCCGCCCTGCAGGCGGGTTTAATTAACGCGGGCGTAGATGTTGGGTTGCTGGGGCCGATGCCAACGCCTGGGATCGCTTATCTGACCCGAACGTTTCAGGCTCAGGCGGGCATCGTCATCAGCGCATCACACAACTCCTATTACGATAACGGTATAAAGTTTTTCAGCGCTCAGGGTACCAAGCTGCCGGACGATATTGAGCTGGCCATTGAGGCTCAGTTGGAGCAACCCATGCTTACCTCGGATCGTCTTGGTAAGGCGCGACGAATCTCCGATGCGGCCGGCCGCTATATTGAGTTTTGCAAAGGCACCATGCCCTGGGGTATGAATTTAAGTGGTTTACAAATTGTGGTGGATTGCGCTCACGGCGCCACCTACCATATTGCCCCCTCGGTTTTCTCCGAGTTAGGGGCGAAAGTCATTCCGTTTGCAACCGAACCCAATGGTACTAATATTAACCGCAGTTGTGGTTCTACCAGCCCCGAAGCGTTGAAAGAGAAAGTCATGGAAATGGGGGCAGACCTTGGTATTGCCTTTGACGGCGACGGCGATCGGGTAACTTTCGTTGATCACAAGGGTGAGATTGTCGATGGCGACGAGTTGCTTTATATCATTGCGGCCTACCAGAAAGAATACGCTGGCGGTTGCAGTGGGGTCGTTGGCACCTTAATGAGTAATTTTGGTTTTGAGTTGGGCCTCAAAGCGCTGGGGGTCCCCTTCGAGCGTGCCAAGGTCGGTGATCGTTACGTGATTGAGGCCATGCGCAACAACGGCTGGGCACTGGGAGGCGAGTCTTCCGGGCATATTGTCTGTAGTAATGTCACCACCACCGGCGACGGCATAATTTCAGCATTGCAGGTATTACTTGCTATTAGCACTATGGAGAAGAGCCTGCACAGTGCTAAGCAAGGCATGATCAAGTTGCCGCAAACCATGATAAACGTCCACCGGGTCAAAAATATTGATTTGGCCGAAGATCAGACCATTCAGGCCGCAATCGCAGATACGGAAAACCAGCTGGCCGGTCGCGGGCGGGTGCTACTGCGACCGTCGGGTACCGAACCTGTGGTGCGGGTAATGGTTGAAGGGGAAGACCGGGCGCAGGTTAAGGTGCTCGCTCAGGAATTAGCCAGCGTAGTGGAAGTTGCCCTCAGTTAAGGGTATTTGGCGGTGTTTTTCGCCTAATCTGAGGGTTTTTCAGTGTTTCGGCCGTTGTAACTTAAGGCCTGTTCGGCTAACATTGGCGGCCGCTTAACGGAGGGTAGGCTATGGCTTTCGAGCCCGGCATCCGGCGCCGACAAATGGTCGTTGGCAACTGGAAAATGAATGGGTCCAAGCAAGAAAATACCCATTTACTGGCAGAAGTAATGCATAGTTGGGTTCCGTTAACGCAGGTGGATGTGGCTATATGTCCACCCTTTGTGTATCTCCCACAGGTGGCAGATACACTACAAGGTAGTGGTATTGTTTGGGGCGGGCAGAGTATTAACCCCAATGCGACTGGTGCCTTTACCGGTGAGGTGTCGGCCAGAATGTTGTCGGATTTCGATGCCGCCTATGTCATCGTAGGGCACAATGAGCGGCGGCGTTTGCGTGGCGAATCTGACCAGTATGTCGCTGAGCAATTTCTCGCGGCGCAGCGAGAGGGTTTGATACCCATTTTATGCGTTGGGGAATCGGAAGAAGCACGCGAGGCTGGTCACGCTCTGGATGCCATAACGGCGCAATTGTCAGTCGTTATAGAAAAGGCAGGTATCGGCGCGTTTGCCAACGCAGTGGTCGCATATGAGCCAATTTGGGCAGTGGGTACTGGTAAAAGTGCCACGCCTCAAGAAGCTGAGCAAGTTCACAAGCATATTCGCCAATTATTTGGTGATTTAGGGTCTCAACTTACCCTCTTATACGGTGGTAGTGTGAAGGTTCATAACGCAGCGGAACTGTTTGCGCTGGAGGATATCGATGGTGCCTTGCTTGGCGGCGCATCATTGGATGCCAAAGAATTTCTGGCCATTTGTCGTTGCGCAGAGCAAGCGAGCCACAAGGGCTAAATAAACCTACAGTAAAAGTCGCTTACAGTAAGCAGCTCAAACTAGAGAGCAGAGAGATGGAAAAGATAGTTTTAATTGTTCACATGCTGACCGCACTTGCGATCATCGCGTTGATTCTAATGCAGCAAGGTAAAGGCGCATCGGCCGGTGCCTCTTTTGGTGCCGGTGCCTCACAAACCGTTTTTGGCAGCGAGGGCAGCGGTAACTTCTTTACCCGGACCACAGCAATTTTTGCGTTTGTGTTTTTTTGCACCAGTTTTGGTTTAGCTATAATTGCAAAAAACAGCGCGAATATAACTGACGTGGGCATTCCAGCCATGATAGACTCCGCACCCGCGATGAGCGACGTACCTGCAGCAGAGCAATCTGATTCAGACGTACCAAGCGTAGGCGCAGAAGAAAACGGCAGCGACGTACCAGCGGTACCCGCAGAGTAAGGTTTCTGAAAAGAATTTGATGCTGAATGCATCTCCCCTTTGCCCAAGTGGTGGAATTGGTAGACACGCTATCTTGAGGGGGTAGTGGCGCAAGCCGTGCCGGTTCAAGTCCGGCCTTGGGCACCAATCTGAAAACCGATATTATCCTATATCGTCTTGAAAGCCCCGCCAGCCGGGGCTTTTTTGTGTCTGGCCTATCCATAACCGTCCTATGTGCCCCCATTGTATCCCGCATTAAGCGGGGCATAATTGGGGGTATATTCTCAGCGGTGGGGGCATTTCTCAAAATGGCCAGTATCAATAAGCTCAGTGAAGCGGCGGTAAGGCAGGCAAAAGCAAAAGACAAAGCCTATAAGTTGTTCGATGGTGCCGGTATGTACCTGGAGGTCACCCCCAAAGGTTCAAGGTATTGGCGGCTTAAGTACCGCTATGGTGGAAAAGAGAAGTCCTTAGCCCTTGGTGTTTACCCTAAAGTCACTTTAGCCAAAGCCCGCGAGAAAACCCGCGAAGCCAAAGAGATGTTAGAGGAAGGCAAAGACCCCGGAGAAGCTAAAAAGCAAGCCAAGCTCCAGCGACAAGCCGCCGTTGCAAATACCTTTGCCGCCATTGGTGCCGAATATATCGACAAGCGCAAAGCGGAAGGGGCCGCGCCGGTCACGGTGGAAAAACTGCAATGGATACTCGATAAGAAATTATGCCCCCACATTGGGGGCACTCCTGTACTTGAGTTAAAACCCGCCTCCTTACTGTCTGCCTTGCGCCGTATTGAGTCGGACGGGCTACACGAAACCGCCCACAGAGCTAAGCGAGTAGCTGGGCAGGTGTTGCGCTATGCCGTTGCTACTGGTCGGGCTGATCGTGATGTGTCGCAAGATTTAAAGGGTGCTTTGGTGGCAATGAAAGCGACACACCGGGCGGCAATCACTGACCCTAAAGAGCTTGCCCCCTTGCTTGTCGCCATTGACGCTTACCCCGGCACAATGGAGGTTGCTACCGCCCTAAAGCTTACCCCTATGCTGTTTCAAAGACCTGGCGAACTTCGCCATATGGAATGGTCAGAGATAGATTGGGAGCAAGAGCGCTGGGAAATTCCTGCCGATAAAATGAAGATGCGCCAGCCGCACATTGTCCCGTTACCTTCTCAAGCACTGGAGCTCCTGAAGGCAATACAGCCACTTACTGGCTCAGGCCGCTATGTATTCCCCAGTGCTCGCCGTGGTGGGCGTCCGTTGTCAGAGGCTGGCGTTTTGATAGCTTTGCGCACCCTTGGTTATGACAAAGACAAGGTAACGCCGCACGGCTTCAGGGCTACCGCTCGCACCTTACTTGATGAGGTGCTGGGCTTTCGTGTTGATTACATCGAGCAACAATTAGCCCACGCGGTAAAGGATGCCAACGGCAGGGCATACAACCGCACCAAATACTTGCCCGAGCGTAAAGCCATGATGCAAAGCTGGGCTGATTACCTGGATACCCTGAAGGCGGAAATATTGACCCCTTCAGTGGTTACGGCTGACTTTCGCAAGGCTAATTAATAGGGGCTAAAGTACCGGGCTAGGTGTTTTTCCACGTTACACCCGTTACACCCGTTACAAGAAATAAAAAGTGTTTTAAATACAACGGGTTAAATTGTTACTTTCAGGTAACGGGGTGCCCTCAATTACCCGTTACCACCCGTTACAAAAGCGGGCTTTTTCGGTGCAATGAGACGTATTTGCAATAAAAATGCCCATTTACGATTTGCCAAGGCTAGGGTAGCTCCTGAAAATGCGCACACCCGGCGCACTGCCTTGGTAACCTTTTACCGGGTGCCGTAGGGGTACGGTATGGCAGATAAAAAGGGGCAGTTGCCCTATGCAGATATTAAGGATTTGGAGTGGTGCGACCTAAGCAAATATCGGCGACAACTGGCCAGCTTTTCAAAGAGTGAAACATTGCTGTGCCTGGCTGTTTCGTTTGCTTTATCACGGCTGGTCAATTGTCCTGAGCAGATGAGTGATAGGGAACGTGAGCTAATAGTATATGACTCTATTGGTCGCGAAGAGATAGAGGATTTAAAGGCTATTGGACCAAATTTCTATAAGCGCCTAATGGGGGCTGGCCTTGGTGTTGATGTTGCCGGGACTTACGATTACGAGTTTACCCCTTCTTGGAGCGATCGGCGTATTTCTACTGCCGTTGCGCCTTTGTCTTTAATCGATGCGACGGCTGTCTATGATGGGGTTGAAGGCGCAGAGGTGCCGGAACTGCCTGACTACTCCTTTTACCCTGCTGATTTTGCGCTACTTGCGAATCAGGTTTTTTCGGCTAGTGAAGCGCACTTCTCTGTTGATCTTGAGGCCACCAACGCAGAAATACTTCAGGCGTTGGAAAAAATTTTACCGTTATATCGTGATGCGCTTAGAGACAGGGGGGTTAAATTTGGGTTTAGAGAATTTAAAGAGATTGATTACTCAAAAATTATAGACTACCGAGTAATCGAGTACTTTCATATAAAGGCTTGGGCGGGCGTTCAAGGTGTAATGGTTAGGGACACCACATTTGGCAATTATTTGCTCGGGGACGCTCCCGTTGACACAACCCCCGCTGACCGTTTTCGGAGAACGGTTAAGAGAGATTTTATCAGTAAGTTTGATAACCCGGTATTTATTGAGAATCTAATCTCGTGGGCTAAGCACGATTTCAAGAAAGCCAGAAAGTCAAAAAAATAACCGTATTTTTTGCCGGCAATTATTTCTGCCTTTTTTTTGTAACGATTTACTACGGTGTGATCGGTAGCCTTTGGTGACGTTCTGTTAACAACGCTCCTAAGAGGTTCAACCATGACCGATACAGACCATACCGCAACAACCACCCCCAGCGGCGAAACCTTCCACCGTGTCGAAAGTGCCCGTGCTCGTTTTGGCGTGTCCCGCTCGACCTGGTGGAAATGGGTACAAGATGGCTTTGCGCCCGCCCCTATTCGTCCGACCCCCGGCGTTACTCTTTGGCGCTCCTCTGATCTTGACGCCTTCGCTCAAACCTTAATTGATAAAAGCCTGGCCAATGGTGGGCGGGGGGTGTCTAACAATGCCCTTTGATATCCGCTGTGTTGTGCTGCCTTACTGCCTTGAGTTGCAAGAGTGTGGGCGTTATGCCGTGCTGAATCGCAACTATAAGCCGCTGGGCTTTATCGTTGATGACTTTGTGAATTACCAGCAATACCCCGTGCTTTTAACCGTGCGAATTACACCGCGTTTGGCTCGCACTATTTCGCACAAGGCCAGTGCTGACACTTCCAAAATTTACCTATACGACGATGGTTGTCTACCTACGGCAAGCGCCAAAGCTTGGGCCAGTTATTGCGCCCGCCTGAATAAGCTTATTGGTTTAAATGTTAGCGGGCCTGAGCAACGCGAACACAATATGGACGGGCGTAATGTCCGGCGATTAAACCTAATTCAGCCGGTTAAGTGATTAGGCGTGTATTTCGCGCCCTGTGAGTATTCACCGGGGCCGGGGTGATCGAGATAAAAGGGTTTTATGGTGAGTAATAAGCTTAATTTTAAAGTGGTGGCTGATGCTGCCCTGAATAGTGCGGAATCAGTGTGTAGTCACTGGGCACAGGACGGTAAAAGGCAGGGGCATGAATGGGTAGCGATTAACCCGACCCGCGCCGATGGTAGTGCTGGGAGCTTCAGCATTAACCTGAATACGGGGGTATGGTCTGACTTTGCCACCGACGATAGCGGCGGCGATTTAATCGCCTTGGTGGCGTACCTGGAGCGAATAGAGCAGGGCGAAGCGTGCAAGCGTTTGGCCGCGTTCCTTGGTATGGATGCCAGCGACACCACCGCACCCCCACCAGCGAAGCGAAAACCGAAAAAACCGGCTTTTGAGCCCGTGTATCCGCCACCGGCAAAAGCTGCTAAAAGTTGCCCGGTAAAGCATTACCAGCTGGGGACGGCTTCACGCTACTGGGATTATTTCAGCGAGTCCGGGGGCTTGTTGATGCGTGTGGCGCGGTTTGATCGTACCGGCACCGATGGTGAGCGAAAAAAGGAATACAGGCCCGCAAACTATGGCAAGAAAAACGGCTATACCAAGTGGCATTGGCTCCAGCTGCCAGACAATCGCCCGCTTTATGGGCTGGAATTATTGGGCCGGTTTGATGCGTCCGCCCCTGTAGTGCTGGTGGAAGGTGAAAAGGCCGCCGATGCCGCCCGCCTGTTGTTCCCTGATCGGCTTTGTATGACGTGGAGCGGTGGCAGTAAAGCCATAAGGAAAACGGATTTTAAGCCGCTTGCAGGGCGTGTGGTGTGGTTCTGGCCTGATAACGATGAAGCAGGGGCCGCGAGTGTTGGCACATTACAGGCAACATTAACGGCGGCGGGCGTGGTTGGCTTTGCCGTGGTTGACCTGGCGAACTTTGGCCCGGAATGGCCAGAGAAGGCAGACGCGGCGGACGCGCTAGAGCTGGGCTATACCGCTGAGCAACTGAGCGCCCTGATTGCTGATAATCGTTTGTTGGTTGCGGGTGGGGGTGACAGCACCCCCAGTGCCCCAAACACGCCAGAGCTGCAAACTGGGGCCGCTCCTGAGCTTTCAGATAATGCCGCGCCTTTTGGCTATACGGTAGACGATGGCGGCGTGTACTTTTTCGATGCCAAAGCCGAAAAAAAGCGGCGTATTTGTGCCCGGCTTGATGTGTTGGCGTTGTCGCGTGATGGTCACGGAACCGGGCGCAACTGGGGTAAGCTGGTGCGGTTTTGCGACTATGACGGGGTAGAAAAGCACTGGAACATTCCCATGCGCTTATTCGCCACAGAGGGCGGAGCGGAAGTGGTGCGCGGCTTGTTTGATCGCGGCCTTGATATTGATAGCCACCGTGAAGCCAAGCGAAAACTATTGGAGTATTTACAGGGCGGTGATATTAAAAACCGGGTGGCCTTGGCTTACAAAATGGGTTGGCATAAAGGCGTTTTTGTATTGCCTGAGCGCACCATAGGTGAGAGCAAAGACCCGGTTATGTATTACTCGGAAGGTGAGCCACTTTGCAAGCTATCGCCGGCTGGCACATTGGAGCAATGGCGCGATAACGTGGCGAAGTATTGCGCGGGTAACCCGCTTGCAGTGTTTGCCGTATCGGCGGCGTTTTCTTCGCCACTGGTGGAGCTGTTGGGTTATGAGACTATGGGCTTTCACTTTTATGGTGATTCGTCCTGGGGTAAGTCCACACTGTTAAATGTGGCTTGTTCTGTCTACGGTAAACCCGACGATTATAAGTGCACCTGGCGTAGCACAGACAATGCCCTTGAGGCGCAAGCGGCGGCGCACTCTGATTTGTTGCTGGCACTAGATGAAATTAACCAAGTTGACCCGCGCATAATTGGTGATGTGGTGTATATGCTGGGGAATGGGCAAGGCAAACACCGGGCGAATGATCGCGGGCAGGCTGGCAATAATCAGCACCGTTGGCGGCTTACGTTTTTAAGTAACGGCGAAAAGACCCTAGAACAATACTTAATGGAAAGCGGCAAGGCGCAAACCGGCGGCATGGAAATGCGCTTTATTGGCTTGCGCTCTACCTTTCAGGAATCCGAAACAGACCGCAAAAAATACGGTGTTTTTAATACAGCACACGAATTTGAAGGCGGTGCGGCTTTGTCTGAGCACTTACGCGAAGCAATGAACAAATACCACGGCACGGCCTTCCCGGAATTCCTGGAGGCGTTATTAAGCGCGGTGTCAGGTGATAAGCGGGCGGTGTTTTGTGAGCGTTTAATTGAAAAGGTGGCGAACTTTAAAAAGATTCACCTTACCGCGAATGCAGGCGGGCAGGTAACACGGGCTGCAAGTAAGTTTGCATTGGTGGGGGTGGCTGGTGAGCTGGCCACGTCTAAAGGGTTAACCGGCTGGCAAAAGGGCGAAGCTATGCGGGCCGCTGATGCGTGTTTTCAATCGTGGATTGAGGCGCGGGGCGGTGAAGGTAACCTAGAAGATAAGCAAATGCTGGAGCATGTGCGCGAAAACTTGAGCAAATACAGTGAAAGCCGCTTTAAGCGCTGGGATTCGCCAGACGATGAAGGCAAGCTGGTTATTGATAGCCATGTGCCTACTACTGCTGAAGCGTGGGGTTATCGGCGCGAAGAGGTAGACAGCGACCCGCTAGAGGGTGACACCTCCGATGTGGTTTTTTATATCTATCCTGAGCACTTCCGTCGGAGTGTGTGCAAAGGTTGGGATTATAAGCGTATCGCTCGCCTGTTACGTGATCGTGGGGCGCTTATCCTGTCGGACACTGCGCTAAGAAAAGGCGAGTTTACCGTTCCTTCACCGTTGCCAAACCACGGTAAAAAGCGTGTACGGGTGTATAAGGTGCGCAACTCGATGTTGATGTGTGACGATGAAAGCGAAGCGCCAGAGGTGGAAAATAAAGCGGCTGGGGTAGATTCCAGCTTCTAGAAATTAGCGGGTTATGAACCCGCCTTTTTGTGGTCACTTACCTGGCTTAAATGCCGCTGCTATTGGTGAGTATTTCCAGCTGGTGAAGCTGACCCTTTAGATTTTGAAGACACGCCATTAACACTTCAGGTGATGGCGTATGTACAGCGTTTTCTATTTCCTTGTTTGAATCCCAATTCACATAGGCCAGTTCTAATAATTCAATAAGGCCCTGGGCCCTTAGTAGCGTGTAATTGATAGCGTCACTTTTGTTTAGTTCGCAATCGCTGGCTCTTATTGTCATATAGCCTTCAGGGTAAGGCGTGTATTTATCGTGTGTATCGGCTCGGTATTCTGTGCTGCTCTTCATTGGCTTGGCTCCTGCGAGTGATGGTTGATTGTTGCGCGTTCCAAGTGGTTCAGCTGATCGGTAAGTCCGCGTAAGACTGAGGCCATACCGATATAGGTACGGGTGGATAAATTGAGGTAAACGGGCCTTTCTCCTTGCTCTGTTTGTGCATCTGCCTCAAGTATTAAAGCGTCTTCCAGTAGTGCAGTCACGGCGGTTAATCGCTCGATAACAAAGCCTCGGGCACTGGCTACGCTATCGGGTGTGAAGTGCTGCGCGATTTCTTGTGGTGGTGATAATAATTCCTCGGGTGTTTGTGTTTGTTGTTTCATAGGGGTGGTTCCTTTTGGTGGTGCTCGGCTTAAGCGAAGCAGGTGCTTTCAGTTTTAATAAAGGGTTTTGTAAACGCCTGTGCAAGTAATGCGCGGGCGGCTTGTGCGGCGCTGTAGTCGCTAAAGTAAGCCTCCACGGCTAATTGGTCACGTAACTTGGTGTTGCGGTTTAGGCGTTCATCTATGCACACCGTGTACACCACACTGGCGCGGCGGTTGCTCGAGTAGCTGGTTAACCTGGCTGCCTTCACTTTGGCCCATGCTTGGCGCAAAGCTTGAGCAATAAAGTCTTTAGCGGGGTGTCCGTAGCGCTTGGCGGCGCGGCGGGCTGTGTCCCATGCGTCAACCATAACGGCGCGGGCGGTGGCGTTGGTGCGGGTTGACTCGGTAACGGTGGGCTCATCGCTGCCTGACCACACAAAAGCACTATAGGCGCTATAGAGTGCGGCCAGCTCGGGGGCAGTATCTGCAATGGCTTTTAGGCGCTGGGCATTGTCACGGCCTTTGTAATAGCTTTGGCCGCTGGCGTATTCGTATGTCCAATCGTGGGCTTTCAGCTCGTTTAAGTATTCGCTCTTAGTCATTGTTGCCGCTCCAAAGGTAATAAATATTGTTAACTTATTACTAATAATAGTTTAATTTGTTGGATTGTCAATAATATTTGTTGCTTTTGATCGGTTATTTGTTACCTTTTTAATAAATCTATTTGTTGTTGGGGGTGGCATGGTTACCGGAATACAAGTAAGAATGGCCCGCGCCGGGTTGCGCTGGAACGCTAAAGACTTGTCAGATAAGAGCGGCGTGGGGTTGTCCACGGTTAATAAAATAGACCGGGCGGATGGTCTGCCCTCCGTGCGTATCGAGAATTTGCAGGCGGTGAGAGACGCCTTGTTAAATACCGGGCGTGTAACTTTTGAAGGTGAGCACGGGGTAACGGTTAAGCCTGAATAATTAAGAAGGAGGTTTTATTTTGTCTGAAGAAGGGAAAAGTGAATCTGAGGAGCTGGCCAAAAAGCCAAACTATTTTAAATGGGCATTGAGTGCTTACCTGGCAATCATTGTGATTTATGCTGGTTATTTCTGGGGGTGGGAGCGTTATGGTGTGAGCGATGACCCCAATGTTTGGGGCACGTTTGGTGATTTCGTTGGGGGTGTAGTCAATCCGGTATTAGGGTTGATTACTATCCTGTTATTGACCACTACGATTCGGCAAACTGACAAGGCGCTTGCTCAGGCTGACGATGCACTAAGGCAATCTCGCGAAGAATTGAAGCTAACAAGGGAAGAAATGAAGCGAGGCTTGGAAATACAGCAGGCCACAGAGCGAGCTCTAAATGAGCAAATAAAGCAGGCTGAAATGAAAAATTCTTTTGAGATGGCAATTGCATTATGTGGTCAACTCTATAGAGAGGTTGATAGTCTTGAGAGGGATATTGAAAGCACCCGTGGTGATATAAAGAATAGTGCTCTGCAAAAGCAGAAGTTGCTAGAGGATCGCATTCGGACGATTTCGGCGGCGATATCGAAATGGGAAGATCTAATTATGTATAAGCTTCAGCCGGGCACAGAATGATAATTGCTTGGCAGTGGAAGTAACGTAGGTAACGGGTAGCTATTTCGTACCCGTTACACGCTTTCGTATCCACAAGCTATTGAATATTAAGAAATTAATAATTGTTGTAACGGGTGTAACGTAAGTAACGTTACTTTTTCCTGTGTCTGGCTCCCGTCCCCTTATTGACTCCATTAAGCCGCGCCACGAGCGGCTAGACTTGGTAGAGTAGGGTGGCAGTCAGGTGTAAGGATTGCCGCGTTATTTTTGTTGGTATGCTGGGGGTTGTTTGTGGTGTGAGGGTTGGCTTGCGGTTGGTGTCGTGCTGGGCTGTGGCTGTTCGGTATGTGCTGCCCTGACTTACCTGGCTGCCGTACCCTACGGGGGTGGTAAAAACTTTAGGCGGTGCCGGGCGGACACCGCGCCCTAAATAAACTTTTCGCGAGAGGTAAATTTTATAGGGGGGGGTATACCTAAAACCTTAGGGGTATCTACCCGGACACCCCTCACCTTAATGAGATTTTTATACGTGAGTAATTGAAAGGGAATTCACCACCTGAAGAGTGGGCAAAGTCACCCCCAGTAATAGGGGTATCACATTGGTTTTGGGGGCATAATTGGGGGCATAAAATATTTATTATTTTTTGGGGTATTGATATTGCTGGGCTGTGGGCTATTTATCAAGTGAGGCCTTGGCACCATATAAAGAAAAAGGCCTACGCGAAAGCGTAGGCCTTTTTCTTTATATGCCCAGGCCGGACCAAGGGCCGGCGTGGACTCGGCGCCTCCTTGCGCCTCGGTCCTTTGGACTAGCCCTTGCGGGGCTATCCTCATCCGCTCCTGGCGCATGAGTGGGCACCATAAATAGGAAAGGCCTACGCGAAAGCGTAGGCCTTTTTCTTTGACCGAATGCAACAACATCAATGATGGTAATTCTAACTTATGAGAACTAACGTTCTCTTTGTTCGAACTGCTCTGTAAATGGTTCGTTAAAGGAGTAGTCTTCACTCTCAATTTCAGCAATTAATGTGTTGTAGCCATCTGTGTCGCCTTGGTCTTGGTAGGCTCTGGCAAGCCGCCATCTTGCCCAAAAATAGTGGCGGTCGTAGATATCATTACTGGTTTCTAAGTACTGCTCGATAAGTTGAATGCCTTCTATTGGTTTATCGAGCTGGGTAATTGAAATTTCGCCAATTTGGAATACGGCATCCTTCTTATGCCAGCTGTCGTTAGTGTTTGGCATCTCAGTGAGGCGATTGAATAGCTCGACTGCTTTTGCATATTCTCCATTGTCTCGATATAAAATTCCTAATTCGTATATGTTTTCGGGTTTACTGAACTCCATGGAAAAGTATTTTTCCGCTAGTTGTTTTCCCGCTTCTTGCCCATCGTTTTCTGTTGCCATCATGATATTGGCAATTCTCGCGTCTTCCTCAGACACTGCATTAAGCTTTGTCAAATATTTGCGGGCGGACTTTTCGGAACCTCCAGCCATTGAGGGTGCTTCCATATGAAACAGAAATGCATGTTTTATAGCTTTAATATTGGTGGGAAACTCTTCGGCCGCCTGTGTATAGAGACGGCCGCACTTTTTGCCGTACTTAAGGGCGCTGAATATTGAAGCGTGCATGGCTTTTGTGCAGTTCGCTTCCGCCGCGAGTGTGAGTTCCTCTGCGAGGTTAGGTGCAATTGCGAGTGTTGCATCTATATGTTCAAGCGCCGTATCGCCATCATTTCTGAGGATGGCTAGCTTGGCTAAATAGGCATGGGCCAGTTCAATATTATGATCGCCTGCGGCCAGTAGCTGATTAAAGTGAGCTTCCGCTGGGGCGTATTTTGCTTTTTCAAATAACTGCACGCCCAGGTCGTCTGATGCGTTTGGCACAAGTGGAACTGAGGCAAAGCTGACGGCGGTCAGTAGTAAGGCAATGATTAGTATTAGCGAGCGCACGATGATTTCCTTATGCGTAGTTTAAGTTATTAATAGGTGTCAGTGAAATTTTTGGACAGGGTTCGTTGACTAAAGTTCAGCCTTTTTAATAATCCCTTTAAAGACACGCTGAGCACACCGTATACAAGAATTAGTATAGGAAAAATGGCGAGTACCTCGGGTAACAAGGATGCATTGAACCACTGCGGAAAAATCTGAGGTTGTCCGAAAAAAAGTGAACCGGAAGCAAAGAAAAATGAAAAACACATACGCCACAGGTGTCTAATCAGCCGAGCTTCTTGTGAGAGCTTCCTGATAATAAGAACCCGGGCCTCACCAATAAACGCTAACAACCCAACAATTGCAAAAATAACAAAAGCTTCGGGGGGCGAGCCGTCTACACTGCCCGCCTCACTCTGAGAGCCCATATACATGAATAGAAAGCCCATCGCGGAAATTCCCAGGGCCACAACAAGGCCCAAAGCGTTGTAAATGCTGGCGGTATAGATCTTTCTTTTGGCCGCATGAATACCGCTGACCAATAGATAGAGCGCCAGCACGGCCGCCACAAAGTTAGGTCGTTGGCCATCGGATAAAAAGGGTGCAACCATTGCGCCTATAAAGTAGCAGACGAACATGGATACCATAAAAACTTTGCCGGCCCGCTTGTGTAAGGTACCCCCTTTTTTAGCTAAGCTGGCAATTAAGCCCGTGAGCAGTCCGAGCGCCCCGCCAATAATATGGGTATAGAGAATAAAGTTGGCTCCCCAATGCAATGCCACGTGAGCGCTGGGGTTGAGTTCTAAGCGAGTAGCTTGTGCGGACATCGCAAGTGATGCGAGTACCAGTATTGCCGTTGTGTTCCGAACGGTTGAAAAGTTCATGGTCTCCTACCTATGTTTGTATAGTGTGGGTACGCTAGCTGGGAGTCTTCACCCTGCGAGTTTGTTGTCTATGGCTTGCACTGTCAGAGGTCTTCGTCATCATTTTCAAAGGCCAGCAAGTCACCAGGCTGGCAGTCCAGTGCCCGACAAATTTTTTCCAATGTATCAAAACGAATCGCTTTCGCCTTTCCCGTTTTAAGTACGGACAAGTTTTGCGGTGTGATATTGACCTTTTCGGCCAAGGTGTTGAGCCGCATTTTTCGCTGCGCTAAGATGACGTCTAAGTTCACCGTGATAGCCATAAAATTCCCTAGATCGTCATTTCCGATTCATCTTTAAGGTCGTGTCCAATTTCCAGTGTCCACAACAGTGTGTACATCAATCCGAAATAGATGATTGCAACAAGAATTTGAGTGGTAAAAGAAATATCGACAAGCGCGTGAGCCCTAAAGGTATAGACGCTGCCTATGATTGCCTGAATGAATGACATGGTTGCAAAGGCAATTCCCGCCTTTAGCGCTTGATGTACCGAGTCGATTGCGGGTCGCTCAAAAATATTTCCGGCTTCAAAGTAATACATCAGGTTACGGAAATGGTGGGTGATCTTGAGCATCAGAAAAAGCCCAATGGCGTAAAGTCCAAGTATTAAGCCTTTAGCGAGAAACTCTCCCTCGGCGATTTTAACGGGCGTATCGCCCAAATACAGTGTTGCTTCGCCAGGGGTAACAGCGAAATAGGCTATCAATAGCCAAAAGGAATGAAGAACGAACCTTACCGCGCTAAGTGCTCGATATAGGTGTCGGCTGAGCAGCTGGATTTGGGTTGTGCGAGAGTGAAATTGTATGTCCACGGGTTTGTTCTCCACTTGTACAGATGTGGTTACTATAAACATTATTTTATCTGATTCAATAAAAAAATATCGATAAACGATAAAAAAGTATCTATTATGATGAATAGCTAACGTTGATTGTTGGTTATTTCACAATGGAGTTTGGGCTTTTACGGTTTTAAAAGTCTCATAAATTCAACAACTTGGGAGGTTGCTATGAAAAATCTAACTCAATCGAGGCTCTGGGTCCTTCGGGCAATGTATGTATTTATTGTTGTCGGCTTATCCTTAACGATTTGGCCAGAGCTTCGTGAAAGCGTGGGTAGTAGCGCCGATGCCCATACGGTAGTTAGCACCTTCTTAATCGCTATTATGCTGCTTTCATTGTTAGGGGTAGCCTACCCCCTTAAGCTGATTCCCATTTTATTGTTTGAAATTGTGTGGAAAGGGGCTTGGTTGTTGCTTTTCGCGTTACCGAAGCTCATTAGTGGTGATTTGGATGAGTACTCCTACTCGGTAGCCGTGGCCTGCCTTATGGGCATAATTTTAATACCCGCTGCTATTCCCTGGAAATTTGTATGGAATCAGTATGTCCCATTGCAGGTACGGCCAGCTAAATCGCCTATGTGAATTGTGCAAAGATAGGGTGAACGTTGGCTGTATGTAGGATGTCTTTTGCTCTTCGTGGTCGCTAAGGTTCTTAGCTGCATGGATTGGCGCACAGTCGCTGGATAACAATCTGCCTGCATTGTGTGTTCCTTTGAAAATGACAGGTGTCTATGAGCTCTGTTTATCTTTTACCCTAAAGATCTTGAGGCTTTGCGCGTAAACCTTGGGCTTTTAGGACTCGCATGAGGCTTAGGTTCCTAGTGTGTTCGTAATTCGTACGTAAGTTGAGGGATGATTTTGATTATTGAATTTATTAAGTGGCTTTGCTCGTTCGGCGGGGTTAGTGGTAAATCAGCTATATTTTTGCTAGTCAGCATAAATGTCCTGCTGCTGATGTCTGGCTGCTCAACAGTAGGAGAGGTATCGGAAATAAGCACCTCTTATGGCCAGAGCCTGTATCGGTACGAAATGCACGAGGGGCCTACATTAATAATGGAGGTCGGGTTGGCTGATGAAATGGACGATTGGGGAGAAGTGTTAACAGAGTTGTCGTCAATATCGGGCATTTTTACGTACAACAGAGCTGGTTTTAGGGGCAGTTACAGTATAAACAGTGTCCGCGATGCTAAAACAATTGTCACTGAGTTGAATGAGCTGTTGATCGCCGCAAAAGTGAAACCTCCCTTTATATTGGTAGGGCACTCGTTGGGGGGGGCGTATATGGAGCTTTATGCGAAAACGTTTCCGGAGAATATTGCAGGTGTATTGCTCATTGACCCTAATGACGCAAGATATCCCGCGGCTTGCAAAGCATTAGAGCTGGATCATTGCGAACCTCCTGGCTCTATGCCTTGGTGGGCTGAGCTGATTTACCCCCGTGCTGTCGCTGGAGAAATAAAGGCATGGAGTCATTCCCTCGAACAAGTGCGACGTAGCACTACGTTTCCTCCGGTGCCACTTGCCGTTTTGAGTGCGGGCAACGATAAGCGTCGCGGCGATGTTAATGCAATTAAAAGGCAGGAGCTGACTCAACATCTGCATCGGCAACTGTCTGAGCTTTCTAGTGTTTCAAAGCATGAGGTGTGTATGGAATGCGGCCATTATGTTCATCGAGATAATCCGCAGCTGGTGGTAGAGGCAGTACGCTGGATATTAACGTCGGCCGGTAACCTATAGGGTACACGCACGGGCGCTGATATACTCTATAGGTCATTATTGATATTGCGCTTTAGTGCAGACATACGGCTTAACTAGATGAATATATTCCAACTATCAATATACGCGATGGCCTTTGGGTTGTGCGTTTTTACCGCACTGTTGGTATGGCGTTCGTCTGAGAAAAATCACTACTTTCTCTTCTTTTTGCTGGTTCTTTGTGCCGCTTTGGCGTGTGATTGGTTAATGCATCATCCTTCTACGCCATTAAAAGGACTTTGGTTGTTAGGTGTTATGGTTGGAGCTCTGTTGGTAGGGCCTTGCGCGCTATTGTTGGCCAGTAACTTAGGGAATCCGTCAATTGCTGATTGCAAAACATTGCATATTGGTTTGGTGCTGGCGGGGTTGCTACTCTTGCTACCGCTTGCCTCTGCTATATATTGGGGAAATAGCTTCGCGAGCCCAAACTCTCAGCCTTCCAAGTTGTATGCTGTGTTTATTCATACCACCATGCTGCTATCGGTTGGCGTATTTTGTGTACAGACCGTGTTGGTAATACGCGCCTGTTATGGTGTGCTTGAACGGCGTGTGCAGCAAAACCGTATTCTATTATCAGAGCTTAGTGATCCCGGTCTAAATATTTTGCGTATGCTATTGGTGGCGGTTGGTATTAACGCAATTATCGCCATTGTCCGCGTGCTGTACTGCGCTTTGTTAGAAGGCTCCTATTTCTGGCTTAACCTGGCGGTGGTAAGTGGGCAGCTGTTACTGGTCGGATTTTTAGCAGCTTCCTACATGCGGCAACTGGTAGTGCAGGCATCGAATACCGAACATGTACGTAGAGAGCTATTCGTAGAACCTCATTCGATTGAGAAAGATATTCATGGCGAGCAAAGGGTAAGCCAAGATACAAGTCGAGAGGTAGAACGGGGCGGGGGCGGGCTTGAGAAGTACGCTAAATCGAAGGTATCCTCAGACGTGCAAAACGCTATATGGGAAAAACTAAATGCCGCCATTGAAATGGATAAACTGTACAAACGGCCGGGTCTAAGTTTGCGCGAACTATGCGACCATGTGACAGAGAGTCCCCATCATGTATCACAAGTGATCAACGACAGTGACTACGGTAACTTTTATCACTTTATTAATCGCCACCGTGTTGCCGATGCATCACGACTTTTGCAGCAAGATAACGCCTTATCCATACTAGAAATTGCCTTTGAGTGTGGTTTCAATTCTAAATCTTCTTTTAATGCTGTATTCAAGCGCTATATAGGGCAAACGCCCAGCCAACACAGACAAAATCCTCAGGAATTGTTCTATCCACAAGTGTAATCCGTTCGGTTTGGTCGATTATCGCTGTCAGCCACCTTAGATTACCGTTCTCATTCTGTGATTAGGAGGTTGTATGAGGACAGTATTTTGGGTTTTAGTTCTAGTGTGCACTTTGTGTAATGGAGCTCGCGCAGAGTCGGGTTGGAGAGTTGAAACGTTTACTCTGCAGTCTACTTACCTACGAGAGAATAAGTTGAATCTCGCGCTGGAAAGAGTCATTTGGGTGTGGCTGCCACCGGGCTATGATGCAAGCGATAAGCGTTACCCGGTCATTCACTATATTCATAACTACGCTTGGACTGCCCGGCAAATGCATGAGGTCGAGCACATTGGTGATGTATTCCAGCGAGCACTTGAGCGCGGTAAAACGAACGAGTTTATTTTTGTGGTGGGCGACTACCGGGCAACTCACACCCCGGGTACCTTTTGCGGCAATAATTCTGTGGTTGGAAATTGGTGGGACTACACCGCCGACGAGTTAGTCTCTGCGGTTGATGAGCGCTATCGTACACTGCCAGATAAAGACTCCCGCGGGCTGGCCGGTGACTTTACCGGGGGTTATTGTGCCATGCGAGTTGCCATGGAGCGCCCCGGTGTATTTTCATCTGTGTATGCATTACACCCAGTGGGAACAGGAACGGCTTCGGGCGATGAGGAGTTGATCAGTTACCCCAACTGGTTAGAGTTAAATACCGCTACCTCTTATGATTTCTTGGCCAGTACCGACGGCTTTACCCAGGCCTTTCTACTGATGGCTCAATCTCACGCCCCAGATCTAGCCAATCCACCTTTCTTCGCCAATTTTATGGTGAAGTTAAAGGACGGGGAGTTAGTTCAGGATCCTGAGGCCATAGATCAAGTTCGCCGCAATTTTATGATGGCCAATCGTATTGAGCAGTCAGTGCCAGCGCTAATGCAGCTGCGGGGCTTAATGTTTGACTGGGGTAGGAAGGATCCCAATTTTGGCCATGTGAAGGGAAATCGTGAGCTCACACGCACGTTGGATGAGTATGATGTTCCGCATTTTTCTGAAGAGTATCGGGGCTCGGAGTGGAGCGAAAAATGGATAGAGCACGGGCGAGTAGAAGACCGTATGCTGCCGTTTTTTAAGCGTTTTCTGGTTTCCGGTCAATAATATAAGGGGATTGTTTAGGGAGCCTCTGATCAAGTCTCCAGTGGTCTCTGCGCGAGTCAAAACGTTCACTCGGCAAGGCGCGCTTCGCAGGCAATGGCCATAGTCCTTGGCAAGAGGTGCAACACAGCGGATGGACGTTTTGGCCGCGCCCTTC
>NZ_JAULRU010000568.1 GCF_030518155.1 Gilvimarinus gilvus | reverse complement strand
TCGAGCAGGGCTGCTTTGCAGCGGATCTTGAGATCACGGCAGGCGCCGGCACGCTTGGCTAGCTCGATGAACTGCATGGCGTGCTGCGGGGTATCGAATAGCGCACTGAGCTGTTTGACCCGTTCGCCAGCCATCGTGGTTTCGGCATTGCGCTTGACCGCTTCGTCCCACTCGGCAGGTGAGAGGTCTACGGGGGGGCAACCAATCTTCCCGCTTGGGCGTGTGGTCCTGGTCTTCTTCTTAGCTTCGGCCAGTGCCGCGCTCGCGGTCATGCCGAACACTGCAAATGTGCTCATGGGTCACCTCACCGTGAGTGGCATATCTGCGCAGCGGAATTCCCCGATT
>NZ_JAULRU010000567.1 GCF_030518155.1 Gilvimarinus gilvus | reverse complement strand
TTTGGCCGCGCCCTTCGGGGCTTGCAGAGCTTTCCGATCTCTGTGTTGGCTCCCCTCACCGGGCCATCGGCACGCCATCGGATCGCCGCCTTGACCTCGAAAAGCTCTGTAAGCCAGAGGCCACTGAGGACTTAATCAGAGTCTCCCTAAGTTTTCTGTCGATGTAAATAAATTGAGCTGTAAATTGTGTCAATATCCAATCGAGTAGGCTTTGGGGTATTTGTAAATGCCGCGAATCCGCTGCAAA
>NZ_JAULRU010000566.1 GCF_030518155.1 Gilvimarinus gilvus | reverse complement strand
CCTGCATGCCTTTCTGGCCGCGCTCGGCGACGAAGGAAACAGTCTGGCCTTCTTTCAGGCTCTTGAAGCCGTCAGATTCGATGGCTTTGAAGTGAACGAACAGGTCGTCGCCGCCGCCTGCTGGGGTGATGAAGCCGTAGCCTTTCTCATCATTGAACCATTTGACGGTGCCTTGTTGGCGATTGGACATGGGTGAATCTCCAGAACATTTAGTTTTTTCGGTGGTGCAATGCGGCCGAGGCTACGGAGCACGGGACGTATCATAGTCCATTTCTGCGCATCTAGCGCCTTTTACCTTCGCCGGATATTGATCCAGCTCAAAGATTTACCAGCCGACTTTGGCTTTAAGGTTTCAGCCCTTTGGTGCGCAGGCCTGTTTCACAACCGTTTGCGCTTTCTGCATCAGCTTGGCGTCCACGCCATCCTTGCTGTCCAGGTCAGCAATTTCGGCATCGGTGAAGTTCTTCTTGATGGCTTGGGCGCCACAGTCGCAGTGTTTCTTC
>NZ_JAULRU010000565.1 GCF_030518155.1 Gilvimarinus gilvus | reverse complement strand
TGACGAACATTCATGGGTTGTACAACGACAACGGGTAACCCAGATTCTGCCAGTGCCTCAACGACTTTCCGTTCGTAGCCACCCGTAGCCTCCACCAGAATCCGGCTTAGTTTGAAGCGCTTGAGAGACTTGATGAGCGCCTCGATATCCTCAGTGGTGTTATAAATCTGCCAGTGGCGATCAATTTCTAGGATGCAAATATCCAAAAAGGTTTTACCGACATCAATACCGATACCGATATTTCTTTGTTGCTTACTGTGTGCATAGGTAGTTGTTTTCATGGCTCACCCTTGCTACATTCGAGCTCGAGGCTCATTCGACTGTTCGAGTTAAAAGTAGGATCGGCATAGTGCTCTGGCTTGTTAACGGACTCGGTTGTACCGGTGCCTGGCATCAATCGAGCTACTATGCCGAATGTCTGTTGCTGCAGACATGAGCCTCACCTTATCGCTTTTTAACAGGAAAGGAAAT
>NZ_JAULRU010000564.1 GCF_030518155.1 Gilvimarinus gilvus | reverse complement strand
AATCGGTGGTAGCCCAAGTCCACGTTCACGCTCCGGCGTGCTGCTGGAGCGTTCGCGCCAGTGGCTGCAGCATCGCGGCGTCGAAGTGGTGACGTTCCAGGTACGTGACTTCCCTGCCGAAGACCTGCTGCATGCCCGTTTCGACAGCCCGCAGGTACAGCACTTCCAGCAACTGGTGGCCCAGGCCGATGGCCTGATCGTCGCCACACCGGTGTACAAGGCATCGTTTGCCGGTGCTCTGAAAACCTTGCTCGACCTGCTGCCGGAACGCGCTTTGGCACACAAGATCGTGTTGCCGATCGCCACCGGCGGCAGCATCGCCCACATGCTGGCGGTGGATTACGCACTCAAGCCCGTGCTGTCTGCACTCAAGGCGCAAGAGACCCTGCAAGGGATCTTCGCTGACGACAGCCAGGTCGCTTATGCAGAGGGCAGCAAGCCCGCGCAACTGCTACCCGCGCTGGAAGAACGCCTGCAGGACTCGCTGGAAACCTTCCACGTTGCCCT
>NZ_JAULRU010000563.1 GCF_030518155.1 Gilvimarinus gilvus | reverse complement strand
GATCGTCGGCATGTCCGATGACGCGTTCAGCCAGCGCCAGCAGGAAATCGTGATCAAGGCGGGCATCCTCGCGCTGTTCGCCCTGCTGTTCACCTTCTTGCTGGCTCGCCGCCTGGCCCTGAGCCTGGCCAAGCCGATCAGCGACATGGGCCACGCGGTCAAGGCCATCCAGCAAGGCAAGTACAACACCCCCTTGCCTGTGGTAGACGACAGCGAGCTGGGCCACCTGGCGCGCCACATCAACAACCTGGCCAGCGCCCTGGAGCAGGCCAGCGCTGAACAGCAACAAACCATTGCCGAGCTGATCC
>NZ_JAULRU010000562.1 GCF_030518155.1 Gilvimarinus gilvus | reverse complement strand
GCTGCCGGAAGATGTTGGTTGACGGTTGACGGTTGACGGTTGACGGTTGACGGTTGACGGTTGATGGATACAATCCCGTCCCGTCCCGTCCCGTCCCGTGCCGTACCGTCCCGTCCCCCCTCGCCCCCGGGCCCGCCCCCCCGCCCCCGCCCCCCCCCCCCGACACAACAACCACCGCTTTTGTTGTGGGGTTTGTATGAAGCAAATGTATTTTTTTTTTTTTATTTATAAAAAAAAATTCATTTTTTGGAATATTTTTTTTTTAATTTTTTTTTTTTTTTTTTTTTTTATTTTTTTTTTTTTGTTTTTATTTATAAAAATAAAAAACAATTGGTTCTAATTTTAACTCAAAAATTTTTTTTTTTTTTTTTAAAATTATTTTATTATTGGGTTTTGTTTTTTTTGGGTTGGGGGGGGGGGGGTGGGGGGCGGGGGGACGGGACGGGACGGGACGGGACGGGACGGGACGGGACGGGATTGTATCCATCAACCGTCAACCGTCAACCGTCAACCGTCAACCGTCAACCGTCAACCAACATCTTCCGGCAGC
>NZ_JAULRU010000561.1 GCF_030518155.1 Gilvimarinus gilvus | reverse complement strand
AATCGTGTTTTTATATCAAGCAAAAATCCACTCAATTTGAGTGGATTTTTTAATTAATTATTATTTTTCTTGATTTTAATCTTGCCTTTATGTTCGTGATACATCATACAAGTTGCTTTATTTTCTAACTCTTTGCATGTTTTTTCAAAATCATAAATAACACTTACTATTTCACCTTCTTTTTTGTCCGAAAGCATTTCATTATTACAAACCAAATAATCCTCTTTATCATCAACACGAATGTAAGTTCCTGTACAATCTCTCACAATTGTTCCTGTAAATAATCGATCGTGTTTGATATTTGT
>NZ_JAULRU010000560.1 GCF_030518155.1 Gilvimarinus gilvus | reverse complement strand
ATTTGGAGATGTTCCGTGACGCGATAGCGATACGACCCAGTTCGTCGTTATGCTGCGCGCACTTGTGGGCCACCACCTTGGCGACACCTCCTGCACCAATGATAAGAACGTTCTTCTTCAATTTACCTGTTGCTCCTTACTTGGGAAGCCGGCCTTACGACAGGCTGGAAACGTAGTCTTCAAAACCGAACTCACGGACGACCTCGACGCTGCCGTCGAGTTGCTTGACCGCGATGGACGGCATTTTCAAACCGTTGAACCAGTTTTTCTTGACCATGGTGTAACCGGCCGTGTCTACGAACGACAGGCGATC
>NZ_JAULRU010000062.1 GCF_030518155.1 Gilvimarinus gilvus | reverse complement strand
GTTCTGCTAAATACGGTAAAGTGTCTGGAATTCCTTCACCAAACGTATGTATGAACTGTCACAAAACAATCAAAGAATACAAAGGAGATTACTTCGAAGAAGAATTAATCACTTCTGGTAAATTCGCTGATGAGGAAGCAGTTAAGAACTTCTATACAGGAGAAATCCAAAAAATGTATAAAGCTATTGGATGGAATCCAGAAACGAACAAATACGATGGTCCGCAAAAACCAATCGAATGGGTACGTATCCACAATATGCCAGATTTCGTATTCTTTAGCCACGCACAACACGTTGTAGCTGGAGAGAAAGCGATTAAGAAAGCAATTAAAGATGGAACTATTCCAAATGCTAAAGAATTGAACATTGGATCAGGAGACCAAGTTTGTTTCGCATGTCACGGACGTGTTGATGAAATGAACGAAGTAAAAATGGCGAATGATTTCACAATGGGATGGTGTATCGAGTGTCACAGAACTACTGAGGTAGATATGGACAACG
>NZ_JAULRU010000559.1 GCF_030518155.1 Gilvimarinus gilvus | reverse complement strand
CATCTAAAAATTTTTCTCGAATATTTTCAATCATTTCAGTTAAGAAAGGAAAATCTTCTTGCATGGTTTTACTTCCTTGGTAACGATAATTTTTTCGATCACTTGTGATTTCATTGATACAATCAGGATCTAGAATTCCTTCGTACATTTCATCTTTTGTGATGAATTTATTTTGATAAGCTAAACAATAAATATAAAGCGGTGGTTTATTAAATTTTATATTTTCTTCTAAACCATTGTATTGACGCCATCTGTAGATATTCCATACTTTTTGGACATCATCTTTTTCTAGATTGATAAGGTTTATTTTGTTCAGAAAAACATCAAAAAAGCGTTCGTTTTGCCAACCATTTCCAAATTCTTCGTTGTAATAATAATTGTTTTTATCTCTTTTACTTTGATAATTAATAACGTCTTTTGGTAAGGCAGAAAACAATTGAATTGTTGCATCAATAACGAAATTATTTGCATCTTCAAACGGGAATTTTTCTTGAAGAATAAACAAAATTGATTTTAAAGGATTGTTCCAATAATAATCAGTTTT
>NZ_JAULRU010000558.1 GCF_030518155.1 Gilvimarinus gilvus | reverse complement strand
GCTGCGACCCACAGGGGCCTACCCAGGAGTGCCTGGACCAGCTCGGTCGTCACGGCCAGCGCCCGGCGCACGTGCACTTCTTCATTTCGGCACCTGGGCACCGGCACCTGACCACCCAGATCAATTTTGCCGGCGACCGGTATCTGTGGGATGACTTCGCCTATGCCACCCGCGACGGGTTGATCGGCGAGCTGCACTTTGTCGAGGACGCCGCGGCAGCGCATGACCGTGGCGTGCAGGGTGGGCGCTTTGCCGAGCTGGCCTTCGACTTCCATCTGCAGGCGGCCACGGCGCCGCAAGCCGAGGAACGCAGCCACCGCCCGCGGGCCTTGCAAGGTTA
>NZ_JAULRU010000557.1 GCF_030518155.1 Gilvimarinus gilvus | reverse complement strand
TAACAACAATTTTTAAAGATATTTTTTCGATGAAAAAAGGCTTCAAATATTACTCGATTCTATTCATTATTTTGCTTTTTGCAAGTTGTTCCAAAAACGAAGATTATACGGTTTTGATTCCAACAGATGCAGATTTTGTTGCGTTGATAAATCCAAAATCAATTGCAGAAAAAGGTAATTTTCAGAAATTAGAACAATACAAAATTTATCAATTAGCCGAAGGCGAACTTAAAAATCAAGATCCGACTTTTGATCAATTATTAAATGATATCAAAAACAATCCGACCTCAGCAGGCGTAGATA
>NZ_JAULRU010000556.1 GCF_030518155.1 Gilvimarinus gilvus | reverse complement strand
AAGAGCTGGTGATGTGGGCTTCAGCGCAGTTTAATTTTATCAACCTGCCAGACCGCTTCTGTACCGGTTCTTCTATTATGCCGCAGAAGAAGAATCCGGATGTGCCTGAGCTGGTACGGGGCAAGAGTGGCCGGGTCTATGGTCATCTGATGTCATTGCTGACACTGATGAAATCTCAGCCGCTGGCGTACAATAAAGATAACCAGGAAGATAAAGAGCCGCTGTTTGATGCGATCGACACGGTAAAAGGTTGTCTGCGTGCGTTTGCTGACATGGTGCCTGCGATTGAAGCTAAGCGTGAGAATATGCGTGAAGCAGCGCTGCGTGGCTTTTCGACGGCAACTGATCTGGCTGATTATGTGGTCCGCAAAGGGATACCGTTCCGTGATGCCCATGAGATTGTGGGTAAGGCGGTGGCTTATGGTATTGAGCAGAATAAAGACCTGGGTGAGATGACCCTGGAAGAGCTGCAGCAGTTCTCCGATCAGATTACTGCGGATGTGTTTGATGTTCTGACCCTGGATGGCTCGGTCAGTGCCCGTGATCATATCGGTGGTACGGCGCCAAAT
>NZ_JAULRU010000555.1 GCF_030518155.1 Gilvimarinus gilvus | reverse complement strand
CCCAAGGAAACCGACGACAGCCAGAAAGAGCTGGCCCGGCTCAAGCAAACCAAGGTTCAGCCGGTTGCCCAGCGCTATGCCAACCTCAACGTGCAGCAGCTCGAACAGATGCTCAGCGAGCGCAACACCCAGCAGGGCGAGCTGCAGAAGTCGCTGTCCGACGCCAACAGCCTGATCATCAACTCGCAGACCCGCCCCGAACGTGCCCAGGCCGAAATCAGCAGCAACCAGACCCGCGCCCAGCAGATCAACACCATCCTCAAGACCGGCAAGGACGGTGGCAAGTCGATCAACGCCGACCAGCGCAACCAGCTGAACGCAGAACTGGCTTCGCTCAACGCGCTGACCCTGCTGCGCCGCCAGGAACTGGCCGGCAACAGCGTGCTGCAGGACCTTGGCAACGCCCGCCATGACCTGCTGATCGAGCGTGCCGCGCGCCTTGAGCAGGAAATCCAGGACCTGCAGACGCTGATCAACGACAAGCGCCTGGCCCAGTCCCAGGAAACGGTCACCCAGCAATCGATCGAGGCGCAGA
>NZ_JAULRU010000554.1 GCF_030518155.1 Gilvimarinus gilvus | reverse complement strand
AGCAGTACGCAGCCGCGAGCGAAACTGGCGGAGGCGAGGTGTTGCGAGGGGGCGTAGCGCTAAGGCGGCGTAGGCTGCCAGTAGAGCGTTTGGAGTACAGTCATGCTGGTGTTCCTGTAGCTCAAGGGGTATGCGGAGCCGAAGTATACAATGAAGCCATCGTCGATTGCGACCCGCTGGCAGGCTCTGCATGACCTACGTCAGATACAGGCTTATTCAATGGGTATACCTGCGGGCAAGGCTTTGTTTTCCACCCGTTCTTGTCCGAGCTGGTCTGTGTGCTGAGGGGTGAGTTGGCCAGACGGTTACTCGTCGGCGCTCAGGCGCTGCACCTGGCCGTCGCGCTGAAAGCCGTCGAGCAGCCGGTTGCGCAGCAGCATCGGGGCCGGATCGCTCCAGCGCGCGCCCTTGTAGCTGCTGACCACATTGCCCTGCGGGATGACCGCAATCCGTGGCCCGGCCAATACCTCGCTGGCCAGCGGTTTGTTCAGGCGCAATGACCAGTCCAGCGGCGGCGCGCTGCGGCTGACCTGGTTGACCGGCAAGCGATACAGGTCCACAGGCTCGCTCGTGGGCAGGATCGAGCAGGCGCTGGTCAGCCCAATCGTGACCGCCAAAG
>NZ_JAULRU010000553.1 GCF_030518155.1 Gilvimarinus gilvus | reverse complement strand
CATCTCGTGCTAACTCAGTTACTACAGGTCGTATTTATCAAACAGTTATAGAAAAAGAACGTCGTGGAGATTATTTAGGAAAAACAGTTCAGGTTGTTCCTCATATCACAAACGAAATCAAACGTCGTATCAAATTATTAGGTAATACAGGTGATTATGATATCATCATTACTGAAATTGGAGGTACGGTTGGAGATATTGAGTCTTTACCTTATATCGAATCTATCCGTCAGTTAACTTGGGAATTAGGAGAACATAATTCTTCTGTTATTCACTTAACATTAGTCCCTTATTTAGCTGCTGCGGGTGAATTAAAAACAAAACCTACTCAACATTCTGTTCGTACATTAATGGAAAATGGTATTCATGCCAATGTTTTAGTTACACGTACAGAGCGTCATTTACCAAAAGATGTAAAAGCTAAATTGGCTTTATTCTGTAATGTT
>NZ_JAULRU010000552.1 GCF_030518155.1 Gilvimarinus gilvus | reverse complement strand
TTGGACAGTACGTATACTTCACCTTCGAAACGTGTGTGAGGAGTGATAGAACCTGGCTTAGCCAGAACCTGACCACGCTCAACGTCATCACGCTTAGTACCACGCAACAGTGCACCAACGTTCTCACCTGCACGACCTTCGTCAAGCAGCTTACGGAACATCTCAACACCAGTACAAGTAGTAGTGGTAGTCTCTTTAATACCAACGATTTCGATCTCTTCGCCAGTCTTAACGATACCACGCTCTACACGACCTGTTACTACAGTACCACGACCGGAGATAGAGAATACATCCTCGATAGGCATCAGGAATGGCTGATCGATTGCACGCTCTGGCTGAGGAATGTAAGAATCCAGTGCTTCTACCAGCTTCTTAACAGCAGTAGTACCCAGCTCGTTGTCATCCTGGCCGTTCAGAGCCATCAGTGCAGAACCCGCAATAATTGGAGTGTCGTCGCCAGGGAATTCGTACTGGTCCAGCAGCTCACGCAGC
>NZ_JAULRU010000551.1 GCF_030518155.1 Gilvimarinus gilvus | reverse complement strand
ACTGCTACGTGCTCGGCGGCGTCACCCTGGGGGCCCGCGGCATCAGCGGCAACCCTTCCAGCCCCCGCCACCCGACGCTGGGCGACCGGGTTCAGGTCGGCGCGTTCGCCAGCGTGCTAGGGGCTATCCACATTGGTGACGGCGCCTTCATCGGGCCGGGCTGCATCGTTACCAAAGACATCCCTGCCGCCGCCCGGGTGCAGGTCAAAACATCATTGCAGGTGGTACTCGAGTCATGAATGCTCTGAATTACGAAGTTCTGCGCAATACCGAAAAACTGTATTACAAGGATCAATACCTGGCCGCTGCCAATAAGCAAGTAACGCGTGTGCACAGCGACGGTATCGAGTTGCAAAGTACCGTG
>NZ_JAULRU010000550.1 GCF_030518155.1 Gilvimarinus gilvus | reverse complement strand
CATCTGGATGCGCTTTCTCAATCTCATCTAACAAAATTACCGCATATGGTTTACGACGAACTGCTTCAGTCAATTGTCCACCTTCTTCGTAACCAACGTAGCCCGGAGGTGCTCCAACTAAGCGAGAAACGGCAAATTTCTCCATGTATTCTGACATATCGATACGAATTAATGCATCGTTAGAATCAAAGATTTCTTTCGCCAAAACTTTCGCTAATTGTGTTTTACCAACACCCGTAGTTCCTAAGAAAATGAATGAACCAATTGGTTTATTTGGATCTTTCAAACCTGCACGATTACATTGAATTGCTTTCACAACTTTCGTTACCGCTTCATCTT
>NZ_JAULRU010000061.1 GCF_030518155.1 Gilvimarinus gilvus | reverse complement strand
TTTTTTACAGATCCAGAATTTATTACACGTCCAGTAACATCTATAATTTCATATTTCTCTACATTATCTTTCGAATTGATATATACTAAATCTTTTACGGGATTAGGATATATACTCACCGTATTCGCTTCTAAATCATCCGTTCCTAATCTTGCACATGTTGGTGGTAAATCAAAGGCTTCTTTCCCGTCACTTCTTAATAATGGATCTCCTTGATCTGCGCTATAACCCAATCCTCTTTTAGCAAAAGCTTCCCATATTAAACATTGATTTTCTCCTTTATTCAATACAACATCTGCCATTAAAATACCATCACGTCCATCTACAAATCCTGGATTTGCTTT
>NZ_JAULRU010000549.1 GCF_030518155.1 Gilvimarinus gilvus | reverse complement strand
AAATCGGTTTGCATTTTGTTAAATTATTAATATTAAACCAACTAAGAATAATTTTAAGTATTTATTTTTTTGCTAAATCTAAAAAAAATGTTAATTTCGTAGTATGAGGTTAGAAGAGCATATTAGTCAATTATTATTTCAGCACGATTGTGTAATCGTTCCAAACTTTGGTGCGTTTATCTCAAACACTGCTAATGTGGCGTTTGACGAGCAAACAAACACATTTATTCCGCCAAGAAAAGAGCTTTCTTTCAATACAACTTTAACAAAAAGTGATGGTGTTTTGGTGAATAAAATTGTAGAAGATG
>NZ_JAULRU010000548.1 GCF_030518155.1 Gilvimarinus gilvus | reverse complement strand
CCCTTACGTACTCAGACTCTCAGGCTGGTTCGTAATCTAGACGCCACTTTGACGGTGTGTGCCCACCCATCGAAAAGTGGCAACGACGAGTACGGGCCAGCCTGGAAGTCCCGCAGGGCGAGGCCTGAAGCGCACATCTGCCGCACCTTGCTTCTAGGAAAGGGAACCACCCTGTCCGTCGAGACAAAGCACGACATCTGCACGCTTCGGACCTCGCTGAGCATGCAAGGGGTTTTTCAACAGCCTGCTAGATACATTTCGGCATTGATTGTGCTATTGCTGTCTTGTGTGACGCATGCGGATTGTGATTTTAGTGATTTCCCTACCATGGTAGAGATGAAAGTCAGTACGCTGATGGGCAATGCAACCTACAACAGCCGGCCTATGGATGTTCGCTCTTTTAGTGCATCGGCTTCAGAGGATCAGTTGGTTCGGTTTTACCAGAACCGTTGGCGCGATGAGTTTGCCGAAAGTAAATTTGAGGCGTGGAAGCAAATAGCGCACCTGGAAGACGATTGCTTGTATACGGTGCAATATGGCTCTGTGGGCGACAATAATACCTTTGGTCGTTTGTTGATGAGTGAGGCTCCCACTGGCGACGATATGAATGTGGCGCTTGGCGAGGGTGTGGTTAAGCCGGGTGATGCGATGGTCGTATCGGATTTGCTCACCAATGATAAACCCAAAAAAGGCCGGGTTACTGTTATTACCAGTGAGCAATCGGTAGCCGAGCTGGCCAGTTTTTATCAAACGGAAATGCGCGGCGACAACTGGTCTCTTGAGCATTCTTTTAGCCGCGATGGCGGAACCGTATTGGTGTTTCGCAAAGGCTTAAGTGAGAACAACGTTATTATTATGCCCGCCGGTGATGCAACTCAAATCCTCGTGAATGAGGTCAAGGTGAACTAATGCGTGTGAAAGCTTCCCGTAAGTTTTGGTCGCAGCTGGGTCAGTCTATGGCCGAATACACTGTGGTTATGGCAGCACTGGTAGGTGGTTTACTCGTCGCCAACCGCGGTGCCTGTCCGGATGAGTACGAAGATTGCATCGAGTACCTGCTGACGGTGATGCACGACAATTACGATGGCTATTCTGCGTCGCTATCGGCGGTGCAGGAATACGCCACCGACTACGAAGTAAGCGAAAGCTCGGGCGGCTGGGACGATAGCGGTGGTGACGACGATGACGATGATGATGACGGTAGCTCCGGTGGCGGTGATGTTGAGGTGCCTACGGTGGCGGTGGGTTTTGGCACGGCAGTGGGTGATGGCACTAGTGTTTACGGTAGTGTAAACGCCGATGGCGAAGTCATAAATGACGGTGAAGTTGTGGGCACCTATGACAGCAGTACCGGTGAGTTTACGGCGACTGATGGCACAACCGAGTCGGTGGTTACCTCGGATGTGATTGTCGACGAAGATGGCAATATTCTTGAGCGTGAAGCGGTAACCGATTGTGATACGGGAGAAGTGTACGCCTTTGGTTATCGCAGCGAAGCGGATGGTGAATTTTACGATTCCCTGCAATACAACGAAATGGATGTATCGGGTTATTGCACGGTGGCCACTTATAAGGCTGAAGACGCGGATGGTAACGAAGACGGCGGTGGCCGAATTGTCGATGGCTTTTATTACGCCGTAACAACCACCTATCAGGTGGCCGCCGACCCTATGGCGCCAGAGGGGGAGGTGGTCTACTTTGAAGACCCTGACCAAAACCCTGCCACAGATGACGGTGTGTGCGTAGTTTTAGCCGCGGGTTGGGATTCGGGGTTAGACCCTGACGACGACAATTATTATGAAGATCAGCTCGAATTGCTGAACAATCCTCCCGATGGGGAAAGTTTAGTGATTGGGTATTTAGACGCTGATTATTACACCGAGCAAGTTATGGGAAATGGTGAGCCTACGTCACCCAATGACTGTGTATCAAACCGAGAAATTACGGAGCCGTAAGGCGGGTCTGGAATTAATGTGTTGCTCTAAATAAAAAATGGGCGCCGCAAACCATTGTTTGCGGCAAGGGAAAACTTGGGGAAAACAATGAAACAAATGTCTGGCTCGCGCCTATTTATGATAGCGGTGGTTTGCGGTGTAGTGGCTGCCTTTCTGATCGTCTATTACCTAAAATCGGTAGAAGAAAGATACCGAAGAGCTAACCAACCAGAGCGTATTGAAAAAATCTCGGTCGTGGTTCCCAAAAGAGACCTAAATAAAGGCGACACGATTACCATCGATGCAATCGGTAAACTTACGGTGCCAAAAAAGTTTCTTCCGACCAATTATGTTCCCGCATCTGACTATAAAAAAGTTCTTAATCGAACGATTGCTTCGCCAATGCGAGCAGGTCGTGTGATGACCGTTGAGGCTATTACCGGTACGAAGGCGGAAACCTTTTCAGAAACGCTGGATCTTGGTAAGCGAGCCTACAGCATCAAGGTAAATAAGGTGGATTCTTTCGACGGATTGCTGCGTCCCGGTGACACCATTGATTTAATGGGGGAGTTCGATCTTGAAGACCTGGGTATTGAAGGCGGTAGTGATCAGGATGTTAGCGAAGTTGTGATGCCCGTATTAGAAAAAGTGGTGGTGTTGTCAGCGGGCCGGGAAGACCACACAGGGCGACGCTACGAGCGCTCACGCCAGGGCAACTCGGCCGACGGGTTCAATATGGAATTTACCATTGTCACCTTGAGCCTAAGCCCTCGCCAAGTGGCGCGTGTACAGCTAGCCGAACAGGCCGGCGAAATGTTCGCGGTTTTGCGTCATCCGAAAGATACCAGCATGGCTGAATTCGACTATATTCGGGCCGATGTTCTGCTTGAGCCAGAACCTGCACCCACGGTTGATGTTGTACTCGATGAAAATGGTAACCCTATAGGTCGTATTGTCGGCGATAATGTGGTTGATGCTAACGGCAACATTATTGGCAAGGTGGTTGACGGCAAAGCGGTAGGGTTTGATGGTAAGCCGCTGGGAACAATTGTCGAAAACGTGAGTGAAGACGACCCCATGCTGCGGGTTCGCGAACGTGCTGATGTGGTTCGTGACGCAAACGGCAATGTTATCGGTAAAGTAGTCGATGGTCAGATAATTGACCGCAACGGTAACGTTATTGGTCGTGTAGATGAAAATGGCCAGGCTGTGGGCCTCAATGGTGAAGTGATTGGTACTGTGCAGAAGAATGTTGCTTTGGATGCTCAGGGTAATGTTGTTGATCTGCGTGATTCGGCCGTTCCACAAGGGCGTTCGGAGGTTGCACAAATAGTGCGTGATAAAGATGGCAACGTTATTGGTCGTGTTGTCGACGGAAAAATTGTGGATAAAAACGGCAAGGTTATCGGGCGCGTCGACGAGTCGGGCAATGCCGTGGGCTTGAGCGGTGAATCCCTAGGGACAGTCGAAGAAGCGGTTGTTGATCGCGATGGTAACGTAGTCGGTCAAGTGAAAGAGGTTGTGCGAGATTCCAGTGGTCGTGTTGTTGGCGAGGTGCAGGAAGTTGTTCGCGATGCTGACGGTAATGTTATTGGTCGGGTAGTCAATGGGCAGGTTGTTGATGAGAACGGCAATGTCGTTGGAGCCGTCAATGCCGATGGCACAGTGACAGGCCTTGATGGTAAGAAGCTCGGTACTGTGGAAAAGGTTGTCGTAGACAAAGACGGTAACGTTATTGGCACAGTCGATAAAAATGGGCGAGCTATTGGTGCCAATGGCGAGGTGCTTGGCAGCGCTGAAAAAGTAATGGTCGACGAAAACGGCGAGGTCATGGGCAGTGTTGAAGATGTTGTGCGTGATTCCAGCGGTAATATCGTAGGTAAAGTGGAGGAGGTTGTCAGGGATAAAGACGGCAACATTATTGGCCGGGTAGTGAATGGGCAGGTTGTTGATGAAGATGGCAACGTCATTGGCACTGTCAACGATGATGGTTCTGTGACCGGGCTTGATGGTGAAACACTTGGCACTGTCGATAAAGTTGTTGTCGACGATCAAGGTAATATTGTTGGTCGCGTTCGCGAGGACGGTACCGCTGTCGGAGCTGACGGCCGTGTTCTTGGTCAGGTTGAGCAGGCGATTCTAGGGCCAGATGGGCAAGAGCTGGATGAGCAAACGCAAGTCGTGCGCGATAAAGACGGGAACGTCATCGGGCGGATAGTTGACGGTCAGGTTGTGGACAATAAAGGCAATGTCGTCGGTCGGGTTGTCAATGGCCAAGTGGTTGATGCGAATGGCAATGTCATTGCGGATGGCGTCACGGTTACAACAGAAAGTCGACGTCAAGTAGCTGCCGAGATGCGTGCGGATAATGCTGCAAAAATCACTCGGGAAGTGGATTACATTGAGTTCATTTCTGGCGGCAGCGACGAAGAAGGGATTATTCCTGTTCGCCGCGTCCGTTTGCAGTAGTGCGGAGAATCAAACAATGAAGACAATGGATTTTATAACTATGAATATTCGAGTTTGGTTGGGGGGCGTGTTGGCGCTGCTTATGACCGTTCAGGTCGGTGCGCGTATTTTGCCTGAGTCGTTAACGCTTTACGCGGGGGAGTCTCGGGTTATCGAGGCGCCCGAGGCCGTGCGTATCTCCGTGGGTATGGCGGATATGGTCAGTTCTACGCTGCTGAAAAACGGTGAAATCGTTCTTACCGCCAATACGGTAGGTGAAACCAACATGCAAATTTGGTTTGCCGACGGCTCCCGGGAAACGCTGTCGCTTTCGGTTGTAGAAGCATACAGCAGTGGCCGTGAAGTACAGGAAATTCGCCAATTGTTGGGTAGTATTCCCGGCATTGAAATAAAAACGACTGGGCGGCATACCGTAGTTGATGGCATTCTCGAAGCTCGTGACATGGAAAAAGTCGAAATTGTTGAGCAGATGTATGAGGATTTGGTGGTTCTTGCCCGTGTGACGGATGAATTTGAACAGAAGATGATTTTCTTCGATGTGCAAATTTCTGAATTTGATCGCAGCAAAACAGAGGAGCTGGGTATCAATTGGCAAAAGAGTTTTGCCGGCCCGAGCCTCAATTATGCCAAAAACTGGGGGACGTCAGGTGCTCTAGCAGCAGGGATGGAGAGCCCGTTTGGCTATGAAACGGGTGCGCGGGGAATTTTGTTTGGCGTCGCATCTGAGATCACCTCTATTATCGACTTACTCGAGCAGACCGGTTCGGCCATCGTACTTTCGTCCCCGCGCTTGAGCGCTCGCAGCGGTGGTACTGCAGGGCTAACGGTGGGTGGCGAAGTGCCGGTTATTACCAGCTCTATCAGCGGTTCCAGTGTTGAGTACAAAGATTATGGGGTAATTCTGGATATCGCACCCAAACTTGATTTGTACGGAAATATTTCGGCGCGGGTTGAGGTGTCGATCAGTCAGCTGGATCTGGCTCAGGCCGTCGATGGTCAGCCGGCGTTTAAAAAGCGCGCGACATCGAACGATGTCAAACTGAAGCCCGGCGATACTTTGGTTCTGTCGGGCTTGATCACTCGCGAAGAGCAGGCAACGGTTAATAAGGTTAAATGGTTGGCAGATATCCCCATTCTGGGTGAATTGTTCAAATCAAAGAGTTTTAGCGGTGGCGAAACCGAGATGGTTATTTTTATCACTCCACATATTCTTGGCGATTTAAAAAGTGGACCGAATCAGCGAGTGCTGAATCGTGTCGATGAGTATATGGAAGAACATGAAAATTATATGCGAACAGGTTTAATAGACTAAGGTGCCCTTGAGTGTTTGAAATAAAAGTCAGCAGCAAAGATGGTAAGTGGGAAGAGTCCGTTCGTTGTGGGGCGGATAGCTGCGAAATAGGGCGCTCCCGAGATGTGATTTTGCGTGTGCGCGGCTGGAAAGTCGCGCCTAAACATCTGCGTTTTGAGAAAGAGCTCGCCGGTGTGTTTGTGGTTGATATTAGCCGTGGCGCAGGTGCCACCGTTAATGGTGAAACGATTGAGCGCTATGGCCCAATTGCCAGCACGGATACGATTGAATTTGGTGGCTTTACCGCAACGGTTCAGGACCACAGCCCTGATCAAGAAGCCGAAGGAAAAGTCGCAGAGTTGAGCCTGGGGGATTCTGTCGAGTCAGCCGGAGGTCTAAGCGCTGCTGATTCAGAATCCGAACGCACACAGTTGCGTGATGATTACATGACGTGGGCAAAATACGTTCATAAAGAGCTCGTTCGTCAGATGGATTTAAAGCGTATGCAGACCGATACGCTTGATCACGAGCAAATGCGTTCGGAGCTGGGCGATTTGATCAATACAGTTCTTCAGACTATTGGTCACAAGCTTCCACCGGGCGTTGATCGCGAGCGTTTAAAGAAAATTGTACTCGATGAAACCGTTGGTTTAGGGGCGCTGGAGCAGTTGCTCGATGATCCGGAAACCACTGAAGTGATGGTTAACGCTTTTAATGATATCTATATCGAGCGCGCAGGTCGACTGATTAAGTCAGACGTTTCGTTTACCAGTGATGAAGCGGTAATGGCCACGATTGAGCGTATTGTCTCGCCGCTTGGCCGTCGTATTGATGAAAGCTCGCCTATGGTAGATGCGCGTTTGCGGGATGGTTCTCGGGTAAACGCTATTATTCCGCCACTGGCTTTGCGTGGCCCCTGTATTACCATTCGAAAATTTTCGGATAAAAAACTCACTGACCGCGATTTGATTCGCTTCGGCTCCACCAACGAAGCGATGGTCACCTTTATGAAAACCTGTGTTGAGCAGCGCTGTAACGCCGTGGTATCAGGCGGTACCGGCTCGGGTAAAACAACACTGCTGAATATTCTCTCTAACTTTATTCCTATGGAAGAGCGTGTAGTAACAGTGGAGGATGCCGCCGAGCTGCGTCTGGTGCAGCCACATGTAGTGTCGCTGGAAGCGCGCCCGGCGAATATGGAAGGTAAGGGCCAGGTTACCATTCGCGACTTGGTTAAAAACTGCCTGCGTATGCGACCCGATCGAATCGTTGTGGGTGAGTGCCGTGGCGGAGAGGCACTCGATATGTTGCAGGCGATGAATACCGGTCACGATGGTTCATTGACGACCGCGCACGCCAATTCGCCGCGGGATATGCTGCGGCGCCTGGAAGTCATGGTGCTTATGGCGGGCATGGATTTGCCGGTTACGGCTATTCGTGAGCAGGTGGCCTCAGCCGTGGATATTGTTATTCAGCAAACGCGTTTTGGTGATGGTTCAAGGCGGGTCAGTTGTATTTCTGAGATTACCGGCATTGAAAGCAATACTATTCAATTGACCGACATATTCCGCTATCAGCAAACCGGTTTTGATGAGAACGGCAAGGTGCTAGGTAAGTTTATGGCGACCGGAATCGTACCTTCATTTTATGAAGAGCTACGCAGTAGAGGCGTAGACGTTGACATGAGTATCTTTAAAACATGATTGGAAGTCTAACGGATATAGGTACTTTGGCCGCAGTGGTGGCGCTTGTTTTTTTGGCAGGCATGTGTCTGGCTATGGCTGTGGGGCGTGAAGCTGGCGACTTTATGGGTTTTTATCGCCGAAAATTTACGTCTAATGCCAATCAGGAACTGGCCGAAATGTTCATTTTTATGGATGCTTCGCAGTTGTTCATGATCAATATTGCGGCACTCGTACTGATTCCTATCGGTGTTCATGCACTTTTTCAATTGTGGGTAATAACCGCGGGTGTTTTTGTGGTTTTGCTTATTGTTCCCGGTGCCATTTGGGCGCGAATGCGCAAGAAGCGCTTGAACAAGTTTGAAGAGCAGCTGCCCGATGTCTTTATGATGCTCACCAGCAGTCTACAGGCCGGGGCCAGTATGAATATGGCGTTGGCCGATGTGGTTAAGCAAACCCCCGCGCCTGCTAGTCAAGAGTTGGGCTTGTTGGTTAAGCGTATGCAGTTGGGCGTCACATTGGAAGACAGCTTGATTGAACTTGAACGTCGTATACCACTGCAGAGTTTCGTTATGGCAAGTTCCGCCATCCGTATTAGCCGCGAGGTGGGGGGTAACCTGGTAGAGACGATCCAAAGTATGGCCGAGACACTACGCCGTAAAAAAACCATGGAAGGTAAGATCGACTCGCTCACCGCGCAGGGGCGTGCCCAGGGAACGTTTATGGCGATGCTGCCAATCGCGTTGGCAGTGTTGTTGAGTTTTCTCGAGCCAGAGGCCATGCGTAAACTCTACACAACCCGTGAAGGCTTGATGGTTTTGGCCGTAATGGTTTTTATGCAAATTATGGGTTTTACCTTTATTAGAAAAATTACCAGTATCGATAGCTGAGGCCATGATATGCACAATCTAATTGCTCTAGCCGCTGGATTCAGTGTCGCCATGTGCGTGATTGCCGCAATTTATATGATTGCGTCGCTGAGTTATATGCTTGTCGATGAAGAGCGCTCCTATATGGATGAGCCTCCGGCATTTATGCGGCCTATTTGGCCATTAATTAAACTGGTGACCTATGTTATCGGGAGTAACCTCCCCAGCTCTTATTTGACAAAAGTTGACGATCAGCTGCAAAAAAATGGTGTCAGCTTTATGGTAACAGCGGAAGAGTATATTTCGGCCAGAATCATATTGGCCCTGCTGTTACCCGCTCTAGGATTTATGGCACTGGCCAGCTCTGGTAGTGTTGATCCTTTACTTCTCATTTTGTTGGCGGCGGGGGGATTTTACGTTCCAATAGCTTGGGTAAAAGACACTCGTCGCAAACGCGATGCCGAGTTAATTCGATCACTGCCGGTTTATCTTGAATACCTAACCATGTGTGTGGACGCAGGCTTGAACTTCGCTGGCGCCCTAAAGCAGGCTGTGGAAAAAGGGCCGCGCGGTGCCATGCGCAATGAATTTCGAATTGTTCTGCGTGATATTAGCTCGGGGCAAACTCGTGGTGATGCTCTCAATCGTTTGGCTGAGAGGGTCGACCTAAAGGATATTTCGGTCTTTGTTAGAGCCGTTGTGCAGGCAGAAAAAATGGGGTCCAGCATGAAAAACACTCTGTTAATTCAAGCGAAAACCAGGCTCAATGAACGCTTTCAGCGTGCAGAAAAAATGGCCATGGAGGCCCCGGTTAAACTGGTAATCCCACTGGTAATTTTTATCTTTCCGCTGACGTTTATTATTTTGTTGTTCCCGATTGTGGTGAAGTACATTGAGCAGGGTACCTTTTGATTGAGCAGAAGGTGCTTTGGCAACGGGATGGCAGTGTGGTCAAGAGTGGAAGTTTGCACTGTGCATCGACTTACTGGCAAAGGGCTAGAGGGCTTTTGGGGCGACCCAGTCCCGCCTCCGGTATTGGTCTTAAGATAAGCCCGTGCTCGTCAGTACACACTTTTTTCATGGGGTACGCCATCGACCTTGTCTATCTGAGCCGGGAAAATATTGTGTTAAAAGTGGTGACAGACTTAAAGCCTTGGCGAGTAAGCGCGACTCGCGGTGCTCATAGCGTGGTCGAGTACGCTGCTGGGGAAGTCGATGTGCTGGGTATTCAGGTTGGAGATGTATGCGTTTATTGCTAGGTATATTTATGGTGGCTTGCCTGACCGCATGTGCGGGGGTTGCGCCCGACAAAGCCAAACAAGTTTTCGATACTCAGGCCAGAGCGGAAGCCTGGTATCAGCAGGGGCAATACAGTAAGGCGCTGCCGGAGTATCAGTCTTTGGTGGCGGACTTGCCGGAAAGTAAGCATAGTTGGCTGCGCCTGGGTAACTGCTATGCACAGCTGGGAGATTACAATCTAGCGGTTGGCGCGTATCAAATGGCTATCAGTCTGGACCCTGAGTTTGCCAGTGCCTGGATAAACATGAGTTATGTTCAGTCGCAAATTTTGACTCAGACGGTGGCGGACATGTATGCGAATGTTCCTAAGAATGATCCTCAGATTGTTCGTGTTCAGCGTCTTGTCGACGCGGTGTTGGAACCTTTTAACACGTTAGACGCTGGTGAGCAGACTGTACCAGAAAGTCAGGAATCGGCTGGTTCAGTAGAGGTGGGTGAGTTGCGTGAACAGTAAGCGGCGTTTAACAAAAGGCCAGGCAATGATTGAGTTTGTCATCATCATTCCAGTTTTGTTGCTGCTTATTTTTGGTGCCATTCAGATAGCGTTTATTTATTCTGCCAAAACCACCTTAAATTACGCGACGTTTCAGGCCGCCAGAGTGGGGGCTACAAATCACGCCACCTATAGTGCTCTGCGACGAGGGTTAATTCGCGGTCTGGCCCCTCTGTTTACCAATTCGGGCACGCTAGGCGACCAGAGGGATGATATAGCCGCTGGTATTGATAGTGGCGGTACCAGACGGGATGCTGTTTTTGAGGTAGATAATTACACTCGGATTATTCGTGTTAATCCCACCTCTGCGATGTTGGATGTCGGCGGGTTTGGGGAGGTTGTTGATGGCAATATCGCGATACCTAACGACAACTTGATGTATCGGCCAACCTGGGAGGTTGATGGCGCAAGTATTCAGGACGCTAATCTGCTAAAAATCCGGGTGCAGTACTGTTATTTATTAATGGTCCCACTGGTGAATAAAATTATAGGCTCTCTAAGCGAGCTTAATAATCGCCGGGATGCGGCTTCTTATCGCGAACACCACACCATCAACGACCCGCGTTTTGCAGATGCGAACCGCGGAGAGGTGAATGCCGCAGCGGATGTGACGGCTACCTACGAGGAGCTCTGCCAGGATCGGGCGAATAATCAAGAGGGGTTTGTACTTTTCTCGGAAGCTATTGTTCGCATGCAGTCCGAGGCATACTTCGAAGATACCGACGATACCTTTGAGTCTTTTATGTGCGACGGCACCAAGATGGCCTGCCCTTAACCCTCCCCCAGCTTTTTTCTATTAGTAAATATTGGTCAGGCAGGTATTGCCAAAAACGCTCCTTTGGGGGTTGCTCTGCCTGACCTAATGTGCAATTATTACCATGATTGGTCAGATAGGTTGCCTCTGAGGTTCATTAAAAGTGCTTTTACAGCAGTTTTTGGATCAAAAGAGCTTGGCTATCGGTCATGCCAATCAAAGTGTGGCTCTCCTTGGGTTGTTAGAACCCAGCGCGGGTTATGGTTGAGAAGGCAATTTGTTATAGTTGCGCGACCTCTATGGTCAAAGTGACAATAAGTTTGTACTTCCCATAGCCCGCACTTTTTTTACTCGGTATGATGACGTCGAGCCCGATAACAATAAACCAATGAGATGTAGTATGGGTAAGCCGACTCTAAAATTTCTGACGTTGGTGGCTATATGTGTCTTAGCCGCTGCGTGTGGTAAAGACGCTGACGTGCGCACATTGAAAATGGCGCACAGCTTGGATAATAACCACCCCGTTCATCAAGCTATTGTCTTTATGTCTGACCGGTTGCATGACATATCCGGCGGCAAGATGAAAATTGATATCTACCCCGGTGGACAGCTTGGTAGTGAGCGCGAGCTCATGGAGCTGTTGCAAATTGGCTCTCTGGCAATGACCAAGGTGTCTTCTAGTCCAATGGAAGGCTTTGTGCCTGCCATGAAAGTTTTCAATATTCCCTACGTATTTCGCGACAATGAGCATTTCTGGCGTGTACTTAACAGTAGACAGGGCCAGGACTTATTGTTGGCAGGGGATTCGGTTAATTTAAGAGGGCTGGGTTATTTTGATGCGGGTAGTCGCAGTTTTTATAACGTAAACACCCCTGTTAATAAGCCAGAAGATTTAGCCGGGCAAAAAATACGTGTGCAGCAGAGCCAAACCGCTTTGAAGATGGTGCAGGCGTTGGGCGGATCGCCTACCCCTATTTCGTGGGGCGAGCTCTATACCGCCCTGTCTCAGGGGGTAGTCGATGGTGCGGAGAATAACCCGCCGAGCTTCTACACCTCGAAACACTATGAAGTGTGCAAATATTACACCCTCAATGAGCACACCTCTGTGCCAGACATTGTACTGATCAGCAGCTATATCTGGAGCACGCTCGATGCTCATCAGCAACAGTGGCTGCAGCAGGCGATGGATGAGGCTGTAGTGTATCAGCGTAAACTGTGGGCTGAGAAAACCGAAGAGGCACTGGAAGCGGTAGAGGCGGCCGGTGTGACCATTATTCGTCCCGACAAGGCCCCGTTTATGGCTAAGGTTGAAGCCATGCACGAATCGTACAAGGGCACGGAGCTCTACGATTTGATTCAAACTTTTAAAGCGATGTAGGCGAAATCATGAAGAGTTTAATGAACATCGTAGAGAAATTTTTAGGCGCTTTTGTCGGTTTGCTTATGGCGGCGATGGTGGTCGATGTGACTTGGCAAGTGGTTACCCGCTTTTTGTTGCAGGAGCCTAGCTCCTACACCGAAGAGCTGGCACGGTTCCTACTGGTCTGGATAGGCTTGCTTGGGGCCGCCTATGCCTATCGTAGAAAAGCGCACTTGGGGCTCGATATTCTTTCGCAAAAGCTCGAGGGTTTAGCCAAACGCAAGTTGGATATTTTCATTTCCATTGTCTGTGCGATTTTTGCCAGTGTGATCATGATCTACGGTGGCAGCAAGCTGGTGTTGCTGACCTTAGAGCTCGATCAGATGTCCGCCGCACTGCAAGTAAAGGTAGGCTACCTCTACTGCGTTATTCCCTTGAGTGGATTTTTAATCGTTATGTTTTCTATTGACCGTATTGTCAATGGTGACCCAGAGCCTGAACATCTGGAATTTTACGAATAATACGCGGTCAAGCCGCAACAATAATGAATTGAGGTAATCAGATGGATTGGTCCGTCGTCGTTCTTTTGGTGACGTTTGTTCTGCTGCTGGCGCTCAACGTTCCCATCTCTATTGGCATTGGTGTTGCGACCTTTGCCGCCATGCTATTTACCATCGACTTTGGTCCTGCCGCCGTAACGGTAGCGCAACGGATGGCCAGTGGTATTAACAGTTTCGCATTGCTCGCTATCCCATTTTTTGTACTCTCTGGGTTGCTGATGGGGCGGGGTGGCATAGCGCACCGGTTGATCGAGTTCGCCAAGGTGTTAATTGGTATGTTGCCTGGCGGCCTGGCCTTTGTGAATATTATTAGTTGTACTTTGTTTGGTGCCATATCGGGCTCTGCGGTGGCGGCTACCTCTGCCATTGGTGGCTTTATGGTGCCCGCCATGGAAAAGGAAGGTTACGACAGAAACTTCAATGCGGCCGTAACGGTTGCTTCCTCAACCACTGGTCTGTTGATTCCACCGAGTAATATTTTAATTGTCTACTCTCTGGCCAGCGGTGGTGTTTCCATTGCGGCACTGTTTATCGCCGGGTACTTGCCAGGTATTTTAGTGGCGCTTAGCTTAATGGCCGTCTGTGCGGTCTATGCCAAGGTGCACGGTTATCCTGTTGGCGTGATGCCAACGTTTAAGGATGTAGTGAAAAAGACCTTGGACGCTATTCCGAGTCTGTTTCTGATTGTCTTAGTGATAGGCGGTATTGTCGGCGGCTTTTTCACCGCGACTGAGGCCAGTGTTATTGCGGTGCTGTATTCGCTGATCCTGTCGGTTTTTGTGTATCGCGAAGTTAAAATTCCTGAGCTCCCTGAAATTTTTATTAAATCAGTAGAAACCACCGCTATTGTTATGTTGCTGATCGCCACTTCTACGGCAATGAGTTGGATGCTGAGCTACGAAAATATACCGCAAAATATTAGCAGTGCCTTGATGGGCTTGAGTGATAATCCGTTTGTAATCCTACTGACGATTAACCTAATTTTATTGTTGGTGGGCATCTTTATGGATATGACGCCCGCAGTGCTGATCTTCACACCTATTTTCTTGCCTGTTGCCATGGAACTGGGAATGTCCCCGCTGCATTTCGGCATAATGATGGTGCTGAACCTGTGTATCGGTTTGTGTACTCCGCCTGTGGGAGCTGTGCTATTTGTGGGCTGTGGTATTGCCAAAACTTCGATCGCGAAACTGATTAAGCCATTGATGCCCATGTATGCGGCGATGGTGGTCGTGCTGATGTTGGTGACATACGTGCCAGCAGTTAGTGAGTTTTTACCCACTTTCTTTGGTTTGTACGAAAAATAGATACGAGGTTTTCGAATGCGAATTGAGCACTTTGCCTTTAATGTCGAGGATCCAATCGCAATTGCCGAATGGTATTGTGAGCATTTGGGTTTTACGGTAAAGCACAAGTTTGACAAGGCTCCCCACACTCACTTTCTGGCGGACGTGACCGGCAAAGTGATGATAGAAATTTATAACAACCCGCCGGATGACGTGCCGGACTACCCGTCAATGAATCCACTCACTTTGCACCTGGCCTTTGTCAGCGATGACCCAGACCAAGATGCCAAACGCTTGTGTGGCGAAGGTTGTAAGATTGTCGATGATGTTCGTCTGCAAGATGGGTCGGTATTGCTGATGTTGAAAGACCCTTGGGGGTTTTCGATTCAGCTGTGCAAGCGCGGCAACCCTATGGTGTAGTTCTCCCCTTCTATAGTTTCTGTTACTCCAGGTCCCCGGAGGTTTTATGAGAATATTTACAATCAGTGGCAAAGTGTCAAACGCACTTGCCACGGTTTTCGCCTGCCTGCTAATGTCGTTAGCAAACGCTCAGGACCTCAGCAACGTAACGGGCTTTGGTATGGATACCCCCGCAGGTGAAGGTGGCCAGGTATTGAAAGTCACAAGCCTTGCCTCAGAAGGTGAGGGAACCTTGCGTTGGGCTCTGGAGCAAAAGGGGCCGCGTATTGTGGTGTTTGAGGTTGGCGGCGTGATAGACCTGGCTGGTAAAGGGGTTCGAATTACGGAGCCCTATGTCACGGTAGCGGGGCAGACCGCGCCCAGCCCAGGTATTACATTAATTCGAGGTGGTATTGGCATTGCCACGCACGATGTACGATTGCAGCACTTGCGCGTTCGCCCGGGAGCTAATGGCGGCGCTGCGCGTTCCGGTTGGGAGCCAGACGGTATAGGTATCTCCCGCAAGCATGCACGCAACATTCATATTGATCACTGCTCAACCAGTTGGGCTGTGGACGAGAATATGTCGGCATCAGGCGAGCGCACAGAGGGGCCAATGGCGACCTCCGGTAAGATAACGTTCAGTCGCTCGATCATTGCCGAGGCCCTAGACTATGCCACACATAAGAAAGGCAAGCACTCCAAAGGCATTTTGATTCACGACTATGTCCAAGATATTGCCGTAGTCGGTAACCTGTTCGCCCACAATGATCGCCGCAATCCCTATTTTAAGGCGCATGCCACCGGTGTTGTCGTTAACAATTATCTCTATAACATAGGTAATGCTGCGGTGCAGTTAGGCTACATCGAGGACGAGTGGATAGGTAAAGAACGCAAGCCCGCCAACCCCAGAGTCGCGGTCGTCGGCAATGAGCTACAGTACGGGCGTGACACCTATTCAGATTTAGCGTTGGTTGCACATCAAGGTGATGTTTACCTGAAAGATAATCGGGTGCTGAATTTAGATGGTGGCGATATGGCGCAAGTGCAGGGCGATATTAAACTGCTAGACAAGCCGCCGGTTTGGCCTAAAGGGCTTGAAGCGTTGCCTGTCGCAGAGGTTCGCGAAGCTGTGCTTGCCAATGCGGGGGCTCGCCCATGGGATCGGGATGCGGTAGACCTGCGTATTGTTGCCAGTGCGCGGCAAGGTAGGGGAAGGATCATTGACTCTGAGCAGGACGTAGGTGGGTACCCGAAAGTAACGCCAACCCACCGCGCACTGCAGGTGCCAACTAAGGCCCGCGATGTGCCGGCCTGGCTGGCGAGTTTTATTCCAGCAGGCTATCGCTGAGCGACTTCATCGAGGAACACAGACTTATCGATAACGCCGCCACGGTGGCGAATGATGACGCCGGCGCAGCGGTTGGCTTGTTGCGCGCATTCCTCCGGTCCTTTGCCTGCGAGATGAGCGGCAAGGTAGCCGGCGTTGAAAGTGTCACCGGCTGCGGTAGTGTCGACAATGTCGGTAACCTTCGGTACCGGGATTTCACTGCGTTGATCTCCTCTTAGTACCACAACATTGTCGCTGCCACGTTTCAACACGATTTCATCAATGGCAAAATCTTTATAACGCGCGAGTAGCTCACCAATGGCATCCCCGTCGGTTCCCCACAGTAACTCCTCGTCATCCAGTGTGAGTAGGGCGAGATCGGTCAAGCTTAAAATTTCGCGATTGGCCTGCTGCGCTTGCTCTGGCGATTGCCATAAGCGCGGACGGTAGTTGCTGTCAAAGGCAACTTTGCCCCCTTTCGCTTTGTAGCGGCGTAAAAAAGCGGCCAGGTTGTTACGGCCTGAGTCGCCAATAATAGCCAGAGTGATGCCCGACAGGTAGATCATATCGGTATCGGCGAGCTTTACCTCAAGGGCGGCGATTTCTTCTTCGTGCAGAAAAAGCTCACGAGCCGGCGCTCGGTCGCGCCAATAAAAAAACTCGCGCTCGCCATCGGAGGAGTTGTGAATCATGTACAGGCCAGGCACTTTACCTTTGTCGCGGACAATTGCACTGCTGGCAATTTGTTCCGCCTCCAGCCGGGCGATGACTGCGTCGCTGTAGTGGTCATCCCCCAGGCGGGTGACGTAAGTCGTTTCTGCGCCGAGTCGGGCGAGGGTGACGACGGTGTTGTAAGTGTCGCCGGCGTATGACAGCGCCTTGAGTTCGGTGCCTTGGGGGGCCGGCGGGGCCACTGCAAGCTCAATCATTACTTCACCGATACAGGCAATTTTCGTCATGGTGTTCTACCCTTGCTGGTTCATGCATTTGTGAGTGGGGGATTGTACAATTGGTCAAGCCGATTGTACATGTTGGCGCATCGCATTTGGGTTTTATGTTATAGTCATAATAACCATATAGTCGTGACGTTACGATCTATCAAGTGGCGTAAATCCCCCGCCAAGAGGCGGGAGGTAAGCGCTTTAAAGTCCGGCATGGTGTCGGGGATATTGACAGCAGAGCCGGTGTTTGACACTATAAATTGGTCATACCTAAGGGTTGGCCGATTGCCTCTCTGGTCAGACTGGTCAGACTGGTCAGCCTAACTACTACAACCAAGGTACAAGATTACAATGAGTGCACTCTACTTACACCCGGATCGCCTGTTCCCGACGGACGAGGCTACACGAGCGATTGCCCGTCGCCTGTATCAAGAAGTTAAAGACTTACCCATAGTCAGTCCGCACGGTCACACCGACCCGTCTTGGTTTGCGGACAACGAGCTGTTCCCCAATCCGGCAGAGCTGCTGATCAAACCCGACCACTATGTCTTCCGCATGCTCTATAGTCTGGGCGTGTCTATGGCTGACTTGGGCGTGCCGAGTAAGGCCGGTCTGCCGGTAGAGCAGGACCCGCGTAAAATATGGCGCTTGTTTGCCTCTCACTATCATGTCTTTCGTGGTACACCGTCCAGAATGTGGTTGGACTATGTATTCAGCGAAGTATTTAAGCTGGATCAGCTGCTCAACTCAGATACCGCAGACACTTACTACGATCGTATCGACGAGTATTTGCAAACCGAGGCGTTCCGCCCTCGTGCACTCATGGAAAGTTTTAACATTGAGTGGCTGGCAACCACCGAATCTCCGTTGGATGATTTGCGCCACCATCGTAAAATTCGAGAAAGCGGTTGGAAAGGTGGAGTGATTACCGCTTACCGTCCCGACCCGGTGGTTGACCCAGACTTTGAAGGTTTCGCCAACAACGTGGCCAAGCTCGGTGAAATTACAGGTGAAGATACCGGTAACTGGGCGGGTTATTTGGCGGCGCTGCAAAATCGTCGCGAGTACTTTAAATCGTTTGGCGCTACCTCCACAGATCACGGTCACCCTACAGCGCAGACCTCCGATTTGTCGGTGGCCGAATGCGAAGCTCTGTTTGCCAAAGCGCTAGCAGGTAACTGTTCCCCTGTAGAGGCCGAAGTATTCCGTGGGCAAATGCTGACAGAAATGGCGGGGATGAGCATCGAGGATGGATTGGTAATGCAAATTCACCCCGGCTCCTTCCGCAATCACAACCCGCAAGTGTTCAGCGGTTTTGGTCGCGACAAAGGCGCCGATATTCCATCGCAAACTGAATACGTAAATGCGCTTAAGCCCTTACTTGATAAATACGGCAACGACACTCGTCTGTCTATTATTCTGTTTACCCTGGATGAGACCGTATATTCACGCGAACTTGCCCCATTGGCAGGGCACTATCCGGTATTGAAGCTGGGACCTTCGTGGTGGTTCCATGACAGTCCTGAGGGTATGCGTCGTTTCCGCGAGCAAGTCACCGAAACGGCGGGTTTTTACAACACAGTTGGCTTTAACGATGATACGCGTGCCTTCTTGTCGATACCTGCCCGTCACGATGTGGCGCGTCGTATGGATTGCAATTTCCTGGCGCGTTTTGTGGCCGAGCATCGTTTGCCCGAAGATGAGGCTCGCGATGTTGCCATCGACCTGACCTACAACCTGGTGAAACAGGCCTACAAACTCGATTAAGTCAAAGTAGTGGAAGAATTCATGCAGCGTTTGAATAACGAAACCTTAGGGCAGCTTGCGACAACCGCAAGTTTGCCTACCTATGACCGCGATGCGCAAAGCGCCGGAATTGTCCACCTGGGTATCGGTGCTTTTCACCGGGCCCACCAGGCTTGGTATACCGAGGCGCTGCTGAACAGTGGTGCCAGTAACTGGCAAATTATCGGCGCCAGCCTGCGTTCGCCTACGGTGAAAAATCAGCTCGCAGAGCAAGACGGTCTTTACACCATTGTCGAGCGTGGGCCACAAGGTGAGCGCTTTCAGGTCGTGGGTGCCGTAAAAGACGTTTTAGTGGGGCCGGAGTCGCCAGAAGCCTTACTGGCGGTCATGTCCGATGCGACGACTAAGATCGTGTCTTTGACGGTCACCGAAAAAGGTTACTGCCATGATCCTGCGACCGGCAATCTCAATGTCGAGCACCCCGACATCGTACATGATCTGGCGAACCCTAACGCTCCTAAATCGGCCATTGGTTATATTGTTTCTGCGCTTAATGCCAGACGCTTGGCGGGCACCCCAACCTTTACCGTATTAAGTTGTGACAACCTGCCCAACAATGGCGAAGTACTTGAGAGGGTTGTGCTGCAGTACGCTGAAAAGTATGACGCGGAATTGGCCGCGTGGATTCGCACTAACACTACGTTTCCTTGCACGATGATTGATCGCATTGTACCTGCCACCACGGACGCTGACCGCAAAGAGCTAGAAGCTAAGTTGGGTTTGCGTGACGAGGGTATGGTGTTGGCGGAGCCGTTCAGTCAATGGGTTATCGAAGATAAGTTTTGCTCTGAGCGCCCGGCCTGGGAAGACGCCGGGGCACTGCTGGTAAGCGATGTGCACGCGTTTGAGATTATGAAATTGCGTCTGCTCAATGGCAGTCACAGTTTGTTGGCATATACGGGTTACTTGGCGGGATTTGATTATGTCAGCGAAGTGATGAACGAGCCGCTGCTGGCAAAGCTATGCCAGATTTTTATGGATCGTGAAGTCGGACAAACGGTTCAGGTCCCCGTCGGTTTCGATATGGAGGAGTACAAAGTACAGCTTCGCGAGCGTTTTTCGAATCCGGGTTTGAAGCACCGCACCTGGCAAATCGCGATGGATGGTTCACAAAAAATACCTCAGCGCTGGCTGCAAACATTACAGGCTCAGCTCGACGGTAATGGCGATATTGAATTGTTGTGTTTGGCGCTCGCGGCCTGGATTCAGTATGTGAGCGGCACAGATGAAAAAGGTGAAGCCATTGATGTGCAAGATCCTTTAGCGCAAACGTTAAAAGAGACATGCGATGCCAATGCGGACAACCTGGATGCAACCGTTGCCGCTGTACTGGGTGTCAAGGCAGTATTTCCAGAAGCTATTGCACAATCTGCTGCGGTACAAGGCCGAGTCGCCTATTGGTTGACAGAGATTAAGCAAGGTGGCGTGCTCGCGGCTATTGCTAAGGCAGTTTAACAATGACTCGTAGCGCGAGCCTGATGGCGCGGCTTTGTCAGGCCTTGTTGTTGGTCGCTTTAGTGTTGTTTGTGTTCAGTGAGGCGCAAGCCGAACAGAGCTTCGATGCACTGGTCAGCAAAGCCGAACGGCCGCGCCCGCAGGGTACCGATGCATTACCTCGTTTTGCGACGGTGAACGGTGCGCTGAATGCAGGCTATTCATCGATTGCGATTGCCTCGGGTGAGTATTATGAAAAAGTCACTGTTAATCGCGACCACGTTGCATTGATTGGCGTTGGCGAGCAAAAGCCTCGAATTTATTTCGATGCTTACGCGGGAGAGTCGGGTGCTTATCATCGCGATGAGTGGGGAACACCCGGCTCGGCAACAATGACGATCAATGCCGTTGGTGTGCGTCTCCACAACATTCGCGTCGATAATAGTTTTGATTTTCTGGCAAATGATGCGCTTGCCAAAGATCATCCGCAAAAGCGGCGTCACTCGCAGGCGGTGGCCTTGTTGTTGGATGTGGACAGCGATCTCACGCATATCAGTGCAAGTGAATTCCACGGTTTTCAGGATACCGTGTTTGCAGATGGCGGACGCACACTGTTTGAGCATTCACTGATAACGGGTAATGTCGATTATATTTTTGGCGATGGGCTGGCGGTTTTCGCTGATTGTGAAATTCGTACGATGCCTCGCGGCCGCGAATACCGCGAGGGAGAATTACAGGGGTATATTACGGCGCCTTCTACCAATATCGACCAACCTTATGGTCTGGTGTTTATTAATGCTCGGCTAACCCGCGATGAGCAGGTGCACGACGGCAGCATCTCGCTAGGGCGCCCTTGGCACCCGACTACGACCTTTGCCGATGGCCGTTATGCCGACCCAGATGCAATCGGTTCGGCCTTGTTTGTCGACTCTGAACTGGGCGCTCATATTTTGGCTGAAGGCTGGTCAAGTATGCGGGGTACCGCTCGCGATGGCACCAAGTCCAGAGTATTTACCCCTGCTGAGTCGCGCTTTTTTGAATCTCAAAATCGGGGCCCAGGCGCGCAAAAGCACGCAGAACGTAAACAGCTATCAGAGTCACAGCGTGTCGCGCTAAAGAAGTTTGTCGCTGAGCTTAAGGCGCACATTTTAGCGGTAGGTCGTTAATTCGACCGCTGCCACTCCCCCCCCCCTCAGCCTTTATTACCTCAAATTCCCTGTCACTTCTTAAAAAACAACGAAAAGTCGCGTATTTCAACGAACTCAGTGTTTGCTAACTCGCGTTAGCATTATTTGTACTATATATTCGCCTGAAAGTGGTATTACCAATAAAAGTAAATGGTAAGCCCAGCCCTAGAGTGAATGCCCAAATAACAATAATGGGAAGGAGGGGAGTATATGCCGCAATCCGTTGATGATATTGCCCAAAGCCTGGACTTATCAGTAACCACTATTCGTTTGGTTTTGTTGGGAAAGGCGCGCAAGTATCGTATCAGCCGAGCGACAGAGGCGCGCGTTCGCACCTATATTGATGAGCATGGTTACCAAATCAACCACGCCGCGCGAAGCTTGCGCTTAAAGCGCTCTGACACCTTAGCGCTTATCGTCCCAAGGTTGTCTAATCACTATTTTGCCTACCTTGCTGAGCTTATGGAAAGTCGTTGTCAGCAGGCGGGCTTACAGCTGATGGTGTCTTGTTGCTATGACAACGAAGAGAATCAGTTGAAACTCATCGATAACTTTCAGCAGCGCAATGTCGATGGCCTTTTTCTGGTGCCGTCAAATGCCAAATTGGCGACTACCGCTGCCAAGCTTTTTAACGATCGGCTGGTGCTCCTCGATCGTGACTTTAGTCTTCCCAATTTTTCTGTGGTTATTTCTGATAACGAATCGGCGGGCGAGCAAATGACACGCTATTGCCTGGATTTCTGTAAACGCAACGGTCGTGAGCAAAGTGTATTGTTTATTGCCGGCAATCCATTCATGCCGTCTATTGACGCGCGCTTGCAGGGAGTGAAGCGGGCGGCTAAAGAGGCGGGGTTGAATCGCAAGCAGTTCGTAGTTCGCACTGCTCCTCGCAATGGCTTTGGGGAGGGGGTGGATGCAATAAATGCGTATCTACAAGATCATAATTCCTTGCCTTCAGTGTTAATGACCTCGTCAATTCCTGTATTTGAGGGCGCTTTGAGTGCGCTGCGCGAGTCGCCCTTAGGTTATTCGTCAAGCCAGGTGTTGGCGACTTTCGATGACAACACCATGCTGGATTTTTTGCCCAATCCGGTCGTCTCTTTGCGCCAGGATTACGACAGCATGATTGACCATGCTTTCGCGGAGATGCAGTTTTTGTTACGGGGGCAGACCAAGCCTTTGCGACACGTATCACCTCTCACTCTTATTGCCAGAAATATGGCGAACTAAATTCTAGGATTCAATCGGGTTTGTTATGAAGTGCATAAACGTATTGCTAACAATGTTGGCCACCAGTGCTTTCTTGGTTGCTTGTCAATCTCATGACAGAGATGGGTCAACAGCTGATCAAGAGTGTCATGAGTATTTGGGGAATGCCTTTATTCCCAACTGCCAGACGTGGAATAGCACGTATGAAGGCCAGCGCCAGGCCGGTCTCGGAGATGGCACCTACCTTAATCCCATCATGGCGGGTGATCACCCCGACCCAAGTATTCTGAAAGATGGCGACGACTATTACATGGTCTTTTCCACCTTTGAGTCTTACCCAGCCCTTACCATTTGGCGCTCTACCGATATGGTGAATTGGCAGCCAGTTGGCCCCGCTCTGGAAAAGTATATTGGCAGCATTTGGGCGCCGGAGCTAACCAAGCACGGCGATCGATACTACGTATATATTCCCGCTAAGTACCCGGGTCACAATTCCAACTATGTTGTTTGGGCCGATAATATTGCGGGTCCCTGGTCGGACCCGATTGATCTGGACCCCAACGCTGAATATCCCGATCGTATTGACCCTGGCCATATTGTCGGTGAAGACGGAAAGCGCTACTTGTTTTTTTCCCATGGCGATTACGTGCAGTTGTCCGATGACGGCCTGAGTTACGTGGGGGAGATGAAGCACACCTATGATGGATGGCAGTATCCGGAACAATGGGATGTCGAAAGTTACGCGCAAGAAGGCCCAAAAATGATGAAGCGTGGTGACTATTTTTATATGACAACGGCCGTCGGTGGAACTGCAGGGCCCCCTACGGGCCACATGGTGATTGCGGCACGTTCAAAAAGCATTCATGGACCATGGGAAAACTCCCCTTACAACCCAATTGTGCGTACCGAGTCCGCTTCGGAAAAGTGGTGGTCACGTGGTCATGCCACCGTGGTTGAGGGGCCCACCGAAGGCGATTGGTACATGATGTACCACGGTTATGAAAATGGTTTCCATACTCTGGGGCGTCAGGCGCTGCTGGAACCAATTGAGTGGCTGGATGATGGTTGGTACGTGTCTTCCGGGTTTGATGTGGGTGAACCAATCCCCAAGCCTAAGGGGGCCAAGTCGTCAAATGTTCGGCACGGTATGCCGCTGTCTGATGACTTTAGTCGTAATAAGTTTGGTGTGCAATGGAGCTTTTTCCGTGGGGATATCTCCGAGCGTGAGCGGCTTCACTACGGCACAGATGAAAAAGGACCGTTCTTGCGCTTAGATCCAAAAGGTGACTCGCCCAGTAACTCGTCGCCAATGACGTTTGTGGCGGGGGATCAGGCGTATCAGTTTGAGGTGGACATTGAGTTGTCTGACGGCGCGCTTGGCGGCGCTCTGCTGTTTTACAACGATAAGCTGTATGCGGGCGTGGGGGCGTTGCAGGATAAGTTCTTGCTGCACCGGTATGGAATGGATCAGCGCTATGCGTTTAAGCCCGAGGGTAATGAGATACGCCTGCGGGTTACCAACGATCGCCATATTCTCACGATTCACTACAGCGCTGATCAGGGAGAAACATGGCACAAATACCCTACGCAAATGGAGGTGTCGGGCTATCACCATAACGTCGCTTACGGGTTTATGAGTTTGCGCCCTGCGTTATATGCCGCTGGAGACGGAGCTGTCATTTTTCGCAATTTTAAGTACCGGGCGCTGCCGTAATTAACGCTGAGCATGCATGGGGTTTTTCATTAGCCTGCTAGGCTGAGCCTTGTGCTGTGAACGATTGGGTGATCAGGATCGATTGCCCTTAGCGGCCTATTGCCTGAGATATTGGACAGGCCAATATATTTTTTTGTCTTTACTTTTATCTTTTAAAATAACCAAAAAGTGCTTGCTTAAGCGTTATGTAGGGAGTTTAATTGGTTTGGCCAATAATCAGTTGGTTCAGAGAGTGTTGCTATTATAACTATTAATTGGTCTGTCCTATTTTGCTCCGCTTGAAGTGTATGCATGGCAGGCTGGTTTCGAGAGTTGCCAAACTCAACCACATAAAAAAACGAAACTATGGAGTTGCTTATGATTACTCGCACAAATCACAAAGGTGCAACCATTGCTACCAGTTGCTCGGCGCTGGCCTTAGCGCTGTCGCTGTCCGCACCGGGCTACGCGCAGGAAGGCGCCGAAGATATGGGTTTGCTGGAAGAGGTTGTAGTAACCGGCTTCCGTCAAAGCTTGAGTCAGGCGTTGGATGTTAAGCGTGAGGCCGTAGGTACGGTCGACGCTATTCTTGCTGAAGATATCGCGGACTTCCCGGATCAAAACCTGGCTGAGTCGCTGCAGCGTATTCCCGGTGTCACCATTACCCGTGACTCAGGTGAAGGTCGTGCCATCTCGGTGCGCGGTTTATCGGGTGAGTTCACCCGTATTCGCATTAACGGTATGGAAGCTATCGCCACAACCGGTGGTGAAGGTGGTCCAAATCGTGGACGTGGTTTCGACTTTAACGTGTTTGCCTCCGAACTGTTTAACTCTATTGTGGTGCGCAAGACGGCCTCCGCCAATGTCGATGAGGGTTCTCTTGGTGCTGTGGTTGATCTCAATACCGGCCGCCCCTTTAACTATAAGGAGGGTGTTACGTTTGCGGCTAACGTTGAAGGCCAGTATAACGACCTAACGGAAGATACCGGGCCTCGTGTGTCGGGCTTGTTTGCCTACAACGACCCTGAAGGCGTGTGGGGGGCTTCTGTATCAGCGGCTTATTCCGACACCACCACCGAAGAGCTAGGGCAAAATACCGTGCGCTGGGCGCAGGCAGGATTCGCCACCGTTAAAGGCGTCGATTGTGCGGCCAACCCGGGTGATTCCGGTTGCGCTGAAGTAAGTAACGCGTTTCACCCGCGTATTCCTCGCTACGGACAAATTGAAGTTAAGCGTGAGCGTTTGGGGTTAACCGCCGGATTGCAGTTCCGTCCATCGGATGCCACCACCGTAAGTATTGATGCTCTTTACTCTGAGTTGGATGCGTCACGTGGTGAGAAGTGGGGCGAAGTTTTGCTGCGCGGTAACGAAAGCGGTATGGATGTACTCGATTACACCTACGACCCGGCGACCAACAATCTCACCATGATGGAAATGGATAACGCGTGGGTTCGCAACGAAAACTTTGAAAAAGCCTGGACCACCGAGTTTTCCCAGATCGGTTTAGACATCGAGCATGAGTTCAGTGATAACTTTAGCGGCCACCTGTTGGTGGGGCAGTCAGAGTCGACCCTGAACTTTTCTCATGAAATTACCTTTATGTACGATGACCGTGATTATGAAGGTTATCTCTACGATTACAGCGATGACGAAACGCCGATATTGGCCTTTAATGGTCCGGATGTTACCGACCCTACCAATTTCCAGATGTCGGAATTCCGCGATCGTCCCACCAATACCGTACACGGTTTCGATAACCTCGCGGTAGATTTTACCTGGCAAATGTCAGATGCCTTTAGTGTGGACTTTGGTGCCAGTTACAAGAAGTTCACTTTCGAGACTGAAGGCTTCCGTCGCGATTCCACTGTGTGTGGTAACGAAAACATCGACTTCAACTGCGACCCCAATGGCGACGGCACTAACGAGCTCTATGGTATTTGGGGCACGCCAGAGCTGAGTGAAGTCTACAACTTTGGTGACAGCGTGGCGGCCGGTTCAACCTCAAGTTGGGTCATACCTAGCTTAGATGGTTGGATCAATGAAATTGATCTGTTTAATCAGCCTTTGCGTGAAGACCAGGGCAATATTCGCGAAGTTGAAGAAGAAGACACGGCTCTGTTTGTGCAGTTGAACGGTGATCTGGATTTCGGCGGTATGGACTTCCGCTTTGATGTGGGTGTTCGCTATGCGGAAACCAATCAAACATCGAGTGGTTACAATTCCGGGACTTATGTAACCGTTGACCGCGATGCGTATGATGATATTTTGCCATCGTTCAACACGGCCTTGTGGCTTACCGAGGACTTGGTGTGGCGCGTAGCAGGCTCACAGGTAATGACTCGCCCTGGATTGGGTAACTTGTCACCGGGTGGTAGTGTTGACCCGTTCAACTACCGGGTGTCCTATAAAAATCCTTATCTCGACCCAACACGTGCCGACTCTTTAGATACGTCTATTGAATGGTACTTTGCGGATGAGGCTGCGCTGTCGTTTGCGGTGTTCTACAAAGATATTGAGTCGCGTCCAATCGGTACAGAATCTGAGGGCACCTATGCGTCTACTGGTCTGCCATTGTCTCTGTTGAACCCGACTTCTCCAGCCGGTCAGAATCCAGAAGGTCAGCCTTGGACTATTTCGTCTTTGGGTGATGGCCCTGGTGGTGCAGTGGAAGGCTTCGAGTTGGCCTACCAATCGCCGCTTTCTGTGTTTGGCGGTAAAGACAGCATTCTGGATAATTTCGGTGTGATTGCGAACTACACATACGTAGACTCTGAAGTTGATTACACCTTTGGTGATGAGATTATTACAGAGCGTCTGTTTGGCCTTTCAAACTACTCGTACAACGCGACTCTTTATTATGAAGATGACAAGTTCAATGCGCGTATTTCTGCGGCCTACCGGGATGATTATTTAACCGGCACCAGCGGTAATAACAATCGCTTTGAAGGCTACGGCGGCACCATGAACGTCGACGTATCAGCGGGCTATGCGCTTACCGAAAACTTAGACCTTAAGTTTGAAGCCATAAACCTGACTGACGATTACCAGGATCGTTTTACCGATCTCGAAAACAAGCGTCGCTATGAGTGGGATCATACCGGCCGAGTATTTACCGTTGGCGTTAAATACACTATGTAAGCCAACTGGTATACCAGCCCCCAGGACGATGGTTTAGTTAAAAAAGTCCTGTTTTGCAGCCGAACCGGCTTTGCTGTGTTCGGCTGCTTTTTATCTGAAATTCGTAAGTGCGGCCCGTGTGTAAGCCAGGGCTCTAGAGTAAAGAAGCTGTCGCAGTACGGCTCGTTAAGTGGCGCATCCAAAAATTAATTTTCCGCATACTAGCAAAACCCTTCAGTTTGTTTTTCTATTTTAGTCGCACAATGGCTGAATCTGTTTATACAAAAAGGGCTCCCGGTAAGCGTTGTAATTGGGCTTTAAGTGAAAAATTAGATAAAGGTTCCCACGCTGATACCAGCGATGTTGGTGTCAGTGAAATTGGCAGGCAGGAAGATTAAATATGACAAAATCTGTAAATTATTCGCGCCGTAGGCTATTAAAAAATACCGCCGTAGCGTCAGCGCTGGTGGCAGGCTCATCAAGCGTCTTGGGTGAGACCAATCCGCAATTACAAACGCGCAGTGGTGGAGTAAGCGGCACCCGTCGCAACGGGCTCAATATCTTTAAAGGCATACCATACGCAGCCAGCACCCAAGGCCGACGCTTTCTGCCCCCGCTAAAAGAGGAGGCTTGGCATGGATTACGCGATGCTGCCGAGTATGCGAAGTCCGCGCCGCAGCGCAGTGACGAATCCTACAGTGAAGATTGCCTTTATTTAAATTGTTGGACTCCTGGCTTGAGTGATGGCGGTAAGCGCCCCATTTTGTTTTACATACACGGTGGTGGTTACGCCACCGGCTCGGGCAGCGATCCTTTGTACGATGGCTCCAGCCTGTGTCATCAGGGGGATGTTGTCGTAGTGACGGTGAACCATCGCCTCAATGCCTTTGGTTATTTGTATCTGGCTGATTTAGCGGGGGATGAATACGCTCACTCCGGTAATGTGGGGCAGCTTGATTTAATCGCCGCCCTGCGCTGGGTGCAGGAGCATGCCGAAGCGCTGGGTGGTGATCGCCATAACGTAACGGTATTCGGCCAGTCGGGTGGCGGTGCGAAAATAGCGACGCTGATGGCAATGCCTATGGCAAAGGAATTGTTTCATCGAGCCTGGACCATGAGCGGACAACAAGTAACCGCGGCCGGACCGCGCTCAGCGACCCAGCGAGCGCAACGCTTTTTAGACGCGTTAAAGCCCAATGGTAGCTTGGCCCAGCAACTTGAGGCTGTGGCTTCGGCACCTGTCGAGCAGTTGCTGGAGGCGACCAAGGTCGAAGATTTTTCCCGGGTGGAAGACAAATCCCTGCATTTTTGCCCGGTCATGGATTCCGGTGTTTTACCTCGTCATCCTTTTTGGCCGGACGCCCCCGTGCAGTCCGCGCATATTCCTATGGTGATTGGTAACACCAAGGACGAAACCCGCGCCTTTCTAGGCAAACCAGAAAATTTCGCCCTGACCTGGGCGGATTTGCCGGCCAAAATACGCAAGCAGCAGTTTGTCGACATATCGCCTGAACGGGTAGTGGAACACTACCGCAAGCTATACCCAAACTATTCGCCTAGCGATATATTTTTTGCGAGTACCACTGCGGGGCGTTCCTGGCGTGGTGCGGTAGAGGAGCTGCAAGTGCGGGCAGAGCAGGGAAGCAATACCTGGGCTTATCAATTGGACTGGGGGTCTCCTCTTGATGGTGGAAAGTACGGCGCTTTTCACACTCTGGATATTCCATTGGTGTTCAATAATATTCACCAGCCGGGTTCGCGCACCGGAGGTGGCGAGCAGGCATTGCAGGTGGCGGATACCATGAGTCGGACGCTCCTGGCCTTTGCCCATAGCGGGTCACCAAATGCAGAGAATCTGCCCAAGTGGGAGCCATATACGTTAGCTGAACGCAAAACCATGGTGTTTGATGTGCCTTCGCAGCAACACAAGGATCCGCGAGGTGCAGAGAGAAAATTTTACGCTAAGGTCCCTTTTATGCAGCGTGGCACTTACTAGGAGCGGCGGAAATTTTTATTGCGCGTAAGGCTCCTCTAATACTGGTGCCGAAGTCATTCAACCTTAGGCGTCGAGATATGGAAGCGCCAGTACGCAGTATGTCAGCGTTGTTTGACCAACTCGGGCTGCCCAGCAATGAGCCCGACATTGATGCCTATATTCAAAAACACCGACCGTTAAGCGCCTCTACCCCTTTGGCCCAGTGCGCCCTGTGGAATGAAGGGCAGCGTCACTTTCTGGAAGAAGCTTTGCAGAATGACGCCGACAGGACTGAGTTTGTGGATGAGTTGGATACACGTTTGCGCGCGTAACCTGCATTAAGTGTTCAGTCTAGCCGGCAGATTTCTCTAATCTGCTCAATATGCGCGGCCACGCTCTCACTCATTGCGTTGGCAATACACCGTCGGCTTAGGAATTAGTCGTCGCTCGCGAGGTGATTGGTATGCGCTAGCGAGTAACACAATCGTGTTTTCAGTTAAATTTTTCATAGACTAACTGCTTGCGAAGTTCCAGTCGATTTTAAGACGTATTATCTAATAAAATCTTCTCAGTTATTCAATTAAACTCTTGGCAACTTAATTCGTGCCCTCCTATGGTTACAGCAAGGGTGATCGTCGTCACCTTTTCCTACAGATGTTGCAGAGGGTAGCAATATGAGTACAGCGCAATTGAACGTCGCTCGTTTTACGGCCGTGCCGCTGGGGTTAATGGCCACGTTAGCACTTTTGTTTATGATGGCCAGCTTGATTAAAACCGACTTTACCTTGGAGGCTCCGCCCCCTGCCGTGCCAATCGGGAAGGTGGTTATGCCCGTAGAGAAAAAAATTGTTGTTGAGTATGAAAAGCCTGCACGCCCTGAAGATCCACCGCAAACGCCGGTGACCCCCTTTGATCAGCCTGCCGTTAGCGTTGAAGTAACGTTTAACCCTCACGCTGTTACGCCTCCTGCAGTGGCAAAGGGTGGCCCGGTAATCTTTGATGGCACTGGCGGTGACTTGCTGCCTATTTTAAAAGTGGCCCCCATGTACCCAACGCGAGCCTCGACACGAGGTATTGAAGGGGAGGTTATTGTTGCGTTTACCGTAACCCGTACTGGCGCCACCCGCGATATACAGGTGGTCAGCGGATACCGCACAAATGGCGAGCCTACCTCTATATTTGACTCGGCCGCTATTGCCGCGGCTGAAAAGTTTAAGTACAAGCCACGGGTTATCGACGGCGAACCTGTTGAGGTTCATAACGTCCAGAATAAGTTTGTATTTGAAATGCAGGCTGAATAACAGTGACACATGATCGTGCCAAGCCCGGCCGCTGCCGGCTGGGCTTGGCAGTTACCGTTGCTTAGTGTTTTTTGTTAGGTCAATGTCAATGCGAATTGGTTTGTAACAAGGATAGGTCTACCGTATCTTTCAGCAACTGGTCAAACTCTTTAAGCGGCACGGGCCTGCCAAATAGATAGCCCTGCCCCTGTTCACAACCCATTTCTCTTAGCTGTGCGTACTGTTCTTCGAGTTCGATACCTTCAGCACACAAATCGATATTGAGTGAGCGGCCAAGCTGTATGACAGCTTTTACAATGTCACAGTCATTTTTATCTGTGGTCATGTCCCGAACAAAGGACTGATCGATTTTAAGTGTATCCACCCGAAATTTCTTTAGGTAAGACAGGCTCGAATATCCAGTGCCGAAATCGTCTATGGCAATTTTTATCCCCAGGTCATGGCACGCTGAAAAGGTATTCTGCACCAGATCAATGTCCTCCATTAACATACTCTCGGTGACCTCAATTTCGAGGTTGCCAGTTGGGAAGCCAATGGATCTTAGAATATCGGACAGTTCTTGCGCGAAAAGGCGTGAGCGCAGCTGCGCCGCCGAGACGTTGACCGAAATAGTAAAATTACTATTAGTGTTTAGCCATTTTTTGGCCGCTTTACACGCTTTTACCAAAACTTGTCTGCCGAGCTCGGGAGCAAGGCCTACCTCCTCTGCGAGGCCAATAAATTTGTCTGGTGAAATAATTGCGCCGTTGGGGTCTTTTAGCCTCACCAATGCCTCGGCGCCGTATATTTGGCCATTGTTCAAATGAATCTTTGGTTGGTAATAGACCTCGAGCTGATCCTTGCGAATGGCATGGCGCAGCCATTGTTCTATTTCCTGGCGAGCCATCAACGACTCTTCCAGCGCCTGAGAGAAAAAGCAGTGACGTTTTCTACCCTCGTGCTTTGCCCGATACATGGCGACATCGGCGTGGCGCATAATATTGTCCATGGAGTCGGAATCATCGGGAAAAATACTGACGCCAATACTGCAGGAAAGACTGTACTCGGTACTCTCAATTCGAACGGGGTCTTCCAGGCACTCAATTAACCGTTCAGCGAGAAAATTGATTTCAGGGGGGTCACCCGGGCAAGGGTAAACCACCATAAACTCGTCGCCGCCTATGCGTGCCAGCGTACAGTTTGCTAACAATGGGCCCGACAGACGCTTGGCCACCATTTTGATAATAATATCGCCGGTATCGTGGCCCAGCGAATCGTTTAAATATTTAAAGTGATCAATATCGATTAAGTATACGGCCACTTTAGAGTGTTGAGCTTGAGCTTCGCGGAATGCCTGCTCGAGTCGATCTTGCAGTAAAATTCGATTGGGGAGGTTAGTCAGTTGGTCGTAGTTGGCCAAATGGCTCATTTTAACCGCCATGGCAATGGCCTCACTGACATCGTGAAAAACGATTACGGCGCCGGTTAATTCATCGTGTTCATTAAAAATCGGCGCTGCCGAGTCTTCAATGCGATAGACCTCTCCGGATCGGGATTGTAATTGACAGTTTAGTGCCATGCCGACGGTGCGCTTTTCCTTTAAAGCTTGAATGGCGGGGTTGATGGCGCGCTCTTTACTGATCGCATCACGCAAATCCATAACCGACTCGATCGAGCGGTTAAGAGCCTGCAGCTCGCTAAAGCCGGTCATGCGCTCGGCGATTGGGTTTATAAAGGTAACCTTGCCGTCCGCATTTGTCGCGATTACTGCATCGCCGATAGAGTTGAGGGTAATCCGCATACGCTCTTTTTCAGCGGCTAAGGCATGTTCGACACGCTTTAGGCTGGAAATATCGTATAGAGTAACGAGATACCCTTCGTTGCGATCTTTGTAGTGACGTTTGCGCACGGTTAATTTTACATGGCGCAGTGTTAGATCGGTGCGGCACTCGAGGCTAGACTCATAAACCTCATCGGAGTTGGCCGCCATAAGGCGTATTGGGCCCACCAGATTTTCCGGATAGTACTCATCAATGGCGAGAGATTTGGCTGCAAGCGCATTGATACCAAACCAGCTGCCAGTATCGTCGTTATTGTAAAGATTCTTCCAATTTGATGACCATAAGCTGACATGTACGGGAAGGTGGCGCAACAGGGCGTTGGTGTCGTCATGGGCGAGTTTGAGAGCCTTATTCTTTTGCTGGATATCCAGATGGTTGCGCACACGTAAAATACAGGCGCCAAAATCAATCGGCTTGCGAATTAAATCAATACCTCCGGCGGCCAGTGACATTACCTCAAGATCCTGATCTTCACTGGCTGTAACAAATAAAATGGGTATGTCAGCTAATTTGGGGTCGGTTTTCAGTGTTTGGCACACATCAATGCCGCTGATGCCCGGCATATAAACATCAAGAATAATAACGTCGGGAATTGTGTTTCTGGCTATGAGTATAGCCTCAGCACCATCACAGGCGGTGAGTACTTCCCCCAAGTCTTTGAGGCCTTCGGCCAACAAAAAGCGCGTGGCTTCGTCGTCGTCAACGACCAAAATATTGGGTTGCACTATAGTTTGAATCGAAGGCTCCATGTAACTCCCGAAATCGTCGTGTCCGTTACTTACTGTGAATACTATAGTTTGAATATGGCACTCAATGTGGTGCCGGAATGTAAAGTTGACTATATTTATCAAGTATTACTGTTATTACATCTCTAAGTGCTCTAATGACTGGAGTTACTTATTGCAAAAAGGTCTAGCGTGTCGTCATGGATAAAGAGTGGTTGGGGAAAGTGGCCGGGGCGAGAGTTCTTGTGGTCGACGATGAACCGATCAATGTCGAAGTGGTTAAGAGCATATTGCACGACCAATTTACGATCGAATCTGCGAGCTCGGGTCGCGAAGCCCTTAAACAGGCGGTGACGTTTTTGCCTGACGCTATTTTGTTAGACGTCGTGCTGGGGGGAATGACGGGTATCGAAGTCTGCAGGCAACTCAAAAGCAATCCCGACACCAGTGATATTCCCGTGTTATTTTTAACCAGTCTAGAGAGCAGGGCGAACGAGCAAATGTGTTGGGACGCGGGCGGCGTCGATTTTATCTTAAAACCGGTCAATCCGGATACTTTGCTGAATCGACTCAGGGTTCACTTAACCTTAAAGCTTCAGTCCGAATACCTGAAAAGTTTAGCGTTTCTTGACGGCTTAACCGGCCTTTACAATCGTCGCTATTTTGATGAACAAATGCGGCGCTTTTGGGCACAATTGCAGCGTAATAAGCGCCCGCTCAGCGTCCTGCTTATGGATGTCGACTACTTCAAACGCTATAACGATAGCCTTGGCCATCTGGCAGGCGACGATTGTCTTAAACAGGTGGCGTCGCTCCTGTCGATGTTCGCGCAGCGGCCGCTGGATATGGCGTGCCGCTACGGCGGTGAGGAATTTGCCATAATTTTGCCTGGCTCCGATATTGACGGCGCCATAGTGGTTGCCCAAAAGGTTCAGGACGGTTTGAGCCGGTTGGCAATAGCCCACACCGAGTCGCCCTTTAAGCGTGTGACCTTGAGTATTGGTGTGGCTTGCTGTGTGTATCAGGGCCTACACAGTAGCAATAATTTACTGCAAATGGCCGATGAGCGCCTTTATTACGCAAAAACACACGGACGCAATTGTATTGCTAGCTGTATACCTAAAGAAAAGGATCAAGCGTCGCTAAGCAGCGAACGGTAGGGAAATTAATTGGGAAATGACTATGACACTAAAGTCCAATAATAGAACTTTTGTTTACAGCCTATTGGGCGTGGTAGCGCTTTATACGATCGTTGCGATTTTCCTATATCAGTTTTCTTATCAAAGTACAGTGAATCAGTATTTGGCTGATGGGCAGGTCGATATTGAAGAGAAAGTAGCCGTAATTGAGGGGGAGCTCGAAGAGGCGCGCGCAGCCGTTGATTTTATTTCACAGCTACCTCCGATTCAGGGGATGGTTCGAGCGAGCCGTGCCGGTGGGGTCGACCCTTACGATGGTACTGAGTATCGTCAATGGGTGCTGAGGTTACAAACTATTTTTGATGCCTATATACGAGCGAACCCTGATGTTCTGCAAGTTCGGTACATCGGGTTCGCTAATAATGGCAGGGAGCTTGTTCGTGCAGAGCGTCGTCAAGGTGGCGTCACGCTCGTACCTGAATCGCTGTTGCAGGAAAAAGGGAATCGCATGTATATGCAAGCGGTCATGGACCTTCCGCGCGGGTTTATTCAACTTACACCCATCGAGTTGAATCGGGAGTTTGGTGTTTTGCAATACCCGGAAACCCCCGTTTATCGTGCTATGAAAGCGGTTTTTGACGAGAGTGGCGAGCACTATGGCGCCATCGTCATAAATTTTAGTGCTAAACATATATTTGATTTAATTGATTCGGTTTCGGACTCTGAGGGAAGCTACTTGCTCAATAATGAGGGGGATTACATCGTACATAAAAATCCCGCAAAAGCGTTCGCTTTTGAGCGAGATTCGCAAGCGAGCTGGGCTTTAGATTATAGCAGTGATTTACCTTCGCAGACTTGGAGGGAGTTTGCTCAAGCGCGTGATCTTCAAGACGAAAAAGTCTGGTATTTGGCAAGAAAAATTGTACTCAATCATGTGGATGGAGGTAACTACCTGTATCAGGTTTATCCCATTAAGGATGCCGACTTAGTCCATCGTACTCTCATGAAATTTTTAGGTTTGGTAGGCGTGTCTAGTGTGCTAATCATTATTGGTATAGCTACTGCGTTCTATTACCATCGCTCACTTACCAGTCAGAGACGTATTGGCAGTATTCAATCGCGTTATCAGGAGGTTGTTGACAGCACGCTCGATGCCATAATTTTAGTGGATGACAAGGTTAACATTCGAGAAACCAACGAGGCCGCGAGTCGTTTGTTTATGTGGGATAAACGTTCTGTAGTGGGGAAAAGTTTTCAGGACGGGTTTATCAGTAAAGATGAGCAGGATGTCTTTCGGCGGGCTTTTACTAAGGCGGTGATTGGTCACTCGGAGGTGATCGAAGAAATTGAATGTAAAAAATACTCCGAGGGCTGGTTTCATGGTTCTATATCAATTGCGCCGGTGCGAGGTGCACAGGAGCGAGTGGAAAGTATTGCGTTGGTTGTTCGTGATGTGACAGAGCAGCTTGGTGCGCGTCGATTATTACAGCAAAGCAATGAGGTGCTTGAGAAAAAAGTAGTGGAACGTACGCTTCAGCTAGAAGCCGCCGTTGAAGATGCCAAAAGTTCAAACGAATCTAAGGGTATATTTTTGGCCAATATGAGCCATGAGATTCGAACCCCAATCAATGGCGTGTACGGTATGCTGAATTTAATGCGCAAAGACCCTTTAACTGATGCCCAAAGCAGATATCTGGCTATGGCCGAAGAAAGCGTAAAATCGCTTTCGGCTATTATTAACGACATTCTCGATTTTTCCAAAATAGAAGCCAACAAGCTCGAGCTGGAAGAAATTGAGTTTGACTTGGCTAGTATGTTTCACTCGTGCTTGACTACATTTACTGTGTCCTGCGATAACAAAAAAATCGTATTGATTGGCGATACCTCTGAAATGCAAGAGCGTGCAGTAGTTTCGGACCCCAATCGGTTGCGGCAAATATTGAATAACCTCATCAGTAACGCGGTAAAGTATACGCAGGCGGGTTATGTCTTGGTGAAAATATCCAGCGAACGTGTTGGGGTGAATGTAAGAGTGCGCTGCAGTGTAAAAGATACCGGCGTAGGAATCCCCAAGGATATACAGAAAAGATTATTCACGCCTTTTGAGCAAGGAAAAAGCTCGACCGCGCGCAACTACGGCGGTACGGGATTGGGGTTGTCTATTTGTCGCCGTTTATGCGATATGCTCAGTGGTGAAATAACGCTTAGTAGCACGCCCAACAAAGGCAGTGAGTTTGTGTTCAGTGTCGAGCTAGGTGTGTGCGAGCGAGAGGCTCCGGCGCTATTGGAATTGTCGGGGCTCAATGTGTTGATAAGTCTTACCTGTGCGGCAGAAAGTGAAGTGGTCTATCGCATGCTTAGTGTAAATCAGGCAGAAGCTCGTATCGTCTCATCGCCGTTATCGACACTGCGCGAAATGACGGAGCCTAGCTGGAGAGCAACGGTGGTGATTTTAGACCTGGCGTCGTTTAGTGCTATACGCGAAGGCCTGGAGCGGTTGCTGGTCAATACCGAACCTGCCCATACTCCTTTAATACTGTTGTGCGGCAATGAAATTGAGCCGAAAAAGTCCGGACGGCTGCACTCGAAGGTTATTTGGAATTAATCGGGCGGCCCATATTTGATGAGTTATTGTGCTCGGCGCTACAACACTGGCGCAATCACCACAATTTGTTTTCAAAAGCGGGCAAGTTATTGCCCTCGAAGGAGGTTGTAAGTGCGTCCTATAGATCGGCAACGGTGTTAGTAGTCGACGACCACTTTATTAATCAAGAGGTTATTCGAGGCATGCTTGAAAGCATGGGGCTATTAGTCGCTGTGGCAAGAGATGGCCAGGAAGCCATTGATATTTTGCAAAAAAGTGGGTCAGATTTAGCCATTGCCGTCGTGTTTATGGACTGCCAAATGCCGGTCATGAACGGCTATGAAGCTACCGAGGCAATACGACGCGGTGATGCCGGAAGCGCCGCTGAGTCTATCCCTATTGTGGCATTGACCGCAGGAGCGATGGAGGGAGAGCGCCAGCGCTGTCTGGACGTGGGTATGACAGATTATTTAAGTAAGCCGATAGATGTACAGGCACTGGTGCATGTGTTGGATCGTTACCTTGAGCGGGCTGACACTGCTCAACCCCCAGATAGCAAAACCCCAACTGATACAAGCGATGATTCGGCAGGAGATAGCGCGGCGGCCAATGCGCTTTCGGCAAACGCCGCCCAAGCAAGTACGGCTACGCCAGTACACTGGGACCGCTCGGCGGCGCTGGCGCGCCTGGCAAATAATGAAACGATTTTGAATAAAATAGTGACTATGTACATCGAGTCGTCGCAGGAGAATGTGCAAAAGCTTGAGGCGGGTGCAGCGACTTCTGACCGGGAGGCTGTAAAGCATGAGGCCCACACACTAAAAGGTATATCGTCTAACGTTGGCGCTGTTTTTTTGGTTGCTTTGGCGCGAGAATTAGAGCAGGGAGCGCATGAGCTCGATACAAAAGACATTGAACGTCTGGTTCAGCAGGTAAAAAGCGCCCACCGCGAGCTATTGGTTATGTTGCAAGAGTACCTTGACCAGGCGGCTTGATTTTGGCCGCCGTAGTATTGGCGGAAATGTGGAGATTGTTCGTCCTATGTCCAGTTGTCGGGCTCTCGCCCGGTGAACCCATAATGAATAAATAGGTCGCTGGCTTTTGTGCCTCGCTGTGCGACTCACTGGACCGGAGAACACCATGTCTTATCCTGCATCCATTCTTGGCGGTTTGTGGTCGCCACGGGTACGCCGAATGCTGGCTTTACTCGTGATGGCTTTTGCCTCGCTCCATGCCGCGCCCTCAGCGGCACAAAGTGCCCCAGCTGAGGCAGATTTTCAGCGCGAAGTCGTTGCCGAAGGCCTCGATCTACCGATGGAATTTGAAATTTCCGAAGATGGCCGCGTATTTATCGCCAGTAAGTGTGGAGCGCTGTATGCCTGGAATATTGATAATGGGACGCCACAGCAAACCGCTACCGTACCCAATGTACGCTGTGTGTTTGAAGATGGGTTGCTGAGTGTTGCTCTCGACCCAAATTTTACCCAAAACAACTATATTTACTTTCAATACACATCGCCCGGTAGTATTACTCGGGTGTCACGTTTTGTCGTTACTCCTGACAACTCGTTGGATGAAAGTTCGGAATCCATCGTGCTGGAGTGGGTGACGGGTGACGAAGCGCATGGTCATATGGGGGGCTCGCTGCAGTTTGATACCGACGGCAACTTGATTATCACCACAGGTGATAACAAAGCCGCAGGCGGCTATCACCAGCCTTCGGCAGAGGGGACCTCGGGCAACACGAATGATCTGCGCGGTAAGGTGTTGCGCATTACTTCCACCGCGAATGGCAGCTATACGATTCCTGCCGGTAATTTATTCGCCGGCGATGCGCTGCATCGGCCAGAGATTTATGGCATGGGTTTTCGCAACCCGTTCCGTTTGAATGTTGACCCGGCAACGGGCTGCCTATATGTCGGGGATATTGGCCCTGACGCGTCGGCAGACAGTGCAGAAGGCCCGGGCGGGCTCGATGAAATCAATGAAATTTGCAGCGCCGGTAATTACGGCTGGCCATATATTATTGGTTACAATCAGCCTTACGCAGGGTTTGATCCGAATAACCTAGTCAACGATGCATTCGATAATACAGGCGCTACTAATCTGCCCAATGCCGTTGGAGCGATTTGGACTATTCGCCATCAAGCGACTATGGCCGGGCCGGTGTATCGTTACGATGAGTCTATTGAAAATGCATTTAAGTTACCCGAGTACTACGATGGGCGGCTTATTTTTTGGGACTTTAATAGCAGTCGTTTTTCCACGATTGATCTCGACTCTCCATCAACGCCAAAAACTTCAGAAGAATTTCCGCTCAACACTCAGGGATTTCAGGGCGCTATTGATGTAGAACTCGACCCGCGTACACATCAGTTGTACGTATTGCAGTGGGGCAGTGGCTGTTGCGACAAAGAACCCTACGGTGGTGGTGCGCTGTACCGTTTCGATTTCGTAGGCGGGCACAGTCAGGGTAACAATGTCGCGTTGGGCGGCTTGGCCAGTGCAAGCACAGAGGCCGGTGGCAATCTCGCCGCATACGCAATTGATGGTGATCCTCTTACGCGATGGGAAAGTGAAGCGTCCGATCCGCAAAGTCTGACCGTCGATTTGCAACAAGAAGTTCCCATCGGCTCTATCTCAATTTTGTGGGAAGGTGCCTACAGTTCGCGTTATGCCATTGAAGCTTCAGCCGACGGCGTAATCTGGATACCGTTAGCTGAAGAGTTAGCCGGCAGTGGCGGGACCCGACTGCATATTATCGACTCGGCCGATAGCTATCGCTACGTGCGCCTAACGGGCACGGAGCGCGGCACCGGTTATGGCCATTCAATATTTGAGTTTGAGGTTTACGCCAATGAAGTCGATGAGCCGGAAGAGCTCACCGAGTACGCCTATTTAAATATGCCGCGTAGCTTAGATGCCAACTTTACCGGAGTGCCTTTGCTGCTGTCTGAAACGGGTGCCTTTAGCGATACGGCGAATCTGGTGCCGAGTGAAAACTTGATTCCTTTTAAACCCAATACCAAATTGTGGTCTGACCGCGCGCTTAAGGAACGCTGGATTTCAATTCCTGCAGAGCGTCAGATAGATTGGCACGAAACTGAAAACTGGAGCTATCCGCAAGGCACTGTCGCGGTAAAACATTTTGAGTTGCCGCTGCTGGGCGACGGGCCGGGCGTGACCAAACGTTTAGAAACACGGCTAATTGTGATGCAGGCAAATGGTCGGGTATATGGTTTGACGTACAAGTGGCGCGACGATAATTCCGACGCGGATTTGCTGACCACGAGTGTACTGGAAGACATTGTCATTACCGATGACGACGGCTCAACTTGGACACAGACCTGGGCGTACCCGAGCCCCACGGAGTGCATCGATTGCCACAACGCCAGTTCCGCGCAGATTTTAGGGTTATCAACCCGCCAGTTAAACGGTGAATTCACCTACCCTGATGGCAGTACGCAAAATCAATTGATTCACCTAAACAATTTGAGTTTGTTTAACCCAGGTTTTAGCAACGCCAATGTTGGCAGCTTTGACAAAATGGTTGCCATTACGGATACCACGGCCACTCTGGAAACGCGCATTAAGTCCTACCTGGACACCAACTGTGCACATTGCCACGGTACCGGCAACGGTGGTTCGCAGTGGGATGCGCGCTATAACACGCCTTTGGCTGAAATGCGGGTCGTTGGCGAGGGCACTACGGGTATTCGCAATTACTTAAACTATTACGGCATTGAAAACGCCGAAGTGGTGACCCCGGGCGCACCACACGAGTCCATCTTGTATATCCGTGACAAAAGTGAAGACCCGGATGATCGTATGCCGCCTATCGGTCGGGCGTTAGAGCATACTGACTACATCAATGTTTTGGAACAATGGATTGACTCACTGGACGGTTTACAGCCCGAACCTGTGCTGATCAGTGCTAACGCGACTGCCACGGCCTCAAGTGCTGAAGGTGAATATGTCGCTGACTTTGCGACCGATGGCGATGTCAATACGCGCTGGTCTAGTGAGTTTGACGACCTACAAACACTGACGGTTGATTTACAAGATGTCTACCGCGTTGACGGTATTGTACTGAACTGGGAAGCCGCTTACGGCAGTGCCTATGTTATTGAAGGCTCGGTCGATGGAATCACCTGGCAAACCTTGTATACCCAAACGGTCGGTAGCGGCGGCGTGGAAACCTTGTCTAATCTGTCGGGCAACTATCGCTATGTGCGTTTGAGCGGTACCGAGCGTGGCACGGAATGGGGCTACTCGCTGTGGGAGCTGGAAGTATACGGCGGTGAGCCAGGCCCGGTGGCAAGTCTGGGCATTGTGGCACCGAATGACGGTGCGACCTACGCCGAGGGCAGTCATGTGTCGCTGAACGTCGACATCTCCGATGCCAGTTGGTTTGCCGGTGGTGGCAGCTACCAATATCAAATCAATGATGGATCGTTGGTTAATGTATCAAGTGCTACGGCTGTTAATCTTGGTGTGTTGCCTGTAGGTGCTTATCAGCTAGCCGTGCAGTTACGCGACAGCGCAGGCAATGCGGTAGGTGAGGCCGAATCTCTTAACTTCTCTGTTGTTCCGACGGTAGAGGCTGAATTGGTATCGCGGGGCAAGTCCGTCACTGTCTCCAGTGTAGAGGGGGACTACGTTGGCAATTTTGCTGTAGATGGCGATACAACTACACGTTGGAGCAGTGATTTCGAAGACCCGCAGTGGATTGAAATAGACCTCGGTGAAAGTTTCAACCTCGATCGCGTAGAGCTGCTTTGGGAGGCTGCTTATGCCAGTGCTTATCTCATAGAGGGTTCGGTTGACGGTGTTAGTTGGCAAACTCTGGTCACAGAAACTGCCAGTGACGGTGGTGCCGATAGCCACACCGATCTTGCCGGCAACTACCGCTTTATCCGTTTAACCGGAACCGCTCGTGCCACAGCCTGGGGCTATTCATTGTTTGAGTTCGAAGTGTGGGCCAGCGATCAAGTTAGCATTCCCGGCTTTAGTATTGATGCACCGCTCGCCGGTCAGCAGTATACCGAGGGCGATACGGTAGAACTCAGCGTACAGGTCGCCGATGCCGAGTGGTTCGCCAGCGGCAATGGCTTTATTTACTCTGTCGATGGCGGCACTCAACAAAGCAGCGGTCAGGCGAGCGTAAGCCTGGGTATGCCGGCGTTGGGCAACCACAGTGTGGAGGTCCAGTTGACAGCTAACGGTTCAGCCGTAGGGGAAGTTCAAACTCTGGTGTTTAGCATTATTGAACGTACCACCAATGGGGGTGAATTATTGTCCCTAAATAAACCGGTGATCACCTCCGAGGTAGAAGGCGATTTCCTTGGCGCTATGGCGGTCGACGGTGATATGGGCACGCGCTGGAGTAGTGCGGCGACCGATGATGAGTTTATTCAGGTGGATCTGGGGGCGAGTTACGCTATCGGGCGCGTCGAACTGGAGTGGGAGGCCGCTTACGGCACAGGCTACTTTATGGAGGCGTCTGACGACGGTGTTAGTTGGAGTGAAATTTACCGCACCACCAATGGCGATGGCGGCCTGGATACCCTTGAGGTCATGGGCCAGGGCCGCTATGTGCGCTTAACCGGCACCCAGCGTGCTACGCCTTATGGTTACTCGCTGTGGGAAATGCGCATCTACAGTGCCGGTGATGTGCAACCTATTGCCGATGTTGAATTTACGAGTCCAGCCAATGGCTCCGTATTTTCGGCCACAGAGACTGTAAGCTTCGCGGTGAGTATTGATGATGCGAGCTGGTTCAGTAGCGGCGGTAGTTATCAGTATCGGCTCAATGGCGCTGCACCGGTAAATCGCACGGATAGTGCAGCGGTCAATTTAGGCGTGTTGAGTGTTGGCGCACATACATTGGAGGTCGCTTTGCTTGATGCCAATGGTGTTGTTCTCAATAGCACCGATTCACTGAGCTTTAGTGTGATAGGGGATGGCGAAACGCCGGACACCCCGGCGCCGTCGAAGCTGTCCCCGGTACTTGCCTACGCAACCAGTGAGCAGGGTGGCAACCTGGCTAGCTTCGCCATTGACGGCGCGGGCGCTTTTCGCTGGGAAAGTGAGTCCGCCGACGCTCAGGCGTTGACTATCGACATGGGGGACAGTACCTACTTCACTCGTATCCGATTGGATTGGGAGGCCGCTTATGGACGTGCCTATCAGATTGATGTGTCTGACGATGGGGCGGTGTGGGACACCGTGTATGAGACTCAAAACAGCGATGGCGGCATCGATGACATTGCGCTCAACGGTGAGCAGGGGCGTTACATTCGTATGTTTGGACTCGAGCGTGCGACGGGTTATGGCTACTCCCTGTTTGAGGTCGATGTGTATGGTTTGTACGCCGAGCCCGGCATTGCCTTGATTGACGTATTGAGCCCGGCTAACGGTGCCAGCTTAAGTAAGGGCGACTCCGTCACCCTGCAAGTGTCGCTGACTGACAGTGACTGGTTTGCCAATGGTGGCGGTTATCGCTACACATTGGATGGCGCAGCCGCGGTAACTATCAGCAGCGATGCCCCCATTAGCTTGGGTAACTTTGCTACCGGGCGTCACAGCCTGAGTGTGACTTTGGTCGATAACAATGGCGCTGCCGTCAGCATACCGCGTAACCACACTTTTACCGTGAGCTGCGGTAACGATTGCCCCAATGTGCTGGTGTTTTCCAAGACATCCGGCTTCCGTCACGGCTCGATTCCTGCGGGCATTGCTATGGTGCAAAGCATCGCCGACGATTACGGTTATGGCATCACCGCTTCGGAAGATGCGTCTTTGTTTACCGATGCTACCTTGGCAAGCTTTGACACCGTTGTGTTTATGAATACTACCGGAGATATCTTTACGGATGATCAAAAGGCTGCGTTCCGCCGCTACATTGAAAGCGGTGGTGGTTATGTGGGTACGCACTCAGCGGCCGATACCGAGCACAGTTGGGATTGGTATACGGATACGTTAATGGGGGGCGCCGAGTTTATTCATCACGGTGATGGCATACCCAGGGCGCGTGTGGCGGTTGAGCAAACGACGGACCCGTTGGTAAGCCATATTGGCAGTGAATGGTATCTTGCCGACGAGTGGTATTTCTGGGAATCCAGCCCTCGCGGCGTTGGCAATATTGAAATTCTGGCCAATTTAGATCGCAGTAGCTACCCTTCCAACTACCCGGTAGAAGATCACCCCGTGATCTTTAAAAACACCGTTGGGGCGGGGCGGGCTTTCTATACCGCAGTGGGGCATGTCGACGCCAATTTTGCCGACCCCAATATGGTGGAAAGCATCCGCAAAGCTATCGAATGGACGTCACAATAGCCTGAGTTACTACCGCCCTGCGGGACGGTTATTGCTCTATGGCGCTCAATGCCAGCTTTTCAATCTCGCTAAAATAGTCAGCAAGGAGCGCTGACCCTGCCGCAGTGGCGATTACCCAATAATCGCCACTGCTTTTTTGCAACAAAAAGTAGCTTACCGGCTCTGCGTCATAGCCTTTAACAAACTCCAACGATCTACCCTCCAGAGATCCCAGAGGTGTCGTCAAAACCCTTCCGCTGTGCACTTGACGAACGCTGTCGAGTCGGCGTGAGCGCTTTAGGGTTTGCAATAAATCAAACCAAAGCACCTGATTGGTGACCTTGTGCATGGATATAGTCTGCGCGGTTACGACGTAGACGGGTTCGTCGTTAATTGTGCGTACTAGAACTTTGGGCCCACCTTTGTTCTCAGCAAGCCAGGACAAGGTGAGACTTTTATCAGGTAAAAAACACAAGTCTTCGTAAAAACAACGACTTGGCTCCAGTGGACCACTTTGCGAATTTGCCAAAGGTGGAAAACCTAACACCCCAAAACTTGTTATACCAACAATCAACCAAGCGCGAAAGCGCTGACGGAGATGTTGCGTAAGTTTGCTATGGCGCTGTTGCATTATTTTTATCGTGCCCCGCATGGAGGAAATAGTGGTCTGGGTCGTCGATTATTGTATGACCAGATAATGCCACGTCTCCGGTATAAAGAAAATGCTCCGGGTCTGTATCTCGGGGTGACAATAATAATGAGTAATGCCAGGTGACTACATGCGCTATGCCAGAGGTATTGAACAGGTCTATTTTAAGGCATTAGGCCTTATTACACGCACAGTCGGCAGGGTAGTGCCCCCAGATGATGTAGAAGACATTGTGCAGGAAACCTACGTCAAGGCTTGCCAGGTGAAAAACGAAAGCGATATTCGCAACCCTCAAGCATTTTTGCTAAAGATGGCGCGAAACCTAGCGCTGGACCACATTAAACGGGCAGAATTTCGCCTGGCCTCTAGTATGAGTGGTGCTGCAGGCGAGACGGATTATGAACCGCGTTCTAGTGGCGATTTAACCCACGACACAGCCGCCGGTGATCAGGAGTTTGCACTTTTTTGTGAATCCATTCGACAGTTGCCGCAACAAAGTCGGCGGGCTTTTGTGCTGAAAAAGGTCTATGGCTATAGTCAAAAAGAGATTGCCATTCAGTTGGGGGTCAGTGAAAGCACAGTGGAAAAACACATTGCCAGTGGGTTATTGAAATCTCGCCAGTTTATGATGAAGCATGCATCGGTAGCGGAATTTGCCAAACCCTCAGTGAGAGAATGACATGACGAACGTTTACCAGCTGCCACGCAAGGACGATGTGCAGGCTGCCGCCGCTACATGGGTTGCAGCGATCGATCGCGGCTTAACCGTAAGTGAAGAGCGGCAATTGCAATGCTGGCTGGCAGCAAGCAGTGCTCACAGCGTGGCGATGCAGGAAATGACCGAGCACTGGGAGGGGCTCGATGTGCTGGAGCGCCTTGCGAAATTGTTTCCAGAGGCATCAAACTCATCTGCCGCTGCATCGAATCCTTTTTCGGACTGGCTTACAGCCGGGTTGTCGGTAGCAGCGATCGCTCTATTTATGGTGGTTACTGTAGCTTTCTGGCAGACCAGTTTGGTGCCGGTCTATTCAGGTAATATTGAAAAAATGGCTACGGGAGTAGGGCAGAGAACAACGTACCGCTTAAGTGATGGTAGCCAACTCACGCTGAATACCGATACAAATATAGAGATTAATTTTACCAAATACTATCGCGATATATATTTGGATAAAGGTGAGCTTCATATTCAGGTTGCCAAAGATCGGGAGCGGCCACTTCGTGTTTTTTCCAATGACAAACTGGTGCAGGCCGTAGGCACCGCTTTTAATGTCGAGCTTCTTCGTAGTGGAGATGTCGAGTTGGTGGTAACCGAGGGCATTGTCAATACCTCGCGCATTGAAAAGAAGGCGGGCCGTGTTATGTCGGCCGCCAGCAAAGTCATTGAGTCTCCGATTCTATCTCAGGTGAAGCCAGGTAAGCGCGTGGTGTTGAGCAATGATGAACCCGAAGTTCATGCCCTTGATGCTCGGGATGTACAATCAGTGCTTAGCTGGCAGCGTGGTGAACTTGTGTTTCGGGGCGAGCGACTTGACGATGCGCTGCGTGAGGTTGAACGCTATACCAACCAAGAACTGATTCTTAAAGATCAGTCCTTGGCGGAGGTTAAGATAGCGGGACTGTTTAGGACCGGAGATGTGAAAGGGTTGCTGGCGAGCCTGGAGAAAAATTTCAGTATTAAATCTCGGTTGATCGATTCAAATAAGTTCGAACTGTATAAAAATAATTAATCAGTTGTATTAAACTCAATTAATGAATGAAGCTACTTGGCGGAAATTTGTCAACGTTTCGTCTTCGTGTGTAGTGAATGCACAGTTCACTATCGAGGTATCAAACATTAAATCTCTAATGTGGCTATTTGTTGTGTTGTTGCTAGCGTCCAAGAGCGTCAATGCAAGTGAAGAGTTTTATAGTTTCGATATTCCTCGGCAAAGTGCTGACCTGTCGCTGACAGAGTTTGCCTCGCAGGCGAAGATGACCTTGATCTTTCCTTACGATTTGGTAAAGAAAGAAACCGCGAATGCGCTAAAGGGACGTTATGTCATTGCTCAGGCAATGGATATTTTGCTCGAGGGAACATCACTCCACTACTCGGTCAGTGATGATGGTCAGCTGAATATATATTCGGACCATTTAACGAGTGAGAGCAATAATATGAAAAAGAAACACATGGCGTTAGCGGTCGCTGGCGCACTGAGTACACTTACCACCGCAGCAACTCTTGCCCAAGAGGCTTCGCAAGTGTCTGCTCGAGGGCTGGAGGAGGTGACGGTCACGGCCCGGCGCAAAGAAGAGAATCTACAACAAGTGCCCGATACCGTCGTTGCCCTGTCTACGGAGACGATTGAACGTGGCAATATTGAAGCCGCGCGTGATATTACGGTGCGTATTCCCAATGTTGCGATCACGGAGTCTTTAAGCCCTACCTCGACATTTCTTATTGTTCGCGGCATATCGTCGGTACGAAATTCGGAGCCAGCGGTTGCTGTGGTGGTTGATGGGGTGCAAGTCGGCAGTGCCTCAGAGGTATCGCAGTCGTTCTACGACGTTGAACAAATTGAACTGCTAAAAGGGCCTCAGGGTGCTCTTTATGGCCGTAACGCGTTAGGCGGTGCATTAATTATTACCTCAAAAAAGCCTAGCACCGACTTTGAGGGAAAATTTAATATTGGAGTGGGCAGTGGGGATCTGTATGAGGCGACAGGCTCATTATCTGGCGGCTTAACCGATGAGTTGATGTTCCGTGTGTCTGGTAATTTGCGATCTTTTGGCGGCACCATTGAAAATGAATACCTAAACCGGGTTTACGAACGCAATGGCCGCGGGGTGACGGGCTCCGCTCCTGATAACAGCTATATGGATTTTGAGGAGGATCGCGATTTTCGCGCACAACTACTGTGGGAGCCAACCGATCAAACGAGCTTCGACTTGCGCTATGCCCACAATGGCCTTGAAGCTGGCGCAATGTGGTATCGCAACTTGTATCGCCTTGAGACTGACCCTAACGAAGTATACGAGTTCCCCATCAACTCCAACGGTAATCCTACTGCTGTCCGAACTATTGACACCCTAACGTTGAAGGCTGAGCATGATTTCGACTTCGCCACGTTTACATCCATCACTAACGCTACGGACACCAATGAGCGTTATGGGGTGGCTGGAGAAACCCGCGGCAATGATCGAACCGGAAATGTGTTGTTCTTTACCGAGCCTTTTGTTAACGAATTTATAGACGGACTTAGTTCTGACACTGATCGGGATTTTTTTAGTGCACAGCTTGGCGATTGGGCGGCGGGAAACTTCGTCGGTTCCGATCAGTACTACGATGTGCAAACCGTATCGCAAGAATTTCGGTTAACCGGTAGCAGTGACAAACTGGACTACGTCTTAGGCGCTTATGCACTTCTGACTGACCGCTCTGACACCTTGCGCTCGACGTGGGAAACGCCAAATGGCCAACCATTTGATTGCGAACCCGCCTATCCGGGTGGCCCGGTAGTGACTAATTTCGCGTGCAATGGCTTGATTGATGCTACGCAGAACGAGCAAGATAATCAGGCTTGGGCAGTGTTCTTTAGCACCGATTATGATCTATCCGAGAATCTGACTTTGACGGTTGCGGGTCGCTACGATGAAGACCAGCGTGAAGTGACACGCATCGATGGCCCTACCGTAGATACCAATGGTGTTGGTGTGGGTAACAAGTGCGATGCCGAGCTAAACCCCGAAAGTTGTGCCGCGGCGGGCTCCAAAATCAGCGAAACCTTTAGCGCCTTTCAGCCTAAGGTATCGCTAGCGTATACGCCCACTGATGCTTTGACTTTATATGGTACCGCAGCGCGTGGCTTCCGTAGCGGCGGTTTTAATGCGTCAGGCGCACTGTTGGCTGACAGCTACGATCAGGAAACTCTCGACAGTTTTGAAATAGGGTTCAAGTCGACGCTTTTGGGCAATCAATTGCGCATCAATGGCTCGGCCTTTCACCAACGCTATGAAAACGCTCAACAGTTTGAATTCGATGGCAACATTTTTGTTCAGAGTCTTTACAATATTCCCGAAAGTGAGATCAATGGGGTGGAGTTTAGCCTGGACTATGCCATCAGTGATTCATTGTTGTTGAGTGCAGGTGTGGGTTTGATGGAGTCTGAAATCGTTGAATTCGATACTGAAATTCGCGACCGTATGCGCTCGGAACTACTGGCGCGTACCGCCAACAGTGTTAAATTACCGGATGGTACCGCCCAGGCATTTGACAAAAACTTCCAGGGAGAGAAGATGCCAAACTTCCCGCATCAGTCGGCCAATATCTCCCTGCGGCATGACTTGCCTCTCGGTGCGAATGCGCTGATTACACAGGTTGACTACAGTTATACCGCCGACCGCTACTGGTGGATTGACGGTCAGGATGTACAGGATGATGTGGGGCTGTTAAGTGGCAGCATTGCTTATGTTCTTCGCGAAGATCTCGAGGTTCAACTGTGGTGTAAAAACTGCCTGGACGAGGAGTACGACTCTGAGTATGCGCCAACGGAGAAGGAACTTTTTGGCGGGGCTGCAAAGGATGTCGCCTACCGGGCCCGTGGCATAACTTTTGGTGTTCAGCTCAAATATGATTTCTAGGTAGGTTCTCAAACGACTTCTTAAATTAATAGCATCTCCCTCTTGTGGCGGGCTTGTCCCGCCTTTTTTGCAAGCAAATCTCACCGCTGTTCGCCTAATTCTGTGCTATGTTGTAATTTATGCCACCGGTTTTAGTGGCGACTAAAGTGTTGTACTTAAACACTTAACAATAGCCGAGGGTGGCGGTTTGCATACGAATATACAAGGTGAGTTCGACCGGTCATTGCTGCACGCTATTCAAGAGGCTTCACCCGATGGAATCCTGGTGGTAGATTCCGAAGGTGGGATGGTTTCTTATAACCTGCGCTTTGTCGAATTGTGGCAACTGGAGGATGTGCTGGCCTCGCACTCTAAGGGGCTCAAGGGAGCGGTTGCAGAGCCACCACTGTTGGCCTATGCGTTGGAGAAGCTAAAGCACCCGGATGAATTTCTCCAGCGCGTTACCCATCTCTATGCTAACCCGCGGGAGGAAGACTACACGGAAATTGAGTTGCGTGATGGTAGGGTTCTGGAAAGGCACTCAAAAGGGTTGTTTGCAAAAGACGACACCTACTTAGGTCGAGTGTGGTTCTTTCGCGATATAACCTCTCGTAAACAAGTGGAAGAGGCTCTGCGCGAGAGTGCAAGCTTCGACATGCTGACTGGCCAAATGAACCGAAGGTACTTTTTAGAGTCGGCTGCTGCAGAGTTTGAGCGAGCGCGGCGGTTTGGGCAGACATTGGCAGTGGGGATGATAGATCTCGATTTTTTTAAGGTGATTAACGATAAATTTGGTCATGCAGCAGGGGATTACGTCCTACAAACTGTGTGCAAACGCTGGAGTGACACTCTGCGCAGCGTCGATTTACTGGGGCGTATTGGGGGGGAAGAGTTTGCCATTATACTTCCGCAAATTGATGCTGAAGGCGTGCAGAGCGTGGCTACCCGACTGACGCAAGTTATTAGCCGGCACCCGTTTACTTTTGAGAATGCTGCTCTGTCTGTGTCGATCAGTGGTGGCGTGGTGTGGTTGAACCAACAAGATCAAAATATTGAGGAAACACTGCGCCGTGCAGATAGGCTGCTTTATCAGGCTAAAGAGCAAGGCAGGAACCGGATACTGGTAGAAGAACACCCGCCTATCTAACTAACGGAGCCCGCATCGCTGCGGGCCCGTTCCACTTAGCGTTTATTGATATACGCGTACATAGTCGATGTACATGCGCTGGGTAGAAAAGCTGGCATGGTTAGGGTCACCCGGCCAGTTACCGCCAACGGCTACGTTGAGCAGGAACCAGAAAGGTTGATCGTAAACCCATTGTCCGTACTGCTCGACCTGGTTGCGACTGACGCTGTAAAAGTTAATGTCGTTGACGTACCAGCGAATACCGTTGGCATCCCACTCTACGGCGTATACGTTGTAATTTTGCTCGATGGGCGCTGCGTGGTCCAAGTGACCGGTAATCGGTGTGTTACCCGAGTAGCCAGGGCCATGAAGGGCGCCGGAGGTAATGTTGTTAGTCCCGACGTGCTCCATAATGTCTAATTCGCCACCTTGGGGCCAGCCCTGAGTATTGAAGTTATCACCTAACATCCAGAACGCGGGCCAAATACCTTGTGCCTTGGGTAGCTTTATACGCGCTTCCATGCGGCCATATTTAAAGGAGTGCTTGTTGCGAGTATTCATTCGGGTAGAAGTGTATCCGCAATTACCGCCCCACCAACATTGACCGCCTTGCTCCTGGCGAGCCTCAATCACTAACACGTTACTGCCTGCCTGCGCGTCGTACTGAATAGAAGCGTTGTTACCCGCAGTGTAGTATTGCAGCTCATTGTTACCCCAACCGCCGCCACCGGTTTCGAAGTTCCATACATTGGTATCAATGGTGTCAAACTCGTCGCTCCAGGTAACCGTTGGATTTGGATTTGGATTTGGGGTGCTACCGGCAGGGGTGAGTTTAATCCAGTTCAGGTTCCAGCCTCCTGTGCTGGCGTAAACGCCCAAATTGTGAGTGCCGGCCGGCAAGAAGGCGTTAGTGGTTACTGTTTGCCAGTTCTGCCAGCCGCCCGTATTGGGAATATTGATTTCGCCCAGCGTTACCGTGCCGCCGTTTAAATCGAGAGAGAGGGTACCGCCTGAGCCGCTGGCGACTCTGACTTCAATATCGTAGTCAGCGCCATTGGTGACGTCAAAGCTCGGGTAGCTTAGCCATTCGCCGGCATCGACCCAGCCAATGTTGTAGCCGCCACCAGTGTCAGTGGTAGCTTCAATGTCCACATCGTCCGAGCGGTACGCGCCTCCAGTATTACCTGCGGTGGTATCACTGGCACTGGTGTAATCTTCAGCCTCGAAAGTGGTGCTGGAGGCGGGAGGATTGACTCCGGTCGGCGTCACTTCAATCCAGTTGAAGTTCCAGCCGCCGCTCGCTGCGTAAACGCCCAGAGTGTAGTTGCCAGCCTCCAAAGAGACCTCCGTCTCTACGGTTTGCCAGCTTTGCCAGCCGCCGGTGTTCGGGACTGCAAGCTCACCCAGTATGACCGAGCCGCCGTTCAGGTCGAGTGATAGGGAGCCGCCTGTGGTACTGGCGACCCGCGCTCGAATATTGTAAGTGCCCGCGTTGGAAATAGTCAGGTTTGGGTAGGTGAGCCACTCGCCCGTGTCTACCCAGCCGACGTTGTAGCCGCCACCGGCATCACTCGTGGCCTCTATATCGACGTCTTGTTGTCGGTAAGCGCCGCCGGTATTGCCGGGGGTTGTATCCGAGAATGCATTGTAATCTTCGGCCTCAAATCGCTGCGCATTGACGTGCGTTGCTGCGCTAAGGGCGGCAGCCAGAACGGCGACACGCTTAATTGTGCATAAAGCTCTCATTGTGGACTCCTTATTATGATTATCCGAGCAGAAGACTAGATAACAGCGCTAAGCAGGTCTTCCCACTTTCGGCTCGCCGCTTGAGGTGGGCGTTGCATCTTTAGTAAGACTTTACGCGACGCCAGAGCACACGTGGCCTGCGGCATATATATTGGTGGTTTCTATACAGGCATGTTTTTTATTCCCAAAGAGATCATTTGTCTGTGCATGTGCCTGGAATGCAATTAGCGGGCGGGCTTCGAATCCTGTGCTATGATTGGCGCCACCTTCAGTTGGGCGCCTTGGACGGTCGATGATGATAGTGAGAGTATTAGTTGCACTGTGTGCGAGCGCGCTGAGCCTAGCTGCGCTGACAGCAATGGGTTCTGAGCCTGGCCATTCTGTGCCTGAGGCGACGCAGGAGTCTGTCGCCTATGTCCTATGGGTGGGGGCTAATGCGCCAGGGCGTGCCGATCACGAGGAAGATGTTATTCGTCGAGCCCTCGAACGTACGGTGGGTACGCACGGCCCATTTGAGCTTCAAGTATCGAGTGATTCTTCCCTTTCTGGCCGCTGGCGCCAAGTGTTGGCTGAGGGTGATCGAATACACGTGGTTCCCACCTCGCTTATGGACTTTCCTCCCGCCGAACTTACCCTAATACCTGTGCCCATTGCGGGTGGTAAGCTTGGCTATCGAAATCTCATTGTTCAAAAAGATCGGCTGGGGGAATTTACCGGTGTGAAAGGTGTTGAGAGCCTTTCCCAATTTACTGCAGCGCAAGGTCGCGGCTGGCCCGATATGTGGGTTTACGAGGCGAATGACTTGCCGATTGTGGGTGGCTACAACATGGAGCATATATTCCAATTGTTGGCCGAAGGCGCCGTCGACTATTTGCCCCTTGGCATTGAAGAGACTCCGGCGATACTCGAAAAATACAGTGAGCTGAGTAAAGATTTCGCGATAGTGCCTGAGCTTTTGGTGTATTACCCCTTATCCAGTTTTCCTGTGGTTTCCAATAAACGCCCCGAGCTTATAGAGCGCCTTCGCATTGGGCTTGAAGCCATGCACGCCGATGGGACTTTAGGCGATACCGGCCGCTCAGCGTTTAAGTTTGAAAAGCCGGAAAAGTGTCGAGTTATTACCTTAGAAAATCCTAGTCGATTATTTCCAATGCTGAAGTAATCAGTGTTTGTGGCGTTCCCTATCGGAGGGGTTATCGATTTTTATCTAAATAATTTGCCACTTCCTGCAACCCTGGCAAACTGTCGAGAAAGACTTTTTCACCCAGTGCTTGAAAAATATCATTAAACACCGGCGCAATCGCCTCGCGGGCTTTGTGAAAGGCCTTTTCTCCTTTGCTTGTTAAATAGACGCGTTTGGCGCGACCATCTTCGGGGTTTGCTGCAATGCGAATATAGTCACGAGCCTCAAGTCGCTGGAGCGTATTCGTCATGCTTGGGCGGGTAACCTGAAAAATTTCTGCAATCGACGCAGGGCTGGCGCCATCGCCTTGATGCACTAAGTAACTGAGCACACCAAAGTGCGCCATTTTCATCTCATCGGGCAGAGCGCTCTCGGCGCGGGTGCGCGAGAGCTGCTCTATGATATGAACAGTGCGAAAAAACTCAAATACGGGGTCTTGTTGTGGTGCTTGCCCTGAGTTTTGCTGCGAAGGCTTTTTGGCGATGTAATTACCCTCATACTTGGCTGAGTATTGTCTCCACTGGCCAGCGTGGTGTTTCGGCGACTTTAGGGCCATAGCCGATGCGTGCCAGCATTTGCAGCCGTGCGGGCTGGCTTACTCCCACAGCATCATGCATTTGGGCGTATAGTGTATCCATTTCTGGATATTCCTGCAGTATTTGGCTGACCGGATGCATGCTAAGCCCCATTTGCGTGGCCTTAAGATTTAAACGCACATATTCACGACCTACTTGGAATTGTTCCGCACGTGTATTGCCGGGTGTTGTTTGCCAAAGGTAGCCAACCGTGCTCGTATAGCGCGGTTCCAAGCTAGCCAAATAATCTTTGACCATAGCGCCCTCGGCATCTGAGAAATTGTCTCGTGTCAGCAAACCTACCTTGTGCAGTAATTCCATACCGGCGCCACCAATGTCGATACCGTCGGGCTGTGCCTCAATCTGAGCCTTTCCGAAGCGCATTAGGTCGGTGCTTTCCCGCAAAGTTCTTGGTGTTAAAAACTCAATCTTCATGGCGTCGTAAGCCATTTGATTAATTCGGCCTGTCTGGGAAGGATTCACTGTTCCTGCTGCGCTTGGCTCTGAGCTTACCAGTTCGTCGAGTTGTGCTTGGCTCACTTTTTTCGTGGCGTCAAAAGTCTCTTTAATGGAGCGCCGCTCAAACACATGATTAAACAAGGGGTCGGTTTTGGGGGTGCCTTTACGTAAGGTAAAACGCGCGACACAGCGCCCATCCAACCGAGGGTGGGGCTCGCCGTCAGGGAAGGGGGTGACATTGCACTGGTAACCCTTAGACGCGGCAGCCACTACCAGCAGCTCGGTAAAACATCCTAAGCCAATCAAAATCTGGCGATCATACGGATCGGTGTAGGGCAATCGGCGATCGAGGCGGCAATGCAAGTCGATGGTGTCATCGCCCACCAGCTTTACCTCCCAGGGCTGGCGATTGTGGGGGTTAGGCGCTAGCAGGGCATAGGCTAAGGCGTCAATACGCGCATCGCCAAATCCGATGGCGGCCTGTTTCCATGGCTCCAGTGCTTTATGCGGGGTGCGAGTGTTCATCCATACCGCGGTGGGAATACCGGAAATCACAATGGCGGCACCAGCGCCTTTTAAAAATGCTCTTCTGTTCATGGCTGCTCCTGAATAATTAGTTAGCCGTTTAATCAATTATAGTTAGTCGGCTAACTATGTGCAAGTGTGTCCCGCTGGCCATCATGTGAGCGGTGTGTTATTGATAACTGGGAATAGAAAAAGTGTTTTTGAGTGTCCAAAACTTAAAAGGTGATACGTCTTACCTTTGAGTGAGGCAAAAAGGCACCGTGCAATGGCCTAGTGCATCGCTCATTTACTCAATAAAAGGAGAATGAAAGGTATGAGTCAGAAAAAATATATGTGTGTATTGCGTAGTGACAGTGGCGGTTGTGAGAAGTCGGAGGAACAACCGTCGGTGACCGATATGGAGGCTATGTACGCCAAGTACCAGGCTTGGCAGCAAAAGTTTGCTGACCGCATTGTGGATATGGGCAGCGGCCTTGCCAGTGGCGGAAGCGTGGTCAGCAAGGCGGGTGTTAAAGATGGCCCCTTTGTCGAGATCAAGGAGATTATCGGGGGCTATATGATTGTGGCCGGTGATTCCATCGAGCAAGCCGTCGAGGTTATTCAAGCCGGCCCTATGATTGATAACCTAGGTGTCAGTATCGAGATACGGGAAATCACGCAAGTTTGAGTACCGAGTCTACGGTAGAGCATGTGTTCCGCCACGAGTATGGAAAACTGGTGGCGGCGCTGTGCGGTCGGTTTGGTTTGGCGCAATTGGGAATGATTGAAGATGCGGTGCAGTTTGCCATGCTGCAAGCGGTGGAGTATTGGAACAAACCCAAGGTGCCAGACAACGCAGCCGCTTGGCTATATAAGGTTGCCTATCGCTTTGCGTTGTCGCAACTCGCCAAACAGCAACGCAGAAAGCAAATCACAGAACAGTTCGATGCGCTAGAAACCGCAACCGAATCTGCAACCAATGTTGAATCTCCTCTGTCAGGGGAACTCGACGATGATCTGTTGAAAATGTTGTTTGTCGCCTGCGGCGAGTCGATACCTTTAGAGTCACGCTTGGTGTTTACCCTTAAAACCTTATGCGGCTTTAGTATCAATGAGGTGGCTTCGCGACTCTTTATAACCTCGGGGAATGCCTATAAACGATTCACTCGGGCCAAAGTCGGATTGCGCGATCAGGCACTCACTATTGACGATTTAACTGAGCAAGAACTTACGCAGCGATTAGAGTCTGTGCAGTACGTGCTCTACCTCATTTTTACCGAAGGGAGTTTATCGTCGAGCGAAAATGACGCTATACGGGTAGACTTCTGTGAAGAAGCGATTCGCCTTACCAATATTCTAGCGAATAGCCGTGTCGGCAAAGCGCCAAGCACAACTGCATTGCTGGCACTAATGAGCTTACACTTCGCGCGCCTAGCGTCGCGTACAAAAGGTAACGGAGAGTTACAGTTGCTCAGTCAGCAAAATCGAAACACATGGAACACGCAATGGATTGAGCGAGGCTTATTGTTGCTGAGCCAGGCTAGCGTCGGCGATACAATATCCCGGTATCATGTTGAAGCAGGTGTTGCGGCGGAGCATTGTTTAGCAAAGTCTTTTGCCGAAACCCGTTGGGATCGTATTGTTGATGCCTACAGGTTACTGGAATCAATCGATTCATCACCCATGCACCGGCTCAATCATGCGATTGCATTGGCCGAATGGAAAGGCGCGGAACACGGGCTAGCGCTTATTGAGCAACACGACTTTCCCGATTGGTTGCAGCGTTCCTATCACTGGCATGCCGTGCTGGCCGATCTTTATTATCGTTGTAGTCAACGAGGGGTGGCACAGCAGCATTATTCCAAGGCGTTGCAGTTGGCGCCGTCTTCTCATATCGAGAAGTTACTTGGTGAACGATTTGGTGGTTACTGAGGGCTATTAGGCTGAAGGTTTAGGAATTAAGACTATTTATTAATGGCTTAATAAACGACTTGTGAATTTCACAGCTGTGTAAGTGCTTCAGAAAGAAAACCGCCAACTGGCGGTTTTTTATTTTGTTGCGGAAAACAAAATTTTCACGCTTCGTTTGAAGGCCTGCCGATGGTTGCTAGTATGCCGCCGTCTACATAGACGATCTGCCCGGTAACAAAATCCGATGCTTTAGAGGATAAAAACACCGTGGCGCCTTGCAAGTCATCCGGGTCTCCCCAGCGGCCCGCGGGCGTTCGGCTAATAATAAATTCGTTCATCGGGTTACCATCCACACGAATCGGTGCCGTTTGGCTGGTAGCAAAGTAACCAGGGCCGATACCGTTGACTTGAACGTTGTGTTTGGCCCATTCGGTGGCCATATTGCGGGTTAACATCTTCAGGCCGCCCTTGGCCGCGGCGTAGGCGCCTACTGAATTACGACCAAGCTCGCTCATCATGGAGCAGATGTTAATCACCTTACCACCGCCGCGCCTCACCATACTGGCGACAACGGGTTTGGTCATAACGAATACACCGGTAAGGTCCGTTTTAATCACGTTTTCCCATTCGCCCAACTCCATTTCCAGCAGTGGGGTGCGACGAATAATGCCGGCGTTATTGACCAGAATGTCAATTGGCCCAACGTCGCTTTCAATTTTAGCGACAGCATCGTTAACCTGCACTTCGTCTGTTACGTTAAACAGATAACCGTGCGCTGTGATGCCCGCATCACGGTACTCTTTAAGCGCCGCATCGACTTTTTCTTGCGATGAATGGCCATTAATGACCAGTGTGGCGCCGGCTTTGCCCAGGCCCATGGCCATGGCCATCCCCAGCCCGTGAGTGGCGCCAGTGACAAGCGCCACCTTGCCTTCAAGAGAGAATAATTCGGTAGACATAATCAATCCTACGGTTAGTGATTATTTCAATGTGTGCGGTTTGTGAAAGTCCATGTCGGTGTAGTCGAGATTCTCACCCGCCATGCCCCAAATAAAGGTGTAGTTGGCGGTGCCAACCCCAGAGTGCATAGACCAGGGTGGCGATACGATCGCCTGCTCGTTACCTACCCAAATATGACGGGTTTCATCTGCGGGCCCCATAAAGTGACAAACGGCTTGCTCTTCAGGAATATTAAAGTAAAAGTAAGCTTCCATGCGGCGGCTATGGGTGTGTACTGGCATGGTGTTCCAGATGCTACCTGGTTGCAGTTCGGTCATTCCCATTTGCAGTTGGCAGGTTTCCACCACACCGCTGATTAACAGTTGGTTGATTTTCCGTTCGTTACAAGTATCAGAGGAGCCCATCTCCAACACTTTTGCGTCGGACATACCCACTTTTTTGATAGGACACGTGCGGTGCGCCGGAGCTGAGTTCATGTAGAACTTGGCAGGGTTGCCAGCATCGTTACTTTCGAAGACGACTTCTTTGGCGCCGCGGCCAATATAGAGAGCCTCTTTGCTGGCGATTTCGTAGCGTTCGCCGTCGACGGTAATGGCGCCTGCACCACCAACATTGATCGCACCCAGTTCACGGCGCTCCAGAAAGAAGTCGGCTTTTTGCTGATATACCGGCTCCAGCGGGACTTTTTTATCGACGGGCATGGCGCCGCCAACCATAATGCGCTCGTAGTGCGTGTAGGTAAACAGCACTTCATTCGCCGCAAAAATTTTTTCGATCAAAAAATGCTTGCGGAGTTTGTCGGTGTCGTAGTGCTTGTAGTCGTCTACGTGAACGGCAAAGCGTTCCTCAATAATATTCATGATTTATCTCGGCTGTTTAGTATTTGCGTCAAATTCTGCATGCTATTTCAGTAGCTTATAGGTTTCAATGCCGGCCAAAATAAAAGGACCGGTACCTTTCGGATCGTTTTTGAAAACCGGTTCACTCATATAGTATTCGTAGCTGCCATCGCGACCAAAACCAAGACCCGCCACGTAACACTGGTTGGTCATGCTGATACTGCCATCTGCGTTTACGGTCACAAATTCGCGAATCAGGCCATCGTAAGCTTGCTGTGCTGTACCAGTATAATCGGCGCTGAGGTATCCGTTGTTAATCGCTTTGGCGTAGAAATAGCTAAACATTGCGCTGGCGCTGGACTCGCGATAATTGCCTGCCGCTTCGGGCATATTCATGATTTGCCACCATACACCGGTTTGAGGGTCTTGGTAGCGCTTCAAGTCGGCCGCCATTTCTTCCACCATGGCTAACAGCGGGGCGCGTTGCTCGGTGTTTTCTTGTGGAATAATCTCCAGCACATCAACGACGGCCATTGCCAGCCAGCCCATACCGCGGGCCCAGAAGTGTGGAGAAAGTCCGGTTTGTGCGTCGGCCCAGTCTTGCTGCTTTTTCTCATCCCAGGCGTGATAGTACAGGCCGGTATCAGCGTCGCGCAGGTATTTGCGAGTGAGTTCAAATTCCTTGACCACTTCATCCAGGCTGGCGCCATCTTCGAACATAACGGAATAGCCCGCAAGGAAGGGCATGCCCATATAAACGCCGTCCAACCACAGCTGGCTGTCGTACTTTTTCTTATGCCAGAAAGCGCCTTCGCTGGTTTTCGGATGGTGTTCTAGTTGCTCACGCAAAGTGGCGGCAGCAATTTTGTATTTCTCTTTGCCGGTACGCTCAAACAAGGTGAGTAAGTTGCGGCCAGGCTTAATACTGTCGATGTTGTAGTTGCTGATTTTGTAACGGGCAATGTCGCCTTTGTCGTTAACAAAGCTCCCGGTCACTTGCGGGATAACCTGCGCATAGCGCTCATCGGGGGCTACTTTATTGAGTTCATCATAAGCTAATGGCAACAAACCAATAATGTCGTACTCAAATTTAGGGTCGCGCTCGCGATTTACGTCCCAACCGTCAACATGGTAGCCCAGTGCCTTGCGCTCAAGCTCATCATCGGCCAGGCGTTTACTCCAGTTAAGCGCTTGTTCTGCGGTTACCGGGAAGGTTTTCTCCGATTCGCTGAGTTTCGTCTTTAGCTGTTCGCGCGGTGGTAAAGTAAGTTTATCTACCTCACCTTTAAGGTATTCAACAAAGGCTTCTTTTGAGGTGATGCCGTTGGCCTCGGCTTCCCAGGCGGCAAGAAAGTAATAATCCAAATCTTCGCCAGCGGCTTTCATTACCGAAACATAGTTGTGATCATCGCTAGTCTGCTCAATGCGATCCGACTTTCTGAACAGCAGTGCCATGCCTAAGTGATCGTCGTTCAGAGTTTGTTTGCCCCAACTGGCCACATACGTGTATGCCTTACCGGTTATGTCGACGTCACCTTGAATAAATTCGGTGCCCTCATGTTTCACCAGGCCAATCGCGAAATTATCGAGAGAATTGTCCAGCGTTAGGCGGGTATGCACCATACGACTGCCGCCGTGCATGGACAAAACTGCGTTGAGGTTGACGTTTTTATCGGCCACCTTCCAGTTTTTGTAGTCAATGCTGAACGCGGAGTACAGATTGCCGTTGTCCAGAATTCTCGCATCCCAACCTTCGACGTCTTGTACGCGAACGACCTTTTCACCATCCCAGTAGCCATAACCACCCGCACCCAGCGAGCTACCGACTTTCAGGATGTCCATACCCCAATCGGCCATGTGATGATAGGATTCAAAACCGTCCTGACCTACGTTTTGTAGAGCCATTGCCGGTTTGGTTTTACCGAATATGTCAAAGCCATTGCGACGGTCTAGATAAATGCGATAGCCGACTTTGTCCGACTCGATACCTGGCCCTTCGTAGCGAATGTAGTATGAGTGGTCGTCGTGTTGCGCCGGCGGTGTTAGTGAGTCGACATTTTCAAACGTGCCGCCCACATAGATTTGCTTGCCCGGCTTCTTCGGGTCCTCTTGCCAGCTGCCACCCATTTTATGGGAAATTTCAGCCTGAGTGCGCTTAGTCGCTTCTGTCGATTCAATACCAGTTTTGACGTGCAGGGTCAGCGTTTCGGCCGCATCGAAATCTAATAGCGTGAATAACCCGTCATCGTCACCATCACCATCGCGATCAATCATTTGGCTGGCAATTGGTGATCCAGCAACGGTGATTCCCAGGTTGTCAGGGCTGGTAACGCCGAGCTCGTTGAAGCTGACATAGTAGGGCGTGTCTGAGCGCACCGACTCAAGTGGGTTGCTTAGCGTGATCTCGGCCACCGGCGACTGGCTGGCGGCGCTCACGGTTGTCTCGTTTGCCGAGCTTGCTGGCTGCGGTGTACTGGACTCTTTGCAGCCGACAACTGCAAATGTACTGATGGCTAGGCCAATGACGAGAGCGTTCTTTCTATGCATAGCGTTTACCTGAGTCGTTGTTGGTTGTAATGCTAGCTTATAGTGCTAATTGACTGTAGCACTATACGTAAAGGTAAAAAACTTTGGGTAAAAGCCTTAAGCCTCTAGCCAAAGTTTTCTGGTGTGCCAGAAAGCAAGGGCTCTCAGTGAGAGCCCTGCCATTGTAAAGCAAACTTAGAACTTGTACTGAGCGCCCAAATAGTACTGAGTGCCAGTGTGGTGGTACACGCTTACGCGAGCAGAACTATCGACTACCTGATGGTTAAACTCGTCGGTCAGGTTAATTCCTTCGAGAGTAAATTTCAGGTGTTCGTTCATGGTGTAGCTCAGCGACATATCGACGTTGGCAGTACTTGCAGTGTACTCCAGGTCATTGCCGTTGCGGCCTGGGTAACGGGTCAGGTAGTCGTCACGGAATGCATAAGAAATACGAGCGCCAAAGGTTTCGTTTTCAAAATACAAAGTGGCGTTATACGACTTAGGCGACATACCCGTTAGCTGATTGTAGTCGGGCTCTTCACCGTCCGGTGCGTAATTAACTTCCGAGTCTACCTTGGTGTAGTTGAGGATCACACCAAAGTTATCCGTGATGGGTTGTTGATACTGAATTTCGAAACCGTTCAGATCACCACCACCGCCATTTACTGCGCGGGTAACATCAAAGTTCTCACTCGGCTCAGCAGGAGTGCCGGTCAACAGACTGTCAGGCAAGCCAATCTCTGACCAGGGCACGCCTTCATCGGTACGGCGAGTAATGAATGACTCAATATCTTTCTGGAAGTATGCGATAGACAGCAGCGCATCATCCATAAAATACCATTCCCAAGACAAATCTATAGAGTCAGCACGGAAGGGGTCAAGATAAGGGTTTTGGTAGCTAACGGTGTTGTTGAAGCCATCAACACTACCACCGGGTGTCAAATTGCCCAGTGATGGACGAGTCATAACCTTAGACCATGACGCGCGAACTAGCATGTCTTCTGTAACAGATAAGACCGTGTTGATCGCAGGCAAGGTGTCGTCATAAGTGCGATCTACGGTGATTAACTCAGGGTCTTCGCCAGGCTGAGAAATAAAGCCGCTGGAGGTTTGGTCGGTTTCCACATAGCGCACGCCGGCGTTACCGCGAAAGCCCATGCCTGCGATTTCTGTGTCCCAGTTGACTTGCACAAACATGGCGGTGTCGTCTTCACCCACGCTGCGGTTGTCCTGCAAGCGAGGGTTGGTAACTTCAAGACTGTCTAGGCCAACGCGATCAGACGCTGCGCTAACATCTGGGCTGACCCAGCTCAGGGTTGTACCAGAGGGAGCTCCCAAGCCGCTACCCATAGTGGTGATGTTATACAGACCGTCAATTCCTATCGGGCCACCAATGCCGTCGATGTTGCTCAGGCTGGTGTCGTAACGCTCAGCACCAGTTTCAAACTCGTAGCTTTTGTAACTTACACCCGCGGCCAAAGACAGGGCATCGTTGAAGTCGAATTCGGCATCAAACGAGAAGTTGTCGAAGGTATTGTTGGTAAAGTTCGGGCGCTGACGAATATTGGTGTAAAGGAAGTTGTCAGGGTTGGACACATCGAAGTTGCCAAAGGATACTTGTGGCAGTTCAGAGTTACTACTGAAATCCCATGCGTAACCGGCCGTCACAGCGTTATCGAAAATAACAGTGGTCTGAACTGGGTTGCTGAAATCAGACTCAGATGTACCCACTAAGGCATGAATTCTGAAACTGTCAGAAAATTCGTGCGTGGCGTCGACAGTCAACTGCGAAAAGTCAGTCTCCAAATCATCGTGACGGTTTTCAATACGAATATTAGCGTCGTTTAGCACCCCAGTTACCATAGTGCCGTTGCCGTCTGCGGTATAGCTAAGCAGGTCAGTGGTATCTGCTTCAGAGCGAATCAACGCCTCCAGGAACTCTTCATCGCGGCCGGCTTCGAAGGTCGACGATAAGTAATCTACGACTATTTCAGTAGAGTCTGTGGGGCGGAACTGCAAAGTACCGGTGAAGCCCAAGCGCTCCTGTTCGTGGGTTAACTTGCCGTAACGCGGAATACGTGGGTGAAAGATGTCGTTAGCATCACCTGCATTGCCGGGCTCGGAACGCCAATCACTGGATGTCTGCCAGCGCACGGTACTGAAGCCTTCTTCTAGTGCATTGCGCTTGGTATACGATACGGACGCAAGCCAGCCAAAGGTTTCAGAATCGTTCATGCCGCTAACAACCGCAGATACACGAGGGTCTGACTCTTCGGATAGGTCGTTATAGCCGAGTTGACCATTAACGGTCAGGTTAAAATTGTCGTTGGCATCCAATGGGCGAGCGGTTTTCAGCTGAATGGTGGCACCCAGCGAACCTTCGTCCAGACTTGCCGATGACGTTTTAACGACGGCCAGCTCAGTAAAGAGCTCTGACGCAAACGTATTAAAGTCAAAAGAACGTGAACGGTTGGAGCCACCTGATGAGTCAGTGGCGCCGGTAGAAGACATGGCCTCCATTCCGTTAATTTGAACGCGGGTGAACTGTGGGCCTAAACCCCGAACGCTAACTTGACGCCCTTCACCCGCATCACGGGTAATGGCTACACCAGGAATACGCTGCAGAGATTCGGCCAGGTTTTGATCCGGAAAGTCCGCGATGTCTTCGGCGTAGATGGCATCAACCGCACCAGCGGCTTCACGTTTGGTGTTCAGCGAGGTTGCAAGGCTTTGACGAAAGCCTGTTACTACAACTTCTTCGAGCATTTCCATGCCTTCACCGTCTTCCTGGGCATAGGAAGTGGTGGCAGCCGTCGATAGAGCTATTGCCGCAACGAGCGGTTTTACTTTTAACATTTTCATTATTATTTCCCCGTTTCCGATGGTTTTGTAGAAATTGGGCCTTTGAGTATTAGACCAATTGTCCCAAAGGGTAGGGGGATAATCGCACAAATTGGTAAACCATACAACTTTTCCTGCATTACCAATTGCGTGGCGCATATATCGCCTTATTGGTTCAGTTGGTTATACCTTGAGCACCCGCCTTGCAGTATTTACCTATAAAACGTTCGGCTTGGGGGCGCATAGCGGGCGAGTATTCGCTCATTCGCAGGAGGAGGGGGGTGCGGTCCGAATTGGTCGGACCGCATTTGGTCGGTTCGACTATTAGCCTATAAATGGCTTACCGTTTATCTCGACTTGATGAATGACCAGGTTGTCAACGTTTTCAATTACGCCGGGGTCGTCCGCGTGCTTAAACTCGCAGTTTATAAAGCGCAGGTCCTGGATGGGGGCGCGGTCAAAGCCTCGCACCTGAAATACGCGCCCTGCCTGCTCACAGGTAAGATTGCGCACCTCTACGTGACGTACGGTTGGGTCAAATTTTCCGGCATCACCTTCTTCGTAGTGAAAATTGATAACAATGGCATTTTTAACCGTACCCATGGTGCAGTTGCGCATGTAGAGGTGTTCCAGTAGTCCGCCGCGAACGGAGTTGGTTTTAATGCGAAAACCGCGCTCAAGGTCCGGGCTGCTCATGGTGTTATTTTCGGCAAATACGTAGCGCACGCCGCCGGAAATTTCGCTGCCTATCACCACGCCGCCGTGGCCCGCGCGCATCTGGCAGTTGCGAATTACCACATTTTCGGTGGGGGTGTTGACTCGCCGCCCATCGTTGTTGCGGCCTGATTTGATGGCAATGCAGTCGTCACCGGTATCGAAGTAGCAATTCTCGATCACTACGTTTTTGCAGCTTTCCGGATCGCAGCCATCCGAATTGGGCCCCAAGCTCTCAAGGATGACGCTCTGTACTGTCACGTTTTCGCACAATACCGGGTTGAGCAGCCAGAATGGGGCGTTAACGATTTTAACCCCCTCGATCAATACGTTCTTGCACTTATAGGGTTGAACGAACGGTGGGCGAAAGTAGTAGCCCTCACTATAGTGTCTATCCTCGGGCGGTACGCCGGCTTCGGCTTCGGCAAACAGTTTATCGCGGCCCTCTTTTTGGCTGGGGTAGCCCTCTACTCCCCACTCCTTGTTGCCTTTCCAGGGCCACCAAGTGGTGGGATTGGCGCGGCCATCTAGCACGCCTTTACCGGTTATGGCGATATTTTCTTCGCCGTATGCGTATATGAGGGGTGAATAGCCCATAAACTCAACACCTTCCCAGCGGGTAAAGACGGCCGGCAAAAACCGCTCGGGGGCCGTATAGAACGCCACTGTCGCCTCTTTGTTGAGGTGCAGGTTGACATTGGATTTTAGGTGAATGGGGCCCGTGAGGTAGGTTCCTGCGGGGACAATAACACGCCCTCCGCCCATTTTGTGGCAGGCGTCGATAGCGTCGCGAAATGCGTCGGAACAGTCGGTTTTGTCATCACCTTTGGCGCCAAAATCTTGCACATTGAAGGCCCGATCGGCAAAGCTTGGTATGGAGGTGTTGGCGACAATTTCATCTGCCAGGTGCCAGGGGGCTATCCCTTTGGGTTGTGCACTTGGATCGTTGACAGTGCTGGCGCACCCGGCACCGGCCAATGGTAATGCGGCAAGCCCTTTAAGGGTGTTGCGACGACTAATTTTGGACATTTTTGCCTCTCTTAAACACTATTGTTATTGCAAATAAGCGTTAGAGTAACGCAAAAAGCCGCTATTGGTAATACCAATAGCGGCTTTTTGTAAGGCAAGGGCCTGTATTTAGTCGATGAGGTTGAAGCGCTCGCGATTGTGCATGACGGCGCGGCGCGCCTCTTCTACCGCTTCGGCCTCGGTGGCGTCGAGTAGTTGCTGAATAACGCGGGTTAAATGTTCGCGCATGGCGGCGCGGGCACCTTCCGGGTCGCGTTGCTCCAGAGCTTCAAGAATTGCCTTGTGCTCTTCAATTCTGGGCTTGGAGCCGGCCTGGCGAACTTTTTCCAAAATGCGCGCGGATACGGGTGAGCTATTGCGCAGCGCCCACAAGTGGTTGCATACCGAGACAATGGCGTCGTTCTTGGTGGCGCGGGCAATCAGCATATGAAAGTTTTCATCGGCCTGTTCGCAGATGGGTTCACCTTCATTTTCGGTGACCATGTCGTTCAGTGCCTGGCGTACCTCGGCAAGCTCATCGGCTGTGATGTTCTTGGCGGCCAGCTCCGCGGCCTCTCCTTCGAACAAAATTCGCGCCTCAAGAATGTCGAACGGGCCGACATCGAGATTGGTGCTGGCAAGTTTATCGCTTTCGCCATCGCAAATATAGACACCCGAACCGCCGCGCACTTCTACGCAGCCGGCAAGCTCTAGTGCGATAATAGCTTCGCGAATGGTCGGTCGGCTTACCTCAAAGCGCTCGGCTAGCTTGCGCTCGGCAGGCAGGCGGGAGCCAGGGGGGTATTCCCCTTGCGATATGACGACGGCTAGCTGCTCTGCTACTCGCTGGTAGAGGCGGCCACCGGAAAGTTTTCCGGTATCCAAAGATACGTTCATTGCTTCAATGACCATTGACAGGTTTACGACCGACTGATTCTAACAATAGTGTCTATTTTGCTCAAGCCAATACTCGGGTTTTTTAGTCATACCAAAAGTTTATTGCGGTCTGACCAATTTGGTGCTAGATTGTCAGCATTGGTGAAAAGTGGCGTTTTAGCCGCTTGTGTGAGATTTGGAAATGTCGAGGTGGTCGTGAGTAAACTGATTCACTTACATCAGCAGGATAATGTTGCAATTGCTGTTGAGGATGTTGCGGCCGGAGAGGAGCTCTGTGTCGAAGGCGCCCGTTTTGTGGCGACTGAAGATATAGGCGAAATGCATAAAATTGCGGTTGAGCCTATTAAGCAGGGTGATGCAATTATTAAGTATGGCCAGTTTATTGGTTATGCCGCGGCTGACATTGCTGCAGGGCAGCATGTGCATACGCACAACTGTATCGTTGGGGATTTTGCTAAAGATTATGGTTTTTGCCGTCACGCGGTGGAGACCGACTTCGTTGCCGATGCGCAGCGCGCCACCTTTATGGGTTTTAAGCGTGATAGTGGCAAGGTTGGCACTCGCAACTATATAGGTATTCTGACGACAGTGAACTGTTCGGCGACGGTGGCCCGACAGATTGCCACCATGTTCAGTTACCCAGGGGCTCTGGATGATTTTCCAAATGTCGATGGCGTGGTCGCGCTCACCCATGAATCGGGCTGTGGTATGCGGGCCGAAGGCGAGGGCTACGAGATATTGCAGCGAACCTTTGAAGGTTATGCCGCTCACCCTAATTTTGGTGCGGTGCTGCTGATTGGTCTCGGTTGCGAAACCATGCAGGTTGACGGCGTGTTGGCGCAGGCCGGTCTCGAAGAGAGCGACTGTTTTAAGGCGTATAACATTCAGACGGTCGGAGGCACTCGCCAAGCTGTGGAGCAGGGGGCTGACTACGTGCGCAAAATGCTGCCGCTGGTTAACAGTGCTAAGCGTGAGTCGTGCCCGGCATCTGAGCTTACGTTGGCTGTGCAGTGCGGTGGCTCCGATGCGTTTTCTGGCATTACCGCCAATCCCGCGCTTGGTGTGGCTGGCGATATTTTGGTGCGCCATGGCGGCACGGTTATTTACTCCGAAACACCAGAGATATATGGCGCTGAGCACTTGTTGACTCAGCGTTCAGCAACCCCCGATGTTGCCGAGCAGTTGCTGGAGCGGATTCGCTGGTGGGAGGGGTACACCAGTACTCACGGCTTTGAGTTGAATAACAATCCATCGCCAGGCAATAAGGCCGGTGGTCTTACCACTATTTTGGAAAAGTCTCTGGGGGCTCAGGCCAAAAGTGGCTCCACTACTATGACGGCGGTATATCAGTACGCTCAGCCTGTTACCGAAAAAGGCCTGGTGTTTATGGATAGTCCCGGCTTTGATCCGGTGTCGGTAACCGGGCAGGTTGCCTCTGGTGCTAATGTGGTGGCATTCACAACGGGGCGCGGCTCGGCTTTTGGTTACAAGCCAGTGCCCAGTGTAAAGCTGTCGAGTAACACGGCAATCTATAAGCACATGAGCGAAGATATCGATATCAACTGCGGCGCGGTACTCGACGGAGAGGAGACGTTGGAAACTCTGGGAGAGAAAATCTTCCTGCAGGTTTTGGCCATTGCGTCGGGCGAGCTCACCAAGAGCGAAGAGCTTGGCTATGGTGATGCTGAGTTTAATCCATGGAAGATCGGCGCCGTGGTCTAGCGGTTCCTCAAATTGTCAGGCGCTTGCTAAATAGCTGGCGGGTGCCTACAGTCAAAAAGACTCAACCAACGATAACAATAGAGGGTAAGACTATGAAAATAGCCGTGCCAAGGGAGCGTCGTGCCCACGAAAGGCGGGTGGCAGCTACTCCTGAGACTGTCAAAAAGTTTGTGGCTATGGGGTTTTCGGTCACAATTGAAGCGGGAGCTGGGTTGCAAAGCCGTATTCCCGACGCTTTATATAAAGAAGCGGGAGCGACTATTGAGCCCGATGTGGCCTCTGTCTATAAAGACGCCGCCCTTGTCCTTAAGGTTCAGCGTCCAATGCAGGCCGTTGAGGGCGATTTGGATGAGTTGGCGTTAATACCGAAGTCGGCTTTGTTGCTCGGAATTCTCTCTCCTTTCAATGCGCCGGAATCAGTGGCGGCATATGCCGGCGCTGGTATTACCGCTATGGCGCTTGAATTCGTCCCCCGCATCACCCGGGCGCAAAGCATGGATGTGCTCAGCTCCCAGAGTAACTTGGCAGGCTATAAGGCAGTGCTTGATGCGGCCGTTGAGTACGATCGCGCCATGCCCATGATGATGACGGCCGCTGGCACCGTAGCGCCGGCTAAAGTTATGGTGCTGGGTGCGGGAGTTGCGGGCCTGCAGGCCATTGCGACGGCGAAACGCTTGGGAGCGGTCGTGTCGGCTACCGATGTTCGTCCTGTGGCCAAAGAGCAGGTTGAAAGCCTGGGCGGGCGATTTGTGATGGTTGAGTCTGACGAGCTAAAAGAGGCGGAAACCGCAGGCGGTTATGCCAAGGAAATGAGCGAAGACTTTAAACGTCGTCAGGCTGAGTTGGTAGCGCAGACCATCAAAACACAAGACATCGTCATTTGTACGGCATTAATACCCGGGCGCAAGGCCCCGGTATTGGTTAATGATGAAATGGTCGCCAGTATGCGTCCGGGCTCGATAATCGTAGATTTGGCCGTTGAGCAAGGCGGTAACTGCACGGCCTCGCGGCCGGGTGAAGTGGTTGATGTAAATGGTGTGAAGGTGGTCGGGCATTTTAATGTGCCCAGTCGAATCGCCGCGGATGCCAGTGCGCTGTATGCGAAAAACTTGCTCAACTTTGTGTCGCCTCTGGTGTGTGCAGACGGTGATGGTGCGACTGCGGAGCTGGCGCTCGATTTCGAAGATGAGATTTTGGCCGCTGCCACGCTCGCTCATGGCGGCTCGGTGGTTCACTCTGCTTTCACTGATAATAATTAGGAGGCTGCTATGCACGGCGATTTTATATCCCAGTTGTCCATTTTTGTTCTTGCGGTGTTTGTCGGCTATTACGTGGTGTGGAGTGTTACGCCGGCATTGCACACGCCCTTGATGGCAGTAACCAATGCTATTTCCAGTGTAATTGTGGTGGGGGCTTTGATTGCGGCCGGCCCCGCCGATATGAGTCAGGCGAAGATTTTAGGGGCGGTTGCGGTCGCGTTGGCGTCTGTGAATATCTTTGGTGGCTTTGCCGTAACCCAGCGCATGCTGGCCATGTATAAAAAGAAGAAGTAATAGGGGGCATTTATGGAACTGCAAGCCAATATAACCTCGCTCGCCTATTTGGTGGCGGCGGTACTTTTTATTCTCGCGTTGCGCGGGTTGTCTTCACCGGAAACCTCCAGAACCGGCAATTTCATGGGTATGCTGGGGATGGCGATTGCCGTTGGTACCACCATTCTCAGTCCGGAAATTACCTCCTACGGCTGGATTTTGGGCGCTGTATTTGTCGGCGGTGCGGCGGGGCTGATCATTGCCTCCCGAATAGCGATGACGGCGATGCCGCAGTTGGTTGCCGCTTTTCACTCCTTGGTGGGCTTGGCTGCAGTGCTGGTCGCTGGCGCTGCTTATCTCAACCCTGGTTCGTTTGGTTTGGCTGATGCGGCTGGTCAGATTTATATTGCGAGTCGGGTGGAGATGGCTCTGGGTGCCATGATTGGTGCTATTACCTTCTCTGGGTCGGTGATCGCCTTTGCCAAATTGCAGGGGCTGGTCTCCGGTAAGCCGGTAACCTTTGCCGGGCAGCATATGCTTAACGCCCTGCTGGGGTTGGGCGCCGTTGCGCTGGTGGTGTACTTCTGCCTGGATCAGTCCCCAGAGGTTTTCTGGGGGCTGGTGGCGCTGGCCTTTGTGTTGGGCTTTTTGATCATCATACCGATTGGTGGCGCCGATATGCCGGTAGTGGTTAGTATGCTGAATTCATACTCCGGTTGGGCTGCGGCGGGTATCGGGTTTACCCTGCACAACAATGCCTTGATTGTTACCGGTGCTCTGGTGGGGTCATCGGGTGCCATTCTTTCTTACATTATGTGTAAGGGCATGAATCGCTCCTTTTTTAATGTCATTCTGGGCGGTTTTGGTGGGGATTCGACTGCCGCGTCAGCCTCGGGTGGCGAGGATGACAGGCCGGTTAAGCAGGGTAGTGCCGAAGATGCTGCCTTTATAATGAAAAATGCCGGCTCGGTGATCATTGTTCCGGGCTATGGTATGGCGGTGGCCCAGGCGCAGCATGCCTTGCGTGAAATGTGTGACGAGCTGAAAAAGGCCGGCGTTAAGGTTAGCTATGCCATTCACCCGGTGGCTGGGCGTATGCCTGGGCATATGAATGTGCTGCTGGCGGAGGCCAATGTCCCCTACGATGAGGTGTTTGAGCTCGAAGATATTAATAGCGAGTTTCAGCAGGCCGATGTTGCGTTTGTCATTGGGGCCAACGATGTCACCAACCCCGCGGCCAAGACCGACCCTACCAGCCCTATATTTGGGATGCCGATTCTGGATGTTGAAAAGGCGAAGACGGTGCTCTTTGTAAAGCGGGGCATGGCGGCTGGCTACGCCGGCGTTCAGAACGAGCTGTTTTTTAAAGACAATACCATGATGTTATTTGGCGATGCCAAGAAGATGGTTGAGACAGTAACGCGTTCTTTCTAGTGCTGTTGCGCAAGCCTCCCGGGTAGAGGTGGGGTTGCGTCGAGGGGTGCTGTGGCGTCGCTACAGTGCCCCTTTTTAATTGTGGCGGCGGCCGCTGCTCGCCAAGTCTTGCTTCTTTATATATAGCTGGCGTCTGGTGGTAATTATTTTCGCGAGGCGAGCTGAAAGCGCTTGATTTTGAGGTGCTTGACTGTAGAATGGCCGGCCCTGCGAGGGGTGGCGGAGTTCGCGTTTAGGTTCGCTCTGCTACTGGTTAAAAAATTATCAATTTTTTCCAGAAATTGGTTGACACTTAGTCAGCTGATCATTAATATTGCGCCTCCATTTTGCACGGGCCCCGGTGGTCTTGCCGAGATGGATTGTTCTTTAAAGTAATTATTGGAGTTTGGTTCACATGCAGAATCAACGCATTCGGATTCGCCTGAAGGCTTTTGATCACAAGCTTATCGATTCTTCTACCCAGGAGATCGTTGAGACCGCTAAACGCACAGGCGCCCAAGTGCGCGGCCCTATTCCGTTGCCGACCCGTAAGGAGCGCTTCACTGTATTGATCTCTCCGCACGTCAATAAAGACGCGCGTGATCAGTACGAGATTCGTACACACAAGCGTTTGCTCGATATTGTTGAGCCTACTGAAAAAACTGTAGATGCCCTGATGAAGCTAGATTTGGCTGCAGGCGTTGAGGTTCAGATTAGTCTCGGCTAAAAACTTGTAAATGTTGGCTGAATAAAACAATTTATTCAGCCTTGTGTAACGCTCTGAAATGGGCGGCCATAGCGGGTAAGAGCCCCGTACACTAAGAGGTTAGTAAAATGACGATTGGTATTGTCGGCCGCAAAAGCGGTATGACTCGTATATTTACCGATGATGGTGTTTCCATTCCCGTGTCTGTGATTGAGGTTTCCCCCAATCGCGTCACTCAGGTTAAGAATGTAGAAACCGACGGTTACGATGCTGTGCAAGTTACCGTAGGGTCTCGTCGTGCCTCCCGTGTTACCAAATCTGCTGCAGGTCACTTCGCCAAGTCTAACAACGAGGCTGGTCGTGGTTTGTGGGAGTTACGTAACGACTCTCAAGAAAGTTTCGAAGCTGGTAGTGAGCTGACTGTGGCTGCGTTTGAAGCAGGCCAGATAGTTGACGTTACCGGTCAATCCAAGGGTAAAGGTTTTCAGGGCGGTGTTAAGCGCTGGAACTTTAGCATGCAAGATGCTACCCATGGTAACTCGCTATCTCACCGTGCCCCTGGTTCTATCGGACAATGTCAGACCCCAGGTCGCGTCTTCAAAGGCAAAAAAATGGCTGGCCACATGGGTGCTGAACGCGTAACTGTTCAGAATCTTGAAGTGGTTCGTGTTGATGCCGAACGTAATCTGCTGTTGGTCAAAGGTGCCATTCCGGGTGCTCCCGGAGGTGACGTGATCGTGCGTCCAGCGGTTAAAGCGCGCAGCAACGCCTAATTGTCCGAGGGGAATCGACCATGGAATTAAATATTGTTACTCCCGGCGGCTCCAACGGTACCTTGAAAGTATCCGAGGTAGCTTTCGGTAAAGAGTTTAATCAAGACCTTGTTCACCAAGCGGTTGTCGCCTATATGGCTGGCGCTCGTCAGGGTACCAAGGCGCAAAAGACTCGTTCAGAGGTTGCTGGTGGCGGTAAGAAGCCTTGGCGCCAAAAAGGTACAGGGCGCGCTCGTGCCGGTACCATTCGTAGCCCAATTTGGCGCAGCGGTGGTGTTACTTTTGCTGCTAAGCCACGCAACTACGAGCAAAAGCTGAACAAGAAAATGTACCGCGCTGCACTGCGCTGCATTTTGTCCGAGCTGTACCGCCAGGAACGCCTGGTTGTGGTTGAAGAGTTTGATATTGAAGCTCCTAAAACTAAAGCTCTGGTACAAAAGTTAGGTCAGTACGGCTTGTCTGAAGCCTTGGTAGTTACCGAGGAAGTAAGCGAAGCTCTGTATCTGTCTTCACGCAACCTGCATAAGGTTGATGTACGTGACGTTGCGGGTATCGATCCAGTAAGCCTGATTCGCTTTGACAAAGTTGTAGTGACTGTGTCTGCGATGAAGAAGTTCGAGGAGATCCTGGGATGAACCAAGAGCGCATTTATAAAGTCTTGTTAGGCCCAGTGGTTTCTGAGAAGGCCGCAATTGTGGGTGAAATGGGTAATCAGGTGGTATTTAAAGTTGCCGCCGATGCCACCAAGCTGGAAGTGAAAACTGCTGTTCAGGCATTGTTTGATGCCAAAGTTGAGCAGGTTCGCATCCTCAATGTTAAAGGCAAAACTAAGCGTACACGCTACGGTCTCGGCAAGCGCAGTGACTGGAAAAAAGCTTACGTGCGCCTTGAGCAAGGTCAAGACATCGACTTTGCGGTAGCTGAGTAAGGGGATTGTTGCAATGGCTATTGTAAAACGTAAACCAACCTCGCCCGGTCGCCGCTTTGTAGTAAGCGTCGTTAATCCGGATCTGCACAAAGGCGCGCCATACGCACCTTTGCTGGAGAAGCAATCTCGCAACGGTGGTCGTAATAACGCTGGTCGTATTACTACTCGTCACGTTGGTGGTGGTCACAAGCAGCACTATCGTCTGATCGACTTTCGTCGTAACAAAGACGGTATTCCGGCGACTGTTGAGCGTATTGAGTACGATCCAAACCGCACTGCGTATATTGCGTTGGTTTGTTATGCCGACGGTGAGCGTCGTTACATCATCGCTCCTAAAGGCCTGAAAGCTGGCGATAAAATTGAATCTGGTGATGCTGCTTCTATTAAAGCGGGCAACACCTTGCCACTGCGCAACCTGCCTTTGGGTAGTGTTGTTCACTGTGTAGAGCTCAAGCCTGGTAAAGGTGCTCAGCTGGCTCGTTCAGCGGGAACTTCTGCTAACTTGGTTGCTCGTGACGGTGCATACGCAACTTTGCGTCTGCGCAGCGGTGAAACCCGTCGCGTACTGTCTGAATGTCGCGCCACTTTGGGTGAAGTATCCAATAGTGAGCACAGCTTGCGCTCTCTGGGTAAAGCTGGTGCAACGCGCTGGCGTGGTGTACGCCCGACTGTTCGCGGTGTTGCCATGAACCCGGTTGATCACCCACATGGTGGTGGTGAAGGTCGTACTTCTGGTGGCCGTCACCCAATTTCACCCTGGGGTACTCCAACCAAGGGTTATAAGACACGCAAGAACAAGCGTACCGATAAGATGATTGTTCGTCGTCGCGACAAGCGCTAATTGACGACCTAACAACCAAAAGAGGAAGCAACAGTGCCACGTTCACTGAAGAAAGGTCCTTTTATCGATCTTCACCTGATTAAGAAGGTCGAAGCAGCGATCGAAGCAAACGATCGTCGCCCGATCAAAACCTGGTCTCGCCGCTCCATGATTCTTCCGGAGATGGTTGGCTTGACTCTGGCGGTACATAACGGGCGTCAACATGTGCCAGTCCTGATCAACGAAGAGATGGTTGGGCACAAACTGGGCGAGTTTGCAGCTACCCGCACGTATCGCGGTCACGTTGCAGACAAGAAAGCTAAAAAGCGCTAAGCGCTGTGCCTAACGAGGTTAAACGATGGAAGTAGCAGCAAAATTAAGCGGTGCTCGTCTGTCGGCGCAAAAAGCGCGTTTGGTTGTAAATCAAATTCGCGGAAAAAGCGTTGAAGATGCTCTTGATATTCTGGCTTTTAGCCCGAAGAAGGGCGCTGCGATAGTGAAGAAGGTGCTCGAGTCTGCGATTGCAAACGCAGAGCACAATGAAGGTGCTGATATTGACGAGTTGAAAGTATCCACTGTTTTCGTGGATGAAGGCATGACAATGAAACGTATCATGCCTCGCGCCAAGGGTCGTGCTGACCGCATTCTGAAGCGCACTTGTCATATCACCGTAAAAGTAGCCGATCAGTAAGAGAGTAGGCGTTATGGGTCAGAAAGTACATCCGACAGGTATTCGTCTGGGTATTGTCAAAAGCCATACCTCTACTTGGTATGCTGGCAGCGACGAGTACGCAGACAAGCTGAACAATGACCTGGAAGTACGAGCGTACATTCAGGACAAACTGGCTAATGCATCCGTTAGTCGTGTTGATATCGAGCGTCCGGCTAACACCGCGCGCATCACCATTCACACTGCCCGTCCAGGTATTGTGATCGGTAAGAAAGGTGAAGATGTCGACCGTCTGCGTGCTGAAATCAGCCAGAAAATGGGCGTGCCTGTTCACATTAATATTGAAGAGATTCGCAAGCCTGATCTGGATGCGGCTCTGGTAGCCCAGGGTGTTGCCCAGCAGCTCGAGCGTCGTGTGATGTTCCGTCGTGCTATGAAGCGCGCGGTACAAAACGCAATGCGTCAAGGTGCTGAAGGTATCAAGATTCAGGTGGGTGGTCGTCTTGGTGGTGCCGAGATTGCCCGTACCGAATGGTATCGAGAAGGTCGCGTGCCTTTGCACACATTGCGTGCAGACATCGACTACAACACCGCAGAGGCGTCAACTACCTACGGGATTATTGGCGTTAAAGTTTGGATTTTCAAGGGCGAAATCATTGGCGACGTTGAAGCCACTGAAACTGCGCCTAAGAAAAAAGGCTCAAAGTCTAAGTAAGGGGTACGCAAGATGCTGCAACCGAAGCGTACGAAGTTTCGCAAGCAACAGAAAGGCCGCAACCGCGGTTTGGCCCATCGCGGCTCCAAAGTTAGCTTTGGCGACTTTGGATTAAAAGCGACCGGTCGCGGTCGTATTACAGCACGTCAGATCGAAGCGGCCCGTCGTGCTATGACTCGTCACATTAAACGTGGCGGTAAAATTTGGATCCGAGTATTCCCGGACAAGCCAATTACCGAAAAGCCCTTGGAAGTTCGTCAAGGTAAAGGTAAGGGTAATGTCGAATACTGGGTGGCACAAATTTGCCCTGGCAAAGTCCTGTACGAGATGGACGGCGTTAGCGAAGAGCTGGCTCGTGAAGCCTTCGCGCTGGCTGCGGCAAAGTTGCCAATTTCAACAACATTCGTTAAACGTTCGGTGATGTGATGAAAGCTTCAGAACTCCGGGAAAAGTCCGTTGAAGAGCTGAACAACGAGTTGCTTGACCAGCTTAAAGAACAGTTTAAGCTGCGCATGCAAGCGTCGACTGGCCAGCTGAGTCAAACTCACTTGTTGTCGCAAACTCGTAAAGATATTGCTCGCATCAAAACGGCGCTTAGACAAAAGGCAGGTAATTAACGATGGCTCAGACAGAACAACTGGCTCGTACACTGACTGGTAAAGTTGTCAGCGACAAGATGGATAAAACCATCACAGTATTGATCGAGCGTCGTGTTAAGCACCCGATTTATGGCAAGTACGTGAGTAAGTCTTCAAAGCTGAAAGCGCACGATGAAAACAACGAGTCCAAGACGGGCGATACCGTGACGATTGCTGAGTCACGTCCACTGTCCAAAAGTAAATCTTGGGCTTTAGTGAAAATTGAAGAGCGCGCAACTGAAATCTAACGATTTCGTGCGACATTGATTAGTTTCGGAGACGGACGATGATTCAAACAGAATCCTACTTAGATGTTGCTGACAACAGCGGTGCACGCCGCGTTCAGTGCATCAAGGTGCTTGGCGGCTCCCACCGTCGTTACGCAGCCGTGGGTGACATCATCAAAGTTACCGTAAAGGAAGCAATTCCACGCGGTAAGGTGAAGAAAGGCCAGGTAATGAATGCGGTTGTTGTGCGCACCAGAAAAGGTGTGCGTCGTCAGGACGGTTCATTGATCAAGTTCGACGATAACGCTGCGGTGCTGCTGAACAACCAGGATGCTCCGGTTGGTACGCGTATTTTCGGACCCGTAACTCGTGAGTTGCGTGGCGAGAAATTTATGAAAATCATTTCTCTGGCACCTGAAGTGCTTTAAGCACTTGGCGGAGACTCGAGGGCAGACAAATGCGTAAGATTAAACGTGATGACGAAGTGATTGTTATCGCCGGTCGCGACAAAGGCAAACGTGGCAAGGTTGTTCGCGTATTGTCAGAAGATAAGCTGATCGTAGGCGGTATTAATCTTGTCAAAAAACACCAGAAGCCTAACCCTCAGTTGGGTGTAGCTGGTGGTATTGTTGAGAAAGAAGCCGCTATTAATGTTTCCAACGTAGCAATTTATAACGCCGCTACAGGAAAAGCTGATCGTGTGGGCTTCAAACTTGAAGGCGATAAGAAAGTTCGCGTCTTCAAATCCACTGGCGAAGCCGTAGGGGCGTAAGTGACATGGCTAGGCTGAAAAAAGTATATAGCAAAGAAATCGCTCCCAAGTTGAAAGAAGATTTGGGTTTGGCGAATGTAATGGAAGTTCCTCGCATCACCAAGATCACCATTAACATGGGTGTTGGTGAAGCTACGGGCGACAAGAAAGTGCTTGAGCACGCTGTTGCTGACCTGGAAAAAATTGCCGGTCAGAAGGTTGTTGTAACCAAAGCGCGTAAGTCTATCGCAGGTTTTAAAATCCGTGATGGCTGGCCGATTGGTTGTAAAGTAACCCTGCGTCAAGATCGCATGTACGAGTTCCTGGATCGCTTAATTTCGATCTCGATTCCTCGTATTCGTGATTTCCGTGGTGTTAGCCCTAAGCAGTTTGACGGTCGCGGTAACTTCTCGATGGGTGTGACTGAGCAAATTATCTTCCCGGAAATTGACTACGATAAAGTCGATAAAATCCGCGGTTTGGATATTTGTATCACCACAAGTGCACGCAACGACGATGAAGGTCGCGCTTTGTTGAAAGCGTTCAACTTCCCGTTCAAAGGCTAAGGGTAGAGACATGGCTAAAAAATCTATGATCGCACGCGAAGCAAAACGAGCTAAGGCTGCTGTTAAGTTTGCTGCTAAGCGCGCTGAACTGAAGGCGATTATTTCCAGCCCGGCTTCATCTGAAGAGCAAGTATGGGAAGCGCAAACCAAACTGCAAACACTGCCTCGTGATGCTAGTCCATCTCGTGGTCGTAACCGCTGTCGCGTGACTGGTCGTCCGCACGGTGTATATCGTAAGTTTGGTCTTTGCCGTCACAAGCTGCGTGAAGCAGCAATGCGCGGCGATGTGCCGGGCCTGGTCAAGGCGAGCTGGTAAGCTCTGGCCCATAATTAGGAGCAGATTCAGATGAGTATGCAAGATCCGTTAGCAGATATGCTGACCCGCATTCGTAATGCGCTGCAAGTTGGTAAGACTAACGTAGCTATTCCATCTTCTAAATTGAAGATCAACGTGGCCAAAGTGCTGCAGGAAGAGGGTTACGTTAAAGGTTATTCGGTTAGTGAAGGCGCTAAGCCAGAGTTGATCGTTGAGCTGAAATATTTTGAAGGCAAGCCGGTAATCGCGGAACTCGACCGCGTTAGTCGTCCAGGTTTGCGCAATTACGCTGGTAAAACCGAGTTGCCGAGTGTTCGCAACGGTCTTGGTGTAGCCATCGTTTCGACTAGTAAAGGTGTTATGACTGATCGTGCTGCCCGCGCCGCTGGCGTTGGTGGCGAAGTCCTCTGCACAGTATTCTAACGGGAAGAATCATGTCACGAGTTGCAAACAGTCCGGTTGAAGTACCAGCTGCAGTTAAGGTCTCCCTTGAAGGGCAAGAACTTAGCTTAAAAGGCGGCAATGGTACGTTGGCCCTGACCGTTCACGAAGCAGTAGAAATCAAGCAGGAAGAAAACTCCCTGCAATTCGCTGCTCGCGACGGTGGAGCCAAGCAGGAATCGATCGCTTTAGCAGGCACCATGCGTGCTCTGGTAAACAACATGGTTAAAGGCGTTTCTGAAGGTTTTGAAAAGAAACTTCAGTTGGTCGGTGTTGGTTACCGTGCGAAAGCATCGGGCAAAACTGTAAACCTGTCTTTGGGTTTCTCTAACCCTGTTGACTATACCCTCCCTGAGGGCGTAACAGCGGAAACTCCAAGCCAGACCGATATCGTACTTAAGAGCGCTGATAAGCAGTTGCTCGGTCAAGTAGCCGCGGAAATCCGCGCGCTGCGTCCACCAGAGCCTTATAAAGGTAAAGGTGTGCGCTTTGCTGACGAACAAGTACGTCGTAAAGAAGCTAAGAAGAAGTAGGGGCTAGGTTATGAGCGATAAGAAGCAATCTCGTCTTCGCCGTGCACGCCGTGCCCGTGCCAAGATCCGTCAGTTGGGTGTTAGTCGCCTGGCTGTTCACCGCACGCCACGCCACATTTATGCACAAATCATTGCACAGGATGGAGCGAGCGTTTTGGCGAGCGCCTCAACACTGGACAAATCACTGCGCAGTGGCGCAACTGGTAACGCCGACGCCGCTAAGGCTGTGGGTGAGCTGATCGCTGAGCGTGCTAAAGCCGCCGGCATCACCAGTGTTGCCTTTGACCGCAGCGGTTTCAAATACCACGGTCGCGTAAAGGCATTAGCTGATGCCGCGCGTGAAGCTGGACTGGAATTCTAAGGGTAAAGACATGGCTTTTACTAAAAAAGATGACGGTAACAACGAAGGCTTCCAGGAAAAACTGGTTCAAGTCAATCGTGTTGCCAAAACAGTTAAAGGTGGTCGTATCTTTGCCTTCACCGCTCTGACCGTTGTTGGTGACGGAAATGGCAAAATAGGTTTCGGCCGCGGCAAGGCGCGTGAAGTGCCAGTTGCGATTCAAAAAGCAATGGAAGCCGCTCGTCGTAACATGATCAACGTTGATCTGAACGGCGATACACTGCAGTATGCCACCAAGGGTCGTCACGGCGCCTCTAAAGTGTACATGCAGCCCGCGTCTCCAGGTACCGGTGTAATTGCCGGTGGTGCGATGCGTGCCGTACTGGAAATTGCCGGCGTACAGAACGTATTGGCCAAGTGCTATGGTTCTACCAACCCGGTAAACGTGGTTCGCGCGACTTACAACGCGCTGAAAGATATGGCTTCTCCAGAGTCTGTTGCTGCCAAGCGCGGTAAGAGCGTAGAAGATATTCTGAATTAATCGGCCCCGGCCGATTCTTAGGAAAGCGGTATACGAGCATGGCTAAGAAAATGATTAAAGTGACTCAACTCAAGAGTACCGCAGGCCGTCTGAAGAACCATCAGGCTTGCGTTACAGGTTTGGGACTGCGTCGCATCGGTCACACCGTAGAAGTGGAGGATACTCCTTCTACCCGTGGCATGATTAACACAGTTAACTATCTGATTAAGGTAGAGGGAGAGTAACATGCGTCTTAATACGCTGAGTCCCGCTCCCGGCAGCACACATAGCAAGAAGCGTGTTGGCCGTGGTATTGGTAGTGGTTTGGGTAAAACCGCTGGTCGTGGTCACAAGGGTTTGAAATCTCGCTCTGGTGGTTCGGTTAAGCCGGGCTTCGAGGGTGGTCAAATGCCTTTGCAGAAGCGCTTGCCGAAGTTTGGCTTTAGCTCTCGCATAGGCCGTGTGACTGCAGAGGTTCGTTTGAACGAACTGAACAAAGTCGAAGGCGAAATTATTGATCTGGAAACCTTGAAGCAGGCCGATATTATCGGTGCCAACATCAAGCGTGCCAAGATCTTTGCCTCTGGCGAAGTGACCAAAGCCGTTACAGTTAAAGGTTTGGCTGTGACTAAAGGCGCCAAAGCTGCGATTGAAGCAGCGGGCGGTAAAGTCGAAGAGTAAGAGGTGCCAATGGCAACTCCCGGTAATCTGCCGTTAGGGAATCAAAAAGGACTGGGCGAGCTTTGGGCTCGCCTTCGTTTTCTGTTTTTGGCGATCGTGGTTTACCGGATCGGTACCCACATTCCGGTACCGGGCCTAGACCCCGAGCGAATCGCCGATCTGTTTAATCAGAATCAGGGAACTGTCCTCGGACTGTTTAATATGTTCTCGGGTGGTGCACTAGAGCGGATGAGTATTCTGGCTCTGGGTATCTTCCCTTACATTTCAGCCTCGATCATCATGCAATTGATGAGCGCAGTCACTCCTTCACTGGAGCAGCTGAAAAAGGAAGGGGATGCTGGTCGTCGCAAGATTAACCAGTACACTCGTTACGGTACCGTCGTACTGGCAACCGTGCAGGCAATGGCCATGGCCGTTAGCTTTTCTGGATTTGCCTACGGTGGCGAGCCCACAATCGCGTTTTACTTTATCGCGGTTGTATCGCTGGTCACAGGTGCAGTGTTTATGATGTGGCTGGGTGAGCAAGTCACCGAGCGTGGTATTGGTAATGGTATTTCCATGCTGATCTTCGCTGGTATCGTGGCTGGGTTCCCAACTGCAATTGGTTCGGCCTTTGAAAGTGCCCGCCAAGGTGATTTGCACATACTTATGTTGCTTATTATCGCGGTGGTAGCAATGGCTGTAATCTGGGCAATCGTGCGTATTGAGCGCGGTCAGCGTCGGATTACAGTGAATTACGCAAAACGCCAGCAGGGACCTCAGGCCTATCAGGCTCAGACCAGTCACCTGCCGTTGAAAATCAACATGGCGGGTGTGATTCCGGCAATTTTTGCCAGCTCAATTTTGCTGTTCCCTGCCTCTATTGCGCAGTGGTTTGGCGAGGGCGGTGAAGGTCCGGTTGCGAGCTTTTTGCAAGACTTTGCTCTGGCCATTGGCCCAGGTCAGCCGCTGAACATTATTTTGTTTACCGGTTTGATTGCTTTCTTCTGCTTCTTCTATACGGCGTTGATGTTTAACCCTAAAGAAGTGGCGGATAACCTGAAGAAATCAGGTGCTTATATTCCGGGGATTCGTCCCGGTGAGCAATCAGCCAAGTATATTGATAACGTTTTGACCCGTTTGACGGTAATTGGCGCTATCTATATGTCGGTAGTTTGTCTGATGCCGCAGTTCCTGGTGGTGGCCTTTAATGTGCCATTTTACCTGGGCGGTACCTCGCTGCTCATCGTAGTGGTGGTGGTAATGGACTTTATGTCTCAGGTACAGGCTCACTTGATGTCGAATCAGTATGAATCACTGATGAAGAAGTCAAATTTAAAGGGGCAAAGCGGCCGCAACGCTCGCTAACCTCTGTTTAAAGGGTAGGATCATGAAAGTTCGTGCTTCTGTTAAAAAGATTTGCCGCAACTGCAAAATGGTACGTCGCAACGGTGTTCTGCGAGTAATCTGCAACACCGAGCCACGCCACAAGCAGCGTCAAGGCTAAGCAAGACGGTAGGCGATCTCCGCCTGTCGGCCAGAAAAAGGTGGCATTTTATGCCACCTTTTTCTGCCAGCTGAATACTGAAATACGCCTTATTAGCTGGCTTGCACACTGGGGGCGTTGACTGTCGTCTGATGAGAAATCGTCAGGCTATTGCTTTTTTGTGTTTTTATCGCTATCCTTGCGCGCCTTTTTACCATGTGCGTCACGGGGTGGGGTAAATCCACGTCAACGCTGCAACTTTAAAGTTACTGGAGTAATTTGAATGGCCCGTATTGCTGGTGTCAACATACCAGATCACAAACACGCGGTTATATCCCTGACTTATATTTATGGGGTAGGCCGTACTATCGCCAAGCAGATTTGCGCTGCGACTGGCGTTGCGGAAGATGCGAAAATCGGTTCTTTGTCTGAAGAGCAGGTTGACCAGATTCGTAACGAAGTAGGCAAGTTCACCGTAGAGGGTGACCTGCGTCGTGTTGTGTCTATGAACATTAAACGCCTGATGGATTTGGGATGCTACCGTGGCTTGCGTCACCGTCGTAGTCTGCCGCTCCGTGGTCAGCGTACTAAGACTAACGCTCGTACCCGCAAAGGTCCGCGTAAGCCAATTAAACGTTAATTGACTTCACGCTTACATTCAAAAGTACGGTAACAACAGTTAGGAAGAGATTGCTATGGCCAAGCCAGGTAATAAGTCTACAAAGAAAAAAGTTAAAAAGCAGGTTGCTGATGGCGTTGCACACGTCCACGCCTCTTTTAACAATACGATCGTAACGATCACTGACCGCCAGGGTAATACCCTGAGCTGGGCGACCGCTGGTGGCTCTGGTTTCCGCGGTTCGCGCAAAAGCACCCCGTTCGCAGCCCAGGTTGCTGCAGAGCGTGCCGGTGAAGCCGCTAAAGAATACGGCTTAAAAAACCTCGACGTTGAGGTTAAAGGTCCAGGGCCAGGCCGTGAGTCTGCAGTTCGCGCCCTGAACAACGTTGGTTATAAAATTACCAACATCACAGACGTGACGCCTATCCCGCACAATGGATGTCGTCCGCCGAAGAAACGTCGAGTGTAAGGGGGCAAACTAATGGCACGTTATATTGGACCAACATGTAAGCTGTCCCGTCGCGAAGGTACCGACCTTTTCCTGAAAAGTGGTGCGCGCGCGCTGGACTCAAAATGTAAGCTGGAAACCGCTCCAGGTATGCACGGCCAACGTCGTGGTCGCCTGTCTGATTACGGTGTTCAGCTTCGCGAGAAGCAAAAAGTACGTCGCACTTACGGTGTGCTTGAGAAGCAATTCCGCGCTTACTACAAAGAAGCCGCACGTCGTAAAGGCGCTACCGGTGAGAACTTGTTGAAGTTGCTGGAAAGTCGTCTTGATAATGTGGTTTACCGCATGGGTTTTGGCTCTACACGCGCCGAATCTCGTCAGTTGGTATCTCACAAAGCGATTGTTGTTAATGGCCAGACCGTTAACATTGCTTCATACCAAGTAGCAGAAGGTGATGTTGTAAGCATTCGCGACAAGGCTAAAAACCAGCTTCGCATTCAGAACGCTCTGACTCTGTCAGGTCAGCGTGCGGATGTAGAGTGGGTTGAAGTCAACGCTGACAAAAAGGAAGGCACTTTCAAGCGTGTTCCTGAGCGCAGCGACTTGCCGGCTGAAATCAACGAAAACCTTATCGTAGAGCTTTACTCCAAGTAAGGGATTAACCGTTAACAGGTGTGGCTATGCAGACTGCAGTAAACGAATTTTTGACTCCGCGTCATATCGACGTAACCGAAAACAGCCCGACCCACGCCAAGGTCGTGCTGGAGCCGCTGGAGCGCGGTTTCGGACACACTCTGGGCAATGCGCTGCGTCGCATTCTGCTCTCGTCTATGGCCGGTTGCGCCATTACGGAAGTGGAAATCGACGGTGTGCTGCATGAGTACAGCGATATTGAAGGTGTGCGTGAGGATGTTATTGAAATCCTCCTCAACCTGAAAGGCGTCGCCGTAATTATGCACGGCAAGGATCAGGCAGTTTTGACCCTGACCAAAAAAGGTCCGGGTGTGGTTACTGCCGGTGACATTCAGGTAGATCACGAAATCGAGGTGAAAAACCCCGAGCACGTAATCTGCAACATCACTGGCGATACCACCGTTAGCATGCGGCTTACCGTTGCTCGCGGTCGTGGTTATCAGCCTGCTGACGCTCGCCGTCAGGAGGAAGATGAGAATCGCGCAATTGGTCGTTTGCAGCTGGACGCTTCTTACAGTCCAGTGCGTCGCGTTGCCTACAGTGTCGAAAGCGCACGTGTTGAGCAGCGTACCGACCTCGATAAGCTGATTCTGGATCTGGAGACCAATGGTACTCTTGACCCTGAAGAAGCCATCCGTCGCGCGGCCACCATTCTCCAGCAACAGCTGGCGGTGTTTGTTGACCTCGAAGGCGAAAGCCAGTCACAACCGGAAGAAAAAGAAGAGGCGATTGATCCTGTTCTGTTGCGTCCGGTAGATGATTTGGAGCTGACCGTTCGTTCGGCCAACTGCCTGAAAGCGGAAAACATCTACTACATCGGCGATCTGATTCAGCGTACAGAAGTTGAGCTGTTGAAGACTCCGAACTTGGGTAAAAAGTCTCTTACCGAGATTAAAGACGTACTTGCTTCGCGCGGTTTGTCTCTCGGTATGCGTTTGGAAAACTGGCCACCCGCCAGCCTGCGCAACGAAGACTGATTAATTAGTCCCGCGTTTAGCGCGGGTTAACGCGATTGCTGTGAAGCAATCATAAGTGAAGGATTTAGCGTCATGCGTCATCGTCATAGTGGCCGTCAACTGAATCGTAACAGTTCACATCGCAAAGCCATGTTTCGCAATATGACCGCGTCACTGGTTGAGCACGAACTGATTAAAACTACTCTGCCTAAGGCAAAAGAGCTGCGTCGTTTCGCTGAGCCTCTGATTACCTTGGCAAAGAGCGACAGCGTTGCAAACCGCCGTTTGGCTTTTGCTCGTCTGGGCAGCCAGAAAGCGGTAGGTAAATTGTTTGCCGAGCTGGGCCCACGCTACGAGTCACGCCCAGGTGGTTACCTGCGTATACTCAAGTGCGGTCTGCGTACCGGCGACAAAGCTACCATGGCTTACGTCGAGCTGGTTGATCGTCCTGCAGCAGTTGAAGAAGCAGTAGAAGCCGAATAAATCCGGTTTTTATTGTCTTACGCAAAAAGCCGGCTTGCCGGCTTTTTGCGTATATGCCATCTGCTAAAACTCAGTTGGTTGGGGGTCACTGTTAGCTGCGGCCGTGAGGAGCGTTAAAATCCAGTAGCGGGCCTTCGGGCACAATGCCGGTTGGATTAATGGTTTTATGGCTGCGGTAGTAGTGCGACTTGATATGATCAAAATGCACGGTGTCCGCTACCCCTGGCCACTGGTACAGTTCGCGTACGTACGCGGACAGGTTGGGGTAATCTTTCAGCTGCTGCAGGTTGCATTTGAAGTGACCGTGGTAGACAGCATCGAACCGTATCAGTGTGGTGAATAGTCGCCAGTCTGCCTCTGTGATCTTATCGCCGGCCAGATAGCGCTGCCGCGATAGTATCCCCTCTAGCCAATCTAAGCTGTCAAACAGCTCGTTAACCGCCTCTGCGTAGGCTTGTTGAGTAGTGGCGAACCCGCAGCGATACACCCCGTTATTGACCGTGTTATACACACGCTCATTGATCTCATCGATAATCTGCTTGTGTTCAGTCGGGTAATAGTCGCCGGCTGCTGCTCCCTGCGTGTCGAAGGCAGAGTTGAACATGCGAATGATATCGGCAGACTCATTGCTCACAATTCGGCCGGATTGCTTATCCCACAATAACGGCACCGTAACGCGGCCGGTAAAATCGGCTGTATCGGCCGTATAAACCTGGTGCAGGAAATCGGCGTGATGAATCGGGTCCGGGATTACCTTGTCGCCCGGCTCAAAGGTCCAGCCGTTTTCCAGCATAATGGGATTAACTACCGACACATCAATCCAGTCGATTAAACCCTTGAGGGCGCGGAAGATCAAGGTTCTGTGTGCCCAAGGGCAGGCATAAGACACATACAGGTGGTAGCGCCCTTTTTCTGCCTTAAAGCCGCCTTCGCCCGAGGGGCCTGCGCTGCCATCGGCCGTTATCCAGTGGCGAAATGTAGCTTCCTGGCGCACAAATTTGCCGCCGGTTTTTTGTGTGTCGTACCAGCGGTCTTGCCACTGCCCATCTACAAGTAAACCCATGGAATCTCCTCGCGTTAAATATTCATCAAGCTTACCGAATTGGTTGTGGCTAACCCACCGTATAAGTTGCGCGCTATTAATCAATATTTTCGATGTATTTAGGGTCGCCAACAATCGGCCACAAAAAAGCCGGGGGCGTGCCCCGGCTTTTTCAAAACAGCAATGGGTAGAACCTCTAGATAGCTTCTACAATCGCGTTCAGCGTACTGCTGGCGCGCATAGCCGCTGCGGTTTTGCTGTCGTCGGTCTTGTAGTAACCGCCGATGTCTACCGGGCTGCCCTGAGCGTTGCTGAGCTCTTCGATAATTTTCGCTTCGCTGGCCGCCATATCGGCAGCAACCTTGGTAAAGGTTTGCTTCAGCTCGGCGTCATCACTTTGGTTTGCCAGAGCTTCTGCCCAGTACAGAGCGAGGTAGAAGTGGCTGCCACGGTTGTCGATTTCACCTACTTTGCGACTGGGCGACTTGTTCTCGTCCAGGAACTTACCGGTTGCGGTGTCCAGAGCGGCTCCCAGAACACTGGCTTTCGGATTGCTGTTTACCTGGCTGAAGTGCTCAAGTGACGCTGCCAGTGCCAGGAATTCACCCAGTGAGTCCCAGCGCAGGTGACCTTCATCGGTGAACTGATCAACGTGCTTCGGCGCTGAACCACCGGCACCGGTTTCAAACAAGCCACCGCCGTTCATCAAGGGAACAATTGATAGCATCTTGGCGCTGGTGCCTAGTTCCAAAATTGGGAACAAGTCGGTCAGGTAATCACGCAATACGTTACCGGTGACCGAAATGGTGTCTTCGCCATCTTTGGTACGCTGCAGGGTTACACGAGTAGCCTCAACCGGCGCGAGAATACGAATGTCCAAACCGTCAGTGTCGTGTTCAGGCAGGTAGGCCTCTACTTTCTTGATCAGCTCGGCATCGTGGGCGCGCTCGCTGTCCAGCCAGAAGATAGCTGGGCTACCCGTGGCGCGGGCGCGGTTAACGGCCAGCTTAACCCAGTCCTTGACCGGTGCATCTTTTACCTGACAGGCGCGGAAGATATCGCCCGGCTCTACCGACTGCTCCAGCAGGGTGTTGCCATCGGCGTCAATCACGCGCACGGTGCCGCTGTCGGTCATTTCAAAGGTCTTGTCGTGCGAGCCGTACTCTTCGGCTTTCTGAGCCATCAGGCCAACGTTAGGCACGCTGCCCATGGTGGTTGGGTCGAAGGCGCCATGTTCTTTGCAGAAGTTGATGGTCTCGGCGTACACACCGGCGTAACAGCGATCAGGAATGGTGAACTTAGTGTCTTGCAGGTTGCCTTGTGGGCCCCACATTTTACCGGAGGAGCGAATAGCGGCCGGCATAGACGCATCAATAATCACATCGTTGGGTACGTGCAAATTGGTGATGCCCTTGTCGGAGTTCACCATAGCCATTTCCGGGCCTGCAGCCAAAATAGCCTTAATGTCGGCTTCGATGGCGCTGCGCTTATCCGCAGGTAGTTTTTCGATGCTGGCAATTACGTCGCCAAAACCGTAAGTCGGGTCGACACCCAGCTCTTCAAATTCACTGGCGTATTTATCGAACAGGTCTTTAAAGAACACGCTAACCGCATGACCGAAGATTATAGGGTCGGACACTTTCATCATGGTCGCTTTCATGTGCAGAGAGAACAAAACGCCTTGTTCTTTTGCATCGCTGATGGCTTCGGCCAAAAACGCGCGCAGCGCCTTGGCGCTCATGACGGCGGAGTCGACAATCTCACCCGCTTGCAAAGCCAAACTGTCTTTTAAAACCACTTTGCTGCCGTCGGCTTTTTCAAATTCAATTTTAGCGCTGGTGGCAGCGGTTAAGGTCACGGATTTCTCGCTACCGAAAAAGTCGCCTTCGCTCATGTGCGAAACGTGAGACTTGGAGTCTTTATCCCAGGCGCCCATTGAGTGCGGGTTTTTGCGGGCGTAGGCTTTTACCGATGGTGGCGCACGGCGGTCAGAGTTACCTTCACGCAATACGGGGTTTACCGCCGAGCCCTTTACTTTGTCGTAGCGCGCAGCCACGGATTTTTCTTCGTCGGTTTTTGGCTCGGTGGGGTAGTCAGGGAGTTTATAACCCTGGCTTTGCAGCTCAACAATGGCTTCTTTCAGCTGCGGAATGGACGCGCTGATATTAGGCAGTTTAACGATATTGGCTTCTGGCTGCTTGGCCAGCTCGCCCAATTCGGCCAGCGCGTCGCTCTGGCGCTGCTCTTCGGTCAAGTACTCAGGGAATTGAGAAATAATACGGCCAGCCAATGAGATGTCTTTCAGCTCAATGCCAACACCAGAAACCTTGGTGAATGCTTCAATAATGGGCAGCAACGACTGAGTGGCCAGCGCTGGAGCTTCGTCAGTTTTGGTGTAGATAATTTTGGAATCTGATGTAGCCATTCTTTTACCTGTATTTAAAGAGGGTATCTTCAGAGGCCGGATCAGCGTGGGTACGGGTCGAAATCGGTCGATTTCGGGCGGAAATACGCGCTTTCCCGCGCCCGAGTGCTCATCCTGAATTGGCCACTTGTGATGGCCAACCAATACGACACAAGCCTCTGTATTGGAGGAGCGCGAATTATAGCAGGGCCAGCGTCATATCGCACATACACAGGCTTGAAAGGGATAACACGCGCGAATTGCCGTAGCGAGATGGGATGACGGCTAGCGATATCCGCGGGACGATTGTTCAGTTAAGAGAAAAATCGCTACTATGGCGTACTAAAGTCGATTTTGTTTGTGAAGGTGGAACATTGGTACGCGATATCAGTAAAAAAAAGAAAATGTCGGACATTGCTCGCTTAGCAGGTGTCTCTGAATCTACAGTTTCTCGTGCACTGGCGGATAGCCCGCTGATTAACGCCAAAACCAAGGCTCGAATTAGGGCCATAGCTGCTGAACAGCACTATGCAATCAACCGGCAGGCGCAAAACCTGCGATTGCAATCTTCCCGTACAATCTCTGTGGTTATTCCAGTCGATCATGAGCCTAGGCAGCATGTCTCAGACCCATTTTTTCTGGAGTTAATCGGTGCAATAGCAGATGCATTGACGGAGGCTGAGTATGATGTGCTGCTATCAAGGGTTCATCGGGAAAGCTGGCGAGCCAAGGTTATGAGCCAGAACTATGTTGATGGTGTTGTCATTATTGGTCAGAGTGATTTACATCAGGATATAGATGAATTTTCGCGTCAAACGGATATCCCTATGGTGGTTTGGGGGGCGAAATTAGCCGGACAGAATTACGTCTCTGTGGGCACTGATAATCGTAAGGGGGGGAGCCTTGCTTCCGAATACCTGCTGGAACGAGGTCACAAGAGAATTCTATTTCTGGGAGATTGTCAGCTGCCAGAGGTGGGACTTCGTTATCAGGGGTATTGTGATGCGCACGAGGCGACAGGTGTCGCCGTGTCGGCAGACCTTTGTATTCCGTGCAGTTTTGTTAGGGAAAGTGCTGAACAGGCCATGCATAAGGTGTTGGATACGAAGCTAGACTTTGATGCAATCTTCGCGGCTAGTGATATTTTGGCTTCGGAGGTTATTAAACAGTTGTGGGCGACTAATAGCCGGACAATGCGATCCATACCGGTCGTTGGGTTCGACGATATAAGTATGGCCTCTCATATGGCGCCCGCACTTACCACTGTCAGTCAGAACATCTATGTTGCGGGTGCGAGTTTAGTGGACAATTTGCTTCGCCAGATTAAGGGAGAGCCAGTTGTTAGCGAGGTTATCCAGCCCAAGCTCAAAATTCGATCATCTGCATAAAATCAAACTTCGGTTATAAAATCCATAAATCTTATTCCTATTAAGTTTAAATGCCTTCGCAATTTTAATTGCAATCGATTGCAGTCGCGCATATTATTAATGCAAACGATTGCAGTGATTTTTTTGAGTGATGCAATCGATTGCAGTCTGACGTAGATAATGAACACATAAATATAAAGGTCCATGCTATGAAACATAAAATGACTCGCAACGCTTTAGCTCTAGCCGTTACCTCGGCTCTTTGTTCGGGCGCCGGTGCCCAGCAAGCCGTTGAAGAGGTGGTCGTAACCGCTCAGCTTATTGCCAGAGATAATCTCGAAACAAGCGCAACTGTATCTACCCTGTCACCGGAAGAGGTCAATATGGCCGCACCGCGCAATGTGGGACAAATTTTCCAAACCATCCCAGGCATTCGCGCTGAAGCATCCTCTGGCGAGGGCAACCTAAACCTATCGATTCGCGGGGTGCCTGTTGCTTCAGGTGGCTCTAAGTATGTCCAACTGCTTGAAGACGGACTTCCGGTATTGCAGTTTGGTGACATTATTGTGGGTAACGCTGATATTTTCTTGAAAGCGGATTCTACCTTAGCACGAGTAGAAGCGGTTAAAGGTGGTTCCGCCGCTGCACTGGCCAGTAACTCTCCGGCGGGGGTAATAAACTTTATCAGTAAAACCGGCGAGGAAGAGGGGGGGAGTATTGCCCAAACTATCGGCCTTGATTACGATTTAAGTCGCACAGAATTCGAATACGGTGGCCCATTAAGCGACACTGTGCGATTTCATATTGGTGGCTTTTATCGTTCAGGAAAAGGTGAGCGGGAGACGCAATTCACATCAGCCGATGGCGGACAGCTTAAGTTCAACTTAACCAAAGAATTCGATAACGGTTACGCGCGGGTTTACTACAAATACTTGAACGACCGTACACCTGCCTACTTACCCATGCCTGTCGCTGTTTCTGGCAGTAACGCGAATGCCTCGATTGGCAATATTCCAGGCTTCGATATCACCGAGGCCTCTAATATATCCAACGATCTTTTGAATATTTACTCCGTGGGTGGACGCCAATCGTCCATTGGGGATGGGTACCACGCTAAATCCCAATCATTTGGCGTCGACATGAATTTCGACCTCACTGACAACTTGGTATTTCGGTTAAAGGCACGCGACGCGAACAACAGCGGTTCGTTTACTGGTGCGTTCTCGGCCGGCATTTATGATGCATCTAGCCCAGACTTTAATGTCGCCAATATTTCCTCCGGTGTTGCCCTGGACGGAGCAACACAATTAGGTGCACTTAATGGCGATCTCTACAGCGCACAAGAGTTAGCAAACCTCAATGGGAACGGGCTCGTGCAGAATATACGCACGTTCGACAATGATTTGTCTGACCTGAGTAATACAACCATTGATATGAACTTAAGTCAGTCGTTTGATAGTTTTACTCTGACCGGCGGTTATTACCGGGCGACACAGAAGATTGACGTTGAGTGGTATTGGCAAACGTATATTCAGGATGTGGCCAACGAGGCCAGTTTACTTGATGCTTACGACGCAAGTGGCAATAAACTAACCGAAAATGGAATGGTGTCCCACGGTGCCCCAGATTGGGGTTACTGTTGTACGCGCGATACTGATTTGACCTATAACTTAGATGCATTTTACATCGCAGGTGATTGGGATATTACCGACCGACTGCGTCTCGATGGCGTGGTTCGCTATGACTCAGGTGAAGCCTATGGCCACTATGTGTTTGGCGCGAGCACTTTGGCAACCGGAGGTGTAGATGTTGACGGTGACGGGGTGATAGAAAATGTAGAGCAGGATGCGACGGTAGTCGACGAGCGCAACAAGCCTACCGTCGCCTATGACTGGAGCTATGCATCATTCTCTGTTGGTGCTAACTATACCTTAAATGATGAACTCTCACTTTACTCACGTATCAGTAAGGGGGGGCGTGCCAACGCGGATCGTTTGGGCGACGGTGGATTTTTCTCTAATGGCGGTGCGGTTGAAGGTTCAGTGGAGAACGAGATTCGCTCTTTCGAGGTAGGTACTAAGCTGGAGGGGGATACGTTCGGCGGTACTGTGGCGCTTTTCTATGTAGAAACTGATGATGTGAATTCAGAAGGTACCAATGGCGCGGGCAATGCCGCTGTTGTGCGCGATTATGAATCCACTGGTATTGAGCTCGACGGTTATTATCAGTACGGCATACTGGACGTGCGAGGCAGCCTTACCTGGACAGATGCGGAAATTGTTGGCTCCAATAATACCCAGTTAATAGGCAATACGCCGCGCCGCCAGGCCGACTTCACCTACTCATTAATGCCTAGTGTCACATGGGAAGACTATACCTTGGGTGTTACCGTAATCGGGACGACCGAGGCACCTGCCCAGGACGACAATCAGTTCATGATGCCTGGATACACTTACGTTAATTTGTTCGGTAGCTATTACATTACCGATGATTTGAGTATAGAGCTGTCCGTGAATAACCTGTTCGATGAAGCTGGTATTACTGAGTCTGAAGAGGGCAATATTGACGGGCTGAACTATATTCGGGCGCGCTCTATTAGTGGTACTTCAACGGCTGCAACTCTTCGCCTACGCTTCTAACCTGTGTTGGCCGCACTCAATTTGGGTGCGGCAACTATTTAATTCATGTGAGTGTGACTATGTCATCTACATACACCGCTGGTATTGAGTTTGGCGGAACCAAGGTGGTTCTTCTTATTCTCAATGAAAAGCAAAAAATTGTTCACCAGTCACGTATTGCCACAACCACGCCGAAACAAACTTTGGCTGCAATATCCGCTGAGTTAGATAGATTTAGGCCTCTCGTGGCTGTGGGTGTTGGTGCGTTTGGTCCGATTGATGTCAATCCTGTATCGGCGTCTTATGGCACGATCTTGAGTACACCTAAACCAGGATGGGAGGGAACCAATTTATACGAGTTTTTCGCTAGTAGGTACGATTGCTCAGTGACCATCGATACGGATGTGAATGCCGCAGGCTTGGCCGAATACACAATGGGAATTGCGCGCGGCGTATCAAACTTTTGCTACGTCACGATCGGCACAGGTATTGGTGGCGGCCAGCTCATTCATGGTCGGCCCATTAAAGGGTTGTTTCATGCAGAAATGGGACATATGCAACTAGCGCGCGCTAAAGGGGATGAGGGCTTTAGCGTCGCTTGTCCCTATCATGACCACTGCGCCGAAGGTCTCGCCAGTGGTTCGGCTTTATCCCATCGCTGGGGAAAGCCGATGTGCGATTTTTCGTATGGGCATGATGCCTGGAATTTTGAGGTCGAGTATCTTGCGCAGTTTTTTCACAATTTGATAATGACGAACGCGCCTGAGTGTATTGTCGTCGGCGGCGGCGTGATGAGTGAAGTACTGTTGAGTAAAGTGCGCACGGAGTTAGGCGCGAAACTTAACGGCTATATCGATCAGTTTAATTCCTCCAAGTTACTGGATGATTATTTGCGGTTGCCGGGGCTTGGGGATCGTGCAGGCTCGCTGGGCTCCTTATTGCTAGTACGTAACGAAGACAATAGAGGTGTCGGGTTAGATCAGCTCACTTTACCCAATGCCATATAAATCTAGGTAGATTCGATTATGAAAAATAAAATTCAATTATGTACCTATGCCGACAGGTTTGGCGGTAAAGGAATCTCTATCGTCAATGAGCTAGTAAAAAACTCAGTTTCGGGTGCGTTTGGAGGGGTTCACTTACTGCCTTTCTACTATCCCATTGATGGCGCGGATGCAGGGTTTGATCCAGTTGATCATACGCAAGTCGATGAGAAGGTGGGAGATTGGAGTGATGTTACTCGTTTATCTTCCACACATGACATTATGGCTGATGTGATTGTGAACCATATGTCTGCTCAGTCAAAAGAATTTGCTGATTTCCTTGCGAATGGCGATGCTTCTCAGTACTCCGACCTGTTCTTAACCTTTGAGTCTGTCTTTCCCGATGGCGCAACAGAGCAGCAGCTTGTGGACTTGTACCGCCCGCGCCCAGGGCTGCCCTTTACAAAAGTAAAGTTTGCCGATGGAAAGGAACGCATGCTTTGGACCACATTTACGGCAGATCAAGTCGATATCGATGTGAATAGTGAATCGGGCGCGCGTTACCTGACCAATATACTGGATCGTCTTCAGTCTTCCAATGTCGGTATGATAAGACTCGACGCCGCTGGGTATGCCATTAAAAAGGCTGGAACCCGCTGCTTTATGACCGACGAAACTTTTGCTTTTATCGATGAGTTTACTGGTCAGGCACATGCGCGCAATATGGAGGTTTTGGTTGAAATACATGCTCATTATCTGACTCAGGTCGCCATCGCGAAAAAGTCGGACTGGGTGTATGATTTTGCTCTGCCGCCGCTAGTGCTGCACACGCTGATTTTTGGCGATAGTGCGCCGCTGCAAAATTGGTTTAAGGTATCTCCACGCAATGCTGTGACAGTGCTCGATACCCATGACGGTATCGGTATTATCGATGTCGCGGCGGAAAAAAATGTCGGGCCCGGATTGCTCTCTGATTCTCAAGTGGATAGCCTGGTTGAGGCCATTCATGAAAACAGTAATGGCAACAGCCGTAAGGCGACTGGGGCGGCGGCTTCAAATGTTGACTTGTATCAGGTGAATTGCACTTACTATGATGCATTGGGAGCTGATGATCAAAAGTACTTAATGGCTCGACTTATTCAGTTTTTCGCTCCTGGCATTCCTCAAGTTTACTATGTGGGGCTATTGGCGGGAGAAAATGATATGGAGCTTCTTTCAGCAACGGGTGTGGGGCGCGATATCAATAGGCGCTACTATTCGGTTGAGGATGTACAGCAGCAGTTACAGCGTCCGGTTGTGAGGAACCTTTTGGGTTTGATGCGTTTTCGAAATGAGCACCCGGCCTTTGCTGGCGAGTTTAGCTGTGAGTCTACTGAGCCGAATCGACTAAAAATTCACTGGAATCAATCCGAAGCCAGTCTGGCTCTTACCGTTGATTTGGCGAAGATGACATTTGAAGTCGTATCCTTGCGAGACGAACAAGAAACAGTAATCTGTGATTGGCACAGCTTTTCTGATTAGCATCAATCCGGCGGTAAAAATATGAATAATAATGTGAATAACGCACAAAAAATTCGTTGGCTTACGTACCTGATGTTCCTGATGTTCGCTATGACAACGGACGCGGTGGGCGTCATCATTCCCGAGCTAATGGAAGATTTCTCGCTCAGTATGACGCAAGCAGGCTTGGTCCATTATGCTCCTATGGTTGCCATCGCAGTGGCAGGGCTTGGCTTTGGATTTCTGGCCGATAGAATTGGACGAAAGCTGACGATCATCTTGGGTTTGGCGGTTTTCTCCGTCGTATCTTTTTTATTTTTGGTGGGTGATCAGTTTGGTTACTTTTTGATTTTGATGGTTGCCTCCGGTATCGCGATTGGCGTATTTAAAACAGCCGCTCTGGCGTTAATAGGCGATATATCTTTATCAAATCGAGAGCATACCCGAACGGTTAACGGAGTTGAGGCGTTTTTTGCCGTAGGTGCCATTTTGGGGCCCTTGCTTGTTACCTATTTATTATCGCGTGGTGTCGAATGGAAATGGCTTTATGTTATTGCGGGCTGTCTCTGCTTACTGCTGATTGTTCTTTCTTTAATGACCAAATACCCACCACAAAAACAATCAAACGCTGAGCCTGTTAGCTTTACCAGTACACTCGCTATGTTGAAAGATCCTTATGCACTTGGCTTTTCTGTTGGTGCATTTTTGTATGTCGCTACCGAAAGCGCCATATACGTTTGGATGCCCACTTATATTAAGGGGTATGACGGGCCTTTTATGCTGCTTGCGGTTTACGCCTTAACGGTATTTTTTGTGCTGCGTGCGATAGGTCGCTTTCTGGGGATGTGGTTGTTGGGGCGGCTAAATTGGTCATTTGTTTTGGTGTTGTGCAGTGGTGCTATCGCAGTGTGCTTTTCCGTATCAGTTTTATACGGAAAGGCCGCTGCGATTTTTTTACTGCCATTGAGCGGTCTATTTATGTCGGTTATCTATCCTACGCTCAACTCAAAAGGCATTAGTTGCTTCGAGCCTAATAAGCATGGTACCGCAGCAGGCGTTATTTTGTTTTTTACTGCGGCAGGTGCGGCTGCGGGGCCGTTGATAATGGGGGTGGTGAGCGATGTTTTTGGTGGTGACGCCAAATACGGTTTTGTTGTCGCGACTGTGTTTGCGCTCGTGTTGTTCGCGGGGCTTGTATATAACTGGATTAAGCAGCCAGTTGCACACCGCTTGTCCAGCGTGCAGTGGCAACAAACCGAGTCCATTGAGTAATGTCATTGTTGATCGAGTTTTGAAAAGACTAGTTTGCCTCTTCTTAGGGCCTGTCAACACGTAATTTGAATACGTCTGCTGGAAGCAAAACTGGCTCCAGCCCTTTGGGTTGTACCTAAAAATCCGCACACTCTGTGTTACTCGTCACTTATTTCGACTGACCACACTTCTCTCCTTGCGCCTTGACTGGAGAATTTTTAGGTACAACAGGCTGTATTCAATTAGTGTTAACAGATGCCCTAGGTGTTTGCTTGAGTTTTCAATAAGAGGCCACAGAGTACGCGCGTATGACTTTGTGCCCATGTGCATGTAAGGCAGCAAGGGCTACTGCCCGATGGTCTGAAACGCCTGGCGGATAAGCCCTTCGTAATGTTCGGTTTGCGGGGTGTCGATGCGGGTAATATCAAACTGTACGGTCAGGGCCTGGCACTGCTTGGGGAGCAGCTTGATAAGTTCACCGCGTTGAATTTCTCGGCGCGCGACAAACTCGGGTAGCAGCGCAATACCCAGCCCCGCCAAGGCCGCCTCGCGCATGCCCAGTACATCCCCAAAGGTGAGCCTGTGGGCAAATTCGGGGGGCGCTCCCAGTAGTTGTTGCCAGCTACGCAACGCAGAGCCCTGGCGCAACAAAATGGTGTGCCGGTGCAACTGAGACAGCCCGGCCGGTGCACCTTGTTGTTTTATGTATTCGAGGCTCGCGAGTAAACACATGGGCGAGGCAAATAGGCCGGAGGGGGCCGTGCCAATACGCGAGCGAATCGCAATGTCCCAGTGGTCATGCATTAGGTCGACATTGCTGTCGCTGCTGTGCAACTCGACTTTTAGCTCAGGCGCCAGCTTGCGCAGGCTTTTTACCAGGTTGGGCGCGATGAGGCTGCCAAAGTCGACGGGCGTGCTCAAGCGGAGTGTGCCACGGTTCTTGCCATGCGACAGCCCTTCTATGGCCAGATTAAGCCTCTTTTCACAGTCCAGGTACTGTCGAACCAGACTCTCCCCGTCGGCAGTAAAGCGCAGTTGGCTGCCCGATTGGCGCAGTACCAGTGTACTTCCCAGTTTTGTCTCAAGCTGTTTGATTTGGTAGGTCACCGCCGTTTGCGACACGTGCAGGCTCTGCGCCGCCTTGGTGAAGCTGTGGTGGCGGTAAAGAGCAGCCAAAAAAGGCAGGTGGGTAAACAGGTGGTGATTCATACAGATAAGTATATTTAATATATTTTAGTAAATAAATTCATTTTACATATTTATGGTTTAAGCACAGAGTAATGGCGACTTCAACATCAGCACTAATACCAACGAGTACAGGAATTACCAATGAAAATTGACCATGTCGCCATTTACACCGCCAACTTCGAGCGGGCTCGCCATTTCTACTGTGACCACTTTGGCTTTCGTGCAGGGGAGCGCTACCAAAGTGCGAGTAAACCGTTTGAATCATACTTTTTAGAAGCCGAGAGCGGAGCCCGTCTGGAGTTAATGTGGCGCGAGGGGCTTGAGCCGCGCGCGACTAACAACGGTGAGCTCACCGGTATCTCGCACATTGCCTTAAACCTAGGCTCACAGCAGGCGGTTGTTGCCATGTTTGAGCGCCTGCAGGGCGCCGGTTGCCGGGTCGTTTCCGGCCCCCGCCAAACCGGGGATGGTTATTTCGAAGCCTGTGTTTACGATTTGGATGGCAACCGAATTGAGGTTACCGCATGAACACGCAGGCGCAGGTGCCGGTTTTGTCTGCCGCGGATCTGGTCGCGCTTATCAATCGGTATCGGGCGATTATTTTCGATATGGACGGCACCTTAGTAGACAGTGGTCAGTTGCACGAAGAAGCCTGGATCAATACGCTTGCTCGATTCAGTATCCCGCTGGATCGAGCGCAAATGCGGGCCTGGTCGGGAATCTCAACCGGGCAAACCGTGACTATGTTGCTCGAACAACACCAAATGTTAGGGCGGTTTAGCGTTGCAGAGATTTCAGCGTTTAAAGAGGCATGGGTGAAAGCCAATATTCACGGCTATGTGCAACCGACAAGTTTGGCACAGGTGGCGAGGCAGTACTCGGGGCTGATGCCCATGAGTGTCGGCACCGGTTCAAGCGAGGCGGAGGCGGTACCCATACTGCAGCATTGTGGGTTGTATGGTTGCGTCGATTTTGTGGTGGGGGCGGACCGGGTCAGTGCGCCCAAACCCGACCCTGAAACCTTTTTGCTGTGCGCGTCAGGCATGCAGGTTGCGCCGCAGCACTGCTTAGTTTTCGAAGATTCACCCATGGGCATAGCGGCCGCACAGACCGCCGGCATGGGTGTTGTTGATGTCACGGCTCAGCTACTTATCGAAAACGACTACTTTCGCTAAGTGCGTTTAACGTGCTGCGCAAACTAAGCCGGCTGACAAGGCGCCTCTTATGACGCCTTTTTATGACGCAACTTGGCGGCTTTGAGCATGGGGCCCAAAAAGTGCCCGGTATGTGATTTTTTATTCTTGGCCACTTCCTCGGGCGTGCCAGTGGCGATAATCTGGCCGCCGCCGCTGCCGCCCTCGGGGCCGAGATCGACAATGTAGTCCGCCGTTTTAATCACATCCAGGTTGTGCTCAATCACCACAATGGTATTGCCGTGGTCGCGCAGTCGGTGCAGTACATCCAACAGTAATTGAATGTCGGCAAAGTGCAGGCCGGTGGTGGGTTCATCCAAAATGTACAGGGTTTGGCCGGTGTCGCGCTTGGACAACTCTTTGGCCAGCTTGACGCGCTGCGCCTCACCGCCCGAGAGCGTGGTCGCCGCCTGCCCCAGGCGAATGTAGCTCAGCCCTACATCCATCAGGGTTTGCAGCTTTTTGGCAATGGCCGGTATCGCATCAAAAAACTCACGGCCTTCCTCGATGGTAAGATCTAACACCTCGTGAATGTTTTTGCCTTTGTACTTAATCTCCAGCGTTTCGCGGTTGTAGCGCTTGCCCTTACACACATCGCAGGGCACATACACGTCGGGTAAAAAGTGCATTTCTACTTTGGTGACGCCGTCGCCCTGGCAGGCCTCACAGCGTCCGCCTTTCACATTAAAGCTGAAACGGCCCGGCTTGTAGCCGCGCGAGCGCGCCTCTTGGGTGCCCGCAAACAGCTCGCGTACCGGCGTGAAAATGCCGGTATAGGTGGCGGGGTTGGAGCGCGGTGTGCGGCCGATGGGGCTCTGGTCGATATCCACGCACTTGTCGAGTTGGTCCATACCTTCAATTTCATCAAAGGCGGCGGGCTTTAGCGTGGTGGCGCCATTGAGTTCGGTGGCGGCAACAGGGTAGAGGGTGGCGTTAATCAAGGTGGACTTGCCCGAGCCGGATACCCCGGTAACGCAGGTCATCAGCCCCAGCGGGATGGTGAGGTCAACGTTTTGCAGATTGTTACCGCGGGCGCCTTTAAGCGAGAGCGTGCGAGCCGGGTCGGCCGCTATACGTTTGGCCGGAATGGCAATCTCTTTGCCGCCCGACAAATACTGCCCGGTAAGTGATTGCTCACATTCCATAATGTCATCGACGGTGCCTTCGGCGATGACTTCACCGCCGTGCACACCCGCGCCGGGGCCAATATCAATCACGTGGTCGGCCAGGCGAATGGCGTCTTCATCGTGCTCTACCACAATCACCGTGTTGCCCAAATCGCGCAGGTGGGTCAGGGTATTGAGCAGGCGCTCGTTGTCGCGCTGGTGCAAACCGATGGAGGGTTCATCGAGAATGTACATAACTCCCACCAGACCGGCGCCGATTTGGCTGGCCAAGCGAATACGCTGGGCTTCGCCGCCCGAGAGGGTGTCAGCACTGCGGCTCAGGCTTAAATAATTCAGGCCCACATCCACCAAAAAGCGAAAGCGGTCGCGCAGCTCTTTCAGTATTTTGTCGGCAATGCCCGCCTTGGCACCGCTAAAGGCGAGTTCAGTAAAGTAGGTTTGCGCCTCGCCAACCGGCATATTCGCCACTTCGGGCAGGGTTTTCTCATCCACAAACACGTTGCGCGCCGACTCGCGCAAACGGGTGCCGTCGCAGCCGGGGCAGTGCTGGGTGGATAAATATTTGGTGAGTTCTTCGCGCACACTGGCCGACTCGGTATCCCGGTAGCGGCGCTCCAGGTTGGGTATGACGCCCTCGAAGGTGTGGTTGCGCTTAATCACATCGCCGCGTTCGTTAACGTAATTAAACGCCAAAGATTCGCCGTTCGACCCCTGCAAAATAATGTTGCGGTGCTCGGGTTTGAGTTCGTTCCAGGGGGTGTCGACGTCAAAGCCGTAGTGTTCGGCCAAGGCTGTCAGCATATGGAAGTAGTAAATGTTGCGTTTGTCCCAGCCGCGAATCGCGCCCTGCGACAAGGGTGCCTCGGGGTAGAGCACGACTTTGCTTTGGTCAAAAAACTGTTTTACGCCTAAACCGTCACAGGTGGGGCAGGCGCCGGCGGGGTTATTAAAAGAAAACAGGCGCGGCTCTAACTCACTCAAGCTGTAATCACAGACCGGGCAGGCGTGCTTGGCGCTGAACAACTGGTCGGGTTGGTCGCCATCCATATAGCTGATGCTGACCAAGCCTTCCGACAGGTTAAGGGCGGTTTCGAACGATTCCGCCAGCCGTATTTGCAAGTCGTCCCGCACCTTAAAGCGATCCACCACCACGTCAATGCTGTGCTTCTTCTTTTTATCGAGCTCGGGCGCATCGTCCAGATCAACCAGCAGGCCGTCGATGCGGGCGCGAATAAACCCGTCACGCTGTAAGCTTTCCAGGGTGTGTAAGTGCTCACCTTTGCGGTCGCGCACCACCGGCGCCATCAGCATAAGCTTGGTGCCTTCGGGCAGGGCCAGCACGGTGTCGACCATTTCGCTGATGGTTTGCGCCGCCAGCGGCTGCTTGTGGGTGGGGCAGCGCGGCTCGCCCACGCGGGCGAACAGTAGCCGCAGGTAGTCGTATATTTCGGTAATCGTGCCCACGGTGGAGCGCGGGTTGTGCGAGGTGGACTTCTGCTCGATGGATATGGCCGGGCTTAAGCCTTCCACGTGATCGACATCGGGTTTTTCCATCATCGACAAGAACTGGCGAGCGTAGGTCGATAGTGACTCCACGTAGCGGCGCTGGCCCTCGGCGTAGAGGGTGTCAAAGGCCAGTGACGATTTACCCGAGCCGGATAGGCCGGTAATAACCACCAGCTTGTCTCGCGGAATATCAAGATCGATATTCTTCAAATTGTGGGTGCGGGCGCCGCGTACAAAAATCGTATCCAAAAGCTCACCTGTGTGGATGCTGAAAAACCGATCATTATACGGTAAGCGAGAGGTGCTTGTGGTAATCGTTTGCAATGATTGGTTGGTCGCGGCTGTGGTGGTAGAATTCCGCACCTTGCTAACGCCATGACAACAATAGGTTTGCTTTGAGCCCCAGCCCCTCTTCATTCGAACGCCGCACCGTATCGGCGCTAGCCTCTTTGTATGCGTTCCGCATGCTGGGGTTGTTTATGGTGCTGCCCGTGCTCAGCCTTTACGGCGAGAGCTACACCGGCGCCAGTGCTGCTTTATTGGGTTTGGCGCTGGGGGCATATGGCGCATCCCAGGCACTGCTGCAAATACCCTTTGGCGTACTTTCAGACAAAATTGGCCGCAAGCCGGTTATTGTCGGCGGGTTGCTGATTTTTATTGCCGGCTCCGTGATTGCAGCGCTGGCCGATTCGGTGTGGGGTTTAATCATTGGTCGCCTGCTGCAAGGCTGCGGCGCTATAGCCAGTGCGGTAATGGCACTGGTGACTGACCTTACCGCCGATGAAAACCGCACCAAAGCCATGGCCAGCATTGGCGCCAGCATCGGCGTGTCTTTCGCGCTGGCTTTGGTGTTGGGCCCGGCGCTGGCCGGTGTGGGCGGTTTAAGCCTTATATTTTGGGTGACGGCGGCGCTCGGCTTAGTGGGCATTTACGTTATTTTGTTTCTGGTGCCCTCGGTGGCGCCCAGTGTGAAGCGCCGGCGTGAATCCGGTGCCGTGCCGCAGTTGCTGTTGCAAACCCTGCGCAATAAAGAACTGCTGCGTTTGGACTTGGGCATCTTTGCTCTGCATTTTGTGCTGATGGCGAGCTTTGTGGTGGTGCCGGTGGTATTGAGCGGCCCACTCGGGCTGGCCCGCGCCGACCACTGGCTGGTGTACTTGCCGCTGCTGGGCTTTTCATTTATCGCCATGTTGCCTTTTATTATCATTGCCGAAAAACGCCGCCAAATGAAGCCGGTGTTTTTGCTGGCGATCAGCCTTATCGGCGTATCACTGGCCTGGCTGATGCTGGTACCTAAGGGCATGCTGTGGTGGATTATCGGCTTGTTTGGCTTTTTTATGGCCTTTAACCTGCTGGAGGCAACGCTGCCGTCACTGGTAAGCAAAATGGCCCCGGCCGGCTCCAAGGGCACGGCGACAGGTATCTATTCAACCGCCCAGTTTGCCGGCGCCTTTTGTGGTGGTGCGCTGGGCGGTTTGGTGTTGCAGCTGGCCGGCGTGTTTTGGGTGCTGGCCCTGTGTGTGCTGGTTATAGCGCTATGGTGGTTGGCGGCAAGGCCTATGGCGCCGCCCAAGTACCTGGCCAGCATGTTGTTCCCGCTGGCCGGGCGCAGCGCCGAAGACATAGAGGCTAAGCTTGCCGGGGTGGAGGCGGTGGCAGAGGTGCTGGTGGTGCCCAGTGAGGACATGGTGTACCTCAAAGTAGACTCGGCCGGGGTCAATCGCGCTGAAATCAATCAGCTGCTAGGGCAGTAACGTCGCCGGATCATTATAGTGATCACCAGTGCAATAGTGTAAGCTCAACACCCAAGACATTTGACGAAATAATTTGCTAAAGCAACGAAGACTTCAGGAGACAAATATGGCATCGCGCGGCATTAATAAGGTGATTTTGGTCGGTAATCTGGGGCAAGACCCGGAAACGAAGTTTATGCCCTCAGGTGGCGCCGTAACCAACATCAGCGTGGCCACGTCCGAAACCTGGAAAGACAAAAACACCGGCCAGCCGCAAGAGCGCACCGAGTGGCACCGTGTGGTGTTCTTTAACCGCCTGGCGGAAATTGCCGGTGAGTACCTGCGCAAGGGCTCCAAAGTGTACATTGAAGGTTCACTGCGTACCCGCAAGTGGCAGGGGCAGGACGGTCAGGATCGCTACACCACCGAAATCGTTGCCGGTGAAATGCAAATGCTGGATTCGCGCGGCGGCGACAATTCCGGCTACGGCCAGGACAACTACAACCAAGGCCAAGGCTATGGCGGCGGACAGAACTTCGGCGGCCAAAACCAAGCGCCTCAGCAGGCTCCACAAAATCAAGCACCGCAAAACCAAGGTGGCTTTAACCAGGGCGGACAGCCTGCGCAGCAACCACCACAACAAGCGCCCCAACCGCAGCAGCCAGCCAGTGGCGGGTTTGATACGTTTGATGATGATATTCCGTTTTGACTTTCACTTAAGGCGTGCTTTTGTAAAGTATCGCTCTGTAGCCCTTTAGTGGCGAGGCCTTGAAAAGAAAGTTTACATTAAAGTTGTATTTTTTTGTAAACTTTTTTATGCTTCACTCTAAAGGTTTACGCTTACTTAGTATTTTGTAAGGTATGGAGCGTTATGAAAACAAAATTATTTATTGGTAAGACAGGTGAAAGATATTCAATCCTGTTAAATGATAAGGGGATGCCACTTGACTATCCCAACCTATTCGTCACCACGATGTATAGGAACGATGGACAAGCATCTTCTTCCTGTCAAAAAGCTTTAGAGCATGTTTCTTTTCTTTTAGAGGTGTGCAACGGTTTAGAAATTTACGTTGAGGAAAGAACTGCTAGAGGTGAGTTTCTTACTCATGAAGAAATACAGAGGATTGTTTATTTTGCAGGGATCACGCGAGAAGCAACGAAAGCAAAGCTCAAAGCAACAAGCAGCAATGTTACAAAGCTAAAAGTAGCTAAGCCAAGGATGCTAGAAACAGCTAGGTATTCAATCGTTGCAGAGAAAAAAGAAGACAAGGTTTACTGGCAAACTAAGTACAACCGAGTCAGTGTTTTTTCGCGCTACGTCAGTTGGCTTGAAAAGTATCATCATCCCTATGCAGAGACGAGGACTGAATTTTACTTCACTGAACTGCGACCTCAAAAAAATGAGGGGCCAACCTATGGAGAGATGCTCGAAGTCGCTACCTACAAGTCGTTAACCTCAGAAGAATGCGCAATTTTCCTTGATCGTATCCGCCCTGATTACTCTGACAATCCATGGAATGACGAAAGCATCAAAGTACGCAACTATGCAATGTTCATGTTCATGTGGGCACTGGGTGTGAGGCTTGGTGAATGTCTCAACGTGAAGCTTCAAGATCTGGTTGTGAAAAAAGGAAAACGCTATGTTGTGATCAGGCGAAATGCTGATGACATCAATGACTCGCGTGTCAACCAACCAAAGGTTAAAACCAATGGTAGAAGCTTGGCATTGTCACCAAAGCTACAAAAGATCCTTGATGATTACATCTACGAACATAGGGCAAACTTACAGAACGTTGCCACCAATGAATTTTTGTTTGTTTCTCATCGCGTTAGGAAAGGAAAACTGAACCCCTTGTCGATAAGTGCAGTCGAAAAAATATTCGCACAACTAAGCGAGACAATGGGCTTTCATGTGCATCCACACCGACTCCGCCATACTTGGAATGACCGTTTCAGTGAAGCAATGGATAAAGCAATTGCTGCCGGAAAAACAAACGAAGAAAAATCAGAAGCTGACCGATGCCAACTCATGGGCTGGAGACAAGGCTCGTCAATGTCGCTGGTGTACGCATCTCGACATAACTCAAGGCGTGCTATGACACTTTCGCTCAATATGCAAGATGCTGACTTCGCCATGAAGGAAAGTATTGAGTATGACGATGACTTACCCTTCTGAATTGGATGAGAGAGTGTGTGTAAAGCTGTTTTAGTGTAAAGCTCTCTATATATACTTGTTCAGTAATAATCCTTTAAGAAGTAAGCCATTTTGACGTGTAAAGTTTAAAGTGGCTCATGAAGGCTCCTGAAAAGTGTAAACTTGTCATGGCAACGTAAAAGTGTTTTTGCGGTGAATAACCTGTATACAGCCACCTAACATTTATTTTTCCGGAAGCGGCCGATTAAGCTGATCTTGCTTCATCCCATGTATATGCGCGTTGTACTGCCAGACGAGAAACTGTTCCAGCAAGTTTTTGTTTTCTCGTTCTAATCGAGCATTCTTTCGATTTAGTGTCTCAATCTCTTTGGCTGCGGCGGCTAAGGAACTGGGTAGCACTTTGCCTCCTTGTTTCTTTTTGCCTCTGAGGTGGAGTTTTAAATCATCAAATGCTCCTTTTATACGGTCATGACTTTGCAGTGTTTGTCGCGTGTGGCTAATGCCCAGATCGTCATCCAGAGAAAGGCAAAGCTTTTCCCAAGTAACTTTCTTGCTGAGATCCCATTCGTCAAGGTATTCAACAATTGCCTCTATGTCTTTGTCAGTTAAATGCTTTGCCATAATTAAAAATCCTCCAAGACAAAGTCGTTATAGTCAAAGTCATCATCGTCGTTTGGCACCACGATGCCAGTTGGTGCTAGCAGCTGATTTACAGAAACAAATTCAACTGGGGTAGCATCATTAACAGTAGCTTTTTCACGGAAATGATTCTCAATTTTAGGTAGCCTTTTGCGGCCGTTAACCTCTAGCGCTCTGTCTAAATGTGTCACGCTCTCTGCGTCAGCTAGCTTAATCATGTCGCCATCTTTGACATCATCGCTTGTTAGCCATGCTATGAGGCTCTCACAGCGCTTGATAGTAGTTAACCTACGCTGATACCACTGCTGTGCACCGCTCACTCCATCATTGACTGCTTTTTCTTCACCCTGGAGTAATAACTTTTCCTTTTTTAGCTGCTCTTGCAGTCGTTTAAGTCTATCATCATTGCCTTTGGTACAGACAAGCTCATTACAATTTAAGCAATCTCGATGTTTCATGCAGGGTTCGTCAATATATGAATGTTTGCACTCACCGTACTCAGTAATGTGAACTGCAAGACTTGTTCGGGTATTATGCTCTTGCAGGGAACGAAGATCGCCTTTCGCAATTTGGACTTTAAACAGACTCCTAGCGCCATCGTTCACCAACAGCTCGCCTTTAGACTCATGCTCTAACCAATCATGATTGTACTCTTGTTCATCCGTATGGTCGTAATACCGATTATGTTTTGGGTCAGCTCTACCCGCCCACTTAGACCTTAAGGTATCGCTCATACCATTAACAGATGCCATGGTATCAAGTAAATGACGAGGTTGATGACTTCTTAACTCCAGCCCCCTGTATCCATGGCGAGCGAATATTGAAAGGTTGCCAGTAGAAATTTCACCCGTTGTCCGATTTCTCTTTGTGGTTGGTTTTAGATCCTCATTCAAGGTCGTAATGTTAGGGATCCAAAGCTCTGTGTATATAGTGCCTTTGGCTGCACTGAACTGGTTAGCAAAACAAGAGTAAAGTGCTTCTGACCACTTAAGTCTCACCTTTCCTTTCTTAAACGGTATATAAGGCCATGCCTCTGGTAGTCTTCCCCTTACAATAGTATTTAAGTCTCTTAACGTGACTGCGTAGTCAGTTATTGCTATGCCATTTTTTCGGAGGAGTTGATTGCCAGATATTACAGCCTGTTCATTAGTCAGTTGAGATGTATCCAAACCCAGGGCGGCGACTGCTTGTGCTTTTGTAAGCAACTTGTCTTCATTAACTGTCGGACAAAGAGAGTGACGAGGAAAGTCCTCAGATTCCTCAAGCATTCTTGCAAACTTTCTGGCTTTTTCAGATTGATTCTGCAATCTTTCAATCGCAGCTTTAACAATAGGATTCATGACATCTGGAACCCATTTGTTTTCGTAGCCGTAGCCTTTTCCCGAAAACCATTTTATACCTATTTGTTCTTGAGCAGGTTGTTCGTCGTCATCCTCGGAAAACAAAATCTCTGAGCCATCACTTTGCTTTAATGCGCTGCCAGAAACGCTCTCAGTGCTACTCTGAGGCTTTTTAAAAACATGAATATCGAGACAGTCAGCTCTAAGATAAAGAGGCTCTGAGCCTCGCTCTGGAGCGCTCATCATCAAACTAAATGTAGATGTTGTGAATATATCTCTAGGGGTAAGATCTGTATCTTCTTTTGCAAATATTTCTGCCATCGCCATTATCGATTTCTCGTTGGGCATCTTGCTCTCTCGATACTCTTGACCAACGTCGCCGGTAAGCTCTTTTTTGTCTTTCGGCTTAGGAAAAGGATTTTTCCACTCAAAAGGTTTTATCATTTTGTGATCAATTAAGAACTTGCGCATGAAATTTAGCTTCATTCCGGCTTGATATGCTGCGCCCTCAGCCATACCTGCTTTCGCTTCTTGTGCTGCTTGATCGAAATCTCGCGGGAGTAATTTGGCAATTTCGACTTTTTCACCACGGTTAGTGACTGCTGCTTCTAATGCTCTGACTGCATAGAAATGCGCATATATGGACGATCCGCTCCTTATTGCGTGGTACTTTATGTAAGCCTTTGCAAACCTTATGATTGAGTCATCGAGCCAAGTGGATTTATCTTTTTTTCGGCTATTGACGCCTATCTTAGTGAAGTTGCCGAGGCCACACCAATAGTGGGAGCAGTAATCCATCTTAGTGTTTGGATTTGAAACGGCTTCAACCTCACTGATGAAGTCTTCAATATTATTCTCAAATTCAACCTCATGTTTAGGAGTAAATAGTAATATGTTAGCATCAGACACCTTTCTTTCTCTCCTCTTCACAAGCTTTCATTACTTGAGCGACGGCTAGGATTGCGCTGTCGTTAATCTGCACTACTTTCGCGTCATTAAGTGTTTCGGATAATCTCTTTCGCTCTTCAAGCAACCATTGAAGAACTTCATGATGAGGTGCGCCTTTCCAAGGCAGAAATTTAGGGCATAAATAACAAGCTATAGGGGCATAATCAGTACAAAAACTTCTTGAGCCACAACTTCCCACATCACATCCTTTATCGGCACAAGGGATACGAGTGGCATCAGGGTTAACCTTAAAGGCATCTTCCTCATCCTCAACAATCTCGCCCTTGAATGCACTTGCATAACGAGCCAATGGATTGTTCATAATGCTTGATATTTGTTGGCCCAACTCAGGTGAATTAGCAACGTACACTTTAACATGCTCGGTACCATCGTGATCTAGTAGCTTTCCGATAGTTATTGCACCCGCTTTGGCTTGCGCTGCTCGCGTACCACCAGTGTATCGGAAGCGATATGCGGTGGTTGTTAAAAGCGCTCCAGTACGCTCAGATATAATCTCAAGCTTATCAACAATTCTCTGCAATTCCTTCGTCAACTCATCGGTATTTAAGTGCGGAATTTCACTTTTTAGATAGTCAATAACGTTATTATTATCCTGTTCGCAAAGCTCATCTATCAACCTTTGGTTAAAAAACATCGGCAACTCTTTTGCTTCTTCCTTGCTGAATTTCCGACCTATCTTGGATTCTGCCTCTTGAATCGAACTTTGGATATGTTTCGTTAGTACTAATCCTATACTTTCGACTAACGCAAATGCTGTCGACTGCGAGCGAAATTTTCTACCCTTACTCTTTGATCGAGGAATGTTAATTTTAAAAATCATCTGCCTTGTAGCCAATATGTTTGAATTTGCTATAAGATCCTGAATCTTGAGCTGCTTTAAATTTGCTGGCCGTCTAAATGTCGCCATGAATAACTTTACGAGCGAATACTCTCTGTCCGAAAGTGTGCCATCAGCATATTTATAGTCCAAGGCCGATTGAATAGCTCTAAACTCTAAATCACTATAAGGTCCCTCTTCTGGATCTTGACTTGATACTGGAACCCCTCTTTCGCCACCTCCAATTACCCAATCATTGAACTCTCTCATAAATTCATCAGGCACGTGAAAACCCATTTGAACCATTCTTCGCATAAAGGTGCGGAAAGTAGAAACAGCTTGGTTTCCACTCCGTTCAGGAAATGACTTCTTGTAGGCCATGAGACCAGTCAATGTAAAGCCCTTACCATGTTTTAAAAAACGCCTTAATTGGACAGTGTGCGAAACAACATATTTTGCCGAAGTAGTGATTGCGAAGTGTTCTAGCGTAGCGAGGATGTTTTCTTGATATTCATTAGGGTATGACCATACAACGTCGACATGCACAGTTGTCTCTGAATCCAACACCCACCTGTGATGACTAGTATTAAACTCGAAACCTGCAGACGAAATTTGAATTCCATTGTCAGAATCACTCTTGAAATACTGGCTCGCGTCAGCGCCTACATATTCTTCATTTTGTTTATTCATAATGTTCCGTGTTTTGCTATAAATATATGAAGTTAAATTAAGCCATAAAAGCCTTCACATTCTGTATTGTAAGTTAAGTGCGTTCATTTATAAGTTACGTGCATTAATCCTGATCTATTTTAACAAAATAGAACAATATGCGCTCATATTGTTGAAATTATATCCGTTCCACTCCATTTTTTACCTCCACAAACCTTTAAAAGACTCAATTCCAACGATTTTCACTGTTTTTATATATGAGTCAGGAAGTACGTGATACTTATAGCAGACGTTTTTCAATTTTCACGTCCCATTTATTAGATCAAGACAAAAAATGTGGTATTTAATAAATGGCGCCCTTTTTCTAATATTTTTATTCAATGCAGTATCTGAAGGCGAGGTTATTACGCCCGCAGCAATATGTCTGGAGTCCATTCGCTATAAAAGGCTTTATATACTGGCTTTACATAAGAGCTTGCTCGATGATGAGCCCGGGCTGTTCGATTGATGGAAACGCTCTTGGATTAAGTCTAGACAGGGGGCTCTGCATCGATGCTAAGCTATGAGACTCAAAGCTTGTTGAAACGGAAGCACAAAGGGTACTGGTGGAATGGGTGAGTTGGGAAGTAAAGACAGGAGGCGTTCAAGGCTACTGGTGCTTGATGTGGACCATACCCTGCTTTATGCACCCACCTACGATCCATTGTTAGAAGTTGTTAGCGGGGCAAGCATGACTCGCAAAGCCTTCTTCGACGCACTGCCAACCGGGGGCGTGACGATTCAGGTGGGGCGCCCAGAATTGGTCTATCCCAGGCCGCATCTAGCCACTTTTATTCAAGAGGCTAAGGCCATGGGCTATGATCTAGGCATATGCACCACGGCGACCTTAGATTATATTGAGTTGCTGTTGCCCCGGTGTGGCGTAGAGCTGAGCCTATTTTCAGTGGTTGTAACCAGAGAAGACTTATCGCGAAGCGGGGGTAAATTAGTCAAAAACTTACACCGCTTTTCTGAATTTGGTTATAGCTTGGATGATGTGGTTGCCATTGATGACCGAGAGGATATACACCAACACACGGAGAACCTCTTAACGATAAAGCCCTTTAATATCAGCCGTGATGATTTCAGGGAAGACAAAG
>NZ_JAULRU010000513.1 GCF_030518155.1 Gilvimarinus gilvus | reverse complement strand
CCTGCTTTGTTTACTTTATAATTAATAACTTTTGTCGCTAACTTAATAGAACTCAGCAATCTAGATAGTTCTCCGGATGAGTAAATAAAATCTGCTTGATTTTCTATGATAAACTCTCCAAGAGTTTGATGAGAATTAGTATTCATAATTATGTTTTGCTGGTCAAATATCGGAATAATAACTCAATTTTATATCATTTCAAACGTTTGAAATTAATCTAAATACGTGAAAATCATCATTCAAATTTATTTTTTATTTTAATTAAATTCGGTCAACATATAAAGTGTAGTTTGGTTATATTTGCAAGTTAAATATTTACAAAAAAAAATTTTTATAG
>NZ_JAULRU010000512.1 GCF_030518155.1 Gilvimarinus gilvus | reverse complement strand
CATCTTTCTGGAAGGCAATGTCGACGCTCAGCGCCTGCGCCAGGGCGAAGAAATCGGCACGCAGGGCCTGGGCATCGCTCGGCACCCCACGCACGGATATCTCGACCGCCGCCTTGCCCTTGTCGGTGTCGGCGTCCAGCGCCACCCGGGCCGACAGCCGCTCGATGCGTTCGATCGTCAGGCCGTACTGGCTGATCACCGCACTGACCCGCTGCAGTTGCTCGGGGGTGATCTTGCGGCTGAGCAGGGTCACCACATGGCGCGCCTCACCATGGCCGTCGGCCCAGTGCTGGTAGTCCGCCTCGGAAATCGGCGTATAACGGGCCTGCAGGTTCAGCTCGTGGGCCTTGGCTTGCACACCCTGCAGCAGGGCAGTTGCCACTTCGTTGTCAGGGATATCGACCAGGATGCCGAACGACAGGGTGCCGTGCATGACCGCCAGGCCGATGTCGAGGATA
>NZ_JAULRU010000511.1 GCF_030518155.1 Gilvimarinus gilvus | reverse complement strand
AATACTCAAGACCGTTGCCGGCGCGGTGGCGGTGGCCATGGTGGCGCCGGCGTTGGCCGCGACTGAAGGCCACGAACACCACCATGATCATGGCGGCGGCAAGCCGTTTGCAGGCGTGATCGACACTAGCAGTGATTGCCTGAAAACCGGGGAGGCCTGCCTGGCGCATTGCCTGGTGCTGTTGGGGCAGGGTGACAAGGAAATGGCGGGCTGTGCCCAGTCAGTCAATGAGCTGCTGGCGACCTGTACAGCCTTGATGAAGCTGGCCGTGCAAGGTTCCAGCTTCACACCCGCCATGGCCAGGATGGCGGCCGATGTGTGTGCCAGTTGTGAAAACGAATGCCGCAAGCACGCAGACCAGCACGCTGAATGCAAGGCATGCGCAGATGCCTGTGCCGATTGCTTGAAGGCCTGCAAGGCAATCACTGCCTGACCATTGCCTGCAGCATTTCCTCGAAAGGGTGCCGCTGTGACACACAAGCCGGGCTTGAAAAGCCCCGGCCTGTTCATT
>NZ_JAULRU010000510.1 GCF_030518155.1 Gilvimarinus gilvus | reverse complement strand
GCGAGGTCTGTTCGAGACGAGTCTGATACCAGCTAAGAATATAGGGACGACAACATTCCATATCGCTATCGAGATAGATCGCACCAATGATAGCTTCAACGGTATCAGCCAGTATAGAATCACGGCGGAAACCACCGCTTTTCAATTCACCGGAGCCCAGTCTGAGATAGTCTCCCAGTTTCATCTCTCTTGCCAGCTCAGCAAGAGTTTCCCCTTTAACCAGTAGCGCCCGTAATCGGCTTAGCTGCCCCTCTTTCGCTTCAGGGAAACGAAGATAGAGCGCTTCGGCGATCACAAAATTGAGAATCGAATCGCCCAGAAACTCAAGACGTTCATTATTACGCTTTCCATGACTACGATGAGTCAGCGCCAGTTCAATCTTGCTTTCATCGTTAAACTTATAACCCAGCTTTTTCGCCAGGTCTGTAGCAGGCTTTATAATCAACGGATAATCACTTCATA
>NZ_JAULRU010000509.1 GCF_030518155.1 Gilvimarinus gilvus | reverse complement strand
ACTGGCACTCGCGATGTGGTGCTGGATCGGCTGGTTAAACAACTGGAAAACAAGGTCGATGGCGGAACGGTGAATGTGCTGCGTTACGGCTTCGCCGTGGCCGGTGGCGGCACCTTAGCCATGAGCCAGGGGTTACCGGAGGATGATCGCAACGAGACGGTGATTCAGCGCTATGCGGCCAACCGCCTGCGCGTGGTACCGCAGCTGCGTTACTCGTTGGACAAGACCGACGAGATCGATCTAGCCTTCTTTATCAACGGCATTCCAGTGGCCACGGTGGAGCTGAAGACCGACTTCACCCAGTCGGTTGAGGCTGCCATGCAGCAGTACCGGATGGATCG
>NZ_JAULRU010000508.1 GCF_030518155.1 Gilvimarinus gilvus | reverse complement strand
CATGAATTTTTGGATAGATCATAGGATTCGTGACTTTCTATCACTAAATCCATATACGGTGGATTAATCACCTGTAGATAAAGGCCATCATCTTCACTCTTGGAAATAGTAGTGAGATTCAGTGCATGTAATAGCTTCGAGATGTTCTTGGCTACGGCTCCTGTTTGCTCTGCAGGCGGTAAAATTGTGATCTTATTGGGATCTACTGGAAGTTCAGTGCTGGGCAGAGCATCACTACCTGGCAGGGGGTTATCGTTGGCATATTGACGGGCATTGATCTCAGCAACATCGGCGGTAACCCCTTCACTCT
>NZ_JAULRU010000507.1 GCF_030518155.1 Gilvimarinus gilvus | reverse complement strand
ATCACCACCGAGGACAGGCCGATCAGCAGCGACAGCCGCGCGCCCTGGATCAGGCGTGAAAGCAGGTCGCGGCCGAGTTCGTCGGTGCCAAGGATGAACTGCCAGGTGCCGCCCTCCAGCCACACCGGTGGGGTCAACAGGAAGTCGCGGTACTGCTCGCTGGGGTCATGGGGGGCGACCCATGGCGCGAACAGCGCGCAGAACACCACCAGGCACATGAACGCCAGGCCCATCACCGCGCCTTTGTTGCGCGCGAAGGCTTGCCAGAATTCTTTGTACGGCGAAGGGTAGAGCAGGCTTTGGTCCACCGGGCTGGCCGGCGACACGGATTTCGGAATCGGGCTAGTCATGGCAAGGGCCTCAGCGCTGATGACGGATGCGTGGGTTGGCCAGG
>NZ_JAULRU010000506.1 GCF_030518155.1 Gilvimarinus gilvus | reverse complement strand
GCCGTGCTTGGCATCATGGATAGCCCGTTCGATGACCTTTTTCGCTACCAGTCCGTACACGTCTGCCGGGAGGTCGCTGGGGACCAGGTTCACGGCTGCGCCACCGACCTCATCCCGGAGCATCGCGGAGAAGTGCTGGATGCCCGAGCATGAGCCGTCCATCGCAATCGGGAGCTTCGACACAAAGCGGTCCCCGTGTTCGCAATAGCCCTTCCACTCCAGGCAGAACGCCAGGAACTGCCATGGCTTGTCGATAGCCTGCGCACCTACGTGATCGGCCCAGCCGCGTGCCTGGAAAGGGTCAGCAGCAATCGCCAGG
>NZ_JAULRU010000060.1 GCF_030518155.1 Gilvimarinus gilvus | reverse complement strand
CGACGATCACCGGCGATTTCCACCAGGCCCGCTACCTCGCTGAAGTCAATGCCATGCTGGCCGCGGTCGATGCCAGCACCAATACCCGGCGGGAACTGCTGGGCGAGCTCGGCCTGCGCGGGCTGACGCTCATTCTGGACTGGATCAGCTTCGTGTTGCCCAACCGGGCACTGGTGGCGGTATCGTTGGGGCGTTCGATCCGGTCGGTGATAGATGCGCACAAGGCCTTCAAACAAGGGCAACGCGTTGACGTGTTGAAACACATCGTCGACGCCTTCACCTACGCCAACGACGCCGTCAACAACC
>NZ_JAULRU010000505.1 GCF_030518155.1 Gilvimarinus gilvus | reverse complement strand
ACTGGCGTCGCTTTTCCATTGCGAGTCGACGGCATAGTCGCGCACTTCGCGGGCGCGCAGGCCCAGCCGGCCGAGGAAATAGCCCTGGCGGTTGCCGGCGCGTATTTCCTGTATCGCATCGAGGGTTTCCGCCAGGGCCTGGGTGAACCGCGCGGTGCTGTCGTTCTCGAGCTTTTTGAGGTGCTTGACGCGTTTGCCCAACTGCACGGTGAAGTAGATCACCAGCGGGTTGAACAGCAGGATCAGCAACGCCAGTTGCCAGTGCATCCAGATCAGGATGGCGGCCGTGCCGGTCAAGGTGAGCATGGCCACCAGGAAGCGGCTGAGGGTT
>NZ_JAULRU010000504.1 GCF_030518155.1 Gilvimarinus gilvus | reverse complement strand
GATGAGGATCTGTTGCAATTAATAAGTTTCCTGCAACCATTACCAACCCTCCGAAGACTAATGATTTTTTGAACCCTAAGATTCTATCTGCAAAAATACCTCCGATAAAAGTAAATGCGTAAACAAAAGCTTGGATTGCTCCATATTTTAAATTTGATTCTGCATCCGTTAATCCCAACATATCTACCATAAAAATGGCAAGAACTCCTCTCATTCCATAGAAGCAGAAACGCTCCCACATTTCTACCATAAACAAATGCCAAAGCTGTTTTGGGTATTTCCCTTCAAAGTTTTGAATTTG
>NZ_JAULRU010000503.1 GCF_030518155.1 Gilvimarinus gilvus | reverse complement strand
GATGAGTTGCTGGCTTTTACATTTCGGGCAATTCAGTTTAGGCAGGTTGTTTTGAGCAATGGAAGTTTGCAATAGTTCATCGGTAATAGATATTGCATATTTTTCCATTTCTGTTTGAAATGCTCCGACATCAGCTTCATTGTTTTCTATTTTCTGCAAGGCAAGTTCCCATTCAGCGGTCATTGCCACATCTGCAATTTTGCGGTCTTTTACTAGTTCATATACCTGCAATCCTTTTTCAGTGGGTATCAGGGATTTCTTTTCTCGTTGGATATAGTTGCGGGTAAACAGCGTTTCGATTATCGCTGCCCTTGTAGCAGGCGTGCCAATACCGATATTTTGCAGGGCTTTCCGTTCGTCCTCGTTTTCAATTTCCTTTCCTGCATTTTCCATTGCCGACAATAGCCCGGCTTCT
>NZ_JAULRU010000502.1 GCF_030518155.1 Gilvimarinus gilvus | reverse complement strand
CATGATAACCGTAATCGTTGGTCGTCATCAGTACCAGTTCATTACCCGGTACAACACCGTAACGATTGATGTAGGTAGATACCGCATTAGAAACCATGCAGCCCGGTACATCATTGTTAGAGTAAACCAGTGGACGCTCGTGCGCGCCGGTTGCCAGTACTACCCACTTAGCACGTACACGGTGCAACTTTTGACGCGCCTGATTAACCGGCGCAATGTCTGCCAGATGATCGGTGCAACGCTCATGGATAGTAACAAAGTTATGGTCGTGGTAGCCGTTCACAGTCGAACGCGGCAGCATCATCACGTCTGCGAATGTCGCCAGCTCCGCAACAACATCCTTAACCCATTGTGCAGCAGGCTTGCCGTCCAGCGTTTCTTTGGTGTTCAG
>NZ_JAULRU010000501.1 GCF_030518155.1 Gilvimarinus gilvus | reverse complement strand
GGAGTTTCTAAATTTCCTTTGATTAAGGCTTCCTTAATTTCTTGTTCGTTCCAACGTTTTGAAGGAATTTCTTTCAAATTACTCAAACGATACAACAAATAGGTTTCCAAAATCACATTATTTTTCAAACCAATTTCTTCTACATAATCAAATGTATCGCAATTTGCGTGGTAACAATTTAACGCTCCTTTTGTAAATTGACTATCCGAAAGCCCAATAATAGGCACACCTTGCAACATAAACGGTTGATGATCTGAATGTAAATCTACACTCGCAAATGTTTTCAATTTAAAATCTGGAATCACTTTTTGCACATCATACGCATAATCAGTTAAAATAGGCAAATTACTTTCCATTGTCGAATAATACGACTTTGGATTTGTTGTCATATCCATATTCGACATTGCTTTGATTTGATTGATAGAACCATCTTTCAGCGCTTGATTGACGTAATATTTAGAACCTATCAAACCAACTTCTTCGCCCATAAATAAAACAAATTCTATTGTTCGATCATT
>NZ_JAULRU010000500.1 GCF_030518155.1 Gilvimarinus gilvus | reverse complement strand
GAGGCCCAGTACCAGTCTTCGGCGAACGACTCTTGCAGGCAGGCCAGCACTGGCCCGCCGATCTGCACATGAGTATCGCGCCATGGTGAAAGCTGCGGGTCTTCACCCAGGTACTCGTCACCTACGTTATGCCCGCCGATGAAACCGACCAAGCCATCCACCACCACGATCTTGCGATGGTTGCGGAAGTTGACCTGAAAGCGGTTGAACCAACCACGCCGGGTGGCGAAAGCGTGAACCTGTACGCCGCCATCACGCAGCGCCTGGCTATAGCTGGCTGGCAAGGCATGGCTACCGACACGGTCGTACAGCACAAACACCTGAACCCCTTCAGCCGCCTTGCGCAGCAGCAGGTGCTGTAACGCCTTGCCGAGTTTGTCGTCATGGATGATGAAGAACTGCACCAGCACCACATCGCGGGCTTTTTCGATGGCCGCGAAAATGGCATCGAAGGTGGCCTTGCCATTGATCAGCAGCTTCACCTGGTTGTTCGCCAGGCAAGGCATGCGCCCCAGT
>NZ_JAULRU010000499.1 GCF_030518155.1 Gilvimarinus gilvus | reverse complement strand
GATGATGTGCGCCCTGCTGCTGCGCCGCGAGCAGAATTCCAGCGGCCTGGCCCACTGGCTCGATCGGCAGTTCGCGCGCCTGAAGGTACGCTACCAGCGCCTGCTGCACGGTACGCTCGACAGCCGGCCGGTGGTACTGGTGTTTGCCGTGATCATCCTGTGCCTGATTCCGCTACTGCTGAAGTTCACCCAGAACGAACTGGCCCCCAACGAGGACCAGGGGGTGATCTTCATGATCAGCAGTTCCCCGCAGCCAGCCAACCTAGACTACCTCAACGCCTACACCAACCAGTTCACCCCACTGTT
>NZ_JAULRU010000498.1 GCF_030518155.1 Gilvimarinus gilvus | reverse complement strand
TGACTTCCTGATGAAACAGTAATGAATGGTTTTTCTAAATTAATAGAAAAGCATGTCCCATGAAATGAATCTGTTATCACAAATGCTGCATTGGAAAATAATTCTAAGAATTCAATTGGACCAGCATCTCTAATCTGTTTATCAACTTTTGCACCAGCACTTAATCCCTGATCTAAAGCTACTACTTTATATCCTGTTTTCTTTGAGAAATACTCGACTGCATTACGTATCAATGGGTTTTTTGGTACGGTATAAAGAAGTATATATTTTTCTTTTATATTAACTTTATTTTTAATCTCAAGAGTCTCTAGCCACTGGTCTTTAGACAGCAACAATGTTGGATCTAAAACATGATGTACATCTTTGCCCATAAGCCCTTGTAGTAATAATTGAGTGTCTTTTTCATGGACAGAAATCATG
>NZ_JAULRU010000497.1 GCF_030518155.1 Gilvimarinus gilvus | reverse complement strand
CATGATTTTTTTAGCAGCTTTCACTAAACTATATTCACCTGACATTTGACGCGCTTCTTCGTCATTAATAGAAATTACATCAACATCTTTGATCACATCCATCAACTCATTCCAAGCACAATCCATCCAAAAGTTCATTGTATCTAAAACAACCAAACCTGGACGATTATCTAATTGTGTCAACACTCCTTTTTGTACCAATGGATGTAAGTTTCCTAACATCAAAACGTCTGGAGATTTGCGATCTTGAGGAACAATTGGATTAAACGTTTCTAAAACATTCAATTCTGTTGCTAACGTATCACGTGTGTTCAAATCATTATGG
>NZ_JAULRU010000496.1 GCF_030518155.1 Gilvimarinus gilvus | reverse complement strand
AAAAGATTTTAATTGTGATGGAAGCCTTACGTGCTGAGATTTCAGTAGCTGAACTTTGTCGCAAATATGCTATTTCACAATCTCAATTTTATAAGTGGAACAAAGAGTTTTTAGAAGCTGGTAAAAAGCGATTATCTGGTGATATTACACGTGAAGCAACAAGTGATGAAGTTTCTGATCTCCGCAAAGAAAATTTACAATTAAAAGAGATTGTAGCCGATTTAGTTGTGCGTTATGATATCGTAAAAAAAACCTTGGATTCGTTGGATTAATCAATAAATTTAAGAAATATATGCGATTATCAGCAAGTGAAAAATATGAAATAATTCAGACTGTAACTCGTTCAGAAATTGGAGTTAAACGTACTTTAGAGGAATTTGGAATAGCACGAAGTACATTTTACAAATGGTATTCAAATTATCTAGAAAATGGATTTGAGGGTTTAGAATCTAAACGTTATTCAATGCATCGAAAATGGAATAGTATTCCTGAATCTCAGAAAGATTTAATTGTAGAATTAGCTTTGGATTATCCTGAATTATCTGCTAGAGAACTGGCTTTTAAAATGACCGATGAATTAGGGATTTATATATCGGAATCGAGTGTTTATCGGATATTGAAGCAACGAGATTTAATTCCAGCGCCCAATCACATTCTGATTTCAGCAGCGAATGAATTTAAAGATAAAACGAATTTTGTTCATCAAATGTGGCAAACAGATTTTACTTATTTTAAAATTATTGGATGGGGATGGTATTATTTGAGCACGATTTTAGACGATTACAGCCGATATATTATTCATTGGGAATTATGCAGTTCAATGAAAGCTGAAGATGTGAAAAGAACTGTAAAAACAGCTATTGAAAAAGCGAAATTAAAAACGAAACAGAAACCAAAATTATTATCTGATAATGGACCTTGTTATGTATCAAGTGAGTTAAAAGATTACTTGAAAAATACTCAAAAAATGAAACATGTTAGAGGAAAGCCTCTGCATC
>NZ_JAULRU010000059.1 GCF_030518155.1 Gilvimarinus gilvus | reverse complement strand
CGTTGTTTGGTGATGAAGGGTTGGCGGTTGCTGCGGTAGTGATGGCCGTTATGGTGCCTCTGCTGAATCTGCTGTGCGTATTGGTGTTTAGTTTCTATACCCGCAAAGAAGCAGGGTTGTTGAGTGTGTTATTGGCTTTAGTCAAAAATCCTCTGATTATTGCCTGTGTGGTAGGGATCTCTCTGAATATATCGGGAATAGGGCTCCCCTGGGCGCTGGTGTCGGTTGCCGGATTGTTGAGTGGTATTGCGTTGCCGCTGGGTTTGCTGGCGGTAGGTGCCGGGTTAAACCTCACCGCTCTGCGAACAACCGGAGGGGCTGTGGT
>NZ_JAULRU010000495.1 GCF_030518155.1 Gilvimarinus gilvus | reverse complement strand
CTGTCTCGATTATAAGGCGCCAAACCCGTCAGAGCACCAACCTGGCGGTTGGTCAGTGTTCCAAGCTCAGGAAGCTCTCCTAGTAATGTATGCGCGACCCCATCTCCAATGCCGGGGACACTCAACAACAACCTATAGGTATCTTCCCATTCAGTCACCTCGGCGACTCTTTTAGAAAGCCTGGTATTAACCCACTCGATTTCCTTATCTAAAAACTTCAGCATGCGATTATGCGTTGCCTGGTGTGCTTTTTCCGCTTTGTGTTTACGATTAAGCTCTTGTGTTCTTGATTCCATGAGTTGGCGTTTTCGGGCGAGTAAGTCCCTGATATATCGTATTTTTTTGTTGCTTATGGGACGTATTTTAGGCTTAAGCATCGCCCCGAATTGCGCGATCACCTGAGCGTCGATCTTGTCTGTCTTTGCGATTATCCCTTGGGCTTTGGCAAATTGACGAACATTCATGGGTTGTACAACGACAACGGGTAACCCAGATTCTGCCAGTG
>NZ_JAULRU010000494.1 GCF_030518155.1 Gilvimarinus gilvus | reverse complement strand
GCTGTGACACTTCCGGTCTCACTGGGCAAGCCCACTGCACCGCCACCCTTGAAGTTCCCTACGATTCTTATCTGCTTGCTTTCATTGTCTATGTCGAAAGCGAATGATCTATAGTTGACAAGGCTCAAAAGAATCTGACTTCGAGAGCTCAAATAAAGAGTTGTTGGTTCATTGCAGATTATATCTACTGGCGGAAGAAATTTTGGCGCAGGGTCTTGCTCGGGCTCTCGCATTCCTGTGAATTCAATGGCGGCTACTTTTCCGTTGCTGAAAAGTTCGAGCAGATCTCGTTGCGGGCGACCCATTAATCGCATCAGTGCCTGTGCATGGAAGATGG
>NZ_JAULRU010000493.1 GCF_030518155.1 Gilvimarinus gilvus | reverse complement strand
TGGCAGAGACTTTCACCTTCCGCGACGAACAAGGCCGCAGCTTGTCCGACATGGCACGGCTGGACACCATGGTCACGGTGGTCGATGGCCTGAACTTCCTGCGCGATTACCAGGCTGCAGACAGCCTGGCCAGCCGTGGCGAAACATTGGGCGAGGACGATGAGCGCTCGATCAGCGACCTGCTGATCGAACAGGTGGAATTTGCCGATGTACTGCTGCTGAGCAAGATCGACCTGATCAGCCAGCATGAGCGCGAAGAGCTCGTGGCCATTTTGCGCAGCCTCAATGCGCGGGCAGAGATCGTGCCGATGGTCATGGGCCAGGTGCCACTGGAGCGCATT
>NZ_JAULRU010000492.1 GCF_030518155.1 Gilvimarinus gilvus | reverse complement strand
GCTGTGGCTCGATTATCAGTTAGGGCTTGCGCGGGGCGATACTTCAATTTAAACATGGCGGCTGTTAGTTAATTTAATAGCAAAGGTGCCAGTAACATGTCAGCCCACCGCCTGCCGCCGCTCAATGCGGTGCGTGCATTTGATGCAGCCGCCCGTCTGGGCAGTTATGTGGAGGCCTCCAAAGCTCTGCACGTGACCCAGCCGGCGATTGGCCGACACGTAAAGTTGCTTGAAGACTGGCTAGGCATTCAACTGTTTGAGCGTACCTCTCGCGGTGTCAACCTTACCCCGGCTGGGGAGAAGTACCACCGCAAGATCGCTGCCGCCCTGCAGTTGATCATGGAAGCCGGCAAGGAAGCGCAACCCAAAGAGGCCGAACGCTGGCTGCGGATCATGGTGGTACCGGGGTTTGCCAAGCGCTGGCTGATGCCTCGTATTGAACGCATGCGCCAGTTACGGCCGGGTTTGAAGTTCGCAA
>NZ_JAULRU010000491.1 GCF_030518155.1 Gilvimarinus gilvus | reverse complement strand
GATGCGGATGGTCTGCGCTTGCGGGTGGCTGAGCAGTTCGTCGCTGCTCCACTGGCGCTGGGTAGCGCCGAGTTCAAGGTGCAGTTGTGCCGCCGACAGTGGCAGGCTCAGCAGCAGCGCAAGCAGGGCAAGGCAATGGCGCATGGGTACACTCCGACCAAAGAGGCCAGCAGGTTACCTGCGCACTGCCCGTTGACGCCACTGCTGCAGTCAGCCGAACAACCGTGTCAGGTTCGGCACGATCAGCAGCAATGTAGTGGCGAATAAAATAAGCCCGGCTTGGCGTATTTTCGAATGTCTGAACATGGCGGACCGCCTTCTTGTTGTTATTCCTGAGTACCCGTTGGCTTCCTTGTCGCGCTTCGGGTCGATCGCAGTAGCGTGGTGTGGCGCCTTTACTGCCTGCCTTT
>NZ_JAULRU010000490.1 GCF_030518155.1 Gilvimarinus gilvus | reverse complement strand
CATGCGGGTTAACTCTCTGTGTGCTGAGCGTGCTCGAGTCTCGTGGTGCGCAGGGTAAGGCGCATCGCCCTGGCAAGCCATGAGCGGAAAGTCGAGAAGCTGCGAGCGGTGATGGTGGATGCATCAGTCGAGCGTCAAGTGCTGAACTGCGGTAACAGCCCAGGCTTTGGCAGCCAGGCGGAAAAGGCCCGGCTTTTCGGCCGATCACGGCCCAGGGCGGTCCGCATTTTCCTGGGATTCGCCCCGATGACCCAACGGTCGCGGCGGAGTATACCAAACCATTTGGCCTAATCAGCAAGGCCAAGTGATATCGGCCCATTTATAAGACCAAAGACTGCGGGGCAATGTGGCGTAATGCCGCAGTGCTGGCGGGGTGTTCTGCGCGGGCGCGCCCGCGCCCACGCCGTCAGCTTGCAGGTCGGCAGATGTGGTTTAGGCTCATTGCTACGCTTGATGTCCAACCCACACCCGATAGCGGAGTAGTGCAAGCATGGCATAC
>NZ_JAULRU010000489.1 GCF_030518155.1 Gilvimarinus gilvus | reverse complement strand
AATGCTCAGTATTTTTAGGTCCGTAGGCTTGGATGTCGTCTCAGAGCAGCATTTGGTAAGGGACCCTGAAACAGAGCAGTGGAAGATCAGGTGAGTAGCCACCAAGCCAAACCCGCTACGGCAGCTGTAATTAACCCAACGGTTGCATAGAAGGCAGGTCTGCCGATCCAAGGGTGACAAGCCAGCATGATTCCCAGATGGGTCTTCGGCTTTATGCTATCCCACTCAGACTCGACGATGGTCCCATCTAGAATATAAGGCTTCCAATATTTGACGATATGGTCCTTGTCGGGCTCAAAAAAATCGCTATGGCCGTAATCAAAGTAACGGTCAGCTACACGTGTAT
>NZ_JAULRU010000488.1 GCF_030518155.1 Gilvimarinus gilvus | reverse complement strand
GATGCTCTGGAGCGTTCCCATGTCTCAGTCGATGCTGCCCTTCATCCTGTTTGCTTTGGTCGCCAGCCTCAGCCCGGGGCCAACCAACCTGTTGATCCTGGCGCACGGCGCCCGCCTGGGCGTACGGGCCAGCCTGTTGCCGATCCTGGCGGCCTGCTGCACGGCAGCGACGATTGTGCTGCTGGTGGGCCTGGGGCTGGGCGAGCTGTTGCTGCGCCACCCACTGGCACAACAACTGATGAGCTGGGCCGGAGCGCTGTGGTTGAGCGGGCTGGCGTGGAAAATGCTGCGCAGTGCCGGGGCACCGCTGCACGCGGGTACGGCGCAA
>NZ_JAULRU010000487.1 GCF_030518155.1 Gilvimarinus gilvus | reverse complement strand
ACCGCATCATTTATATGAATTATCTGCACAGAACGGTAAATTTATTCCACTTAAAGATTCGTTTACTTTTGAAGAAGTAGTAAGAATGAATACAACTGAATATTTTCAAGCTATTTTTTTTCAATCATCTTCTCGAACAATAATTTTTCTTTTAATTATTTGTTTAACAATTTTCAATTTGTTAATAGGCTTCTATAAAAAGAATTATTTTATAAAATCGTTAATATTCTGTTGTATAGTGAAATTATTAATAATATTAATTTTTTCTAATCAATTTAGATTTTTATTAGATGTATTAATTATTGATTTATTAATTATGTTTAAGT
>NZ_JAULRU010000486.1 GCF_030518155.1 Gilvimarinus gilvus | reverse complement strand
TGGACTGCCCCCAATAAGTTGGACAGTTTCAGCTAGCAGCCCCTGCAGCATGAGCCCTGTATTTCACAGGGCTCATGCCATTGAGCTTTAGCTTGATGCGGTCATGGTTGTAGTAGTGGATGTACTCATCCAGACCGGCTTTCAGTTCTTCAACGCTCTTGAAGCGCTGCGGGTAGAAAAATTCGGACTTAAGCGTACCAAAAAAGCTCTCCATAGCCGCATTATCCAAGCAGTTTCCTTTACGTGACATGCTCTGCTTCACCCCTTGCTCGGCCAGCTTGTGGCGGTACTGCGAGTGTTGGTAGTGCCAGCCTTGATCCGAGTGGAGTACCAGTTTCGGCTTGTTTCCCAGGCGCTTGAAGGCCTTGCCCAGCATG
>NZ_JAULRU010000058.1 GCF_030518155.1 Gilvimarinus gilvus | reverse complement strand
TTTTCCTTTGACCATAATCGGTATCGTTTGATATTCATTAAGAACAAAACGATCAACCAAATCATTAATACCTCAAACCACTTTGCCTCGTAAATAACAGCTTTTGCAGTAGCCGTATCGTAGTCATTTTCAATGAAAGTGGCATAACCCATGGCGATTGCGTAGATGAATAGCAAGACCGTCATGGTTCTGGTAGAAAATAGATATTTTTCTAATTTACTCATTACTTATAATTGATTTACAAAAATAGGTGAGTTTATCAGATAAAGCATTAAAACTTAAATGATTTTTATTAGAATCAATGAGTTAATAGAATGTTAAATATATTGCACCGAAATTGATTTTAAATATGTGAAAAAC
>NZ_JAULRU010000485.1 GCF_030518155.1 Gilvimarinus gilvus | reverse complement strand
AGACCTGCAACCAGACCGTGTCGTCACCGCCGCCGACCTGGAACAGGACGGCATCGCCTGGCCCGAAGCGCACTCGCCCGACCCGCTGCTGCCGCCTGGCAAGGTACCGATGTTCATCGGCCACCCCGTGGCAATCCTGATCTGGCACGATTTCGAGCGTTTCCGCCAGGCCAAGCGCAAGCTGCAGTTCAACGACCAGGCGATCCGCTACGGCGCCCAGGCGCCGCTGTACCAGCGTGACCCCTATGGCAGCTTCCGCTTCGTGCGGGTGGGCGGCGCCACGCCGTTCGACGACGATGAGTTCTCCAGCCTGAAGAATTCCATGCTGTTCCCCACCATCCTCAACCGCAAGCCGGTGTGGTCGAAACAGCCCAACCAGCATG
>NZ_JAULRU010000484.1 GCF_030518155.1 Gilvimarinus gilvus | reverse complement strand
GATGGAAATTTAATTCAGAAATTAATTTATAAAAATGAAAGACCTTATGATGGGGTTTTTGTTGATTATAAAGATGGAGTATTTTTAAAAACAGCTACGCTAAAGGAAGGGATTTATATTGACGAACTTATCGTTAAAAATCGTGATAATATAGAATTATCGAGAGGGATTTATAAAGATGGTAAACCTTTTTCAGGTACGTTTATAACAGATGTATACGGTGAAAAAGGTTTCTCTTATTATCTTATAAATAATTATGTTGATGGTGTAATTAGTGGTAAACAACAAGAATTTGATATCTATTTT
>NZ_JAULRU010000483.1 GCF_030518155.1 Gilvimarinus gilvus | reverse complement strand
AATGGAACTAAGAAGACGTTATATTGCCAAATAGCCATATTTTACTTCTTAATCTTAATTTCAAAGATTTTATCCCAGTTTTTACCTGTTAATAACATATTTCCGTTGTCTTTGAAAGCGATTCCATTCAATTCTTGTGCTTGTGGATTTCCTTGTTTTCCTTTCAATTCAGCGAAATTAAACTCAGCTTTTACAGCGCCAGTTTGCGGATCAATTACCACAATATTACTGTTATCTGCATGTCCAGATTTTAAGTAAACATTTGCATAAATTAAACCATCGTGAAACTCAATTTCATTCAAATAACTATACGGTTGTGTGTTATCAAAAGCTTGTACAGTTCTTAAATAATTAAAGTTTTCGTCGAAGAAATGAATTCGTTGAGAACCTTCTGTTACAGCTAATTCT
>NZ_JAULRU010000482.1 GCF_030518155.1 Gilvimarinus gilvus | reverse complement strand
GTAGGATCTGCGGGTTATGGCCGCTTCGCGCTGGGAACTTAGCGATCAGGCGCATCGAGAATCCGTCAATGGTGGAGACTCGATATGCGGAGTTAGGAACACCGGCTCGTCTCAGGCGCGCCCGTAAGGCCGCAACGCCGGCGTTCGTATGTGTCAAGACGAGGATGGGTTTGCTCTGCGTATGCGCGATGAGCGTCTCGGCAATCAATTGCGTTTTTCCACAACCTGCGGGGGCTGTTATGGAGCCACGCTCGATAGCGAAAAGATCAATCTCAGGGGGCACTTGTAAACGTCCAGAGCTGATTCGTGACTGCCATG
>NZ_JAULRU010000481.1 GCF_030518155.1 Gilvimarinus gilvus | reverse complement strand
CCTGAAGCTGTTCGCCAGTTGAATCATCAATCAAAGACAGCCCCCTCAGATCGACTTATTGAAAAACGCAGCTCCCGGGATCGTTCGCTGCAACTTTCCGGGGGAATCCACAGTAACCGTTGTTGCGTTGTATCACATCAGCAATAAAAGCGTCACAACGGTGACAAACACCGATACAGAAGCAAGCATTCTTGATATTATCGCGAATACGATTCGTTATCATTAGCATTCTATTTCGAGATAGATTCATGAATTTAAGACTACTCCCGCTACTGAGTATTATTACACTCCTGTCCGCCTGCAGCTCCGGTCAAACGGACAGTGCCTCACATACACCAGCAGTACCGCTGAGCAAGGAAGCCCTGGGACAGCAACTGTATTTCGATAGCAACCTGTCTCTAAACCGCACCCAAAGTTGTGCCACATGCCATG
>NZ_JAULRU010000480.1 GCF_030518155.1 Gilvimarinus gilvus | reverse complement strand
TCTTATCAACTCCGGTTATTTGAACACCAATGAAGCTGAGCGTGCTGACAATCTAGTCATTCAATTAAAAGAAATGAGAGCCCCGATCAATGTAAGCGGTCAGCTAACCCCGTCTTGTAACTTCAGATTCCAGGGTAGCAGTGCCTCCATTTGCTCGACGGTTGTTACTTTGGGCAGCTCCGCAAAGATGTGACGGAGGTATTGATAAGGCTCCTGTTGATTAGCTTTTACCGTTTCAATCAGACTGTAAAGGTTGGCGCTGGATTTAGCCCCCGGCACAGAGGCACTAAACAGCCAGTTTTTCCGGCCAACAACAAAGGGCCGGATCGCATTTTCCGCCGGGTTG
>NZ_JAULRU010000479.1 GCF_030518155.1 Gilvimarinus gilvus | reverse complement strand
GATGGCCGGTTTACGCGAGGCCATTCATCAGGGTAAATTGGCCGCCTTTGTCGACGCCTTCTACGCCAAGCGCGGGCTTCCGGTTCCGCCCTTGGACTGACTGTCTGCATCCATTATTAGAAAATTACATTAGGAGTGCCCAATGAGCTTCTTGATCCCCGCCGCATACGCGGACGCTGCAGCACCTGCCGCCGGCCCAGCCGGTACCGGCTTCGAGTGGATTTTCCTGGTCGGTTTCCTGGTCATCTTCTACCTGATGATCTGGCGCCCACAGGCCAAGCGTGCCAAAGAGCAGAAGAACCTGCTGAGCAACTTGCAAAAAGGTGACGAAGTTGTCACCAACGGCGGTATCGCCGGCAAGATCGTCAAGGTTTCCGATGACTTCGTGGTACTGGAAGTGTCC
>NZ_JAULRU010000478.1 GCF_030518155.1 Gilvimarinus gilvus | reverse complement strand
GACGAAAGAAATGAAAAAAAACAAGGTGGAAAAAAGATTCAGTATGTAAAATTTAATCCAAATAATTTTTCTGAAAATGATTGGCAAAAAATAGGTTTTTCCTCTAAACAAGCTGCTTCAATTCTAAAATATAAAAATATTTTGGGAGGACAGTTTAAATCGAAAGAACAATTGAAAAAATGTTACATGATTTCCGACGAAAAATATGCGGAAATGGAACCTTATATTGATTTGCCTGAAAATATAATTTATAAAGTTGAACAGCCAAAAGTTGAGCAACCAAAAACAGAGGGAAAAGTAGTTGAAAAAATAGAAATAAAAGGCAAGTTTAATCCAAATAATTTGAGTCATGAGGATTGGATGAAACTTGGTTTTACAGAGAAGCAAGCAAATACGATTCTTAATTTTAAACGTTCGTTAGGTGGGAGTTTTAAAGATGCAAAAATATTGAAAAGATGTTATGCGATAAGT
>NZ_JAULRU010000477.1 GCF_030518155.1 Gilvimarinus gilvus | reverse complement strand
CGGAGGTTGTGGTGTATGCAAGGTAAAAATTGTCGAAGGTGACTATCACAGTAAGTGCATGAGCAAAGCTCATATCAGTGATACCCAGGCTGGTGAAGGTTATGTGCTGGCGTGCCGGGTTTATCCGTTAAGCGACCTGTGTATAGAGGTTGTTAACCGGTCGCAGGCTGTAAGGCCTGATTAAAATAAGAATAGAGGGTTAAGAAAATGAAAAAAGGTGTAATACGTCCTGGCCATGTACAAATTCGGGTTTTGGATCTGGAAGAAGCTCTGGTTCACTATCGTGATTTACTGGGCTTGATTGAGATGGACCGTGATACGCAGGGGCGGGTATATCTCAAAGGCTGGACTGAAGTAGATAAGT
>NZ_JAULRU010000476.1 GCF_030518155.1 Gilvimarinus gilvus | reverse complement strand
CAAGCAGGGCAAGGAAGACTGCCACGGCGCACCGCTGGGCAACGACGAAATCGCCCTGACCCGCCAGGCCCTGAACTGGAACTACGGCCCGTTCGAAATCCCGGCCGACATCTATGCCGAGTGGGATGCCAAGGCTGCCGGTGCCCAGGTCGAAGCCGAGTGGAACCAGCGCTTCGACGCCTACGCCAAGGCTTAACCGGAGCTGGCTGCCGAGTTCAAGCGCCGTACCCGCGGCGAACTGCCGGCCGACTTCAGTGCCAAGGCCCAGGCCTACATCGAAGAAGTGGCTGCCAAGGGCGAAACCATCGCCAGCCGCAAGGCCAGCCAGAACGCCCTGAACGCCTTCGGCCCGCTGCTGCCCGAGTTCCTCGGCGGTTCGGCCGACCTGGCCGGCTCCAACCTGACCCTGTGGAAGGGCTGCAAGGGCGTCGAAGCCAATGACGCCAGCGGCAACTACGTGTTCTATGGCGTACGCGAGTTCGGCATGACCGCCATC
>NZ_JAULRU010000057.1 GCF_030518155.1 Gilvimarinus gilvus | reverse complement strand
TTTGGTTTAGAGATTCACAAAGCTCCGTGATTTTGGTTACAGAGCCAATCGCTTGACTGAATTGGCTTTCAATATGGCAGCAGCTTTCCAGCCAGTCGGTTGAGGGAATGTTGAGTCTCTCTAAAATTGAGGGCAGTGAGTTGTTTATCACACCGCGTTTGTCATTGCGAATGGCCCGGCCTGTCCAATCCACTAATTCCAAATAAGCGCTTAAATGAAAAGGTATATGATCCGCGCTGGTGTTGTGTGACTCACGCCCGGCAAAGGGCATCAATTCCGCTAAGCTGAGAGCTGATTTTGATGTATCTTGGTGGGACTCATTCGGTTTTGGGGTGTTGGCCGGTTTAATCCCTAATCGCTCCTGAATGCTGGTGTAATCGGATGTTTCCGGTGTTTTGGCCATGGACGCCCTGATTGGGTTTAAGTCCACGTAGGCCATACAACTCAATAAGGCCCTTTCGTCCAGTAACGCCTGGCTTTTAAAGCGACCCTCAAAGAATCGCCCGGTGCATTTGTCTTCTCTATTGGCCATGCGAGCAATAGGCTCATTTAAACAGCGCATAAACCAACTGATGTCCGCCAAACGATGGCGCCATTGTTTAACAATATCACTCAGTAGTATCAGCTCTTCAGGAGCAAGGACTTGCTTGGCGAGATGGCGTTGAACCACCAACGGGCCTTTAAAGAGCTTTCTCCACCGCTCAATCACTTCATCGTCTGTTAAGTCATCGGCCCGGCATTGGTTAACTCTTAACACCAGATGATAATGATTGGACATAACGGCGTAGGCGGCGATATCAATGGTGAAAATATCCGCCAAGGTTTTCAGGCGTTGAACAATCCAGTCCCTGCGGTGTTCAAAATTATAATCTTTACCTTTACCACATAAAAACGCCCGGCGTACGCAGCGGGAAACACAGTGATAGTAAGGGGTATCGGCAACAGATATCAGCTCTTTCCTTGGGCGAGTCATCGTTCTTCCTTAAACG
>NZ_JAULRU010000475.1 GCF_030518155.1 Gilvimarinus gilvus | reverse complement strand
CACTTCAGCGCCAAAGGCCTGGCAAGCTTCGAAGATGCTGGCATCGTCGGTAGCGATGACCACGCGGCTGGCCGCGCTCTTGCGCGCCTGCTCCCATACATGTTGCACCATCGGCTTGCCGGCGATGGCCAGCAGCGGCTTGCCTGGCAAGCGCGTGGAACGCAGGCGGGCAGGAATCACCACGGTGTAGTCAAGGCTCATTTGTCCAGGCGCTCGTCGTCGGTCAGGGTACGTGCCTCGCTCTCCAGCATGACCGGGATACCGTCGCGAATCGGGTAGGCCAGGCCGGCACCCTTGCTGATCAGCTCGGTCTTGTCGGCGCTGAGCTTGAGCGGGCCCTTGGTGATCGGGCAGGCGAGGATATCGAGCAGTTTGGTGTCCATTGAAGG
>NZ_JAULRU010000474.1 GCF_030518155.1 Gilvimarinus gilvus | reverse complement strand
GATGGCTTCAGCGCCGGTTGGCATCTCGAAATGCACCTCCTTGTCACACAACACCTGGATGAAGCTGCCGCCTTCCGATTTCAATTCCAGGTCCAGGGCCAGGGTACCCGGTTGCCCGTCGCGCTTGACCAGCACGGGGTCGACGCCAGGGTTGGCGACGGTGACGGAACCTGCAACCCGCACCCGCGCCCCTGGGGGCATCCTGTCATGTTGGGCTTTCCAGTTCTTGCTGTTGATCATGTCTGCAGCTCCATTAGTACGAAGGGCGAAATGCGCCTTCCGACCAGAGCCTGCAACAAGCCCCAGCCCAGCCACAGCATGAAACTTTTCAGCTATGCCAGACCCTGCCATGGCGTGCCAGCAGGCTGGTAGCCTGCTCTGGCCCGTTGCTGCCAGCCGCATACGGGCGTGGGGCCTGGAAGTGTTCTTCACAGCCCTTGATCACGGGGTCGATCCAGGCCCAGGCGGCTTCTACTTCATCACGGCGCATGAACAG
>NZ_JAULRU010000473.1 GCF_030518155.1 Gilvimarinus gilvus | reverse complement strand
ACTTCAGCACCAGGTGCTTGGTGCCATCGATCAGCTTCTGCTTGCTCTGCGCATGGGCGCCCCACAGCAGGAACACCACGTGCGGGCACTGCTCGCTGACGACCTGGATGATCCGGTCGGTAAAGTGCTCCCAGCCTTTCTTGGCATGCGAGGCCGCATTCGCGCGCTCGACCGTCATGGTGGTGTTGAGCAGCAGCACGCCTTGCTCGGCCCAGCTTTGCAGGTAGCCGTGGCTGGCGATCGGGATGTTCAGGTCCCGCTGCAACTCTTTGTAGATATTGACCAGCGACGGCGGCGTGGCCACCCCGGGCTGCACCGAGAAGCACAAGCCGTGCGCCTGGCCAGGCCCGTGGTAAGGGTCCTGGCCGAGGATCACC
>NZ_JAULRU010000472.1 GCF_030518155.1 Gilvimarinus gilvus | reverse complement strand
GAGAACGTGGATGCTGCGTGCGGTGCCTGGTTGTCGTCGGATCAAGCCGGCCTTTTCCAGCGCGAGGACCATCTGGTGGACGGATGGTGCAGTGACCTTAAAATGGCGCTGCAGATCGGCTTCTGCCGGCGGCCGTCCGAGCACCAGCGTGTAGGCGTGAATGAAGGCCAGGTATTGGCCCTGCCTTTCAGTGAAGCGCGGAGCGGAAGGAGGCAGACAGGCCCCCTGGATCTGATTCATCTGTCGTGCCCTCAAGCATGGGGGTCGGCGATGAATGTAAAGTACCGGGTCGAATTGACCCAAGGCGAGCGCGACGAGCTGAAGACGCTGCTGAGCGGCGGGCGCTGTTCAGCGCGCAAGCTGAAGC
>NZ_JAULRU010000471.1 GCF_030518155.1 Gilvimarinus gilvus | reverse complement strand
GCTTCCACGCTTTCACCGGCTTCGACCTTGCCGCCGGGAAACTCCCACAGGCCACCCTGGTGCTGGGTGGCGGCCCGCCGCGCGATCAGAATGCGGCCATCGGCGCCACGAATGACCGCTGCTACAACATGAATCCGTTTCACACTTCACGCTCCGCCAGGCCAGCCTGCAACAAGGCGCGCAACGTGTCGCCGAAGTTCAGGTGATCGCTCATGGTTCGTCTCCTGGTTCTGGAATTGTGGGGCCGTTGCCCGACCCCATCACTGCATCAGGTACGGTATTCGGCGTTGATCTTCACGTACTCGTGCGACAGGTCGGTGGTCCAGATGGTTTCGCTGCACTGGCCACG
>NZ_JAULRU010000470.1 GCF_030518155.1 Gilvimarinus gilvus | reverse complement strand
AATGGTATTTTGATATTGAGAAGTTTGTTCCAGAAGTTGGATTTGAGTTTGAATTTTATGGCGGATCGTATTTACATCACTGTAAAATAGTAGAAGTAGAGCCGACTAAATTGTTAGCTTATACATGGAAATATCCTGTCTACGAAGGAAATTCTGTTGTTACATTTATTTTGGATGAATTAACAGATGAAATTGTTCCGCAAACAAAATTAACGTTGATTCATGAAGGAATTGAAACTTTTCCGCCTGATGATAAAAATTTCTCGCGCGAAAGTTTTGAAGCTGGTTGGACAGAAATTATCCGAATTAGTTTGAAAAATTATTTGGAAGGAAATTATGAAGAAGATTCGAAAGTCGAATAAATAAAAAAAGGAACTTCGTCAAGTTCCTTTTAATTTTTTTTTACAGCTTATTATTTTTTGAATAATACTGTGATTCCTTCTTGATTTGGTAAAATCGGACGAGGATCTTCTGCTGTTACTATTCCAGCTTTTTCTTTTCTTAAATTCGCAACCCAAAATGGAATCC
>NZ_JAULRU010000469.1 GCF_030518155.1 Gilvimarinus gilvus | reverse complement strand
CCTACCCACCGGCTGAGGTGAGGGCGCGGTTGTATAGCAAGAATGACAATGGCAAGGCATTCAACCGCGAGCTCACCCGCGCGTTCAGCCGGTTGAAAAGCGGTACCTGATGGGTGATTTGCAGTCACCGTACTCGCCTCTTCGCGATTAAGTGTCAGGTTGCTGCCTTCCTCCGAGGCTGACGCGGTTTGCCAGCCGCCGGCTTGCTCCCAGTCGGTTTGCTTTTTCCAGCACCGCTACGCCGCTTCTTCTTCCACGGCGGCGCCGCCCCGGCTGCCGGCCCGCTGATGGTCATGCGCATACCCTGGCAACGCTCCACCAACTTGCCCATCCATGCCGACTGCCGGGCGACGAAGTCTTGCAGGCTCATCTCGCCACTCTGCACCATG
>NZ_JAULRU010000468.1 GCF_030518155.1 Gilvimarinus gilvus | reverse complement strand
GATCACTCGGTAGCCGGCCTTGCTAAGCGCCTCGATGGTGGTTTCCCAGGTAGCGGCGCAGAAGTTCTTGCCGTGCATCAACACCACGCTGTGGCCGTTGGCCTGGCCTTGTGCAGGCACGTCCATGTAGCCCATCTGCAGGGCCTGGCCCTGGGACTTGAAGTCGAAATGCTGGAGCGGATGCGGGTAGCGGAAACCTTCGAGCTGGGGGCCGAAGGTGGGCGATTCGGCAGCGACGGCCGAACCGCCGGCCAGGCACGCCAAGGCCAGAGCTGTTGCGCGCAGCATGGGGGAACTCCCTGTAGAACCTTGTAGGAAAAAAGCACTGTAACAGCCCATGGACCAAGGGGAGGGCGAAAGGTGTTACCGAGCGTGAAACCAGCCCAGGGTGATCATGGTGAGCACTGCATAGCGCCCTGCTTTGGCCACGCTCACCAGCAGCAGGAAGC
>NZ_JAULRU010000467.1 GCF_030518155.1 Gilvimarinus gilvus | reverse complement strand
GTACAGCATCGCCATAATCATGCCCATACTTATCATTGTATTCTTTGAAGCAGTCTACATCGATCATCAAAAGTGATAGATGCTCTCTATTTCGTTTGGCAGTCGCCACATTCTCTGTCAGACGCCTTTCATAGGCATGGCGATTTGCTATGGTTGTTAAGCTATCGGTTTCGCTAATGATCAATAACTCTTCTACTGCTTTTTCTAACTCAAGCGTTCTACTTTTAACCCGAGACTCAAGCGCGTAGTTCAGTTCTTCTATTTCAATATTTACCTGTTTTTGTTCAGTAATATCGACGGATACAACCATAAAATAATCAATATGATCATTCTCAGCATTATGATCACTAATCGGAACAATGGTCGAGTGGAACCACATTACATT
>NZ_JAULRU010000466.1 GCF_030518155.1 Gilvimarinus gilvus | reverse complement strand
TACCTGAGCCGCCGATTATTCCTGTAGCTATCAATGAGCGAGCGATGATGCGCTCAGTTGTAGGCATGATCGCTTCTGATATTCAGCCAATAAATAACCTAAGGGTGCTGAATTATTTGTCGGATGAAGTAGGGGTGACGGATGATCAACGAAAAGCATGGTATCGACACTGGGTTTTAACCGGCCTGAAATCTTTAGACGTATTTCTACAGACTTCAGAAAGAAGCGGCGATTTTTGCGTCGGTGACCAACCGACCCTGGCCGATATCTGTCTCATACCTCAGTTATACAATGCGCAGCGGTTCAATATTGAAACAGCGAAGT
>NZ_JAULRU010000051.1 GCF_030518155.1 Gilvimarinus gilvus | reverse complement strand
GAAGCGCCCGTCAGAAAGAATTGCATTCCCTGGTTCAAGTCTATCTTCGTAGCGAAGCTGGTAAGAGACAATTTTTAACTGTTCGTTAAAGATTGGCTGGCACACAATAAGGCCGTTACTATCTTCCGATGATTCTTCTATTTGTTGTTCTGCATTCAATTGACTATGCCTAATGATTGGTTTCATTCAGCGAGTACAGCAAACCCCATACCCTGTGCATATACAAATAAAACATAGAATGCCAGATCTTGCATGGTTTGATGGCCCGCTTTAAGCTTATTTCTTTACCTAAGCGAAACAGCTTCAGAAAGCTCAGGGGCAAAGGTACAATCCCAAACGGCCAAGAAAGCTATAAATCTGTTGCGGAGCAAAAATGAAAAAT
>NZ_JAULRU010000006.1 GCF_030518155.1 Gilvimarinus gilvus | reverse complement strand
TCGTAGTCCGGTTCTTCAGCGATTTCGCCGACCAGCTCGCTGTGCAGCACTTTATCGTTCTCGTCCAGCACCACCACGGCGCGGGCGGCCAGGCCAGCCAGCGGGCCATCGGCGATGGCCACGCCGTAGTTTTCGAGGAACTCGCGGCCACGCAGGGTCGACAGGTTCTTCACGTTCTCCAGGCCCTCGGCGCCGCAGAAACGTGCCTGCGCAAACGGCAGGTCGGCGGAGATGCACAGCACCACGGTGTTGGCTACATCGTTGGCCTGGGCGTTGAACTTGCGCACCGAAGTGGCACAGGTTGGGGTGTCGACGCTCGGGAAGATGTTCAGCACCTTGCGCTTGCCGGCGTAGTCTTTCAGCGACTTGTCAGCCAGGCCTTCACCCACCAGGGAAAAAGC
>NZ_JAULRU010000001.1 GCF_030518155.1 Gilvimarinus gilvus | reverse complement strand
CTTTTTTTCAATAGAATAATTATTGTTAGGAGAAAGAACTAATGCTGTTACTCCTTTAGAAGGAGAATAAGATAAAACAATTTTGTCTTGAGAATTATCTGAAGAATATCCTACATAAGTTTTGATGTTAGGATATTTTGCTTGTAATTCTGGAGATAATACCTGATTTTCAACAATAGTAAAAGTTTTTTGCGTTTTGTTCAAACCAGGGATGCTTACTTCGAAAGATTTCGATTTGTTTTGTAACGTACCTTGTAGTTGAGTTTCTAATCTTGATAGATTTACGGTTTTGATTTTGCTTGTAGGAAAACCTGCCGTTAAAACTTCA